>NZ_VOGY01000057.1 GCF_008033385.1 Algibacter pacificus | reverse complement strand
AATAATCAAATTAATAATTAAACAATGAAAACAACAGTTATGAAAACAAAAATTAAATCTTTAGCAATTGTAGCACTAGTAGCCACCTTTTTATTCTCCTGTGATAGTGATGATAGCCCCAAACTAGATGCACCGCAGATTTCAAATTTCGAATTTGGAGAGGGGAGCGAGCACTCTACAGAGCAGGTTGCCTTTAAAGGGTCGGACATTCATTTAGAAGCTGAAATTAATGCCGAAGCTAAAGTAAGTCGTATTTCACTCTCTATTCATGCACACGACCTTACGGTAGCTGATAATGAAGTAGAATGGGACTTTGAACAAGTTTTTACCGATGCTAAGTATTTGGTAATAAACCCTACTTTCCACGAGCACGTAGATGTTCCTGATAATATTCCTGCAGGCGAATACCATATCGAGTTAGTGGTTACCGATGAATTAGGAAATAGTACCGAAATTGAAGGCCATATAGAAATTTTAGATTATATCAGTTTAAGCGATATATCTATAGATTCAACCGTTGCACG
>NZ_VOGY01000056.1 GCF_008033385.1 Algibacter pacificus | reverse complement strand
ATATCCCAGCCTTTAGGAAACTAAAACATTTTTATAGTCTTAATTAGTAATAAATAATAAAGCAAAAAGATGGATAAAAAAGGGAATAGAAGGAACTTTTAATTTAAAGTTACCAGATCAAACTGTTCGATTAAAATCGTTGAGAGTTACACTATCAAAACGTTTTCAACGTATAACAGTTTGTCTAAGGTATTAAAAAAAAATGAGAAAGTCAAGTTTTTATAAGACCTTACCCCTTTTTAATCAGTCGTTTACAATATATTATCATGAATAATTAAGCCTTTTTTTAATTAACGCGTCTTATCCCCAGATAAAACTCATGAACTAAAAAAACAAAAATGACTTAGCGGGTTTCAATGATAGCGGCTGGAATACTCCGTATTTTAAACACGTTATGGAGATTAAGAAAAATACTAAACACAACAACACATATAAATCATAGCATTCAAGTGCTTTAACAAAGTTTTTGTTTATTTTTATTGCTTGGTATTAAACAAAAATTTAGAGCTGGTTTGAATGCTACGATTCATATCCAGATCGTT
>NZ_VOGY01000055.1 GCF_008033385.1 Algibacter pacificus | reverse complement strand
TGTATTCCTCTATCGGAGTGATGAATAAGCCCATTGATATTTTTGGCTTGATAAATAGCCTTATTAAGAGCTCTTACACATCCCTTTAATTCTAAGCTATCACTCAGGTCATAACCCACAATTTTGCGAGAATACATATCCGTAATTAAAGCTAGGTAGCAAAAACCTTTTACGGTTCTAATGTAAGTTATATCACTCACCCAAACTTGATTAGCTCTCGTCACCTTTAAATCCTTAATAATATTATTATACTTATAAAACCGGTGATGCGAATTGGTTGTTCTAGCACTGGTTTTCTTTCTAAGTGTTAATATTTGGTGTTTTCTAAGGGTATTAAATAAAGTATCTCTACCAACTTTTAAGTTCGCTTTGATAAAATCGTTTTTTAATGATTTTTCGAGCTTGCGGACACCTTCTCTAGGTAGGGATTTGCGTCTTTTTCTAACTATATTTATAATTTGTTGCTCTAGTTTTAAACGTTTATCAGCACTATGCTTATATTTATAATAAGCATCACGTTTTAATCCAAAATAACTAGAAATAGTAGATA
>NZ_VOGY01000054.1 GCF_008033385.1 Algibacter pacificus | reverse complement strand
GATATCGCCTTCTAAATCTTCATCATTTGTTAATACATTACCTTTTACCGCGGTATTTACAAAAGTGTTGTTGATATCTGGTGTCGCTGTTGTACAGTTGCTCTCAATAACAATTGTTACTGCTGGAGAAGTACAACCAAACACATTAGTTTCTGTTAATTCATAAGTTCCTGGAGCTAAATCACTAAAACTTGTACCTGTTTGTGAAGCTAATACCGGAGCTACTCCAACTAAAGAATAAATAGATGTTCCTATTGGATTAGTTACACTTACGCTTCCTGAATTTGTAGAACATATAGTACCATTCGCACTATACATAGGTGCTATTGGTAAAGCATTCTCTGTTAGAACAACTGGTATACGCGTAGAACTTGTACACAAAGTTGTTGTATTTTGTGCTTCTACATAATACGTTCCTGCTACTGTAGGGGTATAACTTGTTTCATTATCTACTAATAAATTACCACCTATTGGTGCATCATACCAATCGGCGGTTTCCCCTAATCCGACTGTTACACTTAATGTAGGAATCGTTTCGCCTGAACAATATTCTACAGTGTTTACTGATATCATAGGTGCATCCACTACTGGACAGTTACAATCTGGTGCGGTAATAGCTAAGGTCTCTGAACAAGTATTAGCATCTTCTACCGTTAAGGTGATATCTGT
>NZ_VOGY01000053.1 GCF_008033385.1 Algibacter pacificus | reverse complement strand
TAATATTGTGTTTAATAATGGGCAACGGGATTTTAATAGCCCAGGCGATCCTACAGATTCTGCAATTTTTTATAAAACCACACAAACTAAATCTGGTATAGCCGCCAAAACCACAACCGATACCCGAACAAAAATATGGTTTTCAATGACCGATGAAAATGAATTTAAACGCGTTATAGGTTTAGGTTATGATCTAAGGACTACCGAAGGTTATGATAGCGGTTTCGATTCGTATTTAGCCAATTTTTATCCCGACAATTTTTACTGGAATAGCCTTGCAGGGCAGTTAATGGTGCAGGGTTTACCAAACCTTTCTAAAACCGATGAAATTGATTTGGGCGTAGAAGTTGTAAATTCTGGAAATTACACCTTTGCTATCGATAAAAGTGAAAACTTACCCGAAAACACGCCGGTTTATTTAAAAGATAAAGACACCAATACCTACTATAAATTATTAGAGGATGCTCCAGTAACCTTAACCTTAGTTGCAGGAACTAGTTATGCCAATAGATATGCCATAACTTACGCCAAGACTACCGAGGACTTAGGTGTTGATGTTTCGGAGCTTGACCCCGTAACGGTATCATGTCACAAAGAAAACCAACAATTAATTATTAATAATTACCCAAATTTAGAGGCCATTTCAAGCTTAAAAATTTATAGTTTAACAGGGCAAGCTGTTTTAAGTTTAAAAACTGTTGAAACCAATACGATTCAGTTGCCAAATATTTCTAATGGCGTATAT
>NZ_VOGY01000052.1 GCF_008033385.1 Algibacter pacificus | reverse complement strand
CAGATTTAGTTTGTGTGGTTTTATAAAAAATTGCAGAATCTGTAGGATCGCCTGGGCTATTAAAATCCCGTTGCCCATTATTAAACACAATATTATCATTTGCATTAAGGGTTACAAAAAAACCTTGACCAACAGCTATTTTACCTGTTGGGGCTCCTTTTGTAGAACCTGAACCAGCATCTTCGGCAATTACAGGAGCTGTACTCATCAAACTATTGTAAGTAGCGTAACCACCTTCATAATCATTTAATATATGTGTGTTGGCATTTCCAAATTGCTCCCAAAAATATAAGGTTCCGTCGATAACTCCAGAATTATCGGCTATAAATTGATCGGCATTTAAATCGGACGGATATGGATTTCCTACTAAATAACCGTTTCCTGAACTTGCTGAAAGCGTATAATCGCCATCATTAGCCTCGCCATTAAACGTAAACTCACCAGCAATTCCTGTACCTTTCATAGAAAAACCTTCGCCTGGTAAAATACTAGTTGAAGCTGGATTTATTTGATTCCAAGAATAATAATTTCCAGATGTTCCATTAAAGGTTTGTAACCAAAGGGTACTCACTTGGCCAACCTCATCAACCGCATTAGTAAAACTTACAGTAGTTCCTCCAAATTCTAAATCCTTAACAAGCCAACCTCCGCCTTTGTTTACAGAAGCGCTCCAATAGTTATAATCATACTTATTAGCAGTTCCTTCTTGAGGAATGGTAAAACTTCCTGTTCCTGAGTTTAAAGATGTTCC
>NZ_VOGY01000051.1 GCF_008033385.1 Algibacter pacificus | reverse complement strand
CCTTTTTTATCCATCTTTTTGCTTTATTATTTATTACTAATTAAGACTATAAAAATGTTTTAGTTTCCTAAAGGCTGGGATATTAATCACAACGGTTACGTATATGAAATGTTGCGTGTTTGTGTGCGAGGATTTTCCGAAGGAAAATCAGAAGCTAGCAAACAAAGCAACTCACATTGGTTAAGCACAAAATAGCAATTTTTTATATACAATGTTAGCAATAGTTTTTTGTTTTTAAATTCCTTTAAATAGAGACTTGTAACCCAATAAATAAGTGTCATTAGATTCCATAATCATTCTAATCTCACTTGAAGTGCTAGAAGACCGAATGGTGTCTATTGTTATTACATATTCTCCGTTAAATCTTTTATCATTAAAATTATCTATGTCCATGTAAAAATATCCGTCTTCTTCATAAAAAGCTTTGAATTTACCTTTAATTTTAGGTTCTAATTCAATTACTATCCAATTTGATTCGTAATCAATGTACAAAGGAACAGCATCATATAAGATTTTTTTCTTTTTGTCCGCTAGCAAATCAGTCTTCTTATAGAGTATTTGAGAAAGATTCCAAACTTCTAAAGGTTTCGATTTTTTACAAGATGAAAAAAGTCCTAGCAAAAATATAAATGTTATTATCCTCATTGTCTTTAGTAGTAGGTTTGGCAAATTATTGCTAACGATCTGGATATGAATCGTAGCATTCAAACCAGCTCTAAATTTTTGTTTAATACCAAGCAATAAAAATAAACAAAAACTTTGTTAAAGCA
>NZ_VOGY01000050.1 GCF_008033385.1 Algibacter pacificus | reverse complement strand
CTTATCTTTAGATTATAAAACACCTAATATGGTATACAAATTATCAGCCTAAATTCAATTTTTAACCTGTAGCCATATTTCAGGACAAGACATTTGAAAAAAACCTTTGAACATAACAACAAACTTCTAAAAATCCTCTTGAGAGAGAATATTTATTTTGTTATTGGTTTGATAATTATAACACCTATTTATTATTATCTGAAAAAAGGAGAGCAATTTGTTTTGGACTTTTTGTTTGTCAAAATAATGTCTGTGATTTTCTTAATCTATAATCTACCGAATTTCATTATTTATTTTAACTATTACAAAGAAAATAAGAATACGAAAATTAAGATTGACACAAAAAACAACAGCATCGGAATTGTCAAAAACGGAGTATCAAAACAATATGAAATAACGGAAATAAAATCTTCAATTTATCATTTAGGAATTTATTACAAAAATCGGATTGACAACGCAATGCGCTGGAAAATGATAAATTCTGACCTTGCATACTGGGATTTGGAATTTAATAATGGAGACAGATATTATATTTCAAACTTAATTGTGGACTTTCTACACGACGAACCGATTGTGGAGAATACAAAATATAGATTTAGAATGTTTCAATACATTAACAAATCCGACTCTAAAGAAGCTTTAACTTTAAAACAAGAATTGGAAAGGCAAAAAGAAAAAAGTCTAACGGAAAAGTTTGTGGAAAAATTTAAAACAAAATCTGAAGCGGAATTGAACGAAATTTTGGCTAACAAATCAAAATATCAGAAAGAAGCTGTCAAAGCAGTTGAAATAATAATGGGAAATAAAAACGTTGGGTAACACCGGTAACCGTTGCACAAGCCCGTAATAAATAGTATAACTATAATTAAAAACCGTCTTTAGAGACGGTTTCTATTTTTATACACTTAAAAT
>NZ_VOGY01000049.1 GCF_008033385.1 Algibacter pacificus | reverse complement strand
TTTGATCCGCGATATTCCTTCTTTTTGGTGTTATTCTTTTTTTCAATAAACACTTTTTTAAAAGGTATGATTTTACCCTCTGGACAAGTGTAATGTTCCTTGTCTTTATCATAAGTAAACCCATCTGGACCACCTTTATATGTGCCATGAGGTGGTATAAAGCTTTTTAAACCTATTGCTTCTAGAAAAGCATAATTCTCACCACTGCTATAGCCTGTATCTGCCACACAATTTTCCCAAACAAGTTCTGATTTCCAAAGCCGTTGTTTTACACGCTTAACTATATCAGGCAAATGCTGACTGTCTTTACCGTCTGCATGGTATGCTTTTATATCGCTTATAACATGGTTTGCTGTATCTACAGTAAGCTGACTAAGATAATTTAGTTTTCTTGCTTTGCCCGGCTTTACACGAATGCGCGCATCGGGATCGGTTGGACTATAATGCGTTTTATTACTGGTATAGCGACTGCCTTTAGCTCCAGATCCTGGGCGAGCATCTTGATCTTTTGCCCATTTGGTATTACGGCTTTTTATAGCTTGTAATTCCTTGTTAGATGCTGATAACGTTTGCTGATTTTTATCTGCTTTATTTTCTTTAGATTGTCTTAAAGGTTTCTTTTTGTCTCGATTGCTAATGGTACGTATTTGGCGTAGGTGATCTTCTAAATCGTCTTCAGGAACTTTAAGTTCTAAAGTATCCATCGAAGCATTAGCTTTTACTGGAGCAGAATCGATAGTTTGGGTATGGCCTGCGACCATACCTGCTGATACGCATAATTCAAAAACCTTTATAAAAACAGATTCAAATACGTCTTCTGGAAATAATTGTCTCGTACGACTAATGGTAGAATGCCACGGTAATTCCTCATCGATATCATAGCCTAAAAAATACAGAATATCCAAACGCATGCTACAATGTGCTATAAGCTTACG
>NZ_VOGY01000048.1 GCF_008033385.1 Algibacter pacificus | reverse complement strand
AACGGATTTGTGTATGATTAGTTGCGTGGTTTAAGCAACTAATTTACTAAAATAAGCACGTACGGCGAAATTCCGAAGGAATTTCCCAAGTGAGCTAAAACTAGCAATTAATTATACACGTTGTTGTAAGTAGTTTTTTTATTTTATTATTTCCTTAATTTCTTTTATCGTAAAAGCTGGTCGTTTTGAATGAATCATTGCGTGACAGTTTGGACAAACAGGAATTAAGTCTTTTATTGGGTCAACTTCGTATTCTTTTCCTATTTCCGAAATCTGATTTATGTGATGAACGTGAATAAATCCCTTTCCTATTTCTCCAAAGTGCTTTTCAAAATCATATGAACAAACTTTACAAGAATAACCAAAATGCTTTAAACATCTTTTTCGAGCTTCAGGATTTCTTTCGTAACGAGTTTGTACAATGTCTTTAGATTTACCTTCTTTATATGTCTTTTTAAATTGTGTTGTAACATCATTTGAAACAAAACTATTCTTTATGTATTTATTCTCTTTAATAAAATTAAACCAATTTGATTCCAAACTTTCCAAAACTTCTTCTTTTATTGAAATTCCGCTTTGTTGAGGAAACCATTGTTGCAAATTGTTTTTATCAATACTTTCCAAAGATTCTTTGTCAAATAACTTGTTGTCTTTTGGATTAATTAGAATATCGAATTCAATATCGATGTAGTTAGTTGTTTTGTTTTCTGTTCCGTCCCAATGAGGTGCAACATAGTAAGAAGATTTAGCATAACCACTTCCCATTATTCCTCTTGGTTCGTTACCTAATCTAATTAAGAAAACTCTGTCTCCTTTTCTAATACTTTTTGAATTTCCACAACTCCATCTTCTTTCAACATATCCAACTTTTTCAAGATGTTCAATGCTTTCTTGTAAATCTTCCCAATCCCATCTGTTAGGATTCCAAGCAAATAGAAATGTGTTCATATTGTTCTGTTCTTAAATTACTTACAACG
>NZ_VOGY01000047.1 GCF_008033385.1 Algibacter pacificus | reverse complement strand
AGCGATTCAGCTTTAACTACAGAAGTAGGATCAGGAGCAAACTTTACAACACCAGCATTAACAGCAACAACAACATATTATGTAACTGTAACAGGTACAGCAACATGTGAGAATGCAGCAGGAACAGGAAAAGAAGTTGTTGTAACAGTAAATCCTTTACCAGTAGTTGCTATTACAGGTGATACTGAAATATGTGTTGAAGGAACTACGCAGTTATCACCCACTACAGGAGGGACTTGGGTAAGTAATAATATAGCAGTAGCAACTGTTGATGATTCAGGACTGGTTACAGCAATGGCACCAGGGAGTACTACCTTTACCTTCACAAATACAAATGGATGTGCAGCTACAACTGAAGCTGTATTGATAAATCCTTTACCAACAATATCTATAAGTAATGCAGCAGCATGTTCAGCAGATTTATTAACTTATGATGTATCCGTAGAGGTAAGTTCAGGAACGGTAACATCTACCTCAGGAACAGTAGCTAATACCTCAGGTAATACTTGGGCGATCACAGGGGTAACCTCAGGAACAGATATCACCTTAACGGTAGAAGATGCTAATACTTGTTCAGAGACCTTAGCTATTAACGCACCAGATTGTAACTGTCCAGTAGTGGATGCACCAATATCAGGAGGCGATCAAGCAACCTGCTTATTAGATCCAGCACAGACATTAACAGCTACGGCAACTGTTAACGCAGGTGAAGTTGTAGATTGGTATGCTTCATCAACCGGAGGAACTCCAGTAACACCAGAATTAACAGGAGTAGGTACAGCAACTTATTATGCAGAAGCAAGAAATACAACCACAAACTGTGTAAGTTCAACACGAACAGCAGTAAACTTAGAAATATATGCTTTACCAACGATAACAATCAGTTCAGCGGCAGCATGTTCATCAGATTTATTAACTTATGATGTATCCGTAGAGGTAAGTTCAGGAACGGTAACATCTACCTCAGGAACAGTAACCAATACCTCAGGTAATACTTGGGCGATCACAGGGGTAACCTCAGGAACAGATATCACCTTAACGGTAGAAGATGCTAATACTTGTTCAGAGACCTTAGCTATTACCGCACCAGATTGTAACTGTCCAGTAGTGGA
>NZ_VOGY01000046.1 GCF_008033385.1 Algibacter pacificus | reverse complement strand
GCTTTAACAAAGTTTTTGTTTATTTTTATTGCTTGGTATTAAACAAAAATTTAGAGCTGGTTTGAATGCTACGATTCATATCCAGATCGTTAGCTATAATTAAAAAACATCGAGAATATTGAAAATCGCCAAAGCTTTATTATTAACTGCATTACTTATAGCAATACAAAACATACTTGAAATTGGGCTTTTTGTCGGACTTGACAAATACACGAACTTACTGGGAATGGGACATAATGAACATGTCTTTGGTACTGCTTATATATTAATTTGGACTTCATTCTTAATTGTTGCCTACTTTTTTTGGAAACCTAGACCGAATTTAAAATCAGAATTAAATATTAAGCAATTGGATTTTACTTTAATTCCATATTTATTGATAATAGTAATTGGACTTGGATTCGTATCACAACCGATAATTGATTTTAATAGAATTATAGATTTTTATCTGAATTCAGAGATAAAACCTCACTATAAATTTTCTGGATTTAGTACTCTTTTTATTTATTCAAGAACTTCTAGTCTTTTATTTGCTCCTATTTTTGAAGAATTATTTTTCAGAAAATTTCTGTTCTCAAAACTTCTTGAAAAAAATAAGGTTTGGATAGCTATTTTAATTTCGAGTTTATGCTTTTCAGCTATCCATTTTCCAACCCCAAATAATTTAATTCCAACCTTTATATATGGTGTAATTGCTTGCATAATCTATATGAAAACAAAGAATATTGTTTACCTCATAATTATTCATTTTTTAAATAACTTATGTTCTATGCTATATTCAATTTTTGGCGACCCATTTTTTGATTGGATCTATGGACTAAACTATGATTTTATGTATTGGGCTTTGTTTGTATTTGGAATATTAACAACTATTTTAGGAGTAAAAAAAATAACTACAGCTAACACCGTATAAAAAAAATTGCTAGTTTTAGCTAAACCAAAGTGAGTTGCTCGTTTGCTAGCTTCTGATTTTCCTTCGGAAAATCCTCGCACACAAACACGCAACTTTCCTTATACATAAACGTTAGGTTTCATTTTAAAAGAGGTTCATTCCTACCAAAGTTTAGTGTAAAAAACATAAGTGTTTTAATAAAAAAAATGACAAAAAGTATGCAAA
>NZ_VOGY01000045.1 GCF_008033385.1 Algibacter pacificus | reverse complement strand
AGCGATTCAGCTTTAACTACAGAAGTAGGATCAGGAGCAAACTTTACAACACCAGCATTAACAGCAACAACAACATATTATGTAACTGTAACAGGCACAGCAACCTGTGAGAATGCAGCAGGAACAGGAAAGGAAGTTGTTGTAACAGTAAATCCAAAGAATAGCGCATCAGATATTACCGCAGCGGATACTACAATTTGTACAGACGAAACCGCAGATTTATCAGCAAGTAGTACAGTAGCAGGCGCAACATTCAAGTGGTATAGCGATTCAGCTTTAACTACAGAAGTAGGATCAGGAGCAAACTTTACAACACCAGCATTAACAGCAACAACAACGTATTATGTAACTGTAACAGGCACAGCAACATGTGAGAATGCAGCAGGAACAGGAAAGGAAGTTGTTGTAACAGTAAATCCAAAGAATAGCGCATCAGATATTACCGCAGCGGATACTACAATTTGTACAGATGAAACCGCAGATTTATCAGCAAGTAGTACAGTAGCAGGCGCAACATTCAAGTGGTATAGCGATTCAGCTTTAACTACAGAAGTAGGGTCAGGAGCAAACTTTACAACACCAGCATTAACAGCAACAACAACATATTATGTAACTGTAACAGGTACAGCAACATGTGAGAATGCAGCAGGAACAGGAAAAGAAGTTATTGTAACAGTAAATCCAAAGAATAGCGCATCAGATATTACAGCCGCGGATACTACAATTTGTACAGACGAAACCGCAGATTTATCAGCAAGTAGTACAGTAGCAGGCGCAACATTCAAGTGGTATAGCGATTCAGCTTTAACTACAGAAGTAGGGTCAGGAGCAAACTTTACAACACCAGCATTAACAGCAACAACAACATATTATGTAACTGTAACAGGTACAGCAACATGTGAGAATGCAGCAGGAACAGGAAAAGAAGTTATTGTAACAGTAAATCCAAAGAATAGCGCATCAGATATTACAGCCGCGGATACTACAATTTGTACAGACGAAACCGCAGATTTATCAGCAAGTAGTACAGTAGCAGGCGCAACATTCAAGTGGTATAGTGATTCAGCTTTAACTGCACAAGTAGGATCAGGAGCAAACTTTACAACACCAGCATTAACAGCAACAACAACGTATTATGTAACTGTAACAGGCACAGCAACCTGTGAGAATGCA
>NZ_VOGY01000044.1 GCF_008033385.1 Algibacter pacificus | reverse complement strand
TGTAGGCTTCCCCTTTTTAGGACACATTAAAGTTCGATAAATAATTATTATTTAGGTCAGATTTGATGAAGAATTTAAATTCTTCATCAAATCTGGGCATATATTCTTTAGGTGATTTATTCCCTAAGGATTTATGCGGATGGTTAAAATTATAATCTTCTCTCCAGTTATCGCTTATCTTTTGCAATTGATATTTATCATTGAAGTAATAAGCATCTAATATATCTTCTCTAAAGAATCTATTAAAACGTTCTATGTATCCATTTTGCATTGGTTTTCCAGGTTGAGTATATTTAATTTCTATAAAGTTTTTTTTACACCAGTTCATAAAGGTCTTAGAGATAAATTCTGGTCCATTATCACATCTTACGTATTTAGGTGTGCCTATTTCCTCTTTTAAACATTCTAGTGTTTCTACCACAGCTCTAGCTGGATATGATAGTCCTGCATCAATAGCTAGAGCTTCTCGATTACAGTCATCAATAACGTTAAATACGCGCACTTTTCTACCATCGGTAAGTGCATCACTCATAAAGTCCATACTCCAACATTCATTGAGCTGCGTAGGTGTTTCCAAAGGTTGCTTAACTCGTTTTACTAAACGCTTTTTGTGCTTACGCCTTAAGCTTAGTTTCATATCCCTGTAAATGCGTAGCACTCGTTTTCTGTTCCATTTTAAGCCTTCGCGACGAATTTTGTGATAATACTCATCAAAACCTCTTGTTGGATAAGATTCTGTAAGTTCTGTGAGCTTGTCAATGACTTCGCTGTCATCTTTTTTGCTCCGATAGTACCACATTGACCTACTTAAACCTACAACCATGCAAGCACGTACAATGGGTACAGTGAATTCTTTAACAAGATATTTGACGCGTACTCGTTTGTCGGAAGGCTTTAGAACTTTTTTGACAGTACGTCTTTTAACATTTTTAAATCTAAACTCACATCAGCATACATCTGTTTGAGTTTATTGTTTTCTTCTTCTAGCTCCTTTAAGCGCTTTACCTGTTGATGTTCCATACCTCCATATTTTTTACGCCAGTAATAAAACGTACTCTTATCAATACCTAATTCCCGTGATAGATCGCCTACGGATCTTCCTTGTTCATTTTCCTTTAAAGCCCGGATGATTTGGCTCTCACTAAATTTGCTGTTTTTCATTGTGACAGTTTGAATTTAAAGTTAATAAATTCGAATTAATTACTGTCCCATTTTTAGGGAAGCCTACA
>NZ_VOGY01000043.1 GCF_008033385.1 Algibacter pacificus | reverse complement strand
TGTCTTGTCCTGAAATATGGCTACAGGTTAAAAATTGAATTTAGGCTGATAATTTGTATACCATATTAGGTGTTTTATAATCTAAAGATAAGTGTAATCTTACTTCGTTGTATAAATTAATTGCATTTTTTGCAGCTCTCTTAGCGTGTGCTACGTTATCAAAGGTTTGGTCGAGATAAAATTCGTCTTTTAAGATACCATTTACACGCTCTGCCATGGCGTTTTCGTAACAATGATTTTCTTCTGTCATACTAATATCTATCTTTTTTCTTTTTAAAATTTGAGTGTATACATTGCTACAGTACTGTATGCCTCTATCTGAATGATGTATAAGTTTTTTAATGTCTTTAGCTTGATAAATAGCTTTATTAAGAGCTCTTACGCAACCTTTAAGTTCTAGGCTATCACTTAGATCATAACCAACTATTTTTCTAGAGTACATATCTGTTATTAATGCTAGATAACAAAATCCTTTTACGGTTCTGATATATGTAATATCAGATACCCAAACTTGGTTGGGTCTAGTAACTTCCATGTCTTTTATGATGTTGTTATACTTATAAAATCGATGATAAGAGTTTGTTGTTCTAGCACTAGTTTTCTTTCTAAGTGTAAGCATATTATGTTTTCTAAGGAGATTAAATAAAGTATCTCTACCGACTTTTAAGTTAGCTTTTACAAAATCGTCTTTCAATGATTTTTCGAGTTTACGTACGCCTTCTCTAGGAAGGGATTTGCGTCTTTTTCTAACAATATCTATAATTTGTCGCTCTAGGTTTAAACGCTTATCAGCTCTTTTTTTATGCTTGTAATAAGCATTGCGTTTAAGTCCAAAACAATGCGTTATAGTTGTTAAAGACGCAACTCCCTTAGTTCTCTTTTTAGCTTTAATTAAGGCTTTATACTTAGCTTTTTTTTTAGTTCATTAACTGATTTATAGCCAAGATCTTCAGCAGCTACTTCAAGGTAACAATCCTGTACCATTGCATCGAGATCCTTTTTAAGTAGAAGTTTTTTTAGTTGTTCAACCTCTTTTTGAAGCGCTTTAATTCTAGATATTTCGTCTTTTGTTTCCACTTTTACTCTGGTGTTCATTAAGTCTTTACGATTGTATTTTTTAATCCACTCGTTAACCGTTGTTGGGGCTATCGAATAGAGTTTACAAAGTTCGCTTTTGGTGTGTTTTCCGGTGGTAAGTTCGGCTAAAATTTTCAGTTTAAAAGGTTCTGAATACCGTCTAATTACTTTGTCATTTCTATACATAATGTTTAAAATTATGTAGCCTTATTTCAGGACGGGTCA
>NZ_VOGY01000042.1 GCF_008033385.1 Algibacter pacificus | reverse complement strand
AATTTGTTGCTCTAGTTTTAAACGTTTATCAGCACTATGCTTATATTTATAATAAGCATCACGTTTTAATCCAAAATAACTAGAAATAGTAGATAAGGAAGCAAATCCCTTAGATCTTTCTTTAGCTATGTTTAAGGCTTTATACTTAGTTTTTTTTTAGATCGGCTGTAGGCTTCCCTAAAAACAGAAACCGCCTTTAAAAGACGGTTTCTAATTATAATTTTAGGATACATTATGGGCTTGTGCAACGGTTACCGGTGTTGTAACACGTATTTTATTCATTAGTTATAATTTCGACAGCTTTCCAAACATACTCTTTAGAGAATTCTCCAAAGTAACTTATAAACTCATTATTTTCAGAAATAACCACAAAACTACTACAAGGATAATGTCGTTTAAAAAACAATCTTTCAATGGTTTGGTCAGGGTCTTTTATCCAATCTTTAAATCCATCATTTTTTCCATAAAGACCAACTTCAGTTTTATAAACATAAATCACATTTGATTCTTTTATTTTATTGATACCTTTTTCCATTTTGCTAAACCAACTTTTTATCGTTCTTCTTGTTGCAGAACCACCTGAATTGCAAGGGTCTTTTCCAGGATAATAAATTATAACTAATGGTTTTGTAGAGTCAATTTTCTTTTTCGCAGATAAGGTTAAAATGGAATCTAGATATTTTCTATTTTGTAAAGTTCCTTGATTTTCTCGTATTGAAAGCATTTTGTGATTTATAGAATCTCCTTGAACACTTAATAATCTATTTTTCCATTTTCTATTTTCATATTCCGTTTTTGAAATTGGATTATAGTTTTCGTCAAAGTACTTGATACTATCATTTTCAATTTTTTGGTTTTGTGAAAACGAGAAACTTGAAATAAATACAGTTATTATAAATATTAAAAATGGTCTTTTCATATGTGTTACAACGTTTATGTATAAGAATAGTTGCGAGTTTGTAAGCGAGGATTTTCCGCAGGAAAATCAGATGCAAGCAAACTTGCAATTACCATTATTTAAGCACAAAAGTAGCCATTGTTTATACACATTGTGCTTGTTGCACAAGATAAGAAAAATGCTATAATAAAATTGTATAAAAAAGTCAAATTTCTTATCTTTATATATGCAGGGAAAAAAGACATATCAAGAGAAGCTATTCAATCAATTTAGACTTAGCGAACGAGTGCCAGAAGACAATTTCTACCGTCGGCTTCATACAGCTATAGATCTTAACTTTCTTTATAAAACCACCAAAAAATTTTATGAGTCAAGTGGACAAATAAGCATCGATCCCATCGTGTTTTTTAAGCTTTGTTTAGTGGGGTATTTAGAGAATATAACTAGTGATCGTAAGCTTATAGCACATTGTAGCATGC
>NZ_VOGY01000041.1 GCF_008033385.1 Algibacter pacificus | reverse complement strand
TTAGAATTAAAGGGATGTGTAAGAGCTCTTAATAAGGCTATTTATCAAGCCAAAAATATCAATGGGCTTATTCATCACTCCGATAGAGGAATACAATATTGTAGTAATGTATACACTCAAATACTTAAAAAAAGCATATAAATATTAGTATGACTGAAGAAAATCACTGTTACGAAAATGCTATAGCTGAACGGGTAAATGGGATTTTAAAAGATGAATTCTATCATGACCAAACCTTTGATAACTTGGCTCACGCCAAGCGATCTGCAAAAAATGCAATTAATTTATACAACCAAATAAGATTACACTTATCTTTAGACTATAAAACACCGAATATGGTATATCAATTATCAGCTTAATTTCAATTTTAACCTGTAGCCATATTTCAGGACAAGACATTTAAAAAAATTGTTTTCTCAACAAAATTTCAAGCATAAATCATTATTTTTGGTAATAAATAAATATGAGATGAATATTCAATCGGAAAAAATAGAATTGGTAAAAATGCTTTTGGACACCGAAAACCCTAAAATCATTGAATCAATTAAAAAAATCTTCAAAAAAGCAAAAACTACTGACTTTTGGGACGATTTATCTATTGAACAACGTAAAGAAATTGAAACAGCTTCTCGTGAAATAAAAAATGGAGAAATAACGGATTACGAATCTTTTATGCAAAAACACAGATAAATTGAGCAGAAAAGTTGTTATTTCAAAAACAGCCGAAAGGAAATTAGAAAAACTTTTCGAGTATTTAATCGAAAAATGGTCTGTTAAAGTAAAAAAGGATTTTGTTGAAAAATTAGATTCATCAATTGAAATAATTAAAAACCAGCCTGAAATATTTCCCGAATCTAAAAAAGGAAAAAGTTTAAGAAAATGCGTAATCACAAAACAAACGACTATATATTATCGCTATAATTCTAAACGAATAAATATTGTTACGTTATTTGACACAAGACAAAACCTGAATAAACTGGATAAAGAAATATAAAAAACGAAAGCCCAACAATGGTAACCGTTGCACAAGCCCATAATGTGTTTTAAAAGGCTTTAAAAGCATATTTATAAGGTTGCAAAAGGTATTTTTGAGACTAAAATAAAGCCTCTGTGCCCCTGCGCCGCTTTTAGTACGTTTTTCTATGAATTTCATATATTTTTTAATGTAAGCTACTACTTAAAAAAGATCTTGATGCTATGGTATTGGATTCATACCTTGAAGTAGCAGCCGAAGATCTTGGCTATAAATCGGTTGCCGATCTAAAAAAAAACTAAGTATAAAACCTTAAACATAGCTAAAGAAAAATCTAAGGGATTTGCTTCCCTATCTACTATTTCTAGTTATTTTGGATTAAAACGTGATGCTTATTATAAATATAAGCATAGTGCTGATAAACGTTTAAAACTAGAGCAACAAATT
>NZ_VOGY01000040.1 GCF_008033385.1 Algibacter pacificus | reverse complement strand
CTTATCTTTAGATTATAAAACACCTAATATGGTATACAAATTATCAGCCTAAATTCAATTTTTAACCTGTAGCCATATTTCAGGACAAGACATTTAAAAAAACAGTAAATGCATAAAAGCTTATCTACTTTACAGAAGAACAATCCCGACATTGAATTAAAAGAGTTAGCTAAAGATTATGTTGTTTTAAATCCTTGGAATGATTCTTCTTTTGCATTTATGATTCCTAAAACTGCAAAAATACCGTCTTTCACAAATATTTTATTATTAGAAGAGTTTAGTTCAATATTAGATAAAAAAAATAATGTTTGGGAATTTATTTATTCGCCAGAAAAAAAAGACAAAGAAATTATCTCAAGAAAATTTAAATTCATTTATGACGGAAGAACTTATGAATGTTCATTTGAAAAGTCATCGAGATATTTAAAATTTTTTGCAGAATCATTTAGACTAATTAAATCTGAAACAAAAACTTCCTACAGGAATTTACGTCAATTTAAAGATTACTATTCTAAAGAGAAGCCTGATTATGTAAAAGAATATTTTAAAGATAGATTTCCTTATTCATTTTATGTTAAAGGAGATATCAATGCTATATCTGATAAAATAAAATTTGCTAAAACATTAAACTTCTATTTATCTTATTATGATAGATTATCACCAGCAATTCAAATTTTTAATACAGATAAAATAGATTTTAAAACAAAATTACCTTGTTACACTCTTTTTGATGTATTTCCTTCAGAAATAAATTCAAGCTCAATAGATTTAACTTTATTAGATATTTTAAGTGTAGCAAGTAAAACAACAGATATTAGATTAGAGTTTATTTTTTATTTTCAAATACTTGAATACGCAGCTTATTACTATATGGAAAATGAAGATGATTCGAAATTAAGACAAATATTAAAACGTCCAGATATTAATCTAAATGCTAACGATTACATAAAAGAGATTATGGAGGTTTTATCTGATAGGTTCAATGTTCATAAAAGTAGCGACAAAACAAGATTAGAAAAAACAATTAAAAAGTTTTGTAAAATAAAAGACATTGAACTTGAATTAAAAGAAAACAAAGATTCTTTAAATAAAAAAATAGTCTTTGATGGAGGTTTAAAGATTAATGGCTTATTCAAGGATATTTCTGCAATCGAATCAGGTGGAAACGGAATATTAAACGATGTAATAAACAATATTTCTAAAATTAGGAATGTAATAGTTCACTTAAGAGAAAGTAGAGAAAACACGGTTATTTTACCAACTGAAAGGAACAATGAATTATTACTTCCTTATTTATATTTATTAAGAAGAATTTCGGAAAAAGTAGCAATACAATTTGAATAAAAAACTATTGCCAACACCGGTAACCGTTGCACAAGCCCGTAATAAATAGTATAACTATAATTAAAAACCGTCTTTAGAGACGGTTTCTATTTTTATACACTTAAAATTTCAGGTGATTTATAAGGTCTTAAAAGCTATTAATAGCTTTATAAAAGGTGTTTTTGAGACTAAAATAAAGCGCAAGCACTCCTACACCACTTTTAGAGCGTTTTTCTATAAATTTCATATACTTTTTGAGGTTGTAAGCAATAGCGGAGAGCTGCATGCATTTATTAGCTTGCTTGATT
>NZ_VOGY01000039.1 GCF_008033385.1 Algibacter pacificus | reverse complement strand
ACTTAAAAAAGATCTTGATGCTATGGTATTGGATTCATACCTTGAAGTAGCAGCCGAAGATCTTGGCTATAAATCGGTTGCCGATCTAAAAAAAAGCTAAGTATAAAGCCTTAAACATAGCTAAAGAAAGATCTAAGGGATTTGCTTCCTTATCTACTATTTCTAGTTGTTTTGGATTAAAACGTGATGCTTATTATAAATATAAGCATAGTGCTGATAAACGTTTAAAACTAGAGCAACAAATTATAAATATAGTTAGAAAAAGACGCAAATCCCTACCTATAGAAGGTGTCCGCAAGCTCGAAAAATCATTGAAAAACGATTTTATCAAAGCGAACTTAAAAGTTGGTAGAGATAGTTTATTTAATACCCTTAGAAAACACCAAATATTAACACTTAGAAAGAAAACCAGTGCTAGAACAACCAATTCGCATCACCGGTTTTATAAGTATAATAATATTATTAAGGATTTAAAGGTGACAAGAGCTAATCAAGTCTGGGTGAGTGATATAACTTACATTAGAACCGTAAAAGGTTTTTGCTACCTAGCTTTAATTACGGATATGTATTCTCGCAAAATTGTGGGTTATGACCTGAGTGATAGCTTAAATTAAAGGGGTGTGTAAGAGCTCTTAATAAGGCTATTTATCAAGCCAAAAATATCAATGGGCTTATTCATCACTCCGATAGAGGAATACAATATTGTAGTAATGTATACACCCAAATACTTAAAAAAAAGCATATAAATATTAGTATGACTGAAGAAAATCACTGTTACGAAAATGCTATAGCTGAACGGGTAAATGGGATTTTAAAAGATGAATTCTATCTCGACCAAACCTTTGATAACGTATCTCAAGCCAAGCGAGCTGCAAAAAATGCAATTAATTTATACAACCAAATAAGATTACACTTATCTTTAGATTATAAAACACCTAATATGGTATATTAATTATCAGCTTAATTTCAATTTTAACCTGTAGCCATATTTCAGGACAAGACACGCGGGACAAAAAGTCGCATATTGAATTTAATTGAACTATATTTTGTGTTTTTGGTACATATACAATTTACTAGAGATAAAATGTCCCAAATCAATAAACTTGCAAAACTTCCACCAAAAAGAGAAAAAGTAGAGACTATTGAAATTCTTCGCCAATTGAGTAAATCTTCAAATTCATTAGGAGAATTAAAAGGAATTGCTAAAACTATTCCTAATCAAGAAATGTTAATAAATGCTATTGTTTTACAAGAAGCTAAAGATAGTTCGGAAATAGAAAATATTATTACAACACAAGATGAACTATATAAAGCTTTAGCTACAAACATAAAACAACCAACTCAAGTTAAAGAAGTTATAAATTATAGAAGTGCTATTTTTTCTGGTTTTGAATTAATTCAGAAACAAGGATTTTTGAAGCTAAAAGACATTGAAACTATTCAAAAAACCATTATCGAAAATAATGCTGGAATTCGTTCAATGGCTGGAACTGTTCTAAAAAACGATAAAACTGGGGAAATTGTTTATACTCCACCACAAGAAAAAGACGAAATCTTAGGTTTATTAGACAATTTCTTAGAACATTTTAATGTTAATCAAAATGATTTAAATCCACTAATTAATTTAGCCATATTACACTATCAGTTTGAAAGTATTCATCCTTTTTATGACGGAAATGGAAGAGCAGGAAGAATACT
>NZ_VOGY01000038.1 GCF_008033385.1 Algibacter pacificus | reverse complement strand
TTTGCATACTTTTTGTCATTTTTTTTATTAAAACACTTATGTTTTTTACACTAAACTTTGGTAGGAATGAACCTCTTTTAAAATGAAACCTAACGGTCTCGGCTATGAGTAGTTGCGTGGGTTTGCACTCAACTTTGCAAGTACACACCAAGTTGGAAATTCCGCAGGAATTTCCAAAGTAGGCGAGAACAAGCAATTACTTATAGCCATTGTTGTATGCCGTTTTTATTTATTCAGTTTGTTGTTAATCAGTTTGTTATGCTTTTGATGCTGACGCTTTTCTTGTAGCGTCAATTATTATTATATTCTCGTGATTCTCTCTATCAATTTCTTTTAAAATTTTGTTGACTTTTCTAATATCCGATGCTGTATAGCATAAAACTACTGAAATATCACTTGCCGATTTTGATGCAGCTTTATAAATGTCTGTTTGATTTTCCAAATTTCTTTTTAACGAGGACGATTTTGCTAATTTGAACTCTATAATTGTAGAATCTCCACTTCCAAAAGACACCTTGTAATCGGCTGGTCCACGACCATTATTAACTTCTGCGTTGACATCATATGGTGAAGCATACCAAGTCAGCCTAAATATTCTTTGTATGGTATCTTCTTTTGCTATAGGCTTGTGTCCATCGTAAAAAATCCGATAACCATCATTGTTTTCTATAACATCCTTTAGATATAAAGCTCTTTTTAAAGATTCATCATAGCTATTAGATTGTAATTCGTAAAAATCACTATTCTTATTTAATAACTCGCATAATGGCGTAAGAGCATCTACTAATTTTTCTTTTAATTCTTTAATCTGTGACAAAGAAGCAGAGCTTACCTCGTGCTTTTTATCTTCTTTTAGTTTTATATAAAAATCTACTAATTCGGGAAATTTTCTAATCGTTTTTAAGAAGGCGTATTCTTTGTCTTTCTTTTTTGGTTTTCGAGGTAAGTGAGACCTGAAAAATTCATTGATAGCTGAACGTAAAGATGAGTTTTCTAAAGACCGAGTTACGTTATTAAAACTTGAATAAAAATCAGAATTGTTGATTACAGCATCATCTACAGTTAAAATATCTAAAGGTGTTAGAATTATAAAATCACCACCTTTTTCTCTAAAAAAATATGGTAATTTAAAATTTCGAGGTTGCCATAATTTTGTTTTTTTGTCAAAACGACATCTTACTGAAAAGTTTTTCGTTTGGTTTTCTGTCAAATATTTTTTTGCAAAATTTTCGGTGTATTCAAGAAGATATTCTTGTATTAAATTAGTTGTAAAATCACTTATAAAGTCTTTTCCGACTCCAGAATTAACAAGAGTTAGTTTTTCTATATGTGTTTCGGCAGTTATTTCTTCTTCGCCAAAATTACTGTAGAATCCATTAAAAGCAGTTATAGCTCCATTTGCAAATTTTTTACCTAATCCTTTTCCACCATTGCCGTATTTTGACAATCCTAACCAATTTTGTTTGATTTCGGGAAACTTGAATAAGTTTATGTCTACACCTAATCCATTATTCTCAGTAGCATACTCTTTTAGTATTAGTAAATGTTCAACTACTTTTTTGTGTAATTCCTTGTATTGTTGTTTTTCAGAAGCGAATAATAAAAAAGGGTCAATAAACATTGGTAAGTCAGAACTTAAGCAAATATTTAAAGCTCCAAAATTTTCCAAAGTTGATTCGTCAATTTCAAAATAATCAGAAAAAAGTAATTTAAAATTAGACATATATTATTCTATTGATTGATTGTTCTTGGTTTGGTCAAATGGCATACAACGATCTGGATATGAATCGTAGCATTCAAACCAGCTCTAAATTTTTGTTTAATACCAAGCAATAAAAATAAACAAAAACTTTGTTAAAG
>NZ_VOGY01000037.1 GCF_008033385.1 Algibacter pacificus | reverse complement strand
ATATGTCTTTTTTCCCTGCATATATAAAGATAAGAAATTTGACTTTTTTATACAATTTTATTGTAGCATTTTTCTTATCTTGTGCAACAAGCACAACGTATAAAATTAATTGCTAGTTCTAGCCTACTTACGAAAATCCTTTCGGACTTTCTATCTGTGATTTATTTGCTAAATTTAGTGCTTAAACCACGCAACTAATCTTATACAAAAACGTTGGCAACAAGCGAAAAAAAATGAAAATATGAAAAGACAAATTTATCTTCTACTTATTCTAATATTAACAATTAGTTGTAGTTCTGAAAATGAAACACCATTAGATAATAATAACGATGATGGGACTGTTGATCCCGTTTTAAATATTACAAACTTTACAGCAACAATTAATTCACCGTTACAAACACGAGATTATTCTTATTACAATCAAGGATATGATGGTATTTTTGAAAAGCCAGATAGCATAAAGGTGTTTAATGGCAATATTAATATAAGTTATGAAAATAATTCAGTTCAACTGAACAATACTGACGTTCAACTCGTTTGGAGAAGTAGTATAGATGGAATTTTATTTCAAGGAAACCCTAATGATAACTTCGGAAGTGAAATTGAAAAGACATTAACTAATGGAATTCATACAATATTTTTAGAAGCCTCACTACCAAACCAAAATTTAACTGTGAAAGATTCTATAATATTATCTAACAGCATAAAACTTAATGCAGTAAATACAGGTAAATCTGTGAGACTAAATTGGACAAAATATGAAGGCAATGACTTTGTATCTTACAAGGTTTATACTGAAGACTTTTCCCCGATAACAGAAATTAACGACATTAATACATTAGAATATGATGTTACAAGCTTTTCTTCTCTTGTAGAGGATAAAAAATATCAAATTATCGTTGAAACAAGTGGTAATTACAATCATGTTATAGGTAGTAATATTAAAAGCATGCATCCAGGCGTTTTTATTGACTTTCCATATTATATAAGCAAAATTATAAAAGACCCTTCAAGAGAAAGGCTCTATGCTTTGGTTGGGAATAAAAACTATGAGTCTGATGTGTATGGTTTGTTAGTAATTGATATTAATAATCAAACATTTAAAATCAATTCTCATATATTGCAAGATGATATTTTTGCTGATTTAGATATGTCTCCAGATGGTCAATATCTTTTTCTATGTCAAGAACGAGTTGACAAATTAACAAAACTTAATTTGAACACGTTAGAAGCTACAACTTTTGCAACAAATACAAATGGGTGGGGAATTCATAAAATAGAAGTCGGTAATGATAATGTTCTATACTGTCATAGAGATCCTCCAACATCAGGCTCTACTTCTTTCTGGATTTATAATGGGAATAATGGAGGTTTAATTAATGGTCCAACAAGTGGTTTAAGTCACGGAGATATTGAATTAAATAATACAACTAATACTTTGTACGCTGGAGAAAGTAATACCAGTAACGGAAGGATGTATAAATTCAATGTAGATGGAGGTTCGATTAATTTAGACTCAAACTATCCTATTTGGCCAAACGGAGCTTCATATCCTTATCCTTTTATTCTGCTCTCTGATGATTACCAAAGCATTTTTTGGGAAAACTATCAATTAGATTTAGACTTAAATGTTATCAGAACTTTTAATACAGATATTAAAGCATGTAGTCCAAACAATAATTATATAGCAGATTTTGAAAAAACATATAACTATTCAGATTTAAGTGTTGCATGTAAATTTAATGGGTTGCCAGAAGGAAATTCCATGTTTAATTCTATAATATTTTCAGATGATACAACCCTTATTTATTCTCAAGCTAATCAATCTAATTCAAGAGATTCTACTGACCCATATTGGAGAGCTCAAACATATATCTTTAAATTTGAGATTGAATAAAGCCAGTTGCCAACACCGGTAACCGTTGCACAAGCCCGTAATAAATAGTATAACTATAATTAAAAACCGTCTTTAGAGACGGTTTCTATTTTTATACACTT
>NZ_VOGY01000036.1 GCF_008033385.1 Algibacter pacificus | reverse complement strand
GCTTTAACAAAGTTTTTGTTTATTTTTATTGCTTGGTATTAAACAAAAATTTAGAGCTGGTTTGAATGCTACGATTCATATCCAGATCGTTGTGCTTCATTAAACAAAAAACATGAATAAAATAGAAAATTTAGAACATATACTTGAAAAAACTAGAAATGGTTTATCAACAGATAGACTAGACATGTCGTTTGGTGAAATAATGAGCATGTATGAACGTGACGAAATAGTAATTGACCCAGAGTTTCAAAGATTATTCAGATGGGATGACTATCAAAAAACCCGATTTATTGAATCAATTCTAATTGGAATTCCTATTCCACCAATTTTTGTAGCAGAAGATGAAAATGGAAAATGGGAATTAGTTGATGGTCTTCAACGAATATCAACTATCTTTTCATTTTTTGGCATTCTTAAAACTATACCTGATAAAAATAATTGGATTTTAGGAAAAGGAGATTTAGTGGCTGATTTTGAAAATCTAGCATGTAAAGATTTACCATTAAAATTCCAACTTAACATAAAACGAGCATCCTGCCGAATCGAAATAATAAAATGGAATAGTGCTTTTGACATGCGTTATGAATTATTTAATAGATTAAATACTGGAGGTTCTGACCTTACTGACCAAGAGATTAGAAATGCAATTTTTAGAGGTGTTTCTAAAGACTTTAATTCTTTCATTAGAAAATGTTCAAATAGTAACGATTTCGTGAATTTAATTCAACCAACAGCTAGACAATTAGAACAGCTTTATATGGATGAATTAGTTCTACGTTTTTGCTCTTTAGTTGATCTTCCAACAGAATTGTCTCAAAATATTTCTCAACATATGACCAAGTATATGAGAGAAGCAGTCAAAGATTCAACGAAAATAGAACCTTTACAGATTTTATTTGATGATGTTATTTCAATTTTAAGTCCTATAGGAAAAGATGTGTTTAGAGGTTCTAACAATGTATTTTCAACAAGTCTTTATGATTGTGTAATGATTGGAATTTCAAACAATATTTCTAAATATAAAGAAACTAGAACGGATATTTTAATAGAAAAAATAGATGAATTAAAAAATTCAGATAATTTCAAAAAAGCCTCTGGAAGTAAATCTGGTAGTAAATCTAGAATATCTAAAAGAATAGAAGTAGCTAATGAAATTTTTGGGATTTCGGAATGAAACTTTTTATACAAGAAATATTAGCAGATATAAATTGGAGAGTATCAGAATTAGCAACAATAAAAAGTCTACCAATAAAGTATAGCTTTAGACCTGACCATAAAGAGTTGCAAATAAAATATTCAATTCCTGCCATTTATGCCATTTGGGAAGGTTTTGTTAAAAATACTTTTACTATTTATTCTACGCATTTAAATTCTTTAAATATTACGAGAATTGAAATTGCTCATCCATTATTAACTCATCAGCTTGATTTAGAATGCGACTTTAACAATCCTAGAGCTGCTTTTGACTCAAAAAAAAGACTTGTAAGTTTAATTAATAATGTACTTGATGAAACCATAACTATAAAACCAGGAATTCCGACAGAATCAAATGTAAATTTTAAAGTTTTAAACAAAATACTTGAACGATTTTGCATTTCTCCAATTGAAAATTCGTATGAAAGAGGGTTAAATCGACTTCTACGATTTCGAAATATGATTGCTCATGGTGAAAACGCATTACAAGTTAATATGACAGATATGACTCAATTCGTAAACCTAATAGAAAACTTAATGTTAGATTTAATTATTAATATCGAAATCTGTGAAAAAAATAAAACATTCACGAAATAAATAACGAAAGCACAACACCGTATAAAATTAATTGCTAGTTATAGCCTACTTACGAAAGTCCTCGCAAACTTACTATTCCGTTTTTATTTGCTAACTTTAGTACTTAAAACACGCAACTAATCTTATACAAACCCGTTGTGCGTAATGTTGACCCGTCCTGAAATAAGGCTACATAATTTTAAACATTATGTATAGAAATGACAAAGTAATTAGACGGTATTCAGAACCTTTTAAACTGAAAA
>NZ_VOGY01000035.1 GCF_008033385.1 Algibacter pacificus | reverse complement strand
GCTTAAATAATGGTAATTGCAAGTTTGCTTGCATCTGATTTTCCTACGGAAAATCCTCGCACACAAACTCGCAACTATTCTTATACATAACCGTTCTACGCAATTTGACCAAACCAATAAAATGAAAGTAAAATATCAAAATTCCGTAATTGAAATAACAAATGAATCTGATTTGGATTTAGCGGAATTTGGTCAGAGATTTAAGAAACAATATCCAGCCGATTTAGGAATTGAATTGGAATATCAACCTTCCTCAAAACACGGAATTCGAATAACAGAAAACGGAATTGAAAAGTGTAGCGCATTATTACTGGAAACTGGAGGAGCAACTGGAATTTCTGAAAATTCATTTCTAATCAAAAATGACCGAATTTATATTTGCTGTTCTGACCGAATATACTCTCTGAATTTAACGGATTTGTCTGCTAATTGGAGAAATCAATACGATATTGCCACCTGTTTTGGAATTTATGAATTTGACGAAGATTTTATCGTTCACGGAGAAATTCAAGTTAGCCGAATTGATAAAAATGGAGAAACTAAATGGAGTTTTAGTGCGAGAGATATTTTTGTAAATCCAGATGGAAAAACTGAATTTAAAATTATCGAAAACCGAATTGAATTAATAGATTGGGAAGGTTATAAATACGAACTGAATGCTGACGGAAAAATATTAACTGAAATAAAAACTGCGTAGAACACCGTGTATAATTCATTGCTAGTACTAGCCTACTTACGAAAATCCTCGCGGATTTTCTATTCGGTTTGTATTTGCTAATTTAGTTGCTGAAACACGCAACGAAATCATACACAAACACGTTGTAGGTAATTAAAAACCGAAAATAAATGAAATACATTCTATCCATTATATTATTGATTTTTATCCAATCAGATTGGATAGAAAATATTGAAAAATCTATATCTCGAATAAATCAAAAAGGAAAATTAGAAAATGAATTTGAGAAAAAAGACAAAGACGGAATAACTATTTTTAAAAAGTATTCTGATGGAAAAGAAACAAAATCTAACGTCAAATACAAATATGGAAAATTAATGGATATTGATATTAATTTTTATGAAAATGGAGAATTAATATTTGCGGAAATTATTAGCGGAAAAGACCTTTTAATATACAAAAAAAAGAGACTAAAAGATGAACCTTATGCTGTACTGATTGAAAACATAACATATTTTAAATCTAAAAAAGAAGGAATAAAAAAGACTAGAAAGATTAAAGTTTTTGAAAATAGTAATCTTGAAAAATTAAAGAAGGAATTAAAGGGAATAGAATTTAAAACCGAAAAAATCGGAGAAAAAGAATATTTAACTTTAAAAGAAAAATATAATAGAATTACAAAAATAGCGGAATAAAAACTACCTACAACACCGTGTTGTATTAATAAAGTCTTAAATATATTGATATTACTGACATTAAGTAGGTAAAATTAAAAAAGGTACAACATAGGTACAACATTTTAACTCTTCTAATTTAATGATCTAAAGACATAAAAAAACCGCCTCTAAACTAATAGAAGCGGTTAATAATATGTATTACTTATTGAAAATTAAGGTGCTGTCGTACCAGAGCCTAAATACACACTATTTGAAACTTTTTTTCCATCAGCTGAAACAAATGCCATAAACATCTCTACTGTTTCATCTGTATAAGTATTAGGTATTGTTATTACCTGAGAGCCTACAGACCTATTAGCTCCATCAAGAATAGAAACAGAGTCTCTCCTGTTTGGATTATAAACTAATACCATAGCCTTATCTGTTGCGCTAGCATTACCCTCATCTGAGTTATCAGCCCAATTAAAAGTTATTTCACCACCTTGACTTAAGTCTGTAGAACCATCTATCACACCAGACAAATCTCCTCTACTTAATAAAGCCAAAGAATAATCGATTGTGAAATCAGGAGCAACACCTGCTATTGCATTATTTAACACATAAGACATCGCTGCATTAAATTCTGTTTTTTTGGTTGCAAAAGACTTATAACCAATTTTTATAAAACTTTTAGTTGCCTGTAAATACTCTAATGCAATAGTAAATTTATTACGTTGATTTACTTGCCCCTCTGTGCGTGGGTTTGCCACGCTTGTGGGTTTAATCCGAATGTAGTTAATACCTTTCCAACTACCACCAATAATGTTACCTACCTTTGTAGGCTTCCCCTTTTTAGGACACATTAAAGTTCGATAAATAATTATTATTTAGGTCAGATTTGATGAAGAATTTAAATTCTTCATCAAATC
>NZ_VOGY01000034.1 GCF_008033385.1 Algibacter pacificus | reverse complement strand
ATAAATTGATCGGCATTTAAATCGGACGGATATGGATTTCCTACTAAATAACCATTTCCTGAACTTGCTGAAAGCGTATAATCGCCATCATTAGCTTCGCCATTAAACGTAAATTCACCAGCAATTCCAGTACCTTTCATAGAAAAACCTTCGCCTGGTAAAATACTAGTTGAAGCTGGATCTATTTGATTCCAAGAATAATAATTTCCAGATGTTCCATTAAAAGTTTGCAACCAAAGGGTACTCACTTGGCCAACCTCATCAACCGCATTAGTAAAACTTACAGTAGTTCCTCCAAATTCTAAATCCTTAACAAGCCAACCTCCGCCTTTATTTACGGAAGCGCTCCAATAGTTATAATCATACTTATTAGCAGTTCCTTCTTGAGGAATGGTAAAACTTCCTGTTCCTGAGTTTAAAGATGTTCCTGTATGAGTTTGAATAACCTGCCCTTCTCCTAAAACATGTATAATCCCGTTGTTTATTATCCTGTTGGTGATGGTTAAAAGTATACCGTCTCCTATTACTAAAGTACCTCCTGCTTCTACTTCAACCTCTCGTACATTAGCATCTGCTATTAGCGTAGCTGTGGCGCCAGACTTTACTAAAAATTTTAAACATTCATCTGCCGTAGTAGGCTCGTGTGATACTCCTGAACCGTTGTAATATGTTGATGTTCCGTCCCAAACTATTTGATCTTCATATTCTAGGGTGAAATAGTCGTTATCACTTAATAAAACATTTGTGGCTTGATAAACACCTCCTGATAAAGTTAAACTATAACTTGTTGAAGAACTAAATGACGTATTGCTATCTACAATAAGCTTTAATTCATTACAACCATCTGGAGCATTTAAATTGATATCCGAAGCATTGAACGAGACAGTTACCGTACCTAAATTATTACGTCTACTTACCCGCCATTTGGTATCTAATCTATTTAAATAATTGGTAGCAGCGGTAGCTTCAAAAGTATAATTGGCATCTATTTGATCTTCTCCCCAAAATAAAAACTCATCATTATCTAAATCAGACGGCGCATTAATTCTAACAATACCTGTTCCTTGGGAATCGATATGTTTAGTCCCATCGGATGCCTGCCCAATTCCAGCTACTTTATGATCGAAATTCCCGTTTGCAACATCATCTTCATTATAAAAATTTAAAGATGAATCTATAGCAATGCCATATTTAGCCGATAAATAATTTGAAACAATAATTCTTTCGGCATCAGTTATATATGTATTAAATAAAATAACTTCAGAAAAATCACCTTGATGTGCTTGAGTTGAATCAAAACTATAAGGCGAGCTATTACCATCTTGTTCACCTGCCAGAGCCAAATCTCCTCCCGCTGTTATGGGTACCCCATTTTGCGTGGCAGAAACAGAATTACCATTATTACCATTTAAGGCCATTCTAGAATTCCCTCCGTAACTAGTCCATCCAAAATCGACAATGTTCCAGCTTGAATTATCAGCATTTAACTCAAAGGTTCTAGAGGAATTTCTCCACATCTGTAGGCTTTGACTTCTATAGATAAGAAAATCATTATTACCTGCTGAAGAAGCATAAGACAATATTCCGTCTCTACTTGTGTTAGAATCATTTGTTTTATTCACGTAAAACCCGGAAATTTCTGCTGTAGGAAAGTTAGTGAAATTAGTTTTTTGAAGTCTCCTGTCTGCTTCTTCAAACCGAACAACATCATAACCATTAACGATGTTTTTCTTAATTATAGGCTGATAGGTTGCATTGGGCTGTGACAAATTTGAATTATATCCCGAGGCATCATTCCAACTTGCAAAAGATGCCCCATCGGTTTGTGTAAAATTATCTGGGTTAGTCCACAATACTAACCCAGAACTCCCATCGGTATGCCCAACGCCTCCTGGGCCTAAATAACCACCAATTTCCGAAATAACAGGATCGGTGTAATACACCGTTATGGTCCAACTATTATTATTTATTTTGCTATAGGTTGTATTACAATCATCATCAGATAATAATCCTGTACCAAGCAAAGATGCAGACCAAGTTCTATACGCTTGCATTTCAAAAGTTAAGGTTCCAGTTGTTGAAACCCCATTTACTGATGTTAAACCTCCTCTACTAAGTGTTCGCATTTCTACACTATTAGAAATGTTAGTAGAAGTAGAACTGCTAGTAAAAGCCCCTTCTAAATAAGTACTTGTTTCTTGACAATAAATTCGAACATTTTGTTGAGATAACTTCGCGCCATTTTGTGCTGTAAGCTTATACCCAAAATCTACACTGGTTACCGTAGCTCCAACAGGCACAGAAAGGGTAAGTGTTTCAAAGGTACAGTTGTTACCACTGTTTTCGTGTTCTGTTGGAATATCTTTAGCCGTATATGTAGCACTAACCGACTGTGCTTTAACATGAAGCATCCCTGTTAAAAACAGGAGTCCAAATAAAAGTAAAATTCTTTTCATAATAATTAATTTTGTTATGCATGATGCAAAACACCATACCATTACAAACCCCGCTAGTTTAATGACTTTTGGTACCATAAAGTCTCTATTCTTTTAGACACTTTAAAACCTAAAGGTCACAAAACATCTAAATAACAAACACTTACACACTACACCAAAGCTTAATGGCCTTTTAATTTTGACTTTAAAAGTTCACTATTTAAACCATTAATTTACGCATTTATTTCTTTTTTCACTACTCCAAACTCATAAAACTAGCTTTCAAGGTCTCTATTTTAGCTAAAGCATCGGCTTCTTTTTTCTTCTCGGCTGCTACCACTTGCTCTGGTGCTCCGGCAACAAAACGTTCGTTAGAACGTTTCTTTTG
>NZ_VOGY01000033.1 GCF_008033385.1 Algibacter pacificus | reverse complement strand
TCAGTTTAAAAGGTTCTGAATACCGTCTAATTACTTTGTCATTTCTATACATAATGTTTAAAATTATGTAGCCTTATTTCAGGACGGGTCAAAATTGCAGGTAACGTTTTGGTATATGAAAAGTAGCAGATTATATGTGCCAATTTTTAGTTTAAAACAAAAATAACAGAAAAGCGCAAACTTAGATATTTGTACTTAACGGCTATTTTTTATATACCGTGTTGTAGGCAGTATTTATTCTTCCATAACATAAAAATATCTAACTTCTTTAATAATAATTTCTTTTTTTTGAATTTCAGATTTATCAATTAAAAAGATGGTTTTTGCATTATTAATTAACTTAACAGATTCAATATAACCGATTTTTTGTATAAATTCTCCAGTTACAATAATATCTTTATTTTTTTTTAAAAAACTCTTATTTACCTTAAAATAAGGTACAGGATTATTTTTGTATTCTTCATCGAAATCATAATATTGGCTGTAAATGAAAGTCATTTTTTCGTTTTGCAAAGAATAATGGTTTTCTTCTGTAAAGAAGAAATTGTAAAAAGAGCTTGTTCTTTTGTCCTCGTATTTTTGCATAATTCGTTTAGTTTGATAAGAGCAATTTGTTCCATTATGAAGTATAAATAATACTTCACTTTGTTTGATTTTTTTTAAGTTTTGAGATATACAAATGTTTGTTAAAAACAAGATTAAGCTTAATATGAATATTTTTTTCATGTTTTGTTTTTTTAATCATTACATTCTTTGCTAAACCCTTCAATTCCAGTTCGTTTGTAATGTTCGTAATTAGAAAACTTACTTGAAGTATTTAAAATACTATTTATAAAAGCATTTGAGTTTTGCAAACCAGACATACTTAAATATTTATAAAATTGATTCCAACTCCACGGAATTTCAGGTCCAGTAGGATTGCTTTCATCAATAAATGTTTCAGATTCAGCACTTTCTTGATGAGCAATTGGAATTAAATCATCTTTAATATCTGCTAAAATTTCGGACATGGTAGGGAGTAAATAGTCAAACATAAATTCATGGTCGGATTGAGCAGGACAAGCTGTTGAAAAATACATATTTAGTAGTTCGCTTAATTCAACATCATCAAAACCCTCAAGAGGTGTTCCTTGGTTACAACCGTATTGTTTTACTGTTAAATATGCATGGATTGATTCGTGAAGAATTGTTTTAGCTAAAGATATAGAGCTAACACCCATATTACTTTTATTTATTTCGATTACAGCATCATAACCAGTAATTACACCAGTTGTAGGATTTACTGATAAGCGAGTTTTAGTAATACCGTTAGGATTTATCATTGATGGAGGAATTGGAGGAATGTTATCAACCAATTTAAATTTCACATGTAAATTTTCGCTTTCTCCAAATGTGTCAATAAATAATTTTTTAAATTTTGGAGATTTTATAAGTTTATTGTAAATACACATAAATCTAACTTTTTTGGGTTCAGGATTAAGAACTGTTGGTCTCACTAGTTCTAAATCTACATTAAAAGGAGAATTGAAACTTTCCTCTAAGTTAATCTTTATATTTCTATTTACCATCCAAGCAATAATTGTTTGTTGCGCAAAGCTACTCGCTTCATTAAAGGTGTAGTTGTTTGAGTCTATTTCTAAGAAATTTTCAATTTGGGTTTTAAATTTTATGTTTTCTAACTTCTCTAACCAATCTCTTTGAAGGTCGGTTAAATCAAGCTGCTCGATCACACTAAAATATTCGTCATCAGGTTCAATGGAAGGTAATGGTGGCATTTCCACTTCTGTATCTGTAAGATTAATAGGTTCACATTCTAATATTCCATCATTATTTATGTAACAACAATCTGGTTCAGGAAATATAACTCCATTATTGATATCAATATCAGGGTCATTATTATCATTACTATCTGGCTCTTCAATATCGGGGTTAATAGGAGTAGGGTTAGTACAAGTAGTTGTTGAGTGAGAGTATTCCCATATTGGTAATATGGGACAATCACAAAAGTTTCGTATTACATGACCTACACAAGGACAGGGAATGGCATTATAGTAACGAGTGGTTTTGCAGTTACCATTAGTTACAACAATTTCGAATGTATATTTAGCTTCTTTATGTAAACTGTTACTTCCTATTTTGGATATTATAACACTTTCAGATTTGTCTAGAGGATATTTGTAAATGTATTTTTCTAATGTGCCATTATCCTCATGCAAGACAAGATTATAATAGTAACGGTCTATCTTGTCTGTTCTTTTCATAAGAAACATATGATAGGTGTTCCCGTTTTCTAGGTATTTTATACCTTTATTGCTAGTTAGTTTAAAGGAAGGCTCGTTAGTTGTATTTTTTAAGTTAGCTGATTGGTTTTTAGATTTTAAACCAAAACTTTCTTTTGAAAGTGAGTTTTTGCTTAAAATTTCATTTAAAGACGTTGAGCTAACAGATTTGTTTGGATTTAGATCAGAATTGTTGTTTTGATTCTCATCGTCTTTTTGACAGTTCCACAAGAGAGTAGAAATTCCAATGATTAAGACTCCAATTTTTAGTAAATTTTTTAACTTTTGTTTTTTCATGTGTACCGCTGTTTAATGTTAGTTAATAATGTTCATGTGATGGCGATATTGCCTACAACGGTCTTGTATATGGTTTGTTGCGTGGTTTAAGCACCTAATTTAGCAAATAAAAACCGAATAGAAAATCCGCGAGGATTTTCGTAAGTAGGCTAGAACTAGCAATAAAATATATACGGTGTGCTTGTTGCACAAGGTAAGAAAAATGCTACAATAAAATTGTATAAAAAAGTCAAATTTCTTATCTTTATATATGCAGGGAAAAAAGACATATCAAGAGAAGCTATTCAAT
>NZ_VOGY01000032.1 GCF_008033385.1 Algibacter pacificus | reverse complement strand
CTTTAACAAAGTTTTTGTTTATTTTTATTGCTTGGTATTAAACAAAAATTTAGAGCTGGTTTGAATGCTACGATTCATATCCAGATCGTTGTATGTAATTTAAGAATCGCAACAAAACAAGTAACTTTCAACAAAAAAATAAATGAATATTTCCTCTTTTCATCTTGTAAAAATTCCATTTGGAAAAGCGATTAAAGGATTATTTATAAACTTGATAAAAAAGAACACAAAAGGTCTAATTTATTCTGAATATATGACCGCAATGACTTTAGGTTCTCCTATTCTATCTCCTTCTCGTTTTTTAATAAGAGAAATAGCAATCTTTGCTCAATGGGAAAGCGAAAAAGACCTTGAAAACTTTTTAGAAAAAGAAAATTTTGGTAAAATACTAAACAAAGGTTGGCACATTCGCTTAGGTTTTATGAGAGAATGGGGAAAGATAAAAGGCTATAAAGTACCTAAGAAAAAAGAAATCTTAGACAATCCAAATTCTCCTGTAGTTGCAGTAACAATTGCTCGTATGAAACCTTTAGCAGTTCCGAGATTCTTACATTGGGGAAAACCTGTTGAAAAATTAGTTAGAGATCATTCTGGAACATTACTTTCTCTTGCGTCTTTCAAATTTCCGAATACAATTTCAACCTTTTCAATTTGGAAAAATGTAAAAGAAATGGAAAGTATGGTTCACGGTCATAGCAAAATGCCAAAACCAAAAAGACACTCAAATGCAATGAAAGAAAGAGAACGTAAAAACTTTCATTTTGAGTTTACAACTCTTAGATTTAAACCACTTTCTGAATATGGTTCTTGGAAAGGTAATAGCAATTACACGAAGAAAACAGTTTAATAATGGAATTTGCTTCTATAAAACAGAACTTTCAAGATTGGGTTACTCAACAATGGGTAATTGTTTCAGGTAAAAAAATCGATTCAAAAGAATATGAATGGTTGATAGGTCCATTTGGAAATACAAATGGAATTGGCGAGAAATTTATTAAGCAATTAGAAGAAAGCGAAAATTTAGAAATCTGTAAATCTGAACTAAATAAAGGGTTAATAAATTCAATTAACCAATTAAAATTACCAACGATTGAACTTAATAAGTTATCAAAAAACGTAATTGACTTTTACGAAAACACGAGTAGTTATGAATTTGAACTGAAAACTAAATGGAATCCAATTTTTAAATTTTTCGGCTATCTCCTTAAAATACTTTTTAGTAATAGAATTGAGCAACTAAACATTCCTATGAATAACAGCAAGAACACTAAGGGAATGAATAGCGATATTATTCAACTTATTGATAAAAAAACGAAAAAAGTAAAACGAACAATTTGGTTAAGAACATTTAAAGAAACGAAACAAGTTATTTATTCAGGTGTTTATGAAACTTGTATAATCCCAAATGGAACTACTTGCATTAAAGCAATGTTTCCATTACCAAACGGAAATGCGACAGTTGTTTTACAACCAAGTGTTGGTAATAACGGAGAGTTAATCTTAAAATCTGTAGGTAGGAAAATTGGAGATAGTGGATTTTACTTTTTGCTAAAAGACAAAAACGGAAATTTGTGGACTAATTATATAAAGTCATTTAAAGACAATCTAACCGTGAGTTTTAATGACGGAAAAATAAAAGCAAATCAAACACTTAAATTTTATGGCTTGAGAGTACTTAATTTTGAATACGAAATAAAAAAAACTACATACAACACCGTATAAAATTAATTGCTAGTTCAAGCCTACTTACGAAAGTCCTCGCAGACTTTCTATCTATGATTTATTTGCTAACTTTAGTGTTTAAAACACGCAACTAATCTTATACAAACACGTTGGCAATAATAAAAAAATGAGCAGAAATAGATTCATTCAAAAATTTAAAACAAAATCTGATTCCGAATTAAAACACATTATACTTGAAGAAAAAAAGTATGATTCTAAGGCTGTTAGTGCTGCGAAAGAATTATTAACAGAAAGAAAAGTTAACATTAATGAAAGCCACAAAAAAGTAATTAAAGAGTCATCTTTAAACACACTACATAAAGAAAATAAAACACAGACACTTACCAAAAAAGATACTAATCAATACTTGCAAATTTTCATTAAACAAAAAACTTTTCCTATCAGTAATGAAAATATTGTTTTGATTATATTATTAACACTATCAGCAACGAGTTACTATATTTATAATTTGAATAATATTGAAAATGCAATTTTTGAATCTCTTGGAGTTATTTTCACACTAATAACTTTTATTTATTTTGTAATATTAATAATATCATTATTGTTTAGACACGAAAGATTAGAGGGAAAATTAGAAGGACATTTAATTTTTGAAAAAGACAGAATTCACATTGGAAATAGTTCTTTTAATATTCTGGAAATTAAAGAAATAATTATTGAAAATTGGTATGTGAAAGGATATCCTGTTAATATTACTACTCCTACTCTGAAACCTAAAAAATCTAACGGAGTTAAAAATTATGTTAAGTTATATCTTGAAAATAAAACTGTTGTAACTTGTTATTTTCTTCAAACAAAAACAGATAAAATTCAAAAATTTTCTGAAGTTTTTAAATCCTATTATAATCTTGGATTATTAAGCGAACAGAATTATATAAACGTAACTGAATCTTAATAATAAATTACTATTGCCAACACCGGCTAAACTTCATGCGGGTTTTGTGCCAACTTCAAAGTTTTGTGTATATTTACTAAGTCGCCAAATCTTGTTGATTTGGCTTTATGAAAACCAAAAGAAACAAAACCAAACAAAAAGCTTAGGCTTAGTCCGTGTCCGAAAATCTTGGCGATTTTCACCCGCACAAAGCCTAGCCAAAACCGTTGTACTTAATGCGGGACAAAAAGTCGCATATTGAATTTAATTGAACTATTTTTTGTATTTTTGGTACATATGTAATTTACTAGAGATAAAAT
>NZ_VOGY01000031.1 GCF_008033385.1 Algibacter pacificus | reverse complement strand
GCTTTAACAAAGTTTTTGTTTATTTTTATTGCTTGGTATTAAACAAAAATTTAGAGCTGGTTTGAATGCTACGATTCATATCCAGATCGTTAGCTGTGATTTAAAAACGACCACGTGACAGAAAAGAAATACATAGACTATTATCCAAACAGGGTTGCAAAAATCAACAACTTTATCCGACACTTAAAAGATAAGGAAAGGTTCAACGACTACTGCAATGGAAAAAATGAATATTTCTACAAGGATGAAGGCAATTACGGGTGGACAAAGAATAATAAACATTTCACATACGACCAAAGACTTGAAAGAGAATATCTATGGAATGACTTTGGTTTGTGGACAACTTGGCAAAATACAGGAAGAAACATTTTTGATTTCTCAGAAGGAATATTGGAAATGCTTAAGGACACAGATGTTTCAGATATTGACCTTGAACAAATCAAACTTCCTTACCCAAATTTTTATATCGATATTTCAAAAGCAAATATTCCATTTGCTAATGGTTTTCCACCAACAATTGAAGGGGTTTACATTTCAGAAGAAATCAATGATGATATTGATGATGATGTAACTTATGAAAAAGTGATTTCTTTCAACTTTACGGGTAACTACATTGAACATTTTAAACATATCAATGATAATCTGTACAATCACGTAAGGGGGTTTCATTCATACTCGCTATATCTTGACCGACCATACAATTTACTAAATGTTGGTGATGCTGTTAAGGATGCAAAAAATATGTTCGTTGATGTTGATACTTGGGAAGACCAAGATGCTGATACAAAAATTGACCTTTACAAAATCCACTCAGAGTTCATTGAGCGGACAGTGAAACTTATTATTAATTGCTTACTGTATCTTTCACTCAAGGATAAAGATGTTACAGAAAAATACACGATTGACTTACCAATACATTTAAAAACAAAACTTGAAAAGGCAAATACTAAAAGAAGAAAAGAAGTTGCCAACAACGAGATTAAAAATTTTGGTTTTTCTAAAATTAAACTAGTTGGACTTTCAACATTTCCTTCAAATAAGTATGATAGGAACACAGGGGAAGTTTCCCCACATTGGAGACGTGGGCATTGGAGAAATCAAAAATTTGGAGAAAATCTTTCACAATCTAAGTTGGTTTGGATAATGCCAACAATTGTAAATAAGGAAAAGGGAGCACCAACCAAAGGACACCTTTATTCAGTAGATAAAAACAACTAAATATGTTGCAAGGATACCCAACCAAAAGCGGGACAGGAATTTCAATATTTGGGGATTATGGCGATTTGAATAGCCTATATTCAAACGTTCACGAAATCGCTACCTCGCTTGATGAAAGTAATATTCGATTAAAAGCTCAATCACAATTGCTTATGAATTTTGCTTATGAAATTCGGAAAGCCTATTCAGGGCAACGACTTACGGATAAATTGACATTTAACGGAGACGATAAAGAAATGCACTATTATGGTTTTCAATGTGTATGGACAGATATTCTAATTTTTATTTCCGCTTTAAGACATAATGCAGGCTACATTCAGACGGATAAGTTATGTCAAGCAAACCTATATATGCTCGAATATGTAACAGAAAAGGCACTTTTTGACTATGACCCACAAGGTGCAAATATGATACAACACTACATTGGACAACGAATCAACATTACCAATCAATATGCTTTCATTATCTATCAAGCCTTACATATCAAGTTCGTTTCAGATAAAGCAGGTAAGAGAAGGTTCAGGAATATTCCTCAATTGATTGGCGACCATTTTTCAGAATGGAGACAAGAATACAAAGACTTAATTCAATCTTTTGAGATTTCAGCGAAAGAACAGAATTGTGAAATAACGGATTTAGAATTTAGTGAATTTCCTGAAATAAAATGGTAAAAAAAAAGAAAAACCACAGCTAACAATGGCTAAGAAAACATAGGGCGGACAAGGCTTTCAGAAAGGTTCGTTCATTTAGCAAACTTCGGTTTCGGTGGACAGGTAATCGCTTCGAAAGCCCTACGTTTCTTAGCCGGGCCGTTGCCAGTAATATGAACCAATCTAAAACCATAAAAATTTAATGAGCGAAGAATTAGAAACAACTTCGGGACAACAATATTTGGAAAAAGACTTTAGTGTTGAACTGAACTTTAAATTTTGGACAACAAAAGGAGCTAGATTTGTTGCTAGCCACAGACTTAAATCGATTAATAAACTTTCTTCATATTCATTAGGATTTTTATCGGCATACTTAATAATACTTGGACTTTTAAGCGTATTTGAAATTGGACCTGAATTACTGATTTCAACCAAATATTTCGCTCTGATTTCAACAAGTCTTTCGATTTTAATTCTTGTATTTAGTCAATTGGAAGGTTCAAATGATTACCGATTGCGAGCGGAAAAATTTCACGATTGTGCTTTAGAAATAAGCGAACTTTATAATAAGCTACGCTATTTAAAAACAAGTTCGATGAAGCAAGACGAAATAAACAAATTGTCTGAAAACTTATCAATTGAATATTCTAACGTTTTGAAGAAATATGAAAATCATAAATACATAGATTTTTTAATGTTTCAGACCACTAAAAATGACTATTTCAAACTGAACTTGCTGAATATTGGAATTATCAAATTAAGATACTATTGGAATACACAATTTTTATATCACATTTTGATAATTATTCCACCAATTTTAATTTATTGGTTAATAAAATGAAAAAATACTACTGGCAACACCGTGTATAATTAATTGCTTTGGCAAGTGCTTATTTGGAAAATTCCTTCGGAATTTTCTCGCGTTCGTTTTTGTTTACTAAATTAGTTGCTTAAACACGCAACTAACCATACACAAAACCGTTGGCAGTAATTATGACCCGTCCTGAAATAAGGCTACATAATTTTAAACATTATGTATAGAAATGACAAAGTAATTAGACGGTATTCAGAACCTTTTAAACTGAAAA
>NZ_VOGY01000030.1 GCF_008033385.1 Algibacter pacificus | reverse complement strand
CCATTTTCTATATGCAACGTGTCACCAGAGATGGCCACACAGCGTTTTACTAAAATAAAGTCTTTTTCCCAAGGGGAGTTAAAAACGATAACATCTCCTTGTTCTATTGAAGCTGTGCCAGATAACCTTTTATAAGGCCACCAATACTCTTTAAAACGTTTTTTTGCATTTTCATTGAAATAGTATCCTATGTTTACAAATGGAATATCAAAAGGTGAACGTGGTAATCGTGGTCCGTACTTTAGTTTATTAACTAAAATAACGTCTTTAGGGAACAAAGCATTTTTCATGGAAGAACTGGGGATTTTGAATACGCCAAAAACGAATATTTTTAAAGCTACAACAATTAAGAAAAAAGCAACTAAATTAAAAACACTTTTGAATGCTGTCTTTAAATACCTGTTTTTTATTTTGGTTAAAAAGGTATTCATTAAAAAGTAAACTAAGCTTAATAGTCCTAAAAGTATAAAAAGCCATAGCTCCCCCGTTATCAAAATGAATGACAGAAGAACCATAACTATATAGTGTTTGTTTTTAATGTTAGTAAAACTAATTGCCTTCAAATTATATAGAATAAATTAATTGAGAATATGCTGTCTTTATTGATGTTTAACGAAAATAGTTATGAAGATAATAAATATTGTAAATTTCATAATTAAAAACATCATTCATCAGTTTAATTTTGACCTGATAAATAATCTTCTTATACTCATTGAACAAGCAAATAAAACTAATAATATTTTTTATTAATTATTTTCAGATAATCCTCCGTTATTTTAGGCACTGCTTTATTAGGAATAAACAAATCCAAGACTTCTAAATTTGAATTCAGAACAAAAAAATAAGGGTAGCCTATCTCTTCAGCAGGAATATTGAAAGATGAAGCGTTGTAAACTTTCATTTTTTTAAGACCATACTCAAACATTGTTCTGTTATAAATTCTGTTGTTTCCGTAATTGCCTAAAAATAAAATATTACTAACTCCTATAGAATCAGTATGTCTTTTTAATACTTCTAAAGAAGCAACAACACAGCTTTCACAATGCCTTTTTGAAAAACGATATACAAGCATATTATTTTGCTTATCCTCAAAAGTGTTTTTCAATGGAATAAGATTATGTAATGAATCTTTAACCAAAAGATGACGACTAATTTTTTTGCCATTGTTTAATATACCCCCTTTATAACTTGATTTGTAAGTATCTAATTCATCATTTTCTATTTCTACAAGATTCTTTTTAATGTTCAAATTGTTTAACTTCTTTAAATTGTTATAACGATAAAGAGAATAAACATTAAATACAAATAGGGATATAATAACAAATACCAATAAGCTGTTTTTCTTCATTTTTAAAATGAGTTTAATTTGAATAGTACTAAAACAGGATTGCTATTCCCCGTAAGATTTTTAAGCTTTAATTTATCCTCGTCTGAAATTAAAGTCGATTTGGAAATAAATAAATCTTTTTCGTTAGGAAAGTACAATGAAACAAAGTACTCGCCAGAAGTCCACCTTGGGAAACCTATAGATGGAATTTCATTTGGGCTAAATAAAAAATTAGTACCTCCGAGGAGTTTTCCACTAGATTTATCCCTATAGATAGCAGTTTTCACTCCTTTATACCAATTTTCTAAGAAAAATGTTTGACAAGAATTTGTCTCAAGATACTCTCCTAAATAAAAGTAGTAATCGTTATTCTTTATTGCTTTTTCAAATTTCTTAAATCCGTTTTTAGTGAACTGTTCTGGTAGTTTTTTTGTGTTGTAGTCTAAAACATAATTTGCTTTTAATTTATTTAAACTTTTTTCGTAATTGTAGATAGTGTCTGAAAATCTTTCAGTAATACTTAAAGATATATTATTATATAAATAGTTGTAGCCTCCATAGTTAAGGTTATTTTCAGGCTTGGGCATACCAACAGATTTTAATTTAAAGTTCTTATCTGTTATTAGCAAAGTGTAGTTTTGTAAGTCTCCTAAATGATTATTTCCTTGATTATCCAATGTTTTGAAAATATATCCTTTTGGGATAGTTAAAAAATTATAAGCTCCTAAAGGTAATTTTTTTTGCTTAGTAAATTTACCTAATGATGTGTAAAATGTTAGGTATGGATGTTGATAAGCTATTAATTGATCGTTAGTATTATCAAAGTCAATATCATATAATCTAAATAATTCTCCAGGACCTTTACCGTTATCAATTCTCTTTATGAATTTTCCTTTTTTATTAAAAATAACGACACCTCCCGCTTTATAATCATCATAAATATAAATACAAGAATCAGTTACAATAACTTTCATTATATCGTCTAGTAGACTTTTTTCAGAGGTTTCTAAAGGTATAAATTTAATTTCGCTAATAAGAGAATCAAATTTAAAAGATTCTTTTTTCAAAAAAGGATTTAAATTTACTTTTGTTAGTGAGTCGGTTTCGATATTTAATAGTTTTGCAGATTTTAAATTTAATTTATCTATTTGGTCTTTAGTAAAAAGGCTTTGTTTTTTATCACCACTTTGACAACTTGTGATTATGGTAACTATTGAAACTATTAGGAAGAAATATTTTTTTATTACTTTCATTTTTAAATGATTAGAAAGACTACCTTACCTTTTTAAGTAAGATAGTCTTATTTTTATTTACAATCTATTGCTGTACAGTTATTATATCCAAAAGGACAAGAAATATCTTGTCTTCCTCCTGAATTAGACTGACTACTTGAATGACTTCCATTTATTCCTCCTCCTCCTTGAGGAGTATCTACATCGACACCTACACTTGTGCTAGATGAATCCTCATCTGGACATGGACGTGTCCATTCTCTTTCATCTTTCGTTAATCCTTGATTCCATTGCCAAGGCCAATTTAATTCATTATCACAACCATGACATACAGCGTGTTTTCCTCCAAGAGGAGGTGGTGTTTCTGCATTTGCTGACGAAATATTCACAATTGATGCTAAATCGAAATTATCGTTTTCGGTACTTGTTAAAGTAACATTTACTGCTCCTAGAATCGCAATGCCTAAAACAAAAGCGATACTTAAAAATTTATTTTTCATTTTTGTAAAATTTTAATATTATTTTTTAAACTAATTTTCTCAAAAGTCCTTAAGGAAACACTACTTTTGCAGAATATCAAATAGTATTTTATCTTTAAATACCATTTATCCTAAAAAACTTGGTATTATTATTTATGTCATTGGCATGAATTTTTAGTTAAACAATTTGTGATTATATTTTTTAACATAAATGCTTAGAGGTTTATTATTTTTATTGATTTCTC
>NZ_VOGY01000029.1 GCF_008033385.1 Algibacter pacificus | reverse complement strand
GAGAAATCAATAAAAATAATAAACCTCTAAGCATTTATGTTAAAAAATATAATCACAAATTGTTTAACTAAAAATTCATGCCAATGACATAAATATAAATGATACCCAGAGGAAGTCTTTAATTTTTAGGCTAAATAGTGTTTAAAAATAAAACACTATTTAATATTCTGTAAAAGTAGTATTTCCTCAAAGACTTTTTGAGAAATAATTTAAAATTTAATAAAATTTAATAAAATGAAGAAAATAATAAGAATTTTAGGTTTAACTATTTTAATGGTAACTGTAGTCTCTAATTTGACTGTAACTTCAAGTGAAAACAATTCGGATATTAATTTAGCAGCTTTGTTTCAAATGGATTTTGCTAACGCAGAAAGCGGTGATGCTGCAGATGACTGTGCTAAGTATCAAAGAAATTGCGATAACGATGATGATTGGGGCGATTTTTGGGACGACGTTTTTAATTCAGATTATCAAGAAGAATACCAACAATGTATGAACTCTCAAACAAATACTGGAGGTGGAAGTGTTAGTGGAAGTACTGGGCCTACTGGAACAAGTGGATCAGCATCTGGGAATGGTTCTAGTACTACTGATTATAATGATGAAAATCAGTTAGTATGTTCGGGTGGAAACAACGAATATTGTGCCCCCTGAGCCATGTTCTTAAAATTATCAATAGGTTGAGAATCAATTTACCCGCTATCTTTAATATTTAATTTAGCGGGTAAATTTTAATAAAAATAATAATGAAAAATATAACATTAGTTTCAATTATTTTATTAGGTCTGTTAATTTTTGTTAGTTGTGGAAATGATTTTAAAAGCAAAAAAATTAATATGATGGCAAAATATAATATTGATATTAAAGATCCTTCAGGAAAAGAAAATGAACAAAGCAATAGAATAGGCGATTATATAGATAGCTGTTTTTATGTGAAATTGCAAACGGGTAAAAACAATTACATGGGGCAAATAAAGAAAATATTAATAGCTAACGATACTATTTTTATCAAAGATAAAAATAGTAAAAGTATTTTTATTTACACCATGGAGGGTAAGTTGATAAAAAAAATTAACGATGAAGGTAGAGGTCCAAATGAGTATAGTTCCATTACCGACTTTACCATAGATTGGACCCATAATAAATTAAAAATATATGATGATAGAATGAGAAAGCAAATTTCATATAACTATGAAGGTAATTTTTTATCAATAAATAAGGTTAAAAATTATGCCAGAAATATTAGTTATGTAGGAGGTGAGAAATTTGCATTTTATAACAACTATAATGGACTTGTAGGTGATGATAATCATAATTTAAGAATATCTGATCAATCTGAAAAGAATATAGATCGTTATTTTCCTTATGATAAAAAACTAACAAGTAAGACGGTACGCGGTAAATGGGATTATTTTTGGACATCAAATGAAGTTGATGTTAATATGGTTAAGTATTATGATAATAACATTTATAGATTAGAAGGTAGTACTATTTACCCTAAATATCATTTTGACTTTGGTCAGTTTAACTTGCCTCAAGACATAATCTTGAATTCATTAAATTCAGGTTCAAATTATGTACATTCATTATCTAATTTATTCGAGTCCAAAAACACATTAACAGTTAATTACCTATTTAAAAACAGTAATATCCTTTTGTTTTACAACAAAAACACTAGTAACATGGTTTTTCCAAGATCTAGAAACTGGGTTAATGAGACAAATTTTAATCAGTTGTTTTTTCCAAATTATGTATTAGGTTGTTACAAAGATTATTTTATAGTAGCTATTCCTAGCGATTTAATACCCTCATTCATAGATAGACAAGAAAAAATACTGGCACCTAAAGATTCTAATTATTTCACGAATTTGGAGCATGTGAAAGATTTAAAAAATATTAATAGTATGGACAACCCTGTGTTGTTTTTTTATAAAATGAAAGATTTTTAGAATGAAAAAAGTAGTAATCATTACAGGTGTACTAATTTTATTAACAAGCTTATATTATAATTTTAGACATACTTTTAAAAAAGAAAATGTTAATAAAAATGAAGCTAAAAACACTTATTTAACAAATAATTTGTTTGTCAATTATAAGTATTCAGACTTAAAAACAAAAGATATCTTTTTAGAAAATGAACAAGATGCAAAAGTTAAACTTTCTAGTCTTGTTAAGGATAATAACACCTTAGTGTTTAGATTCACCGAGTTAAATTGTAATTTATGTTATGATGCTGTATTCAAAGTGCTTGAAAAATTTAAAAATGAAAAAATATTAATAATTTCATCTTTTAAAACAAAAAGAGATTTTCATTTATTTAAAGAAGATTTAAACTTAGGAAACAAAATTAATATATATAATAATTCTTCGTTTGATTTTAATAAAAATTTGGATAATTTTCATGTTCCTTATTTTTTTATATTGAATCAAAGTATGAGATTATCAAATATTTTTATGCCCGAAAAAAAAGATCCTAATACCATTGTTAAGTATATAGATCTATGCTTAAGCAAAAAGGAATAACACCCTTTGAGACGGTTAAAAAATCTTATTATTATTAATGTTTAACTTCTTTCAAAAAAGATTTTGGGGTCTTAAAAAAACTTATTGTTTTGCCTTAACACCTCTCCTATTTGTTTTAATATTAGGAGAATTATGGCATTGGATAGTTATATTATTGTTATTTACATTATACCTTATAATTATTAGAATTTTAAGCTTAGTAAAAAACGTTTATTTTAAAAAAATACTTAAGGTTTTTTTTAATTTTGTTTTGTGCTTTTCAATTGTTTTAATCTTTAAAACATTAGTTTTTGGAGTTTTCAAAATCCCCAGTTCCTCCATGAAAAATACTTTGTTTCCCAAAGACGTTATTTTAGTAAATAAATTAAAATACGGTCCTCGATTACCACGTTCGCCTTTTGATATTCCCTTAGTTAACATAGGATACTATTTCAATGAAAATGCAAAAAAACGTTTTAAAGAGTATTGGTGGCCTTATAAAAGGTTATCTGGCACAGCTTCAATAGAACAAGGTGATGTTATCGTTTTTAACTCCCCTTGGGAAAAAGACTTTATTTTAGTAAAACGCTGTGTGGCCATCTCTGGTGACACGTTGCATATAGAAAATGGCATAGTTTATACTAACGGTAAAGTTTTTAAAGTTAACACTGAAAAACATAAATATAAGTTTGAAATAATAACCGAGAAAAAGGCCTTTCGTAAAACATTAAATGAACAGGGTTTGAGTCATGTTAATTTTATGAAAAGTAGCAGTGAGCATATGTTAAAAGCTAAATTATCTCAGAATGAAGTAGACATCATTAAAAACATAGAAAGTGTTAAGAATTTTCAGTTGATATTAGATACTTTTAAACCAGA
>NZ_VOGY01000028.1 GCF_008033385.1 Algibacter pacificus | reverse complement strand
TCAGTTTAAAAGGTTCTGAATACCGTCTAATTACTTTGTCATTTCTATACATAATGTTTAAAATTATGTAGCCTTATTTCAGGACGGGTCAAAATGTTGGGTAACGTGTTTGTATATGGTTTGTTGCGTGATTCAAGCAACTAATTTAGTAAATAATTACCGACCAAGAAAGTCCGCGAGGACTTTCGTAAGTAGGCGAGAAGCCAGCAGTAAATTATATACGGTGTTGCCACCAGTGCTTTTCAGATTAGTTTTCTCCTTTTATAATTTTTTCCACTCTTTTAAATATCTCAATTTCATAATCATCAAATGATTGTTTTATTTTTTCAGAATTTTCAGAATCTTCATAATAATTCACAATTGCTGTTGGCACTCCAAAATCACTTGCAATACGACCAGATTCGGTAAATGCATTATATTCTAATTTGGTTAATAATCTATCAAGACCATTTATTTCTTCTATTGGCTGTTGAGTTACTTGAGAACGATAAAATTTATACATTATATTAAATACACCTAAATACTTTACAACTTGATATTTTAAAGTGTTGTAAACAAATTCAGAAGTGTCAGAGATAGCTTTGTCAACAGTACTGCCTTTTCCAAGTTTGAAATTAATTGAACCTCTAAAACCTCCTGTCAAGTAGAAGTGAACCAAATGAGTTAAAGTGGAATATTGTCCACTTTCTCCTTTGTATTCGATTAGAAATTTTAGTTTTTGATTTTTTACTATTGGTTCTATAATATTTAAAACTATTTGAAATCCATCATAGTCAATATCCATTCTAAAATTTATGAATCTAATTAACTTTTTAATTGCATTTAATTCTAAATCTGTTAGTAATCTAATCCTATCATAAATTATTATTTTGTCTAAACGACTTACTACTTTGTATAATTGAAAGACTTCGTCTGGAATATTCCTTTCTATTTGTTTGCTACTGATGTCTTCAATTTTTAATCTATCTTCATCTGTAAGATATTCATCATCTGTATAATATAAATCTACTTCATCTTTTGGGGAATTTAAATCGTAGTTTTTGTGTTTAATTCCTTCAGCTTCAGCGTTGATAGCCTTCATAAAATCATTTTTTAGTACAATTACTCTACCACTATAATGATACAGAAAACGACCAGCTCTACCAGCGATGTTTTTTGCATCAAATTTTTTGAGTGGTTTAGTTCCCTTCATATTGTGTAATACAATTAAATTTTTTGCTGATGTATTAACACCTTCTGTAATTGTTGTCGTTGAAATAAGCACTTTAATTAAACCAATGTTAAATAATGAAACAATTTCTTTTTGAATATATTTTGGCACTAATCCGTGATGAATGCCTATTCCATTTTTTAGTGCTTCGATTAATGTCCATTCTTTGTTAAAGTTATTTGAGATGTGAGTTAAAAAATCTTCATAATCACTACTATTATGATTTTCAAAAATTTTGGACGTAATCAAAGTTTTTGCGTAAGATTCAACCGAATTTCTTGAATAACAATATATAATTGTATTCTCATTAATGTTGCTAATAGCTTGTACTATTTCAATGAGTCTATCATTTTTTGAGGTTTTTTCAAAACTAATTTCTAAATTATCATCTATAAAATAGCTCTTTTTTGATTTGATATCATTGTAGGTTTTATTTACAATTTCATAATTGTTGTAATCAATTAATTTAATGTTGTTTACCTCTAAAAATCTATCAAATGAACGATTGTAATTATTATCGTTTGGTCTTGAAAAATCTATATAAGGTCCTGCAAGTAATGTGTCAACATCTTTTTTTAATGAGTAAAAAACTGCTAATCTATAAGCTACATCTCGTTCATTTTCTCTTACTTCTTCGTCTATTATATAATCATTGTCAATTTTATAAACTTCATCAACAAAAGCAAAATCAAAATCTATTTCTTCTTCCCTTTTTTCTATAAAAGATAAATAACGTTCTGGCGTATAAATAAATAAATTTTTGTCATCTAAATCTTCTATATCACTCAAAGTATGTATAGAATATTTATCTAAAAAATATTTGTAATTATCATCGGAAGTAAGGCGTTGTAAATTTTCAGAAAGTAATGCTATTGTAGGAAATATTAAAACCACATTATCATAATCCATTTTTTGAATTATCTCGAAAACAATGTGAGTTTTACCGAACGATGTACTAGCCGATAAAAAAAACCTATTTAATTCATTTGGTTTAAACAGTTCTAAAATCTCTTTTTGATACTTATGAACCTTATTGGTTGAAGTTAAGTTTAGAGTACTTTCATAAATGATTGATGAAAGAGTGTTTAGGTCAAAATTGTTTATTTCTGTATCATTATTAAATTTTTCGAGAAGGTCATAAAAATGAGGTATTCCAACTGTGTTTGAAATATATTTTAAAAATCTTAAATCAGCTTCGGATATCTCCTCATCTTTGATGTCATCAAAATATTTGCATACGATTTTAATCAAATCGTAATCTTCAATTTGATTTTCTCGGTATTTATTTATACCTATTATGACATTAGAGGCTTCTTCGATTCTATCCATTTTATAACTTCTGATTTAACCAATTTAACATCCTCAACTGGCAGAAAAACAAAAAATACAGAATATGGTATTGATAAGTCGTATTTTTCTAACTTATGTTTTTTTTCAATGTATTTTGGAATTGCTTTAATGCTTTCGTCATAACCTTTTTTATTTTGTTGAAATAGAATGATTACTGGATATACTAATTCAATTGAATGTTGTTTTATTTCTTCTATTATTTTAATATTTGGATTTTCTGTCCAATCAATAAGAATTTTCTCAATTTTAGAGCCTTTTAAGTTTAAATTGTCTTTATTTTTTCTTAAAGCTAGTAGATTTTTACTAAGATATTTATCTGATAATGAATTTTTAATTTTTGATAACACATCATTTACAGCTTGCGTATAGCTTTGATGAAATTTTGTTTCTCCAAACCATAAATGAACCTTTGAATCGTGCTCAATTAAATGATAAGCATCATAACCCTTAGATTCGGAATTTTCTAAAGGATTATAAAAATAACCTTTAGAAATAAATGTTTGAGTGCCAAAGAAGACCTTTAGAATTGAATGTAAAATTACTTCTCCAAAAAAACCATATTTTAATTTTGTTGCATCTGAATCATCTTCGTCATACCTTATTCTTTCCTGAAACGCGATAGTGTGTAAATCTTCTAATTCTCTTTTAGTAAAGTCAAATTCATTGAAAGAATAATCAATTATAGAATTATAAATTATTTTTACTAGAGAATCATTGTCCGAAACAGAATAGCATTTATCATCTGATGTAGAGAAAATTGTTCGAGGGACTGAACCTACGACATATGGCAAATCATATTTGTAGACAATCGACTTTTTAATTAAATCCTCTAATTCTTTTCTCATTTAGTTCAGATTGCAATTGGTTTTTCGCATTGGTGGCAACGTTTATGTATAAGAATAGTTGCGGGTTTGTATGCGAGGATTTTCCGAAGGAAAATCAGATGTTACAAACACGCAACGACCTTTGATTAAGCAGTAAACCGCAATTATTTTTATACGGTGTGCTTGTTGCACAAGATAAGAAAAATGCTACAATAAAATTGTATAAAAAAGTCAAATTTCTTATCTTTATATATGCAGGGAAAAAAGACATAT
>NZ_VOGY01000027.1 GCF_008033385.1 Algibacter pacificus | reverse complement strand
CACTTATCTTTAGATTATAAAACACCTAATATGGTATACAAATTATCAGCCTAAATTCAATTTTTAACCTGTAGCCATATTTCAGGACAAGACATGTAAACCAAGCGTTCGTTTAATGAAATTTAAAAGAATAAAAATTGTTTCCCTTAAATATAAAATACAACCGAAAATTAAATACAAATTCTGAAATTAGTCAAATCTTTGATCTGATTGAAAATGAATTAATAAGATTGAAAATTGACAAAATCCAACGTTCGGAATTTAAAATCAATTTTAAAAATTCTTTTTTCAACGGACAAGGAAGGTGGCATTTGATGGCACCTATTGACAAAGGATGTTTAAAATTAGACGGAAAATCAAATAATTTGGAATACTCGTTTTCGGTAATTAGAACATTCTATATATCGCTAGCATTTAGCTTGTTTTTTGGATTAATATCTAAAAGTTATAAGTTTGGAATAATTATCTTTTTATGGTTTTTCGGAATGAATTTGATAATTACTCTGATAAGACAATATATATTTATTAATAAACTAAAAAGTAAACTGACCGAAAAAAACACTACGCACAACAATGTATAACCGCAATTACGGCGGATTCGACTACGTCCGAATCCACTCGGAATTGCTAACGCCAGTTCTAAACTGAAAATTAACGCATATTAACCCGTAACTGACGGTTATACGAGACCGTTAGGCAACATATGAAAAAAACATTCGGAATATTAATAACAATTTGCCTTTCATTGTTTTGTTGTTCTAAATCAACAGTCAATTCTGACCGAAAAAGTGACTTATCGAACTATGACTTTAATGGAAAGATAAAATCTGTAAAATCCGAACTTTTCAATCTGATTATTGAAAAAGACACTTTTAGAATTGGAGAGAAAATAAATTCACTCGCATTTGACCGAAATTCTCTTCTTCAATTCAATAAACTCGGAAATCTGACTTCAATAAAAGAGTTTCTTTACAACGGTAAAGTAATTAAAGAAGACATCTATAATTATGATAAAAACGACTTACTAATAAAAAGAAAGGAAATTGACAATTACGGAAAAGGCTCATTTTTAAATTTCGAGTTTAAGTACGATTCCAAAGACAGCATCACTAAAGTTATAATATCCAACGATGAATTTAAGCGAATTCATAAAATTGAACGAGATGAAAATAATCGACCAATTAAAAGAGAGATTATTCAAAATGACACAGTTAATTTAACTTACAGCGTTGAATATGACAAAAATAACAACGTGATTTCAGAAAGTGAATTTAAATTTGGAGACCTTCCTGTAAAATTAATAGAGAGAAGTTTTAATAAGCAAAATCTGAAAGTAACGGAAAAGGTTATGGAATACAGAACTTGGGATACAATCAGAATAGAAAACAAATATTTTTACGATAAAAACAACAAACTAATTGTTGAGAAATTCAATATCGAAAACGATTCAACATTTGACGAAACAAAAAATAAATACCACAAAAACGGAGAACTAAAGGAGTCAATTACAGTAATAAGAGATAATGAATTTGCTCTTACTGAAAGAAACCGATACAATGAGAATGGAGATTTGATTGAAAAAACGGTTAAAACAACAGACGAGAAAACAAACGATGTTTGGAGGTATGATTTTGAATACGATTTAAATAATAATTGGATTGAAAAAATTGAATTTAAAAACGATAAACCGTTAAGAATTGTAAAACGGACAATTGAATATTATAAATAAAATACGTTGCCTAACACAGTGTATAATTCATTGCTAGTTATAGCCTACTTACGAAAGTCCTCGCGGACTTTCTATCTGTGATTTATTTGCTAACTTTAGTGCTTAAACACGCAACGAAATCATACACAAACACGTTAGCCACAAGCTGAAAAAAATGACCGCATCAAAATTAAAAGGTAGTTTATTAGAATATACAGTAAGGAGAATTCTTCTAAATTGCGGATTTACGAAAGTGAGACCTGATGGTCTTTTAATATACGACAGAGGTGGATTAACAATGATAAATGGAAAAGGAGCAGCTCACGATGCTGATGTACTAATGAATCCACCGATTCAAATGCCTTTTTCTTATCCTTATCGCTTGAATTTTGAATGCAAAGCATATAATAAAAAAGTTGGTTTAACAATTATTAGAAACGCACTTGGATTGAGATATGATATTAATGAATTTGAAATTGTAACTCGAACACATTTAAGGGAAAGACAAAACAATCGAAGAAGTCCATTAGCAATTGATAACAGACAAAGATTTAATTATCAAGTTGGAGTAGCTTCAGTTGAGGACTTTACAAAACCTGCTTTTGAATTTGCTGCAAATAATAAGATTCCATTGATATCATTACGTTGGTTTTTACCAGCAAATATCTGCGATAGTTTTCATCAAATTACACCAGCATATTTACAACGGTTCACAGAACAACAACTTAATGATTTACATCAGTTTTTTAAAGGAAATGATAACGAAAATGCTACAACATTTTTAAGAGAAACAGATTCAATATTTAGAAATATTTACAACTCTATCCTTGAATTTGAAAATAGAGTTTTGATTGGATTATTAGAAAGTGGCGATTTACTTTTCTTGATTTCGGATAACAATGATAATGTAGAATATCTTTCTAATAGAAATACGGTTATGACTGCTAGATTCCATTATCGTAGAAGAGCATTAGATAATTGGACTTTAAGTGTTAATCAAGAAGCGAGGTTTGAATTTTATTTACCAGCAAGAATAATTGAAATGTGGAAAGAGCAAAGTTTTGACAGTCAAGCAGCAATCAACCTAAAAGCTGAATTATTTTCAAGAGTTTTTGTGTTTGTGAGAAATGGAGAATTACCTTTCAGAATATTACAAATTGACAGACGTTGGCTGAATGAAATAAATGGAAATGAATAAAAAGCCAGATGGCTAACACCGTATATAATTTATTGCTTGCTTCTCGCCTACTTACGAAAGTCCTCGCGGACTTTCTTGGTCGGTACTTATTTACTAAATTAGGTGCTTAAAACACGCAACAAACCATATACAACAACGTTGGCAACAAGCAAATAAAAATTTGTCATTTAAGGAAAAATAGATAATGAATTGAAATTTTAGTATCTTTGATAAAAAGTAATTAAAATGAATTTAGAAACTCGAAAAATAGAATTTATACAAGAATTTTTGAATCTTCAAAATGAAGATATAGTTTCTCGTCTTGAAAAAATATTAAGGAAAGAAAAAAGTAATTCTGAGAAAATATTTGAACCAATGACTATAGCTGAATTTAATGAACGAATTGACAAATCAGAGTCTGACTTCCAAAATAATCGATTTAAAAGGAGTTCTGAACTTTTAGCTAAATATGAATAATGAAATTTGAAATTATTTGGTCTGAATTTGCTGAAAATCAACTTGATGAAATTTATGAATATTATGAAAAAGAAGTTAATAGAAGAGTAGCGAAAAAAATCACAAAAGGAATAATTAACGAACCAAAAAAGTTAATGAATTTATCTTTCATTGGTCAAGAAGAGGAATTACTTAAAGAACGAAAAACTAAATATAGATATATAATTTATACAAACTATAAGATAATCTATTCCGTTGATACTAAAAATGGATTTATTAAAATTGCAGATGTATTTGATACTCGACAATATCCATTAAAAATGAAACGAACGAAATAAGTAAAGCCAGTTGCCAACACCGTATATAATTTATTGCTGGCTTTTTGCCTACTTACGAAAGTCCTCGCGGACTTTCTTTGTCCGTAATTATTTACTAAATTAGTTGCTTAAACCACGCAACAAACCATATACAACAACGTTGTGTGTCATACTGACCCGTCCTGAAATAAGGCTACATAATTTTAAACATTATGTATAGAAATGACAAAGTAATTAGACGGTATTCAGAACCTTTTAAACTGAAAAT
>NZ_VOGY01000026.1 GCF_008033385.1 Algibacter pacificus | reverse complement strand
AATTTATTTTTAAAATTCGAAAACAACACGCATTGTACCTTACCAATTATGTTTTCCTCAGGTAAAAAGCCCCATGCTCTAGAATCTGCAGTTGCTTTTCTATTATCCCATCATAAAATAATAGTTCTTCTTAAAAGTATAAGTTGAAGCTATTTTGCCGTCAACATAAACCTTACCGTCAACATATTTTAAATTCGCATCTTCAAATTTATTAATGGTTTGTTTATACAATAAGTAATTGTCGTTGTTTAAATCAATTTGTAATCCTTTTTTGGGAATGACAAATGGCCCCATGTTATCATAGGTCCAATTTTTGTTAGGTAATTTTGCCAGCAACTTCCTGTCTGGCTTAAAAGTATCTAAAATTAATTGGAAATTCTCAACGCTTTTTAAATTTTTAATGATATCTACCTCGTTTTGAGCTAATCTAGACTTTAAAACATGTTTTTCACCACTTTTAATAAAATTAACATGGTTTAAGCCTAAAGAATTTAATGTATTCCGAAATGTCTTTTTATCCTTTATTTCAAACTTATATTTATGTTTTTCAGTATTAACCTTAAAGACTTCCCCGTTAATATAAACAATACCATTTTCAATACGCAAAGTATCACCAGCTATAGCAACACAGCGTTTTACTAAAACAAAATCTTTTTCCCAAAGGGAGTTAAAAACAATAACATCACCTTGTTTAATAGAGGCTGTGCCAGATAATCTTTTGTAAGGCCACCAATACTCTTTAATGCGTTTTTTTGCATTTTCATTGAAATAGCACGCTATGTTTACAAAGGGAATATCAAAAGGTGAACGTGATAATCTTGGTCCGTATTTTAGTTTATTTACTAGAATTACATCATTAGGAAACAAAGCATTTTTCATGGAAGAGCTTGGTACTCTGAAAATATCAAAAGTAAATAACTTTATACTTATTGTAACAAAAAGGATTACTATAAAAATATAGATATTTTTTATTGTTCTCTTTAATACGACCAGTTTTAATTTTGAAAGTAATCTAAATGTTACAAAATTAATTATTGAGAATAAAGCAAGACCAAGTGATAACCAAAACAACCCTTTAATTGTCAAAATAAAAACAGCAATTAGTAAGACTATTACCCTTTTATTCATTAGGCTAAAGAGTTATTGATCTGAATTATTACTGAGAAAATTTTTAGAAGTGTTTATTAAATAACTTTCAGTTAATTTTGGTATTTCTTTATGAGGGATAAAAAAATTAGTAATTCTTAAAGTTGAATCAATACAAAAATAAAAAGGTCTATTAAGTTTTTCTGCTGGGATATTTAAACCACTATCTGGTAACAAATACATCTCAATATCAACTAACCCTTTTTTTTGGAACTCTTTGTAGAAGATATAGAAATCTCTCTTGTTTTGATAATAAGCAATTAAAAAAACATCTTTTCCTAATTTATTTTTATTTTTTAATAAAGCATTAATTTCTGATTCTACACACTCTTCACAATTAAATTCCGAATATATTAATACTATTTTTTTGCTTTTAAATATATCTTTAGCTAAAATCAAATTTTCTTCAACATCAAGAAATTTAGTTTCTTCATTCAATACTAAATTTTCATTTTCTCTTTCATTTATAAATTTTTCATCAAAAGTTACAATACTTTGTTTGTATTTATTTAAAATTGGGTTAATCTCACTAACTGTTTTCTTATATAAATTAAGCTTATAAATTAGAGCACCATTCAAGATTAATAGAAAACCTATAACGATTAAACATTTTAAATTTTTCATCTTTTTATTTTAATTTTGGCTTTTGTTAGGTCTTAAAAAATCTTCATTCTTTAAATGAATAAACAATTAATAAAGGGTTATCATTATGAGATACTTTTTTATCCAACTCTTTAAGATAGGCAGGCATTCTTTTCCAAGGTTTTATCTCTTTTTTGTAAGTATCCATTTGATTTTTAAACTGTATTGCGGGATAAATAGAAATGATTTTATTATCATCTCCGTCATGAGCAAAATAATTATAGAATGGAATCTGATCGCTATCATTTATAAATAACCTGAAAGCGTTTGATTTTTTTAAAACCTTGGAGTAAATTACTATCATGTTATTATAGAAGTTGAATGTAACGTAATCTTTATTTTCTCTAAAATTGGATATTCCAAAACCATAATTATTTTCCTTAACATAATTATAAAGACCTTTATAGTCTTTATCTAGTTTATTAATAATAGCATTTGGCATTTGCCCCTTACCAAAATCTATATTGTATTTAGCAAAAAAACCGTCTTCATTATATTCGTATATAGTTTCTAAATATGGAAAACTTATATGGATATTTTCATTTTTTGTTATACTTGGATTAAGCATACCTAATTTACTAAAAAACTTATCTTTTTCATTGCTAGTTAAAAACCCTTTCTTTTTATCTCTCTTAAGATCATATTCAATTAGTTTATTCTTTCTTTTTATATTTTTAGTCATAAATAAAAGCTTATTGTTTGTAAAGGACATATTAAAATATAAATCATCAACTTTTTTTTCTTTTATTAATTGTCCTTTGGGGGTATAAGTAAGAAGTTTATAGGGTCTATCTGTATATAGAATAATATGATTTTCTTTTTCATCGATTGTAAAATCCATCAGACTTATATACTCTCCGGGACCTTTTCCTATATTTTGTATTTTATTTAAAAACTTTCCCTTGTTGTTAAAAATATAAACACCATTTGATTTCTTGTCTAATATAAAAAACTTATTATCATACAAACTCATCCTGTCTATATTATGAAAAATAGAATGTTCATTAGTTTCAAGAGATATAACCTTTGATGAAGAAAAATAATCTTTAAAATTACCCCTAGGGTATTTCTTTTTAACATCAACCTTTATATTTTCTATATTTTTTTCTAATTCATTTGTATCTTTACAAGAACTAAAGGATATGAATATTAAAACAATTATACGAAGTAAGATATTTTTCATTAAAGTTATATTTAATTAATAAAATCTTCTCAAACACTTAGGTGAATGCTTAAGAAGATCTTTAGAATTTACTAATCACATGAATCGTCGCAATCATATTCTGGGTCTGTCCCTGTACAACTTACTTTTCCTTTCCCTACACAACTTGTCCATGCAGAAACCGAACAAGTATACGTGCACTCTTCACCATCCTTCATAACTGTAACATCCACTGTTGTAGCTGGATGAGACATTGCCCCCTCATAACCACCAGATCCTCCTGATTCAGCATTAGCGGTAGATAATGATACTAATGATGTTAAATCCATATTTGCATCATTATCAATAATTAAAGGTGCATTAAAAAACATTACTATTGATAAAATTCCTACACTTAAAATTCCTGTTATTTTTTTCATTTTAAAAATTTTTTATTAATTTTTTATTTAAGATTTCTCAAAAGTCTTAAAGGAAACACTACTTTTGAATAATGTTATACAACGCTTTTACAGAAGCGCTATATAGCCTAAAAATTAAAGACTTCCTCTGGGTGTTAATCATATTTATGTCATTGGCATGAAATTTTAGTTAAACAATTTGTGATTATATTTTTTAACATAAATGCTCAGAGGTTTATTATTTTTATTGATTTCTCAAATTTAAAACCTCACAGGGACAAATTCTGACACTTTGCTATTTTTTTAGAAGATATTTACTACTTTTTCTGCAATACATCATGGTTTTACCTTCATTTCTGTGGTTTATTATCGAAATAAAATTAAATATTAAATTACAGGTTTGAAAAGTCTATCCCATTGAAATTCATTTTTAAAATTCGAAAACAACACGCATTGTACCTTACCAATTATGTTTTCCTCAGGTAAAAAGCCCCATGCTCTAGAATCTGCAGTTGCTTTTCTATTATCACCCATCATAAAATAATAGTTCTTCTTAAAAGTATAAGTTGAAGCTATTTTGCCGTC
>NZ_VOGY01000025.1 GCF_008033385.1 Algibacter pacificus | reverse complement strand
GATTTGATGAAGAATTTAAATTCTTCATCAAATCTGACCTAAATAATAATTATTTATCGAACTTTAATGTGTCCTAAAAAGGGGAAGCCTACAAAAAGGGGAAGCCTACAATATTAGATACTTTTAAACCAGACAGAAAGTTGCTGGCAAAATTACCCAACAAAAATTGGACTTATGATAACATGGGGCCATTTATAATCCCAAAAAAAGGGTTGCAAATTGATTTAAACTACGACAACTATTTATTGTATAACCAAACCATTAACAAATTTGAAAACGCGAATTTAAAATATGTTGACGGTAAGGTTTATGTTGACGGCAAAATAGCTTCAGCTTATACTTTTCAAAAACACTATTATTTTATGATGGGTGATAATAGAAAAGCAACTGCAGATTCTAGAGCATGGAGCTTTTTACCAGAGCAAAACATCATTGGTAAGGTACAATGTGTGTTGTTCTCGAATTTTAAAGATAAATTCCGATTGAGTAGACTTTTTAAATCTATAAATTAATGCTTAGTAAATCTCACTACTAAACTACAGGAATTACGGAAAACCATAATGCATTACCGAAAAAATAGTAAATATCTTCTAAAAAAATAGCAAAGTGTCAGAATTTGTCCTTGTGAGGTTTTAAATTTGAGAAATCAATAAAAATAATAAACCTCTGAGCATTAGGTTAAAAAATATAATCACAAATTGTTTAACTAAAAATTCATGCCTATGACATAAATAAAAATAATACCCAGAGGAAGTCTTTAATTTTTAGGCTAAATAGTGTTTTAAGATAAACATTATTTGATATTCTGTAAAAGTAATATTTCCTTGATGACTTTAAAAAAATACATAAATTTTAAAAATGAAAAAAAATGAAAAAAATAATTTTAGTTACTCTATTAGCTGTAGCTGTATTTGGGAATTTAACTTTATCGAACACTGATAATAGCGTTAGTATTAACCTATCTCAATTAATTGCAAATGCTCAGGATTCATCAGAGGACGCTTCTAACCCTCCTCCTGTTGGAGGAAAACGTGCTGTTGTTCATGATGGTAGAAGAAATGATGGTAGAAGAAATAATGGTGAGGGATCAATTATTTTAAATGGGTATAGATTAGCACCAGTGAAACAACAAAGTGGAACAACAACTCATTATTTACCTGGTCCAAGTTCAATAGCAAGTGTACAAAGACCAATATATCATTATGTAGATTGTTGCGTTAATTTCAACCAAAACACGGCTTGCGATAATGCGGGTGAAGACGAAGATTGTTAATAAATAAGAATAATAAAATGAAAAAAATAATTTTAGCTACTCTAATAGCTGTAGCTGTATTTGGGAATTTAACTTTATCGAACACTGATAATAGCGTTAGTATTAACCTATCTCAATTAATTGCAAATGCTCAAGATTCATCAGAGGACGCTTCTAACCCTCCTCCTGTTGGAGGAAAACGTGCTGTTGTTCATGATGGTAGAAGAAATAATGGAGCAGTAGTTGAGGGGGATTGGCATCGAGGAACTGAATTCTTACCTGTTGAAATTGGTTCTAGTGGTACAACAATTTATAAAGGAACAGTAAATATTAGTGTAAACCCATCGGCAGAGGGTGAAGTTGAGCGCTCGCTAAATACAGTAATAGAATGGTGCTGTATGTCTTCAAACACATCAACATTATGTAACTTCAATAGTGAAACAACAAATCTTTGTTAATAAATTAAATTTAAAAGAGGACAATAGAAAATTGATTGTCCTCTTTTTCTCATTAAACTTTAGTTAATAATCCATGAAAAAAAAATACATAGTATCATTTTTGGTTTTACCCCTATTTTTTTTTAATTGTAACAAACCAGCAAAAAAAAATGACTTAGCCAAAAACGTAATTAGTATTGATAATAGTTTTTTAAAAAAAACTGTTCTATTCTCAAGACTATTAGACTCCATTACATATATTCAACTAGAAACAAATAACACCTGTCTTATTGGTGAAATAGGTAAAATTATAACTCATAAAAATCGATTATATATTCATGACAGAAAAACAAAAACTATATTCTGGTTTTCAAAAAAGGGAGATTATATAAACAAGTTGAAAAAAATAGGTAAAGGCCCAGGGGAATATCTTAAAATTTCAGATTTTTTTATTTACAATGATATTATTCATATTTATGACGCAAATCTTAGGAAAATATTTCAGTATAGTTTAAATGGTGAATTTTTAAAAGATAAACATCTTGGAATAGATTTAATAAGATATATAATACCTACTAATGGAGGGTATTTATGTAATAATGAATTTGATGATGGAGAACTTCAAAGATCTAAAACAGGAATATGGAAAATAAATACAAATGGTAAATTTGAAAAACAATATTTAAAGTTCGATAAGCACTTAGATATCTTATTTGGTTCTTCACCAATGTACAGTTATAAAAATGAAATAAGATTTTTATCCCACTTGAACAACTCATTATACTCATTCAAAAATGATAGCTTAAAAAAGCTATATACTTATAAATTTCAAGACCTAAAAACAGTTAATGATTATAAAAAGGGACGAATAAAAAATAAAGAGCTAGGGATTGGTTTCTATTCCATCTTCGAAACAGACGATTGGTTAATTTCTACTTGGCCTATCGATAATAGTAATACAAAAATAGTTTATCACTCAAAAAAAGACGACAAAATTCAGGTTGACAATGTATTTGCTAATGATATTTCTGGAGTTACAGGAAATTTAGTTAAAACCAATTTTGGAAACAATAAATTAATTGGCATTATTAATAGTGCAGAATTTATTGAAAGTAAAACTTATTTTTTAGATAATAAAAAAAATAAAATAGACAAATTGAAAGATATCACATATAGTGATAATCCAATATTACAAATTTTTCATTTTAAATAAAGCCAATTAATATAGAAATAAAAATTATGTCGAAAAATATAACATATTTATTATTAATATTTTCTCTTATAATTATAAGTTTATTCACCATTAAATATTTTAATTTTAAAAATGAAATTAATAAACTTAAAAATATAATTGAATTTAAAGATAATAATAATCAGGAATCATTTTCTGAAAAAATTAAAACAGCGACCAAGAATTCAGCAGACTTAATAAACACGAATATTTCAGATTATAATATAGATATTAAAAGTATATTATTGGAGCAAAAGTTTAATTTATTATTTTATTTTAATGATAAAACCTGTGGAACATGTATTGATGAAGCACTAGTCGATGTAAATGATTATATTAAAGAAAATGTTGGCGAAATTCAACTTTTAGTGTCTTATGAAGATGAAAGAGACTATATGTTTTTAGACCAAAAAATTGATTTTAAACATCCAGTAATCAAGGTTAAAGATATTCCGTTTTTGTCTCCAACATTCTTAATAGTTGACAAAAAAGGGGGTATTATTAATTCACATACCTATATAAAAGAGTTTCCTGAGATCAATAAATTATTTTTAATGTCGACTAGTAAGTTACTTGCAATTTAATTCCATAAAAATAGTTTTGAATACTATTAATAATAAACGCTATTTTATATTGATTCTCCTTTTGTTTGTATTCATTTTTGGAGAATATTGGGTGTTTATAGCCTTAGCTAGCCTGTTTGTAATATACCTAGTGTTTGCAAAAGTTTTGGCTCTAATTAAAAATAACTATTTAGAAAAAGTACTCAAAGGTTTTTTGAATTTTTGTTATTCATCTCACTTATATTAGTTTTAAAAATATTCGTTTTTGGAGTATATAAAATCCCTAGTTCCTCCATGAAAAATGCTTTGTTTCCCAATGATGTCATTATAGTTAATAAACTAAAATACGGTCCAAAATTACCACGCTCGCCTTTTGATATTCCCTTGGTAAACATAGCGTACTATTTCAATGAAACGCAAAAAAACGTTTTAAAGAGTATTGGTGGCTTTATAAAAGATTATCTGGCACAGCTTCAATTAAACAAAGAGATGTTATCGTTTTTAACTCCCTTTGGGAAAAAGACTTTATTTTAGTAAAACGCTGTGTGGCCATCTCTGGTGACACGTTGCATATAGAAAATGGCATAGTGTATACTAACAGTAAAGTTTTTAAAGTTAACACTGAAAAACATAAATATAAGTTTGAAATAATAACCGAGAAAAAGGCCTTTCGTAAAATATTAAATGGACAGGGTTTGAGTCATGTTAATTTTATGAAAAGTAGCAGTGAGCATATTTTAAAAGCTAAATTATCTCAGAATGAAGTAGACATCATTAAAAACATAGAAAGTGTTAAGAATTTTCAGTTGATATTAGATACTTTTAAACCAGACAGAAAGTTGCTGGCAAAATTACCTAACAAAAATTGGACTTATGATAACATGGGGCCTTTTATAATTCCAAAAAAAGGGTTGCAAATTGATTTAAACTACGATAATTATTTATTGTATAACCAAACCATTAACAAATTTGAAAACGCGAATTTAAAATATGT
>NZ_VOGY01000024.1 GCF_008033385.1 Algibacter pacificus | reverse complement strand
TTTAATAAAAGGTTGTAAGTTTGCAGCCGCTAAAAACGTTAAAGTAATTAGCAAAAAGTTCATAATAAAATTATTGGATTCATATTTAGAAGAGGTTTTAAATCTTTTTAAAATAAAAGTTAAATAATTGTTGTGAGAGTTAAAAAAGGGTTTTATATTTGCACCCGCTAAGCGGTAAAAGGCTTAGAAAAGAAAGAGAAAAAGTTCATAAACATATTGAATTGACAGCGTAAAAATTAGTTTGGAAACGAATTAATTTAACAAAGAGAATAGACCATTTTGAGTACTAGAGATTCTGATTAGTTGTTAAAAGTAAAAGTGGAAACACTTAAAAATTTAACGATGAAGAGTTTGATCCTGGCTCAGGATGAACGCTAGCGGCAGGCCTAACACATGCAAGTCGAGGGGTAACAGAGTAGCTTGCTACTGCTGACGACCGGCGCACGGGTGCGTAACGCGTATACAATCTACCTTTTGCTACGGGATAGCCCAGAGAAATTTGGATTAATATCGTATAGTATGCATTAGTTTCATGACTTATGTATTAAAGGTTACGGCAAAAGATGAGTATGCGTCCTATTAGCTAGATGGTAAGGTAACGGCTTACCATGGCTACGATAGGTAGGGGCCCTGAGAGGGGGATCCCCCACACTGGTACTGAGACACGGACCAGACTCCTACGGGAGGCAGCAGTGAGGAATATTGGACAATGGAGGCAACTCTGATCCAGCCATGCCGCGTGCAGGATGACTGCCCTATGGGTTGTAAACTGCTTTTATACAGGAAGAAACCCTGCTACGTGTAGCAGCTTGACGGTACTGTAAGAATAAGGATCGGCTAACTCCGTGCCAGCAGCCGCGGTAATACGGAGGATCCAAGCGTTATCCGGAATCATTGGGTTTAAAGGGTCCGTAGGTGGATAATTAAGTCAGAGGTGAAAGTTTGCAGCTCAACTGTAAAATTGCCTTTGATACTGGTTATCTTGAATCATTATGAAGTGGTTAGAATATGTAGTGTAGCGGTGAAATGCATAGATATTACATAGAATACCAATTGCGAAGGCAGATCACTAATAATGTATTGACACTGATGGACGAAAGCGTGGGGAGCGAACAGGATTAGATACCCTGGTAGTCCACGCCGTAAACGATGGATACTAGCTGTTCGGTTTTCGGACTGAGTGGCTAAGCGAAAGTGATAAGTATCCCACCTGGGGAGTACGTTCGCAAGAATGAAACTCAAAGGAATTGACGGGGGCCCGCACAAGCGGTGGAGCATGTGGTTTAATTCGATGATACGCGAGGAACCTTACCAGGGCTTAAATGTAGATTGACAGGACTAGAGATAGTTTTTTCTTCGGACAATTTACAAGGTGCTGCATGGTTGTCGTCAGCTCGTGCCGTGAGGTGTCAGGTTAAGTCCTATAACGAGCGCAACCCCTGTGGTTAGTTGCCATCGAGTAATGTCGGGAACTCTAGCCAGACTGCCAGTGCAAACTGTGAGGAAGGTGGGGATGACGTCAAATCATCACGGCCCTTACGTCCTGGGCTACACACGTGCTACAATGGTAGGGACAGAGAGCAGCCACTTCGCGAGAAGGAGCGAATCTATAAACCCTATCACAGTTCGGATCGGAGTCTGCAACTCGACTCCGTGAAGCTGGAATCGCTAGTAATCGCATATCAGCCATGATGCGGTGAATACGTTCCCGGGCCTTGTACACACCGCCCGTCAAGCCATGGAAGCTGGGAGTGCCTGAAGTCCGTCACCGCAAGGAGCGGCCTAGGGTAAAATCGGTAACTAGGGCTAAGTCGTAACAAGGTAGCCGTACCGGAAGGTGCGGCTGGAACACCTCCTTTCTAGAGAAAGACGATTAATTAAGTATCAACAAACTATTATAAAAAATAGTTTATTCTCAAAGCTGTTAATTTAAAAAAACAATTTAGTAGAGTCTCATAGCTCAGCTGGTTAGAGCGCTACACTGATAATGTAGAGGTCGGCAGTTCGAGTCTGCCTGAGACTACGAAGCACGAAAGTGCGTAGTATTCCCATGAATATGGGAATCTGTTAAAAGCTAAAGTTATTTAGTTTATAACAGAAACGTTCATAAAATATTGAAAGGAAATTCTGGAAGTTAGAGAGTTCAACATTCGTAATTCTGAATTCAAAATTCTGAATTTCAAAATGGGGGATTAGCTCAGCTGGCTAGAGCGCCTGCCTTGCACGCAGGAGGTCATCGGTTCGACTCCGATATTCTCCACAGAGATTGCAAAAAGCTTTATGCTTTAAGCAATACGCTGAGAAGCATAGAGCTTAAAGCCTAATGCTTACAGCAACAAAGTTCATTGACATATTGAAACAAGATACATGAAATTAAAATAGGTGTTAAAACCTAAGTTAATATAAAAATTGTATAATTAGAGTTGTGCAGCACGAGCGCACAATATCTAATTAAGTTATTATTTATTATATCGTAATAAATAATAACGAAACTCATTAAAAAAGCAAAAAGTACAATAAGCTAAATAAGGGCGTATGGGGAATGCCTAGGCTCTCAGAGGCGAAGAAGGACGTGATAAGCTGCGAAAAGCTACGGGGATCGGCACACACGAATTGATCCGTAGATATCCGAATGGGGCAACCCGGCATATTGAAGATATGTCATCCGCAAGGAAGCAAACCCGGAGAACTGAAACATCTAAGTACCCGGAGGAGAAGAAAACAAAAGTGATTCCGTTAGTAGTGGCGAGCGAACGCGGATTAGCCCAAACCAGTATTGTTACGGCAATGCTGGGGTTGTAGGACCACGAGATTAGAAGCGTAATGAATTAGAATTGTTTGGAAAGACAAACCAGAGACGGTGATAGTCCGGTATAAGTAAAGAACGTGGATATAGTGGTATCCTGAGTAGTGCGGGACACGAGTAATCCTGTATGAAACAGTCGGGACCATCCGATAAGGCTAAATACTCCTGAGAGACCGATAGTGAACTAGTACCGTGAGGGAAAGGTGAAAAGAACCCTGAATAAGGGAGTGAAATAGAACCTGAAACCATACGCTTACAAGCGGTCGGAGCCCTTCTGGGGTGACGGCGTGCCTTTTGCATAATGAGCCTACGAGTTACCGTTGCTAGCAAGGTTAAGGACTTCAGGTCCGGATCCGTAGCGAAAGCGAGTCTGAATAGGGCGCTTAGTTAGTAGTGGTAGACGCGAAACCGTGTGATCTACCCATGGGCAGGTTGAAGCTGTAGTAACATACAGTGGAGGACCGAACCGGTTGACGTTGAAAAGTCTTCGGATGACCTGTGGGTAGGGGTGAAAGGCCAATCAAACTCGGAAATAGCTCGTACTCCCCGAAATGCATTTAGGTGCAGCGTTGATTTATAGTTTTATAGAGGTAGAGCTACTGATTGGATGCGGGGGCTTCACCGCCTACCAATTCCTGACAAACTCCGAATGCTATAAAATGATGATCAGCAGTGAGGGCATGGGTGCTAAGGTCCATGTCCGAGAGGGAAAGAACCCAGACCATCAGCTAAGGTCCCCAAATATATGTTAAGTTGAAAAAACGCGGTTGAACTGCTTTGACAGCTAGGATGTTGGCTTGGAAGCAGCCATTCATTTAAAGAGTGCGTAACAGCTCACTAGTCGAGCGGTTCGGCATGGATAATAATCGGGCATAAACATATTACCGAAGCTATGGACTTGAAAAAGTGGTAGGGGAGCATTGTAGTGTCGTCGAAGGTGTACTGTGAGGTATGCTGGAGAAGCTACAAAAGAAAATGTAGGCATAAGTAACGATAATGCGGGCGAGAAACCCGCACACCGAAAGACTAAGGTTTCCTCAGCTATGCTAATCAGCTGAGGGTTAGTCGGGACCTAACGCGAACCCGAAAGGGGTAGTGGATGGACAACTGGTTAATATTCCAGTACCTGCTCTCATTAAAAGTGACGGAGGCGAAAAGTTAGTGCGCACAGACGGAATTGTGCGTTGAAGGAAGTGGTAACACTCCGATAGTACACTAAGGCTTCGGCCGCGGTGATAATCTAGCAAATCGACTTCCAAGAAAAGCAAGAGAAGCAGCCCGTACCCTAAACCGACACAGGTAGTTGGGATGAGAATTCTAAGGTGCTCGAGAGATTCATGGCTAAGGAATTAGGCAAAATAGACTCGTAACTTCGGGAGAAGAGTCGCCACCCTTCGGGGTGGCCGCAGTGAAAAGGTCCAGGCGACTGTTTATCAAAAACACAGGGCTATGCTAAATTGAAAGATGACGTATATGGCCTGACACCTGCCCGGTGCTGGAAGGTTAAGTGGAGGAGTTAGTTTCGGCGAAGCTCTTAAATGAAGCCCCAGTAAACGGCGGCCGTAACTATAACGGTCCTAAGGTAGCGAAATTCCTTGTCGGGTAAGTTCCGACCTGCACGAATGGTGCAACGATCTGGACACTGTCTCAGCCATGAGCTCGGTGAAATTGTAGTATCGGTGAAGATGCCGATTACCCGCTGTGGGACGAAAAGACCCCGTGCACCTTTACTATAGCTTAGTATTGGTTTTGGATAAGTAATGTGTAGGATAGGTGGGAGACTTTGAAGCGGCGTCGCTAGGCGTTGTGGAGTCATTGTTGAAATACCACCCTTTGCTTATCTAGAGTCTAACCTTCTTAGGAAGGGACAGTGCTTGGTGGGTAGTTTGACTGGGGTGGTCGCCTCCAAAAGAGTAACGGAGGCTTCTAAAGGTTCCCTCAGCACGCTTGGTAACCGTGCGTAGAGTGCAATGGCATAAGGGAGCTTGACTGAGAGACCTACAAGTCGATCAGGTACGAAAGTAGAGCATAGTGATCCGGTGGTTCCGCATGGAAGGGCCATCGCTCAAAGGATAAAAGGTACGCCGGGGATAACAGGCTGATCTCCCCCAAGAGCTCATATCGACGGGGGGGTTTGGCACCTCGATGTCGGCTCGTCACATCCTGGGGCTGGAGAAGGTCCCAAGGGTTGGGCTGTTCGCCCATTAAAGTGGCACGCGAGCTGGGTTCAGAACGTCGTGAGACAGTTCGGTCTCTATCTACAGTGGGCGTTAGAAATTTGAGTGGATCTGACTCTAGTACGAGAGGACCGAGTTGGACAAACCTCTGGTGTATCTGTTGTTCCGCCAGGAGCATTGCAGAGTAGCTACGTTTGGAAGGGATAAGCGCTGAAAGCATATAAGCGCGAAACCCACCACAAGATGAGATTTCTTTAAAGGGTCGTGAGAGATTATCACGTTGATAGGCTATAGGTGTAAAGGCAGTAATGTCATAGCCAAGTAGTACTAATAACCCATAGGCTTATTGTACGCCTGTTTTTTTAAAAGTTATACAATGGAATTATTAAAACTATAAGTTCATGATTTTTGTTTCAATATGTTAAGATATTTGCGCAAGTAGCGCGGTTGATTGTTATTAGTTCATGGTTATTAGTTGGAAATTGTTCCAACAACCAAAAACTAGAAACCAACAACCAACAATTTAAGGTGATTATAGCGATGGGGCTCACCTCTTACCATTCCGAACAGAGAAGTTAAGCCCATTAGCGCCGATGGTACTACATTTGTGGGAGAGTAGGTCGTTGCCTTTTTTAATCCTCAACATTTATTTGTTGAGGATTTTTTTTGTTCTAAACTGAAATGGATAACATCTCTTTTTAGCCACGAATTCACGAATTAATGTGTAGTGTTAAGTTTGGTTTTAGGGATGTCACGAATCAAAAAAAGT
>NZ_VOGY01000023.1 GCF_008033385.1 Algibacter pacificus | reverse complement strand
TAAAAATTTATAGTTTAACAGGGCAAGCTGTTTTAAGTTTAAAAACTGTTGAAACCAATACGATTCAGTTGCCAAATATTTCTAATGGCGTATATGTTTTAGAAGTAAAAAATAATACAAAAGAGAAATTAGTTATAAAGTTTGCAGTAGAATAAAAATTTAAAAACCGATAAAAGGTTGTGTTTGTCGTTTTTGTAGTAAAAATATAGTTGTTTTTTGTGTGTTTTGTAGTATAAGTTATATATTTATAGTTCTTAATAGAGTTGTAATCTATGTATTAACTGTAAAAATAAGTTTTTTGTAAGAAAAAAACTGTTTTTGTTTATAATAACCTACTACTATGAACAAATTAAAGGCTTTGATATGTTTTGAGAAACTTTGGTTTTTCACATTTATTACTGTAAGCACAACCTCCTTTGGACAGGAAATTTGCCAAAATTATGCAGCGGATCGAAATGTTGATACTAATATTCTAAATATTAGGGTTTTAGGAGATGATACAGTTGAGGTAGATATTCCCGTGTCGGATGCTTATGTATTAACCGATGTAAACATTACCATTGATATAAGTCATCATACTAGCAAAAATTTAGATATTTCGTTAAGGTCACCAAGTGGTACGGTGGTAAAGTTAGCTTGGGGTAAAGGTGGTGATACTAATGGGTATGATACTGTTACTTTTGATGATGAATCTACTGATGGTGTTCCTTCTTGTACGGCTATTTTGTACGTAGTTGGTTGTAATTCCCCTATTTCATCAGGGACTTATGAGCCAGACGAACCTTTATCCAACTTTAATGGTGAAATTGGTAGTGGAGTTTGGACTTTAATTGTTGTTGATAACACTATAATTGATCTCGATCTTTTAGGTTTATTTACCGAATCAAGTAACGATATCACGCTAAACCTTTGTTATAGACCACCTGTTGAGGGCTATTTAGGACCCGGTGGTGTTGGGCATACCAATGGACAATCAGATTTATCACTATGGCTAGATGCATCTTCTGGGGTTAGTTTAAACGGTAATGAGGTTACGGCTTGGGCTGATAAATCGGGTTATGGAAATAATGCTATACCCACAGGGACGTCGGCAAGACCAAGCTTAGTGACTACTGATGTTAATGGATACCCTTCCATTAAATTTGATGGTAGTGATGATGAATTAACTGTGCCCGATGATGATTCTATCGATTTAACGAATTGGACTACTTTTTTGGTTTCTAAAGTTGATACTAATAAAGATTTTAATGCGATCTATACAAAAGGATATGATGCCTTAGAGAATTATGAGTTTCTTGCTTATAATGATGCTTCTTTTCATATGCCTATAAAATTTACCGATTTTTCTAGAGCTTATGTTAATTCTTCAGCTGGAGCTTATTCAACTTTAAATTTTGATGTGTTTGAATACGCTTTCTCTAATATTGGACGAGATGTTTATAAAAACAATAATTCTATTTATACTGGTAATGAAAGTAAAACCCCAGCGGTGAATAATACCGACCTCTACATTGGAAACGATATAGGAACAAGCGGTAGGTTTTTAAATGGGCGTATTTCAGAAATGATTATTTTTAAACAACGTTTAAGTCTAGCCGAACGAATAATTACTTCGAATTATTTAGCTGCTAAATATGGAAGAATACTTAATAACAATGATTATTATATAGCCGATACGTCTGGTGAAGATTACGATTACAAAGTAGCCGGTATTGGGCAAGCTTATGATGGGTCTAAACATACCGATTCTCAAGGAACTGGTATTGTCCGTATTAACACTCCTTCTAATTTGGATAATGATGAGTTTTTATTTTGGGGAGAAGCGCTAATAGATGCCGATTACACTTTTTCAAAAAATTATATGTATACTTCTGAAGGAACGTCTGAGTATTTTAGTGCAATAGATACTAAATGGCGTGTTAGTCACCGTAATGATTTGGGAACAGTATCTGTATCTATTAATGAATCGGATATTAATCCTACCGTTGAATGTAATGAAAAATTAAAGTTGATTGTAAGTGATGATTCATCATTTAGCTCAGGAACACGTACTTATGAATTCGGTTTAGTTGATGGTGTTTATACGGTAACAGAGGTTGTTTTTAATGATAACGACTATTTTACGTTAGGATATTTGGATCAAATTGTTTGGGGTAATGACGGTGGGGGATTTGAATTTCACAATGGTAGTGGTGAATACTTTGCACCAAGCATTAGCGATGCCTGTAAGAAATTTTTGGTAAAGGCAGGAGAGACTGCTGTGCTAAGTGAAGATGCCACCGTTAGAGAATTAGAATTAGAAGCAGGAGGTACTTTGGAAATAGGTGACGGTATACTTTTAACCATCACCAACGGGATAATAAACAACGGGATTATACATGTTTTAGGAGAAGGGCAGGTTGTTCAAACTCATACAGGAACATCTTTAAACTCAGGAACAGGAAGTTTTACCATTCCTCAAGAAGGAACTGCTAATAAGTATGATTATAACTATTGGAGCGCTTCTGTAAATAATAGTGGAACCTGGAAATTAAGTGCGTTAGAGTTTCAAGAAAGTCCTGTGTTATTTACAAGTGAGGTTGATGAGTTTGGTAAAATAAGTACCCTCTGGTTACAAACCTTTAATGGAACATCTGGAAATTATTATTCTTGGAATCAAATAGATCCAGCTTCAACTAGTATTTTACCAGGCGAAGGTTTTTCTATGAAAGGTACTGGAATTGCTGGTGAATTTACGTTTAATGGCGAGGCTAATGATGGCGATTATACGCTTTCAGCAAGTTCAGGAAATGGTTATTTAGTAGGAAATCCATATCCGTCCGATTTAAATGCCGATCAATTTATAGCCGATAATTCTGGAGTTATCGACGGAACCTTATATTTTTGGGAGCAATTTGGAAATGCCAACACGCATATATTAAATGATTATGAAGGTGGTTATGCTAGTTATAATACTTTAATGTCTACATCAGATGCTGGTTCAGGTTCTACAAAAGGAGCCCCAACAGGTAAAATAGCTGTTGGTCAAGGCTTTTTTGTAACCTTTAAAGCAAATGGTAGTATTGTGTTTAATAATGGGCAACGGGATTTTAATAGCCCAGGCGATCCTACAGATTCTGCAATTTTTTATAAATCCACACAAACTAAATCTGGTATAGCCGCCAAAACCACAACCGATACCCGAACAAAAATATGGTTTTCAATGACCGATGAAAATGAATTTAAACGCGTTATAGGTTTAGGTTATGATGTAAGGACTACCGAAGGTTATGATAGCGGTTTCGATTCGTATTTAGCCAATTTTTATCCCGACAATTTTTATTGGAATAGCCTTGCAGGGCAGCTAATGGTGCAAGGTTTACCAAGCCTTTCTAAAACCGATGAAATTGATTTGGGCGTAGAAGTTGTAAATTCTGGAAATTACACCTTTGCTATCGATAAAAGTGAAAACTTACCCGAAAACACGCCGGTTTATTTAAAAGATAAAGACACCAATACTTATTATAATTTATTAGAGGATGCTCCGGTAACCTTAACCTTAGTCGCAGGAACTAATTATGCTAATAGATATGCCATAACCTATGCCAAGCAAGCCGAAGTATTAAATGTTGATGCTCCAGAATTCACTAAGGTAACACTGTCTTACAGCAAAGAAAACCAACAATTAAGTATCCATAATTATCCAGATTTAAATACTATTTCAAGCTTAAAAATTTATAGTTTAACAGGGCAAGTTATTCTGGCTTTATCTACTGTTGAAACCAATACTATCCAGTTGCCAAAAGTAGCCAATGGTATATATGTTTTCGAAATAGAGGATCGTATAAATGGAAAAATGGTAAGAAAATTTGTAAAAAATTAGGAGGGAACATACCTTTTTTAAATCTAGTCCGTTTCTAATTATAACATCGGTTTATAGAGGGGGATAGCGTGTAATTTACTTGTTATAAGCGTTTTATATTTGTTTGAATAGTTCTCTTGTATTTTGTTTGCTTTTAATTATAATGTATATTAGAGAAATATACACTATAATTATTTAAAATATGAGCAAATTTCAACTAGCCATATTTTCTATGAAAGTATGGTTTTTAACTCTTTTCTTTATCAGTGTAAATTCGTTTGGACAAGAACTTTGTCAGGATTACCATAATAATGATGTTATTGATATTCCTGAAGTTACAGGTTTTTGTAATCTATTGTATTGTCAATATGAAAAAACTTTTATTGTCCCAGATTCTTATACATTATCTGATGTTAATATTACTGTAAATATAGATCATGATTTTAACGATGATTTAGATATTTATTTGTTATCTCCAGAAGGCACACAGGTAGAGTTATCTACAGATAATGGAGGTTCGGCGAACAATTATAGTGATGTTACTTTTGATGAATCCTCTTCTAATAACCCATCTTTATCAGGGAGTTATACACTTTCAGGAACCTACAATCCCGAAGGTAATTTAGATGATTTTAATGGAGAAAATAGTAAAGGTGCTTGGACTTTAATTGTTAGAGATGATCGCTTATTATACGGAGGTACCATTAGGAGTGCTACATTAAGGCTTTGTTATTTCAATTATCCGGGAGGTGGTTATAAAGGCCCAGGAGGAGTGGGGCATACCAACGGGACATCACCATTAGTGTTATGGACTAATCCGAACGATATTACAGAATCCGATGATGATCCTTTAGTAAGCTGGATGGATTTATCGGGATATGGATCCAATTTAAGTCAGTCCAATGCTTCATATCAACCCATTATTAAAAAAAATGTCGTTAATGGTTATGATGTGGTTCGTTTTGAAACAGGCAATAGACGATTAATAAAAACAGGCTTTTCAAATTTTCCAACTACTGCAATTTCTGGTTTTTATGTCAATAAAACTAACGATACCGGTTCTAATAAAGATGGGATACTATCTTATGCCTCAACCACAAGCGATAATAATTTTCTTATTTACAGAAGTGATGATTTGCGTATGTATAGAGATGGGGTTAAATCTAGAACTTTTGATCTTAATGCGGATAATAGTCAATGGAATATTGTTGAATTTGCATGGACAAGCTATGGAGGGAATTCGCGAATGTCCTTAAATGGTGCAGAAGGAACTTCTGTTGATGCTAATCAAAACAGCATACCTTTAACTGCTGGTGGAGATTTTGCTTTGGCAGGGGAGCAGGATGGCAGTTCATCGCCTTACAGTTTTGATTCTTCACAGGCGCATCAAGGTGATTTTTCTGAAATTATTTTATTTAATACATATATAACGGATGCCGAAAGAATTATTGTTTCAAATTATTTATCGGCTAAATATGATATCACTATAGATGCATCTATAGATTTTTATGATGAGGATGAAAATGGTGATTTCGATCATGATGTAGCTGGAATAGGGCAGGCCTCCGATGGTTCTAAGCATACCGACTCCCAAGGTACTGGTATAATTAGAATAAAAGAACCAGAAACATTAACCGATGGTGATTTTTTATTTTGGGGAAGAAACAATAAAACGGATTATACTTTTCAAACAAATACAGATAATTATAAAGAGCGTATATCATCTAATTGGAGAGTGAGTAAAACAAATGGTGTTGGTTTGGATGATGTGACCGTAGAAATAGATATGACCGGAATAGATATTAGCCAAAAACAAGATTGTGTGCCTTTACAACTAGTTGTAGATAATGATGCTGAATTATTAACGCCAGAAAGAATATACAATTTATCAAATACAGCAGGGGATATTTATCAAGCCACAAATGTTTTATTAAGTGATAACGACTATTTCACCCTAGAATATGAAGATCAAATAGTTTGGGACGGAACATCAACATATTAC
>NZ_VOGY01000022.1 GCF_008033385.1 Algibacter pacificus | reverse complement strand
GCTTTAACAAAGTTTTTGTTTATTTTTATTGCTTGGTATTAAACAAAAATTTAGAGCTGGTTTGAATGCTACGATTCATATCCAGATCGTTGTGCATCATTTTAAAAAAGGAGAATATGAGATTTTGTGTAGATAAATATAAAAATATGAGATTAATAATAGTCATTTCTATTATTCTAGTTTTATCAGTTAATGCTTGTAGCATTGGACCAACAAATAAAAATAGAATTAAGCCCAACCTAGTCATTATAAACATTGATGACATGGGTTGGAAAGATGTTGGTTTTATGGGGAGTGAATATTACGAAACGCCTAATATTGATGCGCTCTCTACCAAAGGGATGGTGTTTATCAATGGTTATGCAGCATCAGCAAACTGCGCACCAAGTAGAGCCTGTTTAATGACAGGAATGTGGACTCCACGTCATGGGATTTATACGGTGAATTCTTCTGAAAGAGGACAAGCTAAAGACCGTAAATTAATTCCAACAAAAAACACAAACCTCTTAGCTTCAAAATTCATTGTAATTCCTGAAGTCTTAAAAAGTAATGGATATACTACCTGTCATGCAGGCAAGTGGCACTTAAGTCACAACCCACTTGAAGACGGTTTTGATGTAAATATAGGTGGTAGTCATGCAGGTCTTCCAAAAAGTTACTACCCGCCTTATAAAAGCGTGAATATTGCTAAAGGGAAAAGTGAATATTTAACTGATTTGGTTATGGAAAAGGCTATAGAATTTGTTGATACTATTGCTTCTCCATTCTTTTTATACTATTCTCCCTATGCAGTACATACCCCTATAACGCCAGTAGATAGCTTGTTACCTAAATATAAGAATAAGGCACCTTGGAATGGTCAAAAAAACTATGAGTATGCTACCATGGTAGATAATCTAGATAGAAATATTGGGTTGCTTATCCAAACATTAAAAGACAAAAATATTTTTGATAATACTTTGATTGTGTTTACATCAGATAATGGAGGTTTGTATGGAATAACTAAACAAAAACCTTTACGAGCAGGAAAGGGGAGTTATTACGAAGGTGGTATTCGAGAGCCCTTTTTCTTCGTTTATAATAACATAATTAAACCAAATACAAAGAGCGATGTGCCAATTACCAATCTCGATATCTTTCCAACTATTTTGAATTATGCTGGTATTCAGAATACCCAGCTGGAATTAGATGGAGTTAATATATCTTCGGTGCTAGAAGGAAAAACAGAAACACTAGAACGCCCATTATTTTGGCATTTCCCAATCTATTTGGAGGCTTATAATAGAAAAGACAACGAAAACAGAGACCCTTTATTTAGAACAAGGCCTGGTTCTGTGATACGCAAGGGCGATTGGAAAATGCATTACTATTTTGAAGATGATGCCATTGAATTATATAACCTATCTGAAGATATTGGAGAGCAAAACAACTTAGTAGAAGCCAAGCCTGAAAAGGTAGAAGAACTTTTAAAGGATTTACAAAAATGGTGGAAAGATACTAATGCCCCAATTCCTACAAAGTTGAATCCTAAATATGGAGATTGAAAAAAACGAATGCACAACAATGTATAAAAAACATAAGTGGTTCAGTGGTTTACGGAGCTTTCGAGCATTTAATCAGCTCCGCCAAATCTGCGATTTGACGAGTTTGTTAAATATTTTAAGTTTGTGTCAAAACGCAAATTTGGCTCAGTGCAATTTGACAGGTAAGAGCTTCGAAATCACTTACGTTTCTTATACTAAACGTTGGCAGTAATTAAACTCACTCAAACTTGAAATAATATGTCAAAAGTGATATTTGAAAGTAAAACTAACAGAAAAACAGTTTATAAAACGGAAAATGGAATTGAAATAAAACCAATGCTTCATTCAAAAACGTTAGTCAAAAAAAGTAGTAGTAATATCACATATTATTATGTCGAATATCGACAAAAAAATAATAATTGGATAATTTTAACTAATAAAAAACTATATGGTGAAACAAAATTAATAGAAACCTTTGAGTCTAAAGAAGACGCAATAAAAACAGCAAATGCTATTAATAATTCTATTCACTTTTTGTTTGAAAATATTAACAACTAATTCTTAACAACAAATTGAAAGAAAATATAAAAAAAATAAGAGGTTATAATGACTATAAAGAATTCAATGAATCTGGCTGCATAACACTTTATTCAAATCTTTCCTTTGCTCAAAGAAATCAAGGCAAAGGAGAGAAGATAGAATATATTTATGATGAAAATAATAGGTTAATTAAAGAAATAATAGAATATAGAAACTACTATGACCATACTTACCCTTATGAAATTTTTGAAAAAAAATATGAATACAATGAATTTGGATATAGAATTACAAAATTTAAAACTAAATTAATTCATAATTTTTTTTCAGACCCAAATAGTACGACCACTTTGGATTCTTACGATATTGACCACTACAAAAGGTATCCTGTAGATGTAAATGAACTTATATCAATAATTGACATAAAACTTAAAAACAATAAAATTGTTTACAAAAAATCTTCTAATCTTTTAAATAACAAAATAATACAAAACGAATTTAAGTATGATAATAATAAATTAATTGAAGAAAAAAGTACGGATTTTCAAAAAAACACCATATCAAAAACAATTAATGAATTCGAAAACGATTTAATTAAAACTACAAAAAAATATTTTTCAAATATAGGAGAAAATGAAATACTAAATGAAAAAACAAGTTATCAATACCTTAATGGTTTAGTCGTATCAATCAAAAATTATGTTATTAAAAATAATAACCTTGAATTAAATTTTGAGACAAGATATAAATATGATGACCAAAATAGGATTATAGAAGAAGTAAAAGCAAACTTTGAGAAAGAGGAATATATTTATGCAACAGATTACTACTATTTAACAGAGTGGAATTATCATATTCAAGATGATTGTGAAAAAATAATAAGTGTGAAATTCGACCATTACAACCCTGAAAAAAAGCAAATGCTGGTTGATAGCATAAGTATTAAAACTTTAAATAGTGAAAGTCAATGTATCAATAGAGCCTCTATGGTAACAGAATATGGAAATGGTTATGATTTTTTTAAATGCTTAAATTCTGAACACAAATACCTGACCACAAAGGGAATTGAATTAAATGAACTTGAACTAGATGATATTAAAAGAATTAGGATAGACTCAATGATTTCAGCAAGTGTTGAAACGATTGACTATGCTTACCTATCCATTCAATCAAAAGAAAATTGTATAATGAAAAAAACAATGATAAGTTTAAGCGAGTATAATGTTGAAATAGTTGGTAATGAAACCTATGAATATTATTCAAAATCTAATAAAGATAACTAATGAGTTATAAGAGAAAGATTATAAACTCAATAAGAGAAATGAATATTGATTTGTTGGATGTCATTCTTGACAATGACAAAGCATATATGGAAGTTTCTAAAGATTTGTTTATTAAAACTTTGAGCAAGGAATTTGATGTTTTGAAAAAACAAGGAATTTCTAAATTTGAGGAAGTTTTCAAAGGCTCTTGTAATAAATGCTTTAAAGGTTGTGATGGCTATACTTTTTTAACAAAAAACAATGATTATTTAGACTTACTGTTTAAAGAAGAAAATAATGAAATCGTAGATATATTTAGGTGTAGTGATATTAAAAACGAGGAAAATCTAATTAAAAAAAACTGTATCTATTTTAGGTTCAAAAAAGACGAAAGTAAAAACTACAATCCTTTATCTCATATTGTTTCACTACAAAAACAAGTTGAAGTTGCTGTTGAAAAATTTGAGAAATTTGAAAACAAGATAACAGATATTGAGGATTTTGTTTGTTGGTTTAAAGAAAATAAAAAATTACATAATTCTGTAAAAGACTTACATTGGGATTATAATTTTGTTTGGTCATTTTTGTCAATTTATGTGACAATTGAGAATTTTGACGAATTAGTAAGAAATCATATTTCTGCAAAAAAAGCACTTGCTGAATTTGATAACTCAAACGAAAAATCAATAGTAGATTGGTTAATAAAATACGAGAAAAGTAATTTGCGTTTTTCAAGTGGCTATGAGAAAACTAAAAATTGGGAAAAGACAAATTTAATTCTTTTTAAAAACGGAGAAACATTTTTTGAAACAGGCGGTGTAATAAAGTTATTTAATAATGTTTTAGTAGATATTAAAGAATGTAAAGAATCAATCGAGTTTTCAGATTTATTCAGCAAACATTATTGGGAATTCGAGAAAAAATACGCACCAACGGAAGAACTATTTGAACTCTATGGAGATTTTGAAATTGAATTATCAGAATATTTATCTGCTCGTGGTTTGTATTCTGACATTTTGAAAAAGTATAATATTAAACCGAAAGAAAAAATAACTACTGCCAACACCGTATAAAATTAATTGCTGGTAATAGCCTATTTACGAAAGTCCTCGCGGACTTTCTATCTGTGTTTTATCTGCTAACTTTAGTGCTTAAAACACGCAACTAATCTTATACAAATACGTTGGCAACAAGCAAAAAACTGAACGAAAAATGAAAAACATTCTACTCATTTTATCATCTATTTTAATATTGAGTTGTAATTCTGAAAAAAAAGGAATTGAAAATGGAACATTTGATTTGTATGAAAATGACTCTATAATCGGAACTATTTATAGAATTAAAAATTTTCAAATTGAAAAATATTTAGATAATTCTGAATTAATCGCTAAAGTTGAATATCAAACTGACTCAACTTATTTAGTTAGTGGAATAGAAAAGAAAAAAATCGGAATTGACACAATTGTATGGTTGAATACTTACAAAAAAATTACGGAAAATAAATATCGAATTGTGGCAAAACCGAACAACTCAAATCTTGAATATGAATATCGTGGAATACTATTAAAAACTCAAGAAAAAATTCCGAAAGAATACGTTAATAAATTAAATAAACTGAACGAAAAATAAAAGCCAGTTGCCAACACCGTATAAACTTTATTGCTAGTTATAGCTCACTTGAGAAATTCCTTCGGAATTTCGCCGTTCGTGTTTTATTTATTAAATTCATTGCTTAAAAAACGCAACAAAGCTTATACAACAACGTTAGCCACAATGTCCAAGAACCTCACGAACGAAATGAAAAATGGAAGATAAAATAATACCTTTTGGAAAATATAAAGGAAAACCAGTTGAAATTTTAGCAACTGATAAAGAATATGTTCAATGGTTAACAGCTCAAAGTTTTTTTAAAGAAAAACATATAAACCTGTATAATGTAGTTATAAATAATTTTAGAGAACCTGTTGACACACCAGAACACAATAAAATCCAAATTTTATTTCTAAAACCTGAATTTCGAGTAAAACTTGCATATTTAGTTAATTCAAAGTTATTTGAAAATAATTCTGAAAGAATCAACAAGGCAATGTTGAAAATTTTAGAATCAACTAAAGACCGAGAAAATGAATATTTTTTAGACGCATTAAAAAATCCGAATTCCAATGATAAATTTGGTCTGTATTCAAAAAGATTACTTAAATTTTCAAAACCTGTTTTTGAGAAAGTAGATGTTTCCTTTTCACTTTGGTACGGAATGAAATTTGCTTATGACAACAATTGGCGAAATTGGAGTTATTTTGAACAGGAAAAACAAAGTTCTTATTGGCTTGAAATAAAACCAATAATTGGAGACGACTTTCCTGCTGTTTTAAGACAAATGAAAGCATCAATGCCTTTTCAAACGAATGATTATTTTAGTGATAAATTTTTCATATTATTAGTTGGAGAATACACAGGAATTGGAGCAACCAAAAATGAATTTATTGAATACTTTAGAACACAAGGTTATTATGTGATTTTTAAAAGTCAACTTGACAATGTTGAATTACCAAATTTTGAAAGAGAATTCATTTTAAATAAAGAAATTGAGGAAAAAATAAAACACAGTGGCTAACACCGTATAAAATTTATTGCTGGCTTTTTGCTTACTTGCGAAAGTCCTCGCGGACTTTCTTTGTTAGTAATTATTTACTAAATTTATTGCAAAACCAACGCAACAAACCTTATACAACAACGTTGTGATTAATATCCCAGCCTTTAGGAAACTAAAACATTTTTATAGTCTTAATTAGTAATAAATAATAAAGCAAAAAGATGGA
>NZ_VOGY01000021.1 GCF_008033385.1 Algibacter pacificus | reverse complement strand
ACTTATCTTTAGATTATAAAACACCTAATATGGTATACAAATTATCAGCCTAAATTCAATTTTTAACCTGTAGCCATATTTCAGGACAAGACATACCGTAGCACACTGAAAAAATTGAATGTAAATAATTTTTAAAAATCTTATCATACATTTTTTATATGTAAAGAAAAGTGAATTTTCTTATCAAAAGAATTATCTTTGTATAGAAAAATAGATTTTCTTATCACTATGAATAATTTCAAACTAGAAAAATTACCACTTACAAAAGATATTGAAACTAAAAATGTTTTAAAGAAACTTAATGAAGCACATAGAGCTTTAGCTGAATTAAAAGGTTTAGTTTCTAGTATTCCTAATGAACATATTTTAATAAATACTTTAGGACTTCAAGAAGCTAAGGATAGTTCTGAAATTGAAAATATCATTACAACACACGATGACCTTTACAAAGCTGAGTTAAATCTTGACGGTTTAAAATCATTAGATGCTAAGGAAGTACAAAATTACATTTCAGCATTAAAAATTGGTTATTCATTAATTTCCAAAAGAAATATATTAACCAACAATAACATTATTGAAATTCAAGCTGAACTTGAAAAAAATAATGCGGGATTTAGAAAAGTTCCTGGTACTGCTTTGAAAAATGCAACTACAGGAGAAGTTGTTTATACTCCTCCTCAAGATTATGAAACAATTAAAGAATTAATGACTAATCTTGAACAATTTACTAACGATGATAGTTTGTCAGACTTTGATCCTATTGTAAAAATGGCAATCATTCATTTTCAATTTGAAAGTATTCATCCTTTCTATGATGGAAACGGAAGAACTGGTAGAATTATAAATGTACTATATCTTGTAATGAAAGATTTATTGGATTTACCTATACTCTATCTTAGTAGATATATTATAGAAAATAAAGCTAAATATTATGAACTATTACAAGAAGTTAGAGAAACTGGGAATTGGGAAAATTGGTTATTATATGTTATTCAAGCTGTAGAGCAAACATCAAAACAAACAATCTCTACAATTAAAGAAATTCAAGTTTTAATGTTTGAATACAAACACTTAATAAGAGATAATTATAAATTTTATAGTCAAGATTTATTGAATAATTTATTCCAACATCCATACACTAAAATTGAATTTATAGAAAAAGATTTAGGTGTATCCAGAATAACTGCTGGAAATTATTTGAATAAGTTAGCAAAAGATGGAATTTTAATAAAACAAAAACTAGGAACAGGGAATTATTATATCAATCATAAATTATATACGATTCTGACAAACAAAGTACTTTAGCCAACACCGGCTAAAAAACATAGCTAAGGTTGTGCTTTCCCAATGTCTGTGTTTTATTTATTTTGTGTAATTTTAATCTGAAAAGTAATTGCTAGTCTAAACGCTACGTTTCCTAGCCAAACACGTTGGCAAACATTTTGAACTCAAGAGCAAATACAAGAATAAAACCCATGAAACAAACAATCTTAACACTTATACTATGTATAACATCACTAACCTTAACCTTTGCACAAGAAAAACAAAACGATGCCGCTTGGGAAGAAACTATAGGGTTTTTAAAAGAATATCTACCTCAGTTTTCAAATGATTTCATAGCATTGGATAAATGCAAAGATATTATCAGTCAGAGAATTCAATTTACAATTGATGATACAAAAATTTATAAAAAGACATCTGAAGAAGGAGTTGTTATTTTTGGAAACAATAGTTCTTCTGCTTTATATGCAAAGAATTATGAATTGAAATTATTGGAAATTGATAGTGTGTCTATTTCTGAAAGTGGAATTAAACTGCATGCAACAGACAAATATGTGCTAGAAAATAATAAAAAGAGAAACAGTTCATATTTATTTTTAAACTTAAGCTATTATTTCGCAGAATCTTATGAGTTTTGTAATAAAAAAGTACCAGAGGCAAAATATAATTTCAAAAGCGAAAAAGTTCAAAGATTATACAAAGCCTTAAATCACTTGGCTTATCTAGCAAGAGAAAAGAAGAAGAAAAACAAATTTTAAAAAAGCAAACCTCATGAAACATCTATTATTCCTTTTAGTACTTACGGTAAGTATAAATACTACAAAAGCACAAGACGCTACCTTACAAGAAACTATTGATTGGCTTAAAAGTTATGGACTTACAGATAATATAAATGTTAATAATGGAACTAGAATAAAATTATGGAATTTTATTCTAGACGATAATAAAGGAATAGACATTAGATGGTTAACAGAATACAAAGATAACGACTACTATGAATGGAAAGATAATCCTAAAGGTGTATTTAAGACTTATTTAGAAAACATTGAGAGTATAGAATTATACTCTGGTTCCGTTGTAATTAGCGTTAAACAATATTACTATGGGGAAGGTTTAGATAACATAGCTAGCCATAAGAATATTATTGTAGCATTTGATAATGATAATAATAAAGAAAAGCGTTTATTAAGTTTGTATAATGCTTTAAAGCACTTATTCTCATTTTACCCTGATAGCACTATCAAGTTTAGTAATAGAGTAGAATTAAAAAACAAATTTTAAAAAAGCAAACCCCATGAAACACCTATTATTACTTTTAGTACTTACGGTAAGTACAAATACTACAAAAGCACAAGACGCTACCTTACAAGAAACTACTGACTGGTTAAATATTTATGGGTCAAAGGAGAATGGAATATCATATTCTAATCCTGATAAAACTTACACAAATACATGGTATTTGACTAAAAAAAATGAAAAATTACATTTTGAACTAAAAAACTTTGAAAACGGAACAGAACTTTTAAAGGAAAGAAGTCGTTTTTTTATGATGATATCAATTGGATTCTCCTTTCTCAAATTGATCAATATTTTACGGTGACCATTGATTGTAAAGAAACAAAAGACCAGTTTGACCAGTATTATCTATCTTTTTTAAACAAAGAAAGCGCTATTAGTTTGTTTAAAGCTTTAAAACACTTAAATACCTTTTACAATCATGAAATACAATTTATAGACAAAATTAGACCTGACTTAAAAAACAAATTTTAAACTAAAAAAACACATAAAAACCATGAAAAAAATCATCACCATTTTAACATTAGTATTAGTTACTAGTGCTTTTGCGCAAGATAAACAATACACGTATTCTTATTCAATATCAGATATGAATAGTTCAAGCTGTACAAAAATTAAAGTGGCTTATTTTAGTCCTATAGTGTCTTATAACTTTACAGAAGACGAACCCTTTCATCATTATTATAAAATTCAAGGTAGCAAAATAGCAGAACGATGGGAAAACAAGGTAAAAGCCAATTTTAATTTAGAAAAATCGTTTTGCTACTATACAAAAACAGATTATTGGGAATCTAGTTATAATTCCATAGACGCTACAAGAGATAAGTGGATTGCATTTTACAAAAAACAAGGCTATAAAGTATATACAACCTATAATTTTGGTTTTAGATAATTGATAAATTATTAATAGGACGATAAACCACTTGATTTCATGAAGCGTACCTTAAAAAATGTAACTTTATTAGTAATATTCTTATCGTTTTCTGTTGCTATAATTGCACAGAAAAACATATCAGACAAACAAATCCTAAAACACATCAAAGGAAAAGAGATAGAATGGATTCCAGATACACCGAGCTATGCCAAAGTGAAAATGAAATCCACAAAAAAATGGGGCATTTATCATATTGAAGCTTATGAATATTCCGATGAAGAAATTGAGGAACTTCTTTTAGATGATAAGTTTGAAATAAACTTTGAAGAGGTTGTTGCGCCCAAATTCGATTCTATAAGCTGGTTTAAAGACATGGAACCTTTTGTTATTGTTAAAAATAATAAGAAGTACGGCATCCTTTTAAACCCTTATGAGATACCTGACGCTGTAGAAAGAGCAAATTGCATCTATGATGCTATTAAAGTGAAGGAAGTTGATGATAAGTATTATGCGCTTGTAAAGCAAAATGAAAAATGGGGATTGGTTGATTGGTTTGAAGATGTAGTTTTAGTAGATCCAACTTTTGATAATCCAGAAGATGTACCTTTGGTTTGGATAGAAGGTTGGGCAATCGACACCTTTAAAGAATCAAAGAAAAAATTAAAAGCAGATATACTTATTTTTGATGAAGGTAATAGCGATGGTGTGTTTAAAGCTAGGAATAAAGCCACTAAAAAATGGGGAATGTATCAATCTTTAGGTGAAAATGATTTAACAACACTGATACCTGCAAAATACGATAGCATTCGTTTTTTCGGATACAACTCAAAATACACAGCAGTTTACAACAAAGGTAAGGTAGGTATGCATTTGTCTTATTGGAGTTATAATGAAAACACAAAACTATCAGTACCTTGTGCTTATGAAGATTACAAAAATTTTGATGCAAATGGTGTACTAAAACTGGCTATGAAAAAAGACGGAAAATGGGGCTGGGTAAATTGGTTAACTGGCAAAGAAGAATCAGAATTTAAACACAAAACACTAGATAATTTGCCATATCCTTATTATAAACAAGACATTTGGATTGAAGACTAATAATTGATTTTTATTAATATAAAAACTTAAACATGAAGAAAAACATTTTATTTACAATGATTCTATTTATTGCCATTACCATGAGCAGTAAAGCACAAGAACAAATTTTCGAAATTGCACATGCTGAAGCATCTACTCCAAACGGATATGTTTTAGATGATATTAGTATTCATATCAAGTTTGAAAAAACTTCTAATGGCGACACCAAAATTTATGTTATACCAGACCTATGGAAAGTATCTTACAAGTATAACGGAAAAATTTACAAGTATGGCTCTTCACCCTTTAATAGTGAAAACCATAAAGATATGTTTGAGCCTAAATATACATCATTTTACATCTATCTTAGTAACGGCAAAAAACTAAAGGCGAGCATATGGCCTAAAGCCACTAAAGAATATCACTATTACGAATTACTATGCTGTAACAACACTTATAAAGTTAGCAAAATAGAACTTAACCCGAATCAAAATTTAACAAATGCAAACATTGAACGAATTGTAGAACAAAACTAACCTTAGATTTACTTATCTAAAAATAATCTGGTATTGATTTATTATGAATCTTCAACCCTTAAAAATACCATCAGGCTGGTCAGTTGATTGGAATTTGTTAACTGAAACAAATCCAACAGAAGATACCATACACGAGTTTACAGGTAGTTCTTTATTACTTATAACTTCACACACACGATTAAAAGCGATTGATGTATCATGGCGACCAGAAGGCGACATTAATGGTGCATACCAACTAAAGGTTATATGTTTGTTGCCAAAGTTCAATAGTAAAACAAATACGCTAGACTATGAAGGTGTTTGGGAAGAGCCAGAGGTAGAATTTTCTACTAAAAACCGATTAGAACTAGTCGATAAGCTAAATCATTTACTGCTTTATTTAAAACCTTATACAGATTCACGCATTTTGCTACAACCTGGTGTTGTAGACGAACCTAATGAATCTATAAGGCAAGAATTATTAACCAAAGGTTTAACGGAAGAGGTTGTAGCTAAAATAATGGCATCTAACAATAAAAAACTTCAGGAGTTACTATTAGACCATGAAGCTGTTTCTTATGCTGATGTAGAAAAATTATCGCAAAACGGCGCTACTAAAGGTGTTAAAAACAAAGCAAAGCAACTACTAAATAGTAAACAGTTTAGAAACAAAAAATCTGAAACAGCATTAGAAGTTGATAAACATAAACTCATTTCGGCAATTACAAATAAGATGGAAGCTGTTCTTGTAGAGTTAGAACACCTAAAACCAGAAAAAGAATTCACACTTAAAACTTATGAGCCCAATGGTTTTTGGAGTTTTCATTGGAAAAACACAAAACTATGGAAAACCGAGCATTATTTAAAAGAATGGTTTACAATTAGTTTATATGGTGATACAGATGCATTTTCATTAAGGGGATCTTATGGTATTAAAGATATTTTTGAACAACTTGAAGACAGGCATTTTCTTTATGAAGCAAAAACAATAGAAGCACTTTTTAAAATGGTTGAAACTATTAAAATACAAACCAAAGAAACTATTTTAAAAGCTATTGATCAAAAGTTTGATTCTAGTTATTAAAAAAAACGGTAGCCAACACCGGTAACCGTTGCACAAGCCCGTAATAAATAGTATAACTATAATTAAAAACCGTCTTTAGAGACGGTTTCTATTTTTATACACTTAAAATTTCAGGTGATTTATAAGGTCTTAAAAAGCTATAAATAGCTTTATAAAAGGTGTTTTTGAGACTAAAATAAAGCGCAAGCACTCCTGCACCACTTTTAGAGCGTTTTTCTATAAATTTCATATACTTTTTGAGGTTGTAAGCAATAGCGGAGAGCTGCATGCATTTATTAGCTTGCTTAATTCCAATGGTATTTACCTTTCTTAACCCCATAAATTGGGTAAGTGTGCCAAAGACAGGTTCTACGGTACTTTGCCGTTTTCCTTTCATATAGCGTCCATGATTACTTTCTACTCGGGCTAT
>NZ_VOGY01000020.1 GCF_008033385.1 Algibacter pacificus | reverse complement strand
GATGAATTAGGAAATAGTACCGAAATTGAAGGCCATATAGAAATTTTAGATTATATCAGTTTAAGCGATATATCTATAGATTCAACCGTTGCACGGGGTAAGGATTTTCATGCCGAGTTTATGATAGATGCCGTTAAAGGAATTCATAACATTACAGTAGATATGCATGCACATGATATTACTGTAGGCCAAGGCGAGGAAGAATTAGATTTAGAACTAGAATTTTTAGAGGGGTACCACGAGAAAACTTCAGTAGAATTTCATCAACATATTGATATTCCAGCTACAGCTCCTGCTGGTGAATACCATGTTACTTTTACCGTAGAAGACGAAGATGGAAACACCAAAGCATACGAAACTCATATAGATGTTACAGCCTAAATATAAATAATAATTCCGCATGGTACAAAATCTACCATGCGGTTTTAAAACATATAAAAATGAACTTTATACAAAAATATTTTTACACCGCATGTATTATACTTTTAGCGGTATCCTGTTCTAGTGACACTAGTATAAAGGATGAAGAAAAACCAACGATTACTATTGATTATAACGGAGGTTTCCCTCAAGCTTGCCAAACATTACAACGTGGAGAAACATACTTGTTTAAGGCGCAAACAACAGATAATATGGCTTTGGCTGCTTATAGCATTGATATTCATCATAATTTTGACCATCATACACACGATGATCAGGAAGAAACTTGCACATTAGAAAACACTAAAAACGCCATAAACCCATTAATTTTTATTGAAAACTACACTATAGAAAATGATGTGAAATCCTTTGAAATCAATATTAGTGTTACAATTCCAGACAATATTGATACAGGCGATTATCACTGTTCCTATTCGGTAACCGATGAAACAGGATGGCAAAGTAGAACATCTGTAGATATAAAAATTATATAATAATGAGGTCTCTTTTTACTTGTAACAGAAGTGTTTATTTAATTTTTTTATGGTATGCTAAAAATATAAATATTATATTAGTTATCGATAAAGAAATGCTCTAAACAAACTCCCTTTAGTATAGACCTAGATGCAAAATATAAGCCAAGATAAAACCAATAATAACCCAAATGGGTTACCGCTAGAAAAAGATAAAATTATTGAAAGACAAATACGTTTTCAAGAACTGTTAATTAGTATATCTACACAATATATTAATTCAGATTTATCTGATATTAACAAACTAATTAATACTTCGTTACAGCAAATAGGTGAGTTTGTAGAATCGGACAGGAGTTATGTTTTTTCTTATAACTTTTCAAACAATACAGCTTCTAATACTTACGAATGGTGTGCAAACGGTATAGAACCAGAATTAGATAAATTACAACAGGTCTCCTTAGAGTATTTTCCGCAATGGGTTGAAGCACACAAAGCAGGCAAAGCCTTTTTTGTTGAAAATGTAGATTTATTGCCCGAAATTGGCCAACAAAATTTGCACGATATTTTAGAACAACAGGGTATTAAAAGTTTAATTACTATACCTAAATTTAAAAATAAAGAATTAATAGGTTTTATTGGTTTTGACTCTGTAAGAAAAATTAATAAATATAACGAAAATGAAAAAGAGATTTTATTTGTATTTGCAAATATGTTGGTTAACGCACTACAGCGTAAAGAAAATGAGGAGCGCATAAAAGCACAAGAAGCAAGAAAAGAAGAGCTGTTGCTGTTTTTATCGAAGCAAAACCAAGAGTTAAATGAATATGCTCACGCGGTGTCTCACGATTTAAAAGCACCTTTAATTAACATTTATACCTTGGTGACTTGGTTTATGGATGATAATAAGGCGTTTATTGACGAAGCGGCTTTAAACTCATTAAAACAAGTTTTATTTAACGTAGAAAAAATGAACCTTTTAATCCAAGGGATTTTCGATTATTCAACCATTGACAAGCAGACCGATGACGATAAGCTTGTAAATTTAAATGTTACTTTAAAAGAAATTTTACAAACTATTGTAGTGCCCAACTCTATTCAAATTACGGTAGAAGAAAACCTGCCAATGGTTTTTGGAAATACATGGAAGATTATGCAAATTTTTAAACACGTAATCCAAAATGCAATTAATTTTTCAGACAAAGATAAAGGATTAATAAACATAGGATGTGTGGAAAAGGGGAGTCATTACGAGTTTTTTATAAAAGATAATGGCATTGGAATTAAAGCCGATTATTTTGAAAAAATATTTAACGTATTTACTAAATTAGATAGTACAAAATCGTCTTCTGGTATGGGACTTTCAATCGTAAAAAAAATTATAAATCAATATAACGGAGAGATTTGGTTAAAAAGTGAAGAGGGACTCGGTACAACGTTTTACTTTAAACTTTTAAAAGATATTAAGAAATAGTACCTGCAACTTTCATATTTAATTTTTAATACAAGCATCGCATTGCCCTTGCAATAATACTTGAGCTATTTCAACATTCCGATTAGGTATTTCTGGAATATGGACATTAATATCTAAACAATCTACTTTTCCGCAGGTAATACATTGAAAATGTGGATGAACATCGTGATGCTTTGTAGAAGAACAATTATTACATTTTGCATACCATTTATGACCATTTTTTCCTAAAAAGGAATGCACAACACCATCATCCTCTAGTTTATTTAAAATACGATAAACGGTTGTTTTATTCATATCAGAATTAAGTCTTTCTACTAAAGTAATTACAGAGATGGCACTAGAATCTTTATCAAATTGCTTTACTACTATTTCAACCGATTTTGTTTTTCTTAAAATACCCATATTACAAAGATAGGGTTACACCATTTTATAAACAAATAGTATTGTTAAATTTAACGCAACGTTGTTGCATTAGTGATTAATAACACTATATTTGCAACTTAGTTGTATTTAAGAAATAATGATATTGATAAAACAAAAATCCGACAGTATTGGGGCATTAGCCAGTACACTTTGCCTTATACATTGTGTGGCAACTCCGTTTATTTTTATTGCACAAAGTTGTTCTATTGCAGACTGTAACAATGTGCCTAGTTGGTGGGGAGGTATAGATTATGTCTTCTTAATAATTTCATTTTTTGCCGTATATCGTTCTGCACAAACAACCTCTAAAAATTGGATAAAATATTCTCTGTGGGTAAGTTATTTGGTATTGTTTACGGTAATAATTAACGAAAAAAGTGCTTGGTTCCATATAAATGAAAATGTTATATACATTCCAGCCATAGCCTTAATCACCTTGCACCTTTACAATAGAAAATACTGTCAATGTAATCACAATAAATGTTGTACAAATGAAGGATAAAGAACAAATTATAATAGCGGGCGATAATCATTTTTCCACAAATATAGAAACCCCTTTACGCCCTGATGCTTTTTGTAAATCGGATAATGAAAAAATAAAAAATATCCAGCATCATTTTAAAATGATTATGCAAGAAATGGGACTCGACTTAACCGATGATAGCTTATCTGGAACCCCGTATCGTGTTGCTAAAATGTATATAAACGAGTTATTTTATGGATTAAATCCTGCAAATAAACCAAAATTATCAACATTCGATAACAAATACGACTATAACAAAATACTCGTAGAGCAATATATTAATATAAATTCTGCCTGCGAGCATCACTTTTTACCTATTGTAGGGCATGCGCATATAGGATATATTCCTACTAAAAAAGTTATTGGTTTATCTAAAATTAATCGCCTAGTCGATTATTATTCTCATCGTCCACAAGTACAAGAACGCCTGGCTGTTCAAATTTTAAATGATTTACAAGAGGTGTTAGAAACAAAAGACGTGATTGTAGTAATTAACGCCAAACATCTTTGTGTATCTTCTAGAGGTATTAAAGACAAAAATAGTTTTACAACCACTTTAGAATATGGCGGTTGTTTTAATAAAAAAAGCTTCCGAAACGAATTTATAGCTATTATTAATCAACCAACTCTATAATTTAATAGTTAGTAATTCTATAATTCATTTTAAACCATGGAAGCCATAATAACAGTTGTTGGGTTTTTAGGAGCGGGCAAAACTACGCTACTAAAACACCTGTTAGAGAGTTTTAATAAAAATAATTGGAATCCTTTTGTTGTTTTAAATGATTATCAAAATGCATATTTAGATGCTCAACAATTTGCTAAGCGAGTTGGATTAAATAATATTAAGCCATTAAGCGGTAGTTGTATTTGTTGCAGTGGTATTGTAGAACTTAGAAATACGATAAACAGAATTCCCGAAAGAAAAAATGCAATCACTTTAATTGAGGCAAACGGAACATCGGATGCCTGTTCTTTAATGGAATTTTTAGGCGTAGGGTTAAACGAGCGGTTTTTACCACCCATTCAAATTTCGGTGGTCGATGTAAAAAACTGGCAACTGCGGGGCGAACATAATGAATTGGAGGCAAACCAAATTCAAGTATCGTCTTTACTAATTTTAACATATCTTAATGATGTTAGTAATACTCGAAAAACAAACGTTATTAATCAATTAAAAAAGCTGAATCCTTCTGCTAAAATTATACCAATCGAAAATTTGGAGGCTTTATTGTTACCCGAATTGATGCCCTCTAAAAACATAGGACAAAAGTTGGATCACCAAAAGGCACATTGGGCATCGTGCTCGGTAGATTTACCAAACTTACCCCATGAGAAATATATTGAAACCATATGTTCTGCAATACCTAAAAGTATCCTGAGAGTAAAAGGTTGTACTCTAATTGGAGATGCTACCAAATACACTTATTTTGAACGTACACCCGATGGACATGTTCATATTAGGCCTTTTAATGGAATTCCCGTAACGGGATCTAAACTACTAACCATAGGGCCTGGTAGTGATCCTGATACTTTACAAAAAATAATTAAATCGATACTATTAACAGACACAAAGTAAACTATAATAACTTCAGAATAATAGATTTTAATACATGAAAAAATTACCTGTAACCGTATTAAGTGGTTTTTTGGGCGCTGGAAAAACCACATTACTAAACCATGTTTTACATAACAAAAAAGGATTAAAAGTTGCCGTTATTGTTAACGATATGAGCGAGGTAAATATAGATGCTCAATTTATTGAAAATGAAAATACACTTTCTAGAACGGAAGAAAAATTAGTTGAAATGTCTAACGGTTGCATTTGTTGTACGTTGCGGGAGGACTTGATGATAGAAGTAGAAAAATTAGCAGCTCAAAACAAATTCGATTATTTATTAATTGAAAGTACCGGGATTAGTGAACCTATTCCGGTAGCACAAACCTTTACTTTTGAAAGTGAAGACGGTAAAATAGATTTAAGTCGTTTTAGTTTTATTGACACGATGGTAACCGTAGTGGATGCCTTTAATTTCTTAAAAGATTTTTCTAGTTCAGATTATCTAACCACGCGAGAACTTACTAATATAGAAGGCGATAACAGAACGATTGTTAATTTATTGACAGATCAAATTGAATTTGCTAATGTTATTATTATTAATAAAATGGATTTGGTAAGCCCAGATCAAGTAGAAGAACTTCGTGCCATTATCCATAAATTAAATCCAGAAGCACAACTTATAACAACACAAGAATCTAAAGTGGAGTTAGACCGTGTAATTAATACCGGGTTATTCGATTATGAAAAAGCAGAAGCCTCTGCCGGGTGGTTAAAAGAATTAGAAAATGAACATGTACCAGAAACCGAAGAATACGGTATAACTTCGTTTGTTTTTAGAAGTAAAACCCCTTTTCATCCTGATCGTTTTTTAAATTATTTAAATGAACGTTTTCCTCAAAATATTATTAGAAGCAAAGGCTTATTTTGGTTAGCCTCTAGGCCCAATCAAGCCTTATTATGGAGTTCTGCAGGAGGGTCTTGCAAAGCAGATAGTGCCGGTGTTTGGTGGGCTTCAATGTCTTTTGGAGAACGTATTTCGTATGCTTCTTTTCTTGATAATCAGAAAGAAATTGAATCTAGTTGGGATACACTGTTTGGAGATAGAAAGATAGAATTAGTTTTTATTGGGCAACACCTTAACAAAGAAAAAATAAAAACAGAATTGCAAGATTGTTTACTCACAAAACTTGAAATAGAAGTCTGGAAAAAACAACAATTTCCGCAACAAGACCTGTGGCCAATAGCCATTTAAAAAGAAAAAAAGACGTATAGAACATTTCAAAATGATACATACAAATCAACTTACATTTCAATATAATAAAAATGAACCCGTTTTTAGTTTTCCAAATATCACGCTAAACCCACAAGAAAATTTACTTGTTTTAGGAAAGTCGGGTATAGGCAAAACAACCCTTCTACATCTTTTAGCTGGTCTGTTAAAGCCTGCTAGCGGCAATGTAAGTATAAACGATACAGATATCAATCACTTAAATAGTGGTCAATTAGATGTTTTTAGAGGTAAACATATAGGCTTGGTTTTTCAAAAAAAGCACGCTATACCAGCATTAAATGTTTTTGAGAATTTACAAGCACGTCTTTTCTTCAGTAAAAAAAAGGTTAAAACTGAAGTTATTGACGAGTTGCTAAAACAACTAGATTTATATAACGTTAAATACAGTAAAATAAACAAACTTAGTGAGGGGCAGCTACAGCGTTTAGGTATTGCATCTGCCGTAATACACCAACCTAAAGTTATTTTGGCCGATGAACCTACCTCAAGTTTAGATGATAAAAATTGTAATATCGTTATAAAACTTCTTATAGAACAAACTCAAAAAAACAAGGCGAACTTAATTGTTATAACTCACGATGCTAGAATTAAACCGTTTTTCCAAAATACTATAGCCTTATGAATATTTGGAAAATAAGCATACAAAACATGAAATCGAAACCGCTTTATACTTTTTTAAGCGTTTTTATTTTATCACTAAGTATTATACTCCTTTTAGGCATAAAACAATTAAAAAAATCTTTTGAATACCAAATGGAAAATAATTTGGGCGATATCGATATGGTTATTGGAGCAAAAGGAAGTCCGTTACAATTGGTGTTAGCTTCGGTATTGCATATTGATAATCCAACAGGAAATATTGTATATCAAGATGCTAAAAACATAGCTAAAAACCCATTAATTAAATCTGCTGTACCAATTTCTTATGGTGATAATTATAAAGGATTTCGAATTGTAGGAACAAGCGATACTTTTACTTCGTTTTATCATGCGGAATTAAAAGCAGGACATCGAGTTAAAAAATCTATGGAAGTTGTATTGGGTGCATCTGTAGCCAAACAATTAGGGCTTCAAATTGGAGATACTATTTTAAGTGCTCATGGGCTAATAAAAAATAGTATTGAGGTGCATGAGGAAAAATTAACGGTAGTAGGTATTTTAAAACCAACCTTCAAGGTTATAGACCGTTTAATTATTACTAGTTTAGAGAGTGTTTGGGATGTCCATAATCATGATAAAGAACATAAACACGAAGATAATCATGAGGCGCATCATGAAGCTGAAGACAGAGAAATAACATCCTTATTAGTGTCTTTTAGAAGCCCAAGAGCATTTTTAACAATGCCACGAAAAATTAATGAACAAACCAATATGCAAGCTGCATTACCAAAATTCGAATTAGAGCGTTTATACCAGTATACAGGTATTGGTTTGCAAACTATTACCGCTATTGCCTATGTAATATTAATTATTTCTGGTATTATTTTATTTAGTAGTCTCTACAAAATGGTAAAAGAACGCAGTTTCGATTTAGCAATTTTACGAACCTACGGTGCAAGTAATTTTCAATTAATAAAAATTGTGGCTTACGAGGGTTGCATCATTTCGTTTACCGCTTTGTTCTTAGCTTTTATCTTTATAAAAACTGGTTTCATATTTATATTTAAAATCATGAATGTTGAAGATAAATTGTACATGCTACAAGCATTGTCCTGTGAAGACCTTTTAAATGTGGCAGGTTTAGTTTTTATAATAACAATAGTATCTATTTTAATGGCAGTTTACCCGATATTGAAAATGGATATTTCAACTATTTTAAGTCATGAAAAATAAATTCAAAATAATAGTGCTTCTTTTATGGTGTGCTATAGGTTATGGTCAAAAAAAAATTACATGGGCGCATTTGGCTAAAGTAACCTTCGCAGATAAATATTTTCCTGCTTATGATGAGTATTTTATGTACCCAACATTTTCAGAATCTGTAAAAGCTTTAGAAGGAACTCAAATTACCATTACCGGCTATTTTTTAAATATAGATCCCGAAGCAAAATTGTATATGCTATCCAAAGGACCTATGTCTGCCTGTTTTTTTTGTGGACAAGGTGGACCAGAAACCGCTGTAGAATTGCAGTTTTCAAAAACCCCAAAATTTAAAACAGACGATATTATAAGTGTTACAGGAAGCTTAAAGCTTAACAAAGACAATGTAGAGCATTTTAATTATATTCTTACAGGCTGTACTGCTTTAAAATTAAAATAAACCATGTGTCTAATTTGCTTAAATAATCTTATTAAAACATCTAATGCAAGTTAGTTGTTTTAGTATAAAAAAGATAATATTTTTTAAAACAACTGTTACACCCCTTAATTATATACTATTTCATTTTAATGAAGTTTAACCATATTAAACATATTATAGCCTATTTTCTGCTGGTAATTTTTCTTTTTGTAAAAGTATTGGGATTACATGCTATATCGCATTCGGATAGTGATAAACACCACGATAATTGTGTTATTTGCAACCATGCGATTACACATAATTTAACACCAACTCTTTTTCCAGATACTATTGACGTTCAGTTGGAAGATATTCCTATTTTAATACCTTCAAATATCGTTTACAACTACCGCTGTGTTATTCTTAGTAGTAATATGGCTAGGGCATTATTTTCCCGTCCTCCTCCTGTACTGCTAAATTACTTATTCTTTACATGTTATGCTTAAAAACAGAGCTTGCTTTGCTTTCTGTTAACTTAGGATAATTAGATTTTTAAAGCAATCTAAAACATGCTTGATGTTTCATTTTTGCTACTGCCTTTTTTTTAGGCATAATACTATTCAAGTTATTTATGCTTGGCTTAGTAGTAGGTAATAAAACTTGACATATGGCTGCTATAGTGTGCATCATAGTGTTTACACCAAATACTTTATAATAGAAAAACACGAGTTGCCGTTACGCCTAAGTTTATAGAATGCTAAGGTTGTATTTAAACGGGTTTATCGCTAAAAAGCTTATAGCCCGCAACGCATAGCATTCAGCTTATAATATTTTTAGCAACACTAATTTTCACAAATTAATAAACGTGACAGAACTAGGTAGAACCATCTCATAAATAGTCCTTTTTTAAATAAATAATAATCAAATTAATAATTAAACAATGAAAACAACAGTTATGAAAACAAAAATTAAATCTTTAGCAATTGTAGCACTAGTAGCCACCTTTTTATT
>NZ_VOGY01000019.1 GCF_008033385.1 Algibacter pacificus | reverse complement strand
GCTCTCACTAAATTTGCTGTTTTTCATTGTGACAGTTTGAATTTAAAGTTAATAAATTCGAATTAATTACTGTCCCATTTTTAGGGAAGCCTACACCTTACCAGATAGGCCTCCTAAAATTCCTTGAGAAATCTTCCCCATAATATAAAACAATTTAAAAATTACACGTTCGGACTTGGTACGGATTTGATATTGATTTTGAACCTTAATTTCGTTACTAATATAACTAAAATTATGCCAATATACTAGTGTTTCAGGTGCTTGCGGTGCCTTTGCGTTATGCTTCTTTAGTTTGCATTAGATTAAAACAATTACGTATATATGCGACCTTTAAAACTGCCATTTTTTCAATGACATTTTGTAACTCTTTTTCTTTTTTACTGATAACCTCTACCGCTTTAATATGTTTTTGCATTATATCCTCTGTATCACAATTTGATTTTAAACTGCTTTTAAGCGTTTTTCTGCAATCATCTATAGAGATAAACGGAATAACACTTCCTTTTAAATAGTAAGCATAAAAACCGCCTATTTGTAGCATCATAGATAAATGAAACAGCGTGTTTTTTTCTTTTTCGGTTGAAGCTTTCACCACAAAACAATTAGGACAAGGATTTGAAAGCGGTTTTCCGCTGTTTAGTCCTTTGTTTAGGATGAAAAAATGAGGGTTTGAGTAAGTTTTTCCTGTACGGTGCGTTTTCAGTTCAAAAGTTGACATAGCTATCCAATTTAAAATTGCTCGCTACGCTTCGCTACATTATTTTTTTTGAAAAGAATAAAAAGATAGCCATAGTTGTTGTGGCGTGGGTAAGGCTGTCAAGGTTTTTGGATAAAAGTTTTTTGAGTTAAAATGTTTAATGAGAAAGAAAAAAGCTTGTGAAAAAAGTTTTATTCAAAACCCGTAGGGCTTGACCTTTACTGCCTTTGGCGGCTGGCAGAGGTAGCCACATATATTTGCTACCTTTTTTATTTTTAATTACAGCTGATTGTTTTTTAGTGTATCTATAATTTCTTGCTTGTTGTAGTATATTCTATGCCCTAAACCATAACTAATAATCTTTCCTTTATTTGTCCAATTCCAAAGTGTTGTTAAATTAATCTTCAAAAACTCTGCTGTTTCTTGTCTTGTTAAATAGACATCGTTTTCTTTAGTGTTTAGATCATCTAAATAGCGTTGTATTTTAACTAATAACTTATCGGCTACTTTATCGGCAAATTCATCAACTGTTACTTCTGTAATTTGTACTGTTTTTGTTATCATAATTAAAATGTTTAAAACTAAAATAAAAAACTTTTCGGGGAAATAACACTTAAAAAAATAGGTTTTCAGAACTTTACTGTGCGGTGGATGAAGCGTTTGTATGGGTATTGATTTAAATAGTTGTTTGATAAAACAGCATTTAAATTAATACTTATACAGGACTTTTAGACGATAGCTTATTGTTTTTTAAGGTACGCAAAAAGCAATATACTATGGCGTATTACTATTTATCTTAAACCTATTTTTTTATTACCGCTAACTTGGGTGGTGGGGAAAAGTGGACTTAACGACAGTTTGTGAATTTGAAGGTTATAACGCATATTATTTTAAACAAACGGTACTCTTTAAATGTTCTACTGTTTCATGCTTGTTCAAAATGTGATTACACGTTCGGGTGTGCGCGTAGGATGAGCGGATATTTTACATAATACCAGTTATAGCTACGAAAACATAACTACACGCCGTAGGCAACCTTTGAAAAGGTTTTTGCTACTATAACTTCTATTATGTAACATAGCTTTGGGAAGTTTAGGGTTTTATGAAAAAAAAATATGAAATAGCTTATTGCAGTTTACTTTGATTTTATGAAAAGTAAAGCTGTAATATGCTATTACTTTAAAGATAAAAAAACGCTAAACTAGAATGGTGAGCGGAATAAAATAAAAGACAGAGGATTATTGCCTAAGCAATAAACTGGGTTTTATTTTATGTGGAATTATAAGTATTCCTCTAGTTTAGTTTTTAATAAATTCAATTTGCTATTTAAAGGTTGTTTTTTATTGAATTGTTTCGTTCTTTTTATTTGTGTTTCTATTTTAGATATTTGATTTCTTAGTTCTTGTATTTTCTGTTCTTTTTCAATTAAAGCTTTTAAATCTTCTTCTGAAGTTATACTTGAATTATTTGAAATTTTAAAACAAAAATCTTCAAAAATCTTATCTAAACTAACTTTTAAATCTAATTGATATTCTTCCTTTTTATCTGAAAACCAATCTGTTTTAAATGCCCAATCTACTACAGCATTATTTTCATTAACTGGATGTGCGTGCTTTTGTGATGTATATAGCATTACCTCATCATTAAATGAAATTATAAATATGATATGATAAGGAATTGCTTTTTCTATAATAGGTAAAACCGATTCAATATTTTTTCTTTGTTTTAACTTGATTTCAATTATTTGAATTTCCTGAACTTCAACACCTTCTAAATTAATGGTATCTGATGCTAATTTGTTTTGCCAACGTATCTTATCAATCACATCTACAAACAACTGTTTTTGTTTAGTTGTTGCATAATCATAAAAAGCATTTTTTGGAATACTCTTATCTTTTTTAGTTTGTATGGGTAATTGAAAAAAACTCATTTATTTAATGACTAAAAATGAAATTAACTTAAAATCTTCTATACCCTTGATTTGACTTTTCCCTGCAGCAGTACCTCCTGCTTTAAATAAGCTTAATACTTCTTTTTCTTCTTCTGTTTCTACTATAGAGGTGATACTTTGCTTTAACAAACTAGAGTATGCAGACATATCTCTATACTCATTAGTTTCCATCTCAAAAGATTTACAAACTTCAACCAATGGTTCTTTTTTGTCTTTACATAACATTCTAAAAACATCTAGCGTTTTTTTACCTTCTAAATGACCAAACTTAATGTCGCCATTTTGTTTAATATACACCATATAATATGGATGTAAACGATTCATTTTATCAATATTCACTGCTGAATTTACGTTCTTTAATACATAAACAACACCACTTTCAAAAAACTCATTCGCTTCTGTTATAGCGTGTAAACCTTCGGGAATATTCTTTAGTTCACCAAACTTCTTAATATAGTTAGATAGATCTATTCTAAAATCATTTAAACCTAAATCTGTAATACTGACTCCTTCTCTTAAATCCTCTAAATCGACTACTTCTTCTTGTAGTTTTTTTAATTGAATTTTTCTGTACTCTAAATCTTTATCTTCTGTATTTAAAATGTTATCGTCTCCAGTACTTGCCATATTACTAATTAACATTCTATTTTCTACTCTAGATTTTAAATTAATATAATTATCCAAAGTAATATCAGGCCAAAAATTAACCATAGTAATATTTGCATTTGTTGAACCAATTCTATCAATACGACCGAAACGCTGAATGATACGCACAGGATTCCAATGAATATCATAATTAATAAGAAAATCGCAATCTTGTAAATTTTGACCTTCAGAAATACAATCTGTAGCTATTAATACATCTATTTCTTCTTTAATACTAGGATGCAGTTGTTGTTTACTTTTAGAGCGTGGTGAAAAACACGTTAATAGTGTGTTTAAATCTGTAGGTATTACTTTAGTTGTACATTTACGTTTACTACCTGTAATTAATGCGGTATTTAAGCCATAAAAGGTTTTAAACTCTGACTTTAAACTATCGTATAAGTAATTAGCGGTATCTGCAAATGCAGTAAATATTATTACTTTTTTGTTATTGGGATTTAATGGTTTTTCTATTTTACCTTTCACTAAGTCTTTTAAATCTTTTAATTTAAAATCTAAGTCATTTTTAACAGGTTTTATTTCTGTAAGTAATTGGTTTAAAATAGCAACATCAGCACTTAAATCTTCTTTCCAGCGTCTACCATCCATATCTGCAATATGAACTTTTACTTTCTTACCAATAACATTTTCTTCATCACCCCAATCTGCATCCCAATCCATATCATTGGTTACATTAGCCTGTAAACCTGAGAAGGTATTATCTTCTCCTTTTTCAATCGCATTTATTGCGTTATTAATTTGCCCTAAAATATTCTGAACCGTTAACCTAAATGCATAAACAGAACTTTCAATACGTTTTAACAAATTCATACGCATTAAAATCTTTAAACTCGATTCTCTGTCAATTTGTGCAAATTTACTCGTACCTGCTTTTACCTTTTTATCGTATAAATCTGCATACAGTTGTACTTTACTTGGTAAAATATAGCTTAAAGGTGAATATACTGAAAGGTTTAATAACGTTAACTTTTCGGCAATTTCTATATAGTTAGTCCCTCTATTTTCTGTTAATGCGCTTTGTTTAGAAATTGGCTTGTTACGTTTTGGAAACTCTCCAATATCCGAGGTATCGTAATAGGTTGTAATGTGCTTTCTAGAACGTGCAATAGTTAGACTGTCTAAAATTTCAAAGAAATCGAAATCTAACATTTCTAATAACTTTTCCGTCGTTCTATTTTCGGTTTCAAATTTAGACCAACTATTAAAAGCTAATTGCGCTCTTCTAAAAACGGTATCAACACCTCTTTCTGTATCTAATTTTTCATCTATCTTTTCTGAAGTACCTTCATAAGCTAATGCTAATTGATTTTTTAAATCGTTAAACCTATTATTTACAGGTGTAGCAGATAACATTAACACCTTTGTTTCAATACCTTCTTGCACAATTTTACGCAGTAGCTTCTGGTATCTATTTTCTTTACCAACAGATGTATTGTTATTTCTAAAATTATGAGATTCATCTATAACTACTAAACCGTAATTACCCCAATTTACATTTTCTAAATTACGAGCATTACTCATCCCTCTTTCCCTAGATAAATCGGTATGAAATAGTACATCGTACCTAAATCTGTCTTTAGACAAAATGTTATCTTTATCATTTTGACGATAAGTGTTCCAGTTCGCTTCTAACTTTTTAGGACATAATACTAGAACATCTTTATTTCTTTTCTCATAGTATTTTATAACCCCTAAAGCAGAAAAGGTTTTACCTAAACCTACACTATCTGCAATGATACAGCCATTGTATTTTTCTAATTTATTAATAGCACCTATTACTGCATCCTTTTGAAAATTATATAATTTAGACCATACTACAGTATCTTTAAACCCAATTTCATCATTCGGTAAATTTTCCATTGCAATATCATCTAGAAAATCACTAAATATATTATACAGTGTTATAAAATAAATAAACTCAGGACTATTTTCTTTAAATGCATTTTCGAAATACTCTTGTACAAAACTGGTAACATCTTGTAAACTTTCTTGATTATTCCAAATTTGATTAAACCAATCTAAATACGCATTACTCTGTGGGAAATCTACTTTTTGTATTAATGTTGGAAAGCCCTTTTTATGACTTACCCCTAAATCTGAAGTTGTAAATCCATTGATATTAGTAAACGCAGCACCTTGAGAATCATTATCGACATGAATTAAACCATTTAAAGGTGTCGCACTATTTTTATTAGATTTAAAGGTTACTTTATCTTTTACCCATTGTGAGCACTCTTTAGCAATTGCTTTTTGGTTTAGCTCATTTTTTAACCTTAGTTCAAACTCACCACCACATAAATTAGCTTCATTGAAGATATGAGGAATATAAAATTCTCTAGATTCTTTATCTAGTTTTTCTTTAATAAAAGTAGGCGAGGTAAAAATAAATTTTAACTCTTCAACACCTTTTAATTCTTTTTTTAAGGCTTCAAAAGCATAAATTGAAAAAGAAGATGCTGCAATTGCTAACTTACACCCTTTTTGTATTTCTGTTTTTAATTCATCGTTTAAGCGATGGTTTACATTGTCTATAATTTTCATTAAGCAGCTTTCTAATTTAAGGTTACCATTTCCATCATTTTCTCGTAAGAACTTACTTTACTAAATTGTACCTCACCATTACCGATTGCTGCAAAATGTTCTTCGGCACAATGTATTTTTAAAGCTTCTACACCTCGTAAATCGTTTGCATTATCAGAACCTTTTGTTTCTGCTATAAAGTAAATTTCTCGTACTTTTTCTTTCTCAAAAACTATTGCCCAATCTGGACTATAACGCCCTGTTTTATCACCTGTTGGAATGGTGATATAGAAATCTTTAGGTAATTTGGCAAATACTGACACCTCAACACTGTTACTTAAAGCCTCTGCAAATTCTTTTTCTATGTTAGAATCTGCAATGATATAATCGTAAATATGATTTTTTACTTGTTGTGCATTTCTATCTACCGTTACATCGTTAGTAAATACCGTTTTAGAATCGAAACGATCTTCTGTTTTATGAAAGGTAATATTATTTAGGATTAAACTTGCTTTTACCTCGTTTATTAAATTGGCAGTTTTAGCAATAAACTCTTCTGGGTTTTTACGAATTAACACAAACTTTTGCGGACTTATTTGCTTTAATACCTCTACAATAGTTCTTCGTGTTAAATTGGTGCTATTTACTATTTCACCAACAATATCATAAACGGTATCTGTGTATAAATCTGCATTTAGTTTTTTAGACTCTCTATTGGTTTGCTTAAATCCTTCTTTACTTTGTAACTCTTCTTTATTACTGTCTTTTAAAAAACCTGTTTTAATTTCATAAACTCTATCAGAAATGTGTAAATCTGCATTTAATCGTATAACGCTATCTGCTATTAACTTTTCTGAATTGAATTTTACTTCATAAATGGTTTTGATATTGATTTTACTCCATAACTCTTGAAACTCTTTTTTATGGAAATTTTTATTTAAAGTAACCGTTATTTTATCTCTATCATTTTCAGGTTTTATTATCTCACCAGTGTACACTGATTTTAATAATTTGGTAATTGCTTTCCTAAACGGTTCTAAATTTTCTGGTAATGTTACTTTGTTTTGCTCTATCGCTTCTTTTCCTTCTGTAGTGATTTTATCATCTTCGTCTATTATATCATTTTTGTATAAAACCTTATTCAGCTTTTTAGCTGTTTCTTTATCTATTCGCATTTCTACACCCAACGCATCGGTAACCAACTTACCTATAAAAAATTCTACTTCTGCTTTTTGCGGTCTATCTTTTAACGTTGCTGCAATTTCTGACTGTAAACCTTTTGCAAAATCCTCATAACTTTCTGAAGCTATAATGGTTAATTTATTGATTTGGTGTACATTTTCGCCTACGGTTTCATAATCTTGACGAATCCCTTCTTTATTGACACACAAACGCATACCACGCCCTACTTCTTGACGTCTTCTTATAGTAGCTTCAGAATGTTTTAAAGCACAAATTTGAAATACATTAGGATTATCCCAACCTTCTTTTAAAGCAGAATGCGAAAAGATAAAACGTGTAGGCTCGTCCATACTTAACAAGCGTTCTTTATCTTTCATAATTAAATCGTAAGCCGAAATATCATCTGAATCTTCTTTACCACGCTTTACGCTTGGGTCTATAAACTTTTTCTTTTTGTCTATAGAAAAATACCCATTATGAATATCGTTGGCTTTATCTCTATCTAAAAACTCTGCATACGCACTTGGAAAATAGGCTTTACGCGCAGTACCAGGATCTGTATCTTTTAAATAATCGTTATATTCTTGTTGAAATAAGTCTAAGAAATCGCTTTTAACTTTGTTATATTCTTCTTCGAATATCTTTGCATATTCTCCTAATATTTGTTCTCCGTTTTCATCGTATTTACGATACTTATCTACCGTATCTATAAAAAATAAGGACAGTACTTTTATCCCTCTTGCATATAATTCTTTCTCTTTATGTAGATGCGATAAAATAGTTTCACGTATTTGAATACGCCTGAACGCTTGCTCATCTAAATCTCCTAAGGCTTCCCCAGCTTGTAAGGTTACACCGTTAACTGAAATAGTATTAGAACTCCCATTAATATCTGTAATTAAGCAATTTTTATATTGCGGCATTTCGCCAGATAACTCATAAAGGTTTGTACCTTCTTCTAAACGTTCTCTTTTACGTTTTACACCTGTACCTTGTCTTTTTTCGTATTCTACAATAGCTACTGGTGGTTTCCCTGCTTTTACAGCAATTTGTTCTAAATATATGTAGCCTGTAGTACCTGTAGAACCTTTTAAGTTAATACCTTTTACGTGTATCTTTTTTACTAACTTTTTACTGTAAGCATCTAAGGCATCTAAACGATAGACTTTATTATATTCCTCTTTATGCGTAGCAGAATAACGGATAGTAAACAGCGGATTAAAATCTTGCATACTTGCCAATGTTTTAACACCATCAACAGATTGCGGTTCGTCTATGATTAATATAGGATTGGTTTGCGCAATAATATCTATAGGGCGTCTGGATTGAAAGCCATCTATTTCTGCATAAATACGTCTTGCATCTTTACCACGAGCATTAAAGGCTTGAGTATTAATAATCATAACACTAATACGATTATCTGATGCAAAGTTTTCTATATCTGTTGGTTTTTTAGAATTGTAAATAAAAGGTGCTATTTTGTGGCCGTACTTTTCTTGAAAGTGCGTTTGTGTTACTTCGAACGATTTGTACACACCTTCACGTATTGCCACACTAGGTACAATAATGATGAATTTAGACCAACCGTATTGCTCGTGTAATTCGTACATTGTACGTATGTAGGTATAGGTTTTACCTGTACCCGTTTCCATTTCTATAGTAAGGTTAATTCCTTTTTTTTGAACCTTTGGTTTTTCTAAAACTTCACTCTCTCTAATATCATTACCACTCTGTACATTTTTTATGTTTTGTAGCAATTGATTGTCTGTAATAGAAATTAACTTGTTACGATAGCCTATATTTTCGTTTACTTCTTCTTCAAACTGTAAGGTATTTACACCATTAGCTGCTTGTTGTGCTTTATGTAATAAAGCCTTACTGCGCTCTAAAGTAAAATGATTAGCACCTTTTTCTTGCCCTAAAAAGCAATTGGTAATTGCTTTTACAGCTTCTATTTGAAATTGTTGTTCTTTAAATTGTAATTTCATTCTCTAGCTTATCAACTTTATTATTTTTACACCTAAATCGGTTAATTTATAGCGTTGTTTAGGATGTGTTTTACGGTTCGGAAATTCCTCTTTTACCCAAGCTAAATCAAATAGAGGGTCTAAATATTTTTTCCGATTTGTAGAATTATTAGATAGGTCTATTTTACTAAATAAATCTTCTCTACTTATCCAATTTGTAAGATTACTTAATAACTGTGTTGTGTAATTATGTACTTCATTATTAAGTATCTCTTTCACTTGGTTACTAGCTCCGTCATTAACTCCGTCACTAGCTCCGTCACTAGCTTGATTCACAAATGCAACAACATCTTCTAAAGTATTAAAAACACTAGTATTATCTTGATCAGTAGCTCCGTCACTAGCTTGGTCACTAACTTTAAAAAGAGGATGCGCGGGAAGTGTAACTAATACGTACGTACTTTGTTCATCTGTATCTATAATAGGTTTAGCAGAGCCATTATTTTCCATAGCTCTATATATAGTAGGCAAACCTGTACCTCTACCTTCTGTAAGATGTAGTTCTTTTAAAAAATCTCCAATACGTCTATTTCTATATTCTCTGGCAACAATACGTTTTTGAGTTTTTAAAATAGTTGCAGTAACAGGTGGTACAGGACCAGGAAAACTTAATATTTCTATTTTGTCTTGCCAAACTTGTATTTCTATTGGACTACCAATTTCATAACTTTTATGATATACTGCATTTGATAATGCTTCTTCTACTGCAGCAAATGGAAAGTTATAAAAGCGTTGCGCTTCTGCTTTTTGGGGGTCTTTAACTACTTGTTCTGTTATTATATTTGTTTCGAGGAACGATAGTGCATCTCTTAACTGATGATGCAAAGGGCCTTTAAAAATTTGTTCTTTAAAGTTTTTACCAGAATTGTCTTGATGCCAAACCAATTCTATTTGGGTTCTAGGAAAAAATTTATGAGGCTCTTTTGTGAAAAACAATAAACCTACATTTACTGGACGTACATCTTCTTCTGGACCTTTAACAATTAGCATTGTTTTTGCTAACTCTTCTAAAGTAAGCGAAGTACTTTCTGCATACAAATCGCTCTTAATTTCTTGTAGATACGCTTGTATGGTTCCTAAATCAAAATCATTTATCGTTGCTTGATTATTTACTCTATCATCAAAAGGAATGCGTGCTGTTAAGTCTTGTAACTGTCGTAAGGTTTCACCTCTTGCTATCATACTTCTAGAACCAATACGAACATAAGGTTGTCTTTGACCACCTTTACCCAAAGTTGTTAACCCAGTATAAGGCCTATTATCTCCTGCTGGACACCATAAGACTAAAATATGTTGACCTTGTAACACATAAGGTTGGGTAATAGGAAAATAATTAGGCATTATTTTATGAGCCAATTGCACAATTTCGCCCTGTATATTGTCTAGTTGATTTTGCGCTAGACCCGAAGGTGGCAATACAGGTTGCCCATTATTTTCTGTAATACCCACCACAATATACCCACCTCCCCAATTGTGTAGGTCGTTGGCAAACGCACACATAGAATGTAAGATATCTTCTGGATTCCAGTTTTGTTTAAACTCAATACGTTCCCATTCTATGGTATCTCCGTTTATTAATGACTCTATGTTTATAGGCAATGCCATTTTTTAATTGTTAATTGTTAATTTGGTTAATTGTTAATGCGCAGTTTGGTAGATTTTATAATACTTGTAATTAATTTCATTAATTCTGTTGCATTTATATGTAAACTTTCAAATGCTTCTTTTTCTAAAAAGTCTGTAGCTGATAGCAGCTCTAACCAATACAACGTCTCATTACATTCTTTTTGTGCAATAGCCATTTTATGAATAAAATCTGCTTTACTTTCTGCTTGTTCTGCTTCTCTATACAAAGCACCAACTGCAGTTCCAGAACGTAATAATTGTTTACTCATTACAAACTCTTTCTTTTCGGTAGTAAGAAATTTAGAAGCATTTACAATGCGAACTGCAAAAGCAAAACTCTTTTCTTTAATTACATTCTTTTTCATAATTAACCATTATACATTAACAATTAACAATTAATTTAAATCACTTTCATTTCAGTATTAGGGCTTAATTGCTTTAGCAATTGCTTTACGTTTTCTTTGGCTGTATCGTTTTTAAAACTACTGTCTTTACACACAAAACGTAGCGGTTGGTGTTTGGCAATTGCTTTGGCAAAAGCCTCGTCTAACTCAGTATCAAAACAAGCGAGTAAGTAATTGGTATCTACCACAAATACTTCTTTATCTAAAACCGTTTCTTTTTGGGTTTTTAGGGTTAGTGGTAAACCCCAATCTAGTAGTATTTGAGTAAGTAAATCTTCTGAAGTTCTATCTTCTTTTATGTTATCTGCAAACACATCTAATTGTCCTTGGTTGTAATCTTGTGGTTTGTAATAGACGTCTTGCATATTACTACTGTCTACCTTAAAAACTTTAAAACCGTAATCTATATCTGCTTTGGTTTCTTCTTTTATTTTAGTAGCTGCTCTACGGATGCGTTCTTTACCTATTTCACAAATGTTTTTGTAGCCTGCTTTGTAGGCCTCACTTTTCTCGTCTGTAGCTTCTGGTAGTTGAACACATAAAAACTTCCTATTGCTTTCTTCTTTTTCAGCATTTAGAGAAATTGTAGCCTCTGCCAATGACCCTGAACCACTAAAAAAATCTAGAACTAAATCATTTTCGTTAGATCCAATAGTCAGAGCCTTTTTTAAATAATTTACAGGCTTTGGATAATCAAATAATGATTTACCATCAAAAATCCTTTTCAATGCTTTATTTGATCCATCGGTATGACCAACCTCATCATAATCCCAAAATGTAGATGGAGTAAGACCTTGCTTAACCTCGGCAAGAAATTTCTTAACTGACGGAACATTATTTCCAGAATTTCCAAACCAAATTCTGTTATCATCAACCATTTCTAAAAATTTTTTCTCATTGACAACCCAACTCCTACCTTCCGGTGGAGTAACTTTTCTGCCAGATGGAGTAGTAATTGTATATCTATCTTTTTCAGTAACTCTACCAACACTTAAATCAGCTGACTTCCAATTTCCTCTTGGATCGTTATCTAAATTTTTATAACGATCATCTTGCTCATCAGTTCGGTCAACTAAATTCGGTTTGTAATTTGGTTTATCTTTCGCAAAACATAATAGATATTCGTGGCTAACTGAAAAATACTTTGCATCGTTTTGTATACCATATTTCTTTCTCCAAATTATACTACTAATAAAATTACTCTCCCCAAAAACCTCATCCCCAATTTTACGTAAGTTATGTACTTCATTATCATCAATAGACATAAAAATCACCCCATCATCAGTCAACAAATTACGTGCTAATTTTAGTCGTGGGTACATCATAGATAGCCAGTCGCTATGGTAACGCCCTGCGGTTTCTGGGTTGGCTACTAAGCGGTTTCCGTATTCGTCTATTTGGTTGGTTTCTTCTTTAAACTCTGTACTGTCTTGGGTGAAATTATCTTTATATACAAAGTCTTTACCTGTGTTGTACGGTGGATCTATGTATATCATTTTAATTTTACCTAAATAGCTTTCTTGTAAAATTTTGAGTACTTCTAGGTTATCGCCTTCTATGTACATATTTTCTGTAGTATCGAAATTTACAGAATCTTTACGTACCGGTCTTAGTGTTTTTGTAGTTGGTAAATTGGCGGTAACTATGGCTTCTTTTTTTCCAGGCCATTCTAATCTGTAACGTTCTTTTGCACCTTCTACTACTTCGTGGTTGAGTTCTTGTTTTAGTAAGTCGAAATCTATGGCTTTGCCTTCTGCTGTTTCTGTAACGCAGTTAGGAAATAAGGCTGCTATTTTTTCTATATTTTGGTTTACCAAGTCTGGTGAGGATAGGTCTAGTTTTTCTGTACTCATTGTTATTTATTGTAAAGGTTTTACAAAAATGTAAGGCATAAAAATATAATATTAATCTGACTTAATTATAAGGATTTCTACATTTACTTTTTACCCCTGTTTTATGTTATATTACAAGTACTAAAATAGCGTATATTTTACACTTGTTTTTAATTGCTTTTTTACGTGCATTAGATACTGATTGTTTGATAACTTTTTTAGTTTATTATACACCTTTCTACGATTGCTAAATGTTTCAGAATGGTCTATTTTATACTGTTGTAATATTTCTTGATTTTGAAATAATGCTAAGACTTCTTTTTCTTTGTTAGTAAGTTGTGATAATGGCATACTTTGTTGCTTTTCTATTTTATCATACTTACTCAATAACTCATCTGCTAACATTTGATATTTCGCCTTATCAATTAAATCTTTAACGGTATAAATGCCTATAGGGTTTTTACGGTTGTTTAGATTACGTGTATAGATTTCTAACTCAAACCTAAATAAATGCTTATTTAAGTTAATACGGTCGTGTGTTTTAACTTCAAAAGTTTTATCATAGCCTTTTACATTATAGTCTGTAAGATAGAATTTTTTACCGTATTGTTTATTAGCACCTAACATTGGTATTGGTTGTTTACCGTTTAAGCTTAACCAAGGATCTAGAATTGGTTTTGCTTCTTCTTCTATTATTAATCCAACCGCCAAATAATGAATTTTAGCTTCATATACATTAAATGGTAGAATACTATTTAATTCACTTAAAGCTTCAACGACTTCTGAATAGGTAAACAATTCGTAATTATTACCCTTATACCATTTATTTAAAGAATTATTACATTTTATTGTACGTCCTTTTAAGCGTAAATCTAAATTGTTTACGCTAGTCTTGTAACCATTAACCTTTTTAGTTTTATCGTTATAGGTAGGACACCATTTTAGCCCTCTCCAGATAAATGATGTTTCTCTTTGTTCTAAAACTTCTATTGGTAAATTAGTTACTCGATACTTTATTTTTATTGTATCGTACAAACTTACTACCTTTTGTTTTTAAAAGCTTTATTGTAGTTTTTATCTAACAAGACTTCTACATCTTTCATTTTGTAGTAAATTTTACTACCAATTTGAGAAAATGATATTTTGCCTTCGTCTCTCCAAGTTTGTGCTGTTCGTTTACTAATATGCATTAACTGGATAAACTCTTGATTGTCGAGAAAGGTTTCGTGTGATGGTTTTGATTGTTCTTCAAGTTTTTTATTAACTTGTTCTAATCTGTTTACTAAATCTTGATACTGTTCTGCTGTTAAAATTACTGCGCTCATCTGCTGATATATTTAAAATTATACCGCAAGATTGCATTAATGATAGCTCGTTATAAGGCTGACCTTATAAGACCTTATATTGAGTGTATTTTAATGAAGTGGATTGTCTTTTATGTATTGTTTTGCATCTTTTTGGAATTTTTGAGAAACATCAGAAAAATCGAGTTTTGACTTTAATTCTAATCCTATTTGGTTTGCTATTATTCTGCATAATTTATCAATACCTAATTGAGGTAATATATTAGCTTCTCTTAACGCTTCTACAACACCTCTTAATGCTCCTTTTTTTCTAGTGCTTAAAATAGATTGACCATTTGAAATAATACTTAAATCTTCCAGAAGATCTAAAACATATTGTCGTTTTACTTGGTCTGATAATATTGTTTCAAAATTGTGTTCTACATTATTATTTATCGCAGGTAACTCTTTTATTGAAGGCTGAATCTCTTTTAAGAAAGACTTTTCATTATCTAACCATTTTTTTATTGTTTTAATATATCTTTTTTCACCTTTAGAAAACTCTTTTAATAGTGTTTCTTGATTTAATTTGTGTGCTTTCTTTTTTATGTCAAATTGATATTTTGTTGCATCAGATATATAATCGTTTTCTAATAATTGAGTAGTGTCTATAGATAGTAATATTTGATTTGTTATCTTCATTAAATACTCAAAAAGCCTATCTTGAGTTAATAACTTTGCTTTAGCAACACCTAAGTAAGGGTTGACTTTTGGTTTTTCTGAAAGTAATGGTAATGTTTTTGAAAAATGTTTTCGTACTTCTGCAAATAAAGGAATATCAAAAGGGAATATTTTGTACCATTTATCGTAAGTAGAAAGTAATAGGTTTAAATCTGTTTTAACTTTGTCTGTAGGTTTTCCATAATTATCTAGAAAATTGATAATAAATTTTTGTCTGTCTTTGTATTTTCTATCTTCACCTGTTAGCTTTAAATCGTTTTGCAACTCTACTACATAACCTAAATATTTGCTTAACGCAACAGGCTCTCCAAACCCCTCTGGTATTTGACCAAAACTAGCAATAGCGTATTCTATGTAATTTGTTAATTCGTCTTTCCAATTATCAACATCTAAATTATTTATTATGTGATGATGTGTAAATAACACTTTATCTGCCACTTGTTTTGGTAAATCGTTAAAATCTCTTTTATCAAACCAAGGTTGTTTAATTAGTTTAGAATGATGCTCACAACACAATGGAAATTCATTAAAATACACCTGCATTTGCTTGAGGATTGTAGCATGAGATTTTCTACACCCTTCACAAGTATCCATATTATGCTTTTCTTGTTTGAAGTATTTTATTTCAAATTGTTTTTCGAAACTAGATCCCTCAAAATACACCATTTCACTACCACAAGAATTGATAGTTTTTATATTTTTTACAAAAAACTGATGATCTCTTTTCATTTTTTAATTGATGTATTTATCTACTGCATTATCTAATTCACTACTTATAATTTTTGCATATACTTGTGTTATTCCAATATCGGAATGATCCATAAGTTTAGATACGTGCTCTATACGCATACCGTTGTTTAATGCTCTGGTTGCAAATGTATGTCTGCTAATATGAAAGGTTAAAGAAAATGGTAACTCTAAAGTTTTACCCATTTTAGTTAAATACATATTGCTTAATGCTATTGCTTGTCTTACTACTTTTGCTCTTTGTTCTCGGTCTGTAAAATAATCGCTATCAATATTTGCGAAAGGAAATATTATATCGTTTTGATTTACATTTTCAGTTTTATATTTTTCTAAAATATCTATTGCTACTTGCCCAATTCTAATACTATGCTGTCTGTTTGTTTTGCGTATTGTCTTAGTTATTTTATGCGTATGAGCATTGTAATTATTCCATTTTAATTCTATTATATCGCCAAACCTTAAACCTCCAGAAAAGACAGCAAACAGAAACATATCTTTTATAATTTGTGCTTTTGCTTTATCCGAAACCTCTAATTTAATAAAAGCCTCTAACTGTTCAGCTGTTAAAAATCGTTTTGTGCTTTTTGCTTTCTTGACTTTAAATTTACTAAAAGGAAAATGATTTAACGGTATTAAATCCTCTCTCTGCGCTTCTTTAAACATTAGGTTAAGAATCTTTAAAGAAAAGTTTATCGTCGTGTTATTGTTACCTAAAGTGGTACTACAGTAACCTGCATAGTCTTTTAATGTTGTTACTGTAATATCATCGAACATTAACTCTTTATGGCCTATAAACTTTTCAAACTTTTTGAGGTAGTTTTTATAGTTGTTATATGTTGATAAGGCTAAAGTGTCTATTTGTTTTTCGCATCGGTTGTATGCATACTCAAAGAAATTAACTAACGGTTTCCCCTTAATAGCTTCTTTTAGTTTTCTTGCTGATGTGGATTGGTTTTTAGTTTCTAAATCTGCTATTTGTCCTTGTGCATCTGCTACCTTTTGAGAAATGTATTTATTTAGTCGTGTAGAATTACTATGATTTTTCTTTACTTTTTGTTTATCTTCATCCCATTCGTTAGGCTCTAATTTTAAGCTTAAAGAAATGAATTTAGTTTTTCGGTCTTTTATCACTCTTAAATATAAAGGTGCTTTTCCAGACTTATCGACTTTAGATTTTTTTAATATTAATTTTATTGAAGCCATAACTTATTGATTTAGAATAGGTGCAATGGGATGCAAACGAATACTAAGGTACAACAATAGGTACAACAAACAATGCTTTTTATTGTATTTTATTACATTATTTTGCATTACACAAAACAACAAAACCCTTTATTTATAAGGGTTTAAGTGAAATTAGAAGAAATAGGATATAATAATTAGACAACACCGTGTATAATTCATTGCTAGTTATAACCTACTTACGAAAATCCTCGCGGATTTTCTATTCGGTTTTTATTTGTTAACTTTAGTGCTTAAACACGCAACGAAATCATACACATCAACGTTACCAGCCATTTACGAGACGTAATCTGAAACTGAAAATTAATAAAAAAATGAATGAAATAAACTCGAAAGAACAAGATGAAAAGTTAACAGAAGTTCTTATTGAGGAAATAATTAAGTCTCATTTTAAAGATGGATCATTAACATTCTCCGATTTTAAGAACAAAAAAATATTCTGGAATAAAATTCTTGAACTAAATAAAAAAGCTGAATATCAAGTTATAATTAATCATACTAATACATTAATTAAGAATGCTCGCCATTTTAATAAAATCGGTGAATATAATAATGCTAAAATATTTTACGCAACTTATTTTGAACACGAATTAAACAGAATAATAAACGAACTATGCCATAGAAAATCTATTGATAAAAAAGAAACAAATAATATAATTAAATCCATTAATATAATAGGAAAACTAACTTGGCTACCATTGTTACTTGGAATTCCTAAAATATCTGTAAAACATAAAAATATTATTCTAAAACTAGCTGACAATAGAAATGCATATATTCATTATAAACATAATCCAGAAACAAATCAATTAAATATAAATCAAAAGCATAAGGAACAAGAAGACATAAAACAAATTGAAAAGACTATTACTTATTTTAAAAAATATACAAGTCGAGTTTTATTTAATAATCAAAAAACAAAACTTGAAAAAGAATTAAAAAAGAAAAAAATGAATAAAAATTAAACTGAAAAATAAAAACGGCTGGTAACACCGTGTAAAATTTATTGCTTTTTAAGGTTTTTCTGGCGAAAAACCTCGCAAGCGTAAAAGTCTGTAATTATTAGTTATTTTTAGCTAAAATTACGCAACAAACCTTACACAACAACGTTGTACTTAATGCGGGACAAAAAGTCGCATATTGAATTTAATTGAACTATTTTTTGTATTTTTGGTACATATGTAATTTACTAGAGATAAAAT
>NZ_VOGY01000018.1 GCF_008033385.1 Algibacter pacificus | reverse complement strand
ACGCACTCATGTGTGATCTCTCGATTCCTCGACATGACAATCACTAAACCTCAAACAAACCGACTTTGTCATTTCGATAATAGGAGAAATCACATAATACTATGCAAAAAAACGCACTCTAATGTGATGTCTCGATTCCTCGACATGACAACCCCACATAAATTACTAACCTCCTTTCAAAGGAATATTCAAAGTAACACGAGTTCCCTTTCCTTCTTCCGAACTTAAAAACAATCGGCCATCGATATACTTTATACGTTCTTTCATAAAAGTCATGCCCATGCCACCATCGGCATTTTTAAAGTTTTTCACATTTTGAGGATCAAAGCCTTTTCCGTTATCATCAATAACAATACTTAGTATATTTTTACTATGAGAAAGCGACACTAAAATATGAGTAGAATCGGCATATTTTATGGCATTATTTATTGCTTCTTGGGTAATTCTATAAATATTTATTTCAACTAAAGAATCTAATCGATTGGAAAAATCGGTTTTATTAAGAAACACAATATCTTTTCCGGTAAGTCTGGCTAATTCTTTTGTGAGTTTGGTAATTGCAGGTACAATACCGTGATCGGACAATTCTGGTGGTGTTAAGTTAAACGTGGCCGTACGCACCCCTTTTATAATATTAGAGGTAAGCTCTTTAAGGTGTTCAATTTTAGAAGCCGTTTTTTCAATATCGTTAATATTTATACTTTCTAAATTATATTTTAAGCCCGTCAGCATTTGTCCAATGCCATCGTGAACATCTTTGGCAATACGATTTTGCTCCTTTTCTTGATTTTCAATAATTTTACTGGAAATAATTTTTTGCTGACTAATTTCTTCTAAAAAATTCTTTCTAGTAAGCCGTTGAATCTCCAATTGTCCTGCTTTACGTTCTGTAATTTCAGAAGCTATAATTAATAACTCCGTTTTATCATCGTTAGAACTAAACGGAATAATTGCCATCTCTAGCCAAACACTTTCACCTTCTTTAGTAGTTGCTTTTACCTCACCTTGCCAACCTGTTTTTTTATATTTAGTTACCAAATTTTCAAGAGCCATTTTCTCACTATCAATTGTAGACATGACATTCCAAAACATCGCAGTCTCATTAAACCGAGAAAACTTAAATCGCCTAGAGAATTTATTACCAATATGAATAATTTGTCCGCTAGATAAAATACGAGCAAACAACAAAGTTTCGTCCATAGCTTGGGTTAGTGCACGAAGCTCTTTAATGGATTTTTCTTTTGCTAAGCTTAACTTATCGGCTTCAAAAGCCATCTTTTTAGCATGTTTTTCTGCTTTCAACAATTCAGCCAATGTTGCTCTAACTGATTTTGCTGTTGGCAAAAAAATAAATAATAATTCTGCAAGTAAAACACATAAGGTTAAAACCGCCAAAATGGCTTCCAAATTCCCCAGCCAACTTACCTTATCATCAGCCTCTACATTGTACTGATTAACAATTTGATCCATGATTAACAAGAAATCGCCCTCATAATCTCGAACCAAATTTACATCATCTACAAATTCCGAAACAGTCGTTATTTTATCGCTTTCAACCTCTGCTATAATACGCTCTGTAGCTTTTTTTATAATATTAAAAACAACATTTAAATCTTTAAATTTATTCGAAATTTCAATACTATTTTCAGTAGGTAATCCTAACTCTGGATCACCATGTTGTAACGCATAATGAGACGATTGCCACAACGACAAGGTCTCTTTTAGTTTATCTTTTAAAAGTACTTGCGCTTTGGAAGTTTCTGTAGTAGCAAGCAATAAAATTTCCTTGGTTAATTTCTGACTCAACATTCGCTGACGTCCAGCAACATTAATCACGGTAGAATCACTTTGTTGCGCCTTAATATGATGGCGAACAAAAATTTGACTCACAACTACCGATAGGGCAATCATACTTAACGCCATAATATATAAACGACTCAATTTACCAAACGTACGCTGATCTAAAGAATTGCCGTTTTTTGTCATATTACATATCGGTTTTAAGAAATAGCCTGTTTCACTAAAGCCAAGCTTTTATCAGAAAATTTAATTTTTAATGCCGCCGTATGACCTTCGTCCGACATTTTTTTCCAAGTTTTTTGAAGAATATCAATTATTTTTTCGTCGCTGTGTTTAGCAGCAAATTCATCGAAGTAAAAATCAAGAAAAACCAAACAAATAACATCCTCAATAATCTGCGATTCTTTATTTTTCTTAATGAATTTTTTAAGCACAATAGCTTTTACCCGATCTATAAATTCGTCGTCAAAACCAACCTGATTTAGAATTTCTCCGGTTAACTTGGCGTGCATTTGCTTTAAATCTTCACGCCATTTTAAATACCCAACCCGATCCATAGGGTATTCATTCCTAGCTATTTTCCAACGACAAATATGCTGTGCTCTCGCTGCTATTTGCAAGGCTTTAGACGCATTCGGGTCAAACTGCAACAAGGTTCTACTCATACGTTGCGAGTACAATAATTCCTTTGGGTATTCCATACCTGCAACGGCATACGTGTTAATATCTTCAGCATTTTTTTTATCTATTAAGGCAATAGCCGCTTCAAATCGTGTAGGTTTCATGGTTTCGTGTTTTATTCGGAAAAGCCAATATACACATTTTCTGCTTCAATTTTAACAGGATACGTAGCAATAGCCTCCAAATCTCCGTTTAAGTTCTCTCCACTTTCTAAGGAAAATGTTTTTTTATGAAGAGGACAAGCTACTTTTGGCACGCCTTTATCATCACCTATCATACCTCTGCTTAGTACCATTTCAATTTTATGAGGGCATAAATTTTGACAAGCGTACCAAGTTTTTGTTCTTGCATAATTAAAAACAGCTATTTGCTTATCCTTATATTTTACACAAGCTCCTCCATCTTTTGGAAAATCTTTTATTGTTGCAGCTTTAAACCAAACCGTTACATCTTTTAACGCTGTGGACTTATATTTTCCTAGAATTTCTTCCATCTTTTGTTTTGCTTTAAAATATTAATCTTTTTAATTAGTTCCATTGTTCTGGCATTTTTTGCTCTCTAAGCGGAACAAAAACTAAGTTATCATCATCCTCTTCACTATTTACAAAGTGATTAAAACGTTTCATCATTTCAGGATTATTAACAGCTTGTGTCCACTCACATTCAAACTTATTTACTAAGGTTTGCATTTCTTCATCTAAATCGGCAGCAATGCCTAATTTATCATCAATAATAACTTCTCTTAAATAATCTATTCCGCCTTCTAATCGATCTTGCCATGCAGCAGTACGTTGTAAAGGTTTTGCTGTACGCATATAGAACATCAAGTATCTATCAATATATTTAATTACCGTTTCGTTATCAATTTGTTCTGCAAATAGCTCGGCATGTCGAGGTGTGGCACCTCCATTTCCTCCAAAATACAAGTTCCAACCACCTTCTACGGCTATTAAACCAAAGTCTTTTCCTCGGGCTTCGGCACATTCACGAATACAACCCGATACGCCACCTTTAATTTTATGAGGAGCACGAATTCCTCTATATCTATTTTCAAGTTCAATACCAAAACTTACACTCTCGTCCATACCGTAGCGGCACCATGTAGAACCTACACAGGTTTTTACAGTTCTTAAAGATTTACCGTAAGCATGTCCACTCTCGAAACCATGACTTATTAATTCTTTCCAAATTAATGGTAATTGATTTAATGTTGCACCAAATAAATCGATACGAACACCCCCGGTTACTTTTGTATATAAATCGTATTTCTTAGCAATTTGACCAAGTGCAATTAATTTATCGGGAGTAATTTCTCCACCAGGAACACGAGGCACCACAGAATAGGTACCATTTCTTTGGATGTTTGCTAAAAAACGATCATTAGAATCTTGAATAGCATATTCTTTATTTGCCGTATCTGCATTAATACTTCCTAATAATGAAGCCACTAAAGGCTTACACAATTCGCAACCATGACCGCCAGTACCGTGATTATCTAACACCTCATTAAAAGTTGAATACCCTTTTACCTGAATAATTTTATATAAATCTTGCCTATCTAACTCAAAATGCTCGCAAACTCCAGCCTTAACTTCTATACCTAAAGATTTAAGTGTAGCATTCGTTAAATCGGCAACCATAGGTTTACAACCACCACAACCCGTACCAGCCTTTGTGCAACTAACCACACCAGCAACATCTGTAGCCGCTCCGCTTTCAATAGCGCCACAAATTTGTCCTTTACTAACACTTTCACAAGAACATATTTGTGCTTCATCTGGTAAATCCATAACATCACCAAAAGCCCCGCCACCATCACCAGCAGGTAAAATTAATTGTGCTGGATCTTCTGGAATTTTCATTCCATTTAAATAAATTTGATGTAACATACTATAATCCGTAGCATCTCCTACTAGAATACCTCCTAATAAAGACTTACCATCTAGGCTTACATTAATTCTTTTATATAAATGTTGGGTTTTATTTTCAAAAATAATAGAATGCCCTTTTGATGCTGGCATAAATGGTTCTCCAAAACTCGCCACATCGACACCAATTAATTTTAATTTGGTAGACATATCAATAGCATCTGGCATTAAGCTTTCAGCTTTACCTAAAATTTGATCTACTGCAACACCAGCCATATCGTAACCAGGAGCCACTAAACCATAAATCATTTGATTGTAAAGGGCAATTTCACCAATAGCATAAATACTATCGTCCGATGTTTTCATTCTATTATCCACCACAATACCACCACGAACACCCATTTCTAAACCACAGGTTTTCCCCAATTCATCTCTTGGTCTAATTCCTGCAGAAATAATTAGCATATCGCAATCTAAAACATCGTCTTCTCCAAACTCCATTCCTGTAATAGCATCATCACCTAAAATTTGATTTGTTGCTTTACTTAAATGAATATTTAACCCAATAGATTCCAACTTTAACTGAAGCACTTGGCTACTACGAGAATCCAATTGTCTTGGCATTAATTTGGAAGCAAACTCCACAATATGTGGTTCTAAGCCCATATCCATGGCAGCCTTACCAGCTTCTAAACCTAATAGCCCACCACCAAGTACAGCCGCTTTGGCATTAGGGTTTGTTTTTTTAACCTTATCAGCATAAGCCAACATACCTTCTAAATCTTCGATGGTTCTGTATACAAAAACACCGTCCTTTTCCACGCCTTTAATAGGTGGCACAAAAGCCGATGAACCTGTAGCTAAAACTAAATAGTCATATGAAAACTCCCGATTCTTAATTGTTGTAATAGTTTTTGTTTCTCTATGAATATCGCTAACACGTTCTCCTGTTATCAATTCAATGCCATTTTCAGCATACCATTCGGCGGGTGCCATTTCTAGTGCTTTGGCATCTTGATTTTCGAAAAATTCACTTAAATGCACACGATCGTACGCTGGGCGAGGTTCTTCACCAAAAACCGTTACTTTAAATGACTCATTTCCAGATTGTGCTACAAATTTTTCACAAAATTTATAACCAACCATTCCATTTCCAACAACTATGATATTTTTCATAAACTACGTATTTTATACAAAACTAAGTAATTATACTTAATAAAAATACTTAAACATATAGTTTTTTACGTAGAATTAAAATAATTGCATATTTCTTAAATTGAGAATCGTTTAATTATCTATTACGCAAAATATGGTATTTATTACATAGAAAATTCACTAATTCTAAAACAGGTATAGCTTAATAATTTATATCGCACCATTAACATTCATGGTTTTACAAGATCACAGCCACAGTGTATGCTACCCCTTTTTTAAGCCTCCAATACTTCTAAGTATCAATTTTTAATCCGTTTAGTTTTCATAATAAAAATTTGACATAAAAGTTCAAATTCCTCTTAAAACATTATATATATTTGTCGCTAAACGTAACGTTTTCGCAACTATGGAATGTATCTCTGTTTTCGACATGCTAAAAATTGGCATTGGCCCCTCAAGCTCACACACATTAGGACCTTGGCGCGCCGCCGAATGCTGGATAAAAGAACTAAAAACCAACAATACCTTCGATAAAGTCGAAACGATACAAGTGGACTTATATGGTTCCTTATCATTAACAGGAAAAGGACATGCTACAGATTATGCGGTTATGCTAGGCTTAACAGGCGCTAATCCTGAAACCCTCCCTACTAAAGACATTGAAACCACTATAGCTTCAATTAAAGCAACAAACACAATACAATTTAACAACGAAAAAACAATAAATTTTAAACCTGAAATTCATATAAACTTCAATAAAAAGTTTTTACCATTTCATTCTAATGGTATGACATTTACCGCCTTAATTAACGGTAAAAAAGCAAAATCGACCTTCTATTCTATTGGAGGTGGATTTGTAATAAAAGAAGAACGAAAAAATGCTAAAAAGAATTTTGAAATCAAATGCTCCTTTCCTTATCCTATTGATAAAGGCATAGATTTACTTAAATTCTGTAAAAACCTTGATAAACCAATTTCTGAAGTTGTTTTAGAAAACGAAAAATCGATCCGCACAGAAACGGAAATAGACTATGAGCTAAAACGGATTTGGGATACCATGTTGGAATGCATGTATACAGGCTGCCATACCGAAGGGCATTTACCGGGAGGATTAAATGTGCGCCGCCGTGCTTTTGATACTTACAGACGATTGCAAGGTGAAACACCGTATTCAACCCCAGTAGAATGGATTTATGCTATTAGAAATACAGAGGTAAAATTTCGACAAATACTAAAATGGGTGAGCTGTTTTGCTTTAGCCGTAAACGAAGTTAACGCTGCTTTAGGCCGTGTAGTTACAGCCCCAACTAACGGCAGTGCAGGTGTTATACCTGCTGTGCTTATGTATTATTTAGTGATTGAAAACCACGACGGAAACTTTGAGGATATTAAAAAGTTCTTATTAGTTGCAGGAGAAATAGGTAGTATCTTTAAAAAAGGAGCCACGATATCTGCCGCCATGGGTGGTTGTCAAGCTGAAATTGGCGTATCATCGGCCATGGCAGCAGGGGCTTTAACCGAATTACTTGGTGGGACCCCCGAACAAGTTTTGGTTGCTGCCGAAATCGCTATGGAGCACCATTTAGGTTTAACCTGCGATCCTATTGCCGGTTTGGTGCAAATACCATGTATTGAACGCAATGCTATGGGAGCCATAAAAGCGATAAATGCTGCAGAATTAGCTTTAGATACCGACCCTGAAAACGTTAAAGTACCATTGGACAAAGTGGTTAATACTATGTGGGAAACCGCAAAAGATATGAATTCCAAATACAAAGAAACCAGTGAAGGCGGTTTAGCGGTTGGTGTACATATCTCCGATTGCTAATTAAAATAATTAGTCGATACTATTGACAAATTCTAAAGCCCGTTTTTCATTATAATACACATTTTTACGATCTATAAAACCAACATGCCCTCCGTGTTCGGGCATTTCTAAATAGACATTCGGATTATACTTGGCCTCTTTTACAGGGTAACATTCTGGTGATAAAAAAGAATCATTTAGTGCATTTATAATTAAAGTTGGTGTTTTTATATTGGGAATAAATTGTAAACTACTACTCTTTTTATAATAGTCGGCCGCATCATTAAATCCGTGTGCTTTTGACGTATAAACGTTATCAAAATCTCTTAAAGTTTTAATTGAATTAAAAGTTTCTAAAGACATTTCATTTGGAAATTTCTCTATTTTAACTTTAAGCGATGCTTTTAAATGTTTTAAAAACCGATTGGCGTACGGTTTGTTTTTTAATTTATGAAGTTCCACACAAGCACCATTTAAATCACAGGGTGCCGATATCGCAATACCCGCTTTAACTTCAGCAGGAATACAGTCGCGTTCCCCTAAATATTTCAGAATGATATTGGCTCCCAAACTAATCCCTTTCAAATAAATTTTCGAATAGTTTTTAACTGAAATTAAATGCTGAATAATATCCACTAAATCTTCTGTAGCTCCGGAATGATAGCTACTATATTTTAAATTACTCTCACCCGAACACCCCCGAAAATTCACCGATACCGCATCGATATTATTCGAATTAAAAAGTCGTGCCGCTCCCGTTAAATAAGGACGTTGCGCATGCCCTTCCAAACCGTGTAACAACACAATACAGGCATCACTTTTTTTATTAGAAAAACTCCAATCCAAATCTATAAAATCGCCATCACTCACTGTTAAACGCTCGCGGTCTTGATTTAGAGCAACTCGGCGAAACATACCGGAATAAACAGTGGAAATAAAACCACTTTTAAAATAGAATCTTGGTTTGTAAGTAGATGTTATTATGGGCATTTTATTATTTTCTGTTCTTAGTGGTTAGCTTGAAAAGCTCGTTTAATATTTTATTTTAGAGCAGTTGGTTGCTTTTTATTCGCTTTGTGTGATTCTCTTTATGTGATTTCTCCTCTCGTCGAAATGACAATAAAAGCTCAATATCCTTTCCTCTATTTTCTTTTTTCTATTCTCTTTGTTCTTAACTCAAACAACTACACGTGATTCTCTTTATGTGATTTCTCCTTCCGTCGAAATGACAATAAAAACTCAATATATTTCCCTCTATTCTCTTTTTTCTTTTTTCTTAACTCAAACAACTACACGTGATTCTCTCTATGTGATTTCTCCTCTCGTCGAAATGACAATAAAAGCTTAATATACTTTCCTCTATTTTCTTTTTTCTATTCTCTTTGTTCTTAACTCAAACAACTACACGTGATTCTCTTTATGTGATTTTTCCTTCCGTCGAAATGACAATAAAAGCTCAATATCCTTTCCTCTATTTTCTTTGTTCTATTCTCTTTGTTCTATTCTCTTTGTTCTTAACTCAAACAACTACACGTGATTCTCTTTATGTGATTTCTCCTTCCGTCGAAATGACAATAAAAACTCAATATACTTTCCTCTATTTTCTTTGTTCTATTCTCTTTTTTCTTAACTCAAAACAACTACACGTGATTCTCTCCATGTGATTTCTCCTCTCGTCGAAATGACAATAAAAGCTCAATATATTTTTCTCTATTTTCTTTTTTCTATTCTCTTTTTTCTTAACTCAAACAACTACACGTGATTCTCTTTATGTGATTTCTCCTTCCGTCGAAATGACAATAAAAGCTCAATATCCTTTCCTCTATTTTCTTTGTTCTATTCTCTTTTTTCTTTTTTCTTAACTCAAACAACTACACGTGATTCTCTCTATGTGATTTCTCCTCTCGTCGAAATGACAATAAAAGCTCAATATCCTTTCCTCTATTTTCTTTTTTCTATTCTCTATTCTCTTTTTTCTTGATTCTTTATTCTTAATTCTTAATTCTTTGTTCTTTGTTCTCAATTCCACCTCTAAACCACCACCGAAACAAACTTAAAATCCTTGCCATTAAACAAGCCTTTATCACTCAACTTTAACGCTGGAATAACAAGTAATGCCATAAACGAAAGCGTCATATATGGAGCATTTAAATTTGAGCCGAGTTTTTTTGCCATAACATCCAATTCGGCGTATTGTTTTCCGATAGTTTCACCATCTTTATCACTCATAATTCCAGCAACGGGTAATGACACTATGTTTTCTTCGGAAGCTGTAACGGCACAAATACCACCTTTATTTTCAATCAATAAATTAACTGCTTTACAAATCATATCGTCTGAAGCACCGACCGCAATAATATTATGAGAATCGTGACCCACCGATGATGCAATGGCACCTTCTTTTAATCCGAAATTCTTAATAAATGCCATCGCTGGTTTTTGGTCGTTATAGCGATTGACCACCGTCATTTTCAGAATATCCTTATCGATATTTGAAATTAAATTGCCATTTTCAATTAGAGCGTCTTCAATTAATTCATTCGTTACAAGTTGTCCCTCTAAAGCTTCGATAACTCTAATTTTTTCAGAATTAGAAGCCACTTTAAAATCTAAAACTTCTTTTTTATGACAATTGAAATTATTCAAATTTTTAAATGAAACCGGTTTAATTAAAGACTGTCCTTTATCTGAAACCAATTCCCCATTTATATAAGTTTGAAGGGTTTTAAAATCCTTTAAATCTTCCACGACAATACAATCAGCAGCATCATTTACTTGCAATAAACCCACCTCTAAATTATAATGTTTTACAGGATTTATACAAGCAGCCTGCAATACTTTAAAAACATCAACACCTTTAGCAACCGCTCGTGCACATAACTTATTAATGTGATTTAAAATTAAATCGTCGGGATGTTTATCATCACTACAAAACATCATATTTTCAAAATGTTCCGGTAGTAAATCGATTAAAGCTTCAAAATTTTTGGCTGCACTTCCCTCTCGGATTAATATTTTCATACCTTTTTGAAGTTTCTCTAAAGCTTCATCAAAAGTAAAACATTCGTGGTCTGTAGAAATTCCTGCCCTTATATAATTAGAAACATCCTTGCCGCGTAATCCTGGCGCATGACCATCAACAGGTTTATTAAAATATTTAGCCCAAGCTATTTTTTTCATGACTTCATCGTCATCAAATAAAACGCCTGGATAATTCATCATTTCGGCTAAATATTTAATGTCCGGATTTTCCAAAAGTGTTTTAATATCATCGGAATCTATAACGGCTCCGGCCGACTCGAAAGTGGTTGCAGGCACACAAGATGGTGCTCCAAAATTAAATTTAAACGGTACTTTTTTCCCGTTTTCAATCATAAACTCAACACCTTTTACACCTAAAACATTGGCGATTTCATGCGGATCGGAAACCGTAGCCACCGTACCGTGAGTTACTGCTAAACGGGCGAATTCACTCGGCACCAACATAGAACTCTCTATATGAATATGGGCATCCACAAAACCCGGAAGTATATAATGATCGACCTTATGATTGGCTTCTTTTATGGCTGAAATCTTTCCGTTTTCAATGGTGATTTCTCCTTTATAAATCCGTTTGTTTTGTATATCGACTATTTGGCCTTGTAAAATCATGACTTATCTTTTTTAATAGTTTGTGCTATTTCTGAAACCTAATTCAGAATACATTCACAAACTATTGTAATGTAATTTTTAAAATATGTTTTGTGTTTTCGGTAACTTTAAAACGGTTATCCGCCCGCTTATTAACCACCCAAACCACATCGTTTTCTGAGCATAATACCCAAACCTGTTCTTTATCTAAAATAGACAGTTTTTCATCTTTTAAATACTTACTTATTTTCTTTTTACCCGACATACCCAATGGATGAAAAAAATCGCCATCGGCCCATTTACGTAATGTTAACGGAAATTTCAACATGTTTTTATCCAGATAAATAATATGCTTTTCCTTTTCTGAAATAGTATCAGTTTCATCTAAAAATAATATCCCAAAAGGTGTTTTCACCTCTTTATCTTCTTTTAAAATTGAAATCGGTGCTTCGTTTTCAATAGCTATTTCAGTTAATAATAAATGTTCGCGATTTTTTATTAATCGGTGTGTTGCAGAAAATAATTGCTTCCCAGATTCGGCATCCAACAAATTTAAAACATCATTCCATTCAGTAAATCCATAGCCTTTAAAAATCTCAAATAAATAAGCTTTCGGGTTATTCAATTTTTTAAATTCTGAAATTTTAAATACTGTTTTAAAATCATCTTTAGATTCAACAGCCTGTTCTAAAACTTGATTTACGCTATCTTGAACAATATCCGTCGTATCCTTCAAATTACTTAGAGTGGTTTGAAAACTTTGTAACAAACTCGGGTTTATTTCTTTTAAAATAGGAATTAAATCATGTCTCAATTTATTCCGAACATATTTTTTAGACGCATTGCTACTATCATCGCGCCAAGACATATGATTCGCTTTCGCATAATCTTCAATCTCCTCACTTGAAAACGGCAATAAGGGACGCACAAAAATAGAATTAACTTCGGGAATCCCCGTTAATCCTTCCAACCCTGTGCCACGCGTAAAATTTATTAAAAAGGTTTCCAAGTTGTCATCGGCATGATGTGCCGTTAAAATATAATCGAATTCTAATTGATTTGCCAAATCCTTAAACCACTCGTAACGTAGTTCTCTAGCGGCTATTTGAATGGATTTTTTATTTATTTTAGCGTAATTTTCAGTATCAAAATTCTGAACAAAAACTTCCAAACCCAAACTTTCGGCTAACTGTTTTACAGATTCTTCATCACCATTACTTTCCTCGCCTCTCAAATGAAAATTGCAGTGCGCTAATGAAATATTCAGCTCCAATTGATGACATAAATGCGTTAAAACCACACTATCTATTCCTCCCGAAATAGCAATAAGCACTTTGCTTACTTTTAAAAACGCTAGATTTTTATTGATATGATTTTGAAGTTTTTTTAACATGCTTCAAATTTAGTGTTTATTTTATTATTGTTGGTTGTTGGTTGTTGGTTGTTGGTTGTTGGTTGTTGGTTGTTGGTTGTTGGTTGTTGGAACAAATAAAAATTAAACCTTTAAAGTTATAAATACATATAAACTTTTTAAGACTCTAAAACAGTACGCATGGCTTTGGCTTTCACCAAACATTCTTCATATTCTTTAAGCGGATCACTTTTTGCGGTGATAGCTCCACCAACGGAATACGACACGTATTTTTGTGTCGCATTATACAGAATAGTTCGGATAACCACATTGAAATCGAAGTCGTTTTCGGGCGTGAAATAACCGATAGCTCCAGAGTATAACCCCCGCTTCGAAGCTTCAAGTTTTTCCATGATTTTCATGGCCGAAATTTTAGGAGCTCCCGTCATGCTTCCCATAGGAAATGTACTTTTAATAATATCTACTGGATGCGTTTTGGCAGTCACCTCCGAAGTTACCGTAGAAATCATTTGATGCACCTGATCGAAGGTGTAAATTTCACATAATTCCTCAACATTTACACTGCCTTTTGTGGCCGTTTTAGAGAGATCGTTACGCACCAAATCGACAATCATAATATTCTCGGCACGCTCCTTTTCATCGGCAATCAAGTTGTTTTTTAGCTGCTCATCTTTTACTTTATTTCCAGATCGTTTTGCCGTCCCTTTTATAGGTTGCGAAATAATACGCTCGCCCTCCTTTTTAATATAGCGCTCTGGCGAAGCGCTTAAAGCGTATTTATCATACAGTTTCACGAATGCCGCGAATGGTGGTTTGGAAATTTTATTGAGTTTCTTATAGGTTTCTAATGGCGCAATTTGCGTGTTTTCAGCATAGAATTCTTGGCAAAAATTAGCTTCGTAAATATCCCCATTATGGATATGATTAAGCACTGTATTTACCTTATTAAAATACTCATCTTTATGAATTTTAAGCTTTATTTTAATGTTATTTTCCGAAGGTGTTTTTTCTTCATTTTGAACATTTTCAATAGCTTTTAAATCATCTTCAAGCTCATCATCAACACATTTTAAATACTGAATTTCAACTTGATTATCTTTAAACAAAAAGAGTTTTTTAGGTTGAAAAAATGATAAATCAGCAAAGGCTAATCCGTCGGGATTTTTCGAACTTAATTCCTCTACGTCGTTTTTTAAATCGTAGGTTAAATAGCCAAAAACCCAATCGTTTGCTAGGGTTTGGTATTCTTTTAGTTTTTCGAACCCATCGTAATAATCGGTTTGAATACTAGTAAAAGCTTCCACGGCTAAAACCGCATCGTAACTGCCGTATTTTTGCTCGTAGTTATTAGAATCTAACCAAATAACTTCGTCGAATTGCTGACTCCAAATCAAGATTTTATCTTTAAAATCGACGCTGCTTTTTGGGCTATATATTTGTTTTGTTCTCAAGAGGGACGGTGCTATGCTATTTTATCAAAAAATATTATTCGGTAAAGTTAATGAGTTTCGGTAAAAAAATGTAAATTTTGTGCATAATACCAATTTTAAAAGGAACTATGTATACTTTACAGAACGAATTATTAAAAATAGCCGTTAAAAAAACAGGCGCAGAACTTTGCAAAATAACATCTACTAAACATGAAACGGATTTTATGTGGGATGGAAATCCAGAGGTTTGGAGTGGTATTGCACCCAATTTATTCCCAATAATTGGCGCTTTAAAAAATAACACTTACACTTTTGAAGATAAAACATATACTTTACCAAAGCACGGTTTTATTCGTAATAACGAAAACTTAGAGGTTGTTGAACAAACTAAAAACAGCCTAACTTTTAAGCTTACTTACAGCGATGCGCTATTAAAAGTTTATCCGTTTAAATTCGAATTTTATATCAGGTATACCTTAACAGAAAACACGCTTGAAATTAAGCATACCATAAAAAACATGGATGATAAACCGCTATATTTTTCTTTGGGCGGACACCCTGCTTTTAAATGCCCGGTTTTTGAAAATGAAACGTATGAAGATTATTTTTTAGAGTTTGAAGACATTGAAAATTCTGAAACGCATGCCATTAATATGGATAATGGTTTAATTTCAGCACATACCAAACCTGTTTTTAACAACACCAATTTATTACCTTTAAAACACGATTTGTTTAATGAAGACGCCCTTGTTTTTAAAGATTTAAAATCCCGAAGTGTGAGTTTAAAAAGCAAAATGAAAGGCGAAGTACTCACGGTAAATTACCCCAACTTCCCCTATTTAGGCATTTGGGCCAAACCAACGGGCGATTATGTTTGTATTGAGCCGTGGTTGGGTATTGCAGATCATGAAAATACCAACCAAGATTTTATTAGTAAAGAAGGCATTTTAAAACTGGACGCTGATAAAGATTTTGTGGCTACTTATAGTGTAGCCATTGGAAAATCACATTTAATTTAGGTAATTAATAAAACCTGCAAGATTTTAAAAAACCTTGTAAAAATCCGTAATTAAAACAACAAATTTTCAATTCGTAAAGGTTATAAAAAATAGCGTAACTTTGCGGCTTAAACTTACCATTGTGACTTTTCAAGATTTAAATTTAAACACCCCATTACATAACGCCTTAGACGATTTAGGCTTTACAACGCCAACGCCAATTCAGGCGGAAGCTTTTAACGTTGTTTGCTCAGGCAGAGACGTGGTTGGTATTGCACAAACAGGTACCGGTAAAACCTTTGCTTACATGTTACCAATTTTGAAAAACCTCAAATTTTCGATGCAAGAAAATCCACGTGTTTTGGTTTTAGTACCTACTCGCGAACTTGTTGTGCAGGTGGTTGATGAGATTGAAAAATTATCAAAATATATTAATACACGGGTTTTAGGGGTTTACGGCGGAACAAATATTAATACGCAAAAACGAGCGATTGCAGAAGGGATCGATATTTTAGTAGCCACGCCTGGCCGCATGTACGATTTGGCTTTAAGTCGTGTTTTGCAATTGAAATCTATTCAGAAATTAGTTATTGATGAAGTTGATGTGATGCTCGATTTAGGATTTAGACATCAATTAATTAACATTTTTGATATTTTACCTCCTAAAAAACAAAACATCATGTTTTCGGCAACCATGACGCAAGATGTTGATGTTTTAATAAACGATTTCTTTAAAAACCCAGAACGTGTTTCTATCGCAGTTTCGGGTACACCACTTGAAAATATTTCTCAACAACGCTATAATGTTCCTAACTTTTATACGAAAGTAAACCTGCTAGCACATTTACTAAGAGATACTGAAAAATACAGCAGAGTTTTAATATTTGTGGCTTATAAACGTATGGCCGATCGATTATTTGATCAATTGGATGAAATTTTTCATGATGAATTATGCGTTATTCATTCTAATAAAACACAAAATTATAGACTGAGAAGTATTGAGCAATTTCGTGAAGGACAAAACCGAATTTTAATTGCAACCGATGTAATGGCTCGTGGTTTGGATATTGATAATGTGTCGCATGTTATTAATTTTGATACCCCAGATTTCCCTGAAAACTATATGCACCGTATCGGTAGAACTGGTCGTGCAGAACGCGAAGGAGAGGCCTTATTGTTTTCGACTAAAACAGAACTAGAATCTGTTGAAAACATAGAACTTTTAATGAAAATGGAAATTCCTGTTATGGAAATTCCCGAGGATGTAGAAATTTCTACCGAACTTATCGAAGAAGAACGTCCGCAAATAAAAGAACGTAACAATCCTGTAAAACGCAAGGATGAAGATGCTCCGGGACCTGCTTTTCATGCTAAATCTGAAAAGAATTCGAAAGAAAATTTAGGTGGATCTTATAAATTTAAAATTGCCGCAAAATATAAAAAGCCAAAAACACGTGGTGATAAAAATTATAATAAGCGCAATAAAAAATAATAAACCCTATACCAAATAGGTATAAAAAAAGAGGTTAGCTGAAAAGTTAACCTCTTTTTTTTGTTTAGCATCTATATTATAGATAGGTGTTCACTAAATAGGAATAGCATAAGAATTCTTTATCTCTCCCATTACAAATGTGCTTTGCGCACTTCCTATATTTTTGACCCCACCTAAATGATTCAAAACAAAATTTTGGTAAGCCTTCATATCTTTAACCATAATTTTGAGTAAAAAATCATAATCTCCAGAGATATTATAGCACTCTACAACTTCTTCCAACGACACAATATCTTTTACAAACTGATTGCCAATGGCACGTGTATGCGCTTTCAACGTCACATTGCAAAACACCATTAAGCCTTTATTTAGTTTTTCTGCATCTAAAACCGCTATATAGTTTTTAATATATCCCGCTTTTTCTAATTTTTTAACGCGTTCAAAAACAGGTGTTGTCGATAAATTTACTTTAGCCGCCAGCTCTTTGGTTGTTAAATTGGAATTGACTTGCAACATTCGTAATAATCTTAAATCAATATCATCTAGAGCTAAAGCAGAATTATTTTCTATGAAACGCATGTCTTTTAATTATTATAAATTAATATTCTTTTATATATTTCAAAACTAGTAATTAATTCTGAATATTAAGCAAAATTTACTTATTAAATTCTTTAATAATAGTTTTGTACAGCAATAAAAACTAATAATTAAATCATGAAAACAACCCTTTTAGGATACCCAAGAATTGGACGCTACCGAGAATTAAAAAAAGCTTGTGAAGCCTTTTGGTCGGGTAAAATAGACGAAACAACTTTACAACAAACCGCTACAGAAATAAAAAAAGACAACTGGTTACAACAACAAAACTTAGGAATTGACTTAATTCCTTCCAATGATTTTTCATTCTACGATCAAGTTTTAGATGCCTGTTTAACCTTTGGCTGTGTTCCAAAACGCTATAATAACATTGACAAAAGCAACTATTTAGAATTATATTTCGCTATGGCACGCGGACTTCAAAAAGATGCCATTGATGTTACTGCCATGGAAATGACCAAATGGTTCGACACCAATTATCATTATATAGTTCCTGAATTTGAAAAAGAACAAAGCTTCTCTTTTTTCTCAAAAAAAATAATAAATGAGTATAAAGAAGCCCTGGATTTAGGGATTAAAACAAAACCCGTTTTAATTGGCCCGGTGACCTTTTTACTTCAAGGAAAAGAAAAGGAAGCTGGATTTCATCGATTAGATTTATTAGATAAATTATTACCTGTCTATTTTGAAGTTATTGAGGCATTAACAACTTTAGGTGTAGAATATATTCAGTTTGACGAGCCTTGTTTAGCCCTTAACCTTTCGGAAAAAGAACAAAACGCTATTACAAAAACGTATGAAGGTATTGCTGCAAAATTCCCAAAATTAAAAGTGTTTTTAGCTAATTATTTTGACTGCTACGGAAACAACCTAAACACAGCACTGGCTTTACCTGTAGATACTTTACACTTAGATTTAGTAAGGTGCCCATCTCAATTAGATGATATTTTAAATTCTGAAGATTATAACCCAAAAACAAAACTATCTTTAGGTATTGTGGATGGTAGAAATATTTGGAAAAATGATTTTGAAGCCTCTTTAAAAACCATTGAGAAAGCGACCCGAAAACTAAATTCCGATAATTTATGGATCGCTTCATCTTGTTCTCTATTGCACACACCATACGATTTAGATTTAGAAACTACGTTGGAACCCGAAATAAAACAATGGCTCGCTTTTGCTAAACAAAAAACGGAAGAAATAGTTGCCATTAGCAACCTTTTAAAAGATGAAAACGATGGGTATTTACATTTGTTTGAAGAAAATAAACTAGCTAATTTAAAGCGAAGAACTTCTAAACGTATCCATAATGCCACTGTAAAAAACAGAATTTCAAATTTAAAACCATCGGATAGCCAGAGAGTAAGTCCTTTTTCTACGCGACAAGCTACACAAAAACAAGCGCTGCACCTCCCTTTATTTCCAACCACCACTATTGGGTCTTTTCCTCAAACAAAGGAAGTGCGTAGCTGGCGTTTAAAATTTAAAAAAGGACTATTATCGCAGAATGATTACGATGTTTTAATTGCAAAAGAAATCGAGGATTCTATTCGTTTTCAAGAAGACATTGGACTTGATGTTTTAGTACACGGTGAATTTGAACGTAATGATATGGTAGAGTATTTTGGCGAAAAACTAAACGGGTTTGCTTTTAGCAGTTACGGCTGGGTACAAAGTTACGGAAGTCGTTGTGTAAAACCTCCTATTTTATTTGGTGATGTATCTCGAGAACATCCAATGACGGTAAAATGGTCGGAATACGCGCAATCCCTAACCGATATTCCTGTAAAAGGGATGCTTACTGGTCCGGTTACTATTTTACAATGGTCTTTTGTAAGAAACGATCAACCAAGAGAAGTGACTTGTAATCAAATAGCACTAGCCATTAGAGATGAAGTGGTCGATCTTGAAAAAAGTGGTTTAAAAATCATTCAAATTGATGAACCAGCCATTCGTGAAGGTTTACCTTTAAGAGAAGAAGAATGGAAAAACTACTTAAATTGGGCGGTAAAAGCCTTTAGAATTTCGGCAAGTGGTGTGCAAAACGAAACGCAAATCCACACACACATGTGCTACTCCGAATTTAACGATATTATTTCAAGTATAGCAGATATGGATGCCGATGTAATTACTATAGAAACCTCACGTTCGGAGATGGAATTACTCGATGCTTTTGTGAATTTTAAATACCCAAATGAAATTGGCCCTGGCGTTTATGATATTCATTCACCTCGTGTACCTTCTTTAGATGAAATTGAAAATTTACTACTAAAAGCTAAACATGTTTTACCTAAAGAACATATTTGGGTCAATCCAGATTGCGGCCTAAAAACAAGAAATTGGCCAGAAACAAAAGCGGCTTTAAAAAACTTAGTTAAAGCGGCTAAAAATTTAAGAGCAAAAGAACTGGAGTTGGTTTAATTGTTTTTATATATTGTGACATGAGACTGCTTTTAAGATGTATATTTAATCTTCTAAAGCAGTCTTTTTTGTTTCCTTTGGTACCCTGAAAAGTAAAATAATACCGCCAACAAAAAAGATAACAAGCACTAAAATAGCATTTCTCATGGTTCCGGTAATCTGATCTACGGTTGCAAAAATCACCATACCTATTACAATTCCTATTTTCTCGGCAACATCATAAAAACTAAAATACGATGTGGTGTCTTCCGTTTCTGGTAAAAATTTAGAATAGGTCGATCGTCCAAGCGATTGTACCCCGCCCATAACCAAGCCTACACAACCCGCAGCGATATAAAACTCCAAAGGCGTGTGCATTAAATACGCATAAAAGCATAATAACATCCAAACCACATTAACAGCTATTAATGTTTTAATATTTCCAAATTTAGCCGAGGCTTTCGAGGTTAAAACCGCACCCAAAATAGCCACTATTTGTATCACCAAAATACTCACAATTAATCCCATTGTTTTTTCACTATCGTCTCCCCAAGCAATTTCTTCTTCACCAAAATAAACCGCAACCAACATAATAGTTTGCACCGCCATACTAAAAACAAAAAAGGCATATAAATAGCGCTTTAACCTTAAATCTTGTTTGAGCTGTTTCCAAACTTCTCTTAATTCTTTTAAACCATTAAATACAACAGCTCGGGTAACTTTATGTCCAGATTTTGTTCCTTTTGGTAAAAAGTAAAACGTATATTGACTAAATAATGCCCACCACACACCGACGGTAATAAATGATATTTTCATGGCTTCAAAAGATGCTGCATCTTTCGCCGCTCCTAAAGCTAATTGAATTTCGGCCTCGGTTCCGGTCTCTCTAATAGATTCAGCTATACTTAAATCGAATCCAAAAAACTGTGGAAACATCACCATCATTAAATTGAATATCAACAACAATACACTCCCCAAATATCCCATTGAAAACCCTTTGGCGCTTATACTGTCTTGCTGTTCGGGAAAAGCAATATCTGGCAAATAGGAATTATAAAACACCAAACTCCCCCAATAGCCAATTAATCCCATAAAGTAGAACACTAAACTAAGATGAATTTGTTCTAAGCTAAACCAATATAAACCCACACAACCTGCACTACCCACATAGCAGAAAAATTTAAGAAAATTCTTTTTATTACCAACATAATCGGCAATTCCCGATAAAATTGGAGAGGTAACCGCAACCACTAAAAAGGTAAAAGCCGTTACAAAAGTGATTAAAGCTGTACTTTTAAATGTAGTACCAAAAGCTTCAACCGTTTTTATTTCTGAAAGAAATAATGCCGAATAAAATATTGGAAAAATCGAAGAGGCAATGGTTAGGGTATAAACCGAGTTGGCCCAATCGTAAAACGCCCAAGCATTTAAGAGTTTTTTACTTCCTTTTTTAAGTTCAATCATATACCTGTTTCGCTTTAGATACTTTCCTATTTAAAATTATTGGTTTATTAAAACATTATTCTCTTAAATGCCTCAACAAAAAAAAGCTGCTATTAATTAGCAGCTTCTAAAGTAAACAAATATTTTTATTCTAATGTTATAAAGCTCTAAACGATGTAACACCAAATTTCTTAGCTTCTTTTTTGGCATCTGGCGCCCAAGCTGTTAAGTTACTAATTCGTGTGTCATTAGATGGATGCGTACTCATAAATTCTGCTGGTGCGTTACCCCCACTGTTGGCTTTCATGCGTTTCCATAATTCTGCAGCTTCATCTGGATTATAACCAGCAACGGCCATTAAATATAAACCAATTTTATCGGCTTCGGTTTCGTGACTTCTACTAAAAGGTAACATCCCTAAAACCTGAGATCCCACACCATAATATTGATTAAAAGCATTTCTAGAATTTTCATCTTTTATAGCCACATTCCCTGCCACCGCTAAACCTTGTTGTAAATATCCAGCACTCATACGTTGTTGTCCGTGGTTTGCTAAAGCATGTGCTACTTCGTGGCCCATAATGGCTGCCACTCCAGTTTCGTTTGCGGCAATTGGCAAAATACCGGTATAAAACACAATTTTACCACCTGGCATACACCATGCATTTACAGTTTCATCATTTACTAAATTATATTCCCACTTATAATCATTCAAGTATCCCGCATGCCCATTTGCAGTTAACCAACGTTCTGCAGCCACAGCTATGCGCTGCCCTACTCTAGTTATCATTTCGGCATCTTTTGTACCTGTTACAACATTGTTTTCTGTTAAAAACTGATCGTATTGTGCGAAAGCTGTAGGAAACAATTGCGCATTAGATACAAAGGCCATCGTTTTTTTTCCTGTAAAAGGGTTGGTAGCGCATGAAAAAATCATTGCACAAATGCCTAGAGATATAAAAGTGATTTTTAGTTTCATTTTCTTTGGTTTTAATGAGTCATATTAAGTACAGAAACTGTATCTATAAATATTAGACCCTATTTTTATTAATTTGTCACACCCAAAATTAGCAAACTTTAAACAGATTAAAATAGCTTTTTGATAAAAAAATTAACCCTATTAAATTTTATAAGCCTGTTATTTTTACAAGTTTAGTACGACAAAATACGAAAACAGACTTAAAAAATGAACAAAATATTAGCTACACTCAGTATATTTATAGCCTTTAGTTGCAACTCTACTGCACAGAAGAAAAAAGCTAAAGAAACTTTCGAAATCACCAAAACAAAAGCAGAATGGAAATCCCAATTATCGGCAACCGAATTTTATGTATTAAGAGAAGCGGGAACAGAACGTGCTTTTTCAAGTCCTTTAAACTCGAATAAAAAAGACGGGGTTTACGTTTGCAAAGCTTGCGAAACACCTCTATTTAAAAGCAAAGACAAATATGATTCGGGAAGTGGATGGCCTAGTTTCGATCGAGAAATTAAAGGTAATATTGCTTTTTCCACCGATTACGATTTAGGATATGCCAGAACCGAAGAGCATTGTGCCACTTGTGGTGGACACTTAGGACATGTTTTTAACGATGGCCCTAAAAACACAACAGGTTTACGCCATTGTGTTAACGGTGTGTCTTTAAAATTTATTCCTGCTAAATAATAAAATTAATAGTGTCATTTGTTTTAATTTACAAACTGAATTACATTTAAACCATGGAAAGTTATTTAGAAAGTATTTTAAAACAGTTTGAATATTATAAAAGTTTAGGCGATAAAACATTCGATCAATTATCATTTGAAGAGATACAAAATGAAATTGCCCAAGATTCTAATTCTATTGCTATTATTGTGAAGCACATTTCGGGGAATATGTTGAGTCGTTGGACTCATTTTTTAACTGAAGATGGCGAAAAACCTTGGAGACACCGTAACCGAGAATTTGATGATACCTTTGAAAACAAGGAGCAATTAACAGAACGTTGGAATGCCGGTTGGGATTGTTTATTTAGTGCCATTACACCTTTAAATGAAGTGGATTTGGAACGTATTATTTATATTAGAAATGAAGGTCATACCGTTACTGAAGCCATAAACCGACAACTTGCTCATTATGCTTACCATATTGGACAAATTGTATTTTTAGGAAAAGTTTTTAAAGGAAAAGATTGGAAAACCTTGTCCATTGCGAAGGGTGATTCTAAAAAGTATAACGACGCTAAATTTAGTAAAAACAAAGAACGTCGTCATTTTACTGATGATTTATAATGGTTTTTAGTTTGATTATAGGTTGAAAATTGAGTTTTTCAATACTTGCTAGTATTCCTAAACAAAACGCAGATTGTCATTTCGACGTGAGGAGAAATCGCATCATGGTTTACAGGTTGAAATAACTTACTCATTTGTGATGTCTCCTTTGGTCGACATGACAAAAAAGAACTTATTTTTTACTGGAATTTAGATTGAAAAGCAACTTCTTTAAATGGATTTATAATAAAAAACAATCAGCAATTGTTATTTCGACGTGAGGAGAAATCGCATCATGGTTTACAGGTTGAAATAACTTACGCGTATGTGATGTCTCCTTTGGTCGACATGACAAAAAAACTTTTTTTTGCTGGAATTTGGATTGAAAACCAACACCTTCAAATTTATTGATTTTCATAAATAATCGACGATTGTCATTTCGACGCAGGAGAAATCGCATCATGGTTTACAGGTTGAAATAACTTACTCATTTGTGATGTCTCCTTTGGTCGACATGACAAAAAAGAACTTATTTTTTACT
>NZ_VOGY01000017.1 GCF_008033385.1 Algibacter pacificus | reverse complement strand
TAAAAATTTATAGTTTAACAGGGCAAGCTGTTTTAAGTTTAAAAACTGTTGAAACCAATACGATTCAGTTGCCAAATATTTCTAATGGCGTATATATATTGGAGGTTTTGGATGCTATAAAAGGAAAAGTTATCAGGAAATTTGTAAAAAAATAAATTTCTATTTTTTTCTGAAAAGTCTGTTGTTTTCTTGTCTGAATTTATTAGTATTCAGCTTACCCAATGTTTATGGAAAAATTATGCTTATTCGCGGTATAAAAAGTAATTATCTACAAGTTCAATATACGTTTCCATAGCTTCTTCCTTGCTAATTCTTTTTACTTGGAACAATGCATTTGTTTTAAACGCATTGATTATTGGCTTTTTACTATTTGGTCGACTATAATCATTAGTTGCCTTTTTGTAATACGCGTATAATTTTAATAAAGTATCGGCAGGAAATGGTTCCGTATGTGCGTTTACTCGATTTACGGCCTCTTGAAATTTTATTTCTAAATCTTTATTAGTCATTAACTTCTGCAATAATGCTTTCGCCTCCTCGAACTTTTTGATTAAGTTCTACTTTAATTTTAGTGTCCAAAGGTAAGAATAAATCAACCCTTGAACCAAATTTTATAAAACCAGAATCGGCACCTTGTTCGGCTTGGTCGTCCACTGTGGCATAATTTACAATGCGCTTTGCTAAAGCTCCTGCAATTTGGCGGTAGAGTACCTTTCCGTAAGTTTCATTTTCTACTACAACGGTGGTTCTTTCGTTTTCCTCGCTGGCTTTAGGATGCCAAGCTACCAAATATTTTCCTGGATGATATTTACTAAAAATAACACGGCCTGCTATAGGGTAACGCGTTACGTGTACATTTATAGGAGACATAAATACGCTCACTTGTAATCGTTTATCTTTAAAAAATTCTTTTTCAAAAACTTCTTCAATAACTACAACTTTGCCATCTACAGGTGAAACAACAGTTTTAGAATCGATTAGAGTGTGGCGCTTAGGGTTTCTAAAGAACTGAAGCACTATAATTAAAAAAGCAAAAACGCTTATTAATAGCAGCATTTTTAGCCATGGTATCATTATGAAATGATCAAATACTAGAGACATAGCTACGGCTATAATCAGCGTGATAACTATAATTTTATTTCCTTCTTTATGGAACATAGTGTAAAAATCTTAAAAACAAATATATAAAAGGTGCTGCAAATATAATACTATCTAACCGATCTAACAGCCCTCCATGACCAGGCATTATGGTGCCACTATCTTTTACTTGGGCTTGGCGCTTAAATTTTGACTCTATTAAATCGCCTAATGTTCCTGTTACACTAACAATTATGCTTAATATTAGCCAATGTGTAGAAGTTAAAGTGCTGGTGCAACTTGAAATAAAAAAACTTCCTATACATGCAAAAAATAAACCTCCTAAAAAACCTTCAACCGTTTTTTTAGGTGAAACTTTTTCGAAAAGCTTTTGTTTTCCAAAGGTTTTACCAACTAAATAAGCAAAAGTATCGTTCACCCAAATTAAAATAAAAGCGCCTAATAAAATATTAGGATTGTAATTTTCAAAGTAATGCGCAATTAAAAATAAAAATGAAAACCCACTAGTGATATAAAATGTAGTAAGTAAATACCGCTTGGAACTAAAAAGCGGAATGGTTTTTTTTGAAAATAAATCTCTTATTAAAAACAATAATACAAATACAGTGAGTATTGTAAAAATTTTAATAAATGCTTCTACAGCAACATGTTTAATGTTAAAGTGTTTAAAATAAGCAATAGATCCATAGAGTAAGATAAAAATAAAATAAGGAATTTTACTTTTTAGCTGTATCAATTTTAAGAATTCGTTCATGCTAATAAGCCCGAAAATAAAAAATAGTACTGCTATAGATTGCTTAAACCATAAACACCCAATTAGGATAACAATATATAACAAGCCTGAAAAGGATCGGGTTAGAGTTTCTTTCATGTGTTTTTTAATAGGGTTTTTTAAAGACACATGTAATGCCTACAAACACTGTTATTTGTGCTGTCCAGGTTTTTGTCATAGACAATTTAAATTTATAAGTCTTCTAAAAGCAATAGGTACAGGTTTTTTGTGCTGCTGCCGTAACTTAAGAAATCTTTGTCGTCTTGAGATTTAAAGTGCTTAATTGCTGTTATATTTGTTGGGATTCTGCCGCTGCTTTTGGATTTAATACCGCGTAGGCCTTCACTGATATTTTCTGTAATTTGACTTGTGGTTCCAAAAACGATAACATTTATGGGAAATTCGGGTAATTTTTTTTCAAATATTTGATTTGAAGAAAAAAGTAACGATCCATCGTTAGCGATTAGGTTTTCGCAAGTGGTTAAAAAATACGTGGCTTCACTTAATACTTTGGTAGATTTTAAATTGGAATTTTTAAATTTATCTTTTAAGTTTTCATCGAGAAGTAATACATTTTCGGAATTCCAAGAATTCTCATCGATAATATGTTGAAAGTTTTGATATACTTCTGTTAAATTTTCACAATAAAGAAACTTTCCACCATTAGCCTTAAAGTTTACGGTAAACTTTTCATCTATTGGTACCTTTACTTCGGGCATATATTTACCACGGACTACAGGGTTTAGTTCTTCAACTGGTTTATCAGTTTTAAAACCAAAAAGTTTTCTAAAAAGACTCATTTAGCTTAATGCGATTTACTGTTTTTTTTAGGGATTTATCAAATATAAAAAATCTTAAATTAACCATACGATTAATTTAAGATTTTTGCTAAAGCTTAACAGTTTTTTAGGAAATAATGTCAGGCCTAGTTATAGGTTCTTCTTTGATAAAAGCACGTTCACCAAATATTTTTTCTAGATTATCTTTGAAGATAACCTCTTTTTCTAGAAGTACTTCAGCTAATTCGGTAAGCTTATCTTTGTTGTTTTCTAATAACTCGATAGCACGTTGATATTGTTTTTCTATAATAGCTGAAATTTCTTTATCTATTAATTCTGCTGTTTCTTCGCTATAAGGTTTTGTAAAACCATATTCACTTTGTCCAGAATCGTAATAGGTTAAGTTTCCTATTTTATCACTTAAACCATAAATAGTAACCATGGCTCTAGCTTGTTTAGTTACTTTTTCTAAATCGCTCAAAGCGCCTGTAGAAATTTGATTAAAGATTACCTTTTCGGCAGCACGACCACCAAGTGCAGCACACATTTCATCTAGCATTTGTTCTGGACGAACAATTAAACGTTCTTCTGGTAAATACCAAGCAGCGCCAAGAGAGCGACCACGTGGTACAATAGTTACTTTTACTAGCGGTGCTGCATGTTCTAGCATCCAACTTACGGTGGCATGGCCAGCCTCGTGGAATGCAACAGCGCGTTTTTCACTAGGTGTTATTATTTTGTTTTTCTTTTCTAGACCTCCAATAATTCTATCAACAGCATCTAAAAAGTCTTGTTTGTCAACTGCTTTTTTGCCATTTCGAGCAGCAATTAAAGCAGCTTCGTTACAAACATTAGCAATATCTGCTCCAGAAAATCCTGGAGTTTGTTTTGATAGGAAATCTAAATCTAATTGGACTTCTTTTTTTAGCGGACGTAAGTGTACTTCAAAAATTTCTTTACGTTCACGAACATCTGGTAAATCTACAAAAATCTGTCTATCAAACCGTCCGGCACGCATTAAAGCTTTGTCTAAAATATCGGCACGGTTGGTTGCAGCAATTACAATAACGTTCGTGTTTGTACCAAAACCATCCATCTCAGTTAATAACTGATTTAGTGTGTTTTCACGTTCATCATTACTTCCAGACATGGCATTTTTACCTCTGGCACGACCAATGGCATCAATTTCATCTATAAAAATAATAGAAGGCGATTTTTCTTTAGCTTGTTTAAATAGGTCACGAACACGAGAGGCTCCAACACCTACGAACATTTCAACGAAATCTGAACCAGATAATGAGAAAAAAGGCACTTTAGCTTCGCCTGCAACAGCTTTTGCTAATAAGGTTTTACCTGTGCCCGGAGGACCTACTAGTAAAGCTCCTTTTGGTATTTTCCCACCAAGGGTTGTATATTTTTCAGGAAATTTAAGGAAGTCTACAATTTCTTGTACTTCTTCTTTAGCACCTTCTAAACCTGCAACATCTTTAAACGTTGTTTTTACTTCGGTATTTTGGTCGAAAAGCTTGGCTTTAGATTTTCCGATATTAAAAATTTGCCCGCCTGCTCCGCCACCGGCACCACCAGACATTCTACGCATAATAAATACCCAAACACCAATAAGTAATATAAAAGGCAAAATGCCCATTAATAAATTAGTCCAATCGTTCCTTTCGGTATTAAACTTTACAATAGGTTTTGTTGCTAATGTAGCCGTAGTTGCGTTTAGTTCATCTTCAAAATTTTGTAAATCACCAAATTCAAATTTATAATTCGGTAATTTAGTTGCCGAAGGAATAAAAGTTTCTGGTTTAGAATTTTTATGGATTTCCTTGTCTTCAGCTTCTTTTGTTAAATATACTTTTGCAACTTGTGTGTTTTTTACAATATCAACACGTGCAACATCACCATCTTTTAAGTATTTAAAAAAATCGGAAGGTGTGGTTATATTACCATCTTGATAATTGGCTCCGCTAAATATTTGAAACCCTAAAAAAAGGGCTATTATTATGCCGTAAATCCAATAAGGACTAAACTTCGGCTTGTTTTCTTTTGTTTTCTTTTTATTGTTTGCCATGTCTTTTTTTTAGTAACTCGTTTCTATAGCTGTAATTTTTGCATCGCCCCAAAGACTTTCAATGTCGTAGTATTCTCTAATGTGTTTTTGAAAAACATGTACCACAACATTTACATAATCTACAAGTACCCATTCGGCATTATCTAAGCCTTCTGTGTGCCATGGATTATCTTTAAGTTCTTTGCTTACTTTTTTCTGGATAGCGTTTACTATAGCATTTACTTGCGTATTTGAAGTTCCTTCGCAAACTATAAAGTAGTCACAAACCGTATTTTCAATTTCTCGTAAATCTAGAATATTTATTTCTTTTCCTTTAACGTCTTCAATTCCACTGAGTATTACAGATATTAATTGGTCTGAGCTTATATTTTGTTTCGCCATTAATTTTATTTAATTTGTGCAAAGTTATTATTTTTTTTCGTTCTTTATGGTTTAAAATAATCATAAGATTTTATAGTACTGCAATAACTTCACTATGCGAATAATCAAACTTAATGCCACCCATTCTACAAATAGTTATTTACGAGAATTATTTACTAGGGCAGATTTGGATGATTTTACCGTTGTTTCAGCAAAAAAACAAACTAAAGGGCGTGGACAAATGGGGACAATTTGGGAGTCTGGAACAGCCAAAAACCTTACTTTTAGTGTGTTTAAAGATGTTTCGTCTTTAGGTATGGAACAGCGTTTTTATATTAGTGTAGTTGTGGCTTTGTCAACATTTAAAACGTTAAAGGTTCTGGGTATTCCTAACTTAAGTATTAAATGGCCTAACGACATTTTGTCAGCAAATAAAAAAGTTTGTGGCATTTTAATTGAAAATGTCATAAAGCAAAGTCAGTTACAAGCTTCAATTATTGGTGTTGGCTTAAATGTAAATCAAACAGATTTTGGAAACTTGCCTAAGGCGTCATCTTTAAAATTAATATCGGGTAAGGTTTTTGTTTTAGACGAAATATTGGTGACTTTAATTTTAAATATGAAATATTACTTTAGGATTTTAGAAGTGGGTAATTTGGAGCTTTTAAAGCAAGAGTATGAAACTAATTTATTTAGAAAAAATAAACCTTCAACATTTAAAGATGCAGAAGGTTTGATGTTTTCTGGTTTTATAAAAGGTATTTCCTCTGACGGGAAACTAGAAGTCTTAATAGAAGATGATATTATAAAAACATTCGATTTAAAAGAAATTTCATTATTATACTAAACAGCTTTTTGCATATTAGTGGCGAGTGTTTCAATAAATTTTTTAATAGGGCCTTTAATCATCATGGCCATCATGGGGTTAAAATCTCCAGAAAAGTCTAATTTCACATCACTATTTCCTGTGGTAGTTTCAATAATATTAGCAATTAAAGAAAAATCGATTTTTCCACCATCAGCGCCAAAAATAATTTTATTTGGTGGGATAAGTTCTTTCTTTTTTAAAATAATTTCTGGCATGCCTTTTAGAGCAAATAAGAATTTATCCTTATCTAAAACTTCAAATTTGGTAATGCTTTCTGGCATTAAAGTTTCAAAGTTTTTAATATCATCTAAAAAATTAAAAACCTCTTGAGGAGATTTACCAACGTTAACTATTGGAGATTGTAAATTCATTATATTAATCTATATTTTTGTTAAGTTTTAAAATGGGCTTTATAGGTGTTTTATTGCAAACGTCGGGAGAGTTAAATAGGGCTCCATGTACTAGGGTTGGAATTCCATTCGGATAGCGTTTTTAATTCTTTTTCAGAAATATAGTTGGTTTCTAAGGCTTGTTCTAATAAGTTTTCATAATTGCTTAAGGTGTTTAAAGCAATGCCTTCGGTTTTAAAGTTTTCGGTAGCCACATCAAAACCATAAGTAAAAATAGCCACCATGCCTTTTACGTTTACATTGGCGCCCTTTAAAGCTTTTACTGCATTTAAACTGCTTTTTCCTGTACTTATTAAGTCTTCTACAACAACAACTGTTTGTCCGGCTTCTATATGGCCTTCAATTTGGTTTTTACGGCCGTGACCTTTAGCATCTGGGCGCACATAAATAAAAGGTAGCCCTAAATATTCGGCAACTAGCATTCCTATACCAATGGCGCCTGTGGCTACTCCGGCTATAGCATCTGGTTTTCCATATTGGTTTTCAATATGTTTTGCCATAGTTTCGCGTACGTAATTGCGTATTGGAGGATAGGAAAGGATAATACGATTGTCACAATAAATTGGTGATTTCCATCCAGAAGCCCAGGTAAAAGGGTCGTTAGGACTTAGTTTTATAGCATGTACTTGCAGTAAAACTTCGGCTGTTTTTTTAGCGGTGTCTTTGTTGAATATCATGGTGTAAAATTACAAATAAATTTGCTTTTAATTTAAGTTGTAAAAGGAATAAAAAAAAAATTAAAAAAAAAGTAGATTGTAACTAAAAATGATATTTTTACCATATCATTTAATCCATTATAACTATGTATAAGGTTTTTGTAAATAATAAGCCGATAATATTAACAACTAACACGGAAAAAGGTGAAGGCTATAAAACATATAAACTTAAACGTGTTGGTATATATCATGCTATTCGTAAGCTTAATAGGACTAACTTACAAGAAGTAAGGCTTACGCATAAAAATGAAAGTAAACTGTTGTCTAAGTTTTTAGAGAAGTTTCCAAATGTAATTGCTGGTGGTGGAAAAGTATATAATGATGAGGGAAAAATATTATTTATTTTTAGAAATAATAAATGGGACCTGCCTAAAGGAAAGGCCGAAGGTAATGAAACAATAGAAGAAACAGCTATTCGGGAAGTTGAAGAAGAAACAAAGGTTGAAGGTTTAGAAATTGTAAAACCGCTAGAAACTACCTATCATATTTTTAAAAGAAATGGCCGTTATAAAATAAAAATAACCTATTGGTTTGAAATGAAAACGAGTTTTACCGGAAAACTTGAACCTCAGAAAAAAGAAGGGATTACCAAGGTAAAATGGTTGGGTAAAAAGAAAACAGCAAAGGCCTTAGAGAATTCTTATGCTAATATTAAGCTGTTATTTTAAATTGATATTACTATAAAACATAAAAAAGCATAAGGTTTAAAATCTTATGCTTTTTTTTATGATGTAATTTTGGTTTTATGTGTAAGGCCTTAGAAGTTAATTGTATCACCAACAGATAGCTCCCAATTGTCTACCAAGCCCGCATTGACTTCTAAAACATATTTTACGGGAGCATTTGAAGGAAGCGATGTTTCTTCAAAAGGTTTCGCGTTTTTCTGAAAACTTGCAATGGTTTTGTTTTCTTTAATGTATATAAGGTCTAACGGGATTCTTGTGTTTTTCATATAGAAATAACGTTCGGTAACATCTTCAAAAACAAATAACATGCCTTGATTTGTTTTCATAGAATTTCGATACATTAAACCCGTTTGAATATCATAATCGGTATCTGCAATTTCAATATCTAAAAGGACTTTAGAGTCATCTGCTTTTGTAATCGTTAATTCGCCTTCTTTTGTGAAATGAACTTCGGTTTGGGTGATGGTTTTTTTATCGTCTTTACAATGATAAAGCGATAAAACCCCAATACTTAGAGTTAAAATGAAACCGAATTGTTTTAAGTTCATCTTATTTTACGACATTTTTAGGTTTGTAAACAAACATGAAATAAAGTCCTAAAAGTACAAAGGGAATACTTAACCATTGCCCTGTGTTTAAGGCCCATGTGGCACGATCATCAACTTGGGCTTCTTTTACAAATTCTACAAAGAATCTAACGGTCCAAAGCAATACTAAAAACAGACCAAATAAAAAGCCGGTTTGGTTTCTTTTTTCTGTTTTCACATAGAAATATAATAGAATTAAGAATACAAAAATATAGCAAAAGGATTCGTATAATTGTGCAGGGTGTCTATAAGGAACGGCTTCTAATAAGCTGTGAAATTTAGGGTTATTCGTTACGGCTTGGTAGGCTTGCTTCACATCGTTAATACCTGTGCGTTGCATGATTTCATTTTTGTAATACTGATCTTGAATAAAACGAACTCCTAAACTTGAATCGGTTATTTTTCCTATAATTTCAGAGTTTATAAAGTTTCCAATTCTGATAAAAATAGCTCCCGAAGCTACAGGAATTACAATGCGATCTAAGATCCATAAAATAGATTTGTAGTTGTATTTTCGTCGGTATAAATACATCCCAATTATGATTCCGATAGCAGCACCATGACTTGCTAATCCTTGAAATCCAGTAAACTCAAAACCTCCTTTAAATTTGAAAGGCAAGAAAATGCTGAAAAAATCTTGAGATATTAATTCCGATTGATAAAATATTACGTGTCCTAAACGCGCACCAATCATCGTTGAAAGTACCGTATAGATAAATAAAGGATCTAAATATTCTAAAGATACTTTTTCTTTTGTAAAAATGCGTTTCATTATGTACCAACCTATAACAAAGGCAGTAACCCACATAAGGCTGTAAAAATGAATTTTAAAATTCCCAATAATGTCGATTCCTGTTACGGGATTCCAATCAAATTTTAGTAGTTGCATAGGTTTTGTTTTTCAGTGCGAAATTACGGGTTTTAGACTGTTTTAGTGTTAAGTTTTATTTAAAAAAAAGAAATCTGAGCGGTTTAGGCTTAGTGTTTTTTTAATCAAGAAGTTCTAAAATTTCAACTTCAAAAATAATATTCGATTTTCCGGGGATACCTCTGGTTCCAGATTCTCCATAAGCCAGATGGTAGGGGATAAATAAAGTGGCTTTATCTCCAACGCTTAGTTGTTGTAAACCTTCTTTAAATCCAGGAATCATTCTGGCATCTGGACCAATTTCCGCAGTTATAGGTTGGTAGCCATTTTGCGCTTTTCGGTTTTCATTAACAATACCAAAGGTTTCGGCGGTTTCTAGTTTACTGGTGTCCAAAATTTTCCCATCTTCAAAATACAAGGTGTAATGGGTTAGGACTTCAGCGGTTTCGGGTATTTTTTCACCATGACCTTTTTCTGTAACAATGTATTTTAATCCCGAATGTAGGGTGATTGCTTTTTCTTTTAAATTTTTAAATTTTTCTTGGGTTGCTTTTAAAATAGCGGCTGCCTTTTCTGCGTTTTCTTTTTCTCTTCGTTCGGCCGCAGCTAAGGAATCCATAAAAATGGTTGGTGCATCGAATTTTTTCGCAGTTTTTCCTTTTCGTATAATATTTAATTCTTCAATAATAACATCCTCAATGGGTCTGTCATTTTCATCGGTTTTTACGTTAGAAATGCTATCTTGAATGTCTAAACCAATGACTAATTCACCAAAAACGGAGTGTCTATTGTCTAAATTTGGTTTGGGGACTTCGGTAATAAAAAACTGTGTGCCATTGGTATTTGGACCCGAATTTGCCATAGATAGAATACCGGGTTTATCATGTTTTAAATCTGGAGAAAACTCATCCATAAATTTGTAGCCAGCATTGCCAGAACCTGTTCCTGTTGGATCGCCACCTTGAATCATAAATCCATCGATAACACGATGAAAAATAAGACCGTTGTAGAATTTCTTTTTTTTGAATTTTTCATCGGCCATTGGATTTTCTCCTTCAGCTAGAGAAACAAAATTTGCAACGGTTACGGGGGTTTTATCGTAGGTTAATTTTGCAACCATAACTCCTTTGGTCGTTATGAATTCCGCATACATACCATCTTCTAAATCTGGATATTGTGCTTTACAAGAGGTTAGATTTATTACCAATGTAAACAGAATAGTTTTTAAAATATTGTTAAATATATGCATGTTAGTTGTTTTGGTTTTGGGTAATAGAATTTACCGTAACTTCGCAAATTAAAGGCGTGTTGGGACCAATTTTATTCTCATCGCCATAATAACCATAAGCGCGATCGGAGGGGAAAATAAAGGTCACCGTTTCTCCGGGTTTCATGAGTTTTAAACCATGACGTAATCCTGTAAAAAGCTCCTGTTTATCCATAACATAATGTTGTGTTTTTAGGTCTGCTTTAGAATAAATTTCGTTACCATTTAAGGTTTTTACATTGTAATCGTAATTAATGATATCACCAAAATTTGGTGTTTTTAAGCTATCGTTTTCTACTTTTTTTATGTATTTGTACCAAAAACCGGTATCGGATGCTAGGTATGGAATACTATCGCTGTCTATTATTTTTTCAATAATTACTTTTTCTTTAGCGAAGCGTTTTTTGTTAAGTGCAACAGAGGCATCGATGTACGATCCCGATTTTGTAGAAATGGGACGTCTTGCTTCTGGATTTTTACAGTGAAACAGAAGTAAAGCAAGTAGACTTGTAATTATTAGTTTATTCATTGTTTAGTGCATCATTATAACTTGGTAATATGTCAATAAACTTCTCGATAGTTTCAGTTAAAGATAAGTCGCTTCTTCCTCCAGCGGCATTGGTGTGTCCTCCGCCGTTAAAGTGCGCGCGAGACATTTCGTTTACTGAAAAATTTCCTTTAGATCGTAAGGAGATTTTAATAATACCTTCCTGTTTATCTTCAATAAAAATGGCTGCAAGTACAATATTATCTAGTGATAACGCATAGTTTACAACGCCTTCGGTATCGCCTTTTTTATAATTAAAACGGTTAAGTTCTTCCTGCGAAAGCGAAATATAAGCCGTTCTCGATTCTGAAATCACTTTTAAGTTACTTAGTGCACAGCCTAATAATTGCAAGCGTTCATAACTATTAGTATCGTAAATATTGTTATGTATTTGAGAATTATCAGCGCCTTTTTCAATCAGTTTTGCTGTAATTTCATGGGTTTTATTTGTGGTAGAACGAAACCTAAACGATCCGGTGTCGGTCATAATTCCAACATAAATGCAAGTTGCAATATCGGCATCAATTAAATCGGTATCGCCAAGCATGTCTATAAAATTATAAACCATTTCGCAAGTGGAACTCATACCAACGTCACTATACATGTAAGTGGCATAATTATCCGGTGCTTGATGATGATCAATCATTATTTTTAGAGCCTTACTTTCAGAAAGTGGCTTTTCCATGTTTCCTGTTCTGTGGAAAGCATTAAAATCTAAAGTGAAAATAATATCGGCAGATTCTATATCAATATTACATGATTTTGTTTGGTAATCGTAAATTGAAATGCTGTCGTTTCCAGGAATCCATTTTAAAAAAGTAGGATAGTCATTCGGTGTAATAACCTTAGCGTTATGGTTTCCTTTTTTCAGATAATGATATAGGGCTAAAGTGGATCCAATAGCATCGCCATCTGGGTTTTTATGCGGGACAATAACTATTTTTTTAGGACTAGATAATAGCTGTTTTATGTTGGTAATATCTTCTTTTTTCATAGGAAACGAAGATACAATTTTATAATATAGGCTTAAAATAGAATCTTGTACTTTTATAGAAAAATTAACGGAGAACGATATGATAAGTAGATTAATATTAAGTGTTTTAATAATGATGTTTTGTTTGGCGTCTTGTAAAACTTCTAAGGTTGAAGTTGAAAAGAAAACCGAAACACCTTATGATGCCACAATTGCTTTTGGATCTTGCAATAAGCAGAAGTTAGAAAATAAGCTTTGGGTTGAAGTTGTAAAACATAAACCCGATTTATGGATTTGGGGAGGAGATAATGTGTATTCCGATACGGATAATATGGATAAGCTTAAAGCAGATTATGATGAATTATTAGCAAATAAGGATTATCAGTTATTAAAAGAAAGTACTGAAATTACAGGCACTTGGGACGATCATGATTATGGTTTAAACGATGGTGGTGAAGAATTTCATGCCAAAAAAGGGAGTCAGCAATTGTTTTTAGATTTTTTCGATGTACCTAAAAATGATCCAAGGCGAGATAGAGCAGGCGTGTATAGTTCTCAAATAGTTAGTTCGCCTAAAGGCACCGTAAAAGTGATTGTTTTAGATACGCGTTATTTTCGAACGGCATTAACGAAGGCTAAAGATTCTAAAAAAAGATTTGAACCCAATACCTATGGAGAAGGTACTATTTTGGGAGAAACTCAATGGTCTTGGTTAGAAAATGAGTTAAAATCTTCCAATGCCGATTTTAATATTATTGTAAGTAGTATTCAAGTTTTATCTGCCGAACATGGTTTTGAAACTTGGGGTAATTTTCCGCACGAAGTGGATAAATTAAAAGGATTGATAAAAGATTCTAAAGCAAAAGGAGTTATGATACTTTCGGGTGATCGACATATTTCGGAGTTTTCAAAAACTGAAATTGAAGGCGTTCCTTTTTCTTTAATAGATTTTACATCCAGCGGATTAACCCATGTTTACAGTAGTTTTACTTCCGAGCCTAATAAATACCGTGTATTACATGTGATTCCTAAAATAAGTTTTGGCGTTTTAAGGTTTAATTTTCAAACAAAAACAGTATTAATGGAAATGCGAGGCGTAAATAATGTGTTGCAACAAAAACTTTTGCAAACCTATTAAGGTGTAAACAAATATAAAACAGTATTTTTGCAGAAATTTAAAAAAATAAAAATGGCAACGAATAGAACATTTACAATGCTTAAGCCTGATGCGGTTGAAAACGGACACATTGGTGCAATATTAGAAAAAATTTCAGCTTCAGGGTTTAAAATTGTAGCTATGAAATTAACACAAATGACAAAAGCAGACGCCGAAGCATTTTATGCTATACATAATGAGCGTCCATTTTTTGGGGAATTAGTTGAGTTTATGACTAGAGGTCCAATAGTTGCTGCAATTTTAGAGAAAGAAAATGCAGTAAACGATTTTAGAACTTTAATTGGAGCTACAAATCCTGCTGATGCAGCAGAAGGTACTATTCGTAAAATGTATGCAACATCTTTAGGTGAAAATGCAGTACACGGTAGTGATAGTGATGAAAATGCGGCTATTGAGGGGGCATTTCACTTCGCAGGAAGAGAGCAATTTTAATAAAAATAGCATGCTTTAAATATAAAAATCCCACAACTTAGTTGTGGGATTTTTGTTTTCTAAAAAAGTTTATTAAATATAATATATACTAAACTACTTTTACGTTTACTGCGTTTAATCCTTTTCTACCTTCCTGTAAATCGAATTCTACTAAATCGCCTTCGCGAATTTCATCGATTAATCCAGAAATGTGAACAAAATGTTCTTTGTTTGAACCTTCTTCTATAATAAATCCGAATCCTTTAGAATCGTTGAAGAATTTTACTGTTCCTTTACTCATGTTTTTAAAATATTAAATTATTATTAGGTGTTATATACAAGCATAACATTTGATTGGTTATCAAGTATAATATAAAAATAGTAAATAAAAAAAGTCTGTCAAAATAAATTGACAGACTTTTAAAGTTGTAATTGTTAAAGTATATATCTTAGATTACTTTTACGTTTACGGCGTTTAATCCTTTTCTACCTTCTTGTAGATCGAATTCAACTGCATCACCTTCACGAATTTCATCGATAAGTCCTGAAATGTGTACGAAATGTTCTTTGTTGTTGTCTTCTTCTGTGATAAATCCAAATCCTTTAGAATCGTTGAAGAATTTTACGGTACCTTTACTCATTTTAATTTGTATTATAAATAATTAAGTGTCAAAGATAACGTAAAAAACAATAGATGAGCAAAATATCGTAATTATTTTCAAGATATTTTTTTTATCTAATTATCTTAAAACCAGTTTTTTAATAATTTCCTTGCCTAGATCCTCATTTAGCATGTCAATTATTTTTTGTTTGCCGTAACTTAATTCTTCTCGAAGTACACTGGAAGTTAGTTCAATATAAAGGGTCTGGCGTTCTAGCGAAACCGAACTGGTGTAGTTGTTTACACCGTTTCCCATAAGTTTAGCCCATGCATCGGCAACATTAACTTTATCTAAGCCTTTTTCTAATTTGTTAACTTCTACAAATTCTTTTAATGCATCCGAGATGCTCATATTATCATTTATACGTTTTGCCATAAGGTTAATTTATTCTTATATATTAAAATTGAACAGGGTTTTTACATGTTCTTCTTTTTGATACCAATCGTTATAGACTAATTCTAGATTAGTTACTTTAAAGGTACCAAAATTATGGTTTTTATAAGATTCAATCGCTGTTAAAAATTCAGTTTTATTTTTAAAATGCTCGCTAAACCTTACAACCGTTGCATGTGCGGTTTGTATAGCGTAGCGTTTATCAAGACTTTGTTCTAAAGTTGTGTTTTTAAAACGCATTCTTAACTTATCGCGAATAGCATTCAAAACATCATTATTCATAAAACCTTGCACCATAATACAAGACGGGGAAGCTGTTAAGCCTTTAAATTCAATGTCTATCTTAGGATGAGTTATGATACTTTTTTTTATAATTTCAACATATTTTGAAATATCAATGTTATCCAAATCGAATCCATCGTAACAAGATATAATAGACATGACAGTGATATGAATATCGGAGTTTTTGTAATAGTATTGATGAGGTTCAATAGTATTAAGGTGTTTCAAAAACTTCTGAATTTCATTTTTCACTGCCGTGGAAGGGCGAATTAAAAGGGTAATTCCAAAACGTCTATCGGTTGCATTCTGGATTAATTCATCAATTTGATAAGCATCGGCTTTTATTTTTTCAATAGACGATTCATATAAAGTATTGTAATGAGATTCTAAATCCATTGGAGTTATAGTTTGAAAATTTCATAAGATTGATGCACTTGTTTTACGGCATTTTCTGTTCGTTCCGCATGTGTATCACTTATAAATAATTGTCCAAAATTTTCATCGTCCACCAATTTAATAATTTGAGCTACGCGTTGTTCATCGAGTTTATCAAAAATATCGTCTAATAATAAAATAGGGTTTACGCCGCTTTGTGCTTTTATAAAATCGAATTGTGCCAATTTTAAAGCAATTAAAAATGATTTTTGCTGACCTTGACTTCCAAATTTTTTGATGGGATGCCCAGAAATATTAAAATTTAAATCGTCTTTATGTATGCCAACACTGGTATATTGTAGCGCTTTGTCTTTATTAATAACTTGATTTAAAAGAGTGTTTAAATCGTTTTCTGATAAATCACTTTGATAGTTTAGATCAACCGCTTCGTTAGCATTACTAATGGCTTCGTATCGCGATTTAAAAATAGGGATAAATTCCTGTAAAAAAGCATCTCGTTTCTCAAAAATCACACTACCGAAGCTTGTTAATTGACCATTGTAAACATCCAAAGTGTCCTTGTTAAAGGTATGGTTTAGTGCAAAATATTTAAGTAATGCATTACGCTGCGTTAAAATTTTATTATAATTAATTAAGGCATTTAAATAACTGTTGTCGCTTTGCGAAATTACGCTGTCAATAAATTTTCTACGTGTGGTGCTACCTTCAATAATTAAATCTCTATCGGCTGGCGAAATAATAACTAAGGGTAAAAAACCAATATGTTCGCTAAATTTATCATACGCTTTTCCATTACGTTTTATAATTTTTTTCTGGCCGCGTTTTAAACTAACAATTACTTTTTCGGGTTTTTGGTCTTTTTCATAGTCGCCGTTCACCACAAAAAAATCTTCGTCGTGCTTTATGTTTTGAGTGGCTACTGGGTTAAAATAGCTTTTTCCATAGGATAAATGATAAATAGCATCGAGCACATTGGTTTTTCCAATGCCATTATTTCCAACAATGCAGTTAATTTTCTCGTTGAAAGCAAATGTTTTGCTGTCAAAATTTTTATAATTGAGTAATGAAAGTGATTTTAAAATCATATAAATAGCAACTTAAAGCGGGTAAAGAGGGTAAAGTCCTAAAAAGAAGTGCAAATTATTGAAAAATATCAAATAAATACCCTTTTAGTTCTGAAGAAAATTATATTTTTGCGCCACATTAATAGAACTAGAACATGGCAACATATAATAAAAGAGGTTATAAACCAAAAACAAAAGTTGAAAAGGAACACGATATTGAAGAAGAATCAACAACAGCCGAAGTTTTTAACACCCTTGATGAATCTGCTTCTAAAACAGAGGATTTTGTAGCAAAGAACCAAAAATATATTTTTATTATTATTGGTGTTGTGGCTTTAGTTGTTTTGGGGTCTTTGGCGTTTAAAGAATTTGTAGCTAGCCCTAAGCAGGAAAAAGCGATGAACGATATGTTCCAAGCGCAAAAATATTTTGATCAAGCCGTAAATGGCGTGGCAAAAGATTCGCTTTACAACTTAGCCTTAAATGGAGGAGAAGGTAAATTTGGAATGCTAGATATTATTAAAGAATACAGCGGAACAGAAGCTGCAAACCTAGCAAGTTATTATGCCGGAACAGCATACTTAAGATTGAAAGATTACAAAAATGCGGTTGAGCATTTAAGCGATTTTAAAAGTGATGATGAGGTTTTAGCGCCTTTAGCAAAAGGAAATATTGGAGATGCTTTTGTGCAGTTAAACCAAAAAGAAGATGCTTTGGAGTATTACGAAAAAGCAGCAAATATGAGAGATAATGAATATACAACACCAATGTATCTATATAAAGCTGGAGCTATTGCTTTAGATTTAGGAAAAGCCGATAAAGCGTTATCTTATTTTAATCAAATTAAAGAAAATTATTCAAACGCTACCGAGGCATCAACTATAGATGTGTTTATAGGAAAAGCACAGGTGTTGGCTAACAAATAATAGCTTTAACATATATGGCAACAGTTAATAAAAATTTATCGGATTACGATAAAACAACAATCCCAAATGCGAAAGACTTTCGATTTGGGATTGTTGTTTCAGAATGGAATGATACCATTACGGAAGGTTTGTTTCAAGGTGCTTATGATGCCTTAATAGAAAATGGTGTGCTACCAGATAATATTGTGCGCTGGAATGTGCCAGGAAGTTTCGAGTTAATTTACGGAAGTAAAAAAATGCAGGAACAAATGGTGAGTGCTGTTATAGCCATTGGCTGTGTTATACAAGGTGAAACTAAACATTTCGACTTTGTTTGCGAAGGTGTAACGCAAGGCATTAAAGATTTAAACGTACAGAGAGAAACGCCTGTTATTTTCTGTGTGCTTACCGATAATAATATGCAGCAATCTATAGATCGTTCCGGAGGAATACACGGTAATAAAGGTACAGAAGCAGCTATTGCCGCTATTAAAATGGCAGAATTACGCAGAAATAGTTAAGATATTTTATAAATTTTAGAACAAATTCCAAAGGTGTTTTATTATAACCTTTGGAATTTGATATTTTAACGGAGAGTATTTCCTGTTTTTCTGAGGTCTAAATTTTACATATTTTTAGCATTTCAAACTTAAGTTTCTCCCTATTTTTAAGTACTTTTGAAAGATAACACGATTATATTTTGTTTAAACAGCGTAAGCATAAAACCTTTAATTATCAGTCTCGTTTTTCCGATAAGGAAAAAGCAGACTCCAGTTTAAATAAAGATCTAAATACTAACGATTTTATTTCTAAATGGAAAGAGAATCGAGAGGTTAAACGTAAAGTACGTGGCACGATGTCCGTAAAAACCTTAATTTTATTTTTGGTATTATTATTGATCTGTATGTATTTACTAGAGAAAAAATACATGTAATACCATTCACTTAAAAAACACATAGAAATCATGGGGATTTTAAAGGCTAAAAAAAATAAAAAATTCAGTTATACACCGCGTTATTTTGATGATAAAGGGCAAGGAAATCCTTATGAAATTAAACATAAATTCGACGAATATAGAACAACTGTCGGTCCTAATAAAAACTTTAAAACTAAGCTAAATAACGCTTTAAACGAATTAAAACACAATAGAGATCACGAAGCTAATAGACGTATTTTAATTATTGTTGGCATTTTAGTGTTGGTGTTTTTATTCATTATCGATTTCGATTTATCTATATTCTTTTCTAAATAATTATATGGCAGACATTATACAGCTTTTACCCGACCATGTCGCAAACCAAATTGCTGCTGGAGAAGTTGTTCAACGTCCAGCATCTGTAGTCAAAGAATTGCTTGAAAATGCAATTGACGCAGGCTCGGACTCTATAAAACTCATTATAAAAGACGCAGGAAAAACACTGGTTCAAGTTATCGATAACGGTAAAGGGATGAGTACTACGGATGCGCGGTTAAGTTTCGAGCGTCATGCAACCTCTAAAATTAGAAGTGCTGAAGATTTATTTCAACTACACACCAAAGGCTTTCGTGGCGAGGCTTTAGCAAGTATTGCAGCCATTGCACATGTCGAGTTAAAAACAAAACAACCGAATGATGATGTTGGAAATAGCATTATTATCGAAGGGAGTAAAGTGACCGATCAAGATGTGGTGGTAACACCGCAAGGCACATCGGTTTCGGTTAAAAACTTGTTTTTTAATATTCCGGCTCGACGAAATTTTTTAAAATCGGATAATGTGGAGTTACGCCATATTATCGATGAGTTTCACCGTGTGGCATTGGCACATCCTACAATTAGTTTTGCTATGTATAACAACGGGAGCGAAGCTTTTAATTTGCCTATTAGTAATTACCGCCAGCGTATTGTAAATATCTTCGGAACAAAAACGAATGAAAAATTAGTACCGGTTGAAGAAGAAACCGAAGTGCTTAAAATATCTGGATTTGTTGGAAAACCCGAATTTGCTAAAAAAACAAGAGGGGAACAGTACTTTTTTGTAAACGATAGGTTTATAAAAAGTGCTTATTTAAACCATGCTATAGCTTCGGCTTACGATGGCTTACTTAAAAGTGGCACGCATGCTAGTTATTTTTTAAACCTAACGGTAGATCCACAAACTATTGATATAAATATCCACCCTACAAAAACTGAAATTAAGTTCGATGATGAGCATACGCTTTATGCCATTTTACGTTCGGCAGTTAAACATAGCTTAGGGCAGTTTAATATTGCGCCTGTTTTAGATTTCGATCGGGATGCCACACTAGATACGCCTTACGAGTTTAAAAAGGAAACTGTTAAAACAAGCGCCCCAAGTATAGAAGTGGATAGAAGTTTTAATCCTTTTCAAGAGGACGAACCTGTAAAACAAAGCACTAGTGTTTCTTATAAAAAAGAACCTGCCGAAAGTTGGGAAAGCTTATATGTTGGTTTAGAATCTAAAGGCACAAAAACACAGCAGGATTTTAGTGAAGTGCATTTTGAAAGTGAAGAAGCTACAGTTTCCATGTTCGATAAAGATGTGGAGCAAACCCACACCACTTATCAATTGCACAATAAATATATTGTAAGTACCATAAAATCGGGGATGTTGGTTATCGATCAGCATCGCGCCCATCAACGCATATTGTATGAAGATTATCTTCGACATTTAACCGTAAAGGGCGCGCTAAGTCAGCAATTGCTATTTCCCTTAGATTTACATTTTTCTAATCAGGAAATAACGGTTATCAATCAGTTGAAAGAAGATTTAGAACATACCGGTTTTGTGTTTTCAAACGTTGAAGAAGAGTCTGTAGAGATTATCGGGGTTCCTGTAGGCGTTCCAGAAAGTGAAGTGTCTATTATTTTAGAACAACTTATAAGCGATGTAGAAAATGAAGTGCCAGATAGTAATTTTTCGGCAACCGATTTACTAGCAAAATCTATGGCAAAAAGTTTGGCTATAAAAACAGGACAATCTTTACAAAAAGATGAACAGGAGCATTTAGTAAATAAGCTGTTTGCTTGTAAAGAGCCTAATGTTTCACCCGCTAATAGAACAACATTTGTAACCATGAGTGTTGATGAATTAGATAAAAAATTTATATAAATTATGATGCGAATTTCAGAAACCGTTAAGCACTTAATCATTATAAACGTGATTATGTTTATTGGAACATTGTTTATCGGGCACGGTAGTTTTTATCAGTGGTTCGCTATGTATTTTCCGCAGAACGAGTTATTCAAACCTTGGCAATTAATCACGCACATGTTTATGCATGGTGGTGGCGATTTACAGAATTTAAGCATTACACATTTACTTTTTAATATGTTTGCCTTGTGGATGTTTGGTACCCCTGTAGAGCAAACCTTGGGCTCAAAACGGTTTTTGTTTATTTATATTTCGGCTGGATTAGGGGCTGTGTTATTACAAATAGGATTTTACTATTTCCAGTACCTGCCAAGTTATAACGAACTACTTAGCTCTGGGCTTTCGGCAGAAGATATCAAGCAAATGCTAACCAATAACCAGACTATAGCAAATGTTACTCAGTCGCAAATAACCTTGCTAAAAGATATTTATCCAGCCTTTAATGCCAGTATGGTTGGGGCTTCGGGTTGTATTATGGGCGTTATGGCGGCTTTTGCGATGATGAATCCTAATGCCGAATTAATGATGATTTTTTTACCAATTCCTATAAAAGCAAAGTATTTTATACCAGGAATTATTATTTTAGATTTAATTTCGGGTGTTACAGGTCAGTCCTTTTTCAGTCCAAGTAATACAGCCTATATGGCTCACGTTGGTGGAGCAATAACCGGATTTTTAATGATGTATTATTGGAAAAAAAATCAGTTTAATAATAACCGTTGGAACTAATGAGTTTAACTACAGACATCAAATACAAGTTATCTCAACTTAATATTTTAGAAAAAATAATAGCTGTAAACGTTGTTGTTTTTTTAGTGGGGTTAATTTTTAAAACCGGAATACGCTGGTTCGAATTACCAAGCGATTTTTTTACCGCTTTAGTTAATCCATGGACCATAGTGACTTATGCTTTTGTGCATTACGATTTTATTCACTTGCTTTTCAATATGCTATGGCTTTACGTTATTGCGCGTATGTTTTTAAATTTATTTAGTCCAAAAACAGCATTGAATATTTATTTTTTGGGCGCCATTTCTGGTGGCGCCATGTTTCTATTGGGTTACGCTTTGTTACCTGGTTTTTTTGGAGGAAATTCAAGTTTAGTAGGCGCTTCGGCGGCAGTTCGTGCCTTGTTAATTTTTCTTTGCGCTTATATGCCAAACCAAGATGTACGCGTTTTTACCTTTAATATTAAGCTTTGGCATATTGGTGTTGCCATAGTTGTTTTAGATGTTGTGGGACTGTTTGGCGGTAATGCCGGTGGAAATTTAGCACACATAGGCGGGGCTATTTTAGGTTATGTTTATGCAAAACAATTGACTAAAGGGACCGATATAGGTAGTGGATTCGAGCGCGTTGCAGATGCTGTTGCTAATATGTTTAAATCTTCTAAAAAAGGACCATTAAAAACGGTACACAAAAACAAAAGTAAAGTTGGCGGTTATGCAAAATCTGATTTTAACCAATTTAATAATCAGAAAAAAATCGACGTGATTTTAGATAAAATAAGCAAAAGCGGCTACGATAGTTTAACAGCCGAAGAAAAGGAATTACTTTTCCGATCTGGTAAATAATGTGCTCGCTTAATAATAATTTGGGCGTTACCCAAAAAGGGTCGGGCTTTCACTACTCAATCTTTTTGTTTTTGAAAAAAAACAAAAAGGATTTCAAACAAGCCGTTCAATCCCTAACGCAAACCCATCCGTGAAGGCAATCGTTAACCATTTTAAAAATGACTTATTTAGTAAGTCAAAAAAAGCAAAATGAAAAACTTAAGTTTCATTAATAAAATAATATATATTGCCAACAGTATTGTGGCGATGCTATTATTGCTTTCCATGGTTTTTCCTTATTTGCCACCCAAAACGTTTTCGTTTCTATCGGTTATAAATTTGGGGGTATCTTTTCTAATTCTTATCAATGCTTTGTTTTGTATATACTGGTTAATTCGGCGAAAAAAGCAGTTTTTAACCTCATTGATTGTTTTAATAATTGCTTATATCAGCTTTGGTTCCTTATATAAATTTGCGGCATCTAAAAATGTAGCATCCGAGCAGAATTTCAAAGTTATGAATTATAATGTGAGACTATTTAATCTTTATAAATGGATACCGGGCAATGAAGTTGAAAAAGATTTGGAGGCGTTTATAAAAGGAGAAGCTCCAGATGTTTTGAGTATTCAGGAATATCAGCCCAATGAAAATATTGATTTATCGTACTTTAAATATAAATTCGAAAAATTATCAGGACAAAAATTTAAACACGGGCAAGCTATTTTCTCAAAGTTCCCTATAATAAATACGGGCTCTGTCGAGTTTCCAAAAACAGCCAACAATGCCATATTTGTGGATGTTGTAAAAGAAAAAGATACTATCAGAATTTATAATATTCATCTAGAATCTTTAAGAATTGATACCAAGATAGAGAGCTTAAGAAAAGAGGATTCCGAGCGCCTTTTAGAGCGTGTTGGTTCAGCATTTAAAAGACAACAGAATCAAGCAGAATTGTTCTTGGAACATAAAAAGAAATGTCCATATAAAATGATAGTTTGTGGCGATTTTAATAACACAGCCTTTTCTTATGTTTACCGAAAGATAAAAGGCGATTTAAACGATAGTTTTAAAGAAGCTGGAAATGGATTTGGACGCACGCACGATTTTCAGTTTTTACCCATTCGTATCGATTTTATTTTAGCCGACGAGGCTTTCTCTGTTAATGGCTTTAAAAGCTATAATGAGCACTTTTCCGATCATTATCCTATAAGTGCTACGCTAAGTTTAGAGTAGATCTGTTTTGTTGTTTATGTGATCTATAATACTTTTTTTTACAATATAAATCTACATAAAAGAGCAATCGACAACATCGGCTATAATATGTATTACCAAGCCTAAACCAATCAATCGGGTTTTCTTAAAACACAGAAAAAGAATATACACAACCATCGCATAATAAGTATGCAACGGATGGAAGTTTATACTGCATCTATTGGGGTCGAAAATTGGGGTTGCTAATAGATGATCCAAATCTATTAATATGCCCGCAGCCATTATTAAATACGCTATTTTCCATTTGGGGTTAAACCAAATAAGTGCAACCGCTAACGGAAGCAGAAAATGACAGCCATAATGTGCAATAGATTGTAGCATTATTTTGTGGAAATAGTTTGAGATTCTAAATAATTTAACGCATTCGGACCTTCATTAAACAATAAATCTAAAATGCTTAAATTAGGAATATAGCCATGTTTATTGCCAAACACTTGGGTGTATTCTTCAAAGTTTTGAGGTAGCTCTTTTTTGGCGTTTACTAAAAATCTAAAATCTTCTGTGCCTTCCGGAGCCTTTTGGTATGTTTCTGTTTTGCTTGTGTTAATATCGAGCTGTAAACACTCGGAAACTATTTCGAAACACTTCAAGTTAAAATCTAAAATAAAATCCGCTTTCATTTCAAATAAAGGTTGAAGTTCATCTTCATAATATTCAAAAAATGGCGAGGTTCTATAGGCTGAAAGTAAAGACTTCCAATGTAAGCTCTGCCAATTTTCAGTATTAAAAATCTTCACATCGCGATACTTTTGTCTGTTTTTTTGAGAGTGTATCACGGGGATATTTAGCGTTAGTTTTCCATTGGCTCCGTAAATGTAAGCACGATTTCTATAGGTTTGTTTTAAAAAGTTATCATCCATTTCAAAAACCAAATTATCGGCATTGGCAATGGCTACAAAATGCGCTATACTAGGGAAATATGTAGGGTGAATTAAAATGTTCATTATTTAGTAAAAAAGTTACTTAACCAGGTGTATGCAACAAACATAATACCAACAGTAATACCAATAGTTGAGATAGGAGTACCAATTAACGACATGGTAATAGCTGATAGCAGCATGATGCCTCCGTAGGCTAAGTTAATTATTTTAGATTTTTTGGTATCTGCTAAAATCCCACGTGTTAACGGCAAAATAGCTGCTAAACAGGTTAAACTTAGCATGATGAAGTACTCATTTTTTGTTAGGATATTACAAAGAAACATGAGTAATGATCCAACGAGTAAACCAAAAAAGATTTGACCGCTTTGTTTTTCTTTTTCGTTGAGTAAATACTTTCCGTATTTATCTAAAATAAGTAGCATATTGGATAGAGGTTCCATAATCCAGCTGCCTAAAGCAAACAAAAGATAAATGATAATTATTGGGATTAATAAAAAGGTATAACCCGATACGGATATAAGTGTAACAGAAAGTTTATAAACCAAATAAATACCAATAATAAAGACCCATTGGTTTTTACCCGATTGTTTATTCATCCAAAAGGAATAACGCAAATAGAGATTGTAAACTTTGTTTTTAGATTTAATAGCCGTAAGCATTCCCGATCGCGCATAGTCCAAATTAGGATTAAGCGATAGCGCTTCTTTAAAGTGGGTTAATGCTTTTTTTGTGTCGTTATGTTCCAGGTAACTCCAGCCCACGTTAGCATGCGAGTGTGCGTCTTCTGGATCATCTTCTAGTAAGTTTTCAATAGTTACTTTCGCTTCTTCTTTTCTGTTTAATTTGGTTAACGCCATGGTACGGGCATTTAAACAGAAATTACTTTTTGGGTTAATGCGTAAACCTTCATTAGCGAAATTTAAAGCCGCTTCAAACTTTTTTTTATGGATTTGAATGTATGCTTTTTGTCCAAAGGCATTTTCGCTTTCGGGGTTTAATTCTATTGATTTATCAATATGTTCTTCAGCTTCTTTTATGTTATCTTGGTGTAAATATATTTGAGATAATAAAAAGTATAAGCTAGGCCAGTTAGGCATTTCGGCCCGAAGTTCTAAGGCTAGAGTTAAAGCTTTGTCTAAATCGTTATTCAGAAAAAAAGCTTGAGCTAAAAAATATTTGGCATTGCTATTATCAATATCTTCAGCTAGTGCGGTTTGAAAATAGGGGATAGCATCTTGATATCGGCCAATTTCAAAAAGTTGAATGCCGCGTTCTAGATTAGGGCTATCCATTATTTTTTAATTTTTAAATAGACCAAAATATCATCATACAATCCTGAATCGTTAGAGTATAGTGCATAGTTTTTAGCAGAGTTAAACCATTCCCGAGTAGAGGCTTTCATTTTGCCAAAAGCTTTTAAAATATCTTTTGTAGTTAATGGTTTTGGAATACCATCTTTAAAGGAATCTAATAATTTTTGCTCGATAGCAATATCGATACTAGCCTTAATATCGGCGCCCGAGTATTCTTTACTTTTTTTAGCTAAATCCTTTATTTTAATATTTTCGGTTGGTTTATCTTTTAGTTCTATGTTAAAAATAGCTTCTCTGGCAACTTCGTCTGGCGGCGCCACAAAAATAATTCGATCAAAACGGCCTGGGCGTCTAAAGGCAGGGTCTATATACCAAGGTGCATTGGTGGCTCCTAAAACTAAAATACCTTCGTTGTCGGAATCTACACCATCAAGTTCTGATAAAAACTGATTAATTACCGTTCTACCTGCTGTTTTATTAACATCATTTCTATTCGCGCCTAAGGCATCAATTTCATCAATAAAAATAACACAGGGGGTGTTGGCTCTAGCGGTTTCGAATATTTCGTGTAAGTTTTTTTCCGAACTTCCCATCCACATATCCAAAATATCATTAATACCAATATTGATAAAATTGGCGTTAATTTGGCCAGCTGTAGCACGTGCAATATGTGTTTTTCCGCAGCCTGGAGGACCGTAAAGTAAAATGCCGCCACCAATTTTTTTACCGTATGCTTTGTATAAATCTTTATGTAAAAGCGGCTTGATTATTTTTAAATCAATTTCCTCTTTTACTTGATCCATACCACCAACATCATTGAAATTAATGTCGGGTTTTTTTAAGAATGAAATGGCATCTTCATCGAAAAAATCATCGTCGTCGAAATCTTCAAGAGGAACTCTAAACAAATTTTCGAATTCGTTATTTCTAAAGGTATTGTCAATTTCAAGAATGCGTTGATAGGTCGCTAATGCCTCTTCATTTTGTTGCTGATCAATATGGCAAAAACATTGAAGTTCTAAATAAGGAATGGCTTCGTTGTTTTCAATTAACTCTTCGAGAATAACTTCGGTTAAGTTGTGTTTTTTTTGTTTAAAATAACATTCGGCTAATAGAAATTTATGCTCATCTGTTGGCTGTTTATCCAATATAAATAGTAGATGTTTTTCAGCTTCTTTATAATTTAAAACATCGGAATATAGTTTTGCAATTTGAAAACGCAATTCTATATTTTCGGGTGAAAATTCTAAAGCTTTAAGCAGACTATCTAATAGTTTGTTATCCATAAATATATGTTAGAAATTAGGCATTATCGGCTTTTCTTTTTTTCCAAGTAGAAAATCCAAAATATCCAGCTAGCAAAATTAAAAATGGAATTAAAAAAGAAATCGGTTTTCCGGTTCCACTAACGGTTGTAAAGAAACGTTCCCAACGTGGGCTAGATCCATCCCAACTCATCCAAATAAACACTGGTTTACCCACTACGTGGTCGAAAGGAACAAACCCCCAACGTCTGGCATCAATAGAGTTGTGGCGGTTATCACCCATCATCCAATAATAATTTTGTTTGAAAGTATAGGTGGTTGCCACTTCACCATTTATTAAAATTTGGTTGCCTTTTACTTTTATATCGTTGCCTTCGTATTCGCTAATAACACGTTTGTAAAGCGGTAAAACCTCAAGGTTAATATCGATTGTTTTTCCAGCTTCCGGAATATATAAAGGGCCAAAGAAATCCACATTCCAATTATAATTGGGGCTTTGCGGAAAAATCTCTGGATCGCGTACACCTTTTTTTGCTTTATTAGGTGTTATGCTGGCTACATTTGGGTGGTTTTTAAATTGTGCTAAAGCCTCATCGGAAATCGCAGAAAAATAATAGGTATTGTTATTGTTTATGATACCAAATCCATCAGTTATATCGTAGCGTTCCTTTAAGTATGCCCGATTAAATTGATTGGTTTTTGGTTGAACCAAATAGCTAAATTGTAAATGCGCACGATCTGGCAATTCGTTTTTCTTTCCATTAATATAAACAAAACCATCGCGAACTTCTAAGCTATCACCTGCAACACCAACGCAACGTTTTACAAGGTTGGTTTTCTTGTCTATAGGTTTGTAGTAGTTTCTGTCTGGTGTAAAATCGTTCATATCCAGCAAAGTATCTGCCGGTTGGTTGAAAACAACAATATCATTACGTTCTATGTTTTCAAAACCAGGAAAACGTAAGTAGGGAAGTTGTAGTTTATTAATTAAAGAGGTTTTACGTTCTTCAAAATGATCGTTAAATAGATAGGATTTCTTTTTTAAACCCGGAATAGTGTCGTGTACCATTGGCGCTCCAATAGTGGTCATTGGTACTCTGGCTCCGTAATGAAATTTACTTACAAAAAGAAAATCGCCAACTAATAAAGATTTTTCTAAAGATGATGACGGAATGGTAAAGGGTTGGATAAAATACGTATGCACAATAGTTGCCGCAACAATGGCAAATAGAATAGAACTTACCCAATCGCCCGTAGCGGATGTAGGATGTAAACTACGGTCTTTTATATAATTAACATTGGCAACATAATTTAAATAATAGTTATAAAAGCCTAAGGTTACAACGGCTAAAACAGTATCTAAAGTAGTGTTTTTTTCGAAACTTCTAGCGGTTTCTACCCATACTACAGGAAACATAATCATGTTTACAATAGGTAGAAAAAGAAGGATAACCCACCAAACAGGACGGTTAATTATTTTCATTAAAACCACGGCGTTATACACGGGAATAAAAGCTTCCCATGCTTGACGACCGGCTTTAATATATAATTTCCAAGTTCCTAATCCGTGTATAACTTGAATTATTAGAATAAATATAAACCACTGCATTAACGTCATAATCTTAATATTTTATTTAATGATGTAAGTAGCTAATCAAGATTTAGCGTTACATAATTTTTGTTTTTTAACCAATGTTTAACACATCATTCATGCTGAACACTCCTGTTTTACCAATAATCCATTCTGCGGCAATTACGGCACCTAGCGCAAAACCTTGACGATTATGTGCTATGTGTTCAATGTTAATAGTGTCCACTTCACTTTCGTAAGTTACGCTGTGTGTACCCGGCACATCTGCAATACGTTTTGCTGTAATGGGGATGTTGGCTTCCTGTTTTTCATCAAGTTTCCAGCCGTTATATTTATCGCTATTAGAAATAATATCTTCGGCTAAAGAAATAGCCGTACCACTAGGCGCATCTAATTTTTTAGTATGATGAATTTCCTCCATAGAAACGTTGTATTGTTCCAAGGCACGCATCATTTTAGCTAAGGTTTTATTAAGTTCAAAAAAGATATTTACCCCTAAGCTGTAGTTAGACGCGTAAATAAAAGCGCCTTTTTTTTCTTCGCATAAAGCAACGGCATTATCATAATTATCCAACCATCCTGTTGTGCCTGAAATTACCGGAACATTGTTGTTTAAACAGTTTGAAATATTATTAAAAGCGACATTTGGAATACTGAAATCTATGGCAACATCGGCTTTAGTAATATCATAATCCTTATCATCTTTATCAACCTTTAAAACAATATTATGGCCACGTTTAATGGCTATTTGTTCTATGGTTTGACCCATTCTCCCGTATCCGAGTAAAGCAATATTCATATTAAAATTTAAAATTTAGAGTTAATCCAACGTCATTATTAGCATTAACTTGATTGAAATTATAGTGTGGAGCCAAAGTTAAATTTTCATCTACATTATATTGCAGTAAATGTGCATCTACATTGGCTTCAATAATATTTAAAGCATACATGCCAATAATAACTAAAAGCGAAATTTCTTTGTTTTTTTTGTAAAATTGTTGTGCGGTTTCTAGCCGGTCTGTGGTTACTCTAGGCTCGTCTAGTTTTTCGCCGGTAGCACTATAATAAAACTCGTCGGTTTCAAAACCTGCTAATCTACTTTTATAGGCATCACGATACCTGTTATATTGGTTATTGTTGTTTACATAAAAATAAACACCTGTTCCTAAGGCGGCGTATACAATAGGAATTTTCCAGTATTTTTTGTTGTAAGCTTGTCCTAACCCTGGTAAAATGGCAGAGTAAAATGCAGCTTTTGCGGGCCTTAAAGCATCGTAAGCTTCTTGTATTTGAAAAAGAGAATCAACAACAACGTCTTTAGGAAGTACGTTTTCTTTGTTTTTAGAAACCACTTGTTCTTCCTTTTGCACCTTTTTATTTTGGGCTTTATCTTGAGCACATAAAGAAAAGCAACATAAAAAAGTACATAGCGTTATTAATAGATTTTTATTTTGAATCACCTTCAACTAATTTTTTTATACGATTAAAATCTTCTTCGGAATGAAAGGGGATAGTAATTTTTCCTTTTCCGTTTTTAGAAACTTTAACGTCTATTTTATGTCCAAAGTATTCCGAAAATGAGTTAATACCGGTTTTAACAAAATTAGGTAATCCTGTATTGGCTTCTTTTTTAGCCGGAGCAGATGCTGTCTCACCGTTATTATAGTTACGAACTAAAACCTCTGTATCTCTAACCGATAATTTATTGGATAGTATTTTTTCGTAAATATCTAATTGAATGGATTGGTCTTCTACGGTAATTAAAGCACGCCCATGCCCCATTGAAAGAAAGCCATCTCGCATGCCTGTTTGAATAATGGGATCTAATTTTAGTAAGCGCAAATAGTTAGCAATGGTAGAACGTTTTTTTCCAACACGTTCGCTCATTTGTTCTTGCGTTAAATTTATTTCATCTATTAAACGTTGGTATGAAAGTGCAATTTCAATAGGATCTAAATCTTGGCGTTGAATGTTTTCAACCAAAGCCATTTCTAGCGATTCTTGGTCGTTTGCAATTCTCACGTAAGCCGTAATAGTTTCTAAACCTAAAAGTTTTGAAGCTCTATAACGACGTTCACCAGAAACCAATTGGTATTTATTTAAGCCTAATTTTCTAACCGTTATGGGTTGAATAATACCTAATTCTTTTATAGAAGAGGCTAATTCTCGTAAACTTTCTTCACTAAAATTGGTTCTAGGTTGAAAAGGGTTAACTTCAATATAATCGATATCTAAATCGACAATATTTCCAATAACTTTATCTGCATTTTTATCTTCGGCCGATTTTATATCGTTGCTTGGGTCATTTAAAAGAGCCGATAACCCTCTTCCCAGAGCTTGTTTCCTTGTTGCTTTAGCCATATTAAGCGTTTTTAGTAATTATTTCTCTTGCTAAACTTAGGTAATTGGCTGCGCCTTTGCTACTTGCATCATAATTGATAATACTTTCGCCATAACTAGGCGCTTCGCTTAAACGTACATTGCGCTGAATGATACTTTTAAAAACCATATCATTAAAATGTTTTTGAACTTCTTCAACCACTTGGTTTGACAGGCGTAAACGCGAATCGTACATGGTTAATAATAGGCCTTCAATATCTAGCTCGGTATTGTGTATTTTTTGAACACTTTTTATGGTGTTTAATAGTTTTCCTAAACCTTCAAGGGCAAAATATTCACATTGGATAGGGATAATTACCGAGTTGGCTGCAGTAAGTGCATTTAGCGTTAATAAACCTAAAGACGGCGCACAATCAATCAAAATATAATCGTAATCGTCTTTAATGTGTTGTAGCGATTTTTTAAGCATATATTCGCGTTCTTCCTTATCAACAAGTTCTATTTCAATAGCAACTAAGTCAATATGTGCAGGAATAATGTCGAGATTTGGTGTTTCGGTCTTAATGATAGCCTCTTTTGCTGTGTTGGAATGTTCCAAAAGCTGGTAGGTTCCAATTTCTACAGTGTCTATATCTATACCAATGCCAGAACTGGCATTTGCTTGTGGATCAGCGTCTATAAGTAAGACTTTTTTTTCTAATACGCCTAAAGATGCCGCTAGATTTACCGAGGTGGTCGTTTTTCCAACGCCCCCTTTCTGGTTAGCAACTGCAATGATTTTACCCATTAATAATTTGGTTTTATGAGCTGTAAAAATACGATTATTTATTAGTAATAAAAATGTAGGGTGTTATAATTAAATTATAAAAAAAAAGACAGCTTATTAGGCTGTCTTAAATTATTGTAAAAAAGGCTAATATTAGTTAGTGGAATCTGTTTTTACTTTTTTTCCTTTTTCCATTCCGGCTTTAAATTCGTCGAATGTTACAGCGCCATTACCATCTGCGTCCATTTTAGCAAAACGTTTTTCTAACATGGCAGCCTCAACTTCTTTTTTACGCTTTTTAGCTTTAAATTCATCTAAAGAAATAAGTTTATCTTCATTGGTATCATAAGAAGCAAACATTTTTTCTGGTGTTGGTTTTTTCTTTTCTTGTGCGTTTGTAAAAGAAACTGCGCATAACGCGACTGCTACTAAGCCAAATTTTAATTTATTTGATGTCATTTTATTTAATTTTTAAAGGTTAATTTGAAATTTAGACCGATTTTTTTCAAAATGGTTTAGTTGAAAATAAAATATTTTTTTTGCAATTTCAAATGTAATTAAAACTATGTGAATTAGTGTGTTATGCGGTTACTAAATTTTACTTTCAACGTTTGTAAAGTGCTCTATAGTATTTAAAATTAGGTTTTAAATAAATATTTATATTGTTATTTAAAATGTAATTGACTTAGCCCTTCATAAGTAACAATGCTAACCGCATTGGCTAAGTTTAAACTTCGTACATGCTCACTGTAAAGTGGGATTTTATAAAGCTGTTCTTTATGGTTTTCAATGATAGATTTAGGTAAACCAACCGATTCTTTTCCGAAGATTAAAAATAAATCATCTTCAAAAGGAATGTCCCAATGATTTTTTTCGCCATGACTGGAAAGAAAAGCCATTTTTTTATCTTTATTTATTTCGAAAAATTCATCGATATTTTCGTAATAAGTTATCGATAGATGCTTCCAATAATCCAGCCCAGCACGCTTTAATCGCGCATCGCTAATTTCGAAACCAAAAGGTTTTACAAGATGTAAGTGTGAACCCGATCCAAGTGCCAAACGGCCAATATTTCCGGTGTTGTTTGGGATTTCGGGTTCTATTAAAACTATATGAAAAGGCATTATTTGTTGGTTTTAACTTTGGTTGAAACGGGTTTCATTATTATGCGCAGTGTACTATCATTATTAAAATAGCTTATCATCCAATTCATAAAAATAAGAAGTTTATTTTTTATACTTAAAATGAGCATTAAGTGGATAAACATCCAAGTAAACCAAGCTAATTTTCCTTGAAAACTGAATTTAGGTAAATCGACAACAGCTTTACGTTTTCCAATCGTTGCCATGGAGCCTTTGTCGGTATATTCGTAATCTTTTAAAGGTTTGTTCTTAACCATTCGCGTTAAATTTTCTGCTAAAAGAGAAGCTTGTTGCAAAGCGACACTCGCTACTTGAGCATGTCCTTTTGGATGTTTTGGCGTTTCCATATATGAAATATCGCCTAAAGCATACACCTGTTTTAAACCTATGACTTCATTTTGACGATTTACAATAAGTCTATTTCCTCGGGTGATGCAGCTTTCAGGGAAACCTTTAATAACATTTCCGGTAACTCCTGCTGCCCAAATAACGTTTTTAGAGTTTATTGTTTTTCCAGTATTTAGGGTAACAACTGTGCCGTCGTAATCTTTAACAAAGGTGTTTGTAATTACCGAAACGCCTAATTCTTCTAAATATTTTTGAGACATTTTTTGCGAACCTTTGCTCATGGGGCTCAAGGTATGTGGGCTGCCTTCTAATAAATATATCGTGAGTCTAGAAAAATCTTTGTCTGGGTAATCTTTGGGTAAAATATGGGTTTTCATTTCTGCTAAAGCACCTGCTAATTCCACACCTGTAGGACCACCACCAACAATAACAAAATTTAATAGGGTTTGTAATTTGTCGGTATCTGTGGTGTTTAGTGCGTTTTCAAAAGTTTGCAGAATTCTATTCCTTAATTGAATGGCTTCAGGAATCGTTTTCATGGGGTAGGCAAAATCTTGCAAATTCTTGTTGCCAAAATAATTTGTGGTACAGCCAATAGCAATCACTAAATGCTGGTAGTCAAAATTTCCGATAGGTGTCTCTACAAATTGATCGTCAAAATTAATTTCTGAAACTTCGGTAATTCGAATTCGAACATTTTTTGCCTTTTGAAACACTTTCCGCAACGGAAACGAAATACTCGCTGGTTCGAGCCTTGCCGTCGCCACCTGATACATTAAGGGTTGAAACTGATGATAATTTTGTTTATCAATTAAATAGACTTCGTAATTTGGGTGGTTTATTAAGTCTTGAGCAAGTCGTAATCCGGCAAAACCGGCACCAATAATGACAACTTTTTCTGTTTTAGTCATGTTCTCTTATTTTTAGGCAAGAATAGATTTAATGAATTCACTTATGTTATAATCACTATTTTATATCATATTAATAGTTTAATTATGTTTTACCGATTTGAAATATTTTTATCAGAACAATTCGTGTTAAAAGTACAAAAGAGAATCCATGTAAAACAACATCAAACCAATCCATAAACTCCATGCTTTTTGCTCCACCAATAATCCATTTAAGTTTACCCCAAATATGAGGTTCGGGAAAAAAAGGCGCTAAACCTAGCGTTAAGCAAAGGAACAAAATAAGTTTCCAATCGTTAATAGACTTCACATTAATTTAAGATTGATTTCACAAAATCCTCTGTTTTACTAGCACCGTTTTCTGTAATATGTTTTATAAAAGCACTACCAATAATGGCTCCTTTTGCATACTCCGTGGCTTGCGTAAACGTTTCATGATCCGAAATTCCAAATCCAATAACCTGCGGGTTTTTCAAATTCATATTGGCAATACGTTTAAAATAGCTTGTTTGCACGTCCCCAAAACCAGAACTACTTCCGGTAACACTGGCGCTACTCACCATATAAATAAACCCATTCGATACAGAATCTATAAAGTTAATGCGCTCTACCGATGTTTGTGGTGTAATTAAAAACACGTTTATTAGGCCGTATTTTTCAAAAATGGCTTGATAGTCTTCTTTATAAACATCCACAGGTAAATCTGGAATTATCAATCCATCGATACCTATTTCCTGACATTTTTTACAAAATGCCTCTACACCATATTGCAACATGGGGTTAAAATAACCCATAATTATTAACGGAATAGACACTGTTTTTCTAATATCTTTTAATTGATCAAAAAGCACTTCGGTGGTCATCCCGTTTTTTAGCGCTTTTGTAGAACTCGCCTGAATAGTAGGTCCATCGGCCAAAGGATCACTAAACGGAAGTCCAATCTCTATCATGTCCACACCATTTTTTTCTAAATCTTCAATGATGGATACGGTATCGGTTAAACTCGGGTAACCTGCTGTAAAGTATATCGACAATAGTTTTTTATCTTCTTGTAATTTTTTATTTATTCGATTCATTTTTAAGACTATTTTTTTTTCATTCCCTCGAAGGAGGGAATCTTTTAAATGTATTCGGAAAGGTCTTTCCAATCTGGGTTTAAACTATTTATTAAATTGATTTTCCAAGCTCTATTCCATTTCTTAATTTGTCGTTCTTTTTTTATTGAATTGTTTACATATTTTGTTGTTTCAAAGTAAACCAATTTATCAACAATATATTTTCCTGTAAAGGATTTTGAACTATTGTTTTTATGTTGATTTAGCCGAACTTTTAATTGTTTTGTGCGCCCAACATATAAAACAGTATGGTTTTTATTTGTTAATATGTAAACGTAATGTACTTCCATGTTTTGTTTTTAGATTTCCGCCTTCGCGGAAATGAAAAAATGAAACTTTATATTTTAAAATATTCAATATAATTCTGTAAATCCTTATCGCCACGACCAGAAAGACTCACCACAACCACATCGTCGGGTTTAAACGTTCTTTCTTCAAAAATAGCTAAAGCATGCGAGCTTTCAATTGCAGGAATAATACCTTCTAGTTTACATAAATCTAATCCCGCATTCATAGCTTGGTCATCGGTAATCGACATAAATTCTGCGCGTCCCGTTTTGCATAAATGCGCATGCATTGGGCCAACACCCGGGTAATCCAATCCAGCCGAAATAGAGTAGGGTTCTGTTATTTGTCCGTCTTTAGTTTGCATTAACAAGGTTTTACACCCGTGAATAACACCTTCGTGACCTAAAACCGAAGTCGCGGCACTTTCACCAGAATCTACGCCTAAACCAGCAGCTTCCACAGCAATGATTTTTACATCAGGTTCGTGTAAATAATGGTAATATGTTCCAGCAGCATTACTGCCACCACCAATACAAGCCACAACATAATCGGGATTTTCTCTCCCAATTTGTTCTTTTAATTGCCATTTTATTTCTTCAGAAATTACCGATTGAAATCGAGTAACCATATCCGGATATGGATGTGGCCCAATAGCCGAACCTATAATGTAATGTGTGTTTACAGGATTGTTAATCCAATCACGAATGGCTTCGTTTGTAGCATCTTTTAAAGTTCTACTTCCAGAAAGAGCTGGTACAACGGTTGCGCCTAACATTTTCATTCTTGCTACGTTTGGTGCTTGTCTGGCAATATCAATTTCACCCATATAAACAATACACTCCAACCCCATTAAAGCACAAACGGTAGCGGTAGCAACACCGTGTTGTCCGGCTCCAGTTTCGGCAATAATTCTAGTTTTTCCTAAGCGTTTAGCCATTAAAATTTGACCAATAGTATTGTTTATTTTATGCGCACCCGTATGGTTTAAATCTTCACGCTTTAAATAAATTTTAGTATTGTATTTTTCCGAAAGGCGTTTTGCAAAATACAACGGAGAGGGACGCCCAACATAATCTTTTAAAAGTTGATCGAACTCCTTTTTAAAATCGGGCTCGGCCATAACTTTTAAATAATTTTGGCGTAATTCTTCCACATTGGGGTAAAGCATTTCGGGGATGAAAGCGCCACCAAATTCACCGTAGTAGCCTTTTTCGTTTACGTTATAATTCATCATGTTTTCTTTTGTCATTCCCTCCAAGGAGGGAATCTTATTTTTTGGTTTAATTTATAATGAATTCCACATTAACTGCGGAATGACAAACTTTGTTTAAATGTTTTTAATAATTCAATATCTTTTAATCCGGGTTCTATTTCAAACTTACTGTTTACATCTAAAGCGTAACAGTATTTTGATGCGGTACTTTTTTGAAATTCTTTAACCGCTTCAACTTCATCGAAACCAATGCCACCACTTAAAAAGAAGGGTTTAGTCGATGGGTATGCGTTTAGTACATTCCAATCGAAAGTATAACCGTTTCCGCCAGGGTGTTTGCCTTTGGTATCGAATAAAAAGTAATCGCAAACAGATTCGTAAGGTTTTAAAACTTCGAAATTGAATTCGTTTTTAATGGAGAATACTTTAATGATTTCAAGAGGTTTAGAATTAAATTCAGCATAACTGTTTTTTAAGTCGATACAGAATTCTGGAGTTTCTTCACCATGAAGTTGTACCGCTTGTAAATCGAATGTTTTTATTTTTTCAATAACAACTTGTAAGTTTTCATTAACAAAAACACCAGTCTTTTTTATAGAATTTGATATTTCGGGAATGGATGTATCAAAATTTCTAGCCGATTTATCGTAGAAAATAAACCCTAAATAGTCGGGCTGTAAAGCCGCTATTTCAGTCATGTTATCTTGATATTTCATGCCGCAAATTTTCAGTTTCATGGTATTCAATTTGTGTTATTTTGAAATAAATTCAGTGCTATTTTACTTATTCAATTGGTTTATAAACTCGGTAGCGCTGGCCCCAGGATTATCAGTTTTCATAAAATTTTCACCTATTAAAAAGCCTTTGTATCCATAAGGCTGAAGTTCTTTAATAGCTTCAACGCTACTAATACCACTTTCTGATACTTTTACAAAATCGTTTGGTATCTGTGTGCTTAATAATTTACTGGTTTCTAAACTCACTTCGAAAGTTTTTAAATTCCTGTTATTTACACCAAGCATATCTAAACTTGGCATAATAGATTTATGCAATTCTTGTTCGTTATGCACTTCTAAAAGCACATCTAGATTTAGGCTTTTGGCAAATTCCGAGAATTGTTTTATTTCGTTTTTAGAGAGAATAGCGGCGATAAGTAGAATAACATCGGCGCCATAGGCTTTAGCTTCTAGAATTTGGTATTCATCGATAATGAATTCCTTTCTTAGCAAAGGCAAATTACAACTGGCTCTTGCTGTTAATAAATCGTCTAGTGAACCTCCAAAATATTTTCCATCGGTTAAAACAGACATGCCACAAACACCAGCATCTTGATAGCCTTTTGCTACGTCTTGAACGTTTAATCCGTTGTTAATTACAGATTTTGATGGTGATCGGCGTTTATGTTCGGCTATAATTCCAGACGTGCTGTTGCGTAAATTATTAGCTAATGACACGGTTTGTCTTTCAAATAAAACGGATTGTTCTAATTGTGAAACAGGGATTAAACTTTTGCGAAGTGCAACTTCTTTTCGTTTATCTAATGTTATTTTGTCTAAAATGTTCATTTTCTAGTATTGAGTTGGCAGCGTTTAGTTTGAATAGGTTTTCTACTTTAACTGTGATCTGCTTTATTCTAAACTTAATTTTTATGTATTCGAGTAAGTCTGAAAACTGTGACTGTTAACTCAATTTATTTACTCAGTTCAATTAATTTATCTAAACTCGTTTTTGCTTTTCCTGAAAACAAAGATTCTTTTGCTAGTTCAAAACCTTCTTGATGCGAAATTTGTTTTGAAGTGGCAATGGCTAATCCTGCATTGGCACAAACCACATTATTTTGTGCTTCTGTTCCTTTGCCGCTAATAATATTAACAAATATATTTGCCGCTTCTTTTACACTATCACCACCAAAAATGGCATCTTGTGAAATTTTTGAAACGCCTAAATCTTCTGGTGAAAAAAGCTTTTCGGTATGGTTTGAAATGATTTTTGCTTTTCCTGTTAGTGAAATTTCATCGTAACCATCTAATGCGTAAACAATATTATAATTATTATCTGTGTTTTGAAATAAGAAACTATAAAGTCTTAAAACTTCTAAATTGAAAACACCTAAAACATGATTTTTAGGAAACGACGGATTAACCAAAGGACCTAACATATTGAAAAATGTTTTAGCACCTAGTTCTCTACGTATGGGTGCGACGTTTTTCATGGCTGGATGAAATAAAGGTGCGTGTAATATGCATATTCCTGCTTGATCTAAACTGCGTTTTAAAAAATCTTCATTATTAGAAAATTTAACACCTAAATGTTCCATAACATTGGATGACCCAGATGTTGATGATACCCCATAATTCCCATGTTTAGAAACATGAACGCTTGCGCCTGCCGTAATAAAAGCCGATAGGGTAGAGATGTTGAAGGTGTGTTTGCCATCGCCGCCTGTGCCTACAATATCAACTGCATTAAAATCGCTAAGGTTTACTGGTAAACACAGTTCCAAAAGCGCGTCTCTAAAACCTTTTAGCTCATCGATGGTAATGCTGCGCATCATAAAAACCGATAAGAAACAGGTAATTTGACTTGGGTTATACATATCGTTGGATATGTTTACGATTACTTGTTTTGCTTCTTCGGTAGAAAGGGTGTCGTGATTAATTAATCTGTTTAAAATGTTTTTCATTTCTGTTATTTTTCCACAAAAGTGAGAGTTGTTGTTGGTTTCTTTTTTTATTCATTTGAGTAAACACTGTTCACTGTGACTGAATACTGCGACTCATTTTATTTTTTTGTTTTCTGTTCATTTTGCCTTGATGCAAAACGAACCAAAAAATCAGGTCAAAATTATGAAATTGCTAACGCACCATTCGCTTTCGGAATTTCGTGCTTGAAGCTTCGCTTCGCATCTTCATTCCTTCGCTCATTATTTCTGAATTTTGACGTTTCCGACGGTGTCGGAATTTGGGCGTTTCACTTTTACTATGTTTGATTTTCTTCCCAATGATACTTTTTTATTTTTCTATTTCTTTTTTTATTCATTTGAGTAAGCGCTGTTTTACTGTGACTGCTTACTGCGACTCATTTTATTTTTTGCTTTCTGTTCATTTTGCCTTGATGCAAAACGAACCAAAAAATCATGTCAAAATTATGAAATTGCTAACGCACCATTCGCTTTCGGAATTGCGTGCTTAAAGCTTCGCATCTTCATTCCTTCGCTCATTATTTCTGAATTTTGACGTTTCCGACGGTGTCGGAATTTGGGCGTTTCACTTTTGCTATGTTTGATTTTCTTCCCAATGATACTTTTTTATTTTTCTATTTCTTTTTTTATTCATTTGAGTAAGCGCTGTTTTACTGTGACTGCTTACTGCGACTCATTTTATTTTTTCTGTTCATTTTGCCTTGATGCAAAACGAACCAAAAAATCAGGTCAAAATTATGAAATTGCTAACGCACCATTCGCTTTCGGAATTACGTGCTTGAAGCTTCGCTTCGCATCTTCATTCCTTCGCTCATTATTTCTGAATTTTGACGTTTCCGACGGTGTCGGAATTTGGGAGTTTTACTTTTACTATGTTTGATTTTCTTCCCAATGTTACTT
>NZ_VOGY01000016.1 GCF_008033385.1 Algibacter pacificus | reverse complement strand
GGTGCAAATATACATGCCTTTTTGATTCTGGCAAGAGGTTTTGTGGTCTTTTTTAGAGTTTTATTTATCCTTTTGCTTAATGCTTTTATTTTTAAGGTTTTAGATTGTTGTTTTATTTATGTTTTTTAGCATCGTCTATGGCTGACTGGCTTTTTATTTATGGGTTTGTTCTGTTTTTGGTTGACTGCTCCCGCGTAAGGGATTGATGCGGCATCCTTTTTTTGGTCTTAACTGTAATATATTGGTAGGTTTGGAAGGATCTTTATTATAGACCTATATTATATAAATACAAAACGGCCCTAAAAAAAAGATATAGCGGAAAGCCCGACCCATTAATGCGCCATAAAAGCGCTTTAATGGGGGACGCTAAAATGTGCTACATAAAAAATACAAACAAAAAAAACCTTGTAAACATAAAATTTACAAGGTTATTTTTTAAAGTCGGGGTGGCAGGATGTGAACTATACCGCCACTATGCTGTAAAATCAATACTTTTAGAAATAGACTAAAACAGTGTTAACCGAATTGTAGACCTATCTGTTAGTTTGAAATAGTATTATTTATCTGAACGTCTTACTACAAATTTACGATTTTAACTCCATTAAAACCAGTCAATTTGCATCAAATATTATGATTAATCTATTAAATATTTGTTGACAATTTCTTCTTCTATTCCGCTGTATTCAACAAATTCTTTGATTGTGACAAATTGGTAAGATTCCTTTCCAAAGTAGTTTCTAATATCGTTTAAAAGCTTACGCCCATAACGTTCACTACGTCCTGTGATACGCTGAATATCTTTTGGGTATATGCAAGCTCTTTTTGGGGTCATAATACTTTATCTATGCTTTATCCGTACATCATCCATACTTCATTGTTTTGTCATTATGGTGATGATGATGCGTTGTTAAAATGTTGGAAACCCGAATGGGTTTTCAATATTTTAATGACGTTTTTGGTTATATCGGAATGGATGACCGAAAACGGCATTGGGTTTTTAACAACGTGCTATAAAATTACGTGTTTTGGTTTCATTAATCAAAAAACGAATTATTATGGCAAAACAAACTGGTATTATTAAACTGAAAGGAACTATAGGTGGTATTTCCTTTTACAAAACAACTGATGGCCATTTAGCCCGTGAAAAAGGCGGTGTTGATGGCAATCGTATTGCGAATGATCCTGCGTTTCAAAGAACACGTGAAAATGGGTCTGAATTTGGGCGAGCTGGTAAAGGTGGCAAGCTCTTGCGAAATGCTATTCGTATTCTTTTGCAAAATGCAAAGGATAAACGTGTGGTTTCTCGTTTGACGAAAACGCTTGTTGCAGTAACCAAAACAGATACAACCAATGAGAGAGGTTTAAGAACCTTGCAAGATGGCGATTTAAGCTTGTTAAATAGCTTTGAATTCAATTTGAATGGAAAGTTAGGCACAACGCTTTTTGCTCCGTTTACGAATGCTTTTGACCGTGTTTCTGGTGATGCTACGGTTAACCTTGATGCATTTTCTCCAACGGTTAGAATTGCAGCTCCGACTGGAACAACCCATTTTAAAGTGGTAATGGGTGCTGCTGAATTGGATTTTGCAAATGAAACCTCAACTTTTGAAAATGATGAGACTGCCATTCTTCCTTACACTGCTGCTGATACTGCTGCCATTGCCTTAACAGCTTCGTTGACTGCTAACTCAACGCTTCCTGTTGTTCAGGTGCTTGGTGTTGAGTTTTACCAAGAGGTAAACGGACAAATGTACGAGCTTAAGAACGGTGCTTACAACGCTTTGGCAATTGTTATTGTAGATACTCCGTAAGTATGGAATTAGTGCTGCATAGAGCCTATTTTGAAGAGGGCACCAATGGTGCTCTCTTTAATTCTGGTAAGTTTCTTTGTCACACCATTGAATTGCCCTGGAACGATAACAAGCGAAACATTTCCTGCATTCCCGAAGGCACTTATAAAGTTGAACCACGTTTTTCAAAACGGTTTAAGAACCATCTGATTTTGAAGGATGTAAAAGGCAGAAGTTTTATACTGTTTCATCCTGCCAATGATGCCTTAAAAGAGCTTCAAGGGTGTATTGCTCCAGTAACGTATTTGAGTGGTATTGGCAAAGGTGTTTACTCTAAAAGCGCTATGCAAAAACTGTTGTCTTTGGTGTACCAAGCTAAAGACCGAAAAGAACCTATTTTATTAACTATTAAATCACAGAATTATGAACATTGTAGAACGTTATAAAAAACCAACTCCTAAATTTTTCAAGACTTTACGAAATATTGGTATTGCCCTTGCTACTGCAGGTGGTGCTATCATAGCTGCACCGATTAGTATGCCTGCCATTGTGGTAACCATTGCTACTTATATGACTGTTGCTGGTACTGTGGCCACCGCAGTAAGTCAAGCCGTAGTTACTGATGATGAAAACACTGAAACTGATGAGAATGACGATGGATTATAACACCAAATCTGCCATTATTGGTGGTACTTTCTTTTCATCAATCGTCAATATTGGTGTTGAGGATTTGGTTACCACTATTGTTTTGGCATTTGTTGGGGCTTTGGTCAGTTTTATTGCCTCGATGTTGTTCAAATCCATTGTTAAGTTTATTAAAAATCTTAAAATGTAAATATAAGCCCAGTATCTTTCTGGGCTTTCTTATACTTAACCTCTTCACTTAATTTTAAAACCTATCCCTAATTTTATATGCAAAAGAATATAATTGCGTCTTTTTTATTTAAATTATATGTAAAAGCATATAATTATGTATATTTGCTTAAAATTATATGTAAAAGCATATAATCATAATATAAATATAAGATGAAATCATTAGCAGAATTTGTTAAAGAACGAAGAAAAGAAGTTGGGCTCACACAAGAAGAGTTTGCCGACAGAGCTGGTGTTGCTTTAACTGTGGTACGAAAAATAGAACAAGGTAAGACCAAGCTTAATATGGAAAAGGTTAATCTTGTTCTTGCTATGTTTGGGCATGAGTTAGCCCCTGTAAATAGTAAAGCATTGAACAATGAGACAAGGTAACGTATATTATAAAGATTATTTGGCAGGAACTATTACCGAAACTGGCGAAGGTGATTATGTTTTTCAGTACGATGCAACTTATATAGAAACCCATCCTTTTGAATTTATAACGTTTACCATGCCTGTTAGGAAAGAAGCTTATACTGATAATAAACTATTTCCTTTTTTTGAAGGTTTGATCCCTGAAGGTTGGTTATTGGATATAGCATCAAAAAACTGGAAAATAAACCGAAATGATCGTATGGGATTATTATTGGCTTGTTGCCAGAATTGTATTGGGGCAGTAAGCGTTGTACCTAAAACTGATAACCATGAAGAATAGATGTTTATATTGTTATGAGCCACTTGAAAATGAAACTGATTTTCATGAAAAATGTTCTATGGAATTCTTTGGCACTACAACACCTCCAATAATCCCATACACTATAGACCAAATGGCAGAATTGGCAAAGAGTGTTGTTGAGCGCAGTGTTGCTGTACCAGGTGTGCAACCTAAATTATCAATGTCCTTGATAAAAGAAACGCAAGAACAAGCCGACACACGGTTAACAGTTGTTGGTGCACTTGGTGGCCAGTATATATTTAAACCACCATCCCATCAATTTCCGGAAATGCCAGAGAACGAACATTTGACTATGCGGATTGCGGAAGCTTTTGGCATACGGGTTGTTCCCTCTAGTTTGATAAAATTGTCTTCGGGTGAATTGTCTTATGTTACCAAACGTATCGATAGGACTGAAAAAGGAAAGAAAATCCATATGTTGGATATGTTTCAAATAACGGAAGCTTTTGATAAGTATAAAAGCTCCATGGAAAAAGTTGGTAAAGCCTTGGACAGTTATTCTAATAATACTTTGTTGGATAAAATCTTCTATTTTGAATTGGCTATCTTTAGTTTTCTCACGGGAAACAATGATATGCATTTGAAAAACTTTTCCATGATAGAAAGTCCTTCAGGTTGGATATTAGCTCCTGCATATGATTTGTTAAATGTGTCTATTGTTCTTCCTGAAGATACTGAAGAATTGGCACTCACCCTTGAAGGGAAAAAGCGAAAACTTAAAAAAGCCCATTTTGAGCATTTAGGTCAAGGACTTGGATTAACTGATAGACAAATACAAGGTGTTTTTAAGCGTATGCTCAAAAATAAATATAAAGCTATAAAATGGATTGATAATTCCTTTTTATCGGATGATATGAAAACTGCTTACAAAGGTATTTTAGAAACAAGATATGAACGACTCACTTAACGGGGCAAAGTGTCGTAAGCGGAAGTGATTTTTAAAAGTGGCGTAAGGAAAAGATAAATAAAGGGCATTTTTTAAGAAATGCTCTTTTTTTATGCGCGGTGTTGAGGTGAGTAAATGTAATGAGTGATACCCTGATAAGGGATTGAGTGAATGTAATGCATCCTACCGCAGACACATGGAAACTTTTAAAAATTGCTGGAACTTACACCGTTGAAATGGGTGGTGGGGAAAAGATGGAAAAATTGTGTGTTCTAAACTTCAATGTTAGTTCGTAATTGGCGGCTGGTGAGCGGATATTTTACATAATGGCGTTATAGTACAGAAAGTGAATGAATGCTACTATAACTACCCGTTATGTAAACATAGCTTTGGGTAGTTTTTGGCGTGAGTGTTGGGAACAGCTCTTTGATTTTTTGTTGTACTTCTTATTAAAATATACAATCTAACAAAACAAGCAATGTGCTGTGTGAGGGTTGGCAGCTAAAAACTGCATGAGCGTTGGCTAGCGGAACAAACCAAAAGACAGAGGATTGTTGCGACAGCAATAAACTGAATTTTGGTTTGTAGGGAATTATATTAAATCTAGATCCTTAGCTATATCCATAACAATTTTGCTCATAGGTCTTTTGTGAATATCTTTATCTTGGGTATAATTTCCAACTAATGTCCTTTTGAATAATTCTGGATGTAATGAGAGCTTGCTAAAATTATACTTCAAAGCTTTTAAGTATGATTTATTATAAATTTGGCTTTTAATAATTAATTCTTCTATTAAATCTTTCTGAGTCTCATAAATACTTTCAATATGAAAAACATCATTAAATTTCTTAGTACTAGGATTAAGATAAATGGGTTCTGTAAAATAAAAATCAATTTCCATAGAATCTCTAGTGGTTAAATACTTAGATTTAGAATATGGGCTTAGTTTAAAATTATAATTTGATTTTGTTGTATTCTTATGATTTGATGTATATAATTCAAACTCAATTTTATTATTGCTTTTTGCTCTGTTACAAGATGAGCAAGCCGGGTATAAGTTAAAAAGTGAAATACTTAAAAAAGGATATTCATCTTTTGAATAATAGTGATCTACATCAAATTTTGCCGAATAGACATCTCTTGATTTAACTGCAGTAATTGACAATTGAGAATTACAATACACACATGATTTTACACCTATTTCTCTAAAGTATTTAGGGTAAAAAGAACTTCTCAAGTATGAGTAGTTAAGTGCCTCAAGGATAAATTGTTTTAATTTTTTTTTAGTCTTACCATTTTTATAGAATCTTGAATTAGGTGGAATTATCCCAATTGAAGATACTAAACTTGATAAATAACTAGGATTACATTCTATAATTTTTATTGAAGAATTATCTTCAAACAAACTTATAACTTCTCTTAAATAATCCTTTTCATTCGTATTAAATTGATTTTTATTAATTTTTTTTAGCTTGGTTAAGGCCTTTTTTCTTTGGCTCTCTATTTCAGGTTGGAATAAAGATTGAGCATTAATTACTTTATTTTGATGAATTGCTATCATTCCTAAGTTGTTCTAGTTTTTTTATTTGTTCATCTATAAACTCTATTTTAGAATCCTTAAATGTTTCAGTATATAAATCCATTAAACTCATATATAAAATTGGTTCACCAACAATGTTAATTATGGTTTTACATTTTACTCTTAAGTTATCTATAGTATCTTTTAGATATTCCCCATCCTGAATATCTTTCATAATTTCAACAACTTCATTAATTTTCTCCTTTGCAACCTCACCCATAAATCCATTTTTCAAGAAAAAATCATTTGCTAATAAATCGTGAATATTAGCACCAAAAGTCTGTTCCTCTATAGTTTTTATTTTGCCATTATCTAACCTCAAAATATTCGACGAAATTATATCGGATAAAATAAAAGGTGAATGAGTTAAATAAATTAGATGAATAGATTCAACACCTTTTTGTCCTTTTCTTTTTATATTTTCTAAAGCATTTAAAATACTGCTTGTAAGTTCCCTTTGCATATCGGGATGATAATAGATCTCTACTTCATCTAAAATAACTGCTACATTTTTATAAGCTATTCTTGTTACATCAGTGTTTTCTTCAGAAAAATGAACTGAATGTAAATTATATAGATGATAGGTTATTGTATTGATATTAAAAATCATTTGTTGTTCTCCCGAACTTAGCTCACTTAATTTTAAGTTTTTCCCTTTATTTACAGATACTTCAAAGTCAATATTGAAAAAGCCAGGTAACGCATAATCCATTAATAAAGAAGGGGTAAGCTTTTTTTCATCTAAATTACACTCATTAATCCAAATTTTTAAATCATCTGGGGTCAACTCTCTGTATGAATGATGACCACGGGTATTCCATATGGAATTAGGTTCGTTTGTATATTTTATAAAATTTATAGTTTGTCTTAACTTTCTTGTAATATGACTTCTATCATTTCTTAAAAAAGCCATAAACTTATTATTGTTATGATTTAAGTTTTTATCTCTAAATAAATGAGAATAGTTATCTTTTATTCTATCTATCTTTTTCTCTAAATAGCCTAGAGCGTAGTCTTGATAGTTTGTGTATTTCCTTAAATAATTGTTCCCTAATATAGATCGAACCAACTTTACAGATTTTAAACTATCAAAATCATCAATATCTAAGTATCTTGTATTAGTATATTTTAATCTTTCATCTTTATCTTCAAAACCTGCTCTTTTAATTAATTCAAAATCTTTCTTTGTAAAATATAAGAACTTTTTAAGCTCATACTTTTCTAGTAAAGACACTTTTTTGTTGAGAACAACATCAAAGGATAAATTAGACATTATCCTTTCTTTTGATAAATGTAATTCTCTATTAATATTAAAATTACCTTCATCTCTCATTGGATTAATAACTACCGGTGTTGTATAACCATCATTTTTATGAAATAGACTATTGATCCAATTACCCATTACTTTAGAGTTTAATGAGTGATGAGAATAATTCAAACATATTGAGTAGAAAAAGGGATCAAAAAAGAAATCATCCTTCCTTATCGGTTTACCTTCTAGACTATATTCGTAGAACTCTAACTTACCTCTCTTAGAAAAACTAACTGAGTAAACAATATCAGAATCTATATATACTATACTAGCAGCTAGATTATTTTTTATTAAACGTTCAATTTTTAAATCATCCTGCTGTTGACCCAATAAAAACTCTAATCTTTTCCTAAATAAACTCTTAATAAGAGTTTGTCCATTTGTTATACCTTGTAAATCTTTTTTATCAAATATTAACTTATTGTCGTTTATAAACTTTAACAATTCTATTGTTCTTAAATTCTTATTTTTTTGGTTTTCGAGTTTTCTTGCATCACTTTGAGCTTTATCTATTTGAGGATCCAATACTTCAGAATGTTCATCTAATAGTTTTTGTTTTTTATTATAGATACTTAAAGCATAAATTAAGTAATACAGAAGCTCTATTAGAGCACTTTTCCCTGAACCATTTAAACCAACAACTGCAGATATCTCTATATTGATACCATTTTTGAGCTTATAAATGTTATTACCATCAATTTTATTGACACTAATAACTTTTTCAATTTTACTATTATCTTTATTAAGCTCTATAGAGTACTCTTCTGTAAATTTATAGGGTTTACCAATTATCAAATTTTTACTAAATTTTTCATCACATCCTTTAAAAGGTATAATTGATAATAATCTAAAGTTGCTCATACTTCTATAATTTAATTTAGGGTCCCTTTTATCATTAATTCCAGATCCGTTGATTCTTCTTCAATCCACTCTTCACTCTGAATTAAGTCTGTTATTAGTAATAGTTCTTTCTTGGAAAAAAATTCCGGTTTTAAACCAGATAATGTTTTCGTTAATTCCCAATGACTATTGTGATAATTTATATAAGAACTAATTCTTTTATGTGGTATGTTTGGATATAGAAGCATAATATCACTATTTCTATCTTTTAACTTTCCCTTAACTCTAGAATATATCTGTAAACCAGCTAAATCCCAATCACAGGAATAATATATAGGTTTAGATAGTTCAACTTCGTCAATGTCATCTAATATTTTTATGTTATTCCCTCCAACATACCACATTTTAACTTCTGTATTTCTAGCAATCCAAGGTTGTTTTAAAAATGATTTGTTTTCACATAAAACAATTGCTTTTGGATTTTTATAATCAACGACTAACCTCCATTGATTTTCTTTTTTATCTAGGGGGAACTGATCAATACCCAAAATAGAAAAGACTGCCTCTCTAACGCTTTTCTTCTCTTTTAAATATTTAGATATTTCAAAAAATTCATTTGAAAAATCTTCGATATTGGTTGGGTTATTTTTTAATTCTTCTTTATTTTCATTAATCAACATCAATGTTTTAACATCTTCTAATGTAAAACTCTTTTTAGCTGATGGCTCAATTCCGTTTTTAACTAAGAACTTTTTAGCTTCTTCATATTGGATTTTAAATTCCTGTTCATAAAATTCTTCATACTCATCAGTAGTAACAATGACTTTTATGTTATCTGGTTTTAAATCCAAAATTCTCCTTTCATTTATTAAATAATTGATATAAGGATGTTTTTGAATACTAGCTCTAGTCTTTTTAAATCTATAGATATCATCTAGTGCTTTTAATTCTTTCCAAGTGATATTTTTATTCATTACTAGATAGAGATTGTATGTATTGGTCGATGTCTTCAGTCACATCTTCAGAAAAAATTCCTAAAGGTGGTACGTAGCTATCAACATCAGCCAAGTTATTCATATTCATAACATAGATGTATTGACCGTTATCTGTGATTTCTCCTGCGGTCTCAATTGCCATAGTTATAATTTGATATCTTTCTTTTTTAGCAAGTTCGTGCAACATATCATAATTACTTCCTAAACCTTCCGCTTCGTCTATAGGCATAATTTTTAATCCTTTTTTATCTCCTTCTTCAATTAGTGATAGTCTAGCCAAACATAATAAAGCATTGGCTGCATAGGTCTGCCCATTACTACCAGAATTAACCTCTTCGTTTTCGAGTTTTAATTCAAATGTCAAGTCAAAATAGGATTTTGGGTTCATTAATTCCTCTGGTTCAACTTTAGAACTTCCACCAAGCTTTTGAAATGCTTTAATCATCATTTCATTAATGTCAATTTCTTCTCGAAGTTCACTAAATAAACCTGTATAACTTAGTTGATTATGCAACTGTTTTCTAAAAGTAGTAAGCCAGTTTTCTGGGTAATGAATTGATTTTTTTGAAGATAATGATGCCTTATTCCCACCCGTTATACCTCTATTTCCTTTTTTAAGGTAGCTGTTAATTTCATTAATTTTTGTTAAATATCCAGTATAAACTTTATATACATCATTAAATATGCTACCTAAAATCTCAACTTTTCTAGAACCTATTTCCTGAATATCAAGAGTCAATTTATTTAATCTTTCAACTATGTCATTTTCAATTAAATCTTCATCAACATTTATTGTTGGAAAAACAGTAGGTAGAAGGTAATTTGCTAATTGTCCTATTGATGCTGTTTCATCATAAGGAAGGTCTTTGGTTATGATTTTTAAATATTCAAAATAAGCACGTTGTACTTTTTTTGCTTTTTCCTGAAAGGAATTGTCACCACCATCATCAGGGTTTAGTGTTTCTTCAATATTTTCATCAAACCTAATCTTTGATTTAAAAAGCTGTTCGTTCAAATTTTGGGTTTCCATTATTTGGTCTTTTGCCAAAGTAAATTGTTCTTCTTTTTGTTGTATCTCCCTTTCTAAATCTTTTATAGAATTTAAAAATTGATGTTTTAAGCTTGATAAAGAAAGTTTAGATTTATTGTTATTGTCTTTGGCATACGTTTCTTTGAACAACTTTTCATCAAAGTTCTTTTCTTTTAAGTTTTCTTCCTGAATCTTCAAATGTTGTTTCTCTATCTCTATCCTTTCATTTAATAATTTATTATTAATCAAATCGTTATTTTCAAAAAGGTCTGACCGTAACTCTTTAATTCTTTTTTGATGATTTTGTATTAGGGTCTTTCTATTTATATTTTCGTCATATCTTTTCTTTAAAGAATTGTATTGTTTTAGGATACTTGTTTTGTCTTCATAAGACTTTATATATACTTTAAAAGTATCTTCTGTTATATCTTTTATACTATCATCTATATTGAAATTAAGTAACTGGTCTTTTCTTTTAAAAAGCTCTATATGCTTTTCAAGATTGCTATATTCAAACAGTGTATCTTTAAGGTGCTCTTCACTTTGTTTTTTAGCGATAAGTTTAGACAGTTTTTCTTCAACACTTTCTTTCAATTTTGATAAGGATTTTACAATATCCTCTGGTTTATCAACGTCGAGAACCTGATGCTCTGAATATGAGATAAATTCATAAACACCATCTAGATTGAGCCAAAATCCATTTTCAGTTTTATCCTTAATATTTGAGGCTATATTGTGAAAAAGTTGCTCTGGAAATGGGACATATCTATTCGCATTTTCTTCTGAAGGTTTAATCTTACCAAACTTTTGATAATAAATTAAAATACTTTCAAGATTATGCGATAGAGGAAACTTTAGGTTATCTATAGCCCAATTTACCAAAGACTCTGGATTATTTAAATCTGAAAATCGTGATAAAGATTCAAGTTCGTTTACTTCTTTCTTTAAAGCTTCAATTTTTTTTGAATATGCTTTACTTTCTTTCTTATAATCGATTAACCAGTTGGATACTTTAAATACATCTAATACATTATGAGTCGAGAGATGTTTTGTAAATTCTTGTAAAGCTGTTCTATTATTAGTTTCTTCATATTGTTGTTTAAACCAGGTATTTACTTTCTCAATATTGTTATTGTTAGACGTAAGCCATTTCTCTACAATATCAACTTGTCTTTTGGCGTTACTAATATTTATAAACTTACTTTCAATATCGTGTTTAGAATTATCAACTTTAGTTAACTCCGCAACTTTAATTTTAATATCTGACAACTCTTTAAGCTCCTCTATTTTTATTTCCAAAAGTTCATTTTCGACAAATTGCAATTCACGTTTTCTTACATTTAATTGCTCATTTATTTTGAACTTCAACTCTGTAGTTTTCTTTTTGAAGCTATTCCAATAACTATATTTTTTTATTAAATATTCTGTGTATACAGATTTATATTCCTTTTGTTTTTTTAATGCCGTCTTTAATAAATCCTGCTTATTATTGATGAGCTCTATCTCTTCAGTATATCTTTTATGCTCGTGAAAATCATTGCTTATATTTTCGACTTCTTCATTATATTTTTCAATTATGGCATTTTTTTCATCATCTCCAAAGAGGAATTTTTTTAAATCTTCAGATTCGGTTTTAAAACCTTTTCCCCTTGAAAATGACCTCAAGATATTTGCATATGTTTTGAGGGTTTCATTTTTAGTCAAATTTAAAGATAGGATTGAATTATCATAAAGAATTTGATGGTATTGCTTTCTCCTGAAAGATTTCATTCTAACAAATTCAATCTTTTCACAAAGGCTATTTAATGTATCAACTTTATTGTCCAGTAATAAATCCTTATAAAAAATCGGTTTGCTTAATGCAGTAGGGTTCTCCCAATCATAACCGTTTTGAATAATAAACATTTCGGCAGCATTACTCGTTCCCTCAATATAAGCACCAATAACAATGTATTTTTTTGGATTGACTTCAATATTTAAAAAAATATAACCTCTAGATGTTGAATGACCTTTTGGGGTAATTAACATTCCTTTGATATCTCTAATCTTATTGCTTTCTGTCGCAGATTTAAACTCACTTGATCCAACAAGAACTAATTGTATCATATCGGCTATCATACTCTTTCCACTACCACTTTCGCCACTAAAATCTGTTCTGTATGGATGGAAAAGATAATCGGCATTAAAATGTTGTTTAATACCTATTGTTGACAAACTATATATACGAGGATAATTATTCAGCATCTTTCACTTCCTTTATTAAATCATCAATGGTTTCAATCTGTGGTTGATAGTAAATTCGCAAGCGTTCAAAAGATGGCATTATTTTAAATTTATCTTTTTCATCTTCCCTTTCCCATATTAACCACCCTAAATCTCCAAACTTTTCAAAAGATTTCATTATAACGGTTTCGAATCTTTGATCACCCAAATCTGTACTTTTATCAGAAGAATTATCATTAATAAGTTTCCTCAATGCATTTTTCTGTTCTTCATATTCCTCATATAATAGTGTGGTAAATTCAGACACACTGTCTAGTTCAATATTTCCATCTAGCTTATACATCTTTAAGAATAGCATCCCGATAATAATGTATTCGCTTTTTAAGTAATCGCGATTATCAGAAGGTACATTTCCTTTACCATCTTCATTGAAATTTAAATAATAGTAATTATCGAAATCATTACCTTCTTTTATGAGATTTAAGTTGAAGAAGTTCTTATAGTAATCTTTAAGCGACTCATAGTTTTCTGATTCACTTAAAAATCGATATAAGTTTGCATTCAAAGGGTACTCTCTTTGAATATGGATACCGCTTCGAAGAGCATAATCAAGTTTTGCAAAGGTGTTTTTTGCTTTCTTATTATACAAAAAACTATATGATTCTATTCTTTCCGTATTGTCATTTGCCATAAGGATATTCCTTTTTTTGTTGCGCCGTATATTGGTTCTTTTTTGATAGCCACATTATATTTAGTTCTACTTATAATGTTCTTTCTTATAATACTATGAGCTGTTTTAACAGCAATTGTGAGCTGATCTTCTTCTAGAATTTTAAAGAAAAAAGGTGTGAAGTTAAAAGTACCTTTTTCTTCCAATTCTTTAAATGCCAAATTGGTCCAGTAACGTATTCTTTCTTTGTCCTGTTTCCATTTTAGTGTCTTTTCTAATAGCTCTCTTCTTTTGTTTACATTAATCTTTCTTTCTGTTACTTTAATAGGTAGTTTTGGACTTATTTCTCTTATTGGTATAACATTAAATTTGAGATTATGTTCTGTAGATTTAACCAATAATTCTGGCAGGTTATCTGGAAGTTTAATTTTTTTTGCTCCCCCTTCTCTAATTACTACAGATTGTTGTAGTAAATAGTCAATAAACTTGTTTGTTTTCCTATCGAAGTTCTTTTTATTGAAATCATAAATGAACTCTCTAATTCTTGGTTTAATTTTTTCAATTCTTTTACTTACTTGCTCTAATTGACTTCTAGAATTATCGTGAAAAGTTTGAACTCTGTGAATATTTGCGATATAGTTTTGCCCCTTGTTTTCTTCTAGTAATCCTAGTAAAAGGTCATCTATATCATATGAGATTTGAAATGCATTTCTTAACTCGGATGCTTGTTCTTTAATAACTTCAAGACGTATTTCAATACCTTTAAGGACATCAAGTATGTCTTGATTCCTAGAATTTATTCCTGTTTTAAAATCTTTTACCGATTCGTTAACCTGCTGGTCTAAAATTTCTATTTGTGAAGTAAGTTCAGGAAGTCTAATCTCAAAATGATCTTCAATCCATTCGTTAAAATCTTTGTTTTGCTCAATGTTTTCAGTGAGACTTTTATGCAATTCATCAAAAAATCGTTTAATTTTAGCAGGATTGTATTTTTCGATTAAACGTTTTTCAATATTCTGACAAAGCTCCAGACCGTATTTTTTAAACTGATAAGTTTTCTTTGAAGCATTTCTCCAAAGGAAGGATTCCTGGAATCTTAAAATTATAGAATTATTTCTATTGTATTCTGTTCTAGAGCTGTCATTACCTTGATCTTTAAATACTTTATTAATCGTTGATATAATATTCTCTTCAGTAAAGTCTTTATCCTTATACTTTGCGTATAGAGACAGAAGAATTAAACCGTCGATTTTATCGGGGATTAATTTTTCATACTGATCTTTTGCTTCTCTATATAGGTTAAAGCTATTCATAACTATCACTTTTTTTCAATATCCGAAACTACCACTACCAATATATCGCTCCCTAACTTTTCTTTTATCTGAGCTTCTGTGATTTTCTCAGGAAATGCGATTGCTAAAAGGTGTTTAGGTCTTGACATTGCTACATAAATTATACGTTTCTTTTCTTTAATAAAGCCATCCTCATCAGGCTCTAAATCCCTGAAATTAATATTACTTGCGTGGTTGTTTTCGTCAAAAAAAATCAAAATTGCATCCAATGTTTTTCCCTTAACTTGATGAATTGTTGTAAGTGAACTGGTTTTATCAATATCCACTCGATTGAAGTGCATTGATACTGGGTTGGTGCGTGTAGCCTTAGCAAAATATTTTGAGGTCTTTTTTAAACCGAAATCTAAATCATAGTCAAGGTTTAAAGCTTTCTTTATATATGCGGGACATAGTTTTGACCATTCTTCAACCGTATTAGAGAGTTCTGGCAATCCTTCAACAAACCATATTACTCGCGCATTGAGTTGGTAATCAGTTTTAAGTTCAGCTCGCAAATGACCAAATTCTACAAAAGAGAGTCCTCTATTTTCTAATCGAATAACAATGTTCCTTGCTATGTTTATGGCATCCTTTAAATTTTTGTCATCATATTCAATCTTTGCAGTGATTAGGTCATAAACCAAGGGGTTGTGCCAAGGTCTTTGTTGTGCATCCCGACCAAGCATTTTGTTCCTTATACTATTACCTCGCACCACCACCTTATTTTTATTAAATCCCTTACTGATACAATATTCTTCAAAATGACTTATGATATCACTTCTGCCATCGGCTTTGTACCTGTAAATAAGTATCGGCTCTTTTAAATCGGTTTCACAGGCTGTTTTGATTGTGCGTTTATCTTGTGACCTTAGTAGTGAAAAACAGTCTATAATACGTTGTGGGGACCTTCTGTTATTTGATAAATCCAGGCTAACATAATCATCTCCTTCATACTTGTCCAAGAATAGCTGTGGGTTGGCATCTCTAAACTCATAAAGACTTTGATAAGGGTCGCCAATGAATTCGATATTCACTAATCCTTGATTATTGAGTTCTTCGAAAATTCGATGTTGCATAAGTGAATTGTCTTGTGCTTCATCGACGATTATGTGAGGAAACCTTTGTCCAAGCCATTTGCTTATTTTTTGGTTATTTCTAAGAAGCCTAAGTGCAATAAACGCTGAGTCGTTAGTAGTAATTAAACCTTTTTCAAACTGCCATCCTTTGATATATTTACAATATTTTTCAAAGACATCTAAATCTACTTTATCTTCTGAAGGTGCATTTCCATTTACGGTATAGCTACCATCTGGTTCTAATCTTATAGAGGATGGTAAATATTGATAGTATATGCTTCTGCCAGTTTTGGCTTTAAAAGAGTTCATAGGGTTTTTAAGACCATCAACCAACTTACCACTTCTATTCTTGTACTTGGTTTTCCAAAATGTATCTAAACGGGCGTTGTTTTCTAAAATTTGCGGTCTAGCAAAATTCCTTTCTAAAAGGTAATAAAAGGGCAATGTAATGAAGGTGTTGATAAAGCTATCAATTGTGCTAACCAAATTTGGATATTGAAGAGTATTACCCGAAAGTAAATTGTATGTATGGTTAAGTTCATCTTTTGCTGCATTGGTAAATGAGATACAGGCAATACCTGAGTGATTACCGTAAGTACTTTTATATGCATCTTCAAGGTGAATGACTTTTTGGGCAATTGCCGTAGTTTTTCCACTGCCTGGACAAGCATTTAAAACTACTTTACCTTTGGCATCAAAATACGCTTGTAATTCATCTGTAATATCCAGTTTCATACTTATCCTTTTAAGTGCTTTAAACTTTTACGTATGTATTTTGGGATTACAAATTCTTTCCGAGCTCGCCTTAAGTTTTTGAGAATGTAAAGAGAAAAGTTTTGTGAAAATGTACCTTTTGAAGGAAACGACTTCCACAACAATATAGCAGTCTTTCTTTGCTGCTCTTCAGAAAGTTCACCATCTATAACTGAATCCACATAGGTAAGTATAGCTTCTGCTTTTTCAGACCTATTTTTAGCAATGTATTTGAATAAAAAGTTGGCTTCGATACCTCCTTTTGTCTTCGGAATATTTGCAAGAGCCAATTCGTATTCAAGAGTTTTTTCTGCCGGAAAAACTTTAATGGTGTCTTTACCATTAATAGCCGAAGTAATGTTGGGTATCCTTGATGATACTTCCGCTACCTGAATTGAAGCGTCCAATTCATCAAGTTTAGCATAATCATCCTCAATCAATTTTTTAAAAGAAAATTCTTTTTTCTTAGACTCAGGAAACCTGTCATTGTCAGTTAAAATTGAAACAGGCTTGTTGATAGACCTGCTAGGTTGATTTGAGTTAAACAAATGGATGAATGGGTAAAAACTCGTCCCACCAATATTCACTAATTCAATTCTGTAATCCTCTAAACGATATTTTTTGACTGCTGCAAAGGCTGTAATTAAAAGTTCTTCAGAAATACCTTCAACAAAAAGAACTGCTTTTGCAAATAGTAGTTGAGATTTTGTTACGTCAATATATCTTTCAAGTTGTTTTCTTCTAAATCTAAAGTTCGAGCTGGTCAGTTTATTGTTTTTTACAGTATCTTCAACAATTTCTTCAGAAACCCTTTGCTTAAACTGTTTACTTAATTGAAACGCTTTACCATCCAATAAAATCAAATTTTTGAGTGGTACTTTCGATGTAAGAGTAGGCGAATGTGTCGTGATAAATAATTGGCTATTTTTTGAAGTGCTTGAATCTCTTAAAAAACTATATAAGCTTAATTGAAGTTGTGGATGCAAGTGAGCTTCAGGTTCTTCAATCAGTAGAGCAAAATGAGGAACTTTGTTTTCTTTGATTTGATCCTTGATGTCACCGAGAACTGTTGCTATATATATGAGATTATTTTGCCCTAAGCTATTTTGCCAGAGTGAAAATCCATCCCCAGCTAAACTAACCCTATCGTGAGGTAAAAACGGTTTTATAGCGTTAACAATGTATTCAGTTTTGGATTGCTCTATTTGAAGGCCAATTTGATTATCTTTAAAACGTTGGTATATCCCTGTAAGATTATCGTTGACACCATCACGTGTCTCTGAAACTTCTGATTGTGCCAAAAGCTCATCATTAGCATTCCGCATAATACCTTCTATAACATCCTCTGTTTCGTTTTTTTCTACCCGTCTTTTAATGACACGTCCCAATACATTACCTCTGCTGGTTAATAAATCTCGGGTACTGTCTCTTAAGCCACTTAAATAGTAGTGTTGAAAAATTGCGAATGTATTATAATCGGCTTTTTGACCTTCAACATTGCCTGTGTAATATGATGAAATTGGGTATTTACCACCTTTATTTTCATAGGTTAGCGTTACCTGCGCATATTCGTTTTCGCCATCGGGGTCGATGACCATATACTCGTATAAAGCACCTTTTTGAGAAGCGGAAAGCCCCTTAAACTGAAAAACTATAGTAATCTTATCAGTTCTTGTTATAGTAATTTTCTCATCTTCATCGTACGCCACACTTTCGTGAAAGTCTGCAAAACTTACTGAAATATCTCGAATGGGTTCTCCCATATTGTAAAGCAATCTTATGGCATCTATCACCGCTGATTTGTTACTTCCGTTTTCCCCAATCAAAATGTTGATACTACGATTGAAGCTAAGGGTCATTTCTTTAATTCCTCTAAAATTTTTTATATATAATTTAGATAGATACATTTATTATTAATTTATTTTTTGAGTAAATAAAAAAGCCAATGAAATATCATTAGCTATTAAAAACTTTGAGTGCTTAGGGATTTTTTTACACACTAAATATACAAATTATGTATTTGTTTTATTACGGTTTACCTCATTTTGTTAAAATTTGTTTCAAAGTTATATTCTCTTATCCTTACTTTCCTTATCAAAAGCAATCAAATTAAAGAGTTGCCTCATTCTGGAACGTACACGATTACCATATCGTTCTTCTAACTCTTGAGCATTAAGGTTTGTGGTTGCGTGGGTTCTTATTTTACGCTGAAGGAATAGATCGTAACGCGATAAGAGGATTTCGCCCATAACATTGCAGTCCTTTCCAAAATGTCTACCGGTTGTTTCTACTCCTAAATCATCAAAACAATAGAAATTACTGTTTCCATATTCTTGAATGGTTTTATATCCAATATTGTTAAATGCAAACGTGATATTTCTTGCAGGAATAACTTCATAGGGTTTATGGTGTGATACAATATGCCTTAACAGTTTCATTAAACTGGTTTTACCACAACCTACAGGACCAGACAATAGAATACCTTTATTTGGATCTATATTTAGTTTTTCGCAAGCTTCAAAATCGCGAATAAAATAAATGCATAATTTGTAAAGCACTACCTTATCTTCTTCATAAATCTTGAAGTTTTTGCCAAATAACAACTTTCCTTTTGCATTGAGGTAAATGAGAATACTTTTGAAATCATAATGGATATGATTGTCTTTGAGTTCGCCAAGTTTGTATTGAACGCCTTTCTCAATGATTATGTGAGGTTGATTTGTGTTCATATTTGTATTTATGAGATTGCTTCACTTTGTTCGCAATGACGATGAGATTCTGAATCAAGTTCAGAATGACAAAAAATTAAAGTGGTTCATTGTAGTTTTTGTTTTTAGTAGTCTTTAGGTTGTCTGTATTTGGAACAGCTCGATTAGGTTTTTCCTTGTTTTCAAAATCTTCTAAATCTGAATTTTTTAAATTTTCCTGTTTATGAATGTTTTTGTTTTTTATAGTTTGTATATGTTTATATATAGGTACCAGTGCTTGTCCAGTGCTTGTCTCGATTTGAGTAGAGCTGTGTCCCACTACTTGTCCAGAGCTTGTCCCGAATTTGAACATCTTAATTTTGCTTCCGCGATAAGGATTGTGAGATGGGAAATACAAGATATATTTCCAATGGTTTAATTCCTTGATGCATCTGTGATAGGTAGATTTAGAACCAATTTTAGATAATTGCATAACCTCATCGCGGTTTATATAAAACTCTTCTAAAAATCGATTTAAATTCCACAACTGAAATAATGCTATGTATAAGCTTATGTGGGTTGGATTTAATCGATTATCTTTTGAGAATTGGACAAAGATTGAATTTAGATGTTTAATATAATTAACGTCTTGCATATTAGTTCTATAGTTTAAACGCCAATGCACCAGCTGGCCTCTCCGCTAAAAACATCCACTGGATGTTTTTTAAACGCTCGATCCTGTAGTTTACTTCTTGCATATGAGTGAGATTGCCACGTCGCTACGCTTCTCGCAATGACACTAAAATTTGTTATGGATTCGGTTTTCTTCCATTACTTTGAGGATTTCTTCGTAGTCGTAATAGATGACTCCACCGACTTTTGTGTATGGTAATGTGCCATTGATACGAAGATTTTGTAATGTTCCTGGTGAGATACTTAAGAGGTCTCGAACTTCTGGTGACTTGAGCCACTTTTTAGGTGCGAAACCTGATTGATGATTGATTATTGCTTTGATGTCTTCTAATAATTCTAATTTGAACTCTCGAAGATCTTCTGTTGTGATAATTGTTGCTGCCATAGTAAACGATTTTGTTTAAAATAGCTACCGCTTTGAATATACATTCGTAGCAGTAGCTATTAATGTGATTTAGCTCACGAACTTTCACATTTTAATAAATATGTGTTCATGAATCTGTCGATTTGACTTTCGTTTGGCAAATATGAAGTGAATTGATAAGTTATATTCCCAAGTTGGGAATGGGTTGGGAAGAATTTTAACAGTTTTAGATTTAATATTTCTGATCATCATTCTCCATTTTTTGGTCAAGACATTTTTTTAGATGTTTGATAAAACGAGATCTATCCATTTTACGTTCTCTAATTTCTAAATATGTTCTATAAAAATTACCAAGGTCTATTGAAAATATCTCTTCGCAAATAGTAGCCATCTGTTTAATTTCTGCCTTTCCGTTTTGAATAGCTCCCGATGCTTGTAACGCATATATAAGCTCCACTAAATCGGTTTTACTTCCTGTCCAAACGGAATTATCTAATGGCATTATAGTTAGGGTTTCTTTGAAAGGCTGTAGCTCTTTTCTACGCAAAAAGTGTAATTCTGAATTAAAGTGATTAATTAATAACTCTGAAGCAATGATTTGCGCAACCATATTATCATGACTTGTTGAGAACTCTGGATCTGTATAATAATGAGAGGTGTCAGAAATAAGTTCTGAAGAATCTTTCCCTCTAACGAAATAATACTTGTCTAATTTAGTTTCTTTTTGTAAATAATATTTTTCAAAATCAAGATAGGCTTTTCTGCGCCTGTCTAATTCCTCAAGTTGCTGGTCAATAAATTTACGTTGTCTTTCTAAAGATGTTTTAGGTCTTTCTAAAATACTTTTATGAATTTTTACAAAAAATTTCAACCTACCATAAACAAAAGGTTTTTGTTCTTTAAAAAAAATTATTTCTTCTTGAATAGAATCAAATTGATTAACTCTTACAATTAACCTTAATTGGTGTAGGCAATCTCTAGATACTTGTATCCCTTTTGAAGAATTTATGATTACAGAAAGATCAGATCTTTCGATTTCCTTAATACTTTTTTTGAAGGTATTAAGTACTTTTTCAATTTTTAGTCTTGCTTTTTCATTCAATATTTCCTGTGTTAATTAAACTTTTTGCTTCTTTACACTAATCAAATCAATTCTTAATAAGATTATTAGTTGAGTAAGGATAGAAGCGTGTTAGGTGTATATCCTGACCATCTTTTTACCTCTTTAATAAAATGATTCTGATCGTAAAAACCATAGTGAAAAAAATCAGGGGTACATCCTGTTGTATGAATATGTTTAATTGCTAATCTACAGCGAATCATTGATTGTACCTGTTTTGGAGATAATCCGGCATATTGCATAGTTATTCTTTGAAGGTGCCTTTGACTTATTTGGAGCATTCTTGACATTCGACTTGCAGATGATGCATAATTTTTTCCGCCTATGATGAGTTCTAAAAATTGGTTCCATAGAACTTGCCCATTTCTATCCTTTCCACAAGAAATTTTTTCAATTTGATGATTAAAAGTATTCATAAAAATATCTGGTTGGACTTCTTCAAAGAAAGGTGTCAACCAATTGAAAGCAGGTAATATCTCTTCCTGTAAAATAATTTTATTGGTTAATAGACTTGTTTCTTCCTTGAAAATAGGCAGTGTACTTCCAAATTGAAAGGTCACTCCAAAAGCCAGATTTCCTTTGGGGTGTACATATTCTGCAAAATTGGTTCTTGGCCCTAGAATGCGTGTATCTTTTATAACTAGAGACCCCGACTGATTATCTTTAACTGTATATGGAGACCCAAGGGTAAACACCCAGTTCACGTAGGGATAGGCAAAAATATATTCCGTCACTCCACACTCTTTTATGCTTAAATCAAGTAGCCAATAATAGCGTATTATATGACGTAAATGTTCTGGTGGGGAAAATATTTGATACATCTATCTATTTAATTTTGATTTTATTTTTACCAACTCCCCAAGTAACTTTGTTTCTTGGACTTGTGCCTCTAGGTTCATTTGCTTTGCTATCCTTACAACTTCAAAATTGAGGGTGTCTATTTCAGTTTCCCTTTTATTTCGAATATCCTGTAATGTGGAAATAAATTGTCCATCGGACATTTTACTGATTGAAATCACCTGATCCTCGACTTCTTTAGCTTCCAAAGCAATCCCTTTTTTCTTGGAGATAAGCACACATTCCTTAATGATTCTCCTCGCTAGGTAAAAGACTTCAGTATTTCTATGGAAAATCCCATTATCAACGTCCAATAAAGGACATATGGAATTGAACACACAATTTGCAATCGCCTTTTTCCATATTGTTTTATCGATTTGTTTTTCAGAAATAAATCTGAATTCTGGTGTATCCATTTCCCTTACAATTGTTTCTAAAACTGTATTATTTTGCCTGATTATACCAATGGGAGATTCCGCTACAGGCTTATAGCTTACTTCATTTTTTGAAATATTTTGACTGGTTGCAAAAAGTACGCATCTATAAATCTCTTGAAAATCATGCTCGATAAATGATCTTTCTATACCTAAACCATTCTGCAAGATAAGTATTGGAGAATTAATAGCTTTGCTTTTTAACTTTTTGGCAAGCTCCTTATTACCAAAAGATTTGTTGGTTAGTACAACTAGACTATTATTTAAGTCAGAAAAGTTACATAAAGAATTAAACCTTATATCCGTTGTCAACTCTTGACCTGATTTAAGTTTCAATGTTATTTTTTCACTATACGAACTACCATCATCCACGCGTCCGCGAATAAGGTGAACGTCTCTACCATGTCGTGTTAAGCAAACGGCCAATGCCTTACCAATTGCTCCTGCGCCTATTATATATATAGTCATTATATTTTTGATTTTACATAAACAACAAATTACGTTAAAACACACTATTTTAAATAGTATAAGTTGGACATTTTAGTCTAATGTCCAACTTATACTATCTTACTTATAGTGATTTAATGACTTTTGTTAAAAAAACAAATGAACAAAAATGATACGGTTTCTGCAGATTATACACAACATATTTCAAGAGAACCTTTTCCCAATTCAAAAAAACACTATGTAGTTACTGAAATAGGCTTGAAAATTCCTTTTAGAAGCGTAAAGCAAGATAAAACTACCATAAATGGGACAGAAAAAGATACCACAAATCCAGAAGTATTCCTTTATGATACCAGTGGACCCTATACGGATCCAAAAGCAACTATTGATTTAACCCAAGGGCTTGCCGATGTTAGGGAGTGGTTGGCAAAAGACAAGAAACTCATAGAACTTTCACGACCATCCTCTAAATATGGGAATATACGTTTAAAGAATACTACTTTGGATACATTGCGATTTCCAAATATTCGAAAACCGAAACGCTCTATAAAATCGACCCATACCCAAATGTATTATGCAAAACAAGGTATAGTTACTCCAGAAATGGAATACATAGCAATTCGGGAAAAACTAATGATGGATAATTACAAGCAGCATTCTGGAAATAGTTGGGGCGCAAATATTCCTCAAAAAATTACTCCAGAATTTGTTCGGGACGAAGTGGCTAAAGGTCGTGCCATCATTCCTGCCAATATTAACCATCCCGAATTAGAACCTATGATAATTGGGCGTAACTTCCTTACTAAAGTGAATGCTAATATCGGAAACTCCGTAGTGACATCTTCTATTGCAGAAGAAGTTGAAAAAGCGGTATGGGCTTGTCGTTGGGGAGCTGACTGTATTATGGATTTATCCACAGGAGAGAACATCCACGAAACCCGAGAATGGATTATACGAAATTGCCCTGTGCCATTAGGAACTGTGCCTATTTATCAAGCGTTGGAAAAAGTCAATGGAAATCCTGAAGCATTAACTTGGGAGCTTTTTCGTGATACCCTAATAGAACACGCGGAACAAGGCGTGGACTATGTTACATTGCATGCAGGGGTACTATTAAAATATATTCCACTTACCGCTTCACGGCTTACGGGTATTGTTTCGCGAGGTGGAAGCATCATGGCCAAATGGTGTTTGGCACATCATAAAGAAAACTTTATTTACACCCATTTTTCTGAACTATGCGAAATATTGAATAAATACGATGTTTCCATTTCATTAGGTGATGGACTTCGCCCAGGTAGTATTGCAGATGCCAATGATAAAGCACAGTTTGCTGAATTGGAAACCTTGGGAGAACTCACGAAAATCGCTTGGAAATATGATGTTCAGGTAATGATTGAAGGTCCAGGGCATGTTCCTATGCAGTTAATTAAAGAAAATGTGGATAAGCAATTGGAACTTACTCACGAAGCCCCTTTTTACACGCTAGGTCCACTCACTACGGATATTGCTCCGGGATATGATCATATTACGAGCGCTATTGGAGCTGCCTTGATTGGCTGGTTTGGTACTGCTATGCTTTGTTACGTAACCCCTAAAGAACATTTAGGGTTACCCAATAAAGAAGATGTAAAGGATGGATTGATTGCCTACAAAATAGCAGCCCACGCAGCAGATTTGGCAAAAGGTTTTCCATCTGCCCAATATAGGGATGATGCATTGAGTAAAGCAAGGTTCGAGTTTCGATGGGAAGATCAGTTCAACCTTTCACTTGACCCCTATAGAGCTCGTGAATATCACGATGAAACTTTACCTGCAGAGGGGGCGAAAATAGCTCATTTCTGTAGTATGTGTGGCCCTAAATTCTGTTCGATGAAAATCACACAGGAGATACGCGAACTGGCCCATGAAAAAGCAGCTACAGAAACGAAAGTCATTGAAGAAGGTTTAAAGGAAAAGGCTGAAGAATTTACAAAAAAAGGATCCTCCATTTACTTATGAAGCAACCAAAAGTATTATCGATTGCTGGGTTTGACTCTTCAGCGGGCGCAGGAATTCTAGCAGATATAAAAGTATTTCAGCATTTCAATGTCTATGGTTTTGGGGTAATTAGTGCCTTAACCATCCAAAATGAATCAGAAATTCGTGGCATCCGTTGGTCGACAGAAAAAGAGATTAAAGATCAGATAGATGTCATTTTTTCCTTTCACACTATAACTGCCGTAAAGATTGGAATCTTAAAAGATTCCGACACTTTGAAATGGTTGGTCAAACTTTTAAGAGACTACGACCAAGACTTAAAAATTGTATGGGATCCTATATTCAAAAGCTCTAGTGGATTTAATTTTTGGAATGAAATTGACCCAAAACAGTTATTAAACACCATTGAACTTATTGACCTAATTACACCAAACAAGGAGGAATACTCAAAACTTTGGAATAATGATGCCATTCATAAATTTAATGGACATACCTCTGTTTTGCAGAAATCAGTTTCTGAAAATGAAGAATTTGTAATTGACTACTTGTGGTGGAATCAAAATGTACATCATCTAAAATCCAGAAGATTTACTGGCTTTGATAAACATGGTACGGGTTGCATACTGTCTTCGGGCATAACAGCTGGACTGGCACTGGGTTTAAATATGAAACAGGCTTATTATAAATCAAAAGAATTACTCAATCACTATATATTAAGTAGTGAGTCTTTACTTGGCATTGCTTAAACAAATACGCTATGACACAGAATAGAATATCCAAAATTCATTTTATCACTCAAAATATGCCCCATAAAACACATCAGCAATTGGCACTTGAAGCCTGTGAAGCCGGTGTTGATTTGGTACAGCTTCGACTCAAAGATATGGAAAGGTCGGAAATGCTTGATATCGCATTGGAAACCCAAAAAATTTGTAACCTTTTTGATGCTACTTTAATAATTAACGATCATTTGGATATTGCTCTTGAGATTGATGCAGATGGTGTTCACCTAGGGAATGGAGATATGGATCATAAGATTGCTAGAAAAGAACTTGGAGTTGATAAGATTATTGGAGCAACCGCCTATAATGAAAGAGAAGCCAAGTTTCATCAATCAAATGGTATTGCCGATTATATTGGACTAGGGACTTTTCGTAAAACAAGAACCAAGCCTGAAATTGATTTTTTTTTATCTTTGGATGAGATTGGTCAGCTGGTTACAACTCTACAGAAAATGGATACTCCAACGATTCCTCTATTGGCTATCGGAGGGATACGGTTAGATGATATTACACCGCTTCTTTCAGTCGGAATACACGGTATTGCCATCGCTTCCCTTATCAATGAAAGTGAAAACAAAAAGCTAACATTAAAAACCATTAAAGATGCTTTTCAATAAAGCAAATGAATTAGAAAATGAAAGCAATAACAATCGACATCAGAAAGAATAAATTGGATACCCGGTTTATAATTGATTTTATATCCAATTCCTATTGGGAAAAGGGAGAACAATTGAGCAGATACAAAAAGTATTGAAAACTTCTATAAACTTTGGAGTTTATAGAAATAATGAACAAAAGAATTGAGCTTAAAATGAATACAATTGAAATCCGGCAGGCAAGTAAAAAAGATGTTAAATTCATAGCACTTTTAGGTAGAATAACATTCTCTGAAACCTTTGCTCATTATTTTAGCTATGAGCAGGATTTACTTGATTATCTTGAAGCTACTTTTTCTCTTGATAAAATGGAAAATAGCATCGATAAACCTAATAATAAATATTGGATAGCTACAGTTAATAATTTACCTGTTGGCTATGCCAAACTTAAATTAAATTCGGCATCAGAATTTACCCTAGCCAACCAGGTATGTCAACTTCAAAAAATATATGTTCTTAAAGATTTCCTTTCTATGAAAATAGGGAGTGAATTACAACATCATCTACTAAAAAAAGCAAAACATTTGGGTTTTAAAGAAATCTGGCTTTCGGTACTCCAAGAAAACACTAGGGCTATAAGTTTTTATAACAAAAGTGGATTTGAAAAAATTGGTGAACATGATTTTCAAATTGGTAGGGAAAACTTTCGTTTTTTTGTAATGAAAAAAGATTTACAAATAACAGAAGAATAACACAAATGAAAAAAATAGGATTAGTTGGTGGAATCAGTTGGACATCAACCTTGGATTACTATAAATACATCAATGAAGGTGTTAATGAAGCTTTAGGAGGTTTACATTCTGCCGAAATTATTCTTTATTCTCTGAACTTCGCTGATATACAAGACAAAGGATGGTTAAATTCTTTTGATTTGCTTTTAAAAGCTAGTAAAGAATTGGAAAAAAGCAACGTTGACGGCATTGCTTTATGTGCCAATACAGCACATTTATTTACCGATGAAATTCAGAAAAAAATCAATATTCCAATAATCAGTATAATAACCGCAGCTGCACAGGAGGTTAATTCAAGGAAAATAGATAAAATAGGTTTATTGGGAACAAAGTTTACAATGGAAATGGATTTTTACCGAAAAAAATTAAATGAACACCAAATAGAAGTGCTTATACCTGAAACACTTTCTGATATTGAGCGTATTCATTATATCGTAAAAGAAGAGTTAGGCAAAGGTATTATCAAAGAAAGTTCGAAAAAGGAGTTCGTTAAATTTTCTGAAGATCTTATACAAAAAGGGGCACAAGGTATTGTTCTAGGCTGTACTGAAATCCCACTTTTAATTAGCGAAAAAGACTTTAATTCAACCCCTGTTTTTGATACCACCAAGATTCACGTGCAAGCTATTTTAGATTTTATTTTGGATGAAAATTAATCGAAAATGAAGCTTTCTCCATCCTCTGGAATATAACATCTATTGGAAAATCCATTCTCTAAAACTTTTTTAGAAATATATTCTCTGGTTTCTTTACATGGACTAATAGCTTCCAGATGTGTTACAAGGACTTTTATTTCTGGAAAGGTTTTACATAATGCTACTATATCTTCTGATGTCATTGTAACAGGTGCACCAATTGCAAATGTAGCTGCACCACCTGCTACTACCACATATTGTGGATTGTATAAGTTTATTACCGCTTTTACTTCTTTACACCAGATGGTATCGCCGGCAAAATAAATACACTCTTCATTTGTTGAAAAGACAAAACCATTTACGGTTCCCATTTTTTTTCCGATTTCTCCAGTACCATGCAAGCCTTCCGTGAGTGATATGGAAATTTCTTTAAATAGCATATTGTTTTCAAAGCTTTTTATGTTTTTAAAGCCATAGTTTGCAATCGTTTCTGCAATAGCAATAGGGCAAATAATAGGCAGGTTTTTATCTAAACGCTCTATAGCCGCTTTATCCCAATGGTCTGGATGAAGATGGGTTACTACAACCGCATCTATACTTGCTAAATAATTGTCTAACTCTTTTGTGTCAAACGGTAAATCTACTAAGGGATTCGGTTTATTGTCCTGAGTCCAAGGAAAAACTCCAAACGAAGATTTTTTCCCCAGCATAGGATCTATTAAAAACTTTATGTTTTTTATATGTAGTAATACTGTTGCATTTCGCCATAATTGAACTTCCATAGTGTTTGTTTTTTATGAATAATTTATATTCACTAAATTAGTGACACGTTATGTATACTTAAAGAAGTTTACCTTTAAGTAACCCACTTAAAAACCTAATTATGAATTATAATGAGTTTGAAAATTGCGGAGTAAAGCGAAGTTTAGATTTACTTTCAGGTAAATGGAAACCCTTGATTTTGCATCATCTATTCCAAGAAAAAGAAATACGGTTTATTGAATTATGGCGTAAAATGCCACGGGTATCAAAAAAAGTTTTGTTGGAACAATTAAAACAGCTAGAAGAAAATAATATTATTGAACGAATAGAATTTAATGACTTTCCTCCAAAGGTGTTTTATAAAATCCATGAAGAAGCAAAAGAACTAGGAAACCTTTTAAAAACTCTAGACGATTTTGGCAATAAACATATTAATTAATCTTACTTTTCTTTATATTCAATTTTGCCTTAAGCAATCCAATATCCTCACTCACTTTTCTTTCAACTACTTTAGCATATATTTGAGTAGTAGCAATTTTAGAATGTCCAAGTAACTTTGACACTGTTTCTATGGGCACACCATTACTCAAAGTGATTGTAGTAGCAAATGTATGTCTTGCTATATGAAATGTTAAGTTCTTTTTGATTTTGCATAAATCAGCAATTTCTTTTAGATATGCGTTGAGCTTTTGATTTGAAATATTAGGGAATAAGGTTTTTGTTTTCTTTGCTTTTATATGGTGTTTGTATTTTTGAATTAATTCTTCAGCGACTGTAAGTAATGGGATTTTTACTTTGTTATGTGTTTTTTGTCTATTGGTGATTATCCATTTTCCACCATCAATACCGAAAGTGATATTATCTTCGTTGAGGTTCATTACATCAATGTACGATAAGCCTGTATAGCAACTGAACACAAACAAGTCTTTTACGAGCTCTAATCTTTCAATTTCGAATTCCTTATTAATAATATTCTGCAATTCATCTTCTCTTAAAAATTCACGCTCGTTTTTGATATAAGTAGGCTTGAATTTTATAAAAGGGTCTTTATCTATCCATTCCATCTTATAAGCCAACGTAACCATTTTACGAAGTCTTTGAATATGCTTCATAACCGTATTGTTTTCCATTTGCTTTTGGTGGTCCTCCGGAACATAAGAACGCAAGAACTTTTCGAAGTCAACCAGGAAACGGAATGTTAATTGAGACAAATAGATATCTTGTATTTTCTTATTGGTTAGGAATAGTTTGATATACTTTTGGGTAGTAAAGTAATTCTTTAAAGTACCGTAACTTAATGATTCACTCATTTGGGTGTTGTGATAATCAACCAATGTAAGTAGAGAATATTCTTCGTTATCTTCTCCTAGAAACCTTGCTTTAATGGATTGGGCACAAATAAACGCTTTTTCTTTTACAAGTTGATCGTGAGCTTCATAGATTCTATTTTTAACCTGGTCTAAATATCTGTTGAGTAGCCGTGATTCTTGTTTGTTGCATCTTGCTCTTCCTTTATTAGAATCCCATTCGGAAAGTACTACTTTTCTTTGTAAACTGATATTTGCTCGTTTTCCGTTTACGGTAACTCTCGCAAAAACTGAAACTTGATTATTTTTAATACGAGTGGCATTAACCCAAAATGACAGGGTAAAAGTGGTTTGTGATTGCATAGTTGTCGTCTTTTAGTTAAACATTCATTCAAGACGAAAGTCAAATCAACTATTTCAATTACAGTATTTTAAGCATCTATTCGGTTCACACTTTTTGTGTTTTGAAACTGTGAACCGAATTGTGAACCGAATTAAGTCATATTAATTCAATTCTTATGATAGCCCAAAAACCATAAAACCTTGTAAATCATACGATTTACAAGGTTTTAGTTTCTATTGGTATTAATTTTTGTCGGGGTGGCAGGATTCGAACCTGCGACCTCCGCGTCCCAAACGCGGCGCGATAACCGGGCTACGCTACACCCCGAATTAGCTATCTATAACGGGGTGCAAATATAAAGCTTTTTTTGAATATTCAAATTTATTTCACTTTATTTTTTCCTTTAAAATTAAAATAATTTTTAACCCAAAAAACCAAATAACATAAACCATTGATTTACTATACATTAAACAAAAAAAAAGAACAGACTTAATCTCTAATTCAAATAAAATATATTATTTTAACCTAAATTTGAGAAGCATAAAAAGCCTTGAAAATGAAACTTACCCTGTATAGCCTATTTGTCACACTCATTACTTTAACATGTTGTGCACAACCATTAGCATCTTCAGTAGAGGCAAAAACACCTACAACATTAAATTACACTACAGAAATTGTAGTTCCAGGAATTAACATTCCTTGGGGTATGGATTTTCTACCCGACGGCAGCATGCTTATTACAGAAAAAGCGGGCGAACTTATTCATTTTAAAGATGGACAAAAAACAAATATAGCTGGCCTACCCGAAGTTTACCTTCGTGGACAAGGCGGTTTATTAGATATTAAAATTCATCCTAATTATAAAAATAATGGATGGATTTACATAACATACGCTTCCGCGGAAGGTGAAGGCGATGGTGGTAATACCGCCCTAATGCGTGGCAAATTAAAAAATAACGCTTTTGTTGAAAAACAACTATTATACAAAGCCACACCAAACACTAAAAAAGGTCAACATTTTGGTTCCCGAATTGAATTTGACAAGGATGGTTACCTCTATTTTTCTATTGGCGAACGTGGCAATCGCGATGAAAATCCACAAGATATTACTCGAGATGGTGGAAAAATATACCGTTTAAATGATGACGGAAGCATCCCTGCCGATAACCCTTTTGTAAACAGCTCCAACGCCAAAACTGCTGTTTTTAGTTACGGACATCGCAATCCACAAGGCATGGCCATACACCCAAAAACAGGCGCTATTTGGGTGAATGAGCACGGCCCGAAAGGTGGCGACGAAATTAACAGCATTGCAAAAGGTAAAAACTACGGCTGGCCAGTAATTTCCTATGGCATCAATTATAGCGGTACGCCCTTTACAGAGCTGACAAAAAAAGAAGGCATGGAACAACCTATTTTTTACTGGGTACCTTCTATTGCACCAAGTGGTATGGCTTTTGTTACGTCAGACAAGTATCCCGATTGGAAAAACAGCATCTTGGTGGGCTCGCTAAAGTTTCAATATTTAGAACGCTTAGTACTTAAGAATAATACCGTGATAAAACGCGAGATTTTATTTAAAGATATGGGACGTGTACGCAACGTCATTCAAGCTCCAGATGGTTATATTTATGTTGCTATAGAAGGCACAGGTATTGTTAAAATTATTCCGAATAAATAAAATAAATATTATGAAATTAATTGCATATTGTATTATAATGGGCTGTTCTATATACAGCACCATCCTAACGCCTTTAAGTGCACAACAAGCAGATCCTCTAAAAGAAAGCAAGGTTCGTGGTCGCGAAATTTATAACGATTTCTGCGTGTCTTGTCACTTACCAAATGGTAAAGGCGTAGAGCGCATTTATCCGCCCTTAGCAAAATCGGATTTTCTACAAAAAGAAAGAATAGCGAGCATTAAAGCCATAAAATTTGGGCAAACAGGTCGTATGGTTGTAAATGATGTGGTGTACAACGGCACCATGATGCCTTTAGGTTTAAGCGATGATGAAATTGCCGATGTTATGAACTACATTACCAATTCTTGGGGCAATAAGAATGACAAAATGATTACCAAAGACGAAGTTTCAAAAATTAAAAAATAAAGATTCCGGAAACCTTTACATTTAATTAACTTTGCAGAAAATTAAAAATTCATGCTAATAATAGGAATTGCAGGCGGTACAGGCTGCGGAAAAACAACAGTTGTAAACCAAATTCTCCACGAATTACCCGAAGGTGAAGTGGGTATTATTTCCCAAGATTCTTATTATAAAGACACCTCTCACCTATCTTTTGATGAACGTGTTAATATAAATTTCGATCACCCACGCTCTATCGATTTCGATTTACTAACCTCGCATTTAAAAGCGCTAAAAAAAGGAAAAAACATCCATCAACCCGTGTATTCTTTTGTAAACCATAATAGAACGGGAGATTCTATTTTAACGCATCCGCGGAAAGTTATGATTGTTGAAGGGATTTTAATTTTAACAAATCCGGAATTACGAGATATGTTTGATATTAAAATATTCGTGCATGCCGATACCGACGAGCGTTTAATTCGTCGTTTAAGACGCGATATCTCCGAGCGCGGACGTGATATTGATGAAGTGTTAACCCGTTACCAAACTACGCTAAAACCTATGCACGACCAATTTATCGAGCCTATGAAAGAATATGCCGATATCATTATACCAAATAATAAGTATAATACGGTGGCTGTGGATATTGTGCGTACCATTATCAACGACAGACTATAAATGGCAAAATTCAATAAAAATACAAGCAAATATCTAAAACCTTTCAAAAATTGGTTTATCCTAATTTCTGCGGGATTCCTAATTTGGATGATATTTTTCGATGCTAATTCTTGGCTTATTCACCATGAATTAAACAACGATATTGAAGCGCTAGAAAACGAAAAAGAATACTATAAACGTGAAATTGAAAAAGATAAGAAAGCAATTAAAAAAATAAGTTCCGAAGTAGGCTTAGAAAAATTTGCTCGCGAAACCTATTATATGAAACGTGAAAATGAAGACATTTATATTATCGAATATGAAGATAGTTTAAACGTAAAAAATAATGAGTAGTGGTTTATTCGAAACTTTCAATGCGGTTTCTACAAAACAATGGAAACAAAAAATCCAGTTCGATTTAAATGGAGCTGATTTTAACGATACCCTTATTTGGAATTCAAACGACGATATTGCCGTAAAACCATTTTATAATGCCGACGATTTAGAGAACCTCGCCCTTACATCAACCGCAAGTACGTCTCCATGGCACATTGGACAAAGCATATTTGTTGCCCATGTAGAAAAATCGAATGTAAATGCCTTAAACGCGATTAAAGGCGGAGCGGAATCTATTCATTTTATTATACCCTCAGAAGACGCTATTTCTATTGAAGATTTACTTAAAAACATCAATACAGAAACTGTTTCCATTCATTTTGAATTACAGTTTTTATCTGTAAATTTCATAAAAAAACTAATAACCCTTACGGGGAAAAACAACATTACCGTAGCGGTTGATATTATTGGTAATCTTGCCAAATCTGGCAATTGGTTTCAAAGTCTAAACCATGATTTTTCAACATTTGAAACCAGCCTTCAAACATCAAAATCTGTAACGATAAACACAGCGGTATATCAAAACGCAGGTGCCAATATGGTTCAGCAATTGGCCTATGCTTTGGCTCATGCTAACGAATACCTGCATGCTTTAAAACCAGAATCGCTTGTTGGTAGTCAAATCTCTTTCAATGTTGCTATAGGTTCAAATTATTTTTTCGAAATCGCAAAACTTAGAGCATTGCGCCTACTTTGGGAAACTTTAGCTGAAGAATACAACATACATATCGATTGCCACATTAACGCCACACCTACAAAACGCAACAAAACGCTATACGATTACAATACCAATATGCTGCGTACTACCACCGAATGTATGAGCGCTATTTTAGGTGGTGCCAATACCGTTTACAATTTACCTCACGATGCTATTCACCGTAAAACCAACGAATTTAGTGAGCGTATCGCAAGAAATCAATTACTTATTTTAAAACACGAAAGTCATTTTAATAAAGTCAATACCATTGCAGACGGTAGTTATTACATAGAATCTTTAACGCATCAATTAGCAGAAAAAGCACTCGATGTATTTAAGGATATTGAACGTAACGGCGGGTTTTTAAATCAGTTAAAATCGGGCACCATTCAACGAAAAATTAAAGAAAGTGCAGACAAAGAGCAGCTACAATTTAATAACGGGGAAGCTATTTTAGTGGGTATAAATAAATTCTGCAATCCAAATGATACTATGGCGCAGGACTTACAACTTTACCCTTTTGTAAAAACAAATCGAAGAAAAACATTAATTGCGCCCATTATAGAAAAACGGTTAGCAGAACAAGTAGAGCAAGTAAGGCTTAAAAAAGGAAGATGAATAAGCTGTCTTTCTAAAAAAACCGTTGTAACAATCCATAAAATTACCATAAACGATTAACGCTTAATAAACCTAATTTGAGAAAAAATCTTCAACATATCACTTTAAAAAAACAAACAGAAAACCAAGGTTTTGGGTTAGATAAAAATGAACCATCTACCGTCCCCGAAGGTATTCTGTTTAAATCAACCTATACAAAAAAGGATATTGAAGATTTAGAACATCTCCATTTTACGGCTGGAATCCCACCTTATTTACGCGGTCCATATAGTACCATGTATGTTACAAAACCATGGATTATTAAACAAAACTCCGGGTTTTCTACAGCTAAAGATAGCAATGCGTTTTATAAACGAAATTTAAAAGCAGGACAACAAAGCCTATCGGTTGCTTTCGATTTAGCCACACATCGCGGATACGATTCCGATCACGAAAAGGTCATTGGCCAGGTTGGAAAAACAGGTGTTGCCATAGATTCTGTGGAAGACATGAAACTACTTTTCGACCAAATTCCACTTGAGGACATCTCGGTTTCCCTAAACATAAATACCGCTGTTTTGCCTATTATGGCCTTTTATATCGTAGCAGCCGAAGAACAAGGTGTAAAACCCGAACAACTATCGGGAAGCATCCAAAATGATATTTTACAGGAGTTTATGTTGAATAAAACTGCTATTTATCCTCTAAAATCATCAATGCGAATTGTTTTAGATATTTTGGAATATGCAAGCAAATACCTTCCGAAATTTAACGGCATAAGTATTTCGGGTAACCTCACAAAAAAAGCCGATGACACCTGTGCTACGGAACTTGCTTATACGTTGGCTAAAGGTTTGGAGTATATTAAACAAGGACTTGATGCTGGTTTAGAAATCGATAAGATTGCACCACGCCTTTCCTTTTCTTGGAGCATTGGCATGAATCATTTTACAGAAATTGCTAAAATGCGAGCCGCCCGAATGTTATGGTCAAAACTGGTACAACAATTTAATCCAAAAAACCCCAAATCTCTTTTGCTACGTGTGCATTGCCAAACATCTGGAAGGAGTTTAACAGCAAAAGATCCATTTAATAACGTGGCACGAACCACTATTGAAGCCGCCGCCGCAGTATTTGGAGGCACGCAAAGTTTACATACCAATGCGCTAGATCATGCCGTGGCTTTACCAACCGATTTTTCGGAACGCATAGCACGAAACACGCAACTCTATTTACAAGAAGAAACACATATAACCAAAACCGTTGACCCCTGGGCTGGAAGTTATGGTATTGAAAAATTAACCGCTGAGATTGCAGAAAAAGCGTGGACTTTAATTAAAGATATTGAAGCAGCAGGACTACCAAAAATTAAAATAGCAGAACCTTCTGCTTGCGAAAAAACAAAACAGGATATTATTGTTGGAATGAACAAATATGTACTTGAAAAGGAAACACCTATTCCCACTCTTAAAGTTGACACCGAAGCCGTTAGAAAATATCAAACAGAACAGTTACAAAAAATAAAAGCCCATAGAAATTCCGAAAAGGTAAAAACAACTTTACAACGTTTATCTGAAGCTGCACAAACAGGAAAAAATAATTTATTAACCTTAGCTATTGAAGCTGCTCAAGAACGCGCGACTTTAGGTGAAATCACCAAGGCTTTAGCTTTTGAAAAGATTTAGCTAAGAGTTCAGTAATGTTTTAGAATGGCTTAGTTTCTATTTTTATTCTTCAGCATATTTAAATACATGTTCTCCACTTTCGTGCGTGCCCAGGGCATTCTTCGTAAAAATTTCAAACTAGATTTTACCGAAGGATTATCATTAAAACATTTAATATTTATGGTATGTCCCATATATTCCCAACCATAATGTTCGACCAAATCGTTAATTATTTGTTCTAACTTTATACCGTGTAACGGATTATTTGGTTGCGATTCCATTGACTAATGCTTTTATTTTAACTGCTTTTTCAAAATGATCCAATTTATGGGTTTCTATCCACCACGTAGCGGCTTCCATTAACAATGCTGGATTATCATTTTTGTTTTTAAAAAACGCATAAAAGGAAACACCAACGGTGTCTCCTTTTGCTGCTATCTTTTTATCGCAAACCTCAATAATTTTATCTTTTAAAACTTGCTGCATATTCTAATTTCTTCGGTCAGAATTACGTTTTGGACGTCTTGAGTTACTATTAGAATTTCTATTTGAAGCTCCTCCCGATTTATTAGAAGATCTAGAATTTGAATTTCTAGAATTTCTATTTCGCCGCCCTTGCCCTTGTTTTATAGGTGCTGTTGAAGCATTTGGATCGGGTTCAAAACCTTCCATAATTTCAATAGGAAGTTTCATTTCAATCAGTTTTTCAATAGCTCGTAAAAAAGACGTTTCATCGGCACTCACCAAAGATAAAGCAACACCATTGGCTCCTGCTCTACCCGTTCTACCAATTCTATGTACGTAATCTTCAGGGATATTCGGAATTTCAAAATTAATAACATGTGGTAATAATGGAATATCCAATCCACGTGCCGCAATATCTGTCGCCACTAACACACGAATGCGTCCGCTTTTAAAACCAGCTAAAGCCTTTGTTCTCGCGCCTTGACTCTTATTTCCGTGAATGGCTGCGGCAGTAATTCCTGCTTTATCCATTTTTTCACAAAGTTTATTGGCCCCATGTTTTGTTCTAGTAAACACTAAAACTTGTTTCCAGTTTCCTTCAGAAATTAATTTAATAATTAATCCGGTTTTAGAACCTTTTGCTACACGATATACTTTTTGAGTAATCGCATCAACCGTTGTGTTTTCTGGAGTAGCCTCAACTTGTACCGGATGATTTAAAATCCCGTGAGCTAACTTTTTAATATCTTTTGAAAACGTTGCTGAAAACATCAAATTCTGACGCTTTTCTGGCATCGATTTTATAACCTTTTCGATATCGCGTAAAAACCCCATATCGAGCATTCTATCCGCTTCATCTAAAACAAAAATCTCCACACGTTTCAATGATAGTAAACCTTGATTTTGTAAATCTAATAAACGACCCGGAGTCGCTACCAAAACATCAATACCTTGGCGCAAGGTGGCTACTTGTGGTTTCTGGTTTACACCGCCAAAAATAACGGCGCTACGTAAATTTAAAAACTCACTATATTCTCTCACATTGGCATAAACTTGTGCCGCTAACTCACGCGTTGGCGTTAAAATTAAAGCCCGTATGGGTCTATATTTTGCTTTCGGATTTTCCGATAAAATATGTAAAAGCGGTAAAGTAAAACCTGCTGTTTTACCGGTTCCCGTTTGTGCCGAAGCTAAAACATCGTGTCCTTCCAAAACTGGAGGAATCGCTTTTTCTTGAATTGGACTTGGGGTAGTATATCCTTTTTTGCTAATCGCTTTTAGCAAGGCTTCGGATAAGCCTAAAGATTGAAATGACATATAAATTGTTTAGTCGGCCCTCTTGTTCGAGCCGTAGAGATGACAAATTATTTATAAAACATCACCTCGAATTATTAAGCTGCAAATGTACGTTTTATTTATTCGACCGCAGTTTATTTATTAAATTTAAACAAAAACGAGTAACTTCGTGGCTATATTCAACCTATTTCAACATTATATGAAAACCCTCACATCTCTTTTTAGCTGTGCCCTACTCCTATTCATAAGCTGTAAAAACACTAAAAAAACAGACCCTTTAATGACTTATATTGAAGAACCACACTCTTACGCAAAACCAAATAAAGCAGTCATTACCCATTTAGATTTAGATATTAATGTGGATTTTGAAACGGAAATCATTTCGGGAAGCGCTTCCTATTTAATAACGAATAACGATGCCTCGGAAATTATACTCGACTCCAAATTTTTAGATATTGAAAAGGTACAAGCCGATGGAAAAGACACCAACTTTACCTTAGGTGATTTTGATGAAATACTTGGAAACCCTTTAACAATTTCGATAAAAAAAGACACGAAACAAATTACGGTATTTTATAAAACCACCAATAAAACGGAAGCCTTGCAATGGTTAAAACCTCAGCAAACTGCCGATAAAAAAGCGCCGTTTTTATTTACACAAGGACAAGCTATTCTAACACGAACTTGGATTCCTATTCAAGACAGTCCGCAAATTAGGCTAACCTACAATGCCAAAGTGCAAGTACCAGCACAACTTATGGCGGTTATGAGTGCCGAAAACCCCAAAGAAAAAACACCAGATGGTGTGTATCATTTTAAAATGAAACAACCCATTTCTCCTTATTTAATAGCCATTGCTGTTGGGGATATCGCATATAACCCCATCAGTAATCGTACTGGTATTTATGCTGAACCATCCTTATTAGACAAAGCCGTTTATGAATTTTCAGACATGGAAAACATGGTCGCTTCCGCAGAAAAACTTTATGGAAAATATGCTTGGGAACAGTTTGATGTGATTGTATTACCACCAAGTTTCCCTTTTGGAGGTATGGAAAATCCGCGTTTAACTTTTGCCACACCAACGGTAATTACTGGTGATAAAAGTTTAACCTCACTTATTGCGCACGAGTTGGCGCATTCTTGGTCTGGAAACTTAGTGACCAATGCCACTTGGGACGATTTTTGGCTTAACGAAGGCTTTACCGTTTATTTTGAAATGCGCATTATGGAGGCCCTTTACGGAAAAGACCGTGCCAATATGTTAGCCCGAATTGGAAGACAAGATTTAGAAGAAGAATTGGAAGGTTTTAAGGACGCACCAGAGGATACCAAACTGAAATTAGATTTAAAAGGAAGAAATCCTGACGATGGGATGAACAGTATTGCTTATGATAAAGGCTATCTATTTTTAAGAACTTTAGAAGAAAGCGTTGGTCGTGAAAAATTTGATGCTTTTCTGAAAAGTTATTTCCAATCCCATGCGTTTTCAACAACTAATACTGAAAAATTTATTGATTATTTAAATGAAAATTTATTAGATAAAAACGGTATCACGTTCAACACTGCCGAATGGATTTATGAGCCTGGCCTTCCAGAAAACCAAGCTATTATTGTTTCTGATAAATTTGAAAAGGTCGAAAAAACAGTTCAAGATTTTGTAAAAACAAATACCATAGACCAAGCCATTACAACCGGTTGGACACCACAAGAATGGGTACATTTTGTTCGTAATTTCCCAGAAGATATGTCTGTTGAACAAATAAAAACACTTGATAAAACATTCAATTTAACCAATTCTAGCAATTCCTATATTGCCATGGTTTGGTACGAGCAAGCCATAAACCACGATTACCACGGTAACAATATTGATAAAAACATAGAAGTATTTTTAACCCAAGTGGGCCGTCGTTGGTATGTTTCAACCATTTATAAAGCCTTTAAAAACAATAACAAGACAGACGAAGCTTTAGCCATTTATAAATATGCACGTAAAAATTATCATTCGGTAACTGCGAATACTATTGATGATATGTTGGGATATAACCCAGAATAATTTCAAAATACAACCGCGTATTAAAGAAAAAGACCTGTTCGTTTTAAATGTAATAGGTCTTTTTTTATCCCCGAACTAAACCACTATGAACTGGAAGCTCTTAGGTTAGCAGACTAAAAGTCTGCTAGGTGAAATTCGTGAAACATAACTAATTAATTCGTGTATTCGTGGCTATTTTTTTATAAGCTAAAGCCATCATGTTAACTGCATTTGAGACCAGCATACTTCAAAAAAACTCACGATACTGCATCACCCTAAAATCGAAAGTATTAAATTTAGGATCCCGCTGTTTTAACTGTTTATAAAGAGGCATACTACCAATGGCTCGATTTGCAGAACCCGAAGACGAGGTTAAGGATACCGTTTTAATGATGCGGGTTTTCTCTGTATTTTCTAAATGATTTGGCATTTCAAACTGATGGATTCTAGGAACTTCATTAGAAACCAATTCCAGTTTTAAGTGATAATCCTTTATATGTTTTCTGAAAAAATATTCGGGGCCATTTTTACTATTTCCGCCCGTAAATAAAAGGGTATCAATAGTTGGAAATTGCTTTAAATAACCGATTAGATCGCGAAGTTTTATGTTTTTCATCCCTAAATCTGAAGCATCAATTTTATCACGTTCGCAGCTCTCGACAATATCGCAAACACCTATTTTGTGAGTGATTAAAAATTGTTTTCGTTGGGCAATCGCCTCTTCCGAATTATCGAATTTTAGTCCCAAATCATGAATTTTATCCAAATACAACCAAAGGGAATTGTAATAACTCCCGTAACAAAAATCGACATCCTTTTCTAAAAGATCGCCCGTTGAAAACCTTGGAGGCGGCAACGTGCCCACAATCAATTTGGTGGTGTCATTTTTTATAAACGGAGGATAAGGGTGCCGATGTTTAAACACGTTTTACTTGACTTTTAATTTAAAATTCAGTATATTATTTCAATAACATTTAAAACAATATTAATATGGGAAAAGGTGATAAAAAAACAAAACGAGGCAAAATAAACAGAGGGACTTTTGGTGCTCGAAGACCCCGAATTAAGAAAAAACCATCTATAGAAACTAAAATTGATATTTCTAAAAAAGCAACTGTTAAATAGGTTTTAATTAAGTTCGGATAACAGTTTTTCTACTTGAGACACTGTACTTCGGTAAAGTTTTTGGTTCGTCTTCGTCATATTTTGCGATTCTTTTTTTATGTCTTCTAAAATAGATTTCGCTTCTTCTTTTTTATCTCTATGTATTAAAAACTCGGCAAAAATTAAGCGTTCGTTATAAAAAGAATAACGAATATCTATTTCACGCAAATTCTGCTCTGCAGCTTCAAAATCGCCTAATTTTTCATGTGCCAATCCGCAAATAAATTGAGTTTTAGATTTTTTATATTCTAACTTGTCTTTTATATTTTCAGCATGGAAAATCACGCGGCTATAGTCTTCAAGTAAAAAATATGTTTCAACCAGTTTACTATTCACATACAAATCATTTTCATACCCTTCTTTAAAGGTTTTTAAATAATGTGTAAGAGCGTTATTATAATCTTTATTCGCCAAATAAGCATCGGCTAAATTCACCCTATTTTGGTAAGATTCTGAAAACTCCAGCTTCTTTTCTAAATCCTTAATTTTCTTAGTCGGATTTATAATATCGGTAATTTCACTAGTTATTTTTTCTGCGTCACGCTTATTATAAATCTGAGTGAACAAGTAAATAATACAACCTATAACCGGAACAAAAAAGATAAGAATGGCCCAATAAAAGGAGTTCCCGTTTTTGTACATGTGATAGATACAATAGATTTGAAAAGCAATAATAAGGTAGTAAGTCATTTATGAATTTATCCTGAGTTATTGTTCAAATTTAGTGTTTCTGTTTTTGACCACCATAAAAACTGGAGGCTGATTTATCGAATAAAAATTAAATCGTTGTCTTTAGATAGCTCTTCGCTAAAGCTGTAACCGCTATAATTAAATCCTTTTAAATCGTCTACCGTTTGCGCATTGGTATCTATAATATAACGCGCCATAAGCCCACGCGCTTCTTTAGCATAAAATGAAATAATTTTATAGGCTCCGTTTTTAAATTCTTTAAAATTTGCAGTAACCACGGGTACTTTTAAGGCCTTTTTATCTAGGGCTTTAAAGTATTCGTTACTCGCTAAATTTAAAAACAACTCGCCATCTTCCAACTCTTCATTTAAGGCTTTTACAATATCCTTTTTCCAAAATTCGTAAAGATTTTTATGGGTTCCAACGGGTAGTTTGGTTCCCATTTCCAAACGGTAAGGCTGCATTAAATCCAATGGTTTTAATACGCCATATAGACCAGAAAGTATACGCACGGTGTTTTGCATGGTTTCTAACTTATTTTCAGGAAGATTATAAGCATCCAAACCACGATATACATCGCCATTAAAAGCGTAAACTGCAGGCCTTGCATTTTCTGGTGTAAATGGTAATGCCCAATCTTGGTTGCGCTCATAATTTAATTGTCCCAAATTTGGAGAAATGCTCATAAGTTCGGATAAATTTTTAGCCGATTTCTTTTTAAGCACTTTATTTAAGCGGGCTGCTTGTTTTAAAAATTGGCCTTCCGTGAATTGTTTTGTTGGCAATGGGGTTTCCAGATCCAATGATTTTGCTGGTGATATTACTAATTTCATGTCTTTATATTTTAACTCAAATACTTGAGATATTATTCTTTTTTTAAACTTCTAAATTACAATATTTCTTTAAGTTGAAAGGACTTCGCCATCTATAAAACTAAAGTTGTAATCGCCTCTCATTATAAAATCGGCGGTATGCGCCATTTCTCCGGTTGGCTGCCAGGTTTTAACGGTTTTATCTATTAAAATTAACAGACCTTCATGATTCCCTAAAGCACAGAACCTATTAAAATCCCCATCGAAAATGGGAATGGATTTTATGTTTGAAATAGCTTGATACACAGCAGAAATATCCGCAGTAGCTATAGCCATTTCACTTATATATAGTATACTTTTTGATGAAAAGCTTACCGATGATTCTATATTTAAATCGCGCCTTGCAATACATTCTACAATATTATTATCAGCATCATAAAAATAAACCGCTTTAGCATTCCAACTTTCAAAATTTGAAATTTCAGTTTCACCATCAGACAAAATATACACCCGCTTTTTCAACCAAACTAAGGCGTCATCAATTTTATTCGACGGAATATTGAATGCAAAATGCGCTGCCTTAACGTCTTTCTTATATTGAAAAGTTAATAAGCTACAGCCCGCTTTAAAAGTAATTTTTTCTTCGGAATTAAAAACCAAATCCAACTCTAAAACCTGTTGATAAAACTGTTTTTGTTTTTCTATTTGATTCGTGAATAATATGATTTCTTCGATTTTCATAGGTCAAAGATAAATTAGAAAACTGGTCTTTTTCATCTTCCAAGAACGATAAAACTTATTTAGAGATAAAGGGATTTTATAGACAATATTTTTTCGTTTTAAATATTAATCGTAATATTGCAATGAAACAATAAAGAACTATGGGATTAGCTAAAACCGAAATTTTTTCCGACTCACAAAACGAGATTGCCTTATTTGCCAAAGCTTTTGGCCACCCCGCACGCGTTGCCATTTTAGAGCATTTATTTAACACAAACTCTTGTGTTTGTGGCGATTTGGTTAACGAAATTGGCTTAGCCCAACCCACCATTTCTCAGCATTTAAAAGAGTTAAAACTTTTAGGCTTAATAAAAGGGAATGTAGAAGGCACTAGCGTTTGCTACTGTATAGATGCCGAAAACTGGACAAAAATGAAAGCCGTTATGAATACCTTTTTAAATCAAGATTTACCTAAAACGGATTGCTGCTAAAAAAAATTTGAACACATTAATCGTATTATCACAATAAACAAATTGAATTATGAAACTATCAGAAATAAAAAAAGAGTTAAGCACCTTGAATCAAATTGCTTTTAAATTGCCAAATGGTGAATTAGTACCGAATCATTTTCACGTTACTGAAGTTGGAAAAATAACAAAACACTTTATTGATTGTGGTGGTACCGTAAGAAAAGAAAACGTTGTAAACTTTCAACTTTGGAATGCCAACGATTACGACCATAGATTACATCCCGAAAAATTATTAAACATTATTGAACTGTCTGAAAAAACTTTAGGTATTGAAGATTTGGAAATTGAAGTAGAATATCAAGGTGAAACTATCGGGAAATTCGGCTTAGATTTCGACGGGACAAACTTTTTATTAACTACCAAACAAACCGATTGTTTAGCACCAGACCAATGTGGTGTTCCTGCTGAAAAACCAAAATTACAATTCTCGGAAATTCCAACTGGGCAATCTTGCAAACCAGGAAGTGGTTGTTGCTAAATTTTAATCTATTCATCAATAATTTTTAAATCATTTTATGACTGTATATAACGACATCAATAGCGTAATTTCAACACTAAAGGTTGACAGCATCACAGATTCACGAAAAGAAACATTAAAACCTTTAATCGATTTTATTCAATTAAAAGTAAATACCAAAGAAGACATTCGCATTAATTTTATTTGCACGCACAACTCCAGACGAAGTCATTTATCTCAAGTTTGGGCACAAACCATGGCGTATTATTTCAATATTAAAAATGTGTTTTGTTATTCGGGAGGTACAGAAGCTACGGCGCTTTTCCCAATGGTGGCAGAGACTTTAGTGAACGCTGGTTTTAAAATCAATAAAATTGCAGAAACTAGCAATCCGGTTTATAGCATAAAATATTCCGATAATTCACACCCAATTATTGGTTTTTCAAAAAAATTGGATAGTGAATTTAATCCTAAAGCACACTTTGCAGCCATCATGACGTGCTCCCAAGCCGATAATGGTTGTCCGTTTATTGCAGGTGCCGAAAAACGAATTCCTATCACTTTTGAAGACCCCAAAGCTTTTGATAACACGCCACAACAGGCTGAAAAATATCAAGAACGCAGCATACAAATTGCAACCGAATTATTTTACGTATTCTCACAAATAGAAGCTTAAAACATGGCACAGTCTAAAAAACTCAGTTTCCTCGATAAAAATTTAACCCTTTGGATTTTTGTGGCTATGGCTATTGGTGTTAGCATTGGGTATTTTATCCCAACGTTCCCCGATTTAATTAATAATATGAGCAGTGGCACAACCAATATCCCCATTGCCATTGGTTTAATTTTAATGATGTATCCGCCACTTGCCAAGGTGAATTACAAACTATTACCTATGGTTTTTAAAAACACCAAACTGCTATCCATTTCACTCCTTTTAAATTGGATTATTGGACCAGTTTTAATGTTTTTTCTTGCTATTATTTTTCTGCACGATTACCCAGAATACATGGTAGGCCTTATTTTAATAGGTCTCGCGCGTTGTATTGCTATGGTTTTAGTTTGGAACGATCTCGCCGACGGTAGTAGTGAATACGGTGCCGGCTTAGTAGCTCTAAACAGTATTTTTCAAGTTTTTGCATACAGTTTTTATGCTTGGCTTTTTATTACCGTGCTCCCGCCCTACTTTGGTTTTGAAGGTGCTATAGTCGATATTTCCATTGCGACCATTGCCGAAAGTGTCGCTATCTATTTAGGGCTCCCGTTTATTTTAGGGATTTTAAGTCGCTACTTTTTAGTAAAACTTAAAGGTGAAACGTGGTATAACAACACCTTTATTCCAACCGTTTCTCCTTTAACTTTAATTGCGCTTTTATTTACTATTGTGGTGATGTTTTCTTTAAAAGGCGAACTTATTGTAGAAATCCCGATGGATGTTTTAATCATTGCTGTGCCTTTACTTATCTATTTTACCATTATGTTCATCATTGGTTTTTTCGTTACCAAAGCCACTGGGGCTACATACGATAAAACCGCTGCTGTAGCTTTTACTGCTGCCGGAAATAATTTTGAATTGGCCATTGCTGTCGCTATCGCCGTTTTCGGATTAAATTCTGGGCAAGCGTTTACAGGAGTAATCGGACCTTTGGTTGAAGTGCCTGCGCTTATTTTATTAGTACGCGTGTCGTTTTGGTTGAAGAAAAAATACTATGATAAAAAGTCTGTGCCAGCGCATTAAAAATTATCCCTCTAAATATTAAAATAGATACTTGATTTTATCTTTGGGTTTAACTAATTTTGTTAACCTATTTGATAATCGATATCGCAAATAAAGGTAATCAACGTCAAAATTGGTTACCTTTATTTAATATACCACTTATCCATTTCTAAGCATTTTTTCTTAGTTTTCCTTTTACTAAATATTAGTGAGGATTTCTAAAGTTCTTTCGATCTCAAACATTAAATATATAGTCAAAAAAAATAATATGAAAAATAAAAAAGCAATCATTACAGGCGGTGGCCGTGGTTTAGGAAAAGCAACAGCTATAGCCTTTGCAAAAGAAGGTATCGACGTCGCTATCACAGGCAGAAATGAAGCCGTTTTAAAAGAAACTGTTTCGGAATTAGAAACTTACGGTGTAAAAGCCACCTATTCAGTTTTCGATGTTGGAAATTATGAAGCCGTAAAAACAGGGATTAAAAGTATTATTGATACCCTTGGCACTGTAGATATTTTAGTAAACAACGCAGGAATTGCTGCTTTTGGAACCTTTAACGACATGCCAGTTGAGCAATGGAGCCAAATTATGCAAACCAATGTTATGGGGATGTATTACGTAACCAAAGAAGTGTTACCTTATTTAATTGAAAAAAATGAAGGTGATATTATTAATGTATCCTCTACTGCTGGATTAAGCGGAAATGCTACAACATCGGCGTATTCGGCTTCTAAATTTGCTGTTATTGGTCTGTCGGAATCTTTAATGAAAGAAGTTCGTAAAAACAATATCCGCGTGTGTACTTTAACCCCAAGTACCATTGCATCGGATATGTCTATCGATTTAGGCATTGCGACTAAAGATTCTGAAGATAGTGTTTTACAACCCGAAGATTTTGCCGAACTTATTGTTGCAGGCTTAAAATTACCAAGACGCGCCATGCTTAAAAGCGCAGCCTTATGGTCTACAAATCCATAATTATTACATAAATTTATTATGTATGGCGGAATTTTCTATGGAGAATTCCGCCATATTTTTTTATACGCAGTTGAAAGTTTACCTTTACAACATAGCACCTAAACCTGATAACATGGAAAAAGTAATTATTGCCCAAATTAGTGTTCAAGAATCTAAAATAGCTGAATTTTTAAAGTTAGCCAAAGTCATGGTGGCAGAAAGTAATGCCGAAGCAGGCTGTTTACATTACCGACTTTTAAACGAAGTGGATAAAGAAACGGAATTCCTTTTTCATGAAAAATATATAAATGCCGAAGCTATTGAAATTCATAATGCATCGGAACATTTTAAAAAATTTGTAAGTGATATTACGCCGTTGTTGGCTAGTGCTCCGGTGATTGAAGTGTTTTAATTGGGAGAACTGTTCCTTACCAAACTAGCCTAAATATCATTTCGACGATAAGAGAAATCTCATCATTTTAAACCATAAAACAACCTAGCGTTTGTGTTTGCTTACAGTAATCGAAATGCTAATAGTTAAACACGCTATATTAATTCTGTACCCGCATTTTATCAGGTTGCTTTTATTCACTTCGTGTTGACAACCTTTTAAGGTTTGTAGATTAAAATTCACTAAATTTGAAATTGAATATTTAGGGAAGTCTTTGATGTCAGCATGCAGAAAAGTATCTTTCTTGGAGTTGGATATAATTTTAAAAAAAATAATGAAACTTAATTTTAATCAAATAGAAAATAAAGATAGAAACACCGTTTTAGAACTATTCAAAGAGACTGCTGAAAAAATTAGTCAAAAGAATATTGACCACTGGCAATACTGGAAAAATCCTCCTATCGAAAAAATAAAATGGGTTGAAGAAGGTATTAATAATAATGAATTTTTCTTTATAGAATCTATGGATAACGAAAATTTGGGAATGGTTCGAATACTAAATGAAGACATCTTATATTGGGGTAAACAAGAACATAAAGCAAAATATATTCATTCTCTAGTTATAAAAGAAAAATACAATGGAAAAGGATACGGCTCTAAGGTATTACTAAAAATAGAGAATAATGCAAAAAAAGAAAATTGTAAATATTTAAGACTTGATTCAGACTCCCAAAACCCAAAACTTTGTAAATACTATGAAAATTTAGGGTTTAAAAAAGTAGGAATAAAGAAATTACCTTTATCGATATATAATCTTTATGAAAAAGAACTGAAATAAAAACTACAACCAATCACGTAGAAGGCTCTAGCTAAAACAGTTGGAGCGCGCCTCTCGCACCCCCTTAAGTACGGGGTTTTGTGATTGCTTACGCCAGTAGAAATTATAATAGTTAAAACCCGCTATATTAATTCTGCAAACCCTGTTTTATCAGTTTGCTTTTGTTTACTTCGTGTTAACAACCTTTTAAGGTGTGTAAGTTAAATTTTACTAATTAGAAATTGAATATTTAAGGAAGCGTTTGATGCGAACATGCCTGAAATTGTTTTTATCCCGGAGTTGGCAGTAATTTACTTACTCTTTCTCTTTAGCTAAATTCACAAAATTTATAGAAGGTAACATTACAGGTTCGAAACCAGACTGTAATGTTAAATTTGATATATATGCTCGTAAATAAGGAAAAGCAATTGCAGGAGCATTAATTTTAGGGAAATCGGATAATTTAAATTCTTCTGAAATATCTTTATCTAATTTAAACATAAAAATAGTTTCGACATTTAAATCGAATTTTTTATCTTTTATTTCAATCTCACAATCTCAAAACCTATACCGAAAGTATCAGGATTATCTTCAGGAAAAAAATGACCTGTACTTAAGTCAAACGAATTTTCTTTTCTATTAACTTCATCCTCATTAAAGGAAAAATTTAATTTAAGAACTTTCCAATTTTCTAACTGTATTTTCATATTAAGCTGCTAAAGGCATTGAATTAATAGTATTAACATCAATACTATTATCAGTATTTGAAACATAAAAATTTTGCTCAATTACATTAAAAGATTGATTATCAATTTCAATATCAATATTTACTTTAAATCCATATTTATTAACAGCAATATTACAAAGCTCTTCAGCAGTAATATTCTGAAAATAATTATCAATTTTATCCTTTATGTTTTTATCCAGTTTCATCTTTTATATCTCCTGTAGTTAATATAGTAGAGTCTACTATATTTTCATTTGGTTTAAAAACTGTACAAATAGTACAATTTGGAGTTCTTAAGTTAATTCTTTGTATTCTTTCTTTTGCAAATTTAATGTAAAAATTCCCTTTTACAACATCAATAGGCAAAATACCTTCTCCTCTTGCTAAATTAATCAATAACCCATCAATAACCCATCAATAAAATCAAGTTTTTTATTAATATTTTGAATCTTTTTTTCAAAACACTCTAGAAGATATTCCAAAACATTAACTCCTTCCTCTTTTGTTAAATCTAATAAATTATGTTCACTTACTTCTATATTAGATTTAATAACACAATATTCTTTATATTTATTTTTTTTATTTACATTATCCCAAGATTGAGCAATTGCCCAATTTTTTGCTTGTCCATTAGGTTTTGAACTAATTCCTTCAATAAAAAAATAAACCCCATTACCTAGCCACTCTTTATCACCTATGGATAAATCATAATTAGATTTGAGTATTTCTTTTGCTGAAGAAATACTTGTTCCATGATAACCTTTGAACTTATTCGTCATCAATAATTTTTAAACAAACATAAGAAAATAAAAACTACTGCCAACAATGGTAACCGTTGCACAAGCCCGTAATAAATAGTATAACTATAATTAAAAACCGTCTTTAGAGACGGTTTCTATTTTTATACACTTAAAATTTCAGG
>NZ_VOGY01000015.1 GCF_008033385.1 Algibacter pacificus | reverse complement strand
GGTGCAAATATACATGCCTTTTTGATTCTGGCAAGAGGTTTTGTGGTCTTTTTTAGAGTTTTATTTATCCTTTTGCTTAATGCTTTTATTTTTAATAAGTTATAAGTTTTTTACTTTATCTTTTTTGCTACTACCCCTAGCGTATTGGATTTATTTTTAAGGGACTCCTATAGTTTTGGCGATTACTAAATTAGGATTTAATAATATTCAAATAGTATTTCGTCTAAATTATAGCATCATAAAACAATTTATTTTTTTGTAATAAAAATCACATTTATATTGATTTAAATCTTTTACTGTATCACTTTTTCAAAAATTATTTAACACAATTCATACACTTTGGCTGTCTTTAAAAAATAAATTTATACTAAAACCAGCAAATTATTGTTGTTTTAAAACTTTTAAAAGAATAAAACCCCATTTATATAAGTATAAAACTCATATAAATGGGGTTTGTTTTTTTGATAGCAGTTATACAAGAAGTAAACAAATGTTTCTTCTGCTCTAAAAGCTCCTACACAAAATGATTTTTATCTAGACTACTTTATTAAACTCTAATACTCTCGATATTCACCAGCACCTATATTAAAGGTTAATGAAAATCGCAATGTATTTTCTAAAGGACTTTGCACTTTTGAAGCCGAAAACAAATATGACAAATCTATATTAACCACATTAGCTTTAAATCCTGCGCCTAGAGTAAAATATTTACGTGCTCCTTTTTCTTCACTTTCATTAAAATATCCTGTTCGAAACGCGAATGAATCTTGGTAAACATATTCAGCTCCTAACGCATAGGTAAATTCTTTAATTTCTTCACTAAATCCTCCTGGTGCATCACCGAAGGATTGAAACATCCCTGCTAAAAATCCAACGTCTTGGGATTTACCTTGATAAATAACGTTAGATGCTACTTCATTGCCAAGTATATCTGTTCCTTCATCATAAACACCATTATTGTTTTCATCTGTATATTCATATTGTGTACCTAAAACGGGAGGGGTTGGCACCAAAAACTTAGCGATTTCGGCAGTTACAGCTATTTTATTATAATCATCAAATATAAAATCGAAACCAGCCCCTAAACGTAAAGTAGTGGGCTGAAAATTATCAAGTCCATCATCGGCATACTTGAATTTTGGACCAATATTTTGGATTGCAAAACCTGCTCTCCAACGCCCATTAAAATCGGCATAAGCTTCTTCTTCTCCTTGATAATACCCGGAAATATCCACACCAAAAGTACTTGCTGCAGAAGAATTTTCATTATTCACTTGTAATCTCAAGTCTGAACGTAAATAACGCATAGCTACGGACATAGAAAACTGATCGGACAAACGTAAGGCGTAAGAACCATCAATAGAAAGTTCATTGGGTTTTTGTATTCTAGCTTCATCATTCGCATTGTCTAAAAACTCTATTTCTCCTAATGAAAAATACCTAAGACTAAAAGCAAAAGCGCTACGCTCATCAATTCTATTAAAATAACTAATATTCCCTAGAAAAATATCATTAACAAGTTTACTTAAATAAGGGGTGTAACTTACTCCTAACCCCGATTTAGTTTCTGAAAACGCATATTTTGACGAGTTCCATTGTTGAGAAAAAGCATCAACAGAAGTGGCAACTCCCATATCTCCCATTCCTGCTGCACGAGCATCTGCTGAAATTAATAAAAAAGGAATACCTGTGGTAATAACTCTAGAATCGTTATCATTAGGTATAATTACGGTAGGTTCTTGAGCATTTATTTTTGAAATAAAAACAAATGATAATAATAGCAATAAGTTAGTTTTCATGAATTAGTATTTGATTGCAAAATAATTTTTTTTTTACAGAATGACGAGTTTTTCAATTTTTTCTACTGTTTTGTTCAATAAGTTAGAGTGTACGGATAATTTATATATATACACCCCTTTACCTATTTTATCTCCAAAATCGTCTCGACCATCCCACACAATATCTCTTGATAAAGAACTTGTTACATTAAAACCTGCAGCTGTTTGCCCATTTAACGTTCGAACTAATTTACCAGAAACTGTAAATATCTGAATAGAAACGTCTAAAACATCAGAACTATTGTGATTAAACCAAAATTCTGTATAATTTACAAATGGATTAGGATAATTTAGCACATTGTTAATTACTAGCTCTTGATCTTTATCATGAACAACAAATTGTATTTCGGAAACCGATGAATTATTATAAACATCCCAAACTTTAAGAGATAAAGAGTGTAAACCAGGTTCTAAATCTCTAAAGGCATAGCTTAAGACCCCCTTTTTATAATCGTCAACTTCAGTTTGATAATAATCATTTAAAACTATTGGATTGGTTTCATCTCCATCAATAATAGCTACAATATCATGCCCAATACCACTTGCCGTATTTATACCGTTTTCATCTTCCATTTTAGCAAGTAAGGTTGGTGATTCATTTGTTATACCTCCAGAAACAAAATTTTCATCATTCATATATAAGGTAATAACCGGTCCTGTAGTATCTGTTGGTGCATTTTCATTTAAACCACCAATTTTAACGCTACCTATACTAGCCCCTGCCTGATTTGTTCCTAAAGCCCCTTCCTTTGAATAAAAACTAATTTTTCCATACCCAACAGGGATTCCAATATCTTTTGGAACAACAAAATCAAACTCAAATTGACCACTTTTAACTGAGGCCTGCCCTCTAAAAATAATTTTACCTAAGGTTGTAAAATCTAAAACCACCAATTTACCGTCTAACTTTGTACCATCGTTGGCCAATGTTTTTCGTTCTAAATCTTTATCGTAAATAGTTGTAGAAACTGTACCATTATAATTGGTTAATACATTTCCAGAAACATCGGTTACTTGCCCTGCCAGCTTTACATACCCCAAAGCTTTTATAGTATCGGTTACTTGTGCTAGCGGGACATCATTTATTTTAGTTAATTCAATATTAGGCTTAGCAAAAGCTAATTTCATAGCAGGGTCTCCTATAAAAAACACTAAACGACGCTGGCTGGAATTGGAGATTAATGGATTGTTTTTAGTAAGCCTTAAAGCCTCGGCCATAGAAGGATATTCAAAATGCTCATAATCATCATCTGGAGCATACGAAAACAGATATTGTCCAAAATTTTTATTAAAATTAATCGCGAAAGACACATAAATTTGTCTTGTAGTCGATATTAAACCAATAGCTCCAGCCTTCTCATTCCAATAAGTTAACTCTCCTGCGGTTATTTTATATGGGTTGTCAAATTTTGTAAATTCACAGGTTACGGTAATAAAACAATTCAATTTACCATAATTGCGAAACTGTCTAATATCTTCCTGTACCAATAACAGCTCGTGTGCAAGCCCCGACTCGCCTCCATGACCAAAATAATTCACCACTAAAGCCCCTTTATTAATGGCGTTTATAATTTCGGTTGTTGCTTGCGGGTAGATATCACCTCCTGCCGAGGATTCTTGCTTATAGGCATCAGAATGAATTTTAGTTATATTTAAAAACGGCTTATCATTAGTTATTAAGTTTCCAACGTAATCTGTAGTTTCTTCCAATACCCCTTCCCAATCGTCGTCTACATCATCAGAAATTACTACCACGTTATTCCTCCAACTTCCAGCAGCTTCTTTAAGATAATAAGATTCTATTTTATCAATCATTTTAGTTGCCTGCTCAGGAGTGTCTGCAAGAATTCTACCAACGGCAATATCCAGTTTATCACTAGTAACCATTGTCCCTTCAGTACTATCCATCATCCCATAAAAATCATCAGATACAAAAGAACTACTTAAACTGAAACTGTTATAAGAATACCAAGAAGGTACTATATTGGTGTTGTTTGGTATTCTATCTTTGTAATCAAAAGAACCATCACCCAATAAACACAAATACTTAATACGTTTTTCAGGAACACTAGCATTATCATACACATATTTAATTAAATTCCTAATCGCTCCAATATCTTGATTACCTGTACTAAATTCGGCATATATTTTATTTAAGCTAACTACTTTTACATTTAAATTATACTGTTTTTGGTTAATTTGAGCAAGGCGTTCGGCCTGAGTTACCATATTATCTGGAGCAATTATAATATAGTCTATATCTTGAAACTGGTTTTCATTATTAAAAAATAGCGTTCCTTTTAAATTCTGATTACTTATTCGAGTTGTACCATTAATTTCAGGTTCAAAATAATCGGAAGGTGTTACGGCAACATAAGTTTTTAACATCCCAAGGTTTGAAGTAAAAGTAAGATGAGATTCGTTTGTAGCGTTTTCGAAATTCGTTACATTATAAATATCTGTTACATCCCATATTTCTGAAATTTTTGAAGCATTAGCAATATGGTATTGCCCAATTCCGGACATGGTTTCCACTACAGCATTTTTAAATTGAAATTGTCCCTCTATAAATTCTAAAGGACGTTTTGCTTCTATGGAAATATAATCTAAATACCCCAAAGCATCCAAGTCGCCCTTATTATCATAATTTAAGTCGATGTTAATTTCTGAAGAATTTACCGTAACGACATCATTAAAAAAAGCTTCACTTGCCAATACTGTTTCTCCAATTTCACTCATACTCAAGGTAGCCACACTATTTCCATTTACCGATACCTCCATAGTCGTTGAAACTGTAGATATGGCCGCAACATAAACTTTTAATTTAATAGGGGTTGTACTTATTAAATTAGGGAAGTTAAACTTAAAAGTTTGTTTTTCATCTACATCAAATTTTTCTCCAAACCAACGCCTTCCTAACAGGGCTATATTTTGTTTATCTATTTCGTGAAATTTATAATCCTCGAAAGTATCAATTTCTAAATCTACCGAGCCCAAAGGTTGCGTAAAAGGCGTAATTCTTTTTCCGAGACCAGATCCTGTATTAATATAATAATAAGTCTTATCGGTATAACAATTAATATTAGTATTACTTTCTTCATTATATCCTTTAGGGCCTTGTGCGTAAAACAAAATATAATCTGAGTCGTTAAAAACACCATCGTCTTCACCTATAAATTTTATAGCATTTTCTTGTACATCAAAAGGATAATCTGCACTATTGGCATACGGTATCATTCTACCTCCATTTCCAAAAAGTTTAATAGTTCTTGGATCTATATTATTCACATTAACCCCTAAACGTCTTAAAAATGATTTGCTTAATTTAAAAACTCCCGTTGTATCGACAGCGAACCGAAACCAATCTCCGCTACTTAAAACCGAATTTGAAATAGCCTTAGATTTGGCCATTTTATTTAACAACGCACCAGATCTATCTGGACCATTTTGATAATTTACCTGAAAATTTATAACCTTTTTAAATACCCCATTCTCTTTTATAATAGGAGATAACTGCAACATAGCAAAACGTTTATCTCGAGCTATTGAATTTTTTAAACTATATTTTAGTGTATTAGGAATTTTATCAACATCTAAACCTTTAAGCTCTGCCAACGACATATTAGAATAACTAATTTGTGTTATGGATATAGACGACTCATTTACCTCTCCAGACACCTCCCATTGTGCAATAAATTGAAGTCCTAAATCAAAATCATAAGTACAAACATCTTTATTAAAAAAAGGAACTTCTATGGTGCTACTTTCCGTAACTATTTTTTCAGAAGCTATCCAATCTAAACTAAATTTCTTTTCCTGTCCAAATAAAATCATGGAACAAAAGAATAACAAGTATAAATATTTTTTCATTAATAAAATAACGCTTTAAGCAAGCAATTAGTATTCGAAAATTATTTTTTTTAAACAACACCAAAAATACAAATAATAAACTAGCAAAACATTCGTTAATATGACATAATCGAACATAGACAAAAAGTCAATTTAGATGAAATTACCGATGTGTTACTCAAAAACAAAGCAAATTGCTTCTTTTTTTTGATATAAATGTAACTTGTTGTGTAAGCATTAATTCTTATATTGCGACACCAAAAATATTTTAGCTTTCTTAAAAGTATGCATATGAAAAAAGTAGTGGGAATCAAGTTTTTATTTATTATAGCTCTTACCATAGTAACAGTAGGCTGTAAAAAATCTTCGAGTTCAAAAAACACATCTAGAGCTACAGGTTGGGACATTAACAGCCGAGATGGTGGTTTTCAATACAATACTGATTTTATAGAACAAGAAACATCTCCAGGGCTTGTTTTTATTGAAGGAGGTACCTTTACCAAAGGTCGCGTGCAAGACGACGTTATGCACGACTGGAATAACACCCCAAACCAGCAACACGTAATGTCCTTTTATATGGATGAAACCGAAGTTACAAACAAAATGTACTTAGAGTATTTAGATTGGATTAAACAATACTACCCGCCTTCTGAGCCTAATTACAGAGCCATTTATAACGGCGCCATTCCAGATACTTTAGTTTGGAGAAATCGACTTGGTTACGATGAAGTATTAACCGAAAACTACCTACGCCACCCAGCCTACGGAGAATACCCAGTAGTTGGAGTAAGCTGGATTCAAGCGGTAGAATTTTCGAAATGGAGAACAGATCGTGTTAATGAATTGAATTTAGATAAAAATGGCTACCGAGAAATTAGCATAGGAGAACCAGATCCTAATAATGCTTTCAATACCGACCGATATACTATTGACCCAAGTTCAATGGATACAGGAGAACCCGACACTAAACGTAGAAATAGAAATATAACGGTTGATGAAGAAGGTAACGAATCTGGTATTTACGCCAATAGAGAAACAGGTGTTTTAGTACCTAGATATAGACTACCAACAGAAACAGAATGGGAATATGCAGCTTTAGGTTTAAGTGAAGTTAGAGAATATAACCTTTATCGTGGACGTAAAAAATACCCATGGGACGGACAATATACACGCTCTGAAAAACGAAAAATAAAAGGTGACCAATTGGCCAACTTTAAACAAGGTAAAGGAGACTATGGCGGTATTGCAGGCTGGTCTGATGATGGTGCTGATATTACTAACGCTGTAAAATCGTATGCGCCAAATGATTTTGGTCTATATGATATGGCAGGAAATGTGGCAGAATGGGTTGCCGATGTTTACAGACCAACTATAGACGATGAATATAACGACTTTAATTACTACCGAGGTAATGTATACACTAAAAACGCCATTAATGAAGATGGCACTGTAAAAGTAATTACTTCTGACGATATTATTTATGATACTTTACCTAACGGAAAAGTTGTTGCAAGAAACTTACCTGGTGAAATTTTACAAATTCCTATTGATGAAAACGAAACTTTTCAAAGAACGAATTTTAATAGAAGTAATGAAATTAATTTTAGAGATGGCGATAGACGTTCATCGCGTCAATACGAAAACTTCTCCGATGACGAGGATTTAGCAACAGACTCTGAAACAAGCCTGATGTACAATGCGCCAAGAAACAGCATTGCTAAAGATTCTACAGGAAATATAATTAAGGAATACGACAGATCTAACAAAAGAACCACTTTAATTAACGATGAAGCTCGTGTTTATAAAGGTGGCTCATGGAAAGATAGAGAATACTGGTTAGACCCGGCTCAACGCCGTTATTTCCCTCAATATATGGCTACAGATTATATTGGATTTAGATGTGCTATGTCTCGTTTAGGTTCAAAATCTAAGAATAAAAATAAAACGAAAAACTAAACCATAGCATAGTTTTATACTGTCTAAAAAATAAGAAAAGGTAGAACTGTAAAAAGTTTCTACCTTTTTTATTTGTTTCAAATTCGCAGCAACACTATTTTACTAAAAAGTTGAAACCCACTTTTAGCCCACTTTCAACATGACTATAAAGGACATTACTGGCACATATACTATAGAAGGTTATAATCAAAATGAAGAAAAAACGCCGTACCGCGGAAAACTAAAGTTGTCTATTGACCCAAATAACAGAATTATAGCCCACTGGACAATTGGCGATGAACAAAAACAAACTGGAACGGGCTTTTTTAAAAACAACATCTTAGTTGTTAATTTCAATTATAAAGGAGAAGACCAGAACATTTACAAAGGAGTTGTAGTCTACAAGTGCTTAACTCCAAATTTATTAGAAGGTTTTTGGTCGGAAAAATATGGAGACCCTATGTTTTTAGGAGAAGAACGCTGTTTTCGAATTATGGAAAACAACCCGCTATTAAATTAAAAAAACTATTAGATAAAAGACCGTTTCACTATTAGAATCAAGAACAAAGACTTAATTAGTTCTTGATTTTGAAAACTTTATTTATATTTTAAATTGAAAAAAGCTCGAAAACCAAATGATTTCCGAGCTTTTAATTTCACTCAATATTCTATTCTCTATTTTCTATTTTCTTGAATCTTGAATCTTGAATCTTGAATCTAAATATACTGATTGATAATATTCTCAAACAACTCTTGTTTACCACTTTTTAATTGTAGTTCACCATTCTCTTGAGCAATTTTATATAAGTCTTCTAAACTTAATTTACCATTTTCAAAATCTTTACCTTTTCCAGTATCGAAAGAACTGTAACGTTCTGTTCTTAATTTATCGTAAGCAGAAGATGTAATAATTTTATCGGCTGTTAATAAGGCTCTAGCAAACGTATCTGCTCCACCAATATGTGCGTGGAACACATCGTCTAAATCGGTTGAGTTTCTTCTAATTTTAGCATCAAAATTAACACCACCACCTTGTAAGCCACCAGCTTTAATAAACACGAGCATCGCTTCGGTAGTTTCTTGAATGTTGTTTGGGAATTGATCGGTATCCCAACCATTTTGGTAATCACCACGGTTAGCATCTAAACTCCCTAACATACCAGCTTTTGCTGCTGTTTCAATTTCGTGTTGAAAAGTGTGTTGCGCTAATGTTGCATGATTTACTTCAATATTAATTTTGAAATCTTTATCTAAACCGTATTCTCTTAAGAACCCGATTGCGGTTGCCGAATCGAAATCGTATTGGTGTTTTGAAGGCTCCATTGGTTTTGGCTCTATAAAGAAGTTTCCTTTAAAACCTTGCGCTCTGGCATAATCTCTAGCCATTCCTAAAAATTGTCCCATGTGGTCTAATTCACGGCCCATATCGGTATTTAATAAAGACATGTAACCTTCACGACCTCCCCAAAATACGTAGTTTTCTCCACCTAATTTAATAGTGGCATCTAAAGCTAATTTTATTTGTCCACCAGCTCTAGCAACCACATCGAAATCTGGATTAGTAGAAGCCCCATTCATGTAGCGTGGGTTTGAAAAACAGTTTGCTGTTCCCCAAAGTAATTTTACACCACTTTCGGCTTGTTTTTCTTTTATGTAATCGGTGATAATTTCTAAACGTTGCTCCGACTCTGCAAATGTTGCACCTTCTTGAATTAAATCGAAATCGTGAAAACAGAAATAATCGAATCCCATTTTTCCAATAAATTCGAAAGCAGCATCGGCTTTATCTTTAGCGGCTTGAATAGGATCTGATGCTTTATCCCACTCAAAATTTTGTGTTCCTGGTCCAAATGGATCCGATCCTTGTCCGCAGAAAGTATGCCAGTAAGCAATTGAAAATTTAAACCATTCTTTCATGGTTTTTCCTGCAACCACTTGGTCTGGATTATAATATTTGAATGCTAATGGGTTATCGGAATCTTTACCTTCAAATTTAATATTTCCAATACCTTTAAAATACTCTTTAGTAGCCATAATTTTTAATTATTTGTTGATATTATTTTTTATTTTTCTATTGTTTGTTTGCGTTAGGGATTGAACGGTTTGTTTGAGCTCCCCGACCTTTTGGGAGGGAGCGAGTAGTGAAAGCCCGACCCTTGTGGTAACGCCCTAATTTTATTCTTTATTTAAAACGAGTTCTAATTCTTTTTTCCAGTTGTTGTATGCTTCGGTGTACGGTGTTTTGTCCTTAAATGGCATAAACGTCATAACGTGATCGTTATCCATTATGGTTTTTCCAAAGGCTTCAAAATCCCCTTTATACAAATTGGCAGCACGGGCAGCACCAATAGCGCCTGTGGTATTGTAGATTTCAATTTCTTGCTCTATAAGTGTTGCTACGGTATTTGCAAAAATCTCGGAACGGAATAAATTATCGTTTCCTGCACGGATTACGCTTGGTTTAATGCCATCGGATTTTAAAATTTCCATACCATAAAGAAATGAAAATGCAATTCCTTCCAACGCAGCGCGGCATAAATGAGCTTTGTTGTGGTTGTTTAGGTTGACGTTTACCATACGGGTGCCAATAATTTTATTGTTTAACATACGTTCGGCCCCATTTCCGAAAGGCAGAATACAAACGCCGCCGGATCCAATAGGGATTTCGGAAGCGAGATTATTCATAGCTTCATAAGAACTAACATCTAAATTATTAAGTAACCAACGGTATTGAATTCCAGCACCGTTAATATTTAATAGTTTACCAATATTTATAGTAGATTTTGTATAATTTACGTGTGCAAAATTATTTACTCGTGTACTTTCTTTTCCGGAAAGGCTATCGGTAACTGCGTAAACCACTCCCGATGTTCCTCCAGTTGCGGCCACTTCGCCAGGATTAAAAACATTAAGGGATAGTGCATTGTTTGGCTGATCGCCAGCACGGTAATATATGGGCGTTCCCGCGGCAATACCACTTTCTTTTTCTCCTTGTTCGTCCACTTCAGATTGGTGACCAAAAGTATCCACAATATCTGGGACTAAATCAGGATTTATACCGTAATGCTCTAAAAGGAAATCGGCAACAGAATTGTTTTTAAAATCCCAAAATATACCTTCGGAAAGTCCGGAAATGGTGGTATTTATTTTATTTGAAAATTTATAGGCCACGTAATCTCCTGGCAGCATAAATTTATGGATTTGACTGTAAATTTCGGGCTCGTTATCTTTTACCCATTTTAATTTTGATGCTGTAAAATTAGCTGGCGAGTTTAGTAAATGTTCGGCACATTGGGCTTCGCCAATTTCGGTGAAAGCTTTCTGTCCAATTTCTACGGCGCGACTATCGCACCAAATAATACTTTTACGTAAAGGTTCGCCATTTTTATCGACAATAACTAAACCGTGCATTTGGTAAGCTATTCCGATACCTTTTATTTGTGTGCGACTTACATTATGTTCCTTTTTTAAACGTGTAATCGCATTACAAATATGAAACCACCAGTCGTTTGGTTTTTGTTCTGCCCAGCCATTTTGTTGTGCAAACATGCCCATTTCTTCTTTAGGTTCTTGTACAACACCTAAGCTTTTTCCTGTTTCTACTTCTACCAGCGCCACTTTTATAGAGGAGCTACCTATGTCAATTCCTAAGTTATAATTCATTATAATGAGTCTCTTAAAATTAATTTAGTTGGAATATATTGTTGAATTGTTTTGTCTTCGCTAACAAACTCGGCTGCTTTTGCGCCAAGTTGTTTAAAATCTGTAGAAATTACAGAAATCCCTTTGTATATAAATTGTTTCATCGGGGTTTCGTTATAAGAAAGAAACCCAACATCGGTACCTGGTTCAAAATTATTAGCGCGGCATTGCTCTAGAAATACACCTAGAATTCTATCGCTTACGCTGATATAAGCCTCGCCTTTTACTATATTAAAATCTTTTGGATTTGTAATAATTTCAAAATTAAACCCCTCCTCTTTACAGTATGTTTTAAAATAATCCACCGTTTCAGTGGGATGATGTGTAAATGTGGGATACATAAGTACTATTTTTTTATATTTTTTAAATGCCAGAGTTGCTTCTTTTAAAGCCTTATAAAATGATTTTCCAAAATCTTGAAACACATAATTATTATTCTTTTTGGCATGTACGTTCCAATCTATTAATAGGAGTTTACTATCGTCCATATCCTTTAAAACCTCGACAACTTCTTTATTATCAAAAGTCATGACCACATATTTATAATACTTGCCTTTACTATTATTAATAATGGTTTTAAAATTATCTATATTATAATGATGAAACTGAATATCGGTAATAACGTTCTCGGGTAAATTGTTTACAAATGCGTGATACAATACTTCTTTATAAGCTTTAAATGTATCTAAAAGCAAGAGTACTTTTCGAGTTTCGTTGGCTACATAATAGCCTTTATTGGGTACAGACTCGATAACTCCGTGCTCTTTCAAAATAGAATAAGCTTTAAAAACGGTGTCGCGCGAAAGTTGATGTTGTTTACAAACAGCATTCACCGAAGGCAAACCATCGCCCGCCGTTAATCTATCATTCGCTAACTCATTATTTATGGCATTAACGAGCTGTTGATATTTTGGGATTTCGCTATTTGTATTTATTTCAAAATTCATTTTTAAAACCGTACTGTTCTGGTCTGGTATGCAAATATAAAAATAAATTGATTCCTTAAAAAATATTAGTTATTAATTTTTAAGGCATTTTTCTTTGATAAATTTCTTAAAATTCAAACAAAAAATAATTTAAACAACTACAAATCAATTATTTATAAAAAACACGACATTTTTATAATATTGATTTTATATACTAACTGAGTACCAAATTTAGCATAGAGGCTCAACTAATTTTACAAAACACTTTAAGTTTTATATAAATATTACATTTAATATACTATATTTACAGTGCTATTAATTAGTTCTTAGGGAGAATTAAAGAAAACTCTAAATTGTAATGATTTAGAGTTTTCGCTTTTTATAACTTTATCGCAGTTGTTCTTTTTAACTTGAGTAACATGCCATTATTTTCTTGAAGGCCAGGCTTTATTTTTAGTAAATATCACAACTTAGCTTTCTTTTTTATTACTCGAACTCCGAAACAAAATGGAATTTAATACTCGGATATTTTTGCTGTGTCATTTGCAATGAAAAAGCCGAATCGGCTAAAAACACCAATTGGTTCTGTTTATCTTTTGCAAGATAACGTTGCTTAACCCTTACAAATTCTTTGTATTCTTCGTTTTTAGGATCGGTTGGATCTACCCAACAGGCTTTAAAAACATTCAAATTTTCATAGGTACATTTAGCGCCATATTCATGCTCTAAACGATATTGAATAACTTCATACTGAAGTGCTCCAACGGTTCCTATTACTTTTCGCCCATTTAATTCTAATGTAAATAATTGAGCAACACCTTCATCCATTAACTGGTCGATTCCTTTAAATAGTTGTTTCGATTTTAACGGATCGGCATTATTAATGTATCTAAAGTGCTCTGGCGAGAAGCTTGGCACCCCTTTATAATTTAACACTTCCCCTTCGGTTAAGGTATCTCCAATTTTAAATGTTCCGGTATCTTGCAATCCAACAATATCACCTGGATAAGAAATATCCACAATTTCTTTCTTTTCAGCAAAAAAGGCGTTTGGACTCGAGAATTTTACTTTTTTATTATGGCGCACATGCAAATAAGGCGCATTACGCTTAAACTCACCCGAAACAATTTTAATAAATGCCAAACGGTTTCTGTGATTAGGATCCATATTAGCATGTATTTTAAATACAAACCCACTAAATTTATCTTCGTCTGGTTGCACTAAACGTTCTTCACTTTGTTTTGGTCTTGGCTTTGGAGCTATTTCAACAAAACAATCTAGCAATTCTCGTACACCAAAATTATTTAATGCCGAACCAAAGAATACAGGTTGCTGCTCACCATTTAGATAAGCTTCCTTATTAAAATTGGGGTAAATACCTTCTACCAGTTCAATTTCTTCACGAAGTGTATCGGCTGCTTTTTCTCCTATTAATTTATCTAATTCTGGCGATGCTAAATCGGATATTTCAATGGTTTCTTCAATATCTTTTCTACTATCTCCGCTAAACAAATTAACGTTCTTTTCCCAAATATTATAGATACCTTTAAAATCGTACCCCATTCCTATTGGGAAACTTAATGGCGCTACTTTTAAACCAAGTTTCTGTTCTACTTCATCCAATAAGTCAAAGGCATCTTTACCTTCACGATCCATTTTATTAATAAAAACAATCATTGGGATGTTTCGCATACGGCAAACTTCAACCAATTTTTCGGTTTGTTCCTCCACACCTTTAGCAACATCAATAACTACAATAACACTATCTACCGCGGTTAAAGTTCTAAAAGTATCTTCGGCAAAATCCTTATGTCCAGGCGTGTCTAAAATATTTATTTTAATGCCATTATACTCAAAAGCAAGTACCGATGTTGCCACAGAAATCCCACGCTGACGTTCAATTTCCATGAAATCACTAGTCGCTCCTTTTTTAATTTTATTACTTTTTACAGCTCCAGCTTCCTGTATGGCTCCACCAAATAACAGCAATTTTTCTGTTAAGGTTGTTTTACCCGCATCGGGATGCGAGATAATACCAAAAGTTCGTCTGCGTTGTATTTCTTTTAAAAAGCTCATAAGGTTTGAAAATTGTAAAACGACTGCAAATATAACTGTTAAAAAGGATTATTCTATTTTTTACAAATAGAATAATCCTTTTTTATAAGTATTTACACGAAAAATACCCGTTTATAAAACGACGGGCTATATGAATCTACAATATTAGTCTACTATTTAAAATTTAGTTGGTATTTTTGTGCTTATGATTGAAGAAAAAGTAATTTTAGTTAACGAACAAAACGAAAAAATAGGCCTCATGCCTAAAATGGAAGCTCACGAAAAAGCCTTGTTACATCGCGCCTTTTCTGTTTTTATTTTTAATGATAAAAATGAATTAATGTTGCAACAACGGGCTTTAAACAAATATCATTCTCCGGGACTTTGGACAAACACTTGCTGTAGTCACCAACGCGATGGTGAAAGTAATATTGAAGCTGGAAAACGACGCTTACAGGAAGAAATGGGTTTTGTGGTAGACCTAAAAGAAACCATATCTTTTATATATAAAGCTCCTTTTGACAATGGGTTAACCGAACATGAATTCGATCACGTTATGATTGGAACTTATAACGATGAACCTAAAATAAATCCCGATGAAGTTGCTAGCTGGAAATGGATGTCATTAGAAAATGTGAAAGCCGATATATTATTACATCCCGATCACTATACCGAATGGTTTAAAATTATTTTTGAAAAATTCTACAAGCACATAAACATTGTATAACATGGAAGTAACTGTTAACAGAAAAGCCCATTTTAATGCCGCCCATCGTTTATATAGAAAAGATTGGAGTGCTGAAAAAAATGATGCTATTTTCGGAAAATGTAATAACCCCAATTTTCATGGTCATAATTACGAACTAATTGTAAGTGTTACTGGTGAAATTGATAAAAACACCGGGTTTGTTGTTGATATGAAAGTTCTAAAAAAACTGATTAAAATAGAAATAGAAGACGCACTAGACCATAAAAACTTAAATCTAGAAGTTCCAGAGTTTAAAGAGTTAAATCCAACAGCTGAAAACATAGCCGTGGTTATTTACAATAAATTAAAACCTAAATTAAACGCCAAGTTAGCCTTAGAAATAACGCTTTATGAAACACCACGAAACTTTGTAAAGTATTCTGGAAAATAAATACTTCCTGTTAAATTAAACTCTATAAATTAAAAATAAAAAGCATAAAACCCTGTAAACATAGGCGCAACAAACACCTATTAAATTAGTATGAAAAATGCAATAGGTTTAAAAGTTTATGTTTAATTTTGTAAAAATTTTAAAAGCAATAAGAAATGGCAAATGTTAGAAACCTAAAAAAAGATATTAATTTCGTTTTAGGTGATATTATAGAAGCAGTATATGTTTGGGAACATGCAAACAAAGATAAAGACAGTAAAGACGCCGAAGCAATTATAGATGAAGCCATAGCAACTTTTGATGATTTAATTGTTAAAGTAAATGCTAAGACTGATAATGCCAAAGCACATTTTAAAGCCATTAACACAGAGTTAGAAACTAAAGGATTGGCCTTAATTGAAAAAATTAATAATTTAAGTTAATTTTTTTTTCAAAAAACATTGCAAATATAATTCTAAGTATTATATTTGCACTCGTTAAAAAAGCCGATGTAGCTCAGCTGGCTAGAGCAGCTGATTTGTAATCAGCAGGTCGTGGGTTCGAGTCCCTCCATCGGCTCTTAAATTGTAAAAGATCTTTCAAAAATGAAAGATCTTTTTTTATGCGATAAATTTAAATTAAATAGCTATAAATTAAAAAAGTGCCTGATTAAAAACCAGACACTTAATTTTAAAATAATTCTCCCCTTAAGAACTAATTAATAGCATTGTAAAGGTCTCGCTTTTTTTAAACACACACAATACTCAAATTGAGTAATTTTAAAATTCAATACATCTTAAAATAAGTTTTTATTCATTTTAAGCATTCCTATAAGCTCTCCTGTAGAGGAAATATTAAGCTTCTTTAGAATATTCCTACGGTGGGTGTCAACCGTTTTAGAACTAATATTTAAACTTAACCCTATCTGTTTACTTGAATTATTTAAAACTAACAGCCTTATAATATCTCGCTCTCGATTACTAATTCCACCTTTTAATAACTTATGAGAAAAATTATTATAGTAAACCGTCTCGTATTCATTATTTTCATTTAAAAATTTAGCCGAAGCACAAACCTGCATCTCCGTTTGCACTGGCAAAACCGTATAATGCGCTAAACCTATAATAGGCTTGCTATCTGTATCAAACTCCAATGGCGTAGTATTCTGAATGATATTTACATATTCTCCTTGAGAGTTCATTAAACGATAATTCCACGTATAAGTCATACGCTCTCTATTTTCTAAAGAAATTTCATTTAATGTAAAGGTCATTAATTCATTTAATCCTTGAAGCCACTGCTCTAAATCGGATGGATGCATTCTACTCCAAAAATTTCGCATCCCAAGGGCTTTCAGCTCTGCTTTATCAAGCCCTAAACAGGCCGTCATATTTTTACTGATATACTCAAAAGTCAAATCTTGCGTATTGGTCACACAAAAAAAAGTTGAACTGTAAGGCAGATAGGTATCTAGTTCAATAAATTTCTCTATATGTTTTTTAAGCGAAGGGTTATCGTGAGATTTAAAGATTTCCTTATAGGTATCTTTAATACTGAATCTAGTCATAATTATCGGTTGGTTGTCCCTAAAGTAATAAAAATAAAAAAACCAACTAAACTTTTCGCATAAAAAAACCTAAGACTTTCATCTTAGGTTTATATTCTGTGGGCGCGAAGGGATTCGAACCCCTGACCCCTTGGGTGTAAACCAAGTGCTCTGAACCAACTGAGCTACGCGCCCTTCTCTTTTGCGTGTGCAAATATAACTTAGTTTTTAATTCTGCAAAATTTTTTTTGAAAAAAATTACATTATTTCGGCTGATACAAATGTGCCCTCGCCAACGAATATAAATTCTTTTAATTTATAATTTTTATAAGTTACTGTATATGTTTTATTTACACATTATATACTTTTCCTTTAAAGCCAATTCATTAAAAATATTTTTTAACTTTTAAAAGATAACTTTATTAGATTTACAAAAATAACGGGGTAGTATGTTTAGATAATAAATTAATAATTAAAGTTAAATCTGTATTGTTAACTCCGTCAAAAACATTAAACAAATGCTCTAAGGTTTATTCTTTTATTTGTTTCTTTGTTACGCCTATTGCATACTATTTTGGGTTATGTATTTTAAATTTACACTTACAAAACTACCCCGAATAGTCTTTTAAAAAGCTTTTGAAATAATAATAAAAACAGAGGAGTCATTATCAAAACCTTCTCGTATTTTTTGATAAGCAATGCGCATTTGAGATTCTACAGTTTTTACAGAGATATTTAAGCGATTAGCTATTTCTTGATATTTTAACCCTTCTAGTTTATTGAGCTTTAAAATTTCTTGACACTTTGGTGGTAAAGTATCTACTATTTGTTTTAATTTTCTTATTCTTTTTTTTTCAATTTCTTTATCTTCCTTTATATTATCTCTTAACGCTTGTTCTTTTAAATCGTCTAGTAACGCATTTCTTCGCTTTGTACTTCTGTAATAATCTACATAAGCTCTATGAGCAACAGTATACAAATAGCCTTTAACCGATTTTGTTATATTTAATTCACCTCGTTTAACCCAAAGCCCTACAAACAACTGTTGTACAATATCTTCCGAAGTAGACCTATGCTGCGTAAAAACAGTAATATAATTCACAAGGTCTGCATAATACTTTTGGAATAATACTTCAAAAGCATTTTCATCATTATGTTTTATAGCATTAATAAGATCTAAATCCTGCATTAAAAAATTGTTAAGTTTAACAAATGTGAAGATATATAATGTAAAAAAAAAATAAAAAAAACGTTAATTTTTTTAAGGGTTTTTATAAAATAGAAACGACACCTATATAAATCACCACAAAATCTTTTAAAAATTGAAAAAATTAATTTTAAAGTATTTAACAAATTCTATTGATGATATAGAACTAAACAAGCTACAAGACTGGTTAAAAAAACCCAAAAACCATAAAATCTTTAAAGATTTTATAATTGATGATTTTAACCTAAACAAGCTGTACAACAAAGTAGATGTTGATACCGCTTTTAATAATGTTTTAGAAAACATAGAATCACAACCTAAAGTTATTCCGCTTTTTAAAAGAAAAATATTTAAGTATGCTGCGGCATCTTTAATTGCTATATTAATAAGTATTCCATTCGTTTTAAACAACTTAAAAACAGACCGCAACACACCTATTATTGTAAACAACAATATAAAAACAGGAACAGATAAAGCTATTTTAACTTTAGATGATGGTACAAGCGTAGCCCTTGAAAAAGGAAAACAATATGCGAATAAAAATATTGCGAGTAACGGAGAGAAAATAATTTACAAAACACCCCCTAAGGCTAATAAAAAAGTTAAAGTCAGTAAAGCCAGTAGAGAGATTGCCTATAACTATTTAACCATACCAAGAGGCGGACAGTATTACATTATATTAGAAGACGGCACACAAGTATGGTTAAATTCAGAATCTAAACTTAAATATCCTGTCACTTTTATTAAAGGAAAAACCAGAAAAGTTGAATTAGTTTATGGTGAAGCCTATTTTGATGTTTCACCTAGTGAAAATAATCAAGGTTCAAAATTTAAGGTAATAACTAACAACCAAGAAATAGATGTATTGGGTACAGAGTTTAACATTAAAGCTTACAAAGATGAAGACAATATATATACTACCTTAATAGAAGGTAAAATAGTACTTCAAGCTAATAAACATCATAAAAGTTTACTAGTTAATCAACAGGCTGTTGTAAATACCAAAAATAACAATATGACAATCTCAACCGTTGAACCAAAATATGAAATTGCATGGAAAAACGGTTTATTCAGTTTTAAAAACAAACCCTTAAAAGATATCATGAAAGTACTTTCTCGTTGGTACGATGTTAATGTTATTTTTGAAGATGAAGCTGCTAAGAATTTAACGTTTAATGGTCAATTAAGTAAGCATCAAAACATGGAAAACATTTTAATCCTAATAAAAAACACAAAATTAATTCAAGCCTATGACATAAACAACAATACAATTACTATTAAAAAATAAGAAAGAGAGTAAAGTTTTCTGCTCGCCAAAGTAAAAACGCTTTACCCTCCTGAAAATCATTATTAATTATTCGTTTAACTAACTAATAACAAGCAAATTTATGAAAATTAAATTAATCCATTGGTTCTACCAAAATAGAATCAAGTCATTACATTTTATGATGAGAACATTTATCCTCCTGCTCTGTACATCAGTCTTTAGTTTTAACTCTGGTAACATATTCTCACAAAGCAAAGTAACGATTCATACAAACCAAACAATAACTGTAGATGAGGTTTTTGAACTCATAATGAATCAAACAGATTACAATTTTATTTATCAAACTCATTTATTTGATAACTATCCAAAAGTATCCTTAAATAAAGGCAAAATTAAAATTGAGACACTATTGCATAAAACCCTCGAAAAAGGCGATTTCTCCTACTCTTTATCCTCCGATAAAACAATAATCATAAAACAAATATCAGAAAAGCCTATTGAATCAGTTTCATCCTTAAAATCATTTCAACAAAAAATAACAGGAACCGTTTTAGACGAAACAGGAGAACCGTTGCCTGGAGTAAACGTAATATTTAAAGGACATCAGACTGGTGCCTCTACTGATATTAATGGTAAATATGAATTGAATATTAGTAATCAAAACAATAATATTGTTTTGGTATTTACTTTCCTTGGATATAAAGATCTGGAGGTTGCAATAGGTAACAAAACCGTAATTGATGTAAATATGATACCAAGTCTTGCTGGCTTAGATGAGGTTGTTGTAATTGGCTATGGAACATCAAAAATTAAAGATGCCACAGGTGCTATTTCTAGAATTAGTGCTAAAGATATAGAAAATGCCCCCATGGGTGCTAGTGTAGAGAGCTTATTACAAGGTAGATCTGCTGGGGTAAATGTACAAATACAGTCGGCATCACCAACTTCACCTATTAGTGTAGTAATCCGTGGAGCTTCGTCTCTTTCGGGTAACAACCAGCCTTTATGGGTTATAGATGGCGTACCCCAATACTCTTCTACAACTTCAGGTAACATAGCCAACACTTTATACAACTTAAACCTTAATGATGTTAAAAGTATTGATATTTTAAAAGATGCTTCTGCTACCGCTGTTTATGGTTCTAGAGCTGCAAATGGTGTTGTTATAGTTACAACAAAAAAAGGCAAGGCCGGAATGAAACCTATTTTTGAAGTGTCATCGCGAGTAGGTGTTCAAGTAATGGATTTTAATGGTTATCAATATTTTGAAGCTGATGAATATAAAACTTTTGCTGATGCAGCAGCGAGAGAAATGATAATGGTAAGACCTGGATTCGATTACTTCTCTAGATCTTATTTAGATCAACAAGCTTTTTTCGATTTAAACACAAGTGAATACGATAAAACCGATTTACAAGTTTTACCAACTGCATATTTTGATGGTAATACCAATTGGCAAGAAGAGATGACTCAAAACCCACTGGTAACGCAACAAGATTTTTCGGTTCGTGGTGGCTCAGAAGCAACAACCTATTTTGTATCCTTTAATTACAGAAATATGGAAGGGATTGTTAAAACAGGTAAAAGTGAATTATATGGTGGTCGGGTAAATTTAGATACTAAAATAAACAATAACATTAAATTTGGGCTTAATTTAAGTGGTAGCACTCGTAACTCTGATGACAAAGATTATATGCTAGATATATTAAAGAAAGTTAGACCCGATATTCCAGCGTTTAATGAAGACGGAAGTATTTTCACCAAAGACCGTTACACAGAGAACCCTTACACAACCTTAAAAAATACTCGGTCTGGAAAAGGTATTACATTCAATGGAACTGCTTTTTTAGATATAGGCATTGTTGAAGGCCTTGACTTTCGTACAGCTTTTACCAATAATTATACAGATAGCCAAAACTTAAATTATTCTAGATCAGGAAGTCGATTTAATACTACCGGTAGCCGAAGTTGGTATAATAGTAAAGCTTCTTTAAACGTTTGGGAAAACACATTAACGTATGCGAAGATGATTAATGACAAACATGACATTCGTGCTTTAGCTGGCTACTCTCTAGAAAATAATATCGTTCGGGGATATTCAATGAGTGCTACTAACTTTCCAGATGATGACATTTTAAACAACTTCAGCTCTGCAGCTTCTGTAGGAAACATAACCGAAACCCAAACAGAAAACGCATTAATATCTCAATTTGCTCGTGTGCACTATAAATTTGACGATCGTTATATTATCTCTGGTACCATTCGTAGAGACGGGTCATCTCGTTTTGGAGCTGACAAACGTTGGGGAATATTCCCTTCTGGCGCAGCCGCTTGGTTAGTGTCTAGTGAGAAATTCATGCAAAATGAAAATATCACTAAATATGTAAATTATCTAAAACTTAGAGCTTCTTTAGGTTTATCAGGATCACAAAATCTCGGTAACTTTGACTGGATTACACAAGTAGGATCTACTCGGTATAATGAAAACCCAGCTATCCAGCCCAGTTCTATTGGAAACCCTAACTTGCAATGGGAGCAAACACAAATGTTTGATTTAGGATTAGATTTTGGTTTATTAGACGATAGAATTTATGGTTCTATTGGTATTTATCAAAAAAGAAGTGATGAATTAATCTATTCATCTCCACTAGCTCCAAGTTCAGCGTTTAGCAGTATTACTTCTAATGTTGCTTCAATTAAAAATGATGGATTTGAATTTGATATCAAGTACGATATCCTTCGTACCTCAAATCAACGACTAACCTTTGATTTTAATTTCTCGAAAAATGTCACCAAAGTAACCAAAATCAATGGAGATACGGAAGAACTATTATTTCCAAGTTCTAGAACCACTTATATTCGTATGCTTGAAGGTGAAGAAACAGGACAATGGTTTGGCTTCCAAACCGCCGGAAGGTTTTATGTTAATGCAGAAGATGCCATCGCTAATCAAGGTAGAACTGAAACAGGACAAACAACCTATTTAAATAGCGCACAAGAAACAGCAGGCGATTTAATTTTTATCGATCAAGATGGAGACGGTAAAATCACCAATGAAGACCGTGTAAATTTAGGATCATCTGTCCCTAAAGGTTTTGGAGGTTTTGGATTAACCTACCGATATAAAGGTCTTTTGGTAAATGCAGCTTTCACCTACGCTTTTGGCCATACAAGATTGTGGAAATTGCCTCTTAGTGATATTGGATATGTTGGAAATTACAATCAATCAAATTTAATTGCTGGTCAAAGCACCATTTTAAACAGTCCTTATGAAGCAAGCTATCCTAGAATGGCTCAATACGGCATTGGAAGTAATAATAGATTCTCTGATTTTTATCTTCATGATGCATCATACTTGCGTTTAAACGCATTAAATATTACCTATAAACTTCCAAGTAAACTGTTTAAGAATATGGTGGTAAATGGAATAGATTTAACCTTTCAAGCAACAAATTTATTTACATTAACGAAATACCCTGGATTTGACCCACAAGGAAACTGGACATCTTCTTCCATTGGCTCTGGAATGGCAGTAGATGAAAGTACCTATCCATCTGCCCAAATTTATAATCTTGGAATTAAAATTAACCTTCAGTAAAAAATCAACAGATGAAAAATTTATTAAATATATCATTGTTCACCCTAATTTTTACGGTGAGCGCTTGTTCAGACTTTTTAGAAAAAGAACCGAGTTATTCCTTAAACGAAGAAAATGCACTAACCTCTTTTAGTAAGGCTGAAGCCGCTCTAGGTGGCATTTACGCCAACTTTTCTGGAGCCAGCGCGGGAGGTGATTGGTCTGGAGGTTTGTATGTAGCTCTTGCCTCTAAATCTGGATTTGTAAATTGGAGTAGTGGCGATTATGAGATGGAATATAACCAACTTAATAATACTGAAACCGGAAAGGCATTTTGGACCACTTTTTACAAAACACTAAACGCTGCTAATTTCGCAATAAATGGAGCAATAAACCTTCCCGAAAATGCTGTACCTAGCGAAGCAGAACGTGAAGCTTTGATTGCAGAAGGTAAGTGCTTACGCGCTTGGGTAAATATTAATTTATTATGGAATTATGGCCATTGGTGGAGTGATGATGACACTAACCCTTATGGTTTATTATATAGAGATGAAGTAACAAACCTAAGTAATGTTGAAAAAGCCAGAATTTCTATTGGTGAAAGTTATACTAAAATTTTTGAAGACCTAGATTATGCCATTGCCAAATTAGGCACTTTTGAAAGTCCTAGATATGTTTCCAAAGAATTTGCAAAGGTATTAAAAGCTAAGATTTTGCTTTACCGTGGCGGGTACAACAATACAACCTCAGATTTAAACGAAGCTCTTTCTCTGGTTAATGATGTACTAGAGTCAAGCCCTGCTGGTTTTGCAATGCAGGAAGATTTAGCGCAGGTATATGAAGATTCATGGGATTCTCCAGAAAACTTATTTGTAAGATATTTAGATGATGATGGACGTAGAACCACTAACGCCGGATATTGGTACCCCTATGGATTAGCACAAATTATAGGAGATAGATTACCTTTAGGTCCAGGAGAAAGCTTAACTGCTGGTCTTGAATATGGAATTGACTGGTTTAAAGCCGACCCACGATGGGATATTGTAACCGGTCCTGTTCGGGGTGCCGAGACCTGGGATAACACCATGTATTACACTTGGCCAAAATTAGCTCGTTTAGGTCGTTATGCAGGACAACAATCTAATCCACCCGATGAAAAATACGCCGCATACTATTTTAGATACCCCGAACTCTATATTATGAAATCAGAATTGCTTGCTAGAACAGGGGCTTCTATATCAGATGCCATTGCTCCTATCAATTTAATGCGTTCCATACGCACTAACCCAAGTTTACCCAGCCTAAACCCAAGTAATGAACAAGAATTAATGGATTTAATTTTTCAAGAATATTTCTTAGAAACATTTTTAGAAAATGGTAGCGAATTTTTTGCATCACTTAGATTTATGAAAGCAGGCAAACCATGGATAGAAAGCATTAAAGGTGGAAAACCTTTAGAAGAAAATAAAATTTGTTATCCAATTCCAAATGAAGAAATGATAAATAACAGATTAATGACGCAAAATCCAGATTTAGAATAATTTAAACCAAAACGAATATGAAATTCATACAAAAACATATACAAATTGCAGCTATTTTAACATGCTTACTTGGCTTATATTCTTGCGCAGATGATAGTATAGAATTAAAAGTTCCTTATCCTAATGATATTACTTTTAATGAGCTTGAATTAGATAGATTTACTTATAACATTCCTAACACTCCCTTTACAACTGGAGATGATGAATCGGGTGTAATCACCGTAAATGTTTCAGCTGGTGGTAGTGGGTCTTATAGTGGATTTGCACTCTCTAATAAAAACTGGCGTTCTTATCCATGGAACTTAAGTCCAGATTTTGCCCCAGCAGGAGGAATTACACCAGCTGAAAAGCAGGCTTCAATTGATTCTACAGCCTTTAGTGTAACAACCGTTAGACCCAATAGAACTGAAAATTATTTGGTAGGACGTGCAGATGGAGAGGATGCTTACTTTACACTAAGCGCTCCTGCAACCGTTGAACATATACTGGTAGCAAATACTACCTATAACTATTTACTAGCTTCCTACGGTTCTATTTATTCTGGCACATTTGACACAGAAACACAATCCTACACTATTGATGGCGCCAAGGTGAGAAATATTCAAAACCCTAATACCTCAGCAAGTCGTTATGGTCGCTTTACCTTACCTGCGCCTAATGGATCAAATGCAGTTCGACTAAGTAGTCATGCTGAATTAGCCAAAAGAGAGGCTGGTGCTACGGCTGCCGAAGCTACACGAAACGCTGGTGGCACTGAAGCTGAAGCAATAAACGATTCCATTACAGCATATAATGCGCTATCAACGGGCTATATAAAGCTTAAAATAGAAGGCTATTTAAATGAAACACTTACGGGAGATGTTGATTTTTATTTAGCAGCTTTACCTAATACAGATCCAGAACATCCTGAGTACGATTTCATTTTAAATGATTGGACCAAAGTTGATTTAACTTCCTTAGGAGAAGTAGATAAAGTATTATTTAGAATATCATCCTCTTATACAGATGGATCTGGATCAATGGTTTATGATCCTACATTTTGTTTGGATGGTATTCGTTTAACAAATTAAAGTCATAATTATGCAATTAATCAAATTAATAAATATAACAGCTTTAGTTTTTTTTAACCTGCTATGGTCTGCACAAATAACCACCGCAGAAGCAGTAGCCTCCACCAAAGACTCTTTTGTGATTAATGGAGAATTAAAAAACTTAAGTAAGGATATCTGGGTACAGCTCAGTCTCAAGGGGGCACAATCTCCTTTAGACAGTGTAAAAACTCAGCAAGGAAAATTTGTGTTTAAAGGAAGGGTTGAAACCCCTTCCTTATACACGCTTACTTTTTTAAGAAACAAAAAAAAGAAAAATAGCAGACCTCCATATCAACCAAGTTTTCAACTGTTTTTAGAAAATTCAAACATTTCATTACAGGCAGACCTAAATTTATTACCAAATAGCTATTCCGAATTATATAAAAACCCTTTGGCCTATAAAACGGTAAACGTATCTGGTTCTAAATCACATGATCAGTTTATGGATTTTAAAAACACCCAAAATATTTTAGACCAAAAGCGCTCAAATCTTTTTAGGGACAAATACATTGCTTATTTAAACCCTAAAGATGGTGCAGTAAAAGGCCCCATAAGCGAAGGGATTAGTATAATTCAAGAGATTGATGCTTCCGCTGCAAAAGCCAAGGAAAACATTATCACATTTATTTCAAAAAACAAGAATAACTATGTTGGTCTTGCCGTAGCAAAAAACAGGTTGAATAAATTTAATTTTAATGAAATTGAAACTATTATAAATAATTTTTCTTCAGAAATTAAAGAAAGTCAAGCTTTTGCCAACTTTAAAACCGAGGCCACAAGGGTTATGGCTTCAGCTAAGGGAGCTAAATTTATTGATTTCAATTTTAAAGATCACCAAGGAAACCAGGTTAAACTGTCAGACCATGTTGGCAAAGGTAAATATGTTTTGCTAGAATTTTGGGCCTCTTGGTGCGGACCTTGTCGTGCCGACATTCCTCACTTAAAAGAAGCTTACAAAGCCTTTCATCCTTCAGGATTTGAAGTTATAAGCATATCAATGGATGAGCATAAAGAAAAATGGCTAGAAGCAATTGAAGAAGAAAAAATGCCTTGGTTACAAGTTTCAGACTTGAAAGCCTTTAACGGAGAATTAAATAAACTGTACAATTTTCAAGGTATCCCTACGTGCATCTTAATTGATCCATCTGGATATATTGTAACTAGAAATATGCGTGGCTCATGGATGGATGCTAAGCTTATAGCGCTTTATGAAAATAAGTTTGATAAATAAAAAATTCCTAATGTAATTAAAACTCTAAATCATTAAACTTTTAATACGAATAAAAACTAGTAACAAAAGTGTAGCGTATAATCCGTATCAATATTCCAACTAAAAAGTAATTAGAAGGAAATTATAGCCCCACCAATACCAATGGCTAATTTAAATTGGAATATAAGGTATACCTCAGTTTATGAATTATTATAAAATGAATTGTAAAATATTTTGTACTTAACACTTGAGTTTGATTGAAATTTTTAGAGTTTCAAGAACACGTCCTTTTACCCATCATTAACCCAAATACCCAATATTATACATAGAAACTACTTGAAGAGATTGGATTATCTTTTCTAAAAAGCACATATAATAAACACAAATAAAAATTATTACCATGAAAAAAATTTTTTACGCCCTATTATCACTAATCACATTTATATCTTGCGAAAAGCAAAAGCCAACAATAAATTACGCCATCGTAAAAGGAAAACTTGATGGGGCTAATTCTGGTGCCATTATGATTGCAAATAGCTTAAAAAAAACATATAGCTATACTTTAAAAATTAATGAAGATGGCAGTTTTTTAGACACTCTAGATCTTGTTCAAGGCTATTACGATTTTAAATATAGTAATAAAAAAATATCTCTCTACTTAGATAAAGGTTTCGATTTATCTATTACTGCAAACACAGAAAATATTGATAGCACATTTTCAACGAGTGGCAATGGATCTATTGAAAATAATTTTATAAAATATACAGACGAGCATGTGAAACAATTTACAGGGTATGAAAACTTCTACCTCTTAGAAGAATCTGCTTTTGCAAAAAAAATGGATGCATTAAAATCATTAAAAACAAATTTAGTTGCGAGTAATGATGAATTACCCTCTAAGTTTAAAACCTTTCAAGAAAAAGACATTGAATATAACTATTTGTATGCCCTAAACTATTATGAAAGATTTCATAAAATATATACAAAAAATCCTGATTTTAAAGTTTCTGATGAGTTTTTAGCCTCTCTAAAAAATATCGATTATAATAATGAAAAAGATTATTGGTTATACAAAACATATCAATATTTAGTAGCAAAACACTACACCAAAGAAGCCGAAAAATTTAGTGAAACAGAATCTGTACCAAAAGATATTGCGGCTTTAATAACTTATGCAAAAATTCCAAGCGAATCTATTAAAAACAATTTATCGAAAAAAGGTGCCACTTTTGCTATCACTATTACAAAACATTTAGATGATTATTATAACGCGTTTAAAAAAGCTAATACTGATAAAGAACAATTAAAAATAATTGAAGAGTACTATAAAAAACTAAAACAGGTTGAACCAGGAAATCCATCACCAAAATTCTATAATTATGAAAACTATAATGGAGACACCACCTCTTTAGAAGATTTAAAAGGCAAATATGTATATATAGACGTATGGGCTACATGGTGCGCCCCTTGTAGAAAAGAAACCCCATTTTTAAAGAAAATAGAAAAAAAATATCATAACAAAAACATTCATTTTGTGAGTATATCGCTAGATAAACCCCAAAATCATAAAAAATGGAAAAACATGATTAAAGAAGAAGCGCTTGGAGGTATTCAATTAATAGCTGATAATAATTTTCAGTCAGATTTTATAAAAGATTATATTATAAAAGGCATTCCAAAATTTATTCTTCTAGACCCCAAGGGCAACATTGTTGATAATAATGCACCTAGACCTTCTGATGAAAAACTGATAGAACTTTTTAACACCCTTCAAATTTAAATAAATTAACATTTTATTAATAGGGGTAAATAAAAATTATTACGTCTACCTTATAATAAACATATAAAAAACTAAACATGAAAAAATTATCAGCTTTATGCCTACTATTAAGCATAAACCTTTTTGCCCAAAATTTATCTGCCCCAATACCGGTAGATAAAACCATAAAAAAAGGCGTGTTACCAAACGGACTAGTATACTATATAAAAAGTACAGATGTTGTAAAAAACGCGGCTAGTTATTATATAATTCAAAATGTAGGTTCTGTTTTAGAAAATGATGACCAACAAGGATTGGCACACTTTTTAGAGCACATGGCCTTTAATGGAACCGAAAATTTTAAAGGTAAAGGCATACTTAATACGTTTCAAGAAAAAGGTTTAGTATTTGGTAGAGATATAAATGCTTATACAAGTTTTGATGAAACCGTTTATAACATTAATAATGTTCCAACGACTCCAGAATTAATAGATCAAGGTTTATTAGTATTACATGATTGGTGTAACTATTTATTATTAACTGATGAAGAAATTGATGCAGAAAGAGGCGTAATTAAAGAAGAATGGCGTACACGCCAAAACGGACAAATGCGCTTGTTTCAAACATCACTACCAATAACTTTTAACCATTCAAAATATGCCGACAGATTACCCATTGGCTTAATGAGTATTGTCGAGAATTTTGAATACAAAGCTTTAAGAGATTTTTATCACGACTGGTATAGAACAGACTTACAAGCCATTGCTGTAGTAGGTGATTTTGATGTTAATACTATTGAAGCCAAAATAAAAGCGCTTTTTTCTAAAATACCAGCCGTTGAAAATCCAAGAGAGCGTTTTATTGTTGAAATACCAGAAAACGAAGATATGCTATATAGCTTAGGTATGGATAAAGAAATATCTACCGCTATGATAAATTTTGGTATTCGCCATAAAAAATCTTTAAATGACGAAACTGTTAAAGATTTAAAGAACGCTTTATTAGAATCCATGGTAACCAATATGCTCTCTGCAAGAATAAGCGAAGTAGCTCAAAAACCAGATGCTCATTTTTTAGGTGCTAATTTAAGGTACAATTCATTATCCAAAGCTAATAATGTTTTTAGCATGACAATAAGCCCTAAACTAGGAGCGCAACAAGAAGCCTTCGCTGAAGTGCTAACAGAAGTTTATAGAGCTGTTAAATTTGGTTTTACATCTTCAGAAATTGATAGAACTATTAAAAAATTTTCAAACCATTATGAAACTCAAATAGCTAAAAAAGATGATAAAACACACGGTAGCTTAATTAACATCATCAAAGACAACTACCTAAATAACAAAACCATAGCTGATATTGAAAAAGAATATGAAATAGCTAAACAACTATTTACTACATTTTCTCCAGAAGATTTACACAACACCATAAAAAGACTTTATACTGAAAAGAATAGATTTTTAAATGTTACAGGTGTAGAAGGACAAAATAATTTAACAGAAAAGCAAGCTTATAAAATTATCAACGCGGTTGAAAATAATCCTAACCTTACGCCTTATACTGAAGAGTTTGAAGGTAAAACTCTAATTTCAGGATTAGATATAAAGGAAGGAAGCATAGTAAGTATCGAAAAAAATGAAGCTATTGGTTCTACAACTTATACCTTAAGCAATGGCATTAAAATACATTATAAATTTGCCAACAAGCAAAAAAACACAGTTGCCTTTAATGCTATAAGTCATGGTGGTAATTCATTAATAAAAGATGAAGATTTACCATCTGCTAACCTAGCAGGTAACTTAATTCAAATGTCTGGTTTAGGTGAATTTTCAGCAACAGAACTACCAAAAATTTTAGCAGGAAAATCAGCTTCAATGACACCGAGTATAGGAGAAACCACAGAAAACCTTAAAGGAGCTTCTACGACTAAAGATGTAGAAACCATGCTGCAACTAGCCCACTTATACTTTGTTAAACCTCGTTTTGATGAACAAGCTTTTCAAGTGCTTCAAGGCAACATATCTAATTACTTAATTAAAAGAAGCAAGGATATTGGTGAGCAAATGAAAGACAGCATTACAACTACCCTGTACGGTAATAGCAATCCTAGAAAAAGAATTTTTAATCAAGATTATGTAAATGAAATTTCTTTTAACAAAATAAAATCTGTGTATAAAGACCGATTTGCTAATCCTGCAGATTTTGAGTTTTTTATTGTAGGCGATGTTAAAGCAGAACAATTAGAGCCTCTTTTATCAAAATATATTGCAAGCTTACCAACAACAACAGATACCGAAGCCTTTAAAGATGTATCGCAACCATGGGCAAGCAACAATGTAGATGAAGATATATTCCTTCCTATGGAAGACCCTAAAACCAATGTTAACATAGCATTTAAAATAGCTAATGACTACAGCGTAAAAAACAATTATGCAACCAAAGCTTTAGGTGCTATCATGCAATTAAGATTAACAGAAACATTACGTGAAGAAGAAGGTGGGGTTTACAGTCCAAGAGCTGGGGCGTTTTTAACCAAAGAACCTAAAGTTTTATCATATTTATCTGTCAATTTTGATTGCAACCCAGAGTTAGCTGAAAAACTTATTGATATTGTTCATAACGAATTATCTAAAATAGCTACAGGTAATATTAAACAAGAAGATTTAGATAAAACCCTTACTAGTTATAAAAAATCAAGAGAGCAATCTAAAAGCAATAACGGTTACGATATGGCTTTATTAACAACGTTTTATAGAGATGGGTACAACATGAACAATCCTAAAAACTTTGAAGACGTTATAAACAACATAACCACTAAAGACATCCAAGTACTAGCAAAAAAATTGCAAAACCAAGGAAAGTTTTTTGAAATAGTATTTAAACCTAACAATAATTTATAATCTTTCTTTTAAACACTTGTTTTGGTGTGATTTTTTGAGTTAGTCAGTCAATAAATTTATTTTAAATCTAAGAAAGAGGATCAAAAGGGTTATCGTAAAACATAACCCTTTTTAAAACAATTAAACAATTATGAAAAAATTACTAATATTGTTAGCTTTGGTATGCTCTGCTAATAGTTTCTCCCAAATTTTAGAACCTGTAAAATGGTCTACAAGCGTTAATAAAATTTCAGATTCAGAATACGAATTAATTGCTACAGCAACTATTGAAGAAAATTGGCATTTATATTCGCAAACAGTACCAGAAGGTGGTCCAATAGCTACAAGTTTTACTTTTGAAAGCAATGGCTATTACTTAAAAAAAGGTAATACCAAAGAAGAAAAAGGCCATACCATTCATGACAAAATTTTTGATATGGAAATCAAATTTTTTGAGCTACAAGCCGTCTTCAAACAACGTATTAAATTAAAAGGAAAAATACCATTTAAAGTTAATTCTACTGTTGAATTTATGGTATGTGATGATGCTAGATGTTTACCTCCAACTGAAAAAGAACTCTCCTTTACTATTAAATAATTTTTATTCGCACTAAATTTTTTATATGAAAAAAATAGTTTTTATACTCTCTTTATGCTTTTCCCTATTTAGTAATGCGCAAATAGTAGATCCCGTAAAATGGAATGCATCTGTAGAGAAGCTATCTGATACAGAATATATTTTAATTGCTGAAGCTCAAATTGAATCTGGTTGGCATCTATACTCACAAAACGTACCAGAAGGCGGCCCCATTGCTACAACTTTCACGTTTGATGATGCTAATAGTAAAATCACCTTAATAGGAAACACCTTAGAAGAAATAGGACACTCTGTTAATGACCCTGTGTTTGATATGGTGATTAAGTTTTTTGAAAATAAGGCCGCTTTTAAACAAAAAATAAAAGTATCAGAACCTGTAGAAAGCATTCAAGCTTTCGTAGAATTTATGGTATGTGATGATGCTAGGTGTTTACCTCCTACAGAAGTAGACTTAACTTTCAACATCAACACTAGCAGCAGTGTAGAAAACACCAATACAACAATAGAAAGCAGCACTGAATCAATGCCTCCCGTAAAAGAATCAAAAGGATTATGGGGCATATTCTTCATAGCTTTTTTCTCTGGGTTTGCCGCCCTTTTAACACCTTGCGTATTCCCTATGATACCTATGACGGTTAGTTTCTTTACCAAACAAAGTAAAAACAAAGCTGCTGGTATTAAAAATGCCATTATTTATGGCGTATCTATTATTGTTATATACGTACTTTTAGGCACCTTAGTAAGTTTAATTTTTGGTGCCGATGCTTTAAATGCATTATCTACCAATGTTTGGTTTAATTTAGTATTCTTTATTTTGTTAATAATATTTGCAACTTCTTTTTTAGGAGCTTTTGAAATTATGTTACCTAATTCTTGGGCTAACAAAGTAGACTCGCAAGCAGATAGAGGCGGGTTAATAGGCATTTTCTTTATGGCCTTAGCCTTAGCTATAGTATCGTTTTCTTGTACTGGCCCTATTGTTGGTACTTTACTGGTTGAAGCCGCCTCAGGTGGCAGTCAATCGGGGCCAATAGTGGGTATGTTAGGGTTTTCTTTAGCTATCGCATTACCGTTTGCTTTATTTGCTGCTTTTCCTGGATGGTTAAATTCTTTACCAAAATCTGGTGGTTGGCTAAATACTGTTAAAGTAGTGCTTGGCTTTTTAGAACTTGCTTTAGCATTTAAATTTTTATCTAATGCCGATTTAGTTTTACAACTACATTGGTTAGAAAGAGAAGTTTTTATTGCTATTTGGATTGCCATTTTTGGTACTCTAGCCATGTATTTATTTGGCAAAATACAACTACCTCATGATTCGCCATTGTCTCATATCTCGGTAGGAAGACTTAGCTTAGGGTTACTATCATTAGCTTTTACCATTTATATGATTCCTGGTTTATGGGGCGCTCCATTAAATTTAATAAGCGCTTTTCCTCCACCACAACATTATAGCGAATCGCCTTATGGTGTTGGTTATACCAAACTAGGCTCTGGTAACGCATCATCTAACAACCACGAAAATTTACCCGATGGAGCGCATATAATGCCGCCTCATGATATATTAGCTTTTAACGATTATGATAAAGGCTTAGCTTATGCTAAAAAGGTTGGTAAACCTGTTATGATTGATTTTACTGGACACGCCTGTGTTAACTGTAGAAAGATGGAACAAAATGTTTGGGTAAAACCTCAAGTATTAGAAAAACTTAAAAATAATGTCATTCTTATTTCTTTATACGTAGATGATAAGCGTAAATTAAAAGACGATGAAGTTGTAGAGTCTAAATTAAAACCAGGTAAAAAGCTTAAATATATTGGACAAAAGTGGAGTGAATTACAAACCATTAAGTACAAAGCCAATACACAACCCATGTATGTCTTGATGGATCATCATGAAGATAATCTTATAGAGCCCGTTGCTTATACACCCGATGTTGATACATACAACGCTTGGTTAGAAAAAGGAATCTCTAATTTTAAAAATCAAGGCGGCAAATAAAATACACTCACGGTTACATCAGTAACTATTAAATAACTATATTATTTTATTCTTAAAATAAATCTAATTATGAATGTTACAGCAAAAAAATCTGATTCTAAAGTTCAAAATAACAGCAATTTAGAAACTTATTTTACACCTTTTAGAAATCATACTGTTGGCAACAATCAATTTTTTGAATCGCCCTACGGCAGAAAAAAAATCATTTATGCCGATTGGACAGCAAGTGGCAGATTGTATCGCCCCATAGAGGAAAAAATCCTTAATGAAATAGGCCCCTTTGTTGCTAATACACATACAGAAACCTCTATTACAGGTTCTACCATGACTCTAGCCTACCATAAGGCAAGAAACATCATTAAAAAACATGTAAACGCATCAAAAGATGATGTTCTTATCACAGTAGGAACGGGAATGACGGGAGCCATCAATAAATTCCAACGTATTTTAGGTATCAAACTCAACGAGAATTTAAAAGATCACACGGCTATTCCTGAAGAAAAAAGACCTGTAATTTTTGTGTCTCATATGGAGCACCACTCTAATCAAACATCATGGCTAGAAACCATAGCCAAGGTAGAGGTTATTGCTTCAAACAGCAACGGATTACCTTGTACTGAAAACCTAAAAAAACTCATTGAAAAACACAGAAATTGTCCTATAAAAATAGCAGCCATAACTGGATGCTCTAACGTTACAGGCATACGAACCAATTACTACGATATCTCTAGGATAATGCATGAAAACAATGGGCTTTGCTTTGTAGATTTTGCTTGTTCTGCTCCTTATATCGATATCGATATGCACCCCGAGAATGAAGATGAATATTTAGATGCTGTAACCTTTTCTCCTCATAAATTTTTAGGTGGACCAGGAGCTTCAGGAGTGTTAATTTTCAATAAAAAATTATATAAAAATTTGGTACCAGATAACCCTGGTGGTGGCACAGTGTCTTATACAAACCCATGGGGAGACCATGATTATATTGACGATATTGAAACCCGAGAAGATGGTGGTACTCCAGGATTTTTACAAGCTATAAAAATTGCGCTTTCTATACAGCTAAAAGAGGAAATGGGTGTGCAAAATATTTTAGAAAGAGAGCATGAATTGAATAGCATCATTTTTGAAAAACTCACGAAAATACCCAACCTTAAAATTTTAGCACCTAACCACAAAAACCGCTTGGGAGTATTTTCATTTTATATTGATAACGTTCACTATAATTTAGTAGTGAAACTTTTAAATGATAGATTTGGAGTACAAACTCGTGGTGGTTGTAGTTGTGCTGGAACTTACGGACATTATTTACTAAATGTGAATCAATCAACATCAAAATCTATTGAAAAAAAGATTTTAGAGGGGTGTTTAATTGATCGCCCAGGCTGGATACGTATGTCTATTCACCCAACCATGACAAATGAGGAAATAAACTTTATTTGTGATGCTATAAAACTAGTAGCAAAAAACTACTCAGAATGGAGCAAAGACTATCAATACGATGCTTTTAAAAATGAATTTATTCATAAAGGAAGTCTGGTTATTGAAAAAGAAATAACAAAAAGCTGGTTTAGTTTTTAAACCTAAAAATCAATATGAAAGAAGTCAAATAACATTCAAGTAATATCAAGAAATCAAAACAGCTTTTAACTTGGCTCAAAATCTTAGAAATATTTTTAACTCTGCTAAATCCTTAGAATAATCCTAAAATCAAAGGCTTAAGAAGTCAATTTAGAGAGGTTAAACATATAGAATTCTTCCTCTATAGATTAACAACAATTTTGCGTAAACACAACAATCTGGATTGATCCCGAATAATCCCAAAGAGGTGTAATAAAAACTTATAAGAAATAAAAAATCCTGATAATTTCTTATCAGGATTTTTATGTGGGCGCGAAGGGATTCGAACCCCTGACCCCTTGGGTGTAAACCAAGTGCTCTGAACCAACTGAGCTACGCGCCCTAATTATTAGGAGGTGCAAAGATACACTACTTTTTGACTTTTCAAAGAGTTTTTTTGAAAAAATTTAAATTATTTCTGCTACAACAAAGGTACTACCTCCTATAAAAATAAAATCTTCATCAGTTGCTTTTTCTAAAGCCATTTTATACGCTTCATTTACAGAATTATAAGCTTCACCTTCTAAGTTATTCTCATTAAAAATAGTTTTTAATTCTTCAGCATTTAATCCTCTAGAAATATTGGGTTTGCAGAAATAATATGTTGCATTTACAGGCAATAAATCTATTATCGACGATAAATCTTTATCATTTACAACTCCAAAAACGATATGAAGGTTGCTATAAACTTCATTAGAAAGCTGTTTCATTACGTACTGTAACCCTTCTCTATTATGTCCCGTATCGCAAACCACTTTTGGGTTTTGATTCAAAACTTGCCAGCGCCCAAGTAATCCCGTGTTTTTAACAACGTTTAATAATCCTTCTTTTATATTTTTTTCTGAAATATTATAATGCTGAAGCTGAAGCTCTTTAATGGCAGTAACTACAGTTTGAATATTTTTTACTTGATAATCCCCTTTTAAATCCGATTCATAGTCGCTTAACACCTGTTGATCTGCAAAAATAATTTTAGAACTATTCTTAACCGCTAAATCTATAAAGACTGGTTTAGTTTCCTCTTGAGTTTCTCCAATTACAACAGGAATATTCGGCTTTATAATACCGCCTTTTTCAAAAGCTACGGCTTCTAGCGTATGCCCTAAAAACTGCGTATGATCTAAACCTATATTGGTAATTACTGAAACTTCAGGAGTAATAATATTTGTAGAATCTAATCGCCCACCTAACCCTACTTCTATAACCGCGATATCTACTTTTTCCAGAGAAAAATATTCGAATGCCATACCAACAGTCATTTCAAAAAAGGATAATTGATTCGTTTTAAAAAATACTTTATTTGCTTCAATAAAATGCTTTACAAACGACTCACTAATTTCTTCGCCATTAATTTTAATACGCTCTCTAAAATCTTTTAAATGTGGCGACGTATACAAACCTACTTTATACCCTGCTTCTTGTAAAACAGAAGCTAACATGTGGCTAGAAGACCCTTTGCCGTTGGTTCCCGCAACATGAATAGTTTTAAAATGTTTATGAGGATTATTTAAATGATTTATAAGTAAAACCGTGTTACTTAAATCGACTTTATAAGCCGATTTACCTTCTCTTTGATACATTGGTAGTTGAGAAAACATCCAATCTAAAGTATCGCTATATGTCATGTTTTATTGCCCCAATTTGAAGTTTACTTTAACAAAGCCAATCTGTTTTACTGGTGCTTTAGAATCTGCTGGCCATTTATGCGACAGCGCTATTTTTTTTGCTGGCTCTAACAAACATGGTGATGTATTTGTGGTTCCTTTTACTCCTGGTTCTGCTTCAATAACATTACCGCTTTGGTTCACAACAATTTTAACAATTACCATACCCGATTCGTTACAATCTTGCTTAATAGCATTAAAAGTAGCTCGACCACGACCATTAAGTCCATAACCTACACCGCCACTACCAGAACCTTGACCTCCAAAATAACTTGGAGCATAAGGATCGCCATCTAACTGCCCTTTATCTCCGGCTTTATTATCATTGCCTTCTCCTCCAGACGCTGTGCCTTCAGACTTACTAACACCTCCTATTAAAGCATCTAATTTCTTTTTCTTCTCCTCCTGTTCGCGTTTTTCTTTTGCTAATTTTTCAGCTTCCGCTTTGGCTTTGGCATCAGCCTTGGCTCTTGCATCCGCTTTAGCTTTTGCTTCGGCTTTCGCTTTAGCCTCTTCAGCTGCTTTTTGTTTTTTTATGGCAATTGCTTCCGCATTATCGGCTGTTAAAACTTCTTCTTTGGTTTCTGTTGGTTTCGCAGCCTCTACTTGCTCTGTCACGGTTTCTTCTACTGGCTGTGGAATCTCTTCCACTTCCTGTGGTTCCGATTTTATTGGCGCTTTAGGTTGTACATTTCCCTTTCCAAAATCTGTAGTTCCAAAATTTACTGCCACACCATATTCTTCGGGAGGATCCATATAAGGTGGACCAACCACAAATAACAACAACAAAAGGATAACCATAATTAAAGCGGTTATCTTTGCCGAATCTTTTTCGTATTTGGTTTCGAAGTATTTCATAACAAGCCTAAGGCTTAAATATTGAAGTGATTGTTATTAATTAGGCTGAACTGCTAAAATGACTTTGAATCGATTTCTATTCGCAATATCCATAACCTTTACTACATTTTCTACAGGAACCGATTTTTCGGCTCTTAATACAATAGTTGGCTCTTCTTTTTTAGACAATGCTGCCATCAACTCATTCTCTAGCACACTTTCACCTACTCGTTTTTGATCGATATAATAGGTTAAATCTTTTTTGATACTAACGGCTATCGACTTCTTGTTTTCAGTTTTTCCACTTGCTTTTGGTAATATAATATCAATAGCATTTGTTGTTACCAAAGTAGAAGCAATCATAAAAAAGATAAGTAACAGAAATACAATATCTGTCATAGACGACATATTGAATTCTGGTGATACTTTATTTCTTCCTCTAAAATTCATATTAAGAAGGTTCGTTTAAATGGTCTAAAAACTCTAGCGAAGTTGCTTCCATCTGATACACTACTTTATCAGTGCGGACTACTAAATGATTGTATGTAACATAAGCAACAATACCAACAATTAATCCAGCTACTGTAGTGGTCATGGCTGTGTAAAGACCGCTAGCTAGCACATCCATTTGGATACTTCCACCTGCGTTTGCTAATTCAAAAATAGCTAAAATCATCCCGACAACGGTTCCTAAAAACCCAATCATTGGAGCCGCACCCGAGATAGTTGCTAAAACACTCACGTTTTTTTCAAGTCTGTAAATTTCTAAACGTCCTGCATTTTCAATGGCCGTATTAATATCTGCCAAAGGTTTTCCTATCCTAGAGATTCCTTTTCCTATTAATCTTGATACTGGGGAATTTACTTGACTGCAAAGTGTTTGTGCCGATTCTATTTTACCATCGCTAACATAATCTTTTATTTGATTCATAAAATTTGCATCGACTTCCGATGCTGCTTTAATGGTAAACAAACGTTCAAAATATATATAAACAGCAGCAGCCAACAACAAAAATAGTATGGCAATAATAATTTGTCCTGCAAAACCGCCACTACTAATTAACTCTATTATGGAGAGTGTTTTTTCTACTGGCTCTCCTTCTGTTACTCCCTCTGCACTTTCTTGTGCATTTTGTAATAATATACTTAGCATATAATCTTAATTTATTGCAATTCTATAACGTTTATATTCGTATTAAATTATAACAACCTCCATATCTATTTAAAATAAAATATAAAGGTTGTTAATAGTTGTTTTTTTATCACCTCTCTAAACGTGACATTTTTAGCAATATTTATGCCACTTTTCCGCGAAAGCGATATAAAAAATATTTTAAAACAATGTTCTTGTGAACATAAAGGCTATGGCTCCTACTAAGAAACCTAATAAGGCTAACCAAGCAATTTTTTTAAGGTACCAAAAGAAATCTATTTTCTCCATTCCCATAGCTACAACACCTGCAGCAGAACCAATAATTAACATAGATCCGCCTGTACCTGCAGAGTAAGCTATAAAATGCCATAGTTCATTATCTATAGGTTCGTGGAACATTCCTAAACTAGCAGCCACTAAAGGTACATTATCGATTACTGCCGAACCAACACCTAATAATAGTACTACTAAATCTGAAACACCTTCGTGACCTCCTGGGTGAATTTCTGTTCCTAACATTGGCATAGATTCTTGTAAAGATCCAGCAAAATTAAATAAAATCCCTAAAGATTCTAAAGCGGCAACAGCCATTAATATCCCCAAGAAAAACAAGATACTTGGTAATTCGATTTTCGATAATGATTGATGTACTGGACTGTGATGAGCGGCGTTATCACTTTCTTCAGAATCATGATCCGTCATACTAAATTTAGCACTACTGTAAAGTTCGGCAAAAATAGCAACAACTGCCAAAGATAACATCATACCAACATATGGGGGTAAATGCGTTATCATTTTAAAGATAGGTACAAAAACAATTGCGCCTAAGCCTAAATAAAGCATTTTGCTACTAAACTTAGACTTCTTTTTTTCTACTGTTTCTTCCACGTCTAATTCTCCTTTAAAGGCTGGTAAAAATGATGCGATAAAGGTAGGAACAGCCATACATAAAAATGATGGCAATAATAAGTACCCCACTAAATGTCCAGTAGTTACTTTTTTACCAATCCAAAGCATCGTGGTTGTAACATCTCCAATAGGAGACCAAGCACCACCAGCATTGGCCGCGATAATAATTAAACCAGCATACCAAATACGAACGCTTCTATCTTTTACAATTTTTTGAAGTATTGAAATTAATACGATAGTAGCCGTTAGGTTATCGATAATCGCTGATAAAACGAAGGCTAAAATAGCAAAGATCCAAAGTATTTTACTTTTCTTTTTTGTTTTAATAAAGTCTTTAATTGTAGAAAACCCATCGAAATAATCAATAATTTCTACAATAGTCATTGCTCCTAAAAGAAACACTAATATCTCACAAGTTTTACCTAAGTGGTGTAACAGCGTATCCTCCATTAAACTCATTTTTCCGGAGGTTACTACGTGTCCACTTTCATCTAATACATCATGCAAAGGCAAACCTCCAAAATCTCCCATTAAACTATGGTTAGCAGAATCGAACCACTGTGTAAAACCATCCAGACCTAATGCGATTAAAGCCCAACAAATAGCCATCATGACTAACGCGGGTATTAATTTATCGATTTTCAGACTATGCTCCATAGTTATGGCCAAATAGCCAAAAACGAATACTAAAATAATTGCTGCTTCCATATTAAATGTTAAAATTGATTTTCATATTAGTTAATTCTGCACTTGCTCGAAAGCTAGAGTGCTTACTTTGGTTTATAATTAAATATTGTTATTCATGCCTTTGTTTTCTCTATAAGTTATCAATAACAGCTTTGGTTTTCTTTTTTAAAAACGCTACTTATTATCAAATTATAATATCGAGAAAACACTAAGTGTTTTAATGTAAATAAACTACTTGCAATATCGATAATTCCAGTCACTTTTTTACACATTTACTTCAAATAAAGTAAAATAGTTAAGCAAGCCTCCTTAACTAGTTACACTACAACACCTTGCTTTTTAAGCGCGTATTAAAAAACGTGTTAATATGGTTTTTCCCAAAAAAAATGACGCATATTAAGCACCCCATACTAAGTAACAAATATAAAAAAACTAAAAATCTTGTAAGATTAAATTCTTGTTATTTTATGAATAAATTATTCCCGAACTATGATTTTTTGATGCCCCCGTAACCGATTGTAAACAATTAACTTGATTACGTAGTTTTAAAACACCCAAAAAACCAAAAATAAGCGCTTCTTTAAACTCTACTAAATCTGGGTTTGGTATTATTATTTCGGCTTTACTTTTTAGCTTAATTTTCGAAATAATATAATCGTTATAAGCACCACCTCCAGTGGCTAAAATTTTAGCATTTGGTTTTATAACCTTAGAAATTTGTTGGGCAATATGATGGGAATACGTTCGTAAAACATCTTTTTCACTGCTATTAGAAGCTTCAATTAATGGAAACACATTTTTATTCACCCATTCTAAACCTAAAGATTTTGGAGGCGCTTCTTTGTAAAACTCTAATTTATTAAGTGCATCTCCTAAATGCGACAAATAATTTCCAGAAGCCGCAATTTTTCCGCCATCATCATAATTTACCCCCAATTGTTGAGCATATTTATTCAAAACAATATTTACAGGGCAAATATCATAAGCAATGCGCTCCTCATTAATTTCTGTAGAAATATTAGCAAAACCACCCAAATTCAAACAAAAATCGTATTCAAAAAACAGAAGTTTATCCCCAATAGGCACTAATGGCGCACCTTGTCCGCCAAGCTCAACATCGGCCACTCTAAAATCGCAAACTACAGTTTCATTTAAAATTTCGGCAATACTAGGTAAATTTCCTATTTGATAAGTTAATTTATCTTCCGGTCGGTGCAACGCTGTATGCCCATGCGAACACACCGCATCAATATTTTTAATGTTATGTTTAACTATAAATTTTTTAATAACCTCTGCTAAAAGTACAGTATATTCGGTATCAATCTTTTTCAATTCATCTAAAGAACACGATACTAAGGCTTTCAATTTGCTATGCCAATTACTAGAATAAGCCACAGTTTCAGCGCAAATAATTTCAAATCGCCAAGTTTCATCTAAAACAAATTTAACCTCAACTAAATCTATTCCGTCTAAAGAAGTTCCGGACATTACGCCAACAACATGGTATTCATTTTTTTTCATCGCTTGTAAAAATAACAATACCCATTGAAATATTCACACTAAAAACCTATATTTGAAAACAGTCTTTTCTTTTTAACACCTTTTAATTACGAATTATGGATTTCAAACTCTCCGAAGAACATATTATGATACGTGACGCTGCTCGCGATTTTGCGCAAACAGAATTACTCCCTGGCGTTATTAAACGCGACAACAAACAAGAATTCCCGCAGTCTCTCGTTAAAAAAATGGGCGACTTAGGTTTTTTAGGTGTTATGGTCGATCCAAAATATGGCGGAAGCGGTATGGACGCCATTTCGTATGTATTAATTATGGAAGAGTTATCTAAAATAGACGCCTCTGCCTCCGTAATTGTTTCTGTAAACAACTCCTTAGTTTGCTACGGATTGGAAGCTTATGGTAACGAAGAACAAAAAGAAAAATACCTCAAAAAACTAGCTACAGGCCAATTTGTAGGTGCTTTTTGTTTAAGCGAACCCGAAGCAGGCAGCGATGCCACATCTCAAAAAACAACAGCTATAGACCATGGCGATCACTATATTATTAACGGTACAAAAAACTGGATTACAAACGGTGGCCGCGCCGATGTTTATTTGGTAGTTGCACAAACCGATCGTGATAAAGGCTCGCACGGCATCAACGTGTTTATTTTAGAAAAAGGCATGGAAGGTTTCCACATTGGCCCCAAAGAAGATAAGCTCGGTATCCGCGGAAGCGACACCCACACCCTGCAATTTAACGATGTGAAAGTCCCTAAAGCAAACCGAATTGGCACTAATGGCTCTGGTTTTCGTTTTGCCATGAAAACACTATCGGGAGGTCGCATAGGTATTGCTGCACAAGCACTAGGCATAGCCTCTGGCGCTTATGAACTTGCCCTAAAATACGCTAAAGAACGTAAAGCGTTTGGTACCGAAATTTGCAATCACCAAGCCATTGCCTTTAAACTTGCCGATATGTATACAGATATAGAAGCTGCCAGAATGCTTGTAATGAAAGCGGCTTGGGATAAAGACCAAGGCAAAAATTACGATAAATCGAGCGCCATGGCAAAACTATACGCCAGTAAAGTCGCTATGGAACACACCGTAGAAGCCGTACAAATACATGGTGGTAATGGTTTTGTAAAAGATTATCATGTAGAACGCCTTATGCGAGATGCCAAAATAACACAGATTTACGAAGGCACTTCAGAAATACAAAAAATTGTTATTTCGAGAAGTTTAATTAAAGCATAAAACTTCCCGATTTATACACTAAAAAAAAGGTTCAAAATATTTTGAGCCTTTTTTTGTTAAGAATCACAAAAGTACTCGACAATTAAAAATAGATTTCATTATTTCGTAAAAAACAAAAACATGTCAAAAACATATTACGATCCAGCCGATTTAAGAAAGTTTGGAAAAATAACAGAATGGAACGAAGAATTGGGCAACAAATTTTTCGATTATTATGGTAAAGTATTCGAAGAAGGCGCACTAACAGCCCGCGAAAAATCATTAATAGCACTTGCCGTAGCTCACACCGAGCAATGCCCCTATTGCATAGATGCTTACACCAAAGACGGCTTGCAACGCGGGATTACCAAAGAAGAAATGATGGAAGCCATACACGTTGGCGCAGCCATAAAAAGTGGTGCAACCCTTGTGCATGGCGTACAAATGATGAATAAAGTAAACAAATTAGACGGATAGATTTTGGGCGCTACCCAAGGGTCGGGCTTTTCGCAGTCGCTTTTTTGTGTTGCATAGGTGCAACAACACAAAAAGAGCTCCAACAATGCTACAATCCCTAGCGCAACTATCCGCCAGGTGCAGTTTTAAAAACTAAAACAACATCTTAATTTATAAAAAAACTGTAAAAACAATTAATGGCAGCAACAAAGTCTTTACAAAAGCGCGACAGCGACTTAGCAAATAGTAACAGGCAACTCGAAATATTATCGAACGGCATCTTCAAAAATGGAGAATTACCAACCTTTAAAGATAAAATATCCGAAACAGGCCAATTTCCGCTTAAAGCGAAAAAACTAGAAATACTACAAATAAACGTAGGCTACATGTGTAACCAAGTTTGCGACCATTGCCATGTAGATGCAGGTCCAGACCGAAAAGAAATCATGACGCGCGATACCATGCGCCAATGCCTAGAGGTTATAAAAAATACAGGGGCACACACACTCGATTTAACTGGTGGTGCACCAGAAATGAACCCCGATTTCCGTTGGTTTGTAGAAGAAGCCGCAAAAGCGGGCATTAAAGATTTTATTGTACGTTCTAACTTAACCATTATTAGAGCCAATAAAAAATACTACGATTTACCAGAGTTCTTTAAAAAACACAACGTACACGTAGTAAGCTCTATGCCACACTGGACACGCGGAAAAACCGACAAACAACGTGGTGATGGTGTTTTCGATAAATCTATTAGAGCTTTGCAAGACCTCAACGCCATAGGCTATGGCATGCCAGGCAGCGATTTACGCTTAGATTTAGTTTACAACCCATCGGGAGCCTTTTTACCAGGAGACCAAGTGGCTATGGAAAAAGATTTCAAAAAAGCGTTAAAAGACGATTTCGATATTCAGTTTCATAATTTATTTGCGATTACAAATTTACCTATCGCAAGGTTTTTAGATTTCCTTATTGCTTCAGAAAATTACGAAGATTATATGTATTCTCTTGTAGAAGCATACAATCCGTCGGCGGTTAAAAACGTAATGTGTACCAACACCCTATCTATAAGTTGGGATGGTTATTTATTTGATTGCGATTTTAATCAAATGCTCGATTTACCCGTAAATAGTAAAGCCAAACACATTAGCGAATACAACGAAGAACTGCTAGAAGGCAGAAACATAGTAATTTCTCAACATTGTTACGGGTGCACTGCGGGTGCAGGAAGTAGCTGTCAAGGCGTGGTTGCATAAAGATGAAAGAAAATAAAATAGCCATATTAATTTTTGCGAACTCTGCCGAGAAGGAGCTGGTTTCCAAACCAATTTCATCAAGCAGTTTGTTTGAAGCCTTAAATCTTCAAACTATTAATATTGTAAAAAAAACAGGCTTACCTTATTTTCATTTTAACGAAGCGCAGCAAGTTGGTGCTAACTTTGGCGAACGCTTTACAAATGCCATACAAGCCGTTTACAACCAAGGTTATAATAGCGTAATTACTATTGGTAACGATACGCCACACCTAACAAGTAAACATATTTTAAAAACTGTCGAGAAACTAAAAACACACCATGTTGTTTTAGGGCCTTCTACAGATGGTGGTTTTTATTTAATGGGATTAAAAAAACAACAGTTTAATCCCGATGTTTTTCTAAAACTACCTTGGCAAACCACCAATTTAAACAGAAGCATTTCTAAAGTTTTAGCTTCTAAAAAATCTAACATTCATTATTTAGAAGTATTAACAGATATTGATAATGCTTCAGATATAAAACTAGTTTTAAATAGTTTCAAAAGTATTTCGACTACCATAAAATCGATTTTACTTCAATCTATTTTAAACATTTCAAAAATAATAGCTTATTACAATATTGCCTTTTATAACTTCATTTTAAATAGGCAATACAACAAGGGATCTCCTGCTATACTTCATTTATAAATAACATAATTAAAAAATCTTTTCGAAGATTACACTAACTTTTACCCTTTATAATGAAGCATATTTTACTATGCATGACGTTTGCTATATTTAGTATTTCGCATGCACAAACAACTATAACCGGTCGTGTTACAGATTCTAAAACCAACACTCCCCTCCCGTTTGTAAATATTACGAGCAATAAAACCGGAACCATTACCGACGAAAACGGAAACTACACTATAGATGTAAATTCTAAATCGAGTCTTTTAAAATTTTCCTATATAGGCTACAAAACAAAAACCGTTGCCGTAGCAAACAACACCATAATAAACGTAAGTTTAGTAGAAGATGCTGCTGCGCTTAACGAAGTTGTAATTACTGCCTTGGGCATAAAACGCGAATCTAAAGCTTTAGGCTACTCTGTTCAATCCATAAAACATGAAAGCTTAACCGAAGTAAAAACAGTTAACTTTCTTGATAATTTACAAGGTAAACTAGCAGGAATTTCCGTTACGCAAGGCGCAACAGGTGTAGGATCTACTTCTAAAATTACTATTCGAGGCGAAGCATCGTTCTCTAACAACAATCCGCTTTTTATTGTCGATGGTACACCAATTAACAACGAAACCGTTTTTAATTTCACTAACGAAGCTGCTGCTGGTTTTCAAGAAATAGATTTTGGAAATGGCGCCATGGAAGTTAACCCAGACGATATAGAATCGGTAACCGTTTTAAAAGGCGCTAGTGCTGCTGCGCTTTACGGAACCAGAGCCTCAAACGGTGTTATTGTTATAAAAACGAAAGACGGAAACAACCAAAAAGGATTTCAAGTAAGCTTAAATTCATCGGTTACTATCGATTCTGCTTTTAAACTTCCCGATTTTCAAAATGAATATGGCCAAGGGCAATCTGGCGCGTTCGAATACGTCGATGGTTTAGGTGGTGGCACAAGCGACAATATCACCTATTCTTGGGGACCACGATTGGATGCTGGAAATTTAATTCCGCAATTTGATAGTCCCGTACAACTCCCTGATGGATCTTTTGTTCGCGGAGGCGATACAGCATTATATAACGACTTGCCTATTACAGCAACACCTTTTAACTCTAACCCAAACAACTTAAAAGACTTTTACCAAACAGGCGTAACCACATCTAACAACATATCTATTTCGAATGGATTTGATACGGGTAGTTATCGATTATCGTTTACCGATTTAAGAAGCGAATCTATTATTCCAGGTGTAAATCTAGACCGCCAAACTGTGGCTACAAAACTAAATTTTAAACCTTCGGAAAACACAGAAATAAACACTTCTATAAGTTACGTAAATTCAAGTAGCGACAACAGACCATCTAACGGTTACGGAAGTGAAAACGTAAACTACTCTCTTGTTGCTTGGGGACCACGGTCTTTAAATATTAATAGCTTAAAAAACTATTGGCAACCTGGTTTAGAAGGCGTGCAACAATTCGCGTTTAACTATACGTTTTTCGATAATCCTTATTTTATTTTATTAGAAAATAGAAATGCTTTTAATCGCGATAGAATTTTTGGAAACATTGCTTTAAAACAACAAATCACAGATCATTTAAGTGTTTCGTTAAGAACGGGAATGGATTATAGTAGCGAAACTAGACAACTACTAAGAAACTTTAGCAGTAACCGTTTTAAAAATGGTGCTTACGCCGAGCACGATGTTAAATACAGAGAAGTTAACACCGATTTTTTAATCAATTACAAAAACCAATTTGGCGATTTTTCTTTTGATATTTCTGCTGGTGGTAATCGGTTAGACCAAACTGCTTCTACAAAACAATCTCAAACCGTAAACTTAGCGCAACCAGGAATTTTTAGTTTAAACAATGCAGCTTCACCCATAGAAGTTTTTCAATTTGAAAGCAATAAGCGCATCAATTCACTTTACGGTATTGCAAAATTAGGCTACAAAAATTATTTATTTTTAGATATTACAGGACGTAACGATTGGTCTAGCGCCTTAGCAACACCATTTTCTGTCGATGGCACATCATTTTTCTATCCTTCTGCTTCTGCTAGTTTTGTTTTATCTAATGTTGCTCAATTACCAAATGCGATATCTTTTGCTAAACTACGCGCAAGTGTTGCCCAAGTTGGTAACGATACTGGTGCTTTTCAAACCTCGGGAGCTTTTGTATCGCAAACACCATTTAATGGTCAGCCAACATTTAGCAACCAAGATTTTATACCTAACGCTAATTTAAAACCCGAACAAACTACAAGTTACGAGATTGGAACCGATTTACGATTCTTTAAAAACCGTATCAATTTAGATTTCACCTATTACAACGCGACAACCAAAGATCAAATTATTTCGTTACCCATTGCCATTTCCTCTGGTTATAATCAGCAGGTTGTAAATGGTGGCGAAGTAAACACACAAGGCGTTGAAATTGTTTTAGGCATTACTCCTATTAAAAACAAAAACTTTAAATGGCATAGCACTTTTAATTTTGCCACTAACCGATCTACAATAGAAAACTTACCACAAAACGATGGCCGATTAACACTCGCTTTTAGCCGAATTTACGATAGCGCCAACCAAACCGTTTGGTTTCAAGTGGAAGAAGGCGGACGTATTGGCGATTTTTACGGCACAGGGTATTTAAAAAACAGTGAGGGTGAATTTATAATAAATGATAACGGCGAATTTATTGCCGATAATAATTTACAAAAACTCGGCAATTACAATCCTGATTTTACTTTAGGATGGAATAATAATTTCAATTACAAAAACTGGAATTTAAATTTTCTTTTCGATTGGAGACAAGGTGGCGAAATAGTGTCTAGAACACGTGCCTTAGGGAATGTTGGTGGCCAATTAGCAGAAACTGCGTTTAGACCAGAGTCTGGTATTGTTGCTCAAGGCGTTAACCAAACTACGGGTTTAGCAAATACTGTCGCTGTTTCTGCAGAAAGTTATTTCAGACAGTTTTACGATAGAAATCATGAAGAGAATAATATATATGATGCTTCCTTTTTAAAACTACGCCAGTTTGCTATTGGTTATAATTTTAAATTAAAAAAAGGGCTTTTAGGCTTAAAAAATGGAAGTGATTTAAACCTATCGCTTACCGGAAACAATTTGTTCGCTATTACCGAAAATCCACATTTTGATCCTGAGCAAATTGCTGTTCAAGGCAATGGTTTAGTAAGTGGTGTAGAAGATTTAAGCTATGCCACAACAAGAAGTATCGGTTTTAAAATTGGTATTAATTTTTAAAAATAGTTTTTCGCTTTTGCGGAAACACAAACTAGTCATTTTATGAAACATACAACATATATAGTATTCATTTTAAGTCTTTTGTTTACAACTAGCTGTACCGACGACTTTCAAGACATAAACACCAACCCAAACGCTCCCGTTTCGGTACAACCAAGCTTATTATTACGCCAAGTTATTTATAATTTTGGAGAAGAAATGAGCTATGAAGGTTTTGTAGCAGGCGATTTATTATCGCAACACAGAACTGCATTAGACTTTAATTTATTTGATAGACACGCACTTAAATCGCCACAATTAGGAGGAAACCCTTGGCCTATATTTTACACCAATTTACGTGATAATGAAATTATTTTAAATCAAGCTAAAACTATAAACGCTTATAAAGTATACGAAGGACCTGCGTTAATTCTTAAAGCATACATGGCAGCAGGATTAACAGATTTATTTGGAGATGTGCCTTATTTTGAAGCTTTTAATGGCGTAGACGGAAGTGTAACACCTGCCTATAACAATCAAGAAGATATTTACACCAGTGAAGATGGTATTTTAGACAACCTAGACAAAGGCATAATCGCTATTCAAAATTACAACGATGCCATTACTTTAGAAGGCGATATTTTGTTTAATGGTGATTTACAAGCATGGATTAGGTTTGCTAATTCATTAAAAATTAAAAGTCTTATCAGAATCTCAGATAAAATAGATGTTTCATCCGATTTACAAACTCTTTTTAACAATGACAACTATATAAAAAACAACACACAAAATGCGGTGTTCGATTTTACAAACTCAGACCCTAACAGTTTTAGATTAGCACAATTACGAGTTGGGGATTTTAACAATTTTGTATTATCTGAAACTATGGAAGATATTTTAACCCATTTTAACGACCCTAGATTAAGCACTCTTTTTAGGCCATTCTCTAACTCTACTACAAACGAGTTTAATGGCCTTTTAAATGGTATCGACGGTGCAGCTACCACTCCAAAACTTGCCAATTACTCATTAGCGGGAACCATGTTTAGGGAAGATACATCGACTTTAGACGCTAATTTTATAACTGCTTGGGAAGTTTATTTCGCTTTCGCGGAAGCTGCTACCAAAAATCTAATAACTGCTAATGCCAAACAACTTTATGAAACAGGCGTAACACTAGCTTTTGAGTATTGGAATACGGATTTACCTGAAAATTACCTAACAGGAACCGCTGCTTTTAATGCCACCAACAAAACGCCTTTAGAGCAAATTATTACTCAAAAATGGATTGCCAACACCATTAACGGTTACGAAGGTTGGATAGAATATAACCGTACAGGATTCCCTGAATTAAAAACCATTTCTGCCAGTTTAAACAACGATGCAATACCGGTAAGAATGCCATATCCTGCAGAAGAAGCAACGCTAAATGCCGATAACTATTCTAAAGCAGCAGCCAGAACAGATAACAACAGTATTAACAGCCCAGTTTGGTGGAATGAATAATATAGACGTAACAACATGGCAATGGGGATTAATTATAGCATCGAGTTTAATGCTATTTTTATTATCGCCATTTTCAAAAACAAAAGATCAGTTTTTTAAAGCTACCAAAAAATTAAAAAAACCCAACACCTTGGTTTTAACAGGTAGCTTAATCATTTCTTGGATTTTTGCTAAAAGCATCACCAATGCTGCTAACTTAGGGTTAAGCTTTGGTCTTGTTGGTGGTGTAGCTTATGCTGGCTATTATTTATCTTTTGCTGTTGCCGGAATATTGCTTTATCAACTTAGAGTAAAAGGAGGTTTCAACAGCATACATCATTTTTTAACTACCAAATTTGGAAAAGGAGCGATGGCTATTTTTTCAGTTTTAATCGCATTTAGACTTTTTAACGAGGTTTGGAGTAACACCATGGTTATTGGTAGTTATTTTGGAGCACCTAGAAGCGAACCTTATTATTGGTCTATTGTTCTATTTACGCTATTAACATTGGCTTACGCATTAAAAGGCGGATTGAGTAGTTCTATTTTTACCGATGTAATTCAAATGGGGTTGTTTTCTATTTTACTCATTGTAATTCTATATCATATATTTTCTATAGAAAGTTTTTCAATTCAGAATGTAGTATCTTCAGGAACATGGAGTTTCGAACTCGGTTTAAATCTATTTTTTGCTGCTATTATTCAATCTTTCAGCTATCCGTTTCACGACCCAGTTTTAACAGATAGAGCCTTTATTAGTTCACCAAAAGTTACCCGTCGTAGCTTTTTAATCGCAAGTGTTTTGGGCGCTTTTTGTATTGTTGCTTTTAGTGTTATTGGTATTTATGCTCAAACGCAAAATATGGAAGGGCAAGCAGCGGTTGAAGTCGGTAAAGCCTTTGGTGTTATTATTTTACTTGTTATTAATTTTATCATGATTACTTCGGCAGCTTCAACTTTAGATTCTACTTTTTCATCTTTTTCAAAATTATTATCAATCGATTTAAATCTTGGAAAAAACGTAACATTCGGTAGAATTTCTATGGTTCTTGTTGCTGTTCTAGGCACGCTTCCTGTATTTCTTAATGCCGAAATACTATCGGCAACAACCATATCGGGAACTATGGTTATTGGCCTAACACCTGTTTTTCTGTTTTGGAAACTAGACGTTCCAAAAATAAGCTATTACCTCAGCGTAGGTTGCGGACTCATTTTCGGCATCATTTTAGTATTAGAGATATTTCCAGAATCACTCATTTTTACCCAAGGAAAATACGCCGATTTATTATGGATTAATTTCTGGGGCATTTTAAGTTGTATCACATTATATATTATTCCAAGATGGATAAAAAAATAGAACATTTAGGTAAACTTTCGGGTAAAGTATTACTCTTTGGTGGCGTTTACAGTAATCTTCAAGCTCTAGAAGCTCTAAAGCAAATTGCGGAACACGAAGGCATTCTGCCAGAAAACTGCATTTGCACAGGAGATATTGTTGGTTATTGCGCACAGCCAGAAGAAACCGTGCAGCTGTTTAAAATTTGGAAAGCAAAAAGTATTGCTGGCAATGTTGAAATTCAGCTTAGCGAAGGTGCAGAAAATTGTGGTTGCGAATTTAAAGAAGGATCTCGATGCGATAATTTTTCGCAACAATGGTATCCTTATGCGCAAAGTCAGCTTTCAAAAAACTCTTTAGATTTTATTAAAAGCATACCGGAACACATCACTTTTAATTATGCAGGAAAAAATGTTATGGTGGTGCATGGCTCGTACAGAAACACATCAGAGTTTATTTTTAAATCTTCACCTTGGGAATTTAAAGCACCTAATTTTTCACCAAACAACAAAAACGACTACGATGTTGTAATTGCTGGCCATTGCGGCTTACCTTTTAACGACTCGCAAAACAACAAACTGTGGCTTAACCCTGGAGTAATTGGTATGCCTGCTAACGATGGTTCTCCTTCGGTTTGGTATGCTATTTTAGATGATACTACGGGGCGTTTAGAATATAAACACCATACCTTAAACTACAACTACAAGCTAACCAACAAGCTTATGCAAAACGGATTATTACCACAAGAATACGCCCGAACCATAGTTACTGGCATTTGGGATAACACAGAAATTTTGCCAGCTCTAGAAAGTGGTTTGCAAGGTTTCGGTGTTCAACTGTAATTTTCTTAAATTTGAGAGACTAAATAATTATGAAAAACATCTTTTTAATTTTATTATTTTTTAGCAGCACCTCATTATTTGCTCAAAAATCAATAGATAAACTTTTAAAAAAATATAATGACAATAGCATTCCGTATATTTCTCCTCAAGAATTAGCTGAACCAGAAAACAATATTTTCTTATTAGACTCAAGAGAATTAAAAGAATACGAAACCAGTCACTTAAAAAACGCGATTCACGTAGGTTACAATCATTTTAAAATTGATAGTATTCATAAAAAAATTCCAAATAAGAATTCTAAAATTGTGGTGTATTGCTCGGTTGGTATACGGTCCGAGTCAATTGGAGACAGTCTAAAAAAAGCAGGTTACAAAAATGTAGAAAACTTACGCGGTGGTATTTTTGAATGGAAAAACAATAATTTACCCGTTTATAACAAAGAAGAAAAAGAAACAGATAGCATCCATACCTTTAATAAAACATGGAGTAAATGGCTAAAAAAAGGCATAAAAGTATATGAATAAAGAACTTGTTATTGTTTTTGTAAAGAACATAAAACTAGGAAAAGTAAAAACGAGATTGGCAAAAACTATTGGTAACCAAGGTGCTTTTGATGTGTATAGCGAACTTGTAAAAGTTACCGAAAACGCCACTAAAAATTTAAACTGTGATAAGCATATTTATTTTTCGGAATCTATAGTTGAAAACCAATGGCCAAACGATTATAAAACTGTACAGGAGGGAAAAGACTTAGGCGAGCGTATGCTTAATGCTTTTAAAAATGGTTTTGAAGCAGGTTACTCTAGAATTGTTTTAATAGGATCGGATTTACCAGATATAAACAGTAAGCATATAGAAGTTGGCCTAAACAAATTAAACCAAACCGAGGTTGTTTTTGGTCCTGCCGAAGATGGTGGTTATTATTTAGTAGGCTTATCCAAAATGCATGCAACCGTTTTTAAAAACAAACCGTGGAGCCAAGATAATTTATTAAAAGAAACGCTTAGTGAATTAAAAGAAAAACGCATAACTTTTAGTACTTTAGAGACCTTAAATGACATTGATAATTTTGAGGATTTAGTAGCTTCAAAATTCTATCAATCTAACTTAAAGTTACAAGAAAAAATAAAACAATACCATGATTAAACTGATAGAAGAAACGGTAGATTATTTAAAAGAAAAAGGGTTCGAAAAACCAGAAATAGGTATTATTCTGGGTACAGGTTTAGGCCAACTTAAAAATGAAATAAACATTATAAAAGAAGTAAGCTATAACCACATACCTAATTTCCCTACAGCCACTGTAGAATTCCATAAAGGCAAACTTATTTATGGCGATTTAGCTGGAAAAAAAGTTATTGTAATGCAGGGACGTTTTCATTTATATGAAGGATACAGTCTGCAAGATGTAACGTATCCTGTTCGTATTATGGAAAAACTAGGCATAGAAACGCTGTTAGTTTCTAATGCATCTGGCGCTATAAATCTCGACTATAAAAAAGGAGAACTAATGCTTATCGACGATCATATAAATCTACTAGGCAGTTCGCCGTTAGCCTTTAAAGGTGTCCAACAATTAGGAGAACGTTTTGCCGACATGAGCCTACCTTACGACACAGAGATTAACAACAAATTCAAAGCTATTGCAAAAGCCAACAACATTAAACTTCACGAAGGGGTTTACGCTAGTGTTGTAGGACCTCAATTGGAAACCCGTGCCGAATACCGTATGTTAAAAATTATTGGTGCCGATGCCGTTGGTATGAGTACCGTTCCCGAAATTATTGTTGCCAATCACTTAGGGTTAAAGGTTGCAGCTATTTCTGTATTAACAGATGAATGCGACCCAAACAACTTAAAACCTGTAGATATTAACGAAATTATTGCTATGGCCAATAAAGCAGAACCTGACATGATTACGCTTTTTAAAGCCTTGATAAAAACCTTATAAGTTGTGAAAATTTTACTCTCCTTTTTTGTGCTCTTAATATCTATTTATAAAGTACTCACGAGTTTTCTATTACACGAAAAACAAGGCATTCTTTTCGATATAAAAATAAACATTTGGATCTATAGGGCAATATGGATTATCGCAGGTTTAGCCTTTGCTTACAACCTTTTTAAAATATATCAAGACAAAAAACGATTTGGTGTATAAGTCTAAAAGTACCGTATGGAAAAATACCTAGAAATAATAAAAAACGCGTATTCTGGTTACTGGAATTATCTTAAAAATGAGATCCTTTTTCAAAACAACTGGGACAATTATTTTTACGGATTAATTGCTATTTCACTAATCGTTTGGGGGTTGGAAATTATATTTCCGTGGCGTAAAAATCAATCTATTTTTAGGAAAGATTTTTGGTTAGACACCTTTTACATGTTCTTTAATTTCTTTATTTTAAACCTTATTATACTCATTGCACTCTCGAATACGGTAGCCGAAATTTTTAATGATGTTTTAAAAACAGTTGGCTTATCACTAAAAGATTTTCAACTGTTCGACTCCAACGATTTACCAAAATGGCTTGGTTTAGTTATTTTCTTTTTGGTTTCCGATTTTGTACAATGGAATACCCACCGTTTATTACACCGTTTTGAGTTCTTTTGGAATTTCCATAAAGTGCACCACTCTGTAAAAGAAATGGGCTTTGCTGCACATTTGCGCTACCATTGGATGGAGCCGGTAGTTTACAAATCCCTCCTTTATATTCCCCTAGCATTAATAGCAAACTACAACGCGCAAGATGTGGCCATTATTTACTTTTTCAGTATTGCCATTGGGCATTTAAATCACGCCAATTTAGGTTGGGACTACGGTATTTTAAAATACGTGTTTAACAACCCTAAAATGCATATTTGGCACCATGTAAAAAGCTTGCCTAAAGATGTTAGGTTTGGAGTAAACTACGGACTAACCTTAAGTCTTTGGGATTACATTTTTAAAACCGATTATGTACCACACGATGGTCGAGATATTGAATTAGGTTTTGATGATGATGAAAAGTTCCCAAAAGATTTTATTAGTCAGGAACTTTACCCTCTTAAAAAATGAAATACCTAATTTACTTCGGTTTTAGTTTTTTTTTGGTCGCTTGCAGTGCCAATAAAACCACTACACAAGTACCACTCCAAAACACACCCTCTACCCTTCCAGTAGTAATTTCTGAACCGGAAAAGACACAAGAAAAAGAACTCACTAAAGAAACTAGCGAAATAGTAATGACTAATACTTCCGAAGAACTAGTAAACGAGAGTAATCCCCAAGCAGAAACCAAGGAAAAGAATCTTGATGAGCCGCATACATTATGGAATGCCTTATTACAAAAACACGTTTCAGATGCTGGACATGTAAACTACAAAACCTTTAAAACAGAAAAAGGAAAACTACTAAGTTATATACAGGTGCTCAACCTCATCTATTCTAATACTAATTTCACATCACTATCTAAAGAAAAAACACTTGCCTTTTGGATAAACGCCTATAACGCTTTAACAGTAGATTTAATTCTAAAAAACTACCCTATAAAAAGCATAAAAGATATTGATAAACCATGGGATAAACGGTTTTGGAAACTGGGTAACAAATGGTTTAACTTGAGTGATATTGAACACGAAATATTACGTAAAATGGACGAACCTCGAATTCATTTCGCTATTGTTTGTGCTTCGGTGTCTTGTCCTAAATTACAAAATACCGCGTTTACGCCTTCCAATTTAGAAACCCAACTCACCAATGCTACAAAAGAATTTTTAAACGATCCAGAACGCAATGAACTTTCGGTAAACAGCATTAAAATTTCAAAAATATTTCAGTGGTTTTCTAAAGATTTTAAGCAAGATGGCGATGTTATCGATTTTTTAAATCAATACTCTGACGTTAATATTTCCGCGAAAGCGAAAAAGAGTTTCAAAGATTATAATTGGAATTTGAATGAATAAAATTTCCATTATTATTCCCGTTTTAAATGAAGCTGAAACGATTGAAAATTTACTTTTTCATCTTATCGATTGCTCATCATTAAACAACATCTCGGAAATCATTATTGTCGATGGTGGTAGTACGGATGGCACGATACCAATAATTAAAAATTTAGGCTTAAATATTAAAGTTTTAAATGCTGATAAAGGTCGTGCTAAACAAATGAATCTTGGAGCAAGTGAGGCCAACGGTAATATTCTATACTTTCTACATGCCGATTCCTTCCCGCCTAATCGATACGATAAACTTATACTTAATGAAATAGAAAACGGAAATCATGCAGGGTGTTTTAAAATGAAATTCGACAGCAACCATTGGTGGTTAAAATTAGCTGGTTGGTTTACTCAATTTAATTGGCAAGCGTGTCGTGGCGGCGACCAAAGCTTATTTGTTACACGCTCACTTTTCAAAAAGATTGGTGGCTTTGATGAAAATTTCACCATTTACGAAGACAACGATTTTATTGCTAAATTATACCAACAAAAGCAATTTGTAGTACTACAAGACTGGCTAACAACTTCGGCTAGAAAATACAATTCCCATGGAATTTGGACACTTCAATTTCATTTTTTGGCTATTCATTTAAAAAAACGTCTTGGCGCTTCCCCAGAAAAACTAAACAGCTATTACTTAAAGCATATTGCGGCGCAGAACAATTAGGCTATTTCAAATCTAACTAGTCCTTTTTTTATTCTTATTTTAAAAGAAAACAAAGAAAAACACCAACATAACGCTTTATTTAACAACGCTTTAATACCGTGTTAAAAACTAATAAAATTCACTTAAAGAAACATTAAATGTTACAAATGGTTCGGTAATTCGTCTACTTTTATAAGAAACAACAATTTACATGAAACATTTCTACATTTATATAGCCATCAGTTTATTATCAATTTATGGCCATTCCCAAGAGTCTTTAAGTGCCAAAATTATAGATTCACTTAGCCAAGAACCTATTCCGTACGCCACTATTTCTATTAATGATAATTCGGGGGTAATTAGTAATGCCAACGGCAATTTCCTAATTTATTTAAATAAAAAATCGGCTAAACAAGATTCTTTAAAAATTAGATGTTTAGGTTATCAAACCAAACAATTTCTGGTTAAAACATTTAAAGACTCTATTGTTTTTCTAAATGCTAAAGCCATGGAATTGGATGAAGTTTTAGTGTCTAACAAAAATTATACTCCAGAGGAAATTATTGAAAAAGTACAAGAAAACCTAGAAAACAACTACAAGCATAATTTAACCAAAAGCAAACTCTTTTACCGAGCTTCATCGTTTCAAAATTTAATAAAAAGCGAGGTTGAAGTCAACAAATCTACTATTCCGGAATTTAACCAACAATTTATAGACAGCATCGTTACTGCTATTCCGAAAAACGCCGACGATTACACCGAGATTTTAGCCAACCTATATGGTAAACCTGGTGACGGTGATGATCAAAAAATAGACATTATTAAAGCTTCGCATTTATACGACAAAAATGCAGAGATGAGTTTTGATAGTTATGAGGAAAAGCTAAATACTATCCTGAAAAAGCATGTAAAACGTGATTCGTATTTCAAAATTAAATCGGGTTTCTATCGTGTTAAAACAGATATAGACTCTACGGCCTTTGATTTTGGTGAGCAAAAAGAAGACGTTAAAAAAACGGAAGCTATGCTTGAAGAAGAACAAAAGAAAGAAGCTGAACGTAAAAAAGATTTCTCTAACTACCGCAAATCGGCCATAGCAGAACTTGAGCAAGATAGTTTTATTTATGAAGATAGTGATTTAAACTTTTTAGAAAAACAAAACCGTTTTGATTTTAAAGTAGAAGACTATAGTTTTTTAAACGATGAATTTGTTTATAAAATAAGTTTTACCCCAAAACGAAAAGAAGATTTTAAAGGAACTATTTATGTAAACACTGATGATTTCGCGATTGTTAGAATAGATTATGAAAACGTAAAAAATCTAAAAAACTTTAAATTATTAGGTCTATCGTACTCAAAAAAATTAAAAAAAGGCACCCTTATTTATTCTAAAAACGACACCGAAAAATACGCTTTAAAATATGCTGAATTAGAAGAAGGCAGCCAATTTGGTATTAAACGCCCATTAACCATTATTGAAAAAAATAAACATGTTAAAGGCAGGCGTAAACAAAACGAATTAGATACCGATATTCATTTTATAATGAGCATTAAGGAAAAAAGTGAACTCGTGATTTTTGAAAATGAAAACATATCGGAAGTTACTTTTAACAACTTTGAAGAAAAACCAAAAGTAGAGCTGGTGTATTTACCAAAATACGATCCTGAATTTTGGAAAGGCTATAACGTGATTGAACCTAACCAAGCCATTAAGGATTTTAAGAGTTTGGAATAAAAAAAAGCAGTTATCGGTTTTGTTATGTCTACTCGGGGAGACATAACACAAGTAACGAAAACCATGATTATGTGATGTCTCCTAACGTCGACATGACATAGTGATTCTAAAATAAAAAGTAGATAATGGGTTGTTTTACACCTTGTTTCTTTAAAAACAATTAAAAAGTTCCGCGCTAAAA
>NZ_VOGY01000014.1 GCF_008033385.1 Algibacter pacificus | reverse complement strand
CCCATTAATGCGCCATAAAAGCGCTTTAATGGGGGACGCTAAAATTTTTAAAATATAAAAACCCGACAACTTGCGCTGACGGGCTTTTTATAATTTAAGATATGGTAACGTTTTACCAGAAAGCGATGAATGACATCTGGCACAAAACCTATTTTAACACTAATCTGTTTTTTTAAACTAAACACTTCTTTAAAAACCCTAAAGCCCTAGAAATATGAGCTTCTACTGTTTTTATTGAAATATTCATTTTATCGGCAACTACTTTATATTTATATCCATTTATTTTATTTTCATAAAAAACAGATTTACATCTATCAGGTAATTTGTTAATGCATTTTTCTAATTTTTTTAGTTTAATATTTTTTAAATCTTGATTAGTTTCTATAGCCTCCATCATAGCTGTATAATAGTACATAGAGAGCATTTTATCATTTCTTTTAAGTTGCCTGTAATTTTCCATTAAAGTAGTATATGCCATTTTATATAGGTAACTACTTAACGATGTAGTAATAGAAATGTTTTTTCTATTTAACCATATTTTCAAAAAAACATCCTGAACAACATCTTCTATAACCTCTATATCATCTGTATACCCCATTAAAAACACACATAGTTTTTCATAAAACTCAGAGTATACGTTTTCAAAAACTCTTCGATTACCTTCCTTTAGTGCTTTAATTACTATATTTAAATTTTCAATTTTATTCAATTATTTCAACGTTTTTCAATATATATTCTACAAATGTGAAAAAAATATTAAATTATTATAGGGTTTTTACCTTTTTTTACATCTTAAATTAAATTAAACTAAATAATGAATAAAAATCAAGTTAATAAATTAATAGTAAAACTGATTAATAATTCTATAACGGAGAGCGAATCTAATGAATTAGTAAAATGGCTTGAAGATATTAATAATTTAAAATATTTTAATGAATTTATAGAGATAAATCATTTAATTAATTCTAAAAAGAAATTTGATCATAGATTTTCTCTAAAGGAATTTATGGTAAAAACCCAGAAAAAAGAGCCTCGTTTAAGGGTTAAACTATTTTATGCTGCTGCATCAATAGCTATTTTAATTTCAATAAGTTTAGTAGTTTACATTAAAAATGTTCCAAAAAACAATAAAATTGACCCTGTTATTGTAAATAATGATATCAAAATAGGTACTGACAAAGCTGTTTTAACTCTAGGAGATGGAAGCACTGTTGTTTTAGATAAAGATAAACATTTTACTTCCAATAATTTAGAAAGCAATGGAGAAGATTTAATTTATAAATCTCCTCCAAAAAAGGCAACTAAAATTACATACAATTATTTAACAATTCCAAGAGGCGGTCAATATCATGTAACATTATCTGATGGAACTCAAGTTTGGTTAAATTCTGAATCGCAATTAAAATACCCTGTCCATTTTTCTAAAAATGAGACTCGCATAGTAGAATTAATCTACGGTGAAGCTTATTTTAAAGTATCACCAAGTACCAACCATAATAACGCTAAATTTAAAGTTATTTCCAACACTCAAGATATTGAGGTTTTGGGTACTGAATTTAATATAAAGGCCTATTTAGATGAGGATAAAACCTACACCACACTTGTTGAAGGAAGTATTGCATTACATAGTTTTAATACAAAAACCATTCTTAAACCAAACGAACAGGCTGTACTTGATAAGAAAAGTAATAGTTTAATTATTTCCTCACGAGTTGATACTTATTCTGAGATAGCATGGAAACGAGGTCTATTTAGCTTTAAAGACAAAACTCTAAAGGACATTATGAAAGTTCTTTCTAGATGGTATGACATTAATATCATTTTTGAAGATAAAACCTTAGAAACCGTTAAGTTTAAAGGAGTGATAAGCAAAAAGCAAAATCTTACAGATATCCTTTTATTAATTAAAAACACAAACTATATAAACTCCTATGAAATAAAACAAAACACGCTTATATTAAAATAGTAAAGGGAACAAAGTTTTAGACCGTTCAAAGAAAAAACTTCATCCCCTTATAGATTATTAATTAATTAAATCAAAAAAATGATTAACTAACCAAAAACAAGCAAATTTATGGAATTTAAATTAACCAATGCTCTTTTTTTACTAAGAAGACACTTATTAACAATCGTTATGAAAACCTTCATTTTTTTATTGTGCACGACGGTTTTTGGCTTTACAACAGATAACGTATTGTCCCAAAATGCCAAAATTAAAATTGAAAGGAAACAAACTATTACCGTAGATCAGGTTTTTGACCTGATTATGACGCAAACAGATTATACATTTATATATCAAGTAGATATGTTTAAGGATTTTCCTAAAGTAACACTGAACAAAGGCAATATTAGAGCTAACGATCTTTTACTAAAATCCTTATCAAAAGATAAATTCAACTTTGAATTAACTGGTAAAAACACCATTGTTATTACTAACAAACCTAGTAAATATAGAGTTCAACAAACTATCAAAGGTAACGTTACTGAAGAAAACAGACTGCCTTTACCTGGAGTTACTATTTTTATAAAAAAAACAAAAAAAGGAACAACCACAGATATTGATGGAAACTATACAATTGCAGCCAATATTGGTGATATTTTAGTTTTTCAATATTTAGGCAAAAAAACTCAAGAAGTAGAAATAACGTCGAATGATGCTCCCATTAACATCACCTTAAAATCAGATGATGAATCACTAGAGGAAGTTGTGGTAGTTGGTTATGGATCGGTAAACAAAAAAGATGTAACAGGATCTGTATCTTCAATATCTAGTTCAGAAATCACTAACATAACACCAACTACTTTTGAGCAAGCTATCGCCGCCAAAGCCCCAGGCGTTTTTGTTAAACAAACAACAGGTCGCCCAGGAGAAGGTATTGTTATCAATATTCGTGGTGTCTCTTCAATTTTAGGATATAATCAACCCTTGTATGTAATAGATGGCGTACCTATAGATACCCATCCCAATTATATCAGTGGATATTCATTTGATGCTGGTATATCCGGAAGAGGAAATCCATTAGCAACTATTGACCCAGATGACATTCAAAGTATTGATATTTTAAAAGATGCATCTGCTGCTGCTATTTATGGATCAAGAGCTGCAAACGGCGTAGTTATAGTTACTACTAAAAAAGGACATAAAAATCTCAAACCTACTATTTCTATAAATTCCTCAATAACAATAGACAAACCATTAGAATTATATAATGCACTAAATGCTGAAGAATACAAATCTAATTTAACAATCGCAGCTCAAAATTTTTCTGGAAACAGCTCCTTAAAAACAAGTATTTTAAACGACCCCGATTTTTTTCAAAATGGAAGCACTAATTGGCAAGAAGAAATAACACGCACAGCCATAACAAAAAATTTAGGTTTAGGCATATCTGGTGGAAGTGAAAAAAGTATTTATTCTTTTAATCTGAATTTATCAGATCAGGAAGGAATTATTAATAAAACTGGATTCAAGCGTTACAATATTCGAACAAACATTGAAACCGAGTTTAGTAAACATTTAAAAGTGGGAACTAATTTGAATTTTACTAATTCTCTTAATTATGGTAGCACTGGATTATTTGCTATCCAAGATGCTATTAAATATCGTCCAGATTATAACATCTACCTAAATAATGGCGATTTCAACAACTATAAAGAAGACCCCAATCCAATTGCAACTTTAGGGACAGATAGTAAAAAACACTCTAATAGCCTATTGGGGAATATATTTGCAGAAGTAAATCTTATACCAGAATTAACTTTTAAAACACAACTTAATGCAAGTTTGTATTTAACAGAAAGTAATTACTTTAATCCCCCAACAGCATCAAGCAATGATGAGGCAACTAGATCTGAACGAAATGGCCGCACATTCAACACCACTTTTGACAACACATTAACTTTTAAAAAGCTTTTTAATGAAAAACATGCTATTAATGCACTTGTAGGCGCATCTTTTTACAAAACGGAGGATCACTACTCTAGTATTGGTGTTAGAGGCTTTGCTAACTACGAACAAATAAACAATATAGGTTCTGCAAACGAAATTACTAGTGCAGGTGGAGGAAATGCGTCAAGTGGTCTGGTATCATATTTTACACGTCTCAATTATAATTTTGATAGTCGCTATTATGCTACCTTTACATTTAGAGCAGATGAATCATCTAAATTTGGACCTAATAATAGATGGGGAAAATTCCCTTCTGGAGCTTTAGCATGGAATATTAGTAATGAAACTTTTATAAAAAATGCATATTGGATAAATAATTTAAAGTTAAGAACTAGTTATGGTTTAACAGGTTTAGCAAATGTAAGCGACTTTTTATATGACACCTTTTTTGGGGCAGGATACAGTTATAATGGTTTAAATGGTATTGCGCCCCTTGGTTTACCCAACCCTAATATTAGATGGCAAAAAACCAAACAATTAGATGTAGCAGTTGATTTTAGTTTTTTCAATTCTCGCCTAAATGGAACAGTAGGTTATTTCACTAAAAGAATAGATGACTTATTGATGAACAGGCCCGTTCAATTAGAATTAGGCTATAACAGCCAAAGTGCTAATATTGGTAAAATGGACAATAAGGGCATTGAACTGCAAATAGGTGGCGATATCATTAGAACAGAAGATTTTATTTTTAATACAACGTTTAATTTTACATCCATTCAAAATAAAATTGTAGATTTAGAAGGGGGGTTTCCCTTTCCTACAGGAGGGACTTCCTTAGTTGAAGAAGGTCAACCTCTAGGAACAATTAGAGGGTATAGAGTTGAAGGTATTTTTCAAAATCAAGATGAAATAACTACACTTAACAACGCTTCTCCAACTGGCAGATATCAATCTTCAACAACTGCACCTGGAGATTACAAATTTAGAGATATTAACGATGATGGTGTTATAACTAGCGAAGATACAGAAGTATTAGGTTCCATACAGCCCGATTTTTTTGGAGGGCTCACCACTACTTTTCAATATAAAAATTTCAGTCTATCAACACTCTGGCAGTACTCTTATGGAAACTCAAAAGTTTGGGAAGCCGCAGGTGTTTTAAAAGGCATTGAGAATGTTATTAAAGATAATGTCCAAGATGCTTGGTCTCCAACAAACACTGATGGAACACAACCAAGATTAGTATTAAATGACCCTAATGATAATGATAGAACTTCTGACGCCTTTGTACATGATGCATCATTCGTCCGTTTAAAAAATATCAGATTAGGCTACACATTTCCAACTAATATTACCAAAAAAATTAAAGTTAATAACATTAACATATATATGTCATTAAGTAATTTATTGACATTCACAAAATACCCAGGATTAGATCCTGAAACCAGTAGAGATGATGGTAGGCAAAGTTTTTTTAATTACACTGATGCTGATGAATACCCTTTATCTAGAGGTCTTGTTTTTGGAATTAACGTAAAACTTTAAAAAAAATTAACATGAAAAATTATCATAACATTATCATAGTATTCATAATAACTTTTTGTATCCACTCTTGCGAACTAGTTGATGTAACAGATATTGAAGCTCAAGATGTATTAACAGAAGAAACAGCCATTAGAGATCAAATAGGAGCTGAACTAACATTAGCGGGCGCATACAGCTTTTTAAATGATGCTTCTGGAACATTATACATAAAAAGTGTTGTACTTCAACTAGGTATCGAAGCAGAACCAGGAGGTATTATTGGAGGCACATCTTCTAGCTATTATGTGAATAATGTAGATCCACAAGATAGAGATTCTAAAAACGTATATTCAGGAATGTACACCATCTCAAATAGAGCAAATTACCTCATTAATATATTACCATCTCTTGATGATGCGCTATTTGAAACTGGTAGCAAGTCTAAAATTATTGCAGAAGCTAAATTCTTAAGAGCACTTTCTCATTTTTATCTTCTTAGAAGCTATGGGCAATTTTGGGATTTAAATTCTAAGTACGGCATTGTATTAAGAACAGAGCCAGCAAACGATGCAATTGCAATCCCTAGAAGTACCGTACAAGAAACATATGATTTTATTTTAAACGATTTAGATACTGCCATACCAGATTTAGCTGTTACTAGCCCTGGATACTATGCCAACAAATATGCAGCTCTGGCTCTTAAAGCGAGAATAATGCTTTACATGGGTAAATATACAGAGGCAGCAATATTATCAAAAGATGTAATTGACAACAGCCCGTTTAAATTAGAAGATACTTTTGCTGAAGTTTTTGAAAATGAGTTTAATTCTTCTGAAATGCTTTTTGCTACATATCATGATGATAATGAATATAGTGCCTCAAGTGTATTATGGTGGATTTATATTAGCATATCTGATTATTACAAGAATTTTGCTAATAGTGTGAATGATACCAGAATTTCTTATGTTAATTATGAACACCCTACAAGAGGTTTTATAAATGGTAAATTTAGAGGCTTTTTTGATGGAGGTACTAATATCCATTTAAGGCTGGCAGAAGTTTATCTTATATATGCCGAGGCATTAGCAAGATCGAACGGAGATCTTAAAGATATTAAAGATGCCATAAACAAAATACGTAATAGAGCAGGTATGGATAACACAAATGCTTCTACTAGAGAAGAACTGATAAATGCAATAAGACAAGAAAAACTGTTAGAACTCGCTGTAGAAGAAGGAGAACCTTGGTTTGACACCATTAGATATGCTATAGTAGATGGTTTTGATATCTCTACCATAAAGCCAACAATAACTAGTAAAGACCAATACATCCTGCCAATTCCTTATGATTCTGTAACTACTAGTAATAATGTAGTAGATCAGAACCCAGGATATAAATTCTAATCAATTTAAAAGTTAGACAGGTACTGCCTGTCTAACTATAATCTCAAAAATTTAATTATGAAGAATAAACACCCATACAAAGGTTTTGTGTTTTTACTAGTAATATTTTTTACTTTAACAAGTTGTCTAGAAAAAACAAAACCTGCCCCAACCAATGAACAACTTACTCAATTACAATCAGATTTATTAGTTATAACTACATCAAAAAATCCTGATAGTATTAAAAATGTTCAATCTGCTAAAATAATAAACGAAGTATCTAAAAACTTCGACTTTGACAAACTTAGCTTAACTCAAATAAATGCTTTTTTTCAACCTAAAGGACTGCTATATAAAAACAATGAATTACGTAAAGCTATATACCCTGCTCTAGACAAGCTGTCAGCATCAAATAACCTTGAAGGTGCAAAAGCTGCAGCTATAAAGGTTGTAAATTTTCCAATTGCTGAAAATGGCAACACTAAAGATTATGATCAAAATTTAAAATGGATAACAGCTTATAAAGAATTGGTACATCACCCTGCTATTGGAGAATTATTACTTTTAAATGAAAACTCGGCATCAACTGCTTTTGGCAGACTACAGTTTTTAAATTTAAAAGCAATAGGTGATTCTAAATTAATGGACGATATTATACCACTACTCGACCTTCCTATGTCTGTACCCGCCGTGAATTCTATTTTTGCACCGTTCAAAGTTGCTTCAAATGATGAGGTTGGCTTATCTAAAGAAAAGTTAGAAGTTATTAGAACTAAATCTGTAGCGGCTATAGATAGAGCTTTTAACACTTTAAACATTAGTAGGCCTTCATATCTTAATAAACGTAGAGCATATTTAACCGGAGCATACGCAAAAAAACAATTAATTAACAATCCTGCACCAGCACTAGATATTAGCTGGATTAGCAAAGGAAAAGAAAAATCATTAGCTGATTTTAAAGGAAAGGTGGTTCTAATTGACTTTTGGGCAACATGGTGCGCACCGTGTATTGCTAGTTTTCCAAATATTAGAAAACTCCAAGAACGTTATGAAGGATACCCTGTAGAAATTATTGGAGTTACTAGTCTTCAAGGCTATCATTTAGATAAAGAAAATAAAAAAAGAATCCCCGCTAAAGACCAACCAGAAATAGAATACAAAGGAATGTTATCATTTATGAAGTTTTTAGATATGACTTGGAAAGTGGCTTTTACAACACAACCAGAATTTAATCCCGATTTTGGAGTTACTGGAATTCCACATGTTGCAATAATAGATCCTAAGGGAATGGTACGTTACAACATGTTGCGCCCTTATCACGCACCGTATCTTGAGGCTGAAAAAATTGATAAACTTTTAGAAGAGGCTGGCTTACCCTTTCCTAAACACCCCATGCCTAAAGAAAATTACAGCACCATTAAGGAATAAATTCAGATAATCGAGAACCTATAAAAAGGACTAAAAAATTATGTTACTTCAAAAATTTCAGCGCAAGCTCAAATTATCAAATACATAATGAGAAATAAAAATTAAAACATGAAAAAAGAAATAAAAAAAGCCCTAATACACCTTAAGGTTATAAACTTAATTCTCATAATATTTTCATTGGTTTTGCTTAATTGTAAAGAAAAAAACCAATTAGTTTCCAAAGAAAAGGCACCAAACAAATCACATGATTTTAAAGTATTAGTTCATATTGAAGGTACTGATGACGAGCTTTTATCAGTTACATATTTAGATATGGATGGAAAAAAGAAAACTTTAGAACAACAAGCTAATAAAGGACAGGTTGTTTTTAAAGGAGAGATTTTACACCCTAGTTGGGTACGCTTCTATGGTAAAAAATCAAAAGCAAATGGTGCATTTTTTCTAGAACCAGGCGAAGTTAGCGTGAAATTGAGTTCAAACTTTCCGTTTCTAAAGGACGTAAAAGGATCTGTAACTCATGACGAATATACAAACTTCAGAAAATCGCGGGCAGATTTAAATCAAGCATCAGACTCTTTATATACATTGGCAGAACCATTAACCATACTTAATGATAAGACTCAAGAACAAGAAACAAAACAACAAAATTTATATGCTGAGATTGGAAAAATAAATGAAATTAAGAAACTAGATTATATTATGAAACATCCAGATTCTTATTTGTCGTTAGCATTTGCAAGATCACTTTACATCTACAATCCTAAAGTTGAAGATTTAGAATATGTATATGGTTTATTGGGCAACACTATGAAATCTAAATGGTTAGGGAAAGAACTTTATAATTATAAAGAATTAACAAAAAAAGTAACTGTAGGTAGAAATCTACCAAACTTTATATTGCCAGACAGAAATGGAAACAAGGTTTCTTTAGAAGATTTTAAAGGCAAATACGTACTAGTCGATTTTTGGTATAGTGGCTGCCCGCCATGTATTGCGCAATTTCCTAAACTTAAAGAATTACATCAGGCTAATAAAGACGTTTTTGAAATTGTTGGCGTTTCTCATGATGGTGAACGCCATAGAGATAAATGGTTACGTGTTTTAGATAAATTAAACACCTCATGGACGCAATTATTAGATATAGACAACGCCGTTTGCAATGAATTTGGTATTCAAGCCTTTCCAAGCAACTTTTTATTAGACAAATCTGGTAAAATTATAATGAAAAATATCTCAGAACATGAATTAGAAAACTTTCTAATAGGCCTGTACTAAATTTTTGTGTTTTAGAAAAATAAGGTAATGCCTAATAAACTGTGTAAGTTTTAAAATCTCAGGTCAGAATTTGATCTGAGATTTTTTTATTTATTAATGTATTTGATGTCTATAAAAAAGTAAGCTGTATTTTGTACTTATCTAAAACCCACGTTTTATTTGATAACTATGCTTCATTTTTGTTAACTCTATACTATTATAATTTAACCAAGATTATTAAGGATCGTTGTTATTGTTATTTCTGCATTTAAGCTTTTATTGGTCTCCTTAATATCTTGAACACATATACAATTTAAACAACTAAAAAAATCATAAAATAAATATGTTCCATTTCTCTATTTTTAGCTAATAGTTATAGTTATTATTGTATTAGCTTTTTTAAGGTTTTCTCTAAATCTTCCCCTCTTAACCCTTTATTTAATTTTACTATTCTGCCTTCTGGATTAACTAGAACCGTCCAAGGAATACCTAGATATTGGTATAGATCTTTTGTTTTTAATTTTTCATCCCATAGTTTTATATATGGTAAATTTTCTTCTTCTAACGACTTTAACCATGCTTCTTTTGTACTATCAAGAGATACAGATACTATTTTTAAACCTTTGTCTTTAAATTTTTCATGAGCTTGTTTTAAATAAGGAATTTCCCTTTTACATGGTCCACACCAACTTGCCCAAAAATCAATAAGTACATAAGCGCCTTTAAAGTCTGAAAGTTTTATGTTTTTGTTCACATGATTTGCCAATTCAAAATCTGGAGCCATTGCACCAATAGAGGAATTTTCTTTTAATTCTATTTGTTTATTTAAAAGAGAAATATAATGAGAATCTTTAATGCTTGGAGCGAACTTATTTACCAAATTTTTAAGAAACTCAGGCGATTTTCTTTTAAATCTATTGTAAGCAATATAAGAAAGCGCTATACTTTCTGAATTAGTATTTATAGCATCTACTATATTTTGTCCTTTTACCACGTTTAACGAATCTATTATATGACTATAATACTTTAAGTTTTTTAAATTTTCTTCACTTTGTTCTATATCATTGTAAAGTTTAAATGCTTGACTATATCGTTCTGCATACTTTTCCATTTCAATACTAGCAGGAAAATTGGCTTCTAGATTTTTATACGCTTTTGTAATTGGAGATCCGATAACTTTTACATTTAATAAGTTGTCATCTAAAATCTCTCCTTTAATATTAATATTTTTACTGTCAATAAAAAAATACGCTTTATTTCGTTTACCTTTCAAATCACCAGGTTTATTAGCTAATTGTGGTAAATATACACCTTGCATTTTAGGGTTATTTATATCAAGTTTATGTTCAAAAACAAAACTGTTATTGGTTGCTTGCACAGTATCTAAAGGAAAAAATTTGTCATCCATTAAAACAACAGGGTTATTTTCTAAACCGGATATTGTTCCTTTAATAATTTGCTTATCTTTTTCTTCAGTGTTATTACAAGAACTTACTGTAATTAATGTAAATATTAATAGGGGTATTATAGTGAATGAATTTTTCATCATTTTAAAATTTAGTACGAGCTATTAGTTTTAATAAATTGTTTCTAGAAGTTCTTCTAATTCGGTATGGGTTAAATATTGATCAACTACTTTACCTTCAGGATCTATAACATAAGTACTGGGTAATCTTTCAACATTATAAAGTTCCTTTATTTCAGATTTATAAAATCCTTTTAAATCTGAAAGTTGTATCCAAGGAATTTGATCATCTTTAATAGCTTTTACCCATTTTTCTTTATCATCATCGAAGGAAATAGAAACTATTTTAAAACCTTTTTCTTTGTATTTATTATACAGAGGGATAATTTTTTTATTAGTCACTCTACATGGTGCACACCAACTTGCCCAAAAATCGATAAGCGCATAGTGGCCTTTAAAATCATTAAGGGTAAACACCTTATTGTTAGGGTTTTTTAAAGAAAACTCAGGAACTTTCTGACCTATAATACGGTTTTCAGCTTTGCTTTTTAATTTATTTTCTATGAAGCTTAGCATTGTTTTATCTTTATTTTCCTCATTATTAACTATTTTATAAAAGGCATTAAGTTCATGATAACTTAGTACATCAAAGTAGCGAACTATATGTTTAAGTAAGTATAAAGAAATATAAGATTTTGGATGTTTTTTTATATAATCTTTTTGAATGTCCAAAAGGTTTTCAAAATATTTTGATGATAACCTATTAAGGTCTTCTTTACTTAGAGTCGTATCTTTTGATACCTCAGTTAACTTTTGGTTTAAAGGGGTTAGCCTTTTTAATAACTTATTATATTCAGCTTGTAGAGAGTTATTTGGAGCTACAATTGACATATTATTACCATTAATAATGAATTTATAGTTCAATTCAGGCTCATAAAAGAAAACAAGTCTAGGTAACTTATAATCATTTGTTTGAACTTCTAAAACTTTAACATTTTTAAAAGAAAGATTATGGTTAAACGTTTTATTTATTATGTTAATAGAATCTAGAATTGTTTTATTCTCACTCTCTAAATCAAAAAGTTCAATTTGTTCTATTTTCTTGTTATCTACTATTTCACCAATAATAGTTGGAGGTGTATTTTGGCTACAACTAGTAAATAAGATACATGTAATAGATAATAAAATAATGATATTTTTCATGTTTTTTCTTTTTTATAAATAATTCCAGACTTAATAGTAGTGTGTATATCTTTTAAGTTTTCTATATGGTCTAAAGGGTTTTTGTTTACTATAATAATATCAGCTTTTTTACCTTTTTCTATAGTACCTCTATCTGCTAACCCTATACTTTCAGCTCCTATTTTTGTAGCACTATATAATGCTTCTGCATTGGTAAAACCACATTTATCCACAAGAAGTTTTAATTCTTTAAAAAAGGGGATTTCTGGTTCATACAAATAAGGCCAATCAGTTCCCACAGCTACCTTCACTCCTAATTCATGAGCGCGCTTTGGAATTTCTACTCCATTCATATTGTTATTTTCTGCTATATAGTTTGTTGGATCTAAAATAACTTTGTTCTTTTTCATTAACAGTAATATTCTATCCAACCTGTTAAAATCAATTTTATTTGATAAACTTTCTCGGGTAATTTCACCATCCTCATTTAAACCGTACATAATATCCCAAGCATGAGACATCGTGTTTACTTTTGCATTTGCTATTTGCATAGGCGATGCGGGGAACACAGCAGAATGACTCCAAGCTTGTAGCCCTTGATTATTTGCTTCCTCTACAATGTTTTTAACTAAATGAGCACTTAAATCTGAATAAATTTTAATTCCAGTAGCACCAGATCCTTTTGCTCTTGCCACTGCTAAGGCTATATTTGTTGAATCGGTTATGGTTTGCGCCCAAGGCTTATCACTTTTATCTTCGGGATTGTTTGAATGTCTTCTTGTCATATTAAAATATTTTGGACCTGCAAACTGTGAAGCATAAAAAATTGAAGGAGCAGGAATTTGATCTAAGCGACTTGCTCGTGCATAATCTGAAAGTATAATAGCATTTCCAGCCATATCTCTTACCGTGGTAATTCCAGAGTTAATCATTTTTAGTAGTACCGCTTCTACCTCCTTTTGGTTTTCTATTCGGTTTTTTTTAGGTACTGTTGCTAAATGTACATGTGCATCTATTAAGCCAGGTAATATATATTTACCCTTTAAATCTATAACTTTGGCGTTAGCATATTCTTTTGTGTTTTCTGTAAAAAAGATTTCTTCAATTTTATCTGCTTTAATTACAATTGTTCCTGTTTTTACAGAACCCTCTTGTGAAGTTAAGCTTATTATTGAACCATTTTTTAAAACTAATAACGAATCACTATCGGTTGTATATCCTTGATATTGACAGTAGCAGTTATTTATTCCAATAATTAAAAGGATAAATAAATATATTTTTATTGTTTTTTTCATCTAATCTATTATTCATTCTGTTTAAATGAAGGCTGTGCATATATAACACAACCTTCATCAATTTAATTTAGGGTTACTGAAATAGGCCTACCTACAAATTCGGTTATAATCAAGTAGTACAGTTTTAAAACAGTTATTGTTTAATAAAAAAAGGGGATTATTTATATGGGTCATTTTGAGTTAAACCAGACCTGTCAATTTCTAATTGAGGAATTGGTAACGCAAAGCGGTCATCTTTTGGCGCCAAAGAACTTCCATCTGCTCTTGTAAAACCTTGTCCTTTCCTTTTTAAATCTGTAAACCTAAAGCCTTCAAATGCAAGTTCACGTCTGCGTTCATCTAAAATTTCATTAGATAAATCACTTCCTGAATAGTCTCCAATACCTCTGGCATTTCTTAAAATATTTAAATTTTTCAGAGCCATTTCAGGATTACCTGTATGGTCATAAGCTTCAGCAAGAATTAAGTACAATTCAGGAACACGTACCAGTTTAATATCTGTTACTCCTGGGTTGGATGACGTAGCCGTTCTTTCACTTATATGCTTTTTAGGATAGAAGGCGCCAGAACCAAATGGTTCAAGTTCAAAATAGGCATTAAACCTAATATCATTTGCTTGGTCGTAAAGATTTATTAAATCATCAGACACATAATATGGAAAACTAAAATAAACTGGTACAGATAGTAGCGCCGCATTGCTACCATCGTCTGAACTTCCAAATCGAATTCTAAAAATTATTTCATTAGAATCGTCTTGTCTCCATTGGTTTTCAAATGCCATTTCTTCGGTATCAAGCGTATATCTACTATCGGTTAATGCTTTTTCTGCATAAAAAATGGCACTTTCAAAATCGTTTGTTTCATGGTAAACTCTAGCCAACAAAGCTTCTATTCCAGTTTTAGACAATCTATATGAGTTTACATCGTTAGTTGCTAAACTTACAGCTTCTAACAAATCTGTTATTACAAAATCAATAACCTCTTGGTTTGTATTTCTGGGATTTATGTCTAAAAGTTCATCGGTTTCAAATCTATAGGGCACCGCAAGCGCACTGCTGTTTGTATTAAAGGCTGGAGCAAAGAAACGATACAAATTATAGTGCAACAAAGCTCTTAATCCAAGAGCTTCGGCCAAAAAGACATCTTTGTTAGGAAGGTTACTTGTTCTAGCTGCATTTATTAGTATATTGGCATTATTTATAGCCTCATAAGAAATTTTCCAGAACCCTTCAGATTGAAACGAATCAGCATTATAGGTAAGTGTATAAAAATCGTTATGAGTATTGTCAAAGGTAAAACCAAAAGGAGACCCTAAAATTATATCATCACTTACCGCTTCAGGTATAGAATAAATACAAAAATTATAGCCTAAAAAATCTTGTTTCATAATAGCATAAACGCCATCTAAAGCACTTCTAAAACCACCTTCTGTTTGAAGTAATGTTTCTGGTGATACTTCATCTAAAGGTTCTTTATCTAAAATGTTATCTGAACAGCTTGAAAGTCCAAAAACAATGATACATATATATATAAATTTTGTGAATGTTTTCATAAGTTTTAAATTAAAAGTTAGCATTAATACCAAAAGAAAATCCTCTATTAATAGATGAACTCAGGCCAATACCTCCATTTCCAGTAGCAAACTCTGGATCTATATAGTCAACATCTGTAAAAGTGAATAAGTTTTGTCCTTGGGCAAAAACTCTTAAACGCTCTATGCCTATTTTTTTCGAAATATTATTGTTTAGGGTATAACCAATTACAAAGTTTTTAAGTTTTACATAACTAGCGTCTTGTAAGAATTGTGTGGATGCTTCAAAGTCTGAATTTATTGCAAACTTAGGTCTAAAAGGGTTTAGTGCTCTAACAGCTACATTGGTTTGATCTCCTGGGTTTTTCCATGCGTTTAATACATTAACGTGCTGGTTTAAAGCCACATTATTATACAAATCATGTACACCACTATTAAGGACATAATTTCCTCCTGAAAATGAGACTAAAAATGATGCATCAAAATTTTTATAAGCAAATGTATTGGTAATACCTCCATGATATTTTGGGATAGAGCTTTTATTTGTTACTGCTTTAAGACCTGTAATTTCATTACGATTTCCAGTACTAATATTCGTATCATAATCAATAAGATTTCCATCAGCATCTCTATATTGATTAAAACCAGTATCAGGGTTTACTCCTGCCCAGTCTACAATATACAGTGCATTAATAGGACTGCCTTCCTTATAAGCAATATTACCGCGTAAAATAAGTTCTCTATCTTCAGTTAATGAAATTACAGTGCCTTTATTGTTTGAAAAAGTAAACTCTGATGCCCAGCTAAAATCTTTATTTTGCACATTAATTGTATGCAACGCGATTTCAAAACCTTTGTTTTCAAAATCACCAATGTTAGATGTTAAATTATCAAAACCAGAGGTTAATGGAATAGGAACGTCGTTTAATAAATCTTTTGTAATTCTAATATAATAATCAAAAGATCCTGAAATTCTATTGTTAATCAGTCCAAAATCCAATCCAAAATTGGTATTGTTATTTTTTTCCCAAGTTAAATTTGGGTTATTTCCTCTTGATAAGCTTGGCATCCTAATATCATTATAACTATATCTATATTGATAAAGTGACTTAGAGGTAAAGTTTCCAATAAAATCATTTCCTGAAGTCCCTGTACTAAACCGTAATTTTAAACTGTTAATTAGTTTACTTTCTTCAAAAAGGTCTTTACCAAGGTTCCAAGATGTTCCAATAGACCAAAAGTTGGCATATTTATTATTATCACCAAATTTTGACGACCCATCTCTTCTGTAGGATAGTGAAAGGTTATAAACACTATTAAAAGAATAATTCAATCTCGAAAAGTAAGAAATGGAGCCCGCATGTGACTTGCCCTCATTAATGGTTGGAGGGTTGGTAGAGGCACTTAAAATTTGAACAGCATCTGACTCGAATCCCGTTGCTCTTCCTGAAAAGCTATAAGATTCATTTTCATTGTATTCATTACCTAACAATAAGTTAAAACCATGCTTATTAAAAGTTTTATTTCCGGTGGCAGTAAAGGTTGCCGTATAATTACTATTGTTTCCATTACCAGAACTTAATTCGCCTCCATCGATAATAACATTTTCATAATTAGTGTTATTATATGCATTATAGTTAGCCCCTAAAATACCGTTTAAAGTTAACCAACTAAGGGGTTTAAAAGTTACGTTTGCACTACCTCCAATATTTTTTCTTACCGATTCAATATTAGTATTCTCTCTAACAAAAAGCGGATTTAAAGGTTGCCCTCCAAAAGCACTCAATACGGATATGGTTCTATTTGGGTTTCCAAATTCATCAAATACCTGCTCAAAAGGGTTTAATAAAAAGGCGTTGGAAAAAGGATTTCCCACACTACGCCTGTCTTGGTTATTAACATTTCCAAAATTACTAGATAACGCCAATTTTAGTTTTCTATGCAAATCAAAATCGGCTTTCATGTTAACTGTATAGCGCTCGTATTCACTACCATATGTATTATCGACCTTACTATAAGAAATAGATGAGTAATAACTAGATTTAATACCGCCACCAGATATGGTAATATCATGATTTTTGCTAATTTCGTTATCAATTAACAAATTTGCCCAATTAATATTATTACCCGAATTTCTTCGTTCTTCCAATAATTCTGGTTCGTCATCATAAAACCCTAAAGCTGCTTCATAATCGAGCTTTTGAGAAGCATTCATAAGATCATTGGTAAATGATTTATCTGGATTTTTAAACCCTAATCTTGTATTTAGACTAACTTGTAATATTCTATTTTTTTCACCTCTTTTAGTTGAAACTAAAATAACACCATTAGATCCTCTTGATCCGTATATAGAAGTTGCTGCAGCATCTTTTAAAACACTTATATTTTTAATATCGTTGCCGTTAATAGCCGAAGCATTGAGTCCTCCAGGCATTTGTACACCATCTACCACAATTAAAGGCTCTGTATCAGCATTTATAGACCCAACACCTCGCAATAGAATAGATGGCGGTGTATCTGGGTTTGAGAAACTTTCTTGTACTAGCATACCTGGTATAATACCAATTAAAGCGTCTGCAAAAGATACATTTTGGGTAGTTTGTAGTGCTTTAGTATCTATTTTAGTAACCGCGCCGGTTAGTTGTTCTTTAGAAATTTCTCCATATCCCAAAATTACAACCTCGCCTAATTGGTTGGCATCTTCTTTTAACACAATATTAAGTATGGTTTGGTCTTTTATAATTATATCTTGATGAACAAAACCTAAATAGCTAAAGGTTATAAGATCGCCTTTTTTAACAGCAATTTCATATTTTCCATCAAAATTAGTGGCTGTACCTTGGAAGTTTACTTTATTCCTGTTAACCAATATATTTACACCTAGCAAAGGCATTCCGTTTTCATCGGTTACTACTCCCGAAATTATTCGTTCTTGTTTAACAGCCAATTTTTCTTTCAGAAGAATAGTTTTGTCTTCTGTTAATTCATATTGGTAATTACTAAAAAATAAACTTTTTGATAATAACTCGTGCGGTGTAGTAACGCCTTTTTTTAATTTAATTTTAGGAATATGATTAAAAGTTTCCGTACTATAAATAAATTTATAATCCGTTTCTTTTTTAATCAACTCAAAAATATCTATTGCAGATATTTCTTGATCTTCCTCAATATATATTTTTATATTTTGAGAAAATCCCGTATTAGAATTAAAACCAAAGGTTAGTGTACAACATAAAAAAATAAATAATCTCATAAGTCTAAAAAAGAGCCTTTTCTTTAAAACTATAGGGACTCTAATAAAATAATTTTTCATAAATTTGAGTGTTTTTGGTTAGTTATTGTTAATAATTAATCGATCATGTTGAGAGACAGAGCTTGGTCGGTAGGATGTCTAAACTCTGCTCTCTTTTTTATTTTACGATAATTGTTTTGCCTGATATTTCAAAGCTAATTTTATTAGTGTTTTCAAACAGCATCAAAATATCTTCGATACGTTGATCTTTCGAAAACACACCCCCAAATGTTTTTTTCTCTAAAGATTTATTTTCAAAATAAACTTCAAAGTTATACCATCTAGAAAGTACATTCATAATATCTTTAAGAGGTTTTCCTTTAAAACTAAAAGCACCTCTTTTCCAAGAAACTTCATTATAAACATCTATTTTTGATATGTTTATAATGTTATCCTTTTTATTGTATTTTGATTGTTCACCAGGTATTAATTGCTTATGTAATATTCCAGAATTTACACTTACTTTTCCTTCTACTAATGTGGTGTAAATTTCACTTTCATCTTTATAGGCATTAATATTAAATTCTGTTCCTAAAACTTCAATTTCATGGTCTCCAGTAAAAACTTTAAACTTAGAGTTTCTATGCTGGTCACTAGGAGAAACATCAAAATAAGCTTCGCCATACAATAACTCTACAACTCTGGTTTCTCCATCAACAAATTGAACGGGATATTTAAGCTTAGAATCTGAGTTTAACCATACTTGTGTACCGTCGGATAGTTTAACAAAGTATTGTCCGCCTCTAGGTATAGTTAAATAATTATAATTAATATTTTTTGTACTTTTTAATTTAGTATTATAAACAATTTCTTTTCCATTACCAGAAACATTTTCTGAAACATAAGCTTGTCCTTTTTCTAAAATAACATTAGAGCCATCTTCTAGGGTTAAAATGGCTTTATCTGAACCAATTTCAATTAGATTATTTGCTGTAATAGGGGTAATATTTTCAACTTGAGTATCTTTTGTTAAATAGAAGTACCCCACCGTAATGAATACCACAATAGCTGAGGCATATTTAAATATGTTACGCTTGTATAAAGGCACAACTTTAGCGTTATTTAACCTCCTTTTGGTAATCTCTAGTTCTATTTTAGAATAAAGACTCTCTTTATACTTTCTTTTGTCATCAATATCAAAAGGCCATTCATGAGGTTTTTGATGGCTAACAAAAAAATTGCTTAGGTTTTTCACTTCTGTGTCCGAGATGTTTCCCTTAAACAATTTATCAATTAATAACAGTAGGTAATTTTTATCTTTCTGGCTCATTTTACTTATGCAAAATATACTGTGATATAATTAAGTCGATAAAAAAAGACATAACCCTAACGGGAAAATCATTTTTTTTTAATTTAAGCATATTTTTCTACAAAATTTTAAGCCTAGAACCGTAAACGTCTAAGAACCTATATCAATAAACAAGAATGCTATTAGCTCTAATGTTGCAATATTACTTATTGAAGCTTTTAAAATTTTTAAAGATTTTGTCATATGCGCTTCAACAGTTTTGGTAGAAATATTAAGTTGCTGCGCAATTTCTTTATTACTTAAGTGTCTTTCTCGTTTTAGTTTAAAGACCTCTTTATTTCTTTTTGGAAGGTTTTCAATGGCTGTATTAAGATGCGCCATTAATTCCTTATAAATCATTTTAGACTCAGGGGTACCGGTTTCCACCCTTTTATTAAAATCTAAAGTAAAATCTTCTGTATAAACACCTTTGTTCTTTCTAAAATAATCATAAGTTTTATACAAAATACAAGAATATAAATATCCTTTTAAAGATGTTTTAATTTCTATACGTCCACGTTTTGCCCAAAGATTAACAAATATGTCCTGAAGAATATCTTCCGCAACATCTTTTTTATTTACAATATTAAAGGCTGATACTAATAAAGATTCCCAATATTGGTCGTACAGCATTTTAAACGCTTTCTCGTCTCCCGCATTAAATCGGTTAATAAGCTCTTTATCGGTCACTTGTTGTGTATTGGCCAATTTTAATCATTAAATAGTATAAGCTAAAATAAATAATTAAAAAATATTTGTTTTGTATTCTTTTAAAGAGAAATAAAATAGTATGCCAAATTTATAATAAAAATTAAATATTTAGTTAAAATCATATAAAAATTAAGGAAATAAAAGTCAAACCCCTATATTTTTGTTTTAATTTTCTTAAAACACCAAATAAATATCAATCTTTTCAATTAGATTAAAAACACAACCTAAATTAATTTTTTCCGCATAAAGAAAACAGTTAGATATAATCCTTTACAATAAAACAACACATTTTCGTGACAAACATCAATAAAACAACCAATAAAAAACCCTAACAAATTGACAAACAATCTATTAGGGTAATTATTTCGTGACCTCGACTGGATTCAAACCAGTAACCTCTTGAGCCGTAATCAAGTGCGCTATTCAGTTGCGCCACGAGGCCTTTTTTGTGGGTGCAAATATACATCTTTTATTAAATAACAACCAAATTTTTTTTGTAAATTTTTATGTTTATTTTTGATTATGGCAAAAACACTATTAAAAGAAAAATTTAGTCCCATCCTAGACCAAGATATCATAGACGAAATCTTGAAAATAGGACATTTTAAAACCTTTGAAAAAGACGATATTATAATAGACATTAATCAAACCCTCAAATACATCCCACTACTACTAACAGGAAATATTAAAATCCTACGCGAAGATACCTATGGCAACGAGCTGCTCATTTACTTTCTCGAAACCGGTGAAACCTGTACCATGTCGCTCACCTGCTGCATGGGCACAACAAAAAGCAAAATACGCGCCGTAGCCGAAACCAACTCAAGCCTAGTGCTCATTCCTGTAGAAAACATACAAACCTGGTTTCACACCAACCAGAGCTGGCGTAATTTTATCCTTGAAAGCTACCAAACACGCTTTAATGAAATGCTCGAAACCATCGATAATATCGCCTTCCTAAAAATGGATCAACGTTTACACAACTACCTAACAAATAAAGCACACCTAAACGGCACACAAACCATTATTGTAAAACATCTAGACATTGCCGAAGATCTACACACCTCGCGCGTTGTTATTTCTAGACTCCTAAAACAACTAGAAAACGAAAACAAAATAAAACTAAGTCGCAACAAAATAGAAATTCTTTAATTTTTTTGGGCGCTCCCCGAAAAGGGTCGGGCTATCCGCTGCAAGTCCTCGCATGCCCAATTATCATTGGTCCTGCTGTGGGCTTTCCACTACTATCCCTAGCGCAAGCACATCTGCCAACAAACGTCTCTATCTAAAAAACACGGTTTCCAATAAAGAATAAAGAATAAAGAATAAAGAATAAAGAATAAAGAATAAAGAATAAAGAATAAAGAATAAAGAAAGCTACATCTTCTAGAATAAACACAGCAAAAAAACCCACATTTCTTTCTCTAATTTCCTACTACATATTTCTAGAAACTTTTTCCTTTTGGCTTATAACTATTTTCTCTTGGCTCTATTTTCTATTTTCGCTATTCATTTTTATTTATTCCTTCTTAATTATTGGCGCTTTGTTTACCTCTAACCTCTTGCTTAAAAACAACTTAACTCCACACCCAATTCAAAGTAACATTTATTACAAATCAAATGCCATTAACACCATACCTTTGTGCTAAATACAGAATATGGAAACCCTCTTAAACCCTTGGCCTTGGTATATATCAGGCCCATTAATAGCCTTAGTTATGGCACTACTACTCTATTTCGGAAAAAATTTCGGAATGTCCTCAAACCTCAGCACGCTTTGCGCGATTGGTGGTGCAGGTAAATTTTCAGATTTTTTTAAATTCAAATGGAAAGACCAACTCTGGAACCTAACCGTAGTCCTTGGTGCCATTATTGGCGGATTCATTGCAACGCACTATCTATCCAACGATAGCCTCATGGATTTAAATCCAAAAACTATTACCGAACTCAACAACATGGGCTTTCAAAATGCAGGCGCATCACTTTTACCAAACGAGTTATTTAGCTTGGAGGCCTTAAAGTCGCCCAAAACACTAATCATTCTAATTATTGGCGGTCTACTTGTAGGTTTTGGAACCCGCTACGCTGGCGGATGCACCTCTGGGCATGCCATTACCGGACTTAGCAGTTTACAGAAACCTTCATTAATTGCCGTAATAGGCTTTTTTATTGGAGGATTAATAATGACGAACCTTATTTTACCATTAATATTTTAACTATGAAATTTATAAAATTCTTACTCGTAGGTATCTTTTTTGGTATTGTCCTTGTAAAATCCGAAGCCGTTTCATGGTACCGCATTTACGAAATGTTCCGTTTTCAATCTTTCCAAATGTATGGTATTATAGGTACCGCTATTGGAACGGGCATTCTGTTTTTACAAATTTCTAAAAAAGGCTTTATAAAAAGTATTAAAGGCGCCGATATATATGTGCCTAAAAAAGACAAAGGCTTTACGCGCTACATTATTGGTGGAACCATTTTTGGTTTAGGTTGGGCGCTTATTGGTGCTTGTCCCGGCCCTATGTATATTCTTTTAGGTACAGGCGTTTCAAGTATGCTCATCGTTATTGCTGCTGCCTTAATAGGAACATTTCTTTACGGCCTTCTAAAATCTAAACTACCCCATTAAATGGAAACTACAGCAATTATTGGTTACATTGGCGCTCTTATCGTTGGTCTTGTTTTAGGCTTAATTGGTGGTGGTGGCTCTATATTAACCGTTCCTCTATTAGTTTATTTATTAGCTTACAATCCCATTATTGCCACCGCATATTCTTTATTTGTCGTTGGCACAACTTCCTTAGTTGGAACTATTCAAAAATTCCAAAAAGGATTAGTTGATGTAAAAACAGGATTAGCGTTTTCATTCCCTTCCTTTATAGCTGTGTATTTATCTCGCCGCTATCTAGTTCAAAATATACCTGAAACCCTTTTTACTATTAGCAATTTCGAACTAACAAAAGACATGGGGATTATGGTGTTTTTTGCAATAATCATGCTAGTAGCTTCGGTTTCCATGATTAAAAACAAAAAAAAAGAAGCCGATATCACTTCAGCCAAACAATCGTACTACAAAACCTTTATTCAAGGTTTAGTTATTGGTGCAATTACCGGATTAATAGGTGCTGGAGGTGGTTTTCTTTATGTTCCTGCATTGGTACTTTGGGCAAATATCCCCATGAAAAAAGCAGTTGGAACGTCACTAATTATTGTTACCATAAACTCATTAATTGGCTTTATAGGCGATGTGCAAACTCTCGATATAGAATGGACGTTTCTATTAACCTTTACAGCTATATCTATTGTAGGCATTCTTTTAGGTACCTATTTTTCTAAATTCATTAGTGGAAAAAAACTCAAAAAAAGCTTTGGGTACTTTATTCTCTTAATGGCAATTTATATTATGTATAAGGAACTTAAATAGTTATGTAATATTTGTAACGTAGCAAGTATGAAACTTTACTAATTTTGAACAAAATATATACAGATTTCATATAATTTATTGAGATCTTCAAAACAAAATAAAAGAAATTATAATATGAAAATAGAACAAATATATACGGGTTGTTTAGCACAAGGCGCTTATTACATTGAATCTAAAGGCGAAGTTGCCATTATAGATCCTTTACGTGAAACCCAACAATATGTTGATAAAGCAAACAACGAAAACGCTAAAATAAAATACATTTTTGAAACCCATTTTCATGCCGATTTTGTTTCTGGGCATGTTGACCTCGCTAAAAAAACAGGAGCCACTATCGTTTTTGGTCCAAATGCTGAAACAGACTACAAAGCTCACATAGCAAAAGATAACGAAACCTTTAAAATTGGAGATCTAACCATAAAAGTATTACATACGCCAGGACATACTTTAGAATCTTCTACCTTTTTATTAATTGATGAAAACGGTAAAGATCATGCTGTTTTTTCGGGAGACACTCTATTTTTAGGTGATGTTGGCCGACCAGATTTAGCCATAAAATCCGATTTAACTAAAGAAGATTTAGCGGGTATGCTATTCGATTCGCTTCGCAATAAAATTATGACACTTCCCGATGATATTATTGTATATCCAGCCCATGGTGCCGGTTCCGCTTGTGGAAAAAACCTAAGTAAAGAAACGGTTGGTGTTTTAGGTGATGAGAAAAAAACAAATTATGCATTACGTGCCGATATGACCCGTGATGAATTTATAAAGGAAGTTCTTGATGGTATTGCGCCTCCGCCACAGTATTTTGCAAAAAATGCCATGATGAATAAATCGGGTTATGATAATTTTGAAACTATTTTGAAAAAAGGAGATATCCCATTATCTCCTGAAGCTTTTGAAACTATTGCAAATAATGAAGATGCTTTAGTTTTAGATGTGAGAAATGAACAAGATTTTACCAACAGCCATATACCAAACTCCATATCTATTGGTCTGCAAGGTAGTTTTGCCCCATGGGTTGGCGCTTTAATCACCGATTTAAAACAACCTATCCTTCTTGTTGTTCCTGAAGGTAAAGCCGAAGAAGCCGTAACACGATTATCTCGTGTGGGCTATGATAATACTTTAGGCTATTTAGAAGGTGGAATGGATAGCTGGATAGCAGCAGGAAAAGAAATTGAAACGATTAACTCTATTTCTGTAGACGAATTTTCTAAGCGCTACAATTCCGAAGATATTCAGATTTTAGATGTTAGAAAAGATGGTGAATACAAGTCTGAACATTTAAAAGGAGACCATGTAAAACATTTTGCCTTAGATTATATTAACAATAATATGAGCAGTATTGATAAAAACCAGACCTATTACATCTATTGTGCCGGTGGTTACCGTTCTTTAATAGCAACTTCTATTTTAAAAGCCCGTGGTTTTAATCATTTAATTGATATTGCTGGTGGTTTTGGAGCTATTAAAAACAGTACGTTACCTACTACGGATTATGTTTGTCCAAGCACGTTATAAAATATTAAACACCAAACCCCAAATAGTAATTAGTAGCAATAAAAAAGGATGTCGTAAATTACGACATCCTTTTTTTATAGCTTTAAATAGGCTATTTTACTATTCTTTTTCTAACTCTTCTAAAGTCCAGTAATCTTCACGGTCTCCTACTTCTTTTCTTGCTCTATTTACATCTTTTCTACTTACAGAACTAGCATCATTCATAGCTCTCACATAACTTAAAACATCTGCAATATATTGATCGCTATTAGATTTTAACGCCATCATAATACCATATTCTGTCCCTTCAATAGGGCCAATAAGTCCGTTTAATAATATTTTACTTAATCTTCCTTTATCTCCTGTAACCCGTGCACTTCCAATTAACGATGGTGCAATTAAACTTCCATCTTCCGTAGGAATTCCTTTTAAATCGGCTCCATGACAGGTAATACACAATTGTTTATAAGAATCGTAACCGGCATAAATACTATTCTTTTCACCTACACCTCTATTAGACACGCGTTTTTTCAACATTTCTAATTGCGAATCATCCTTCTTTAAACTTTCGGCTACCGAATGCGACACAATTTCATGATCGCCATATTTTGAATTAATAGCATTTAATATCTCTGTAGCTTTTTCATCTTTACTATAACGTAAACTTAAAGCTAACTGATTCACTACATCAATATTAGAATCTGAAATTAATTTTTCTAGATCGGCTAGAATGGTAGTGTCGCCAGTTGTCATAAAGTTTTCACTTAACCTAATGGCTGTTACTCGAACTCTAGAGTCTTCATCGGTTAATTTTTCTGTTATTAAGGTTTTATCAATATCCCCTAAACCTTCTAAAGTCCAAAGCGCAGTTAAGCGTTCTAAGCCTAAATCTTTATCACTATTTAATAATCCATCCAAGAACGATGTGTTATCTCTTGCAATAGCTTGTAATTCTGGAATAACAGATTTATCATCTTTTAAAACAATTAATTTTTGAGCAGTATTTCTATACCAGCCATTTCTGTGACCTAAATACGGAATTAATTCTGACGCTTTTTTACCTAATAAATTAGGCTTTTTATCAAGTTCGATATCTTCATGAACAATTCTATAAATTCGTCCTTTTCCTATATTTTTATCTAAGTTCTTTCTAATTATTACAGGTCTTAAATGACTTCCTTTTTTAGTCCAGTTACTTTCTTGAATAATGCCGCGATACATATCTACAATATAAAGCGCTCCATCTGGACCTGTTTTGGCTTGTAATGGTCTAAAGTTTAAATCTGTAGAAGCCATAAATTCTGCTTTATCGTAAGCATTATACAGCACCTTTTTGCCGTTTTCATTCTTTATTTTTGCTCTACGAATTAATCTTCCTACAGGTTCTGGAATAAACAAATCGCCATATAAACCAGAAGGTAATTTATGTCCTCTATAAATTTCTTGTCCTGCAACACCTGTAAAATGGTTAAGTGTACCATCTTCACGCAATCGTTTTGGTCCTCCTTGCACATCAGGAGTTCCTACAATAGGCCACGGTTCTACAAAACCTTTGGAAAGTCTTCCGCTAGCATTAAATTCTCCATATACTGGTGGCTGTTGAAACCCATAAGCCGGGTTTTCACTTCCAGCAGAAGAGTAATACATATTTCCTAAATCATCTTGAGTAAGCCCCCATTGACCTCTACTTGGAATATTATCTAAAGAGTCTACTTCTACTTTACCATCGCTTTTAAATTTAAATCGAACAGGATTATACGTGGTATACACCCAGTTATCTAAATTCCAAATAAGTCCACTTTGTTGGTGCTCTAAATTCCCTCCACGACGATTTGGGTTATGATACACACGTTCTTTTTTATCGGCAACACCATCGCCGTTAGTATCCTTATAGCTCCATAAATCGTAAGAATATGTTTCGTTTACAATTAATTCGTTTTCCAGAGGTAAAATCATTCTTGGCAGCAATAAGCTATCAATAAAAATGGTGCTTTTATCCATTATACCATCGCCATCCAAATCTTCAAGTAATTTTATTTTACTTATAGACCGGTTGGTTCCACTACCATCAACATCCTGCATATAGGTGTTCATTTCTGCAACAAACATACGTCCGTTTCCATCCCAAGCTATAGCCACTGGCTCATCAATCATTGGCTCACTAGCAACAAGTTCCACCTTATAGCCGTCTGGCAAATAGAAACGCTTTAAGCTTTCTTCAGGTGAAAGAAACTTAGCATCTGCTTCTCTAACTATTTCTGGTTTTTCGTAAATTTTGTCGACATATTCCTTTTTTTTACAATTCAAAAAAGATAATAAAACAAGTAATAAGGCGCTTATCTTTTTAATATTCATGCTTTAGTTAAGTTAGTTTATTTCTCAATAAAAAGTACTCGTTTAAACCTTTTTATTGAGGTGGTAAATTTTTAGAGCAAAACTAAGAACATAAAATCGTGATTTTTTGAAATTCTCGTTTTGGGGTAGTTCACCCTCTATAGCTTTAAATAAAAAAAACTATTTATCTCAAAAATATCATATCTATCTCGAATATTAAAAACAATACAATACTTTTTCATTAGTAAAAAACTACAAAAAGTACTTTGAGATAAAAAAATACTATTATTGTAACGAATTAATCCAAGCCGCAAGTTTAAGAGCCTCGCCTCTTGGCACATTAGGTAATGGTGCCATTGGCACCGCATAATCTGGCCAGTTACTAGGTTCTGGTTTGTAAATAAGTTCTACAATTCTCTGGTTGGAATAGTTGCGCTTTGCAATGTCTATAAAAGATGGTCCTATAATTTTTTTGTCTTTTGTATGGCAAGCAACACATGTGTTTTTAGTTAATAGTTGTTGTACTTCTGCATCGTCTATAATAGCCGTTTCTTCAACTTTAACTTCTTTGGGCTTCGTTTTGGTTTCCTCGTAAGTAAACCCTTTTTTCTTTTTTTCTTCTTTTCCTCCACATCCTACTAGTACAACTGCCGAACATGCAGCAACTAATACATATTTTGCTATTTTCATGGTAATGCTATTATTAATTTATTATTTACAGATGTTATTAATTTATCAAATATAATGATATAAAGGCTTACCGAAGTGTAGAATTTTTTAATATTTTTTTGTCTATGGCTCCTCATGGCTCCCCTTAATCTAAACTAATTTTTATAATTGTTATACGGTTACAAAATATAATCGGTACTTATAAAATTAGATGTTTTCTTCTCTAATAATTCCTCTAAAATGGCATTATTATAAGCATTGTCTTTAGATGCCACAAAGGTTCTAATAGAAAATGAACGTAAAGCATCGTGCACAGAAAGCGTTCCGTAAGCGGAATCTTTACGCCCAGTAAATGGATATACATCTGGTCCACGTTGGCAAGAACTGTTTAAATTTACTCGACATACTAAATTAACTAAGGTATCAATTAATGGAGAAAGGGTATGCACATTTTTTCCAAACAGACTTACTTGCTGTCCGTAATTAGATTCTGCCATATCGTTAAGAGGTTCTTCAATATCAGAAAAAGAAACCACTGGCACAACAGGCCCAAATTGCTCCTCTTTAAATACCCGCATATCTTTTGTTACGGGGTAAAGTACCGCTGGAAAAATAAAATTCTCTGTAGTTTCTCCGCCTTTTTTATTTAAGATATTAGCTCCTTTTGCTTTCGCATCGTTTATTAGTTCTTGAATATAAGCTGGTTTTTCTTTTTCTGGCAATGGTGTAAGTTTTGCGCCTGCTTCCCAAGGGTTACCAAATTTAAGCTGATCCACTTTAAAAGCAAATAACCTATTAAATTCCTCCACAACAGATTCATGCACATAAATTACTTTTAACGCCGTACAACGTTGTCCGTTAAAAGAAAGTGTCCCAGCAATACATTCGTCTACAGCTAAATCTAAATCGGCATCTGGTAAAATAATAGCAGGATTTTTAGCTTCTAAACCTAAAACCATGCGTAATCTATTTCCTTTTGGGTGTTGTGCTTGTAGTGCATTTGCCGATTGGCTATTACCAATTAACGCTAAAACATCAACTTTACCCGATTGCATAATAGGCGTTGCCAAAACACGACCACGACCATAAACAATATTAACAACACCTTTTGGAAAACTATTGTGAAAAGCTTCTAATAATGGTGAAATTAATAACACCCCTATTTTTGCTGGTTTAAAAACTACAGGGTTCCCCATTATTAATGCAGGAATCAATAACGTAAACGTTTCGTTTAACGGGTAATTATACGGTCCTAAACATAATACGACACCCAGTGGCCCACGACGGATATGTGCATAAACGCCTGAGTTTTTCTCAAATTTTGCTGAGTCTCTATCTATTTGCTTATAAGCTTCAATGGTATCGTAAATATAATCTACAGTTCTATCAAATTCTTTTTCAGAATCTGGTAAGTTTTTGCCAATTTCCCACATTAAAAGTTTTACAACTTCTTCGCGTTTGGTTTTCATTTCTTCAACAAACTTTTCCATACAAGCAATTCTGTCGATCACTTTCATAGTTGGCCATAAACCTTGCCCTTTATTATAAGCCGAAGTTGCAGCATCTAAAGCCTCTAAAGCTTCTGCTTCGCCTAACTGCGGAATAGTTCCTAATACGGTTGGTTTATAATCTTTTGTAGATGAAATAGTAGAATATACCTCTGCGGTTTCACCTTCCCAATGTTTTAGTTCTCCATTAACCAAATAGGTAGATTGGTGCAATAACGAATCAATTTTATACGCTTCTGGAATGTCTTGAAATGTTGTTTTCATAGTAACAATATTGTATTAAGTAGTAAGGTAAAGATATTAATATTCTTCTGAAATTGCGAGTAAAACAGAAGAGCTATCTTAAAAAATATTGTATTCTTAACGTATTAAATACATCAGAATAGGATACTTAACACTAAAACGTTTTCGTGCCATCATAAGTTTAAATAGATCCTGAAATGGATGTAAAACTTATTCAAAAAAAAAGCCTTTTAAATCCAAAATTATAAAAACCGGATTAAAAAAGCTTTGAAATGTTATGCTATAAAAATTCTAACTATACTAAAAACTGAAATAAATCGGGCTTATCATTTAGGTAGTCCCCAAAAAAGTTTCTGGCTTTCATTTTTTCTATTAAAGGTTCTAAATCGTCTGCCGATTTTAATAAAATACCAACGACAGCAGCACCATTTTCACGATTGGTTTTTTTAGCGTATTGAAAATGGGTAATATCATCGTTTGGTCCCAATATATCAACCACAAATTCTTTTAATGCTCCGGCCCTTTGCGGAAACTTCACAATAAAATAATGCTTTAAATTAGCATATAGCAGCGCACGCTCTTTAATTTCTGCAGTTCGAGTTATATCATTATTACTTCCAGAAACCACACAGACTACATTTTTACCTTTTATTTCTTCGGCATAGGAATCTAAAGCCGAAATACTTAATGCCCCCGCAGGTTCTACAACAATGGCATCTTTATTATAAAGCTCTAAAATAGTTTGGCACACTTTCCCTTCGTGAACGATAATCATATTGTGCAAATTAACTTTACAAATTTCGAAAGTTAAATCGCCAACACGTTGCACTGCAGCGCCATCCACAAATTTCTCTATATTCTGAATGGTTGTATTTTTATTATTTTTAATTGAAGTTTTCATTGATGGCGCTCCTTCTGGCTCGACTCCAATAATTTTAGTATTTGGAGAAAGCGCTTTAAAAACAGAAGATAGTCCCGATGCTAATCCGCCGCCACCAACCGCAATAAAAACATAGTCGATTGGCTCTGTGGATTGTTCTAAAATTTCTAAACCAACCGTTCCTTGACCTTCAATTACTTTTTCATCATTAAACGGATGAATAAAACTTTTACCTAAAGCTGAACATTCTGCCATAGCGGCATTGTTAGCATCATCAAAGGTATCACCTTCTAGTTTTATGGTTATAAAATCGCCACCAAACATTTTAACCTGTTCTATTTTTTGTTTAGGTGTTGGGGTTGGCATATAAATAGTACCTTCAATTTGCAACAATTTGCAAGACAAAGCCACCCCTTGTGCATGGTTTCCTGCACTAGCACAAACCACACCTTTTTTTGCTTCGTTGGGCGTTAAAGAACTTATTTTATTGTAAGCACCACGAATTTTATACGAGCGAACTTGCTGCAAATCTTCACGCTTTAGAAGAATATTGGCTTTAAAATATTCAGAAAGACGAAGACTCTGCCCTAAAGGCGTAACTGCTGAAACTTTTTTAATGGTCTCAGCAGCCTGCTTTATATTATCAATACTAGGAAAATAGGTGTTCTCCTCCATTAATTTATAATTTTAGTTACCTGTAAGATTTACGAGATTTTACAGGTTGTTTTATAAAAAAGACCTGCCCAGTTTATAAAACTCAGTCAGGTCTTGAATATTTGTTTAAAAGTTTAAACTATTGGCTTCATAGCCGTCATAGATGCTCTTAAAAATCTTCCCACTTTTTCAACTGGGTGATTTCTTAATGCTGCATTAACTTCAATTAATTTAGCATTATCAACACCTTTACCATTGTCAACAGCATAAGGTTTACCAATAACATCTGTATCGATAGTTTTCATGAAATCTCCTAACAAAGGCTTACAAGCATGATCGAATAAATAACATCCGTACTCAGCAGTATCAGAGATTACAGCATTCATTTCATATAATTTACGTCTTGCAATCGTGTTTGCAATAAGTGGCGTTTCGTGTAAAGACTCGTAATAAGCCGATGCATCAATAATACCAGAATCTGTCATCGCTTCAAAAGCTAATTCTACACCTGCTCTTACCATAGCCACCATTAACACGCCGTTATCGTAAAATTCTTGTTCCGAAATTTCAACGTCACCAGCAGGCGTTTTTTCAAATGCTGTTTCAGCTGTTGCAGCTCTCCATCCTAATAAATCTTTATCATCGTTAGCCCAATCCGCCATCATACCAGCAGAAAAACGACCTTCAATAATATCATCCATATGCTTTTGGAATAACGGACGCATAATCTCTTTTAATTCTTCTGAAAGTTCAAAAGCTTTAATTTTTGCTGGGTTAGATAAACGATCCATCATATTAGTAATACCACCATATTTAAGACCTTCTGTGATAGTTTCCCATCCGTATTGAATTAATTTAGAAGCATAACCTGCATCGATTCCTTTTTCTACCATTTTATCGAAACAAAGGATAGATCCTGTTTGAAGTAAACCACATAAAATAGTTTGTTCTCCCATTAAATCGGATTTTACTTCGGCAATAAAAGATGATGCTAATACTCCTGCTCTATCACCTCCAGTTGCTGCTGCATAAGCTTTTGCCTGTGCCCAACCTTTTCCTTCTGGATCATTTTCTTCGTGAACCGCTATTAAAGTTGGCACACCAAATCCTCTTTTATATTCTTCTCTTACCTCGGTTCCTGGACATTTTGGAGCAACCATAATTACGGTTAAATCTTCACGAATTTGAGTTCCTTCTTCAACAATATTAAAACCATGAGAATAAGACAATGTTGCTCCTTTTTTCATTAAAGGCATTACTGCTCCCACTACACTTGTGTGTTGTTTATCCGGCGTTAAGTTTAATACTAAATCGGCAGTAGGAATTAACTCTTGGTAAGTACCCACAGTAAAACCGTTCTCGCTTGCATTTATAAAAGATTGGCGTTTTTCTGCAATGGCAGCATCACGAAGTGCATAAGAAATATCTAAACCAGAATCTCTCATATTCAATCCTTGGTTTAAACCTTGAGCGCCACAACCAACTATAACAATTTTTTTACCTTTTAAAACATTTACACCATCTTCAAATTCTGAAGAGTCCATAAATCTACATTTAGATAATTGATTTAATTTATCTCTTAATGATAAGGTGTTAAAATAATTTCCCATTTTTTAATTTAATTAGTATTTATTATTAAATGCTTGTGCTTGAAGCATTTCTGTTATTCTCATTTCCTCTTTGGTTACTGCAATTCGCCCAGAACGAACAAACTGCATAATACCATAAACGCTTAACTCTTTACGCAATGCTTCTATTTCTACACGACGTCCAGATTTTTCTAAAACGAAAAACTCTGGATTTACCGTTACAATTCTGGCATTACTTTCTTTTATTAAATTCTGAATTTGAGGTTCGTTAAATAATAAGTCCGATTTTATTTTAAACATACTCGATTCTGTAAAAATAGTTTGATCTTCGGTATGATAAAAGGCACGTATAGTTTCTACTTGCTTTTCTATTTGTTTCACAATTTTAAGGGCTTGTTCTTCACAAATATTAACAACAATTACAAAACGATTTACACCATCGATTTCTGATTGCGATGTTGTTAAACTTTCAATATTTATATGTCTACGCTGAAAAATAGCTGAGATACGATTTAATAACCCGATATTATTTTCGGTATAAATTGAAATCGTGAATGACTGTATATCTTGATTCATTTTATTATAATCTAAATTTATTAACTCAATCTTACATCAGAAACTGAAGCGCCTGTTGGAATCATTGGAAAAACGTTTCCTTCTTTTTCCACACAAACTTCTAAGAAATAGGATTCTTTAGAGGCAATCATTTCCTTAACCGCATCTTCCAATTCTTCTCTTTTTACCACTTTCCTTGCTTTAATATAGTAGCCTTCTGCAATAGCTATAAAGTTAGGATTTGTCATTTCGGTAGACGCATAACGTTTATCGAAAAACAACTGTTGCCATTGGCGTACCATTCCTAAGAATTCATTATTTAGGACTACAATTTTAACGGCTATTTCTTGTTGAAAAATAGTTCCCAATTCTTGAATATTCATTTGAAAACCACCATCTCCAATAATAGCAACAACTTCACGATCTGGTGCTGCCATTTTAGCTCCAATAGCTGCCGGAAGCGCAAAACCCATAGTTCCTAATCCACCGGAAGTAATATTACTTTTAGTAATGTTGAAATCGGCATAACGACAAGCAATCATTTGGTGTTGTCCTACATCAGAAACTATAGCGGCATTCCCCTTAGTTTCTATATTAATTTGTTTAATAACCTCGCCCATGGTTAACCCTTCTTTGCTTGGCGTAAGATCTTCTTTGATAACTTTTTCAAATTCTATAGCATACAAATCTTTAAATTCTTGTAACCAAGACTCGTGAGTTGCTTCATTTAATAAAGGAAGTAACTGCGCTAAACTATCTTTAGAATTTCCTAAAACAGCCACATCAGTTTTTACATTTTTATCAATCTCTGCTGGATCAATTTCAAAATGAATTACTTTAGCCTGCTTAGCATAGGTTTTTAAATTTCCTGTAACACGGTCGTCAAAACGCATACCAATAGCAATTAATACATCGCACTCATTGGTTAATTTATTAGGCGCATAATTACCGTGCATCCCCACCATACCAATATTTAATGGATGCGATGTTGGTATGGCAGAAGCTCCAAGAATAGTCCATGCTGAAGGAATACCTGCCTTTTCTATTACGGCCTTTAATTCTTCTTCTGCTTTTCCTAAAATAACACCCTGCCCCCAAACAATCATAGGTTTTTTGGCTGCATTAATTAATTCTGCAGCTGCTTTAACACCCGTTGTATCGGTTTCTGGCACAGGATTATAACTGCGTACTTTTGTACATTTTTCGTATTCAAAATCGAATTCTTCTAACTGAGCATCTTTAGTAACATCGACTAAAACAGGCCCCGGACGACCGCTTTTAGCAATATAAAAAGCTTTTGCTAAAGCTTCCGGAATTTGAGAAGCCTTTGTAACTTGGCAATTCCATTTTGTAACCGGTGTAGAGATTCCAACAATATCCGTTTCTTGAAATGCATCACTTCCTAATAAATGCGAAAACACCTGACCAGTAATACAAACTAAAGGTGTAGAATCTATTTGCGCATCGGCAATACCAGTTATTAAATTTGTTGCTCCAGGCCCAGAAGTTGCCATAGCGACTCCTACTTTTCCTGAAATGCGCGCATAACCTTGTGCCGCATGTGCTGCGCCTTGTTCATGACGTGTAAGGACGTGATGAATTTTGTGCTGAAATTTGTACAATTCATCGTAAACAGGCATAATTGCACCACCTGGATAACCGTAAAGTGTATCTACTCCTTCGGCTAATAAGCAATGAATAATAGCCTCGCTACCTGTAACACGCATAGTTTCCTGCGTTTTACCTTGTTGTTTTTCTATGGTTTGAGTGTCTTTCATCTCTATATATTTTCGTATTGCTCTAGCAATCGTTTGTTAAAACGCATCCGTAACACAACCTTTAGAGGCCGATGCAACAGATTTTGCATATTTATATAAAATTCCTTTTTTATGTTTTAATTCTGGCTGTACCCATTGTGCTTTTCTTTCTGCTAATTCTTCATCAGAAAGTAATACATTAATAGAATTATCTTCAGCACTAATTTTAATTTTATCGCCAGTTTTTAATAAACCAATAGCTCCTCCTTCTTGTGCTTCTGGTGTAATATGTCCCACAACAAAACCGTGTGTACCACCAGAAAAACGACCATCTGTAATTAATGCTACAGATTTCCCTAAACCTGCACCCATAATCAATGAGGTTGGTTTTAACATTTCTGGCATTCCTGGACCACCTTTAGGCCCAACATATCTAATGACGACCACATCGCCTCTTTCTACTTCTCCATTTGAAATTCCGGTATTTGCCGCTTGCTCACCATCGTAAACAACCGCTTTACCTTCAAACAATAGACCTTCGTTTCCTGAAATTTTTGCTACGGCTCCTTCTTGTGCTAAGTTTCCGTAAAGGATTTGTAAGTTTCCTGAAGATTTTAATGCTTTATCTTTTGGATATATAACATCTTGATCATCTTCAAAAGAAATAGGCTCTACCTCTGCTAAATTTTCAGCTAAAGTTTTCCCTGTTACCGTCATACAATCGCCGTGTAAATAACCATTATCCAGTAAATATTTCATTACAGCAGGTGTTCCTCCTACTCCATGGACATCTTCCATTAAATATTTACCGCTTGGTTTTAAATCGGCTATTAAAGGGGTTCTATCACTAACACGTTGAAAATCTTCTAATGTAAAATCTATATCGGCAGCATGTGCAATAGCTAAAAAGTGCAATACGGCATTTGTAGATCCTCCTAAAGCATTTACAAGTGCGATAGCATTCTCAATAGATTTTTTAGAAATAATATCTAAAGGTTTTAAATCTAATTCTAAAAGATTTTTGATTGCTCTTGCCGTTCTTTCACTTTCAGATAATTTATTAGGATTCTCTGCAGGGATTGAAGAATTATAAGGCAAAGCAAATCCCATACATTCAATGGCCGAAGCCATAGTGTTTGCGGTATACATACCACCACAGGCTCCTGCCCCTGGAATAGCACTTTTTATAATTTCTCTATATTCATCTTCATCAATTTCGCCTGCCACTTTTTGCCCTAAAGCTTCAAAAGCTGAAACAATATTTAATTTTCTTCCTTTATATTTTCCTGAAGCAATTGTTCCACCATACATCATAATTGATGGACGGTTTAAACGTAACATAGCTATTACGGCTCCTGGCATATTTTTATCGCAACCCACCACAGAGATAAGTGCATCATAACTTTGTGCATTCATTACGGTTTCAATAGAATCTGCAATAATATCGCGAGATGCTAAAGAATAGTTCATTCCTGAAGTTCCCATGGAAATACCATCACTAACTCCAATAGTATTAAAACCTAAACCAACTAAATTGGCAATTTTACACTCAATTTTCACTTCCGCCGCCAAGTTATTCAAATGCATGTTACACGGATTACCATCGTATCCTGTACTTGCAATACCCACTTGGGCTTTATTCATGTCTTCATCGGTTAATCCTACTGCATACAACATGGCCTGAGATGCAGGTTGAGATTCATCTTGAGTTAATCTGCTACTGTATTTATTAAGTTCCTTCATTTTTGCTACGGATAATTTTATCTTTTACTATATTTTTATTTTAATAATATAACTTTTTATGAATTTTATTATAAACTCTGCATTATCTAAAATAATGTTCGAAATTAAATTATTAGCTATTTATATTTATTTATAAATCGTTTTATAGGTTAAATTCACATACCAAAAACACAGTTTAAACAACTACAAATCAGCATTTTAATTATTTTTTTATACTATGTCCAAAAAGTGAAAAATATGCAAAAAAAAAGCCTTCTTTATAAGGAAGGCTTTTTAGTATATTTTAGATTTTAAAAAACGTTCCCCTAGCCTCATTGTATTAATACAATGACAATAATAAAAACGTAAATTAAAAATGGAGTTTTCATGTAAACTATAAACTGTTTTTTATATTAGTTATCCTGTTTGAGTCATCAAATATTAATAAATAAAACTTATTAAGCAAATTTTAGGTTAAAAATATCTAAATGAATTCGCTATTCCTTTTATTTTTCTATTTTTGTAACCACAAATAACAGAGGAAAGATTTGACTGATTGCAACCTCTTTTTTGCTTACTTGATATAGAAACCTTAAACAAATTCTGCAAGAAGTTCAGCAAAAAACAAAAATGCTAAAGGCAGTGTAAACTTCCTGCGACGTTTTCGTCAAATCTTGCAATAAAATAATATTATTATGGCTTATTTATTCACTTCAGAAAGTGTTTCTGAAGGACACCCAGATAAGGTGGCAGATCAAATTAGTGATGCATTAATCGACAATTTTTTAGCTTTTGATACCGAATCGAAAGTAGCTTGCGAAACCTTAGTAACAACAGGACAGGTGGTACTTGCCGGTGAGGTAAAATCGACAACCTATTTAGATGTTCAAAAAATTGCTAGAGATACTATCAATAAAATTGGATATACAAAAGGAGAATATATGTTCGATGGAAATTCGTGTGGTGTACTTTCTGCCATTCACGAACAATCGGACGATATAAGTCAAGGTGTAGATCGCGGCAGTAAAGAAGAACAAGGCGCCGGAGATCAAGGTATGATGTTTGGTTATGCCACTAACGAAACCGAAAACTTTATGCCTTTGGCTTTAGATTTATCACACCGTATTTTAAAAGAACTTGCTAAATTACGTCGTGAAAATAAAGACATCACGTATTTAAGACCCGATTCTAAAAGTCAGGTAACTATTGAATATAGTGATGATAATGTTCCACAACGTATTGATGCTATTGTAATATCAACACAACACGATGCATTTGATGAGGACAATGCTATGCTTGCTAAAATAAGAAAAGATCTTGTTGACATTCTTATTCCACGAGTTATTGCAGACTTACCAGAAAGCATTCAAAATTTATTTAACGCCGATATAAAATACCATATTAACCCTACAGGAAAATTTGTAATTGGTGGCCCTCATGGAGACACAGGTTTAACGGGCAGAAAAATTATTGTTGATACTTATGGCGGTAAAGGTGCCCACGGTGGAGGAGCTTTCTCAGGAAAAGATCCAAGTAAAGTAGATAGAAGTGCGGCGTATGCTACACGACATATTGCAAAAAATTTAGTAGCTGCCGGTGTTGCTAGTGAAGTTTTAGTACAAGTAAGTTATGCTATTGGTGTTGTTGAACCTATGGGAATTTTTATTGACACCTATGGTACTTGTGCTTTTAATATGACCGATGGAGAAATTGCTGAAAAAGTAATGGAGATTTTTGATATGCGTCCGTTTGCTATTGAAGAGCGTTTAAAACTACGTGCTCCGATGTATAGTGAAACCGCTGCTTACGGCCATATGGGACGTAAAAATAAAACTGTAACCAAAACATTCTCTCAACCCAATGGAGAAACTACAACCTTAGATGTAGAGTTGTTCACTTGGGAAAAACTAGATTACGTAGATCAAGTTAAAAAGGCTTTTGGATTATAGAAATCTAACTGTAACTTTTATAAAATATAAAAAAGCGAATCCGATTTTGGATTCGCTTTTTTATTACCCATTATAAAGTTCTAAAAGAACTTAATTTTATTGTAAAACGTTTAATAAACAAAAGCTAAACGTTATTATTAATTATTGGCTATTGGCCTTAATTTACGTTAAAAGACAACTCAACTTCAGAGGGCGGTGTACACTGAATATCATTACAAGCCATAAATTCTACCGTAGCATTAACAGTAAAAACTTCTTGACTTTTTAATTTAATTCGTTGTTTAAAGCTAGTTTTATTTTCAAAATATTTAATTTTCATTTCAAAAACAGGATCACTTACTATATGACCTTCTTCTTCAATTGTATTACCTTTTTTTAAAAACTTACCATTATTTTCAAAGGTAAAACTTGTTGGAACTGGTCCGTCTTCTGGAATTATTTGAGAGTATAAATGCCAAGTAGAATCAATAGTTGCCGTGGCAATTAAATCGGCTTCCGTGTCTGATATTTTTAAAACTGAAGTTTCCCACTTTACAGGATTTACTATTTGTGCCTGACTTAAGCTTACCACAAATATCGAGACCATTAAAATTATTTTTTTCATAAATTATAAATTTGAATATGTATTTTAAAAAATATGTACCACAAAGCGAAATCAATAATTAAGCCAAGATGATGTTATAATGATTTTAACCTGTGAACATTTTAAAAACACCCAATAATACATCCTCATTAAAATACACGCTGTTTATAAATTAAAACAACAAATTAATGATACAAAAACCCCATTAGACTTATACCAATGGGGTTTTAATATTTTAAGCCTGACCTGTTGGACCAAAATTTAATGGTATTGGAGGTTGCTCGTAATCTTTAATTTCACCGTGAGCCTTTTCAAAACGATTAACATTTTCGCTTAATGCTTTTAATAAACGCTTTGCATGTTGCGGTGTTAATATAATTCGTGATTTTACTTTACTTTTTGGAACACCAGGCATAATGTTTACAAAATCTACTACAAATTCAGAAATAGAATGATTGATAATAGCCAAATTTGAATAAGTACCTTCCGCTACTTTTTCATCTAACTCTATATTTATTTGCCCCTCTTTTGGACTTTCTTTTTCGTTTGCCATGGAAATCTTGTTTTATACTTCTTTTTAAAAAGAAGCGTTATTAATTTTATTAATAAAAAAAGCCTTCAAACAACTTAATGCGTGAAGGCTTTTATTTTATAGATTCCCGCCTTCGCGGGAATAACAAAAATTATTAATTATAATTTAATTCTTGTTTTACTTGCATCATTTCATCGAACTCTTCTTTAGAGCCTACATTGATATTGGCATAACTTCTCATACCGGTTCCTGCTGGAATTCTATGTCCAACAATAACATTTTCTTTCAAGCCTTCTAAAGAATCAACTTTACCAGCTACTGCCGCTTCGTTAAGTACTTTAGTAGTTTCTTGGAAAGATGCTGCCGAGATAAACGATTTCGTTTGAAGCGATGCTCTGGTAATACCTTGTAGTATTGGAGTAGCCGTTGCTGGCTGTGCATCTCTTGCAGAAACTAATGCTTTATCTTCACGACGTAAGATAGAGTTTTCATCTCTTAACTCACGAGGCGAAACAATTTGTCCAGCTCTTAAGTTTACAGAATCACCTGCATCTTCAATAACTTTCATTCCAAAAATAGCATCATTTTCTAATATAAAATCAGCTTTATGCGCTAGTTGATCTTCTAAGAAAATAGTATCACCAGAATCGATAATTCTAACTTTACGCATCATTTGACGTACGACAACCTCAAAGTGCTTATCGTTAATTTTCACACCTTGTAATCGATATACTTCTTGTACTTCATTTACTAAGTATTGTTGCACTGCTGATGGGCCTTTGATATTTAAAATATCATTTGGTGTTATAGAACCATCAGATAAAGCCATACCTGCTTTTACATAATCATTTTCTTGAACAAGAATTTGACTAGATAATTTTACTAAGTATTTTCTAACATCACCTGTTTTAGATTCTATAATAATCTCACGGTTACCACGTTTAATTTTTCCGAAAGAAACCACACCATCAATAGCACTCACTACTGCTGGATTCGATGGGTTACGTGCTTCGAACAATTCTGTTACACGAGGAAGACCACCAGTAATATCACCAGCCTTAGCAGATTTACGAGGGATTTTCACTAAAATCTTACCAACAATAATTTTCTCACCATCGTCGATCATCAAGTGAGCTCCAACTGGTAAGTTGTATGAACGCATAATTTCACCTTTTCCATCTTCAATATGAAGTGTTGGAATAAGTTTTTTGTTTCTAGATTCTGAAATTACTTTCTCTTGGAAACCTGTTTGTTCATCAATTTCTACTTGGTATGTAACCCCTTGTTCGATGTTTTCATACTTCACTTTACCAGCAAATTCTGAAATAATAACACCGTTATAAGGATCCCAAGAACAAACTTCATCTCCTTTAGATAGTTTATCCCCATTCTTAATTAGAATAGTAGATCCGTAAGGAATGTTATTTGTACTTAATACAATACCTGTTTTCTTATCTACAAGTTTAAGTTCAGATGTACGAGAAATAACGATATCGACATCATTTCCTTCGGCATCTTGACCTTTAACTGTTTTTAAATCTTCAATTTCAGCAATACCATCAAACTTAACAATTAATTTATTGTCTTCTGAAATGTTACCTGCAATACCACCTACGTGGAATGTACGAAGTGTTAATTGTGTTCCTGGTTCTCCAATAGATTGCGCAGCCACAACACCAACTGCTTCACCACGCTGTACCATTTTACCAGTTGCTAAATTACGACCGTAACATTTAGCACAAATACCATGTAAAGCTTCGCAAGTTAATGCTGAACGCACTTCTACAGATTCTATTGGCGAGGCCTCTATATTTTTAGCTATCTCATCATCAATTAATTGACCTGCAGAAACCAATAACACATCGGTTATAGGATCAAACACATCATTTAATGATACACGACCAACAATTCTTTCTTCTAAAGTTTCAACAACTTCATCATTTTTCTTCAATGGTTCTACTTCTACACCACGTAACGTACCACAATCCTCAGAGTTAACAATAACATCTTGAGAAACATCAACTAAACGACGAGTTAAGTATCCAGCATCTGCTGTTTTAAGGGCTGTATCCGCAAGACCTTTACGTGCACCGTGCGTAGATATAAAGTATTCTAAAATTGAAAGTCCTTCTTTAAAGTTAGAAAGAATTGGATTTTCAATAATTTCACCACCACCAGCGTTAGATTTTTTAGGTTTTGCCATTAATCCACGCATACCTGTAAGCTGACGAATTTGTTCTTTAGATCCACGAGCTCCAGAATCAAGCATCATAAACACCGAGTTAAATCCTTGTTGATCTTCGCGAATACGTTTCATTGACAACTCTGTCAATTCCGCATTTGTTGAAGTCCAAATATCAATAACCTGATTATAACGTTCGTTGTTGGTAATAAGTCCCATATTATAGTTACCCGTAATACCATCAACTAAACCATTGGCTTTATCAATCATTCCTTGTTTTTCTGGTGGAATAATAATATCACCTAAACTAAATGATAATCCACCTTGAAATGCAAACTTAAATCCTAAAGTTCTAATAGCATCTAAGAAATCAGCCGTTTCCGGAACTGATGTCGCTTTTAAAACATCACCAATAATATCTCGTAAAGATTTTTTGGTTAATACTTTATTGATATATCCTGCCGCTTCAGGAACATGTTGATTAAATAATACACGCCCTACTGTAGTATCAATAATTCTTAATGCAGATTTTCCTTCTTCATTAATATCATAAGTTCTTACTTTAATACCCGCATTTAAATCAATTCTACCTTCATTAAAAGCGATTTCCACTTCCTCTGGAGAATAAAACGTTAAACCTTCACCTTGAATTGGCACTTCAGGCGTAGAAGTTCTAAGCTTAGTCATATAATACAGACCAAGTACCATATCCTGAGAAGGTACCGTTACCGGAGAACCATTTGCTGGATTTAAGATATTATGAGAAGCCAACATTAACAGTTGACATTCCAAAATAGCTTCTGGCCCAAGAGGTAAGTGTACCGCCATTTGATCCCCATCGAAATCGGCGTTAAATGCCGTACAAACTAAGGGGTGTAATTGAATCGCTTTACCTTCAATTAACTGCGGTTGAAACGCTTGAATACCCAAACGGTGTAAGGTAGGCGCACGGTTTAGTAATATTGGATGTCCTTTAAGAACGTTTTCCAAAATATCCCAAACTACTGGTTCTTTTTTATCTATAATTTTCTTTGCAGATTTTACAGTTTTTACAATACCTCTTTCAATTAGTTTTCTAATTACGAAAGGCTTGTAAAGCTCTGCAGCCATATTTTTAGGGATTCCACATTCGTGTAATCTCAATTCTGGTCCTACAACAATTACCGAACGTGCTGAATAATCCACACGTTTACCAAGTAAATTTTGACGGAAACGTCCTTGTTTACCTTTTAATGAATCGGATAATGATTTCAATGGACGATTAGAATCTGTTTTTACAGCAGAAGATTTACGTGTGTTATCTAACAATGAATCTACAGATTCTTGCAACATACGTTTTTCATTACGTAAAATAACTTCTGGTGCTTTTATCTCAACTAATCGTTTAAGACGGTTGTTACGGATAATAACACGACGGTATAAATCATTTAAATCTGAAGTAGCAAAACGTCCACCATCTAAAGGCACTAAAGGTCTTAATTCCGGCGGAATAATTGGTATAACTTTTAAAATCATCCATTCTGGACGATTTTCTCTATTTTCGTTAGAATCACGTAAAGCCCCAACAACTTGTAAACGTTTTAACGCTTCTGTTTTGCGCTGTTTAGAGGTTTCAGTATTTGCTTTATGCCTTAATTCATAAGACAATTCTTTCAAATCAATACGTGCTAATAACTCTATTAAGCACTCTGCACCCATTTTAGCTAAAAACTTATTAGGGTCCTCATCATCTAAATATTGATTATCTTGAGGAAGCGACTCTAATACATTTAAGTATTCCTCTTCGGTAAGGAAATCCATTTTTTGTAATGGTTCTCCTTCTTCATTTTTGGCAATACCAGGTTGAATTACTACATAACGCTCGTAGTAAATAATCATATCTAATTTCTTAGATGGTAAACCTAATAAATAACCAATTTTGTTTGGTAAAGAACGGAAGTACCAAATGTGAGCAACAGGAACCACTAAATTAATGTGCCCTACGCGATCACGACGTACTTTCTTTTCTGTTACTTCTACGCCACAACGATCACAAACAATGCCTTTATAACGTATTCTTTTATATTTGCCACAAGCACACTCATAATCCTTTACAGGACCAAAAATACGCTCGCAGAACAAACCATCACGTTCCGGTTTGTGTGTTCGATAATTGATAGTTTCTGGTTTTAAAACTTCACCTCTAGAGGCTGCTAAAATAGACTCTGGTGATGCTAGACCAATTGAGATTTTATTAAATCTCTTTACTGTATTCTTATCTTGTTTTCTTGCCATTTCTTTTAGTATTCAGTCTCAGCCTCAGTATTCAGTTTCGTAATTTACAACTCACTGGATACTGGGACCGCATACTATTTTTATTAATCCTCTAATCTAATATCCAACGCTAACCCTTTCAATTCATGCATCAATACATTGAATGATTCTGGCAACCCTGGATCTGGCATTGGTTCACCTTTAACAATAGCTTCGTAAGTTTTAGCTCTACCAATTACATCATCAGATTTTACAGTTAAAATTTCTCGTAACGTACTTGATGCGCCATAAGCTTCAAGTGCCCATACTTCCATCTCACCAAAACGTTGACCACCAAATTGTGCTTTACCACCAAGAGGCTGTTGCGTAATTAATGAGTAAGGTCCAATAGAACGCGCGTGCATTTTATCATCAACCATGTGACCAAGTTTCAACATATAAATCACACCAACGGTTGCCGGCTGATCGAAACGCTGTCCTGTTCCACCATCGTATAAATAAGTATGTCCATATCTAGGAATCCCAGCTTCATCTGTAAATTCGTTAATTTGTTCTATACTCGCACCATCAAAGATTGGTGTTGCAAACGTACGGCCTAATTTTTGACCAGCCCACCCAAGAACTGTTTCATAAATTTGACCAATATTCATACGAGATGGTACACCAAGTGGATTTAGCACAATATCTACAGGCGTTCCATCTTCAAGGAAAGGCATATCTTCTTGGCGAACAATACGCGCTACAATACCCTTATTACCGTGACGTCCTGCCATTTTATCTCCAACCTTAAGTTTACGTTTTTTAGCAATATAAACTTTAGCTAGTTTAATAATTCCTGCTGGTAATTCATCACCCACAGAAATGGTAAATTTCTCACGACGCAAAGCACCTTGTAAATCGTTCTCTTTAATTTTATAGTTATGAATTAAATCGGCTACTAATCTATTTGTATGCTCATCTGTAGTCCATTTTCCTGATACTAAATGGGCATAATCATCAACAGCGTTTAACATTTTAAGAGTAAACTTTTTACCTTTTGGTAAAACTTCTTCACCTAAATCATTATAAATACCTTGTGCTGTTTTTCCGTTTACGATATTAAAAAGTTTTTCGATTAAAACATCTTTTAAATCGTCAAACTTTCTGTCAAATTGCGCTTCTAAAGCTAAAATATCATCTTTATCTTGAGCTCTTTTACGCTTATCTTTTACTGCTCTTGCAAACAATTTCTTTTCGATAACCACACCATGTAATGAAGGAGATGCTTTTAAAGAGGCATCTTTAACATCACCAGCTTTATCACCAAAGATAGCACGTAATAATTTTTCTTCTGGCGTAGGGTCTGACTCTCCTTTTGGTGTAATTTTACCAATAAGAATATCGCCAGGTTTAACCTCGGCTCCAATACGAATCATACCGTTTTCATCCAAATCTTTAGTAGCTTCTTCAGAAACATTAGGAATATCATTGGTTAACTCTTCGTTACCTAATTTTGTATCTCTAACATCTAAAGAATACTCATCGATATGGATTGATGTAAAGATATCCTCTCGAACTACTTTTTCAGAAATTACAATCGCATCCTCAAAATTATATCCTTTCCAAGGCATAAAAGCTACTTTCATATTTCTACCAAGCGCTAATTCACCTTTTTGAGTAGCGTAACCTTCACATAATACTTGCCCTTTGGTAACCATATCTCCTTTTACCACAATTGGTTTTAGGTTGATAGATGTCCCTTGGTTAGTTTTACGGAATTTTACTAATTTATATGTTTTTACATCGCTATCAAAACTTACTTTAGCTTCGTCCTCAGTACGATCGTATCTAATTTTAATCTCGTTAGCATCCACATAAAGTACTTCTCCCGTACCTTCTGCATTAATTAAAACCCGAGAATCTGATGCTACTTGACGTTCTAACCCTGTTCCAACAATTGGCGCATCTACTCTTAATAAAGGTACTGCTTGACGCATCATGTTCGATCCCATTAAGGCTCTATTCGCATCATCATGTTCTAAAAAAGGAATTAATGATGCCGATATAGATGAAATTTGGTTTGGCGCTACATCGGTATAATCTAACTTTGAAGGTTCGATTACAGGGAAATCACCTTCCATACGTGCAATAACTTTATCATGTAAAATTTTTCCACTTTCATCTACATTAACCGTTGCTTGAGCAATTAACTTATCTTCCTCTTCTTCTGCACTTAAATATGTAGGTGGGTTTTGAATATCAACAACACCATCAGTTACTTTTCTATATGGCGTTTCGATGAACCCCATGGAATTCACTTTAGCAAATACTGAAAGTGAAGAAATCAAACCAATATTGGGTCCCTCCGGAGTTTCAATTGGACATAATCGACCGTAGTGTGTATAGTGCACATCACGAACCTCGAACCCTGCTCTTTCTCTCGAAAGACCTCCTGGTCCAAGAGCCGATAAACGACGCTTATGCGTTATCTCTCCTAATGGATTGGTTTGATCCATAAACTGAGATAACTGGTTAGTTCCAAAGAAAGAATTAATTACAGACGATAAAGTCTTTGCATTAATTAAATCGATTGGAGTAAACACCTCGTTATCACGAACGTTCATACGCTCACGAATAGTACGTGCCATACGTGCTAAACCAACACCAAACTGAGAAGATAATTGCTCACCAACTGTACGAACACGACGGTTAGATAAGTGATCAATATCATCAATCTCTGCTTTAGAGTTAATAAGCTCGATTAAGTATTTTATAATAGTTATGATATCTTCTTTGGTAAGCACTTGCTTATCCATACCGATATCCAACTGTAATTTTTTGTTCATTCTGTAACGCCCAACTTCTCCTAAAGAGTAACGTTGATCTGAGAAGAATAATTTATCAATTATTCCACGAGCCGTTTCCTCATCTGGCGGCTCAGCATTACGTAATTGTCTATATATATGTTCAACAGCCTCTTTTTCAGAGTTTGTTGGATCTTTTTGAAGGGTGTTATGAATAATAGCGTAATCGCCTTGTTCATTAGATTCTTTATGTAAAAGAACCGTTTTAACATCAACTTCAAGAATTTCTTCTATGTTATCTTTATCTAAAATAGTATCACGGTCCAGCACAATTTCATTCCGCTCGATAGATACCACTTCACCCGTATCTTCATCCACAAAATCCTCATGCCATGTATTTAATACACGGGCTGCTAATTTTCTTCCTAAGTACTTTTTTAAGCCAGTCTTCGATACTTTAACTTCTTCAGCTAAATCGAAAATCTCTAAAATATCTTTATCACGCTCAAAACCGATAGCACGGAAAAGCGTTGTAACTGGTAATTTTTTCTTTCTATCAATGTATGCATACATCACTTGATTGATGTCCGTAGCAAACTCAATCCAAGATCCTTTGAAAGGAATAACTCTTGCTGAATATAATTTTGTTCCATTAGCATGGAAAGATTGTCCGAAGAAAACCCCTGGTGAACGGTGTAATTGAGAAACAACAACACGCTCAGCACCATTGATACAAAAAGTACCAGAAGGTGTCATGTAAGGAATGGTTCCTAAATATACATCTTGAACAATAGTTTCAAAATCTTCATGTTCAGGATCGGTACAATATAACTTTAGCCTAGCTTTAAGCGGAACGCTATATGTTAAACCACGCTCAATACACTCTTCAATAGCATATCTTGGTGGATCGACGAAGTAATCTAAAAATTCTAATACGAATTGATTACGAGAATCGGTAATTGGAAAATTTTCCATGAAGGTATTATATAAACCTTCGTCACCTCTTTCTTCAGATTTAGTTTCTAATTGGAAAAAATCTTGGAATGATTTTATCTGAATATCCAAAAAGTCTGGGTAATCTGTCTTATTTACAATAGACGAGAAATTTAATCTTTCAGCTTGTGTTGACAACATCAATGGACGGAATTATGATTAAAAAAATAGTTATAGTGGCTTTGAACACTAATTAAACTGCAAAAAACAATTCAATTAAATTGAGTTGTTTTGTAATCTTTGTGCGTAATATCTATTATACACAAAATGGCCTAGGCCTGGTAGCGCGTGCTCCAGACCTAAACCCTTATGATATTGAGTAGCTAAGCTTATTTTAACTCAACCTCTGCTCCTGCTTCTTCTAATTGCGTTTTTAACGCTTCTGCTTCATCTTTAGAAACAGCTTCTTTAATTGCACTTGGTGCATCATCAACTAAACCTTTAGCTTCTTTTAAACCTAAACCAGTTAATTCTTTAACTAATTTTACAACAGCTAACTTAGAGCTACCTGCAGCTTTTAAAATAACATCAAATTCAGTTTGAGCTTCTTCAGCTTCTCCTCCAGCAGCAGGACCAGCAACAGCAACTGCAGCAGCAGCAGCAGGCTCGATACCGTACTCATCTTTTAATATAGTTGCTAACTCATTTACTTCTTTTACAGTAAGGTTAACTAATTGTTCTGCGAAATCTTTTAAATCTGCCATTTTTCTATCGTTTTAATAATTTTGTAATAATATATTTGTAATAAAGTGCGTACTATTTAATACTATTCTGATTTTTCAGAAAGTGTTTTGATAAGTCCAGCTATAGTTCCTCCACCCGATTTAAGTGCAGAAATAACGTTTTTAGCAGGAGATTGTAATATTGTTACAATTTCTCCAAGCAATTCTTCTTTAGACTTGATATCAACTAACATGTCTAATTGATCATCCCCAATATAAACTGCTTCTTCAATAAAAGCCCCTTTTAATAATGGTTTTTCTGCTTTCTTACGGAATGTTTTTATTAGTTTCGCTGGCACATTACCAGTTTCAGAATACATAACAGATGTATTTCCTTTTAATACAGATGGAAGTTCTCCGAAATCTTTTTCCGATGCTTCCATTGCTTTTTCAAGTAATGTATTTTTTACAACTGCTAATTTTACGTTTGCTTTAAAACAAGCACGACGTAAATTTGAAGTAGTATCTGCATTTAATCCTGAAATATCTGCAATGTAGATATTTGCATTATTCGCTAATTCTGCAGTTAACTCCTCAATTACTTGTGATTTTTCTTCTCTTGTCATAATAAAAGTTTTAACTTAATTAACCAATTTTAGGATCAACAGCTATACTTGGGCTCATTGTAGCAGACATAAAAATGCTCTTTACATAAACACCCTTCGATGCAGTTGGTTTTAGTTTCATTAAAGTTGTTAATAATTCATTTGCATTATCTGCAATTTTATCAGCACTAAAAGATGCTTTACCAATAGCTGCATGTACAATACCAGTTTTATCAACTTTAAAGTCAATTTTACCAGCTTTCACCTCTCCTACTGCTTTTGCTACATCCATAGTTACAGTACCTGTTTTAGGGTTAGGCATTAAGCCACGAGGACCTAATACACGTCCTAAAGGCCCTAATTTCCCCATAACACTCGGCATTGTAATAATTACATCCACGTCTGTCCAACCACTCTTGATTTTATCAAGGTATTCATCTAAACCAACGTAATCTGCCCCAGCTTCTTTAGCTTCGGCTTCTTTATCAGGAGTTACTAATGCTAACACTTTTACATCTTTACCAGTTCCATGAGGAAGTGAAACAACACCTCTCACCATTTGGTTAGCCTTACGAGGATCAACTCCTAAACGTACTGCTAGATCTACTGATGCATCAAACTTTGTATTAGAAATTTCTTTTACTAGTGCAGATGCGTCATTAAGAGAATAAATTTTTCCCTTTTCAATTTTTGCTAAAGCCTCTTTTTGCTTTTTTGTTAATCTTGCCATTTTCTAATGTCTTTAATAGATTAATTAGGGAATTGCCCTGTTACAGTTATCCCCATAGATCTTGCTGTACCAGCAACCATTTTCATAGCAGACTCAATAGTAAATGCATTTAAATCTACCATTTTATCTTCTGCGATGGTTTTAACCTGATCCCAAGATACTTTAGCTACTTTTTTTCGGTTTGGCTCTCCAGATCCCTTTTTCAACTTTGCAGCTTCCAATAATTGAACTGCCGCAGGAGGTGTTTTAATTACAAAGTCGAATGATTTGTCTTTGTAAACAGATATTGCAACTGGTAATACTTTACCTGCTTTATCTTGGGTTCTAGCATTGAATTGCTTACAGAACTCCATGATGTTAACACCTGCAGCTCCTAAAGCGGGTCCAACCGGTGGCGACGGATTCGCAGCACCTCCCCGAACTTGTAACTTAACTACTTTACTTAATTCTTTTGCCATTTTTAATAATTTAATTCGATGTTATCCCTCATTTGGAAGCGAAAGATTCATCTATCTTAATGTAACACTATTATACTTTTTCAACTTGCATATAGCTTAATTCTAATGGTGTTTTTCTTCCAAAGATTTTCACCATAACCTCGAGCTTACGCTTTTCTTCATTGATATTTTCAATCGTTCCATCAAACCCATTAAAAGGACCGTCAATTACTTTAACCGTTTCTCCTTTAGTGTATGGAATTGCCACAACAGCACTTTCTTCAACAGCCAATTCATCAACTTTACCTAACATTCGATTAACCTCAGATTGACGTAATGGCACAGGATCTCCCCCTTTAGTTTCACCTAAAAACCCAATAACATTAGTTACTGAACGGATAATATGAGGAACCTCACCTGTTAAATTGGCTTGCACCATAATATATCCTGGAAAGAACACTTTTTCTTTATGAATTTTTTTGCCGTTACGAATTTGCATAACGCGCTCCGTTGGAACTAAAACTTGATCTACATAATCGGTAAGACCTAAACGAGCAATTTCATTCTCGATATAAGTTTTAATTTTATTTTCTTGACCACTTACAGCACGTACCACGTACCATTTTTTTTCACTTACTTCTGACATAATTTTTTCTATTTAATTAAATCAAAGTAAAACGTAATAACCTTACTAAAAACCGAATCTACTCCCCAAATTGCAAGAGAAAATATAATTGAAAACACAGCAACTAAAACAGTTAAACTCTGTGCTTCTGACCATGTAGGCCATGACACATTATTTTTTAGTTCTCCAAATGATTCCTTTATATAATTTACAAATCCTGCCATTTTTACTTTTTTTTAAACATTCAATTATCATTGAATGAAAACTTAATTGAGAATATAAATTCCTTTATTTAGCACGGGCGGAGAGACTCGAACTCCCGACACCTGGTTTTGGAGACCAGTGCTCTACCAACTGAGCTACGCCCGTAAATAAAGGTTAAGGCACTCTAAAAAAAGAACACCTTAACCTTTTTTATGTATTAAAAACTGTATTAGTCTAAAATTTCAGTTACCTGACCAGCACCAACAGTTCTACCACCTTCACGAATTGCGAAACGTAAACCTACGTTCATTGCAATTGGTTGAATTAATTCAACAGTAATAGTTAAGTTGTCTCCTGGCATAACCATTTCAACACCATCAGGAAGCGCAATGTTTCCAGTTACGTCAGTTGTACGTACGTAGAACTGTGGACGGTAGTTATTATGGAATGGAGTATGACGTCCACCTTCTTCTTTTTTAAGGATATAAACCTCAGCTTTAAATTTAGCGTGTGGTGTTACAGAACCTGGCTTACAGATTACCATACCTCTAGAGATTTGAGATTTCTCAATACCTCTTAATAAGATACCTGCATTATCACCAGCTTCACCTCTATCTAATATTTGACGGAACATTTCGATTCCTGTAATAGTAGATGTTAATTTCTCTGCACCCATACCAATAATTTCTACAGGATCACCAGTGTTAGCGATACCAGTCTCAATACGACCAGTTGCTACAGTACCACGACCAGTAATAGAAAATACATCCTCGATAGGCATTAAGAAATCTTTATCAACTTCACGTTGTGGCTCTTCAATCCATGCATCACAAGCTTCCATTAATTCCATCACAGAATCAACCCACTTTTGCTCACCGTTAAGTGCACCTAAAGCAGAACCAGCAATAACAGGTCCATTATCTCCATCGTACTCATAGAAAGATAATAAATCTCTGATTTCCATATCTACTAATTCAAGTAATTCTTCATCATCAACCATATCCACTTTATTCATGAATACAACGATACGAGGAATACCTACTTGACGACCTAAAAGGATGTGCTCACGTGTTTGAGGCATTGGACCATCTGTAGCAGCTACTACTAAGATAGCACCATCCATTTGAGCAGCACCAGTTACCATGTTCTTTACGTAATCGGCGTGACCTGGACAGTCAACGTGAGCGTAATGACGTTTTGCTGTTGCATACTCTACGTGAGAAGTATTAATTGTTATACCTCTTTCTTTTTCTTCTGGAGCATTATCAATTTGATCAAATGATCTTGCTTCTGATAAACCTGCATCAGCTAATACTTTAGTAATAGCAGCAGTTAAAGTTGTTTTACCGTGATCTACGTGTCCAATTGTACCAATATTTAAATGTGGTTTTGAACGATCGAAAGTTGCCTTTGCCATGTTTTTAAAATGATTTTAATCTTTGTTATATAATAATATTAGTGTATTCTATTTTTTACTTAGAGCCAATGACGAGAATTGAACTCGTGACCTCTTCCTTACCAAGGAAACGCTCTACCCCTGAGCTACACCGGCCGTTGATTTACGATTGCCGATTCTAAACTTTTCATTCGGAAACAACAAGTTATAGCTCGTAAATATTTAGAGCGAGAGACCGGGTTCGAACCGGCGACATTCAGCTTGGAAGGCTGACGCTCTACCAACTGAGCTACTCTCGCATTTAATTAAAAATTTTAGAATTTAAAATTTTAGAATTCTGACAAAAGTAGAACTCTTTTTTTTAGATTCAAAAATCTTTAAAAGGTAATATCAATATTTCAATAAACTTTTCAGATTAATTACTTAACCTATAAAATTGTGGGGAGAGCAGGATTCGAACCTGCGAAGACGTAGTCAGCAGATTTACAGTCTGCCCTCGTTGGCCGCTTGAGTATCTCCCCAAAAAATCAATATTTCAATTTAAAATACTCAATTTTAACAAGTTATAATTAAGATTTTAAAAGAGCCGATGGAGGGACTCGAACCCACGACCTGCTGATTACAAATCAGCTGCTCTAGCCAGCTGAGCTACATCGGCTTTTTACTTTTTTTACGCATAAAAAAAGTCCGCTATTTCTAACGGACTGCAAATGTATAGATTTATTTAAATATTCAAAACATTTTTTTAATAAATTTTTATATAATTTCAAACTATTTTTAAAATACACCAAAAAACGCTTAAATATTTAGAGCATTCATTTTACAAATCCTTCGAAAACCTCAGTAACAACCTTGGTTTTAACTCAAATTTATTAAAAATGCTTCTAATTACACTACATCGATTAAAACACAAGTAAACTATAGATGTGCTCTTAATTTTTCTTTTCGTTTTTTTAATTGACGTTCTAAAGATGCTATTGCCATATCGGCCCCTTCTTCAAAACTTTTACATTGCTTTTTAACCACAAAACTATCCCCTGGCACACTTACTCTTGCTTCAAATATTTTGTTCTCTTTATCACTTGTATTTTCTAATTTTAAAAAAACATCGGATTTAATAACTTTATCATAAAATAAATCAAGTTTATCCATTCGTTTTTGAATAAAATCTATCAGCTTTTGATCGGCATTAAAATTCACAGATTGCGTGTTTACTTTCATACTTGTATATTTTTAGTTAAACATTTTTTTTAAGTTGTAATTAACAACTACGGCTTAATTTATTTTTTACTTCTGGGATGAGCATTAATATGGACCTTTTTTAATTCAGCAATACTATTATGGGTATAGACTTGTGTGGCTGCTAAACTTGAATGGCCAAGGAGCTCTTTAACAGCATTTAAATCTGCACCTTGATTTAACAAATGTGTTGCAAAAGAATGCCTTAGTATATGTGGGCTTCGTTTTACCTTTGAAGATGCTAAACTAAAGTACTCATTAATTATTCTGTAAACAAGTATTTCATATATTTTAACACCTTTTTGGGTTAAAAACAATTTATCAGAATCGACTATTTTTTCTAATTTATTTCTTGCTTTTAAGTAACTTTTACATGTTTGAATAACCGATGGTATTAAAGGGATTGTGCGTTCTTTATTTCTTTTTCCTAAAACTTTTAAAGTTTTATTTTCTATATCGAAACGCGCTACCTCCAACTCCACCAGTTCTATTCTTCGTATGCCTGTTGAATAGAATAGCTCGATAATAAGTTTATTACGAAGGCTTTCAAAATCGGTTCCAAAATTAAAATCGCTTAACACGTTTTGCACTTCAGTTTCCGAAAATGGCACTTGTATTTTTTTACTGGTTTTTAAGGCGCGGTGTTTTGCTAAAGGGTTTAACTGGATATCGCCAACTTTTAAAAGAAATTTATAATAGGTGTTTAATGATGAAATTTTCCGATTAATACTTCTATTTGAAATTCCACTTTCTACCAATGAAACAATCCAATTTCTAATTTGGGCATAGTTTACATGATCGATAGAATCATCATCGAATTCTGTTTTTATGTATTTTGAAAAGGCTTTTAAATCGGATTGATAGGCATTTACCGTTAATGCGGAATAGTTTTTTTCCAGCAGAAGATAATCGGTAAATGGTTTAAAAGTCATCTATTTGGGGTATGAATTGTTTTTAAATATACGACGTTTTTTTATTGTTTAACCGCAGATTAAAAAGAAAAGCACAATAAATTTTAAAGATATCTGAAATACAAAGACTTACTTTTTAAGATATTTTTTTCATTTCAGATCTCTATATTTTAACAATCAATAACTTTTATAAACAAAAAAAATCCCGCTCTCGCGGGATTTTTTTTTATAAAATACTAAAACTATACTGTTTCGGCATCTCTTAAACCTTGAATGTATTGCGCTTTTTTAATTTGAGCTCTACGTAAAACTGAAGGTTTGTCGTATTGTTTGCGTAAATTCAACTGGTTTTTAACCGTTGTTTTTACAAACTTACGTTTGTAACGCTTTAACGCTCTATCTATATTTTCTCCTTCTTTAACTGGTATTATTAACATAGTATCTTAACCTCCTCTCTTTTAGAATTTTCAGGGTGCAAATATATAATAATTTCTAAATAATAATTATATTTTAAAAAATATTTTTTCTAAATGATTTTACCTGAATTTCCGGCTCATTTTTTTAGCACTGCATTTGGCAGAATTGCCTGCAAAAACGATTGATGCGGCATCCTTTTTTGTGCTTTCCCCAGCACTTTAAGAAAACGACACTTTTAATTATTATTGTAATTTAATAAAAAAATAAAACCTTAGTTTGCACAAAAAAGATATAGCGGAAAGCGTGGTTGTGCCTATCCTAATATAAAAAAACAGTGCATAAACTTTAATTTAGCACTAAATTTTATAGATTATTTACAGATTTAATGGGCACAATTTGCCAAAATATTTAAGTTACCTCTTTATATTCTTTTTTATCGATAATGATCTTTGCCAATATTTCGCGCAATATTTCGGATGTTCCGCCACCTATCGGGCCTAACCTGCTGTCGCGTAATAACCGCGCCATAGGATAATCTTCCATATAGCCGTAACCGCCTAAAAACTGCAAACATTGGTAAATTACCTCATCGGCCATTTTTGTTGAGCGCAGCTTAGACATGGTTGCTTCTTGTACAACGTATTCGCCTTTATTTAACCGATAAGCCACAGCATAATTAAAGGTTTTACACATTTCCATATCGGTATATAAATCGGCTATACGGTGTCGCAGCGCCTGAAATTTATCTATAGAGCGCCCAAAGGCTTGGCGCTCGCTCATATAGTTTAAGGCGTATTCTAAAGCAAATTCTGCTCGTGCATGACCGTTAACTCCCATAATTAAGCGCTCTAAAGCGAAGTGCTGCATAATGTATCCAAACCCCTTGTTTTCTTCGCCTATAAGCTGGTTTGCTGGAACTTCTACGTTATCGAAAGCTATTTCTCCGGTATCGGAAGCACGCCAACCTAGTTTATCGAGTTTGGTTGCCGATATGCCTGCTGCTTCGCGATCGATTACAAAAATACTAATGCCTTTATTGCCTAGTTCGGGATTTGTTTTTGCAGATACCACAAGGTAATCGCTTAAAATACCATTGGTAATAAAGGTTTTTGAACCATTTATAATATAGGAATCTCCTTGTTTTACTGCCGTAGTCCGCATGCCCGCCACATCACTTCCTCCAAAAGGTTCTGTAATGCATAGGCAACCTATTTTATCGCCAGAAATACTAGGAACTAAATATTTTTGTTTTATCGCTTCGCTTCCCTCTGCATTTAAGTGCGTCATGGCTAAATACATGTGTGCCCAAATGGCTGCGGCAAAACCGCCAGAATTAATTTTTTGAAGTTCTTCAAGTAGGATTATGGTATAAAATAAATCTAAATCGAGACCGCCATAAACTTCGGGGTATTTGATTCCGAAAAAACCCATATCGCCAAATTTTTTCCAAATAAAACGATCTATTATACCGGTTTCCTCCCATTTTTCAATATGCGGAACCACTTCTTTTTGTAAAAAATCTTTAAAACTCGCTCTAAAAAGCTGGTGCTCTTCTGTGAAGTATATGCTATCCATTAATTTTGATTATCAATTTGCAAATATAATTTAATTATCTCTAATTTATTTACAGGAAAGTCTTTTACTTTTAGTAATTCGTTTAGCGTATTAAACCCTTCACGCAATGTGCGCTGCTCAATGATGCTATGTGCCAGATTGTAATCTATATGCTGAATGGTTACCAACTGATTAACTGTAGCGGTATTTAAATTTATTTTTTGAACCTCTGGTGGTGTTTTAACCGTGAACTCTTGTTTTAATTTTTGGATAACTTCGGGAGATAATCCGTAAACATCTTCTAACTGAATATCTGCAATAAAACCACCTTTAAATTTATTCCGAAATTTGACAATACGGTTTGATAACGCCTCGCCAATACCATTTACTTTTTGAAGTTGTAATGCCGTCGCTGTGTTTAAGTCTTGTTTTTGAGCAAAAGTTTTTGTTTTATTTTTATATGAATGACTATAGGAGGCTTTATCAGGCTCTGGATTTGTAATCCATTTTGGAAATTTAAAATAAAGTGATATGATTTTTAATAACGAATCGGACACTTGGGTAACCTCTTGAAATTGTTTAGTTGAATTTATCCACTGCTCTTCTTTTCTAAATTGAAGCAGCTTATCTATTTCTTCATTACTCATCCCTAATTTAGCTCCTTTATAATCGGTTATAAAATTGGGATTGAACGGAGAAATTTTAGGTTTTAAAGTTTGTAACTCTCGTAATTTAAGCGAATCTATTTCTGCTATAAATACCGCTAAAGCTTTTTTGTTTTCTGGTAATGTTTTATTTGAATTTACGGAAAATTTTGGGAGAATAAAAAAGTAAACACATTGCAGCACTATGATAACAGCGAATAACAAAAAAATCCCACGCCGCTGTTCTTTAGAAAACGCGAGGTAGGATTTTAAAAAATTCATCTTATTATTTTTTACTTTTCTTTATTATAGCCTATGGCCGATAAATACCTATTTAATTCTAATTTTACCTTAGGCATGAGTAAGAACAACCCAATAACATTAGGGAATACCATGGCAAAAATCATCGCGTCTGAAAAATCGATTACCGAATTAAGACTTGAAGAGGCACCAACAATGACAAAAAACAAGAATAATATTTTATACGAAATATCGGCAACTTTTCCTTTTCCAAACAAATATTTCCAACCTTGAATACCGTAGTATGACCAAGATAACATAGTTGAAAATGCAAATAGAATAACTGCGATAGTAAGTAAAACCGAAAAGTTAGGTATTGCTGCATCAAAGGCTACCGATGTTAAATCGACACCTCCTAAATGCGCTCCCGTACCATTCATAATAACATTACTTCCTTCATCTAAATTTGCATAATCGAATAAGTTACTTTTTATATTCATGATAATAATCACCAAAGCAGACATGGTACAAATAACAACAGTATCTACAAATGGCCCAATAGATGCTACTATACCCTCACTTGCAGGAAATCGTGTTTTTACTGCGGCATGTGCAATAGAAGCCGAACCAACACCTGCTTCATTTGAAAATGCAGCTCTTTGAAATCCAACAATCATAACACCTAAAATACCACCTAAGAGTGAATTATCATCAAAAGCACCTGCCCAAATTTGACTCATAGCCTCTGGTACTGTTCCTAAATTCATTCCTATAATAACTAAAGCCGCACCAACATACATAATTCCCATAAATGGAACCACTTTTTCGGTAACCTGCCCTATTCTTTTAATTCCACCAATGATAACAATAGCCACCAAAATAGCCATTACAACACCAAAAATAAAGCCCGAATCTAATCCGAATAATAATTTAAACTGGGCTGCCGCCTGGTTAGCTTGAAACATATTACCGCCTCCAAAAGAACCACCAACAACAAACACAGCAAACATAAAGGCTAATACTTTACCCAAACCACCTAAGTTCTTTTCTTTAAGCCCTTTTCTTAAATAGTACATTGGGCCACCGTAAATCTTTCCATCGGCTCCTACCTCTCTATATTTTACACCTAAAGTAGCTTCTACTAATTTAGTTGACATCCCTAAAAATCCTGCTAAAATCATCCAAATAGTTGCCCCAGGACCTCCAAGAGCTATAGCAACAGCCACCCCTGCAATATTACCTAAACCTACCGTAGCCGATAATGCTGCGGTTAATGCCTGAAAATGGGTCACCTCTCCAACAACGCCTTCGGCTTGTGGGCTTTCAAAAACATCGCCTCCAGGTGTAGGATCTCCTGCGGCAACATCCACACTGTGATGATCTATTTTATCATATTTTCCGTTTGTAGCATGAAACGCTACACGCATTAGTCTAATATTTGCAAACTTAAAATATAATGTAAAAAACAAGGCGCCTGCTAATAGCACAATAATAACTATAGGAACATCCTTGCCTGCTATAGAAATTGGGTAAAAAACCACTCCACTAACGGCAGCTGCAAAAGGTTTAAATTTAGCTTCTATTTGCTCATCAATAGACATCTCTTGCGCAAATGTTAAAAATGGGACTAATAATGTAAAAATTGAAAGAAAGGACTTCCTCATAAGATATAAGTTGATTGTTTAAATTTCATTAAAATCGATCATTTTATTATAAAAATGACACTAAAAATAAGCAAGATGCTAAAAAAAATTGGCATTATAAAAAGAATGCCTGTTAAATCGCAAAATTACTGTTCAATATTAAATTCGTTATTTAAAGCTTCTATTTGTTCTGGTCGTCCTAAAACAATAATTTTAGAATTTTCAACCAATTCTAATTCGGCTTCTGGGTTTACAATATACTCGCCGTTTTCATCCTTGTATCCTATTACGGTACAACCTGTTTTCCGACGTAAATCCAAATCACGAATCGTTTTATGTTTATGATGAGTATGCAGTTTTTCTACCGCAACCTCCTCAATATTTATATTTGATTTTCCTACTATTGATAAATTATCAATAAACTCCATAAGTCCAGGAACAACAACTAAAGAAGCCATATGGTCGCCTCCTATTTTATCGGGTAAAATAACGTTATTAGCTCCTGCAAATTTTAGTTTATTATATGATGACTCTTGCGATGCACGACTAATAATATTAATATTAGGATTAATTTGTCTTGCCGAAAGCACCACAAATAAATTATCGGCATCACTAGGCAAAGCAGAAATAAAGCAATTGGCACGGTCTACTCCAGCTGCTATTAATGTTTCATCTTCGTTGGCATTCCCTATAACATAAGCAGCACCATCTAGTTCTAGCCTTTCTACCATGTCTTTATTTTTTTCTATTATAACAAAAGTTCGATTATGCGCTGCTAATTTTATGGCGGCTTGTTTTCCGTTTCTGCCATAACCACAAATTATAACATGATCACTAAAACTCTCAATTTTTTTCTGCATCTTTCTTTGTTTTAATTCTTCAATATGGTCTTTGCTTAAAATATATTCCGTTATCGTAGATAAGGCGTAACCAACAATTACAATACTAGTTAAAATTAAAAAAATGGTAAATATTTTAGATTGATTGTCTAGCGGAACGACTTCCCCAAAACCAACAGTAGTAATCGTTATTACCGTCATATAAAGCGCGTCGATGGCTGTATAATCCGAAATCATCATATAGCCAAAAACTCCAATAAGTAAAATAAGAACGAGTAAAAATACGGCCGTATAAATTTTAGTTCTAAAAATTCTTATTAATGGATTCATAAATTATAGATCGAAAACCGAAGAACGTTTGGTGTAAATTAAATCTTTTATACGCATCCAAAAAGCAAGAAACAAATATAATGCAAACCCAAAACCAACCGTAACAAACGTAAGATACATAAACGATGTACGCACCACTTTAGCACGAATACCAAAACGCTCGGCAATACGCTGGCACACATAATATCCGTGTTTCTGGAAAAACAACAATGGCTTATAGATATTGTTCATGCTTGCAATTTAAGAATTCCTTTTTTTGTTTAAAAGTTTATAGCTTCAAATATTTAACGCTTTCTTAATATTATGAACAATAAAAAAATATCGCAATGAAATATTACAATTCTTAAAAAACAAACAATTATTTAGTTAAAAGCGTATTTCCAACAGCGCACTGCAAACATTTATGCTTTTCGCAATATTCTGTTTTTAACTGAATAAGAGCTTGCGATACCAAAGCTGATTTAGAGATTTTTTTAAGTTGATTAAACGCATCAATAATATTATTTTTTTCTGAATGAATTTGGGTTGCTATATTTAAAATTGAAACATCAATATCCTGCCCCTTTTGTTTGGCATAACAGAATTTTAAGGGCAGAATGGTATTGATTAATAATAAATCTGTAAAGGCTTTGGTTATTACTTTTTTTGATGGTTTTGAAACTTTTTGAAAGGTGAAATGTGTTTCCCAAAACGCCGAAGTTGACACATTAAATAGTTTATAAAAATCATCAAGCGCATCCAACTCAATTATTTTTGAAAATAAATTTTGATGTTCGTGATACAAATTAGCTAATTGCGATAACCGAATAGTTGGAAAGTTTGGTGGCCTCAACCTAAAAAACTGTAACGGCAACACCTGATTTGTTTTTAACTGAAATTTCTGTTTTAAAAATTCATATTCTTTAGATAGACCAATAAAATAAGCCTCTTCCACAGGTTCTAAAAGTAAATTAGCTTGTCCGAAAAGCAACGCCTCTAAGCTTTGTAAACTAGACTGCGTTTTCCTTACCACCGAAAAATCTACAGACTCGGCCAAACTTAAAAAGGAGTCTCCATTTACTTTTAATCCGAAGTTTTTAGCAAGCATTTTAAAAAGTACCGCTTCCCAATCGTTTTTAGAATTCTGTAAAAGGGACTCAATAGCATTTGCTTTACGCTCAAGTCGTTCAAAATACAAGCGCTCGAGCCAATTGTTTAAAATAAATTCATCTGTGGATGCAAAATCATTTTCACAATGTATCCAACGGTTCTGTTTTGCAAATAATTTTTTATAATTATTTAAAAGTGAAAAATCGATATGCGCTTTAAGTACCAAAGTTGGAATTACAGTGTTATCTTTTCTAAAAATTTCGGTGTCATGCTCCCAAACTACATGAAGAATAACACCATCATAAGCCGGATCCTGCTCATGATTATGCAAATACCAATCGGATGATTTTATATGAATTTCCACATTGCCTGCCCAAAGCTGCTCGCCAATAGTCAGTTTTGCATTAAAAAAATCTGGTCCCGAATTAAAATTGTGTTGTCCAACGGTATTTAAAAGAATCGCTTCTCCGCGTTCCGTTTTTAAGTTTTGCGTGTTAAACTTCTTAAATTTCCAGATATAATGTAGAAAATCTTCTTGCATTTTCTAAAGATAATATTCCATTACAAAATTTCCAAATACGAGACTCTGAAAAACAAGCACTTAACACAGAACATTGTTATGATTCAATTTTTAAAATTGAATCATTAGAAGATTTGAAACACTCAAAAACTTACAATTTTAATTTAATTGGCCTAACTTTGTAACTTGATATAAAACCAAATTATGGAACAATTAACGCTTACTACACCGGCGCTTTTATTTTCGGCTATTTCCTTAATTATGTTGGCTTACACCAATCGTTTTTTAGCTTATGCCTCGATTATTCGAGATTTACATGATAAATACAAACAAAAGAAAGATAGCGTGCTTATCGCTCAAATTAAAAACATAAAAAAACGCTTATACCTTACCCGAAGCATGCAAATTTTCGGGATTTCTAGTTTACTACTTTGTGTACTTACTATGTTTTTAATTTACATCCACCAAAATGCTATTGCCGTTTGGGTGTTTGGTTTTGCCCTTATTTCGTTAATTATTTCGTTAGCGCTTTTAATTATTGAAATTCAAATTTCGGTGAAGGCTTTGGAGCATCATATAAGTGATATTGAAAATAACAAGTAATTCTTGCAACTAGACACAACACTTTTGATTGACCACATCTTTGGCTGATAATTGCGCTAGGGATTGAACGGTCTGTTTGAGCTCCCCGACCAACGGAAGGGAGCGAGTAGTGAAAGCCCGACCCTTGTGGTAGCGCCCAAAATATTAATATTTACTGAAAACGAATGGCTTTTACTGGTGATATTTTTGTAATGATGTAGGACGGAATTAAAAGCATTAACAAACAAAGGACGAGCGTACCAATGTTGAGCGCAATAATGTAAGTTAAACTGATGTAAACAGGTGCTTCGGAAACATAATACACACTGGGGTCTAACGGAAAAAGTTTGAAATATTTCTGTGCAAACAGTAAGCCTAACCCGAGTAAATTTCCCCAAAATAAACCGAGCAAAATAAGGTAAGATGCGTTGTATAAAAACAACTTACGTATACTCCAATTGTTGCTTCCCAAGGCTTTTAGAATCCCAATCATTTGGGTACGTTCGAGGATTAAAACGAGTAATGCCGTTATCATATTGATACCTGCCACTAAAATCATGATACCGATAATACCATAAATATTTTTATCGAAAATTTTTATCCATTCGAAAATAGAACTGTACTTATTACTTACGGTAATGGTGTTTAATGTGGATGGTGTGTTTTGATAAATCTCGATACCTTTTCTATCTAGCTCCGAGTAATCGGAAATAAAAACTTCAAAGTTTCCTATTTGGTCGTCTTCCCAGTTATTTATACGTTGAATATGTCGAATATTTCCAATTAAATATTGCTGATCTAATTCTTGAAAACCAGAATTATAAATACCAACAATATGGAATGTTATAATGTTTGGTGCCTTTTCGGTATCGTCTTTTGCGAAAACCATTTGAAATTTTTCGCTCACTTTAAAGCCTAATCTATCGGCCAAATATTGTGAGATTAAAACCTCTTCACTCCATTTTTTGGTAAAGTTTGGAAGCTCACCTTCAACCAAAAATTCTTGAAAATAACTCCAATCAAAATCTTCACCTACGCCTTTAAAAACAGCGCCTTCAAAATCGATTTCGGTTCTAATAACTCCAAATTTTGTAGCTACTGCCTGTATATGTTTGATGCCATCGACACTTTTAAACTCCGGATAAAACTCTTGATTTTTAGAAATTGGCACGATACTTTCTTGAGAGTTGTTGCTATCGTAATTACTAATAGTAACATGCCCATTGAAGGCCACCACTTTATCTCGAATTTTTTGTTGCAAACCAATACCGGTGGCAATGGCAATCATCATAACCACAATACCGATAGCAATAGCAGCAATACCAATTTTTATTATTGGTGCCGATACACTACTTTTATACGCTTTACTGCCAATAATGCGTTTAGCTAAAAAAAACTCGTAATTCAAAATTTATTATGCGATTAAATGTTTTCAAAAATACAGTTTTATTATTTGTTTTAGTAATGATTTCTTGTGGGAATATCACGAAATCTAAGTCGGAAAAGGCGATAGTTTTAGATACCGATATCCCAAAACAAAATCAAGAAGATAAAAGCATTGTTGTTGGCGCTAACCAAACAGCACTTTATTTGCCAATACTCGAAGGCAAACGTGTGGGTATTGTTGCCAACCAAACCAGTGTGATTTTTAAAAATGATGAGAAAAACACGCATACGCATTTAGTAGATTCTTTACTGGCTTTAAAGGTAAATATTAAATCGGTTTTTGCTCCGGAACACGGTTTTCGCGGCACGGCAGATGCTGGCGAAGTGATTAAAGATGGCGTTGATGTAAAAACGAATTTACCTATAGTGTCCCTTTACGGAAAAAACAAAAAGCCTTCGGTAGCACAACTGAAAGATTTAGATATCGTGGTTTTCGATATTCAAGATGTTGGTGCGCGTTTTTACACGTACATTTCGAGTTTACACTATGTTATGGAAGCTTGTGCCGAGCAAAATATTCCTGTTTTAATTTTAGATAGACCCAACCCAAACGGACATTATTTTGATGGTCCTATTTTAGAGAAAGCTCACAAAAGTTTTGTGGGCATGCACCCGATACCAACCGTTCACGGAATGACGATTGGTGAATATGCAAAAATGATTAACGGTGAAAAATGGTTAACAAATGGGGTAAAGTGTGAATTACAGGTGATTCCTGTAAAAAACTACAATCGTAATTTAAGCTACAATTTACCTATAAAACCGAGTCCGAATTTACCAAATGATAAAGCCATAAATCTATACCCGAGTTTATGTTTTTTTGAAGGCACAAACGTAAGTGCTGGTCGTGGCACAGACACCCAATTTCAAATATTTGGAAGTCCTTTTTTAAATGCTGAAATATTTCCGTTTCAATTTAAACCACAGACTAATCCTGGGGCTAAATACCCGAAATATGAAAATAAATTATGTTACGGTGAAAATTTAACCAAGACCGAAAACCTAAACGCATTAAACCTAAATTGGCTGATAAAAGCATACCATAACACTGAAAACAAGTCGGAATTTTTCATCTCGTTTTTCACGAAATTAGCAGGAACAAAAACATTACAACAACAAATTGAAACTGGTTTAAGTGCTGAAGAAATTAAAGCTAGTTGGGCCGATGGATTGACAGCCTTTGGAAAAATGCGTGCTAAATATTTAATTTACGAGTAAAAAACACTATGCTTTTAATATTTTAATGAGTCTATCGGGGTAATCTGTGATAATACCATCTACCCTATAGCTTATCATGGTTTGCATTTCTCGTTCTGAATTAACAGTCCATGGAATCACTTTAAAGTTTTCTGTTTGAAGGTTGCTCACAATTTCTTTATCTAGTAATTTATAATACGGACTTATTATTTCTGGTGCATAACTTAATTTTTCCAGTTTTTCAGTAATACCCTCATCCTCCTCTACTAAAAGCGCCACCACCATTTTGGGGGATTGCATTTTTATTTCTTCTAAAATCCGTAAATCGAAGCTTTGCAAATTCGTTTCATTTAAGGCATTATTTTCATCAAGCACCTTTAAAACAAGGGCTACAAAATCTTTAGGTTTCGGAGTAAAAATTTCATCATAAGCTTCCTTAGATTTTATTTCAATATTGAATTTTATTTCAGGATTTAATCGTTTTGCTTCCTTTAAAACGTCTTCTAAAGCCGGCTTGTAAGTTTTAATCTTTTGTTGGTTTGGGAATCTCGAATAGGGTTTAGAGCCACAATCAAATTGTTTAATCGCCTCATACTTCATTTGGTATAAGTTATACGTTTTGGCGTCTTCTTTTGGAATATCATTTCCATGAGCATCTAGACAAATATCAGGATTCATATACGGTTCGTGGGTAACCACAATAACATGATCTTTGGAAACGGCAACATCCAACTCTAGGGTATCTACCCCAAGTTCGATAGCTTTTGCAAATGCAGGCAAACTATTTTCTGGACATAATCCGCGACAACCACGATGCCCTTGGATATCAATTTTATATAAGAATTTTTTGCTCATTATAAAGGTTTAAATAGATTGTAATAATAGTATGGTTTTTGCTTTTTCTACCTCCGATAACTGATTAAATCCACTAACCTTTCCATTCGCTTTTTTATTTTTCTCTCGAACAACATATTCAAGCTTATAAAACAAATCCTTATTCATATCATCTACCTGAACTTCGTTCCATTTAGACAGCATTTTTTCTGCCTTGCCTATTCTATTTAGAATGAGTCGAGCTTGAATTTCATATAATTCAATTTTTTGAATAAAGGCTTCTTTTTTAGGATTATCACTTAGGTTTAAAAACATTTCTGCTGTTTCAAAATATTCCTTCGATACTCTTAAAATATCTTTTTTAATTTTCTTATTAGACAATACAGCAAAATCCGAATATTTCATACCCAATCTAAAAGCTGTTGAAAATTTTTCCTTTTGATAAAAGCTCGACAGATATACTTTTAGCATAGAAGTATTGATCCTATAATTGGTTAGTAATAAAACAATATTAGTTTTATATAACGCTCCTTTTTTTCTCTTAAAAACTTTACCATTGGCATCTATAATAAAAATAGCTGGAGCATTTTTTACTTGATATTTATTAACAAGTTCTATAGATGTTGTACCATTTACTTTAAAAGGCACATAATGTTTTACTAATTGCTGCACCTCTTCATCTCCCCAAACCTTTTTATCTAAACTAATTGACGGTTTACAAAAAGGCGTGTAAAACTCTAATAAAATAGGTTTATTTGTTTCTAAAGCTTGTTTTTGAGCCGCTTCAAAATTTGTAAACCAATTAATTTCTTGAGCTTTCACTATAAACCCATAAAATATAAGACCAAAAAAAAGTAATTTCGTTTTCATGCAATAGCTCTATTCGGATAATTATAGACCCAAAAGATAACATAAATAAAACTAAACCTTAATCCGTTTTTTCATTTCCTCCACAATATTATACGCTGCTGGGCAAATAGCTACATTTTTTATAGTTAAATTGGATATTTGCTGAAATTTTTTCCGATCGGTGTGGGGGAATTCTCGGCAGGCTTTAGGGCGTACATCGTAAATGGAACAATAATTATCGGCACCTAAAAAAGTACAAGGTACGCTTTGCAATACATAATCATTTTCCTCATCCACACGTAAAAACTGGGATATAAATTGCTGTGTTTTCATCCGGAAATGCTTTGCAATTCTATCCACATCTTTATCTGTAAATAGTGGTCCCGTGGTTTTACAGCAGTTGGCACACTCCAAACAATCGGTACGTTTAAACTCTTGCTCATGCAAATCTTGCATAACATAATCTAAATTTTTGGGCGGCTTCTTTTTTAGCTTCGCGAAGAATTTTTTATTCTCGTTATCCTTATCTTTGGCCTGCTTTGGAAGATGTTTTAAAATGTCTTGCATGCCACAAAAATAGTATAATTTATGAGATTTTCGCTTTCGCGGAAATGAAATGAGATTACATTTTTTTAAAGAAAATAAAATAATAAAAGATTCCCTCCTTCGAGGGAATGACAAAACAGCCTTATTGATGAAAGACCTTTTCGGACAAGCTTTATTAGATTACCAAAACGGGAATTATACCGAAGATATTATAACTTCTACCAATATTTCGGATGATGATGTGTTGCCCATTCCTTATTTATTTCGTGGGTTTAGTGAGATGCCTAAACTAGAGCAAAAGGCTTTAAAACTTGCCAAAGGCGCTATTCTAGATGTGGGTTGCGGTTCGGGAAGTCATAGTTTGTATTTACAAGAAAATAATAAAACCGTTAAAGCTATTGACATATCGAAAGGAGCCATTGAGGTGGCTACACGTCGTGGTGTTTTACATGCTGAAACGAAAGCAATTTTAGATGAAACGGACACTTTTGATACCGTTTTAATTTTAATGAATGGTACTGGAATTTTCCAAGAACTCTCTCAGGTTTCGAAACATTTAACCCATTTGAAAAGGTTACTGAATGCTGGCGGACAAATTTTAATTGATTCCTCGGATATTAAATATATGTACGAGGATGAAGATGGTGGTTATTGGATGGATACCAATGCGAATTATCATGGGGAGCTCGACTATTTTTTAACTTATAAAGGTGAAGAAGAAACGGCTATGAAATGGTTATATCTCGATTTTGAAACTTTAAATTTAGCTTGCGAAACGGTTGGTTTAAATTGCGAATTGGTTTTGGAAGGCGAACATTTTGATTATTTAGCCCGTTTGACTGCTATTTAATTGCTTTTGAAATTGCAATTAATCACTGATACAAAACAATACAAACAAAACATCTCACCTTTTGGAAAACCCCTACTTTAGCGGGCTGACCCGCGTTAGGGATTGATGCGGCATCCTTTTTAAACCTAATTGGAAAAATTTTTTTTGATAAACCATGAATTAAACAAAATAACCTGTTTTAGCACCAAAAGCGAACCTTTTAAAAAGATATAGCGGAAAGCCCGACCCGGAGGGTAACGCTCAAAAAACACAAAACCCTGAAACATGTTCAGGGTTATGGTTATTATTTTTCTGTTTTTGAAAAAGTAAAAAGTCGGTTACTGAAAATCGAATTTAAACGTGGCGCCGGCCAAAAACTGAATGCCTTGCACTGGTGTATTTAACCAACGTTGATAATTATTATTGGCAATATTATTGGCTTTTGCGAATACGGAAACTTGCTCGTTTATGTGATAGCCCAGGTGCGCATTGGCATCGAAATAGCTGTCTAAAGTTATTGGCGTCGCGTTTGAAGTCTCTGGTTCTAAAAGATCTTGACGCTCGCCCATGAAAAATAAATTAGCACCCGCAAACCAATTTTGGTCTATTTGATAATCTAAAAACAGATTTCCTTTTACCTCTGGCAAATTCCAGGCTTCGGCTTGGGTATCGGTATCGTAACTGAAATATTCGGCTTTTATGCCTAAGTTGAAATTACGATTGACGTCCACATTTATTTCTCCGGAAAGTCCGAAAGTTGTGATGTTATCGTAAACCATTCCGAATGAATTTCCGTAATCGTAAGGACGTCCAGGCGCACTTCTAATAACATTGGTGCGGTATAAAGCTTTACTTTGATCGGAAGCGTAACTACCACTAATACTGTAGCTCATGGCGCTAGATAACTTTCCTTTTAACCCCAGGTAAGCATTGTATTGCTGATCGGTTGGCGTAATGGATAATGTTGGTGATAGGTATGGATTTTCGTTTGCAAAATCGTAATATGAATTCTGAATTAAATCGCCTTGTAAACCTCCAAAAGCAATAACCACATCGCTAACCAAACGGTAACTTGCTGTGATGTTTGGGTAGATATAAAATTTACTTTCGCTATTTGCGGTATCGTTTAAAAAATAGGCTGAAATTCCTAAATTTAAAGTTAAATCGTCTTGCACTATTTGATAAGTTGGCATAAGCCCGACTTGAATATTACCGTATTCGATATCGGTAGGATTAGAAAAATCTTGATCGAATGTACCGCCTAAATAATCGATTTTTATTTCGGTTGAAATTTCTTCTCTATTCACAGGAATATCAACTTTTCCTTTGGCAATAAATCTATTTTCACCCGAACCTTGGTTATCTCCAAAGCGTCTAAAAAACACACTTCCAGAGTTTATATAAGTATCTTCGAAACTAAAATCGCCACCAACGTGAGCGTTATAGTAGGTATGTGCCACATCGATATTATCGGCTTGTGCTGCTAAAACTTCTACTTCTGGAACACCGTACCAGTTATATTTTTGGTATTGAAAACCACCGTCTACATTCCATGCCATATATCGGGTTCGGCTAGCGTAATTCACATTTATTTTTGAATCTGAAAAGCCATTATCGAATGCCACACCATCGATATCGCCGCCCGATGAATGGTGACTTACATATCCACCAACACTTTCGTTACGGTTAATGGCATGATTTAAATAGACCTCGCCCAAAATAGACGTGTAACTTCCAACCCCTAAAGAAGCATAATTATCGTATAATTTTACAGGTTTTGTTTTTTCTACCACAGCCGCTTTTCCCTTTGATGGCGTAAAGGTTGATGCTACTGGAAACGAAAAGATATTGTATTTAATATCTTTTTTGGTATCGGTAGTGGCATCGTCCAAAATTGGCGTTTCTTTTACTTTAAAAGCATCGGAAATAGATGGCGCGTAGGGTTTAACAATATCGATAACACCCGTATTAATGGTATCATTCTGTTTGCTTTGTGCATACCCAAATGTTGCGACTAATGTGGTGGCAACGGTTAATATTTTATTGATGTGCTTGCGCATATTATATAATTTTTATTTCTTAATTAAATTCTAAGATTTCAACGGTCACTCCCCCTTTAATCTTCCGGTAAAATAGAGGAGTTTGTTTTAGCTTCTTCTTTCTTAATTTTACTTAATTCCGTTTTAGCTTCTTCAACAACATCTGTATATGTAGCAAAGTTTTTAATAACACTTTCTAAAATATAGGTAGCTTGAAAAGCATCTTTTAAAGCGTAGAAATTTTTCGCCATAAGCACTAAACCTTTCGCACTATAATATTTATATCCTGAAAAATCTTTCGCCAATTTTTGAGCCGTAACGTTTGATGCTTCGTGCTGTCCTTCTTTATTTTTAAAATACGCATTGTAATATAACGCTTCGGCAGCTGTTTCTCCCGTAGCAACTTGCTCTACTTGGGCATAAGCTGTTTTTGCTAAAGTTTCATTGTTTGTTTTAATGGCTAAACGCGCGATAATAACTTGAGCATCGGCTTTAATTTTATTATCGATTTTAGAATTTTTCAAAACTTTTTCAGCATAGGAAACGGCAGCATCATAGTTATTCAATTCGTAATTCGCTTTCATTAAATTAGACTGTGCAAAAATGACGTTTTGCGGAAAATTAGCTTCGCCTTCCAATCTTGATAAAATAGGCATGGCGGAATTCCAATTTTTCGAACTTAAATAAAACTGTGATAATTTTGATAAGGCTTCCTCGGTATATTCACTTCTGGACGCATCCACAACATATTTATAATGTGGGGCAGCATTTTCCATTAAATTGGTTTTAGCATACAGTTGCGCTAGGTAAAAATGCGATTGTAACGCATGTAAGCCGCGTGGAAATTCGCTTAAATATTTATTGAACTGCGTAATGGCTTTATCTGTATTATTATCTAAATATTGTTTTTCAGCAGCTTCATAAGTGGCGTTATCCAAATCGGCATCGGTAACTTCAACATAATCCAGTTGCTTTACCCAAACCGCGTATTCATTAACACGCCCTAAATCGATATAAATTAATCTTGCAGTTGCAACGGCTTGAACAGCTTCTGCAGAGCCCGCGTAATCTTTAGCTACTTTTTTAAATTTCACCAAGGCTTGCTCATTTTGACTCGCGTTATAATAGACCAATCCTTGACGCAACAAACTTTTTGGCACAAAAGCACTCGTTTTATATTCGTTTGCTAAACGATCGTAAACCGGCATCGCTTTATCGGTTTGGTTGGCTTTTACATAGGAATTCCCCAGTTCGAACATGGCATCATCACGAAGTTTCGATTTTGGATATTTCGAAATAAAACTGTTTAATTCACTTATTTTTCCTGAAGCATTCCCGGCATAACCAGTACTAATCGCTTTTTGAAAGTAAGCGTAATCCGATTCTATTTCATTTAATCTAATAGCATTTTCGTAAGCATTAATCGCACTACTATATTCGCTAGACACAAAGTACGCATCACCCAAACGTAAATAAGCATCATTCAATCTCACTTTGTCATTATTTTTATTTGAAATAAATTGGTTAAAGTAAGTTGTTGCTTGCCCATAGTTTTTAAGTTTGAAATAGGTGTAAGCTAAGTTGTAATCAAGATTTTCAAACTCCGGTGTAGATGACGCTTCCGTTTGTAACTGAAATTGTTTAAACCCAATTAAAGCATCATCGTAGTTTGTTAAGTTATAATCGGTTTCAGCTTTCCAAAACGTCGCTCTTGCTGTAAAACGTTGGTCTTGTTGCTCTTTTAAAGAACCATCAAAAAGCGCGGCAGCTTCTTTAAATTTGTTTTCATTATACAATTCTAATCCTCTATAAAAAGCCACTTTTTGGTAAGCTACCTTATTTTCAAAACTATGCTTGCCTTGTAATAATTCTAGAGCTTCTTTATAATTTTTAGAGGTAATATAAGAGTCGATCAAAAGCGTTTCCACTTCTTCTTTATAACTTGTATTTGGATACTTCTCTAAATAACCAGCTAATACTTGCGGTGCCGATTGGTAGGAGTTTCCTATTTCATAACTAATTTTAGCATAATTCAACCAAGAATCTTCCTGAATTTTTAAATCGAAATCCATTTCCGAAGCATTCTTAAAGGCATTTAAAGCTTCTTGTTTTTTACCTAAATGAATATAACTTTCACCTAAATGATAATACGCGTTTTGAGCAATTGAGTTTTTACCGCCAATAATTTTATTGAATTCGGATACAGCATTTTCAAAATCACCTTGTTTATAATAGGCGTAGCCTAATTGATAATAATCGGTATTACTCCATTTTCCAACACGATCTCTAGTGCCTTTCTTCCCTTTGTATGCTGTTAAATAAGGAATGGCTTCCGCATATTTCTCTAAGTTGAAATAGCTTTCGCCGATAATTTTAGAAAGTTCGGACACTTCATCCGCATCACTTTTATCCAACTGCTCTTTGGCCAATGTAATAGCTTCTTCAAATTTTCCTAATTTAAAATGTAAGTCCGCTTGATAGTATGATAGTTTTTCTTGGTAACGTTCTTGGTCGTTTACCTGTTCGAAATACTCATTGGCTTTTTCGTAATCGTCCCCTTCATAAGCCATAAAACCGATATAATATTTAGCCTGAGATCCGTATTCTTGGGAGTCTTCAACTTTAGCTAAATATTTCTTTGCATCTTTAAATTGCTTTGTTAAAAAGGCGGTATAACCGTTATTGAAATAGAATTTTTCTTTTTCAGATTTACCTAAGGCATTTACATCTACTTTTTTGTACCATTTACGGGCATAAGCATATTTTCCGTTTGCAAAATAGTAATCGGCAACATCCACAAAAGCGGTATTTCTCTTGGTGCTCGTAGGATAATCTTCAACAAAATTCTCGATAAGTTGATCGGCGTTTTGCTGATTTAAACGTACCGCACAATTAGCGATGTAGTAAGCACAATCGGATTGTAAAAGCTCAGCATCTGCTGTTTTTTCAACCGCACTAAACAAAGACTTAGCGGCTAAGTATTGTTGATTATTATAAAGTGATAATGCTTTTTGATACTCCACCAAGTCACCGGTATAAACTGCCGATTTTTGAGCCATAATTTGACCACTAAAACCAATAGCAACTAACAGGGAAAAAATATTATTCTTAATCATTAACAATATGTTTTTTATTTAAAATCAAAGATAATTATATAATAAATCTATAACGAAATAATTGTGCCATAATTACAATAAGTCGCAAAATTTTAAGTTTTCTTTTTGTTTTGAATTTTGTATTATACACTTTAGTAAAAAAAACAATAGCATTATATTTAAAATTAAAACGAAGTCTAAAACTTTTTATGCTTAACTTTTAGCCTTTCAGTTTTTAATAATACATTTACATCACTTTAAAATCCGCTTTTATGTCGAATGCCATTTTAGAATTAAAAAACGCTTCTATTTTTCAAGGAGAAAGCTTGGTGCTTTCTGATGTTAATGTTAAAATTAACAAAGGAGAATTTGTGTATTTAATTGGTAAAACCGGTACCGGAAAAAGTAGTTTTATGAAAACACTTTATGGCGATTTACCCTTAACGGAAGGAGAAGGACATATTGTAGATTTCAACCTAAAAACCTTAAAAGAAAAAGAAATTCCTTTTTTACGACGAAAATTAGGTGTGGTTTTTCAGGATTTTAAATTACTTCCCGACCGCACGATAAACGATAATTTACTATTTGTTTTAAAAGCAACGGGTTGGAAAGATAAAGCTGAAATGAACACTCGTGTTGAAGATGTTTTAAACAAGGTTGACATGAAAACCAAAGGCTTTAAATTCCCGCACGAACTCTCGGGGGGCGAGCAGCAACGTGTGGCCATTGCCCGTGCTTTACTTAATAATCCCGAGCTTATTTTAGCCGATGAACCTACAGGAAATTTAGATCCACAAACCAGTATTGAGGTTATGGAAGTGCTGCAAGATATTAACAAAAACGGCAATACCATTTTAATGGCTACCCACGATTATGCTTTGCTTTTAAAATACCCAAGCAAAACGTTGAAGTGCGATGAGAATGCGGTTTATGAGGTGGTGCAACGAAAGGGGTAAAAGTGTTTTATGGTTTCATTTATTAGGTTTTCAACATGAAAATACTTTGTATTGGGTATTACGATAAGTTTTCAAGGTTTTTTTTAGGTCTAAAAAAAGCATCCCCTGCCTTAAACATAAAAATTTTAAGTCTTTATTTTAGTGGGTATTTATATTCTATTTTTAGATTAACCCCCTCCACGCTTTTATCCTTTAAATCTTGGGCAAATGCTCTGGTTAATAAAAAAAAGTATTTAAATATCATTAACCATCAAAATGCTTATAAAAATATATCCTTTGAAAGTATTATAGCGTTTCATTTAAAACTAAATAAAAATATTTCTAAACGGAATTTATTGCTTCAAGCTGTTTCATATATAGACCTTATTCATGCAGAGTTTACTTCTTTTAAACCAGATGCAATTCTACTAATTGGCGACTCGAGATTATCTATTGAAATAACAAAAAAAATAGCAAAATCACTTAACATCAAAGTCTACTTTATAGAGTTAGGTCCTTTTGACACCACTTTTTTTGATGAACAAGGGGTTAATGCCAACGCATCTATTAGACAGTTTGAAATAGCAAAGAAAGATCAATTGACACCACAACAACAAAAAGATATCCAAGCCTTTATAAATCGTCCTAAAACAATAAAATACAAACGGTCGCCGTTCTATAGAGCGATCGACTTAACCATAGATAAATTACTCCATAATACTTATTTCTACCCACCCGATTTAAAGTATTCAGACACTTTCCCAAAAATAAATATTAACAAAAATCAAAGGGAGTTTTCTTTTAAAGCTCACAGTACTACAAATAAATTTTTGCTTATTTTACAAGTACCAATGGATGTTAACTTGGTGTATCATAGCCCATATTTTAGTAATCATTACCAAATGGTTAAAAACATTTATAAAAACCTTCCTGCAAACTCTAAACTGTACTTGCGAGAACACCCAATTTACAGAGGGAAATACGAAAAAAAACTTTACGATTTCTGTGATACACACAACATTTATTTTGATACGTGTGCCTCGATTAACAAAAGTTTAAATCTTGCTGATGTAATTATTGTAAACAATTCTACCACAGGAATAGAAGCGATTTCGTTAAAAAAAACGGTTGTAGTTTTAGGAAATGCTTATTATGATCACCCCAAATTATGTATTAAATATACCAAACATGACAATTTAAACCAGTTGCTTTGTAGAGCTTTAGATTTTACCCCAAATGAACATGAACTCAACATTTTTTTAAATGAATTTTTGTTTAATTATTTAATTCCTGGATTTTTAACAGATCAAAATTTGAATTCGGCTAAAATTATTGGAAATAAAATTTTAAGGGAACACTCTAAACATAACTAAATTATGCCTTTTTTTTCTGTAATTATTCCGTTGTATAATAAAAAACCCTATATAAAAAACACTTTGAAAAGTGTTTTAAATCAAAGTTTTAAGGATTTTGAAATTATTGTAATAAATGATGGCTCCAACGATGGAAGCATTGATGAAGTACACCAAATAACAGACGATAGACTGGTTATTTATAACCAAAGCAACTCAGGTGTTTCTATGGCTAGAAATTTGGGTATAAAAAAAGCCAACAGTAAATACATAGCGTTAATAGATGCCGATGATTTTTGGAAACCAAACCATTTACAGGAACATTATAATAGTATTCAAAAATTCCCTGAAGCTGATTTATTTTGTAATGCCTATGCATTAAAACTATCTAAAAATCACATTATAAATGCCCGATATAGTTCACCAAAAAAAGCACACCCCCATATTATTGACAATTATTTTAAAGCCAGTTGTATCCACCCCATAGGTTGGACTTCGGCTATTACATTCAATAAAAAAAGTTTTGATGATATTGGAGGTTTCAACCCCAAATATCCCGTAGTAGAAGATCTTGATTTACTAATAAAATTTGGTCTTAAAAAAACCATTGTATTTAACCCAGTAACCACATGTTGGTATGATAAAACGGTGGTTGGTAGCTTATCAAAAGAAAGTCATCACCAAGACATAAAATACGAATTGTTTAATAGTTTTAAAGCAGAAGAAGAGGCCTTCCCTTATTTAAAAAAATATTTAACTCTAAATAAATATTCGCTGGCCATTCAATGTAAACTTGCAAACAACAAAACCACGTTTAAGAAACTATATCCAACCATTGATAAATCTCTATTAAACTCCAAACAGCGCCTACTTTTAATTGCTCCAGTTTTTACCACCAAACTCGCAAAAAAAATACATAGCTTTCTTATAAAAAAGAACATTTACTTTACGGCCTACAATTAAGATTGTTTTTTAAAGTCAGTTTAAAGATTCCAAAAAAATCTGCCAATCCTTTGTAATGTTTTCAATACTAAACTGATCGACACTAATTTTAGCATTATTTTTACAGGTGGTATAAAGAACTTTATTTTCAATGAAACTATTAAACGCCTCGGCTAAAGCGTTTATATTATGATTTTCTACCAGTAAACCATTATACTTATCTTTAATAATTTCTTTTGGCCCCGATTTACAATTTACAGAAACAACAGGAGTTCCACAAATTAAAGACTCTATTAACACTCTAGGGAACCCTTCAAAATAGCTGGTTAACACCGTAAATTTTGCTTTTTTTACATAAGGAAAAGGATTCTTTAAAAATGGTATATGCACCACGTTATCTTCAAGTTGGAGGGCTTTTATTTTTTCACTAAAACCTGTTTCATCTTGTTCTTGTCCTACCACATACAGCTTAATGCCTCTACTAGGTAAAGCAGAGGTTTTATAAGCACTCAAAAGCAAGGAAAGGTTTTTAACACGTTCCTCAATGCGTCCATACCAAAGCACATAAGTATCGTTTACATTTATTTTTTCATTGGCTTGAGCTACAATTGTTTCAATTCCTGTGGCATTATAGATTAAAGTGCTATTGGTTAAACTATATTTTTTGGTTATTGCCTGTTTTATTTCTTGACTTACCGTTACAAGTTTCGACTTGTTTTTATATAATAATTTAGCCAAAAATGGATGGTGAGGAAAATAATAATTTAAACAAAAACTCCTAACCACAAAAACCTTTGTTTTGGCCTTAAACACAAAATTATGTAGTACAAATTCTTTAAGAAATATAGGTCGTGTTCGGTTATCGATAATGACGTCGAAATCTTGAGTTTTAAAATAAGATTTTAGAATTCTTATTTTTTTAAAACCAGATAGATTCGCTCCATACTTTTCCTCCAAATTAAACAGTGTTCCAGAAAATTCGTAATCGATATCATTTTTAGTAATTACAACATGAACGTCGTGCTTAAGTTTAAAAAGCATCCTTGTTAATATGGCTGTAGATCTTTCGGCTCCACCTTTAGCCAACGACGTGGTAACTACACAAATTTTTTTCATTTAATAGAGTTAAAATCAGTTTGGTGTTATTTTGATTTTACAAAACTTTTAAAATCGGTAAAATCTCTGATATAGTCGGATTCATCAAACACATCCGACGCCAAAACTAAACATACAGAACCTGATGAGAAATTTTCTAATTCTCTCCATATTCCGGGAACAATTAACAACCCTTTATTTGGTTTATTTAAAGTAAATTTTGTTTGGTTTTCACCATCTTTTAGAAGTACATCAAAACTACCACTTAAAGAAACTAAAAATTGATACAATTTTTTATGAGCATGCCCACCTCGATAGGAATCACTTGGCACATCATATAAGTAATAAACCCGTTTCACTTCAAATGGTAAAGTGTTTTTTTCAATTACAGATAAATTCCCTCTGGGATCGCTTATTTTCGGTATATCTATAATTTGAAGATCTTTAATTGTCGTTTTAATCATCACTATTTTTTTAATCAATTAGGTTCATCTTCTCTAGTATAGCCAAATAACAGGTCGCGCTAATTTCACAAAATTATCCCCTAAGGCGAGTATCTATTTTTCTATTGATAGTATCCTAAAAAATAAATTTCCTTTTTTCTTATGACTCACAGATTTAACTATTCATTTCTATCTTGGTAATATAAGGTTATTAAGCAAAAAACAAAATAATTAACAACCTTTATGCAAGTATTAAAACAAACCTAACTTCTTTCTATAATACAAATTAAACACAAAACTTTTAGTAAATATGTAATAACTTCGCCCATTTATTATAGACGGCATCGTTAGAATACTTACATACCGAAGCTTTACTATTAGCCTTACAATTTACATATAATTCTTTGTTGGAACACATTATATCCATCGCATTTTTAAATGCAATAAAATCCTGATCTTCAACTAAAATGCCATTTTCATTATGGTTAATTATTTCTGATGGTCCTGTTTTACAATTAAAAGATACTACTGGTGTTCCTAAAGCTAAAGACTCAACTAAAACCATTGGCATCCCTTCAATTTTACTAGATAATATTAAAAATTCGCTTTGTGCTATATACGGATAAGGATTCTTTTTAAACCCTAATAATTTTACAATATCATTTAATTTATGATCTAAAATAATATGCTCTAAGACCTTTTTATCCTCACCTCTTCCTAAAATATAAAGAGGAATTTTATGTTTAGCTGCATAGGTATCTTTATAAGCAAGTATTAATTTATCAAACTGTTTTACTTCATTTTTCAATCTTCCAACGGCTACTATAAAAGGCTTATCGAAAGTTTTTTTTATTTGTTGACTTTTTACAATAATATCCTTATTGTAAAAATTTGGTATATAAATTAAGTTTTTAAAATCATACAATTTCTTAACCTCAAAATAAATCCCCTTTGACACAACAACAACCGCCTTGGCTTTATTGTATAATCTATAAAAAATTATGTGCTGGGGTAAATAATTATACACCCTATAGGAATGAATTGTAAGTACTGTTTTTTTTAAATCTGTAATAAAAAGATGAAAAATAAGTTCTCTAAAAACATTATTTTTCACTCTAAAATCTAAATAAAAATCGGCGTTAATTTGTTTATATACTTTTTTAAGTTGAAATAATTTTTTAATGGTTTTAAAAAAAGGAATGTTATGCTTAATTCCTCCTAAATTGTACAATTCTCCTTTAAAATCGTAATCTATCCCACCTTGCATTGAAACTATGGAAACCTTAACTTTTTTTGTTTCATAAAAAGATTTTGATAATAATGATGCCGCCTTTTCTGCGCCTCCACCCGTTAAACAGTCCACAAGAATGCATACATGTGGTATATTACCATTAGTCATTTTTAAAAAGTTTAGATTTACCAACAAATATAATTATAAACTTGAAACTCATAGTATATTTGTAAGTAAGCTAATATAACTCAACAAATAAATTTAGCCTTCGGTTTTTAAATACGTCCAATGTTAAACACACCCCCATTAGTAACGGTAGTATGTTCCTGCTATAACCAGAGCGCATATGTAGAAAAAACACTCAACTCGGTTATAAACCAAACCTACAACAATATCCAATTAATAATTATAGATGATTATAGCGACGATAATTCTATTGAAATTATTAACCAATGGATTTTAAAACACAACACCGGTTTACTTATTAAAAACAGTAAAAACCTTGGCCTTACCAAATCAGTTAATGCTTCATTTAAGCATGTTAAAGGCTGTTTTTTTTTAGATTTAGCGGCAGATGATGTATTATTACCTCATTGTATTGAAACCCAAGTTTCTGTTTTTAACACCCACACCACCATACCTATAGGTATTGTATTTGGGAATGCCAGAGTAATCGATCTAAACAGCGAAACCAGATACACTTACTACAACAAGTTTTCTCTCCTCAAAAAAACAACCAAACCAGAACATGGTTTTATTTATAAAAATATACTAAACCACTCCAACACTATTTGCTCTGTAAGTGCTTTAATCAACACAAAAACGTTCAAAGCGCTAGGCGGTTATGATGAAAACCTGGTTTACGAAGATTATGATTTTTGGCTAAGAACAGCACGCCAATACCATATCCTTTATGTCGATAACATTTTGGTTGAACGGTTAAAACTTAAAACCTCTTTAGGAAACACAAATTATTTAAGATTTAATAAAAAAGCTTTAAAGTTTAAACACGCTACATATAGTATTGTAAAAAAAACGTTTAAAATGAATTTAAACAAAGAAGAAGATCAAGCTTCTATGGAAAAGATACGATTGGAACTAAAAGAAAACTTAAAACAATTTAATATTTTACTTAGTCTAAAGTATTTTATTTTGTGGTTAAAATTTAAATACAGACATTTTTAATATATGCTAATACTAATAGCTTCACACTTACTTTAGAAGTCTATTACGCAGTTTAACAAAAGAATACAACATTGAAAAAACAGCCATAATAAATAACACGATATTAAAACCTTTAAAATCGTAAACTAAAAACACCAATACCACTAACGCACAAACTAGTATTGCTGTCAACATAATATACAAGGTATCTTTTCTATATTTAAACTGATAATGTTTCATTACAGTTACGTAGGTATAAATACCCGATATTACAAACATAACAACCATAGCTATACCTAAACCTAAAAGTCCAAAATAATAAAATCCTACTAAGGCACTTATCACATTTACACTATCTCCAATAAGGTTTTGTTTCAAATAAAGTTTCTTGTTTCCTTTAATAAGAGCAATAAAGCCAATAGGCCAAACTACAGCTTTTAAAACAACCCCAATTAACCCTATTTTTAAAATAAGTAGTACATCTAAAAACGCTTTAGAATACAAAATAGGAACTAAATAAGGAGCTATTACGTATAACACCAAAACAGCAGGAACAACAACTAATAAAGCAAACTCTGTTTGGTCGTTCACCAAGTTATTAAACTGCTGCTCATTATCTTCATAATTACACAATCGTGGATAGAAATCATTCGCCATAGCCGCAAAAACCAAACCTATATAACTTACTAAAAAGGTGTTTCCTACTTGATAAACTCCTAATATTTCATACGAGTGATATTTTATTAAAAACCACCTAATAATATAAAAACAAACTTGACCAAATACCGCACTTACAGACAAAAGTAGTCCTAATTTAGCCATGGGTAATCCTTCTTTAAATATTTGACTAACCGCTATTTTCACCTTACTAACCGCTATTGTTTTTGTAAAATACAAACTCAATAAAAAATTAGCCATGGCCGTTAACACTATTACAGGAATTATGCCATCTATGCCATAAAAATAATAAACCAAAACGGCTATTACCGACGAGATAAGACTGGAAAGAATATTATATAAAACAATAAGGCTTACCTTTTTCTTGGCTTGCAAAACGGCCATACGAATAGACGAAATAGTATTAAAGACAAAATATAAACTTAACCCCATAATCCATAAGTATTTTGAGTCTGTTTTAAAAACAACATTACTAATTTGTTTAGAAAACAAAAGCAACACGAACAGCCCCAACATACCAGTAAACAAACCCCATATATAAACAATTTTTATAAGTCTTGCCGAGGCTGCACTAGATTCGTCTTCTTGCTGGTCTAACAACGCCACCTCTCTTACACTACTAGAAGCAATACCAAAGTTAGTTACGCCACGAACTAACCTAAGAATATTATCTATCAAACCAATAATACCAATTCCTGCTGGACCAATTAGAACGGCTGCAGCTTTATTACACACAAGCCTAGCACCAATCCCAATTATTTGAGACACCGCAAACATACTCGTGTTTTTAAAAATTATTTTATGAAAATTGCTCAAGGTTTAATCTATTTTACAGCCAAATTTTCGATACTTTTGTTTAAAAGCTTCAACCCACTTCTCCCATATTAAGGCCAACTCAAGGTCTCCGGTTTCTGTATTTAATATATCTAAAATTTCGGTTTCTTTTAAATCCTTAGGCAAACTATTAATAGCAGCAAATTCGTTTTTCATCCAAGCTTCGTTTAGCAACCTGTTCACTTTTAATAGCTTCATATTATCGGTCTCACTTTTTTTTACCCCAAAAGTTGCAGAACTACAAAACCCAGTTTTAAAGTATTCTTTTTTCCCATGGGCTATTTGGCTTTCCGGATGTGTTTTCAAATAATGTAAAGCATTAAATAATTGCAAACTTTCATCAATTTCATCATCATGATTTTGCCATAAACAGGTGAAATAACTTTTTTTAAAAATGGCACCTGCTACAGAATAAATACTGTAATAAGGTAAAATATTCTTAAACGCATTTAACTTAAAAAACCCAACCAACTTATTAAACCCGTAACCGTAAGTTCTAAAAATAAGCTTAAACAAAAAGGGAATCCCAGTAAGCAATCTTGGTTTTACCATATTAAATACTTCAAATACTTCTGTAATTCGGTTTGTAGTTAATTTAGGATTTCCTAACCAAAATAGCTTTAAGAACACCACGTTTTTATTCTTTAATGTAAAACCTAATGACTTCAAATCTAAATCTTCCACCACCCAAATATCATCCTCTAGCAATAAAAAATGGTCGCTTGCCATATTGGCCGATTCCACCCAAAAATCAATAGGAATCTTAAACTCGTTTAAATGATCGCCTGCAGTTGATTTAACCTGATGTAAGGCAGATTTTAAAATTTTTACTTCGGTATATTTTTGAGTAATTTTATCTAGATATTTTTGAGGTGTTCCATCATCTAATATATAAATCCTATCATATCCAGTAATGTGCTTCTGTATGGAATATAAACATCGATCTAAATAATAGGGACGATTAAACGACTTTATTAATATATCCATTAAACAATATAAGTTTTAAAATTGAACTATAAATTAATACCTGTTTATAACGTCTATTATTTTTTCAACTTCGAAGGGCGCTAATACAGGATTCATGGGTAAACTTAAAACATCTTCATGAATTTTCTCTGTAATGGGATGCCTTTGTTTTTCAAACTCCGCATAAGCCCCTTGTTTGTGTGTGGGTATTGGATAATGAATAGAAGTTTCTATACCATGTTGATATAAAAACGCTCGTAAATCATCCCTTGTTTGGCATCGAATTATAAATTGATGAAAAACATGATCTGCTAACCCAGAAAAATACGGCAAGGCTATTTTAGGATTTTTTATTTTATTTAAATATGAATTAGCTAACTCCTGTCGTTTTAAATTATCTCGATCTAAGCACGGTAACTTCACTCTTAAAAATGCTGCTTGCAACTCGTCTAACCTACAATTAAAACCCTTAATATCATTCTCATAAGTTGAACTTCTTCCATAATTTCGGAGTTTATATATAGTTTCTGCTAATTCTAGATTATTAGTAGTGACTGCTCCGCCATCACCCAAAGCGCCTAAATTTTTTGTTGGGTAAAAACTAAACGCCGCAGCATTAGAAACAGATCCAGCTTTCCTTCCCTTTTCATTTGTTGCGCCTTGTGCCTGTGCTGCATCTTCAATTAATAGTAAATTATTGGTCTTGCAAATGGCCTTTAGCTTATCTACTTCATACAATTGCCCATACAAATGTACTCCCAAAACAGCTTTTGTATTCTTGGTTATAGCCGCTTCAATATTATTGACATCAATATTAAAAGTAGCAGGATTAGGCTCTACTAAAACAGGTATCAATTTTGTATTCGAAATGGCCAAAACAGAAGCTATATATGTGTTTGCTGGCACAATAACTTCATCGCCTTCCTTCAATAATTCTAGAACTTTATAAGCTTCAAAAATAAGTTCTAGAGCGTCGAGCCCGGAACTTACACCAACACAGTATGTGGTTCCACAATATGCCGCAAATTCTTTTTCAAACTTCAAGACCTCTTCACCTAAAATGTATTGTCCGGAGTTTAAAAATCTATCAAACTTAGCTTTAAATTCTATCTCGAACCGTTTATTTATCAATTTTAAATCTAAGAATTTAATCATATAAACACCGTATTTAGCAATGGATAATTATTAACGTCTATTTTATAAAAATCTTGCGTTACCGTTCGCGCTCCAAACCCTTCTTTCCAGAATTGTAGGCCTTTATTAATATGCAATCCGTTATTTTCATTCGATGTTCCAAAGTCGAAATACCTCTTAGCGTTAAATGTTTCGTTAATTAAATAGTGATGTAAAAAATCTAAACTTCCTAATGTGTTTTTATCGTCATTCCCAGAGATATATTGGGCATGAGCAACGTGTTCGGTTTCAAAAATAGTAGTCCCTGCCACTATATTTTTGTCGTGGTAAACATTAAACTGCCTTATATTTTTAGGAAAACGTTTTTTTAACAAAGTAATTTCATCTAAGCTATGTACTGGTTTAGCTTTATGTTTTTGTTCTAAATTTTTTATCAGAATTTGGTTCCAAAACAATTCGAAATCTTCCACTTCTTTTACAACCAAATTATGCTTCACTCCACGTTTATATCCTTCTAACCTATTTCTCGAAATTTTTAACGCCTTATTGTTTATATTAATCACAGACAGCGTATCTTTTCTAAACAGTTCTGCTTTTAGAATAAACATTAAATAATTTATCTCCTCGGTAAAAACTCGAGGATATATGGATGGTATTTCCTTAATAAAAAAACTGGTAATACTACAATCTTTTAAAAACTGAAGCACAGACTTAAATATATTAAGTACCCTATCAAACTTAACCTGTTCGGTAAATAACACCCCCCCATAAGTTAATCCTTGATGAGAATAAACTTCATGGTCTTTTTTATTAGCCGGAAGTAATGCTACTAATTTATTTTTGAAATATATAAGCAATGAAAAGTCTTCAAATCGATCTTGATGGTATTCCATAAAATCGCGATGAAATAGAAACGTGCCATTTTTGGAGTGTGATACAAATGCATTCCATTCTGTATAATTTGCTGCACTGTATTTTACAACTTTGAAATCATTCATTTGTTCGAATTCATAAATATTACATGTTCAACTTTAGGAAATGAACATCTAATATAAGAAATTGTAAACTAGAAAACAGACCACTGAATAAAACAATGTTGTTTTAAAAGAAATTACTTATTATAGGTAGATTTATTTCTAATTATAAATACGACATTAACACATAATATAGCCGCATTAGTAATTATAATAGGCTTAGAGATTGGAGATAACATTATGCCATAAAACACGAATAGTAAACACCCCAAGATGTTTACTATTCGTAAATTAATTACAGATGTCATTAAAAAGGATACTAAAACGGTAGCCATTGCAGCATACCCTACCCATTCTGTAAAGGAAATCCCTAAGAATTCCATGTATTATAACGTTTTATTTCTCTTCCTATCTACTTCGGTTAACCAAATTTTACGTAAACGCAAGTGGTTTGGAGTCACCTCAACATATTCATCTTTTTGAATATATTCTAAAGCTTCCTCTAAAGAGAATTTAATGGCTGGTACAATTTTCGCTTTATCATCTGCTCCAGAAGAACGTACGTTACTTAATTTTTTAGTTTTTGTTACGTTAACCGTCATATCATCGCCACGAGAATTTTCACCAATAACTTGACCTTCGTAAATATCTTCACCTGGATCTACAAAAAACTTACCTCTATCTTGTAATTTATCAATAGAATAAGGAATAGCCTGTCCTTTTTCCATAGACACTAACGATCCGTTTTGACGTTCTGGAATACCTCCTTTTAAAGGTTGATACTCTTTAAAACGGTGTGCCATAATAGCCTCACCTGCAGTAGCTGTTAACAATTGATTACGCAACCCAATAATACCTCTAGATGGCACAATAAATTCGCAAACCATTCTATCGCCTTTAGCTTCCATACTTAGCATTTCCCCTTTACGTAAGGTAACCATTTCTATGGCTTTACCCGAAACCGTTTCGGGTAAATCGATAGTCATTTCTTCAACAGGCTCACATTTAACCCCGTCAATTTCTCTAATAATTACCTGTGGTTGTCCTATTTGTAGCTCGTAACCTTCACGACGCATAGTTTCAATTAAAACCGATAAGTGTAATACACCACGACCAAATACCATAAATTTATCAGCACTATCAGTTTCTTCAACACGTAATGCTAAATTCTTTTCTAGTTCTTTTGTTAAACGGTCTTTAATATGACGAGAGGTTACAAATTTTCCATCTTGTCCAAAAAACGGCGAATCGTTAATGGTAAACAACATACTCATTGTAGGCTCATCTATAGCAATGGTTTTTAAACCTTCTGGATTTTCAAAATCGGCAACAGTATCACCAATCTCAAAACCTTCAAGACCAACAATAGCACAAATATCACCCGTTTGAACTTCATCAACTTTTAAGCGGCCTAAACCTTCAAAGATATGTAGCTCTTTAATTTTATTTTTAACAATAGAACCATCTCTTTTAACTAAAGATATATTCTGTCCAACTTTTAACTCACCACGAGTTAAACGTCCAATAGCAATACGTCCAGTAAACGAAGAGAAGTCTAAAGATGTAATTAACATTTGCGTGGTTCCTTCTTCAATTTTTGGTTCAGGAATATGTTCAATAACCATATCTAATAACGGCTCAATGTTTTCTGTTTCATTTTGCCAATCATCACTCATCCAGTTATTTTTAGCCGACCCATAAACGGTTGGAAAATCTAACTGCCACTCTTCCGCTCCTAATTCAAACATTAAATCGAAAACTTTTTCATGTACTTCATCAGGCGTACAGTTTTCTTTATCCACTTTATTTACAACCACACATGGTTTCAAACCTAAATCAATTGCTTTTTGTAATACAAAACGTGTTTGTGGCATTGGCCCCTCAAAGGCATCTACTAACAACAAAACACCGTCTGCCATATTAAGTACGCGCTCTACTTCTCCACCAAAATCGGCGTGACCAGGTGTATCAATAATATTAATTTTAGTGTCTTTATAAATAACAGAAACGTTTTTAGAAGTAATGGTAATACCTCGTTCTCGTTCTAAATCATTATTATCAAGAATTAAATCACCTGTATTCTCGTTTTCACGAAATAATTGACAGTGATACATAATTTTATCAACCAACGTCGTTTTACCGTGGTCAACGTGTGCAATAATTGCAATGTTTTTAATAGTAGCCATAATGTGTGCCTTATTTTAAGCCTGCAAAGGTACATGATATTTTCTTATATAGTTAAAAATTTGTTATAATTAAAATAAAATATAATTTTCAATATGGTATTTCGTTATTTTTATAAGTCACATCCTTAAAGAACAATAACTTAAAACCCTTATGATGAACCTAATTAATAGATTTACAAAAAGTATCCCATACCTATATTTTATTGCCATTTCCATATATTGGTTTACTACAGTTAACCAAACTGAAGGTTTAACAGCATATCCTATTTTATTATTTGGTATTCCTTTTTTATGGCAAATAATAAAACCGAATAAAAAATTAAATTTCGCTCTCGGCATTACCTTTGTTTGCCTATCGTCGTATTTAATTATCGCTTATTTATCTAAAATAATAGACTTCAGCAACTTAAATCTGAATTTAAACCATATAATGCTAAATACTGGATTATTCGTGCTTACAAACTTCATCATGGCCTTGTGGATTATAAAGAACAGTGTTAGAAGTCGCTTTTAATTTGATTATCTTTGTCGCTTAAATTTAAGTCGATGAAGCTTCAAGATATCCCCAAAATAAAGCATAATAATTCAAACAACTTCTTCCTTCTTTGTGGCCCTTGTGCTATTGAAGGTGAAGATATGGCTATGCGCATTGCCGAAAAAGTGATTTCTATTACCAATAAACTAGAAATCCCTTATATATTTAAAGGCAGTTTTAAAAAAGCAAACCGCAGTAGAATAGATAGCTTTACAGGTATAGGAGACCAAAAGGCCTTAGAAATTTTAGCCAAAGTTTCCGAAACTTTTAACGTGCCTACCGTAACCGATATTCACGAAATATCCGATGCAGCCTTAGCCGCACAATACGTCGATGTTTTACAAATCCCCGCTTTTCTTGTCCGCCAAACCGATTTAGTAGTTGCTGCCGCCAAAACCGGCAAAGTAGTCAACTTAAAAAAAGGACAATTTATGAGTCCGGAGGCCATGAAACACGCCGTACAAAAAGTAAAAGATGCGGGTAGCGATAAGGCGTGGATTACAGATCGAGGCACCATGTTTGGTTATCAAGATATGATTGTCGATTTTCGTGGTATTCCAACCATGAAACAATATGCACCCGTTATTCTCGACGTTACACATTCCTTACAGCAACCCAACCAATCGGCTGGAGTCACGGGCGGACGCCCAGATATGATTGAAACCATTGCCCGAGCTGGCATTGTTAATAATGTGGATGGCTTATTTATTGAAACCCATTTCGATCCTGCAAATGCAAAAAGTGATGGTGCCAATATGCTACATTTAGATAACCTAGAACAGCTACTCAGTAATCTCGTTAAAATTAGAAAAACAATACAATCCCTTTAAAGCACCAAAATAGCAATAATGAAATCCAATCTGCACACCGTAATACTTCTGTTAAGTATTATTAATTTCAGTGCCTTTGCCCAAGACATAGAAACCGTAAAATACACCGAGTCAAACAAAGGAAAATTCTTTGTAAGCTGGGGTGGAAACCGAGAATCTTATAGTAAATCCGATATTCATTTTGAAGGAGACAATTATAATTTCACCATCAAAAACGCCACAGCCCACGATAAACCCAAAGGCTGGCACATGGATTATATCAATCCAACTCGACTGACTATCCCGCAAACTAATTTTAAATTAGGCTATTTTATTTCAGACAAATACTCTATTTCAGTAGGTTTAGACCACATGAAATATGTTATGGAACGTGAAAAGTACCGAGCTTTAGACGGCTATATCGATCTTCCAAGCACAGAAGACGGCGCTCAATTTAATGACACCTACAACAACGAAATCACCTATTTATCCGAAGATTTTTTAGGCTTCGAGCATACCGACGGACTAAACTATATTTACACCGAAATAGCCAGACACGACGATATTTCAAACCTATTCAATCTACCCAACACCGATAAATTTCAAATTAATTTAACCGAAGGTATCGGCGGCGGATTGCTATACCCAAAAACAAACAGCACGCTATTGCTAAAAGAAAGAAACGACGAGTTTCACGTTGCAGGCTACGGTATTTCTGCCCGCGCGGGTATTAACTTCACCTTTTTCAAGCACTTTTTTATGCAGCTCGATTTAAAAGGCGGCTACATTAACATGCCCGATATTCGCACCACGCCAGACCCAATAGATCGCGCATCGCAACATTTCACCTATTTACAACGCATTGTTTCCTTTGGTGGCATTTTTAGAATTTAGAATACTTTAAACCTTTTGGGCGGGTTTTTAAGAAAAATAAAAACCGCGCTATCCGCTATATCTTTTTGTAAAGTAATAGCTATAATTAAACTTATTTACATGCCATAAACACCAAGTTAAACTGAGGTTTGTGGCATGTTCTTTTTTACAAAAAGGATGCCGCTACTATCGCTCCCGCAACTACCTGCCAAAAAACATAGCTAATCATAAGGGAATACCAATTTGCATAGCCAATACCACAAACCCAACTATACTAAAGAAGCCGTTTGTCATTTCGAAACACGCTATGTCATTTCGAACGAAGTGAGAAATCACATAACCCAAAGCTTTCCATCCACAACACCCAACCTTATATTCCTAAATTTGTGGATAAACCACTCTAAACCCTACCCCAAACAACCGCCCGCTGTCATTTCGAACGAAGTGAGAAATCACATAACCCAAAGCTTTTCACCCACAAACCCCAACCTCTAATTCGTGGATTCGTGGCTAGCCCTCGCACAACCTCAACCACATTTATCAAAAATAAACACCGAATAATTCAAAAATATTTACTTACTTTGCATTTCAAAGTACTTTTACATGGAATCAAAAGATTATCTAAAAGACATTTCCGACATTAAAGATTTAATGAATAAATCCTCCCGATTTATTTCCTTAAGTGGCTTATCTGGTATTTTAGCCGGAACCTATGCCCTTATCGGCGCAGCCATTACCTATTGGCTTGTTAACACATATAGCTCTGGCACCTTGATTCTTGATGGTCAAATATTTAGATTTGTTATACTTATTTTGGCTTTGGTTGCTATTTTTAGTGCCACAACGGGCTACATCCTTTCTGCCAAAAAAGCAAAAAAAACGGGAGCCAACATGTGGGATGCCACTTCCAAACGATTAATTATCAATTTTTTAATTCCGTTAATAGCAGGCGGTTTATACATCCTAATTATTTTAAGTCATGGCAAATACGGACAAACCGGAGGCTTAATGCTTATTTTTTACGGATTAGCATTGGTAAATGCATCAAAATATAGCATTGGTGATATTCGCTATTTAGGATATATAGAAATTATTTTAGGCTTAATAGCTACGCTTTTACCTGGTTATGGATTCTGGCTTTGGGTATTAGGCTTTGGTGTTATGCATATTATTTATGGTACTATCATGCATTTTAAATACGATGTAAAATGAATAAAACAATAAAAATTAGCATTATAGCTACCCTTATAGTTTATGCATTGGGACTTTTATATTTATATTATTCCAATGAAAATTATGAGCAAGAGTTTGCACTTTACGACGTAAATAAAAATGGTGTTATAGATAAAGAAGAAATTACTTTGGAATCTCAAAATATAACTGCTCAAGGCGAAAAACGCAAAACCATAAAACAAGGCGCGGTAGTATTAATTCCTTTTTCATTATTTATTGGGGCCTTTACTTTTGGTATCACGTTTCTTTTTCGTAAAATTAAAACGATTAATGATAACGAAATCATAAAATCTAAAAGTAAACGACTTTAAGTCTATGAGCATAATAACCAACATAAATAAAGCATTCGATCACCGCATTAGATTAGGTATTATGTCTATTTTAATGGTAAACGAATATGCCGATTTTAACATGCTCAAAGCGCTTTTAGGAGCTACCGATGGTAATATTGCGAGTCACGCCAAAGCTTTAGAAAAAGTAGAATACATAAAAGTTGAAAAACAATTTATAGGCCGAAAACCCAACACCCGCTACTCCACTACCGATTTAGGTCGTGTAGAGTTTAAAAAACACATTAATGCACTCGAAAAATTAATTAATAAAAGCTAGACTTTAGTCTCAAGAAAACAACAAAATCTCTTTTTTCAATCTTTTACTTTGAATTTCAAAGTACTTTAAATTTTAATTATGAAAAACATAAACAAACCACAGCAAAACAAATTCGGAAATTGGGTAAAAACATCAATCACAGCAAGAATGCTGATGGTCGGTTTTTTAGTCATTATTTTATTGATCCCATTATCTTTTATTAATAATCTCATTTCCGAACGCGCCTACAGGCAAAGTGATGTAGTAAACGAGATTAATGAAAAATGGGGCGAAAATGTGCTTGTTTACGGCCCGTTTTTAAAAATACCATACAAAACATACACCGAAACAAAAACATACAATGAAAAGACAAAAACCTACTTTACAGAAACAGAAACACATATAAAACATGCCTACATTTTTCCAGAGTCTCTAAACGCCAATGTAAAGGTAGATTCTAAAACCTTAAATAGAGGTAATTTTGAATCAGCTGTATTTACAACAACCATGGACTTTTCAGGACACTATATACCAACAGATTTAACTTCAAAAGGCATTAATACCGAAGATATTATTTGGGATAAAGCCACCGTAATTCTAAAAACGTCTAACTTAAAAGGTATAAAAAGTGAAATGCTTTTAAAACTAAACCAAAACACTTACTCTTTTCAAACAAACTTTAACGAAAACACAACAAAAAACAGCGACCATTTAGTTGTATTAGAATCTGATTTTATAAACCCAACAGATTTATCCAGCAAAAACAATACTCCCTTTAGCTTATCTATGGCCTTTAATGGCAGCAAGCAAATAGAACTTATTCCTATTGGAAAAACAACCACTATGAACATGGCTTCTAACTGGGCAGACCCTAGTTTTATTGGTAATTATTTACCAAACGATGAAACTAAAAACATAACAAAAGACAGTTTTATTGCCGATTGGAAGGTACTTCATATCAATAGAGCTTTTTCTCAACAACATCTAAATAAAATACCCAACCTTAACAAATTTGCTTTTGGCACTAAATTTATGGTCATGGTCGATGAATATCAAAAAAGTGAACGATCAGCCAAATACGGCTTCTTAGTCATAGGCCTTACTTTTTTAATATTCTTTTTGATACAAACCTTGAGTAAAATAAGTATTCACCCGTTTCAATATTTAATGATTGGGTTGGCTCTTATTATGTTTTATACTTTACTAGTGTCTATATCTGAGCATAGTAATTTTCTAAAAGCTTATTTAATAGCTGGAAGTTCCGTTATTGTTCTCATTACTTTGTACTCAAAATCGATACTTAAAACATTGAAGTTCCCCTTATTTATTGGTTTATCGTTGTCCGCATTATATGCTTTTATTTATGTTATTATTCAATTAGAAAACTATGCCCTGCTTGTTGGTAGTGTTGGTCTATTTTTAATACTTACTATCGTGATGTATGTATCAAGAAAAATAGATTGGAATAACGGATAATTTAATGAAGCGTTACTTCTCAAAAAAAGGAGTAACGCTTTTCTATATCAATTATTAATACAAACGATAATTATGTACAGTATTTCTAACATAGGAAGAACTGTGTCTATTATAAGTTTTATTATTGGAACCATTCTATTTTCATTTTTTCTTTATTTCGGAGAGACTTTTATACTAACAATAGTTGGTTTTAAATTCATCATAGTAGCTGTTGTCTTAAATTCAATACTACTTGCGTTCAACTTTCTAACCCTTCTGATTAATAAAACCGATAGATACGAAAACTTAAAAACCTGCGGCATCATTCTACTAAACATACCTATAGCTATTTTATACTTTTAAATCATAATTTCCTTTAGTCATACTAGAATTTAACAAAATGACATACAAAATAAACAAAACCTACCTCAGCTTAACACTCCTTTTTTTACTAACCGAAATACTAATTGCCGTATACCTAAAAACTGGATTTATCCGCTACCCGTTCGGCGATTTTCTATCGGTAATTTTACTCTATTGTTGTTTTAAAAGCTTCTTAAAAATAGATTGTTTTAAACTAGGTGCAAGCGTATTAACTTTTGCCTTTTTAATAGAATTCGCCCAATACTTTAATCTACTAGAATTGTTAAACCTAGAACATCATAAACTTCTAAACATCATATTAGGCAGTACGTTTCACGTAGATGATTTAGTTGCCTATGCCTTTGGTATCATTACTGTTTTAATAATAGAATATTTAAAATCGAAACCTCATGAATTACATTAACAACCTTATATCATACCGATATAAATCGCTATCACTATTAAGTCTTTCAATAGGTGCTACTCTAATTTTACTTATGATTAGAATGAAACTCGCACACTCCTACAATTATCTTTTTTTAGTTTGGAATCTATTCTTAGCAGCCGTTCCGTATGCTATTACAATTTATCTAGTAGGTATTCCCAAGCTTAACCGAATAACACTGCTTTTTACATTTGGTACATGGTTAGTTTTTCTTCCAAATGCACCTTATATATTAACTGATATGTGGCATTTAAGATATAACGAACCGCATATATTTTGGTTAGATATTTTATTAATTTCTGCTTTTGCTTTTAATGGCATGATGCTTTTCTATTTTTCGGTAAGTGACATGAAAACCGTTTTATTAAAGTACTTTAATAAAACAAAGACCCATTTTATTTTGACATTTGTATTTTTTATATCCGCATTCGGCGTGTATTTAGGTCGCTTTTTACGCTATAATTCCTGGGAAATTTTAACAAATCCAAAAGTTTTATTTATTGATATAATAAACATAATTGTGCAACCGCTAGGAAACAAGGACGTTTGGCTTTTTACTTTGCTATTTGGAGCTTTTTTCACCTTGGGGCACTGGGTATTTACCAATATAAATATGGCATCTAAAAATGAGAAGCAAGAATAACAGCTCTAGTCTTCTCTGTTTTTTGCTTGAAGTTTTCTAACAATACATGTTGCTGCATTACGCGTAATAAACCTAGGGATAACCGCTAAAAACTTATTAAACTTTCCAGGAATAGCATAACTTTTCCCTTTAAGCATCGCTTTATAACCATAAAGCGCAACTTCTTTAGCGCAAGCCATATTGAATTGAATTTTATTTTCGCTTGCATCTTCGGAAACCGTTTCTTGAAAGGCCGTTTTTGTAGGTCCTGGACAAAGTGCAGTTACTGTAACACCTGTACCTTTTAATTCGTTTGCAATAGCTTCCGAAAAGGAGAGCATATAGCTTTTTGAAGCATAATAAATAGACATTAATGGCCCGGGCTGAAAGGCTGCTAGCGATGACATATTTAAAATCTTACCAGAACCACGATTTACCATGCCTTCTAATACCAGTTTCGTTAAATGGGTGGTTGTAATAACGTGTACGTTTAACATGGCAGATTCGCGTTCCCAACTAGTTTCTGAGAATGTACCAAACAAACCAAAACCTGCATTGTTTATTAGCACATCTATTGGTGTATCTCCAATATTATCCATAATATCTTGAGACACATTTGGTAAACTTAAGTCCTTGGTTAAGGCCACAATTTCGACATTAAATTGGGTTTCTAACTCTGTTTTTACTTCGGTTAATTTAGACGAATCGATATCCACTAATATTAACTTATAAGAATCTTTTGCTAATAATAATGCTAATTCATACCCCAATCCGGAAGCTGCTCCTGTTACTAATGCTGTTTTGATAATATAAATGCTTTTGGTAATTGGTACAAACTTATTAGTTTCCGTGAATATATTCCCAAAAATAGTAGAAATTTTATAGAAGATTTACTATTTGACTGCGGATACCCTTAAAATGGCACTGACTTTTGTACCTGACAACTTAATGATGGTATAATTTTTGATTTATATTGGCGGATTAGCTTTCTGTTTAAAAGTTTTAATTAACTTTGCAGACTGTGCGTTAGGGATTGCAGCGGCATCCTTTTTTGCCATTAAAAGCAAAAAAGATATAGCGGAAAGCCCGACCCTTGTGGTAACGCCAAAAAAACATATAGATGAGATCCTGAAACAAATTCTGGGTTAAGTAAATTAAAAATTTACTATTTCATTAATTCTGGGGTCGACTGGTTTTGACAGCGAGATTAATTGAACGGTAAGCACGTCGTGTAATGGCATTGAAACACGTAAAAGACTAGACCAACTTTTAAACGGCGAGAATAACTACGCTTTAGCTGCATAATCTGAATTATAGTAAGATTAGCCTAGGTACACAAGGTGTACAAGCTTTATGTCTCCGGAAAGCCTTGATTGACGGCGTTCCATTTTGAGGCATCGTAAATGTCAATATAGTTTGAGCAGTGCTTCGATGCTTTTACGAAACTTAAGAAGCTAAGTTATAAGTGGGTTGTCTGTAACCAGCTTATAGTCGAAAACCCAAGAATAGAATAAACGTGTAGAAAGCCCTTTGGTTACTTGTTTGGACGAGAGTTCGATTCTCTCCGACTCCACTTTTACAAACCCTAACTAGTTATTAACTAACTTGTTAGGGTTTTGTAATAAATTTTCAATCAACATTTGCAAAACGCGTGTTTTTTTAAGCATTATTTACTACTACCCATTGCTTCTATTTTCCTTTTTATGCGTGCAAAATTTTAACGAACTAAATTTTATATTTCTTTTTTACCGTACAAAAAAAAGGCTTACTTGAAAAACCAACCTTATTGTGTATTTTTCAAGCAAGTCTTCTATAGCTAAAGCAAGCAGTAAATTAGCCTTTTACTTTGGTTTTAAAGTTATCAAATTCCGAAGTCATTTTTTTAGGATAGCTGTTATTAGAGGTATCCACATCGGCAGTTTCTAAATCTGGATCGATTTCAATATTTGTAATTTCTTTATTAGAATATACAGCTTTGGTAATTTCTTTATCGTTATATCTCCAAATTTGCGCTGGATAGGTTTTGCGTTCCTTAGTGCCATCGGCGTAAGTGTACTCTACAATAATAGGCATCACTAACCCTCCTGGTTTTTCAAATGTAATTTCGTAAAAAAACTGAGCGTTTGCTTTTTGTGGCGACTTAAATTTTAAGCCTTCCGTAGCATCTTCAATAAAGTTAACCTCATCTTCTGCTCCGGGTTCGGCATAAAACTTTTTAACGCCTTTAACCCCAATATCTGTAACATCGGTGGTATAAAACCAACCTCTCCAAAACCAATCTAAGTCTATGGCCGAAGCATCTTCCATAGATCTAAAGAAATCGGCCGGGGTTGGGTGCTTAAACTTCCAACGTTGTGCATAGGTTCTAAATGCATGATCGAACAACTCATGCCCCATAATGGTTTCGCGTAAAATCCATAAAGCAGTAGCGGGTTTTCCATAGGCATTGCTTCCAAAACTATACACGTTATCGCCTTTAGACATAATAGGTGCAATTTTAGATTGATCGCCACTCATATATCTCACAATATTTTTCGGTAAGCCACGGTTTAAAGGATAACCTTCTTCATAATCCATCATGGCTAACATTTGCACAAAGGAATTTAAACCTTCGTCCATCCATGTCCATTGACGCTCATCGGAATTCACAATCATTGGAAAAAAGTTATGCCCTACTTCATGAATCGTTACACCTAACATTCTATATTTTACTCTATCGGAATAGGTACCATCGGCATTTGGCCTACCTGGATTAAAACATATTTGCGGATATTCCATCCCCATTTGCCCGTCTACCGAAATGGCCTTATGATAGGGATAATCGAAGGTGTATTTAGAGTAAGTTTTTAAGGTTTGCGCTACTGCTCTAGTAGAGTGTTCGCCATATAGCGGGTTGGCTTCTTTAGAATAATAAGAATAAGCCATAACGGTTTTACCATTAATATCTACAGCCATACCGTCCCAAATAAACTTTCTTGAGGTAGCAAAGGCGTAATCTCTTACGTTTTCTGCAAAAAACTTCCAAGTCTTTGTTTTTTTAGAAAAGCTCTTTTCTATTTCGATAGCTTCTTCTTGAGTATGAATTACAACAGGTTTATCAAAGGTTTTTTTAGCCTCTGCTAATCGTTTTTGTTGTGTTTTGGTTAGCACTTCTTTTTCATTCAACAATTTACCAGTTGCGCCAAGCATATGGTCTGCTGGTGTGGTAATATTTACCGTAAAATCACCAAACTCTAAAGCAAATTCGCTTCGCCCCCAAAACTGATCGTTTTGCCAACCTTCTACATTGTCATACACACATAATCTTGGATAAAACTGTGCTATAACATAATTATTATTACCATCTGCAGGAAAGTGCTCATACCCCGATCGTCCACCGTTAGATCTGTGATTATTGATGTTATACCACCAAGACACCTTAAACTCAAAAGTTTCACCTGGCGCTAAAGCTGTGGCCAAATTAATCCGCATCATGGTTTGATTAATGGTGTACGACAGGTTGCTGCCATCGATATTTGTTACGCTTGTAATTTTAAAACCACCATCAAAAGGTTCGTCTACATAACTTCTATTAAACCTCGCCTTTGATGTCCCTTTGGGGAAGGTAGAAGGTTTTATATCAGGGGTTTTAGAATCGATTGCTCGCATATTTTGATCGAGTTGCAACCATAAATAAGTCAACTCATCCTCCGAATTATTATGGTAAGTAATAGTTTCACGCCCGGTAATTTTTTGGTTCACATCATCTAAAGTAACATCAATAATATAATCTACCTTTTGCTGCGTATATTTTTTTCCTGGCGCACCAGATGCAGTATGCTGACTGTTAGGTGTTGCTAATAAATCTTTTAGCTGCCTAAATTTATTTTGATTGGTATGTCCTTCTTGAGTTTTTCCGGACGTGTTTTGTGCAAAACCAGCCATTGAAATAAACAACATAGCTAGTAAAAAAACAGATAATTTCTTCATGTAATAATTGTTAGAGTTTTAAAAAAGAAGCGGTAAATTAAGAAAAAAACCTAAGCAAGCAGAATTTAACACCATATTAGACTTATTTTTAACATATTGTAATTATAACACCCTGTTTTTTATTCAAAATGAATTTTATTTAAGTAAAATTCATGAAATATGATATACAAATCTAGATTATTTGCTAAACATATTAAATCATGTCGTTTTAGTTGAAAATAACACTTTTAAACATAAAAATATACCATATAGTAATATGGTATATTTAAAATTCATGATATGCTCGCCTTGACTTTAACACGATAATATAGCAAAAAGGACCACACAAATTGTTATCTTAGCCCATATAAAATAAAGGCATTTAAAAAATTGGAAATCGAACAACTTCATCAGCTTTTTTTAACTTGTGAATCGGTATCTACAGATACTCGAAAAATTAATAAGAATAGCATGTTTTTTGCTTTAAAAGGCGCAAACTTTGACGGCAATAGATATGCAGAACAGGCCTTAAAATCGGGTGCTAAATATGCTGTTATAGATAATCCGAAATACCCATTAAACTCTAATACAATTTTAGTTGAAAATGTTTTAGAAACGCTGCAAAACCTAGCCAGTTTACACCGGTCCTATTTAAAACGCCCTATTATCGCTTTAACCGGAAGTAATGGCAAAACAACCACCAAAGAACTTATAAACGCTGTACTCTCTAAAAAATTTAAAACCACAGCAACGGTTGGCAATTTAAACAACCATATTGGCGTACCGCTTACACTTTTATCGATGACAAAAGACACCGAAATTGGTATTATTGAAATGGGAGCCAATCATCCAAAAGAAATTGAATTTCTATGTAGCATAGCAAAACCAGATTTTGGATATATTACCAATTTTGGAAAAGCACACTTGGAAGGCTTTGGAAGTATTGAAGGCGTGATTAAAGCTAAGAGTGAAATGTACGACTTCCTTATTTCTAATCATAAAACTGTTTTTGTGAATGCGAATGATGCCATTCAAATGGAAAAAACAAAAGCGGCAACAAGATTTACTTTTGGCAGCAAAACCACGAATCCCGAAGTGGTTATTGAATTTATAGACGCTCAACCTTTTGTTTCTTGTCAACTAGATCGCTTAAAAATGACAAGTCAATTAATAGGCGATTATAATTTTAATAATATTGCTGCTGCGATAGCCATTGGACATTACTTTAAAGTTGAACATCATGCGATAAAAAGTGCCATTGAACACTATACACCAACAAATAACAGATCGCAAATTATTGAACAGGGAACCAATAAAATAATTCTAGACGCCTACAATGCCAACCCAACAAGTATGCGTGCCGCCTTATTAAATTTCGAAAAACAAAAGGGTAAAAAAACAGTATTTTTAGGAGATATGTTCGAGGTTGGACAAGCTGCCAAAACAGAACATCAAGCGATTACAGATTTAGCTTCCTCTATAAATATAGATTGCATTATTTTAGTTGGTGAAAATTTTTACGACACCAAAACAAATTCCGAAAAAGTAAAACAATATAAAAGCTATCAAGATTTAGAAAACGACTTTAATTTTTCTGAAATTGAACATGCTATTTTACTAATAAAAGGCTCCAGAGGCATGGCCTTAGAACGTATTTTAAAACATTTTGATTAAAAAATAAACACTTAAGTTTTGAAATAAAAAAATCTCAGATTACAAGTTAATCTGAGATTTTTATTTTATTTCCATTGATAGATAAAAAGCAAAATTTAATTCACTTCAAACCCTTTAGATTTCCATTTTAAAATACCACCTTCCAAGTTATAGATTTTAGTAAATCCTAGAGTCCTAAAAACGTCTAAGCTTTTCCCACTCCGTCTTCCGGATTTGCAATAAATAACCAAAGGTTCATTTTTATCCAATCCTTCCAATGCTTTTGAAAACCCTTCAGATAAAAAGTCAATATTTTCAGCATTTGGTAAATGTCCGGCTTCATATTCTTTAGAAGTTCTAACATCCAAAATTTGGATATTACTTTGTTCCTTTAAAACAACATTCAACTCATTTGCTGTAACATGAGTAACCATATCATCATCCTGAGCTTTACAATTAAAAAACAAGCTAAAAATAACAAAGGTTACCGCAAATAAAATATATTTCATATCTTATTTTAAGTCTACAACATCACCAGTCCATTCCAACATACCACCTTCTAAATTATAAGCGTTTTCAAAGCCTAATTGTTCCATTAAAGAACATGCTTGTCCGCTACGGTTACCAGAACGGCAATACACGTAATAGTTTTTGCTTTTATCAAGGGCTTCAACCTCGTCCACAAACCCTTGTCCTTTATAAATATCGATATGTATAGCACCTTCAATAACGCCTTCGGCCACTTCGGCATCTGTCCTTACATCTAAAATCACAGCATTATCATCCTTAGATAATTGCTCTACCCATTCTTCTTGTGTTAAATCTTCCATTTTTATGTTGGTCTTTTTATTTTTTTATTTGAACGCAAATTTAATATTTATAATATGGATAGACGAAAAAAATTCCGAAGTATTACACCTCGGAATTTTCATTAATCGTTAAACAACACAAATTCACTAAGCTTTTATGCCACAGCCAATAGCTCTTGTTTCTGTCTCTTTTATTTCTTTTCCATTTAATAAGGCATCTACCGCATCTTCAACATATTTAGTTGTAACAGCCGATGCATCTTTATAATTATCATCAATAGCGCCTATATATTTCACTTCATTTCCTTTGCTCGTTTTTTCTAATACAAAAACATGAGGGGTTTTGGTTGCTCCGAATTTTGGATATATCTCTTGATTTTCGTCAATTAAATATGGAAATTCGAATCCTTTTTCAATAGCGCGTTTTTTCATATTCTCAAAACTATCACCAGGATTAATATCCGTATTATTTGGCATGATAGCAATTACCGGATAGCCCAATTTTGCATATTTTTTATTCAGTTCTATAATTCGATCTTGATACATCACCGCATACGGGCAAGTGTTACAAGTAAAAGTTACAATAAACCCTTTAGCTTCGTTATAATCCGACAGCGACACCATGTTACCGTCTATATTTTTTAATGTAAAATCTTCGGCTATATCACCTATATTATAACCTTCATTAACGTTAATCGTTTTTATTGTAAAAGCACTTGCACAAAGTACCACTAAAAATACCGATACTATTTTCATTGTTTTTTTCATAATTTTCTAATTTAAAAATTGTTTTAATTCATGCTCTAATTCTTCGTAAGTAAAAGATTTTTCAAAAAACTTACGCTTATCATTTTTATATATCATAGTTGCAGGTAATGCTCCCGACCAACTTTCGTCTACTTTTGGAATCCAAGTATTACTATCGACATCATCCAAAGCCACGACTTTCGATTTTAATTTTTCTTCTAAAATAAAAGGCTTCAATTTAGAATCGTATAAATGCGGAAAATCTAAACTCACTAATAACACCTCTACATTTTCAGATTTATATTCAGTATTTATTTTTTCAAAATAAGGCAACTCCTTAATACAAGGTGCACACCAAGTGGCCCAAAAGTTTATAACATGAATTTTATTGTCCTCCTTATTTAAAAACGTTTTTAGACCATCAAAATTATATATCTCTAATTTAACAGCACTTGCATCTATTTTTTTATAGGAATCTTTAATTCCTAATTCAGGTACATTTTTCTTTTCCTTACATCCTAAAACCAAGAGTAATGCTATAATAAATACGTATCTCTTCATAATTATAAAACTAATTAATAGTTGTTAACTCTAATTATTATTTAACATTTTTTTACACAAAACAACCAGCAACACCTCTATTCAACTTAAAACAAACCATTTACATTCCATTTATTATCTCATTATAAATTCATGAATTCCTTCTATTCTATAAAAATAAATATTAGTTTTACATCTTATTAGAACAACAATAATTATTACCCTAGTAATTATTAAGTACTAGTAGTAACCAACCAAGACTGCTGTACTTTGTTATGGCGGTCTTTTTTCTAAATAGAATCTTTAACAAAATAAGGTTAATTTTTCTTTTTTCGTAAAAAACGCACAAAGTTTTGTATAATACTTTTTCAATCTTTATATTTGAACCAGTAAAAAAACAAAAATGAATATAACTTTAAATAACACATGGTGGTGGAGCTTTCGAAACTAAAATTCGTGAAGTAAATCCCTAGTATATTTAAAACTTAAAAAAATATCCAAAAGGCTTGTCATTCACGACAAGCCTTTTTTTTATTAAAAAAATTACATTTTCGGTGTTTACCGAAATATTAAAAACAAGACATGAAAAAATTTAGTCTATACACCCACAACAAAAAAATACTAACCGATACTATAACCCCCGTATCTGTTTACTATAAAATACGCGATAAATACCCAAACAGTATTTTACTAGAAAGTGGCGATTACCACCGGAATCATAAAAATTTCTCATACATTTGTTTTAATCCTATTGCAACCATAAAGGTGGAAAATGAAGTGATTACGCAAACTTTTCCCGATGGCACCACCACCACACTAAACATTACAAAAGACGTTAATGTCGCTACCGAAATCCATAATTTCACCAAACGTTTTGAAACGCATACCGATGAGGATTTCAAATTTATAAACAACGGAATTTTTGGTTACACAGCCTACGACGCGGTTCGTTATTTTGAAGATATCCAAATTACAAAAAAAGACAATTCGGTAGTCATTCCAGACCTATATTACGCCGTTTACAAAAATATTATAGCCATAAACCACTATAAAAACGAAGCTTATATTTTTGCGCATTGTTATGATGATGCCGAAAATAACATTCACGACATCGACAAACTGATAAACATACAAAACTTTGCATCTTATAATTTCAAATCGAAAGGGGAAATAAAATCGAATTTAACCGACGAAGAATTTAGAAATCAAGTAGAGTTAGCGCGCAAACACTGTGCCCGAGGTGATGTGTTTCAACTCGTACTTTCACGTCGTTTTTCTCAAGAATTCACTGGCGACGATTTCAATATCTATCGTGCCTTACGAAGCATAAACCCATCACCGTACCTGTTTTATTTCGATTACGGCGATTTTAAAATATTCGGCAGCTCGCCAGAAGCCCAACTTATTGTAACCAATGGTTTGGCAGAAATCCACCCCATTGCAGGTACATTCAAACGGACAGGCGACGAGCAACAAGACGAAATTCTAGCCGAAAAACTTAAAAACGACGATAAAGAAAATGCCGAACACGTGATGCTTGTCGACCTAGCCCGAAACGATTTAAGTCGCCACGGCAGTCAAGTAAAAGTAGAAACCTACCGCGAAGTCCAGTTTTTCTCGCACGTTATCCACTTGGTAAGTAAAGTCACCGGCCATAAACACGAAAGCACCTCAACCATGCAAGTTGTAGCCGACACGTTTCCTGCGGGAACCCTAAGTGGCGCGCCAAAACACCGCGCCATGCAACTTATCGAACAATACGAAAAAACAAGTCGCGGCTATTACGGCGGAGCTATCGGATTCATGGATTTCGACGGCAATTTTAATCATGCCATCATGATTCGAACCTTTTTAAGCAAAGACTACAAATTAAACTGGCAAGCAGGCGCCGGAATGGTATCGAAATCTAACGCCGAAAGCGAGCTACAAGAAGTATATAACAAACTCGGCGCACTAACAAAAGCCATAAAAGTAGCCGAAGACATATAAAAATTTGGGCGTTACCCGAAAAGGGTCGGGCTTTCGGCAGTCGCTCTCTTCGAGGAGCTCCAACAAAGCCTCAATCCCTAACGCGGGAGCAACCCTTGGGGAAAGTCGCAGTATTTAGCCTCAGTAAACAGAGCTTACTCGAATGAAAAAAAAGAAATAGAAAAACAAAAAAGTAACATTGGGAAGAAAATCAAACATAACAAAAGTGAATCTCCCAAATTCCGACACCGTCGGAAACGTCAAAATTCAGAAATAATGAGCGAAGGAATGAAGATGCGAAGCGAAGCTTCAAGCACGTAATTCCGAAAGCGAATCGTGCGTTAGCAATTTCATAATTTTGACCTGATTTTTTGGTTCGTTTTGCATCAAGGCAAAATGAACAGAAAACAAAAAAATAAAATGAGTCGCAGTATTCAGTCACAGTGAACAGTGTTTACTCAAATTAATAAAAAAGAAATTTAAAAACAAACAGTCAAAGTAAACCAAAACTTACTCGACTAAAACAATAAATAAAATTCAGAATCATCTGAAAAAAACAAACTTATGAAAGTACTAGTCATAGACAATTACGACAGTTTTACATACAATCTAGTTCATTACCTAGAAGATTTAAACTGCGATGTTACCGTAGTCCGAAACGACAAACTTACCCTAGACGATGTGGAGCCCTATCATAAAATAGTATTATCTCCAGGCCCAGGAATTCCAGACGAAGCTGGATTACTAAAAGCCATTATCAAAAGATTTGCACCAACAAAAAGCATTCTTGGAGTATGTTTAGGCCAACAAGCCATAGGCGAAGTTTTTGGAGGTTCGCTTATAAACCTAGAGGACGTTTATCACGGTGTGGCAACAAATGTAACCATAACCGTAGACGATGAAATATTGTTTCAAGGCTTAGACAAAAACATAGAAGTTGGGCGTTACCACTCGTGGGTAGTAAATCCAAATTTACCAGAAAATTTAGAAGCCACATCCGTAGATGCTAACGGACAAATTATGTCTTTACGCCATAAAACTTACGATGTTCGTGGCGTACAATATCACCCAGAATCGGTATTAACACCACACGGAAAAACGATTTTAAAGAATTGGATTGAGGATTAAAAAATAGTCGCAGTCATCAGTGACAGTTTACAGTGCTTACTCAAATGAAAAAAGTCACAGTAGCCAGTCACAGTGAACAGTGTTTACTCAAATGAATAAAAAAAAGAAATAGAAAAATAAAAAAGTAACATTGGGAAGAAAATCAAACATAGTAAAAGTAAAACTCCCAAATTCCGACACCGTCGGAAACGTCAAAATTCAGAAATAATGAGCGAAGAAATGAAGATGCGAAGCTTTAAGCACGCAATTCCGAAAGCGAATGGTGCGTTAGCAATTTCATAATTTTGACCTGATTTTTTGGTTCGTTTTGCATCAAGGCAAAATGAACAGAAAACAAAAA
>NZ_VOGY01000013.1 GCF_008033385.1 Algibacter pacificus | reverse complement strand
GACGGCAAAATAGCTTCAACTTATACTTTTAAGAAGAACTATTATTTTATGATGGGTGATAATAGAAAAGCAACTGCAGATTCTAGAGCATGGGGTTTTTTACCTGAGGAAAACATTATTGGTAAGGTACAATGCGTGTTATTTTCTAATTTTAAAGATAAATTTCAATGGAATCGTTTATTAAAAAGTGTAGATTAATACTGTAGAAATCGAGTCATATATGAAACTTAAATTTTCTTCATTCTCAATAATTACCGTATTTATATGTCTGTCAATTATTGGCGCAAGTTTAATACCGCTATTAAGCGTTCAATTAACACCTTCAAAAACCGAGCCCTCTATTAATGTAAACTATAGTTGGCAAGATGCCTCTGCAAAAGTTATAGAGCAAGAAGTAACCTCTAAATTAGAGGGTGTTTTCAACACCATTAAAGGCATAAAAAAAATTAGCTCTACCTCTGATAAAGGACGAGCCAATATAGCTATTACATTCAAAAGTAATACCAATTTAGATGCGGTAAGGTTTGAATTAGCTAACCTTATCCGTCAATCCTATCCAGAACTTCCAGATGGTGTAAGTTATCCAAACCTTTCTTTAAGTGCACCAAATGAAAATAAATCGCCTATTTTATCTTATAGCATCAATGCCAATGAAAGTCCATATTATATTAAAAAATATGCGGAGCAGCATATACTCCCTAAGCTATCCACAATTAAGGGCGTAAATAAAGTAAATGTTAATGGTGCAGCCCCTTTTGAATGGGTTATTGTATATGACACCAAAGTGCTTTATCAACTAAAACTTTCTGTAAATGATATCCAAAGTGCCATCAATACCTATCTTAACACACAAGAATTAGGGAATGCTGTTTTTAAAAGACCGAATAATTCCGTTGACCATGAACTATCATTAAACCTAGCTTACAAACCAGAAACTGAAATAAACTGGAATACCATTCCTATAAAAAAGATAGCAAATAGAGTTATTTACTTAGGGAATATTGCAAAAGTAACTTACAAGGCGGCTGACGTAACTAGTTATTATAGAATAAATGGTTTGAATACTATTAATATGACCATTTATGCAGAACAAGACGTGAACACCATTGATTTAGCAAATACTGTTAAAGCTAAAGTTATAGATTTAAATCAAACTTTAGATACGGGCTATAGTATAAAGTTAACACATGACACGACAAAATATGTGGTTGAAGAATTGCAAAAGATTCAAAAGCGGACACTGTTTTCGTTTCTTATTTTGTTAGTTCTAATTCTAATTATTAATAGAAGTTTTAAATACCTAGCTGTTTTGTTTCTAAGCATTATTACAAATCTTCTGATTGCAGTTATTTTTTATTACCTATTTAAAGTAGAACTACAATTATATTCTTTTGCAGGCATTACTATTTCTTTTGGGATTATTATCGATAATAGTATCATCATGATTGATCATATAAGGAATAAGGGGAATAAAAGAGCGTTTTTGGCCATTTTAGCAGCAACATTAACAACTATAGGCGCACTAATGATTATCTTTTTATTAGAAGAAAGCCAACAAGCAGATTTATTGGATTTTGCTATGGTAATTGCTATAAATATAGGCGTATCTTTATTGGTGTCGTTATATTATGTGCCAGCACTGTTAGATAAAATGCATGTATCTAAGAAGCGTATTAAATTTTCAAGGAAACGCAAAAGAAGCATTATAAGATTCACGAATTTTTATTCACGAATTATTTTTTGGATGAAAAGACCACGCTATAAATGGGCGTTTATCTTAATTTTTATATTAGGTTTCGGTATTCCTTTTCATTTATTACCAAAAGAACTAGATGGTGATGATTTTTACATAAATATTTATAATAAAAGTATAGGAACAGAATGGTTTGCTAATGATGTAAGACCCACTTTAGAAAAAATAATTGGAGGTGCTTTAAGGTTGTTTACTGAAGATGTTTTTGAAAATTCTCATTATTCTGAACCTGAAAGAACCACATTACGAGTTACGGGTAAAATGCCTGATGGATGTACTATTCAACAACTTAATGAAGCCATCAATAAAATGGAATCTTATTTAAGTCGATTTGATGAAATTGAATTGTTTGAAACACGTATATCGAGTTATAGAAATTCTAATATTTCCATTTACTTTAAAGAGGATCATGAGTTTAGTGGCTTCCCATACACTTTAAAAAGTTTACTGGAATCTAAAGCCATTAGTCTTGGCGGATTAGATTGGGCGGTTACTGGTGTTGGTAGAGGATTTTCAAATGCCTTAGGGACGGGCTCCAAACAAAATAGGATTATTTTAGAAGGTTATAATTATGATAAATTGTATGGGTATGCAGAACAATTGCAACAGCAATTAATTGATGGTTCAAATTCACGTGTTAAAGATGTAGAAATAACTAGCGGGAGTTGGCGAGATAATGCTTTGTATGAGTATTATTTAGACTTTGATACCAATAAACTGGCACTTGCTAATGTGTCTCAAAATCAATTATATGGCTACTTAAAAAGTCAAGTCCATTCTGGACGTCTCGCACCGATAACAAATAATAATGAATTACAACATGTAAAGTTAGTTTCAGATAAATACAAAAAGTTTAATGTTTGGGACTTAAAAAATACACCAATAACTATTCAGAATAAGCAATATAAGTTAAACCAATTAGCGTCCATAGAAAAAAAGAAAACAGGAAATACTATTAAAAAGAGCAATCAGCAATACAGTTTAACCGTTGCTTACGATTTTTTAGGAACAACACAATTGGCTCAAAAAGTAAGAGAAAATGCCGTTGAAAACTTTGAACCTAAGCTACCACTTGGTTATAAAGTTTTTGAACAAAAGTATAGACGTTGGAATAAAAAAGAAAAAACACAATATTATTATTTATTTATAGTCATCGCTATTATATTTTTTATTTGTGCCACTCTTTTAGAATCATTAAAACAGCCCTTTGCAATAATTAGTATGATTCCTATTTCATTCATTGGCGTGTTTTTAACGTTCTATCTATTCGATTTTAATTTTGATCAGGGAGGTTATGCGTCCTTTATTTTGCTTTGTGGTATAAGTGTAAATTCAGCATTATACATTATTAATGATTTTAATAATTTAAAAAAGGATTACCCAAATAGAAACAATAGCTCCCTATACTTCAAGGCATTTAATTATAAAATAATTCCTGTAGTGTTAACTATAGTATCTACGATTGTAGGATTAATACCTTTTGTTTGGCATGGGCAAAATGAAGCCTTTTGGTTTTCGTTTGCAGTGGGTTCTATTGGAGGGCTAATTTTTTCTTTGATAGGGATATTTTTCTATTTGCCTTTATTCTTAAGGACAAGTAAGAGAGTTTGAAATGGGAGTATTATACCTAATATTAAAATTTATAAAATAAATATAATGATAAATAAAAAGTTGCTGATAGTATTTGTTTTAGGTTTAGTTTTCTTTTCATGTAGTAAAAATAAAAAGCCAAAAGAGTGGAGACTATTAAAACCTCTAAAGTAGAACATGAATTTTAGTATACCTTGAAAAAGACATGGGTATTACGGAAAAACCACAATACATCTTTAAGAAAGTAGTAAATATCTTCTAAAAAAAATAGCAAAGTGACAGAATTTGTCCCTGTGAGGTTTTAATTTTGGGAAATCAACAAAAATTATAAAACCTCTGAGCATATTAGGTTAAAAAATATAATCACAAATTGTTTAACTAAAAATTCATGCCAATGACATAAATAAAAAACAACACCCAGAGGAAGTTTTTAATTTTATTGACTTAATCGTTTATGAAGTCATAAAACGATTTGATATTCTGCAAAAGTAGTATTTCCTTCAAGACTTTTGAAAAATCAAGATAAAATTTTTCAAAAATAATTTATTTAGCATTTATTGCAATGTTTATGGTATTTAATTCTTGCTCTGATAAACAAGAGTTTGAGGACATATATTATAATGGAGTTAAACCAAATTTTAGTAAATCTGATATTGAGCTAGGTAACCTTTTTGCTGAAAGTTTGAGCAAAACAACAAAGAAGATAAAGAAAGACAACATTGATTTAAGTAACACTACCGAGTGTACAAAAAGTTTCTTCTGATATAACCTTAGAAGTCATTGGTAAGAAGTATGCTATACCTAAAGACGAGATACTGATGATGCAAGAAAAGAACGTTTCTTTTATGCAAAAGAATAAAAAGACTAAACAGCAGACACTAACTACCATGCAACAACGTGCGCTTAACGCCATTGAATATGCAAGAACCCACAGTAAATCGGCACTTGCATTTATGGATAAACTTGCTGCTATCAACCTAAGAGTTGACGACTTAGTTCCAGAAGGAGAGCGGGAGGTGTTGCATCAAATGATTGCATTTAATTACTATGGGCTTAAAGAAATGAATAAGCTAGTAAGAACTGGTTATTTACCCGGAAAGTCTGAGTATAGACCCAAAAAAATAAAAACTGGAACAACAATGGCCTTTAGTAATACTAGCCTTTTAGATTTAACAAAAATAGCGCATGCCAATGGTGAAGTAGAGGTACTCGCTGAAATAGTGATAGTAGTTCCTGCTTCTAATTCAGGTGATGGAGTTTCATGGTCAGACTGGTATCAACTTCAAGATGCCTATGGAAATGGTTATGAAGATGGTTCTAATGATGATGCCTCTGTTTCTGTAGGACTAGCTTGTGATGATATTTAAAAATGATAGACATGAAAAATTTTTGGATGAAGTACCCGATTATATACTTGCTCCTATTCTGCTTATTAGCCGGATTCGCAGGAGTTGATACTGGGTTTATTATTAAAAACGGTTTTCCTCAACAAAAAGGGATTTTGTATTTAAAAATATTTCAAATAGTTACAGGTTTTATTCTCTCTTTCTGTTTTTTATTTACTTATGTGAAAATTAAAAACAAAAAAGATAATCATGAAAAAAAATGAAAATAGACGAATTAGGATTATGTTTATAATTATGGGAATTCTATTTTTTAAAAGTTTATTTCTATTTATAGAAAAAGGAATTCCGAACAGCTTTGATAGTTGGAAATTTTATGCGTCCCTATTAGGAACTGCTGGCTTTTTAGGTCTTTTTATTTTTTCTATTAAACAAATCATTAATAAATAATGACTTTCTAAAAAACTAGAGTATATAAAATAGCAGCTAAGGGCTAAACTAAAACGTTTGTTCTTTTCTGCTATTTTTTTAAGTTAAAAAAGTAGGATTTTTATTAAATAATATGGTGAATTTCAGTCTTAAAGATGTCAATAACCAACTTACTATCCATTAATATATAAAGTTTGAAGACAATTAGCTTTTCTAACATAAAGAACAAACACTATCTAATTTTGTTTTTTTTGCGATTCATCTTAATAACAGGAAAACTCTGGTTTTTTATATTTTTAGTAGTATTATGTTTCGTTTATTTTTTAATCAACAAGTTCTTAACCCTGATTAAAAATAGTTATTGTAAAAAAGCACTTAAATTTATTTTAAGGTTATTATTTCTAATCTTAGTTATTTTAAGTTTTAAAATATTCGTTTTCGGAGTATTTAGAATCCCAAGTTCTTCTATGGAAAACACTTTGTTTCCCAAGGACATTATTCTAGTAAATAAACTAAAATATGGTCCGCGACTACCACGTTCACCTTTTGATATTCTTTTTATAAACATAGCCTACTACTATAACGAAAACGCAAGAAAACGGTTTAAAGAGTATTGGTGGCCTTATAAAAGGTTTTCTGGTATAGACACTATTAAAAAAGGCGATGTTATCGTTTTTAACTCTCTTTTTAGAAAAGACTTTATTTTAGTAAAACGATGTGTTGCTGTTGCTGGCGATACTTTACAGATAAAAAACGGAATAGTTTATAACAATAGTAAAGTTTTTAAAGTTGAAGCAGCAAAATATAGGTATAAATTTAAGGTAAAGCATAAAACGGTTTTTGATAACGCCATTGACTCTTTAAATTTGGGACATATTAAATTTAGTGTCATTCGTCATAATAACTACTTGAAAGCCATATTGTCACAGGATGAGGTAGAAAAGATTAAAAACTTAGAAAGCATTGAGAATTTCCAAATAAGTTTAGACCCTTATAGACCCAAAAGGAAGTTTTTAGCAAAATTACCCAACAAAAACTGGACCTTCGATACTATGGGGCCTTTTGTTATACCAAAAAAAGGGTTACAAATTAATTTAAATTACGAAAATTATTTGTTGTATGAGAAAACCATTAACAAATTTGAAAAAGTGAACATAAAACATGATGAAGGTAAATTTTATGTTAACGGTGAAATAACAACAACCTATACCTTTAAAAAAAACTATTATTTTATGATGGGTGATAATAGAAAAGCAAGTTCAGATTCTAGAGTATGGGGCTTTTTACCAGAAGAAAACATTATTGGCAAAGTACAATGTGTATTATTCTCGAATTATAAAAACAAATTTCAATGGAATCGTCTATTAAAAAGTATAGACTAAAAAACACGACCAAAAATGATATTTAAAAGATTAGGTATAGTATTTATTTTTAGTTTAACTTTTTGCTCTTGCAGTAAAGGAAACCTTCCAAAAGAAGTAAAACAAGCACTTTCATTAGCAGGAGAAAATAAAAGCGAGCTTTTAAAAGTGATAAATAAATACAACAAGAAACCTAATGATAGTTTAAAGCTTAAATCTGCTTATTATTTGATAGAAAATATGCCCTATCATTCTTTTAAAAAAGGAAATAAAATTTTTGATGAAGCATTTGTATTAGCTGGTAAAGAACGTGAAAGACAGATAAGAGAAAACCCCCGAGAGAAAAATCCAAAAGACTCCACGTATGCTAAGCTTGGGGTGTTGCTAGATTCAATAACAAAAAACAACAGAACATTAGATACATCACCAATTTTACACTATGATTTGAAATACATAGACTCACAATTTTTGATAGATAATATTGAATTAGCGTTTACAGCTCATAAAAAAATGCCTTTAAATTTATGTGAAAATTTTGATGATTTTTTATATTACATATTACCTTATAGAGTTGGTCAAGAACCTATTGAAGTTAATAAAAGAAAAGAATTATATGAAGAGTATTCATGGGTATATGATTCGTTAAAAACGAATTCTTTGGATGACGTGGTAGCGAAAATATATGACATCAATAGATTTCGAGTGGTGTCAAAACGCCATCCTACTTATAATTACCCATATTCATTTTCTCAAATAAACCATATTAAGATTGCAGATTGTACTGATATAACTAATTATATTGTATATATTCTTAGGGCTATAGGTATTCCAGCAGGTGTTGATTATACTACCAAGTTAGGAAATACAAATAGAAGTGGAGGAGCTCATACATGGGTTTTTTATTTGAATAATGGCAGTCAAAGAGCTTTAAATAGTGGCCCTGTGTATTTTGATTTAGAAAAAACGTTTAAGTTTAGTAGTACTCCTAAAGTTTACAGGCAGCATTATCATAAAAAACAAGAACCTCCCTATGAAGTAACTCATTTATATAGAGATGTTTTTGATGTTACTATTCCTATTATTTGGAATGTTGATAAACTAAACAATAATAATAATATATATTTAGGAATTTATGATAATAACAAAAGCCTATTTAAGATTGCAACTGCTGAAAAGATTAAGAATAATAGTGTCTTTTTTAAAAATATGGGAAACAATATTATTTACTTCCCTTATGTTAATGACCCAGATACACCTATTAACTATCCTTTTGAACTTACTAAGGATGGAAAAGTTGTTTTTTTTAATAATGATGAAACCGTACTTGAAAAAGCAAAATTATTAAGGAAATATCCGCCTTTTAGAATTAAATCAAAAAAGCAAAAATACAGAAGAATTGAGGATTTAAATGGAGCCATAATTCAAGGATCAAATATTGATTCAGATGAATATTATATCAATTTAGATACAATTTCAAAATTCAAGAGTACACAAAACATTAAGTTTTATTTTGAAGGCGCAAAGAAATATAAGTTTTTTAGGTTTAATGCTAAGAAATATGGCAGAAAGGTTAGCTTAGCAGCTTTTAAATTATTAGACAATAAACATGGTGATGTTGTAAAAAAATGGAATAAGTTACTCATAAACAATGAAGAAGAGCCTGATGATCACACCAATGTAATTGATGATAATGAATTGTCATATGTTGAAAGAAAATTTTTATCAATAACCTATGCTTTTAATGAGCCCAAGGAAATTTTTGGTTTCGAAATTCAAGCGAGAAATGATGGTAACCATATTAATGTAGGAGACAATTATGAATTACATTATTGGGATAAAAAATGGATTTCTTTAGGGGAAAAAAAGGCTACCGATACTGTATTATATTACAAATCAATACCCAAAAATGTATTGTACTTACTAAAAAATAATTCCAGAGGTAAAGAAGAGTTTGTTTTTAAATTTGATGATGATGGTAATCAGTTTTGGGTAGGATGTTCGGAGTATGAAAATGATAGATCTTTTTATAATTTATAATTAGGATACTCTGCATCATTATAATACATCCCAAAATTGATACTACCTTGAAATGACATACGTTAGTGTTAACAATAAATGGAGCAACGGGATTTTTATAACAGATTTTGCTGCTTCATTAATAGTTTATACCCAAAAGTAGAGTGTACTCTTCTTTTATTAGACATTATCTCATATTTAAAATTTCAAGTTAAAAATTAATCTGAGATTTTAAATATGCTGTTTATATTCCTTGAGATCCATAACTTTAAAAACCTTACACTTTTTCTTATCTGAAAGCTTAAATTTATGGTGTTTTATAAATCTAAATTTTATTTATTGTCCTTGGAGATTTAATATCTAAGAGGATAAAATACCGTTTTTGGATGTTTTCTTGATCATCTTTTTTAATATCTCATGTTCTTCTTAAATATCTGTTAAATGCTTTTTTAGTAAACCGATTTCTTTTTGCGTATTTGTTAATTTTGGCTTGTCATATTTTGGAAAACTGTTCTTACCGTAATTTTTTAATTCGCGACGCAAAGGCTAAAATAGATATTAGGAATATCCAGTGTATTCAGTTCTTTTGCATATTTGCTTTAAGTTACCACGAGGATAACTCACTTCTATTCCTTTTTTCATAATTCAAAGCTAAATTATGTAGCTTTAAATCTCGCAACTTTGTGTCTAATCTAAAATATAGTAAGTCCAAAATTGAAATGTTGAAAAAAGAAGCATACATTTAGAGTTCATTTGATGTTTTTCATGTTTTCTGGTTTTTACTTTCTGATAAAGATATTAAAAATGCTATCAACATTGCTCAAATTATTAATATAGAGTATCTTTGCACTCGCAATATAAAATGCACTATTACAGAGAAGTTTGGGTAGATCGAGAACAACTATAGAAAATCCGGGTTTAATTTCAGATTTTAAGGAAATAACAAAAATGCGATTAGCAATAAGCGTCGTGTTTTCTTCACTTGCAGGTTATTTATTGGGGGTAGAAACTGTAGATATAAAAACTTTAATCCTTTTGGCTTTTGGTGGTTATTTTATGGTGGGCGCATCAAACGCTTATAACCAAATTATTGAAAAAGATTTGGATGCCTTAATGGAAAGAACAAAAAATAGACCTATTCCTGCGGGGCGTATGTCTGTGAATACGGCTTTTGCAATTGCAACTATTTTTACCATTTTAGGAATAGCTATTTTGTATAGTATAAACAAGCGAACAGCTATGTTTGGGGCTATTTCTATATTTATATATACCTGTGTTTATACGCCTTTAAAAACAAAAACACCTATTTCTGTTTTTGTTGGTGCTATTCCAGGTGCGATCCCGTTTATGTTAGGTTGGGTCGCGGCTACCAATAATTTTGGAATGGAACCGGGTACTTTATTTGCTTTGCAATTTTTCTGGCAATTTCCACATTTTTGGGCGATTGGTTGGTTTTTGTTTGAAGACTATAAACGTGGTGGTTTTTTTATGTTACCGACAGGGAAACAGGATCGCGGTACGGCGGTACAAATTATTATGTATACGATTTGGACTATTATAATTTCAATAATTCCTGTGTTTGGTTTTACGGGACGTTTGCATTTGTCTGTACTGGCGGCAGTTATTGTTTTTATTTGTGGTTTAGGCATGTTGTATTATGCTATTCAATTATTTAAAAAAATGACTGAAAAATCGGCTAAGGAGCTGATGTTGTCGAGTGTGACATACATTACGTTGGTGCAAATTATTTATGTTATCGATAAATTTATAAGTTAATCATGGATTTAACTCAAGGAACAACAGAGGAAAAACACGGCAGAGCAAAAAAAATGATGCTTTGGTTTGGTATTATTTCGTTAATCATGTCTTTTATGGGCTGGACAAGTGCTTTTATAGTAAGTAGCTCGCGACCAGATTGGTTAACCGATTTTAGATTGCCAAATGCTTTTATTATTAGCACTGTTGTTATTGTGGTAAGTAGTATCACGTTTTTATTAGCAAAAAACGCATTAAAAAAAGGGCAAAATAAGGCTACGAGTTTGTGGTTGTTGGTAACTTTGGCATTGGGAATTATTTTTATTTATAACCAATTTTCTGGGTTTCGACAAATAATAGATTTGGGTTATAATTTTACAGGGCCAACGAGTAATGTAACCATGTCGTACATTTATTTAATTGCTTTGGTGCATATTTTACATGTTGTAGCTGGGTTAATTTGTTTGTTGGTTGTAATTTATAATCATTTTAAACAAAGATACAGCGCTACCAATATGTTAGGTTTTGAATTAGCAACCACGTTCTGGCATTTTATAGATATTCTTTGGGTGTATTTATTTTTATTTTTATACTTTGTAGGGTAGTTTTTTTAGGCCTATTTTTTTGTTATCACTTGTTTTTAAAGCTGTTTTGGTGATAGACTTCCAAATATGGTTTTGGTTTAATGTATGGTAAAAACATAGCGGTTGTTTTGCGTTAGGGATTGAACGGCTTGTTTGAAATCCTTTTTGTTTTCTTAATAAAACAAAAAGATTGAGTAGTGAAAGCCCGACCCTTGGGGAACGCCCAAAGTAATTTTTAGTCGTAATATGGGATAATTTTAATTTTTATTGCTTCATATTTTATTAGATAAATAAATTGATTATTTTTGTCGAACTTTTAAATAACAACCAACTTATATATGAGTACAGCAGTAGTAGAAGGTAAAACTTGGGGAGGTGCCAATGAGCCACTAAAAGCAAGTTACGGAAAAATGATGATGTGGTTTTTCATTGTTTCTGATGCCTTAACGTTTTCGGGGTTTTTAGCAGCCTACGGATTTTCTAGATTTAAATTTATTGATGCCTGGCCAATTGCCGATGAGGTGTTTACTCACTTTCCTTTTTTACACGGGGTAAATGCTCCTATGTATTATGTGGCGTTTATGACGTTTATACTTATTATGTCGTCGGTTACGATGGTGTTAGCGGTAGATGCAGGACACCATTTAAATAAAGGTAAAGTAACTATTTACATGTTTTTAACTGTAATAGGTGGTATTATTTTCTTGGGTTCTCAAGCTTGGGAATGGAATACTTTTATTAAGGGTGAATATGGTGCGGTACAAACTAAAGGCGGTAATATTTTACAGTTTGGTGAGTATGTTGAGCAAGATGGTGAGCAGGTTTTTAAACGTATTGCGGTTAAAGATTTTGCTGTTGTAGATACACATAAAGAAAGAACTGCCCACGAAAGTAAAAATGGAATTTGGTTTCAAAGTGAAGGAGCGTTACCTGCTTTTGATGTTAATGAGATTTATAAAGGTTTAGAAGCTCATGAAAATATTTTGGTACGCACGCATTACATAGATGAAGAGACAGGGGATAAAATTGTTTTAAGTAGAGATCATTCCTTAAAGGCTTTAAAAAATAATGGGACATTGTATGTTGAAGGTGCAAACTTGCATGTTAACGAATATGGGGCGCCGTTATTTGCCGATTTCTTTTTCTTTATTACAGGGTTTCACGGTTTTCACGTATTATCTGGGGTGATTATTAATATCATTATTTTCTTTAATGTATTATTAGGAACTTACGAAAGACGTAAAAGTTATGAAATGGTAGAAAAAGTGGGATTATATTGGCACTTTGTAGATTTAGTTTGGGTATTTGTGTTTACATTCTTCTACTTAGTATAATAAAATAAATAGTTTCAGTTCCTTTAAATAGGATATATAAAAAGCATTTAAAATGGCACACGAACATAAATTAGAAATATTTAAAGGTTTAGTTAAGTTTAAATCTAACACTGCAAAAATTTGGGGTGTTTTAATTTTCCTTAGTTTAGTAACTATAGTTGAAGTTATATTAGGTATTATTAAACCTGAAATTTTAATGGGATATGTTTTAGGTATGAAAGCCTTAAACTGGATTTTTATAATTTTAACAATTGTAAAGGCATATTATATTACTTGGGATTTTATGCACATGCGTGATGAAACTCCGGGTTTGCGTCGTGCGGTAGTATGGATAGGTATAGGCTTAATTGTATATTTAATTTTTATTTTATTACAAGAAGGTGGGTATATTTTTCGAGTATATGATACTGGTTATATAAAAAGAGATTTTTAGTAAAACTTACATTTTAATAGTTCGTTTTCTAATTGAATAAAAAAGAATCCCACTGTATGGTGGGATTCTTTTTTTTTAGCCAGTTTATTTAGATAAATTAACAAAGTATAAACGGTTATTAGGTCGTCTTTTTTTATTTTTGCAACCTGTAAATAGCGTTAAAAACGCGATGAATTATGAATAAAAAAAAAGTAGGTAGCTATGCTATATTAGGAGTTTTGTTTTTTCTTCCTGTGGCGTTTTTATTAATGCTGTATCCTTCTACACACAATTACCAACCTTTGGATATTGTAAAGGCAGGCGTTTTAGATTTAGAGGCTTTTACATCGGATGTGGAGGAACCTATTGTTTTAAAAGATCATATTACCATTTTAGGTTTTTTAGGTGAAAAACCTATGAGTAAAACCATTGAAGCATCGAACTTAAAAGAATTAATTTACGATAAATTTAAAGGTTTTAAAAAATTTCAAATTGTAATTGTTATGCCTAAAGGAACTGAGGCCGAAGTAACTAAGCTTAAAGCTGAAGTGAACAGCTATGACGATATTAGGTTCTGGCATTTTGTTTATGGCAATCCAACAGATATTAAAAGGATATACTTTAGTTTGAAAAGTAGAACCGAACTAAATACCGATTTGTCCAGCCATGATGTGTTTATAATTGATAAAGACTTAAACCAGCGAGGACGTATCGATGATAGAACCGATAATGAATTAGGAAAAGGAACTGCCGTTTATGGTTTAAGCGGTTATAACTGTGTTGAAGTTGCCGAGATTAAAAACAAAATGAGTGACGATTTACGTATTGTTTTTACCGAATATAGACAGAAACGTAAGGGGGAATTTAATTCAGAAATTAGACGCGCAAGAGATTTAAAAGGAATATCAAAATAAATTTTAAGATGAAGAAAAAGAACAACTATTCATACATTGGTATCGCTTTTGTTATTTTGGTTTTTGGGATTATTGTTATTCCGGAAATAGAGAAAAGAATTTCTAATGATGATGTTTCTCGACAAACAGATCGGAGTTACGAAAAACCAGAGGTGAAAAAAATGTCCGACTTAGCCTTTGTTGAAATTAATGGCGTCGCTAAAAAAGTGCCAGAGTTTTCTTTTATTAACCAAGATGGTAAAACAATTACAAATAAAGATTACGAAGGTAAAGTGTACATTATTGAATTCTTTTTTACAACATGCCCTACTATTTGCCCAAGAATGAACAAGAATTTAGTTCAAATACAGAATGCTTTTAAAGGTTTTGAAGATTTTGGGGTGGCGTCATATACCATAAACCCAGCTCATGACACCCAAGAAGTTTTAAAAACTTACGCTGAAAATTATGGGATTACAAACCCAAATTGGAACTTAATGACTGGTGAAAAAGAGGCTATTTATAAATTGGCCAATGAAGGATTTAATTTATATGCTGCCGAAGCCGAAAATGTCGCTGGTGGTTTTGAGCACTCGGGAAACTTTGCATTAATAGATAAAAATGGGTTTATTCGTTCTAGAAAAGACGATTACGGCAACCCAATTATTTATTACCGTGGTATTGCATCGGAAAGCGAAAAAGTAGACGACGATGGTATTAAAGAAGAGATAAGTGCCTTAAAAGCAGATATAAAAAAGTTACTAAATGAATAAGCAAAATAATCTTCAAAACGAAAAGAAGTATAACAAGTTAATAATTGGGCTTTCTATTGTGATCCCTGTGGTGGTTGCTATTTTATTTGGTGTTAAAATAGATATGGAATTGCCTGTGTTTTTACCACCTATTTATGCTACTATAAATGCGATAACCGCATTAGTTTTGTTGTTAGCAGTATTTCAAATAAAAAAAGGGGAACGGAAAAATCATGAATTATTGATGAAGTTTGCCATAGTGTTATCTGCATTGTTTTTAGTATTATATGTTGCCTATCATATGACGAGCGATTCTACTAAGTTTGGAGGCGAGGGTATGGTTAAAGTATTCTATTATTTTATACTAATTACGCATATTCTACTTTCTATTGTCGTAATTCCTTTTGTGTTAATTACTTTTGTAAGAGGAATAACCAATAATATTGAACGTCATAAAAAAATAGCAAAAATCACTTTTCCATTATGGCTTTATGTTGCTATTACTGGAGTGATTGTTTATGTTATGATTTCGCCGTATTATTAATGTCTTTTGAGAGTTTTATTATTATGAAAAATAAAATCATATTCTTGGTGTTTAGCTGTTTCATGTTTTTAGAAACTAATGCGCAATGCGCCATGTGTCGCGCCGTTTTAGAAAGTGAAGAAGGGCAAGGCACAGCGAAAAGTATTAATGATGGTATTGTGTATTTAATGGCGATTCCATATATTCTTGTTGCAGGTATAGCTTTCGCTATTTATTATAAATACAATAAAAAAACAGCTTAGGTATTTGATATTTAGTTTTTGTAATTGGGTTTGGTTACTGTTAAAAAAAAATTTATGATTTTTTTTTAAGCAAATGATGTAACATTTCTTTGCTTTACTAGTCATATTAAAAAGCTTTCGTTTTTAACCTAAAGGAATGCTTAATCAATCAAGAAATATGTTAGAAATTCGTCAATTACACAAATCCTATCCTATAGGAGATTCCAGTTTACATGTTTTAAAAGGCATCGATCTTTCTGTAAAAGAAGGTGAAATGGTAGCGATTATGGGATCCTCGGGTTCTGGAAAATCCACATTACTAAATATAATCGGTATGCTGGATGAAGCTGATCAAGGTGACTATATTCTAGATGGACTACCCATTAAAAACCTAACTGAAAAAAAAGCGGCTATTTATAGAAATAAATTTTTAGGTTTTATTTTTCAATCCTTCAATTTAATAAATTATAAAAGCGCACTAGAAAATGTGGCGCTTCCGTTATATTATCAAGGGATGAAACGAAAGGAACGTTTAGAGTTGGCTATGTTTCATTTAGAGAAGGTAGGCTTAGCCGATTGGGCTAAACATTTACCAAAAGAACTTTCGGGTGGACAAAAACAACGTGTGGCTATTGCTCGTGCTTTAGCGGCAGATCCCAAATTATTACTTGCCGATGAGCCAACGGGTGCTTTAGATACTAAAACTTCCCATGAAATTATGGAGTTTATTCAGCATTTAAACGATGAAGGAAAAACGATTTTAATGGTGACTCACGAGGAAGATATTGCTGCCATGTGTAAGCGCAACGTTAGACTTAGAGATGGTATTATTATCGAAGATAAAATGGTAGAACAGGTTAGAGCACAACTTTATGTTTGATTTAGATCTCTGGCGAGAAATATTCCAAAGTATTAATATGAATAGAACCCGTAGTTTGCTCTCTGGGTTTACTGTGGCATTTGCTATTTTGCTATTCGCTATTTTATTTGGTATTGCCAATGGATTACAAAACACTTTCCAAGAAGCATTTGGAACCGATGCTAATAACTCTATTATAATTTATCCTGGCCGAACCACTAAAGCCAATAAAGGTTTGCAAGTGGGTAGACGTATTCAGTTTAAAAATGAAGATCGTGAGTTTATAAAAGACACTTACGGCGATAAAGTTCAGTTTATAACTTCTAAAGTTAATAAGAGTGTTACAGCTTCTTTTAAAGGTGAAAAGAATGATTATCAGCTTCGGGGAATTTACCCAGAATTCATGTTTATTGAAAATAACGTGGTTAAGGAAGGGCGTTATATTAATCAAAATGATATAAATAATAAAGCCAAGGTTGTTGTTATTGGAAAAAAGGTTGAAGAAGAATTATTTTTTAAGGAAACTGCTATTGGTAAATATATTAATCTTAGTGGTATTCAATATAAAGTAGTGGGGGTTTTTACAGATGATGAAGGGGATAGTGAAGAAAGCATTATTTATATTCCTATATCGACTATTCAGCGTGTTTATGGGAATAATGATCTGGTGGATTTTATGCATTTAACTTTTAATCCGGAGATGAGTTCGGCCCAAGCCCTTGCTTTTGGAATGTCGTTAGAAAATAAATTAAAAGAAAGGTTTGATGTGGCAAGTAGTGATCAACGTGCTATTCGAATTCGGAATATGGCACAAGGCACTCAAAAAGTAGATATGATGACGGCTAGTTTATCAGTAATTATTCTGGTTATTGGTTTTGGAACGCTAATCGCGGGTATTGTTGGTATTAGTAATATCATGATTTTTATTGTAAAAGAACGTACCAAAGAAATCGGAATTCGTAAAGCCTTAGGAGCATCTCCAAGATCCATAGTATCTATTATTTTAATAGAATCCATTATTATCACAGCGATTGCGGGTTATGTAGGTTTACTGGTTGGAATGGGCGTTTTAGAGTTAGCCACTCCTGTTTTAAAAGATTATTTTATAAAAGATCCCGGTGTAAGTAATAGCTTAGTTGCTGGTGCTACCATTACATTAATAATAGCAGGTGCCATTGCGGGATATTTACCAGCAAAAAAAGCATCACAAATTAAGCCTATTGTAGCTTTAAGAGACGATTAACTATGTTTAGATTTTTATTAGAAAGAGATACTTGGCAAGAAGTTTTCGATAGCTTAAGCAAAAACAAACTGCGGTCTATTTTAACCATGGTTGGTGTTTGGTGGGGTATTTTGTTACTGATTGGTTTATTAGGGTCGGCTCGTGGTTTAGAGAATTCGTTTAATAGATTATTTGGAGATTTTGCAACCAATAGTGTTTTTCTTTGGGGAGAGAAAACAGGTATGCCTTTTAAAGGTTTTCAAGAAGGTCGACGCGTCAGGTTGTCGTTAAGTGATACAAGAAAAGTAGCGGAAAATGTTGACGGCGTAGAATTTGTGGTGCCTAGAAATCAGAATCAATCCTTGGTGGTTAGAAATTTTCTTTCGGGTAGTTTTAGTATTGCAGGCGATTATCCATTATTGGATCAAGTTGAAAAGAAAAAATTAATTCACGGGCGTTTTATCAATCAAAGTGATATTGACGACAGAAAGAAAGTCGCTGTTATTTCCGATGAAATTTATAAACAAATTTTTCAAAAGGATGAAGAAGCTATCGGTGAGTATATTCAAATAAATAGTATTAATTATAAAGTCGTAGGGCTGTTTGAAGTGCCTAATATAAGTATGGGGCCATCCATTGATATTCATATTCCTTTTACCACATTTCAGCAGGTTTATAATGAAGGGGATCAAATAGGCTGGATGATGATTACTGGGAAACCAGAATATGATATTGTTCAAATTGAAGAGGATGCTACTTTATTATTGAAAAATTTAAATAAAATTCACCCCGAAGATAATCGTGCTTTTGGAAGTGCCAATGCCGGAAAACAATTTGGAAAGGTTACAGGCTTTTTAACAGGTATGCAGTTTTTAACTTGGTTTGTGGGTATTGCCACTTTAATAGCCGGTGTGTTTGCTATTGGGAATATTCTATTAATTACCGTAAAAGAGCGTACCAAAGAAATTGGAGTACGCCGCGCACTAGGCGCAACACCATTTGAAATTAAAAGACAAATTGTAGTAGAAGCTGTTTTCCTAACCTTGGTGGCAGGAATGTTTGGTATTATTTCTGGCGGTTTAATTTTAATTATACTCGATCATCTTTTTGGTCAAGGTGCCGATGCCGCATTAGTTAACGCATCCGTATCTATTGCCGTGGTATTTATCGCGTTAATCATATTAGTAATATTAGGAACATTAATCGGACTAATACCTGCAACCAAAGCAACCAGTATTAAACCTATTGAAGCATTAAGAGAAGAATAAACAATCAAAAAAAATGAATAAAACAGTAAAAATCATTGCAGTAATAGTAGTTGTTTTACTATTAGCCTTTGTGTTAAAATATTTTAAGGATGCAAATTCTAAAGATATTGAAGAGTTTAAGGTAGAATCACCTTTTTACACTTCCATTAATACAAAAGCAGTCGCTACCGGAAAATTAAATCCCGAAGAGGAAATTGAGTTAAAACCTCAAATTCCAGGTATTGTCGATAAAATTTTAGTAGAAGAAGGCGATAAGGTAAAAAGAGGCGATTTAATTGCTACCATTAGAGTGGTGCCAAACGAGCAGAGTTTGGTGAGTGCTAAAAGCCGGATTTCATCAACCAAATTATCTTTTGAAAATGCCAAGGTATTGTACAATAGAAATAAAGCCCTTTTTGATAAAGGGGTGATTTCTAAACAAGATTTTGAAAATAGTGAATTGTCCTATAATCAAGCCAATGAAACGTATAGACAAGCGCAAAACGATTATCAAATTATAAAACGCGGATCTATTTCTGGTGGAAGCTCAGCAAATACCAATATTGTGGCGCAAATTCCGGGAACTATTTTAGAAATTCCTGTACGTGAAGGCGATCAAGTGATTCAAAGTAATAATTTCAACGCGGGAACCACTATTGCTACGATTGCCGATATGAGTTTAATGATTTTTGAAGGTAAAGTTGATGAAGCTGAAGTTGGAAAATTAAAAGAAGGTAAAGTCATTAAAGTGATTTTGGGTGCTATCGCGAATAAAGAATTCCCAGCCACATTAACGTTTGTAGCTCCAAAAGGGATTGAAGAAAATGGCGCGGTTCAGTTTACTATAAAAGCCGATGTTGAGATAGATTCTACCACTAATATTCGTGCGGGGTATAGTGCCAATGCCGAGATTGATATTGAATCTAAAGATAGTGTGTTAGCGATTAGAGAAGCCTTATTGCAATATAATAGAATTACCGAAAAACCATTTGTGGAAATAGCTGAAGGAGATAATAAATACAAAAAAGTCGATGTAGAGTTAGGGATTTCCGATGGGATAAATGTTGAAATAACTGAAGGCGTTAAAGAGGGCGATAACATTAAAGTGTGGAATAAAGCATCAAAAGATAATGAAGATGAAGAAGATAATGAATAATACTTCGATAAGCATTTTTATAAAAATACTATCTCTAGCGTTTTTATGTTGGTCGGCAATCTCATTTTCACAAGAAAAATTGTGGACTTTGGAAGCTTGTGTCAACCATGCTTTGGAGCATAATATTACGGTTAAGCAAGCCGAAAACACCCTGCTTACCAATAATCAAGACATTATTGCGGCTAAGGGGCAGTTTTTGCCATCGCTAAGTGCAAGCGCATCTCAGGGTTTAAGTTTAGGGACATCTTTAGTTGCAGAAGGTATTTTTGCAAATAGAACGAGTCATTCAACAAATCTAGGGCTTAGTGTATCTCAAACCGTTTTTAATGGTTTTAGAAATTTAAACAATAAAAAATCGGCGTTTTTAAATCGTGAGACTAACGAGTTAGAGCTTAATCGTATTAAAGATGATATTTCACTTAATGTGGTCAACGCTTATTTAAATGTGCTTTTTAATAAAGAAAATTTAGAAACAGCCGAGGCACAATTTCAGTTTAGTGAAAAACAACTAGAGCAGGTTAAAAGTTTAGTGGATGCTGGAGCACAACCCAAAGCCAATGTATATGATGCTGAGGCTACGTTAAGTCGCGATGCACAGCAAGTTACCTTGGCAGAAAATAATTTTAATTTGGCTTTATTATCACTGTCCCAATTGCTTCAAGTGCCTTACAAAGGTTTTAATGTTGAAATTATCGATGTTAATACGCCATCGGAAGCGGTGATGTATGATAGTGTAGATCCTGTTTTAAATTATGCTTTAGAAAATAGAAATGAAATTAAAATAGCTGAAAAAAATATTGAAAGTGCCGAGTTAAATACAGAGATATCGAAAGGTGGTTACTTGCCGTCGGTTTCATTAAGTTATGGTTTTGGTGCTAATGCGTTTTATTCTAATTTATCGGATAATGAAGCTGCTTTTTTTGATCAGTTGGATAACAATAAAGGGCATAGTTTTAATTTAGGAGTTAGTATTCCTATCTTTTCAAGATTTCAAAATAAAACGAATGTTGCCAAAGCAAAAATTCAAGAAGATAATTTTAAGTTGCGTTTAGAGCAAGCTAAAATTGATTTAGAGTCCAATATTCAGCGCGCCTATACCGATGCTCAGGCGGGGTTAAAAGCTTATGTGGCCGCCAAAAAATCTTTGGAATATCAAACCTTAGCTTTTAATAATTCCAAAGAACGTTTTGATATTGGAGTCATGACGGCTTTTGAATTAGAACAAGCTCGTGTGCAACTTATAAATGCGGAGTCGTCGTTAATAAACGCGAAATACGATTTCGTTTTTAAAACTAAAGTATTAGATTTTTATATTGGTAAATCCTTGATGGATTAGTTTAATTTTAAATCATAAATTAAGGCTATCATTTTTAGTAAATGATGGCCTTTTTACTTTTTATAGTGCCGTGATATCTTTCTAATAATAAAAACAATATTTTTGCACTTCCAATGATAATGACACCATGAGTATATTCATATTAAATATAGAAACAGCAACGACTAATTGTTCGGTCTCCATTTCAAAAAATGGGAAAACTGTAGTTTTAAAAGAGGATAACGATAAAAGTTATTCGCATGCCGAAAGACTTCATGTTTATATAGACGAAGCCTTAAAAGAAGCAGGGATTAAGAGTGTAGATTTAAGCGCGATAGCCATTAGTAAAGGTCCAGGGTCTTATACGGGCTTGCGTATTGGAGTTTCGGCGGCAAAAGGGCTTTGTTTTGCTTTAGATAAACCATTAATTGCGGTTCCTACTTTAGAAGCGCTTGCGCATCAAGTAAAATTAGAGCATGGTATTGTTATTTCGATGTTGGATGCTCGACGTATGGAAGTGTATTCAGCCATTTACGATTCAAATTATAAAGAAATTAGAGAAACTCAAGCCCAAATTTTAGATGAAAACGCTTTCGCGGAAAATTTACAGAACGGAAACGTCTATTTTATTGGCAATGGTGTTGAAAAAACTAAGACACTCATAAACCATCCGAATGCTATTTTTGTTGAGGGTAAATTACCGTCGGCAAATGACATGAGTGTGCTTGCGTTCCATAAATTTAATAATAACGATTTTGAAGATGTGGCCTATTTTGAACCGTATTATTTAAAAGATTTTGTGGCATTAAAACCGAAACCAAAAACAAAGTAACACTAAAATCAATACTCTTTTTACACAAAAAAGCCCAAATAGTAATTAAAACTATTTGGGCTTTTTCAATTAATAAGTTAAACCTAAAGGCTTATCCTTCTTTGTGTATTTCAACTTGATGTGGGTAAGGAATTTCAATTCCAGCGGCATCTAGGGCTTCTTTTACGTTTTCAGTAATATCAAAATAAACATCCCAGTAATCTGCTGTTTTACACCAAGGTCTAACTGCAAAGTTTATTGAGCTATCTGCTAATTCCGATACATTTACAGTTGGTGTAGGTGTTTGCAATACTTTTGGGTGTGATGTTAAAACATCCATTAATACTTGTTTGGTTTTCTTAATATCAGAATCGTAACCTACGCCAAATGTTAAGTCTACACGACGAGTTCCTTCAGTAGAATAATTAATAATATTTCCGTTAGATAAAGATCCGTTAGGAATAATAATTTCTTTGTTTGATAGACCTGTTAATTTGGTTGTGAAAATTTCAATTTCTTTAACAACACCAATTTCACCTTGGGCTTCTATTAAATCGCCTATTTTTATAGGTTTAAAAATCATAATTAAAACACCTCCAGCAAAATTCCCTAAAGACCCTTGAAGTGCCATACCAACAGCTAAACCTGCGGCGGCGATAATGGCTGCAAATGATGTGGTGGCTACACCAACAGTTCCTAAAACTACAATAATTAAAATAATTTTTAAAGCCCAGCCACAAAGGTTTAGTAAGAATTTTTGAAGGCTCTCATCATATTTACCTTTAGACATTATTTTTTTTGCGGCTTTTAGTATTTTTTTAATTACCCAAGAGCCAATAATCCAAATAAGTATAGCCCCTATTATTTTAAGACCATAATCTAGACCTAAATCAATCCATTTTTCTGTGTCAATACTTTCTAAATTCATAATTTTTGTTTATTTTATTTGTTCTGCAAAATTAAAAACTAATAATGTGTTTGTTTAAATTTTATGATAAAAAAATATTAAATTAAACTCATTATAAGTGCAATATTTACAGGAATAGATTGCCATAAAAAAGTTTAATTCGCTTTGTAGAGTTAGACCCATAAATACCATAAATAGTCACAAAAATCAGAAATAAAAGTATGAAATATTGGTTTTATTTAAATAGAGCAAACACTATAATTACAGCAATAAAACTATTCTGAAACCATTGGTTTGCCTCATGTGCTTTAGTGTCTTCAACAAAGGTTTTACCTTTTATTTTAAAGGGTTTTACTGTTCTTGGTTTAGTCTAAAAAAACATTTTTAATTTTAAAAAATAAAAATGTTCTAAGGCAACGATATTTGTAAAAATAAGCGTAAGAGTTTTATTTATAATTTTAATATTAGAGATAAAAAAACGCTCTATTTGTAAGAACGTTTTTTATACATGTTATTTTAAATTTATTTTAGCCATTAATAGCTTCTACCATAGAAATTTTTCCAGGGAGCATTTCTTTTAACATATTTTCAATACCACTTTTTAAAGTGTAAGTAGACGAAGGGCAACCACTACAAGCGCCTTGTAAAAGCACGCTTACGTTTTTAGAGCTTTCGTCGTATGAAATAAACTGAATATTTCCACCATCACTAGCTACAGCAGGTTTTACGTATTCTTCAATAATATTTATTATTTCTTTTGAAGTGTCATCAAGTGTGTCAAAATGCGTATCTACTTGTTCAGTAGATTTTTTTAGTGTTTCTATAGCTTCTGGTAAAACGATTTCTTTTCCATCTTCAATATAACTTCTAATAAACTCACGAAGTTCTAATGTTATACTATCCCATTCAGCAATATCATATTTGGTGATTGATACATAATTTTCATCAAGAAAAACACTTTTTACAAAAGGAAAATGAAACAACTCTGTAGCTAATGGTGATAGTTTAGCTTCATCTATAGACGTGAATTCAAAAAGCGCAGCAACTATTTTCTTGTTAGCCACAAACTTTATAACGGCAGGATTTGGTGTGCTTTCAGCGTATACAGTAACTGGTACTTTTTTTGGAGCAGTACTTTCCTCTACAACTATACCACCATCATTTAAATAGGCTTCAATTTGTTCTGCCATTTCATCTTGTACATCGCTCCAGTCTACAATGCTATAGCGCTCTACTGCAATAAAATTTCCAGAAATGTAAACTTTTTTTACAAAGGGTAAATAAAATAATTGTTGGGCTAAAGGTGAGGTTTTAGCCTCGTCAATGTTGTTAAATTCAAAACTTTGGTACTTTGTAATAAATTGATTTAACTCAAATTTTACAATATTATCGTTAGATGTTTCCTTAATAGAAACCTTGAAATTACTCATTATTAACTTTTTTTTTACAAAAATACTAAAAGAAAACTTTAGTTATCCATATATTTGAGTTTTGTTGCCCTAACCTAAAAGTGAACCTAACTAACATTTTAAATATATTTTTATAGCAAAATTGTTATAATTAAAAGTGTATATTGTACGATATAGCCCCAAATTTAAATTATGAAAATACAATATGTTTTAATGGTACTTATGGCAATGTTATTTTCCAACGTTGCAACCTCTCAAGAAGGATTGCCAATTTATACCGACTACTTAACCGATAATTATTATTTAATTCATCCATCCATGGCCGGAGCTGCAAACTGTGCTAAACTTAGGCTTACCGCCAGACAGCAGTGGTTTGGGCATGAGGATGCCCCAAAGTTGCTCACTATGAGTATTAACAGTAGGGTAGGAGATACGCCATCTGCGGTTGGAGCTATTCTATATACCGACCAAAACGGATATCATTCTCAAACGGGGGTTTATGCTACCTATGCACATCATCTAATGTTTTCGCGCTCGGAACTCGATTTAAATATGCTTTCATTTGGTTTGAGTGTAGGTATGATTCAATATAAATTAGACGAAACATCCTTTCTATTCGATGGTCCAGATCCATCAATTACAGGTACAATACAAAGTGAAACTAATCTTAATTTAGATTTTGGGTTTTCATATCAGTTTTTAGATTATTACGCGCATGGTACCGTAAAGAATTTAATTAAAAATGCAGGTATAAATAGCGATCAAAATATTACCAGTAATTTAAGACGTTACTTGCTCTCAATAGGGGGTGTGTTTGGTAAATATGGTAGCTCTTGGAGTTATGAGCCTTCTGTAATGCTTAAGTATCGCGACGCAACAAAAGAAGCCGGAATAGATATTAATGCAAAAGTATATAAAACCATGGAGTTTGGTAAAATATGGGGCGGTGTTTCTTTCCGTAATAGTAGTGATGGTGCCGAATATTTAACAGGGAGTAATGAGCAAAAAAAACAAAAACTACAGCAAATAACCCCACTTTTAGGTGTTAATTTTAACCAGTTGATGGTGGCATATACGTATACCTATCAATCCAATTCCCTCGTGTTTACTAACGGTGGATTTCATCAATTTACTTTAGGTTACAATTTTAATTGTAAAAAAGAACGATACAGTTGTAATTGTCCAGCGGTTAATTAAAAATAGAAATATAATAGAGAATATATAAATAGATCCCACCAGTATTTGGCGGGATTTATTTGTTATAAGTATGTCGGTTTGTGGGCGCCGTCACTTTAGGTTCGCGATGTTAATTTTGAAATTTTAAATAGCAAAGCGAATGATAATTATACTGAAATATATCTAAAAGGTAAAGGCGGAAGTGTATTACTTAGTCATGGGAAATAAATTATGGTTTCTGCTTCCAGAAAAGTGCAATTATTGTCTTTTTTTAAATAAATTAGCAAGGAATTTCTTCAAAAAAATAACATAAAAAACAAATATTATGGCTATAATAAAAACTATTAACGGAAAATCACCACAAATCTCAAGCGATTGCTATTTAGCCGAAAACGCCGTAGTTGTTGGCGATGTTACTGTAGGAACACAGTGCAGTATTTGGTTTAGTGCTGTAATTCGTGGCGATGTGCATTATATAAAAATGGGCAACAAAGTGAATGTACAAGACGGCGCTGTAATACATGCTACATATCTTAAATCGCCTACCAACATTGGTAATAACGTGTCTATTGGGCATAACGCTATTGTGCATGGTTGTACTATTCAAGACAATGTTTTAGTGGGTATGGGGAGTATTATTATGGACGATTGTGTTGTAGAAAGCAACAGTATTATTGCAGCAGGTGCGGTAGTAACCAAAAATACGCATGTAGAATCGGGTAGTATTTATGCGGGTGTTCCTGCTAAAAAAGTGAAAGATATTAGTGAAGAATTAATTTCGGGCGAAATTAATCGTATTGCCGATAATTATATTAAATATTCAAGTTGGCTTAAAGAATAATTTTTTATTTAACATATTAAAATTATATGTATGCGGAGGTTGCTTTTTTTTGAAAGCAACCTTTTTCGTGTTCAAAAAAAGCAAAGTAAATTTTGTTAAAATGAAATTTACTTAGGAAAATAATTTCCGAATAAAAAATAAAAAAAGTAGCTTAAATATTTTGTTTTTAATAAAATTTAAAATGGTAAACTTAAATTTTAAGCTTAAAAAAAACAGTCAAATTCACCTGTAAATTAATGGTTGAAATTCAGTATTAGCAAGTGTAAAATAAGGGGTTTAACGTGAAATTTACAAGATGATTTTATGTGCTAAATTTTGTTTTTTTATATTTATAATGGTTTGACATTCAGTAAAATAAGAATGGTGTAAAAAAACCAGTTGTTTTTTGAAGGAATATGAAATTGTTAAAAACTTGTTGACAATGTTTATAAAATACACTTTCATTTTAAGCAACAAATGTCAATCTTTGTTCTCGGCAAAAAAAGCAAAAATATTTATACTTTATGTATTGAGTTAAATGGTGCAAAACATGCCTTTTTTTATTTCTCTAATAGAAAAATATAACACGATTTTACAGATTTATTAATAGAATTTTGGATTAGTAATATTATTCAAATGACTATTCAGCTATTAACAAAAGATTATTATGGAGATTACTCAAATTATAAAAAGAGATTACGAAACAAGCCCTTTTGTTTTAAGTAAAATTTCTAATGCCGTTGAAAAAGCGATGATTTCGGTTGGAAATGGAAGTAAAGAAGACGCTGAAATTATTGCGGTAAAAGTTTTAAAAGCGCTTTTAGAGAGAAAAGAAAAGGATATCGATTATTTACCTAATGTAGAACAAGTCCAGGATCTTGTTGAAGATAAATTAATGGAAAGTGCCTTTCATGATGTAGCAAAAGCATACATTTTATACAGAAATGAGCAAGCAAGAAGTAGAAAAACTAATATTTTTGAAAAGCGAATTAATTTAAAACCTTATGAATATCCAGCACTTAACGATTATGTAGATGCTATTCGTCATTCCTATTGGATTCATTCCGAGTTTAATTTTACTAGTGATATTCAAGATTTTAAAACAAGATTAACACCAATTGAGCAAAATGCCATAAAAAATACCATGTTGGCTATTTCTCAAATAGAAGTTGCTGTAAAAACGTTTTGGGGAGATATTTATAATAAAATGCCGAAACCAGAAATAGGATCGGTAGGTGCTACTTTTGCTGAAAGCGAAGTACGCCATCAAGATGCTTATTCTCATTTATTAGAAATTTTAGGACTTAATAATGAGTTTAAAAACCTAAAGAAAAAACCAGTTATAATGAGACGGGTTCATTATTTAGAAACGGCTTTAAAAAACGCTAAAAGTGAAGATAATAAGGATTATGCAGAATCTGTTTTACTTTTTTCTTTATTTATAGAACATGTGTCTTTGTTTTCTCAGTTTTTAATAATCATGGCATTTAATAAGCATAAAAATATGCTTAAAGGCGTTTCAAATGTGGTTGAAGCCACTTCGAAGGAAGAACAGATTCACGGTGATTTTGGTATCGATCTTATCAAGATAATAAAAGAAGAAAACCCAACATGGTTTGATAATGACCATGAAGAACTCATTCGAACCTTATGTAGAGAAGCTTTCAATTCGGAAAGTGATATTGTAGACTGGATTTTTGAGGATGGGGAATTAGATTTCTTACCAAAGAATGTGGTTAACGAGTTTATTAAAAACAGATTTAACAACTCCTTAGAAAGTATTGGTATAGAAAAAGTATTCGAAATTAATGAAGAATTAATACAAAAAACCGAATGGTTTGACGACGAAATTATTGGAACCAAACATGGCGATTTCTTTGTGAAACGCTCTATAAACTATAGTAAAAGAACAAAAAGTATAACCAGCGACGACCTATTTTAATATGAACAAACAGACCAAAGACCAAGCAGCAGTAAATTTGAATAATGACGCTAAATCATCTAATTATGATGATTTAATTAAAGCTAGAAAAGAGGCTAGGAAAGAAATAGGAAAGCAACCAGAAATAAAATGGTTAACCGAAAATAGTCGTAAATTTTTAGGATCTGGATACCTTACGGAAGGTGCAACTCCTGAAAGTAGAATTAGAGAAATAGCCGATAGAGCCGAACAAATTTTAAAAATTGATGGCTTTGCCGATAAATTTTATGGTTATATGGCAGAGGGATACTTCTCTTTAGCTTCACCGGTATGGTCTAACTTTGGCAAGCGTCGTGGCTTACCAATTAGCTGCTTTGGGTCTCATATTTCTGATGATATGGGAGATATACTTTATACACAATCGGAAGTTGGAATGATGTCTAAACTTGGTGGTGGTACATCGGGGTATTTCGGGAAATTACGCCATAGAGGGGCGCCTGTTAAAAATAACGGCGAGTCTTCAGGAGCCGTTCACATCATGCAACTTTTCGAAAAAATGGTCGATGTCGTGAGTCAAGGTTCTGTACGTCGTGGACGTTTTTCACCTTATTTACCAATCGAGCATCAAGATATTCACGAGTTTTTAGAAATAGGAACAGAGGGTAATCCAATTCAAGAATTAACCCATGGTGTTACAGTAAGTAACCAATGGATGCAAGAAATGATTGATGGTGATACAGATAAACGTGCTATTTGGGCAAAAGTATTGCAACGTAGAGGGGAAATAGGATATCCTTATATTTTCTTTAGAGACAATGCAAATAATAATGCACCAGATGTTTATAAAGATAAAAATCATGAGATTTACGCCAGTAACTTGTGTTCTGAAATTATGCTACCTACAAACGATCGTTGGTCTTTTGTTTGTGTGCTATCTTCTATAAATTTATTGCATTACGATAAATGGAAAGATACCGATGCTGTAGAAACGATGGTCTACTTTTTAGATGCGGTATTAGAAGAGTTTATTACGAAACTTGAAGCGTATAGAGATTCTGAAAATAGAGATGATAAACAAACCTTCCTATTTATGGAAAAGGCTTATAATTTTGCTAAAGAAAATAGAGCTTTAGGTATGGGCGCTTTAGGATGGCACTCTTTATTACAATCTAAAATGATGAGTTTCGATAGTCAGGAAGCCTTCGATTTAAATAGTGAAATATTTAGAACTATTAAAGAAAAATCGGTTAAAGCATCTGAAGAATTAGCAGGGTTATTCGGTGAGCCGGAAGTTTTAAAAGGCTATGGCCGACGTAACACAACGCTTAATGCCGTTGCACCAACAACATCTTCAGCATTTATTTTAGGACAAGTTTCTCAAGGTATCGAGCCTATTTGGTCTAATAGTTATGTAAAAGATATTGCTAAAATTAAAACGACTATTAAAAATCCGTTTTTACTAGAACTTTTAGAAGAAAAAGGATTAAATACGAATGATATTTGGAAATCAATTCGTGATAATGATGGTTCTGTTCAGCATTTAGAAGAAGAGCTTACAGAGCACGAAAGAGACGTTTTTAAAACCTATTCTGAAATCGACCAAATGACGATTATTTACCAGGCGGCAAACAGACAAAACCATATAGATCAAGCACAATCCTTAAACATTATGGTGCATCCAGATATGCCTGTTAAGGATATTAATAAAATATATGTTACGGCTTGGCAATTGGGTGTTAAATCGCTTTATTACCAACACAGTATGAATGCGGCACAAAAATTTAAACAAAAGAAAGAATGTAAAAGTTGCGAAGGGTAATTAGTGACTACATATATATTGAAAGTACCTTATTAAAATAAGGTGCTTTTTTTAGTTCTTAATTTAAGAAAAATAAGTAAGTATAAGCTGTTGATATACAGTGGTATAAGTGTGATTTTTAAAAAAATAAATAAATTTATGTAGTGTATTTGAATGCTGAAGATAAGTACTGAAAAAGGGACATCGTGAAATATCCCTCTTGGCATGTTTTAAACAATAATTGGTTCCTACGCCTATTTTGTAAAAAATAATATGAGATTAAAATCTCTTACTTTCTTCTTCAAAGAAACAAAATTAGTTTCATCCCGACAAGTTAATGATTTCTACAAAAAAAGAATATTCGTGAAACCTTAATGTTAGTAAGGGTTTTCATGAATAATTAAATTATTAACGGCTCTTGTTAATAAATAATACAAGAGCTATAATTTCAAAATCAAAATGAAGTTATCATTTTATCGAGTGGCGCTCGTTAACAAAGCCAATGATGAACAAATATTAAGTCGTTTTAATGGAGAAAACGATTTGTTAGATGTGTGTAATCGATTTTACTATTCATTAAAAAATAATAAGATTGAATATTTTGACAACCAGGGTAGTAAAAGGGTTTTTTCTCTTAATGCGAGTATAGATTTCTTAAGAACGGACAGGGTCTTGGTTACCAAATTTAACTCTGCTTATACGGGAGATGAGTTTGATGTAAGAAACGCTGTAACCAGTAGGCTACTTCACAAGGTTAAAACAGATGAACTTCAAACTAGATCGTTGTTTTCTTTATGCCATATTCCTAAAAATTCAAAGTACGGATATATTGTTTTTGAAAACAAAGCCAATCATGGTGCTAAAGTAATTTTTGAAAGAGGTTTTCAAGCTTTTTTTAAAGTATCAGGTTACGAAGATTATAAGGTAGTAATGACGCCAGCTTTAAATTATAATTATTTGTCTAACTTTATTAATAACGGAGTTCTTAAGAAAGTGCGTTTAATTGATAATATTCTTAAGAAGGATATTCAATTAGCATTATGGGATGAGGTTCTCACCATTTGTAGCGATAATGAAGTAAGAGAACTTAATTTTAAGAAGAAGTCGGCTAGTGAAATAGCAATGGTTAAAAAAGAGCTATTTCAAATGTTTTTTTCTAGTTTGAATAAATATGATAAGCTGTGTTTCATTAATCAATATGAAGTTGATGATATATCCTTTTTAATCAATTATAACGGAGAATCCAAAACTTTTTATATGAAAGATCGTAGTCGTATGAGGGCTATTATAGATGTTTCTAATCAGTTGATGTATGCTGATGGTAATCCAACATATAATTCTATGGTAAAAGCATCTTTAAACTTGATTGATGAAATATTAGGAGTTGATTCTCTAGGAATAGATATTGCCGCTTAAATTTTGTATTAGGTCTTACTAAAACAGATTAATAGTTATTAGTATAGATCTAAAAAAGAGGTCGTCTAAAGAGTAATTTTTAGTCGACCTTTTTACGTATGTATTTAATTTTTCAATCTTACTTATATTGACACAAGTAAGCCGTTTGTTCGTTTACGGTTACTTGGAATTTTTCATTCGCATCAATAGTATACGATTCTCCTGCTTTATAAATTTTCCATTCGGAAGCGTTTGGGAGTTTAACATTCATTTCACCTTCAATAACCACCATAGTTTCGTGTGTAGAGGTGCCAAATTCGTAGGTTCCGGCTTCCATAACACCAATAGTCGATTTCCCTGTTGCAGAGCTGTAGGCTAAAGATTTAACGTTGCCATCAAAATATTCATTTGTCGATATCATAAATTTTAATTTTCAATTCATTGTAAAAATAAAAAAGCACCTAGAATATAGATGCTTTTTCGGTATAATAATTATTGGTTTTTGTTATTCCTCTTCCTCAGGATGAGAAATGGTTGCCGGTTTTACAGACGCATCATGGGCGTTATGGTATTCTTCTAACAAACTCATGGTAGCCTTTAGTAAATCTTTAGTTTCTAATAATACACCAAAATAAAGCGTAGTGTTTTTAGGACTCGATTCTTCGGTTCTTGTGCGGTCTACTTGCTTTTGAATTTTTTCGGATAGCAAATTAAAGATTTCATCTTTTTTGCTTAAAATGTTTCCTATTTGCTCAAACGAACGAGAATTAAATGCTGTTGTGGTATTGTTGAATAAAATTTCTAGAGAGGTATCAACTTCTTTTAATTCTTTAATTTGATTAAATTTTAATTTCTTATGGTTGTTATTAATGTGCTTATAACTCGCTTTAGAAATGTATTCTAGCGATTGTGTCATATCCTGTAAATACCCTAAAATATTGATATAGAAATTGCTAGCTCCAAGACTAGATTCATCCAAATTTTTAATAAAGTAGAATATATTATTTCTTAAATCTTCAACTTCTACCGATAGTTTATCGACTTGTTTTTTGTTCTTTTTAAGCGATATTAAATCCTGTTTAGCTAAACCATTAATGGCGTTTGTGTAAATTTTATTTCCACGATTAACTACGTTGGCTATATTACCTGCGCTTTCGTGAATAACGCCTTGTACAGAGCTGCTTTCGGCTTTTATTAAGCTATCTTCAGCTCTTACTTCTTTAGATTTTTTACTATGAAGTAGTGAACTTCTAATAAGTAAAACAAGAGCCGCTAGTAGCAATATTGGGAACATTACAGCGATGTTCAAGTTTAATAGGTAGGCAACTAAGGCTGCGGCAGAAAAAGCGCTAAAGGCAGTAAAAAACCATCCGCCAATAACGTTTATTACTCCAGCAACACGATAAACTGCGCTTTCTGCTCCCCAAGCTCGATCGGCGAGTGAAGATCCCATGGCTACCATAAACGTAACGTAAGTTGTAGAAAGTGGTAGTTTATAGGAGGTTGCAATTGAAATTAAAACGGCTGCAATCATTAAGTTTACAGCGGCACGAACTAAATCGAATGCTGGCAACTCTATGGTTTTGTTTTTCGATACGGTGATTACTGGAACTTCAAACTGTTTATCTATTTTAGCTTGAATACTGTTTGGTAATAAATATGAGGATAATTGAGACATTAATACGGCACCTCGAACAAAACCTCTGGATAAAAAGTTAGGTTCAAAGCGTTCTTTTGTTTCACCTTGACTCGCTAAATCTAATGATGTTTTTACCACATTTTTTGCTTTTGATGAAAACCATAAGGTTAAAATCATAACCATCCCAGCAATAAATAATAGCCAGTTATTGGTTGGTACTTTTTCGGCCAAAACGTCCATAGGAAATTCGGTCGCTAAAATACCAGAAGTAGTCCATTCTAAATAAGCATTGTAAGCCGCAATAGGTACCCCTATAAAGTTAACTAAATCGTTTCCTGCAAAGGCTAAAGCCAGTGCAAAAGTTCCTACTACAATAATAAGTTTGTATATATTGGCTTTAAGTAACGTGGTAACGGTTAATGATAATAGTGACCATAAAACAAAGCTCACTAATACAATAAGAACAACTTGCGACTCCAAAAAATCACTCATAGTGTGCCCGTCTAGAATATCAAATGATTGTTTAGCGTAGGATGTTCCTTTTAACCCTTTCATAAAAATAAAATAGGTAATGGCCGTTAAAGCGAAGCCACCAAATAAGGCCCCAACCCATGGTGCTTTATTTTCGAAATTATACGATAAAAGTAATCTGGAAACCCATTGTACAAAGGCTCCCACAGAGAATGCGACAACTACGGAGAGTAAAATTCCAAATATAATTTCGGTAGCTTTTGAGGTGTTAATATAGTGTACCACATCACTAAAAGTACCTCCGTCATGACCAATTTTTATTAAGGCAATAGCTACTGCAGCACCAAGCAATTCGAACACAATAGATACTGTTGTAGATGTTGGCATGCCTACCGAATTAAAAAAATCAAGAAGTAGTATGTCTGTAATCATCACGGCCATAAATATGATCATGATTTCATTAAACATAAATTCACCAGGATTAAAAATCCCTTTTCTGGCAACCTCCATCATTCCGCTAGAAAATACGGCGCCTATAGCTACCCCTAAACTAGCAACAATCATGATTGTTTTAAAAGAAACAGCCTTGGAACCAATAGCAGAATTTAAAAAGTTTACGGCATCGTTACTAACGCCAATTACCAAATCTGCTATAGCAAGAATGGCTAGGGCTATAATCATGTATAAATAGATGTTATCCATAGTGTTTGGTTGAAATAAGGTTGCAAATATCATGACTATATAGATTTAATGTGTTATGTTAATGTTATTTCTTTAAAAGTGTATGTCACATTGTATTCGATATACTACTTTGTTGTTAGTGTTTGCTATGTTTAAATAACTTAAATCGCTTTGAATTTTTAATTTTTGGCCAACAATATATTTTGAAACTCCAAGCGTGTATTGCTTTTCTGAATTAATATTGGTGACGGTTTTATCTAAGGTTACGTTAGTATATCGGCCCGAAAATTCCCAATTACTTTTAAGTAAGTAGCCCGATTGCAGATTAATTCCTTTACCAATTTGAAGAATATCTCCTGTTAAAGTACCATCGGAGTTGCTGGCAAAGGGATTGTCGGCAGTTCTATCAGCATATTCCGCCATAAAAGAGAACCCTTTATATTTAAACATGGCATCTATAAATAATGTTGTAATGTTAGTTTCAAAAAAACCAGTGTCAGTTTCCATATAGGAACCTTGGTTGCTTCTTGTTTTTACAGCATTGTTATTATAGTCGTAACTAGCAGCTAAGGCTAATTTGGGTGTTTTTTCGCGTTTTAAATCGGCACCTTTATAATCGCCTTTGTTCGAAAAATCACCAAAAGGTAAGAGTTCTAAGCGGCCTGTGTATTGATGCCCGCCTAAGTTTCCGGTAGTTACATTTCTGCCTTCACCTTGAGCTAAGGAAATTATTTCTTTTATTATAAATTGGTCTGTAATATTAAAACGATGTTGTAATTGTACGCCAAAATCCCGATCGATATTAAAACGGCTATTAAGTAATGAGCGATCTACTTGCTGTAAATTGCCTGAAGAAATTATACGTTCCCTATTACCAGGAAGTTTTGTTTGCCCAACCCAAAGTTCGAAGTTTTGGTAAAAATTCCATATTAATACGGCATCTAAAATATAACGAGGTGCATTACCGGTAAATACCGAAGCTCCAGATTGGTCTCGGTTGGATAAGCCTAATTCAATTTTGTACTTAAGTTTTGGGCTAAAAGTAAAGCCTTTAAATTTTAATCTTGATCGTCTAATTAAAAAAGTAGTCTCGTTTTTTTGGTCTTTTGCCCAAATTGAGGCACCTTGTAATTGTACTCGTAATCCTATTTTCATAGTCCAAGAGCTATCTTTTCCAACAATGTTGAATAGTCCTTTGCCAAATTCCCCCGAGTTAATCTCTTGAGATTGTAGCGAGGTTATTGCAAAAAACAATACCCCAAGAAGGGTAAGTTTGCAATTCATATGTAGTATTAGTTTTTGTCGCTGCAAAGAACTGATACTAATGTTAAGTTAATGTTTCCTTATCGTTAAATTTAAACAAAAAAGACTGCCTTAATTTAAGGCAGTCCTATTAGAAATCATTATAATGTAGTCGACAAAAACTAATAGATTAAATGAATTGCTAATAATTGTCCAAGGACATCTACAAATATCTTGTATTAAGGTAATTTTAATGTAACGCTAATATTAAGTAATTATTAATAATGTTATGAATTTATATGTGTATAAAAGACTGTTTATCAGTTATATATTGTTCCAATGTTAAATTAATGTTATGTAAATGTTGTGTAAATGTAAATTATGTTGTATATTTGCATAGGAAGTATTAACAAAAACACCGTATAAAATGAAAAATATATTAATTATTGCAATAGCATTGTTTACATCAATGACTTTTGCTCAGAAAGAAAAATCGTTAACTTTAAATAAAGAAACGAATAAAGTAGATGCTGTATATTACCATGATAATGGAGAAGTTAGCCAAATAGGGTCTTTTACTGCAGATGGAAAATTGGATGGAAAATGGGTTAGCTTTGATGAAGCAGGAGAAAAAACAACTGTAGCCTATTATAAAGAAGGTAAAAAGGTTGGTAAATGGATTCACTTTATTGATGGAAAGAAAAAAGTTGTTAGTTATGAAAATAACGTTGCTACTTTATAAATGGCAAACTTTTTAGTGTATAAAAAACGCCTAAAACATTATGTTTTAGGCGTTTTTGCTTTTATTAAGATGTTTGTCTTTAATTAAAACTTATAAGAGTATCCAAGTGAAAACTCTGTTCCAGGTTGTCTTAATGAGAATATTTGATCTTGTGCTTTAAATGATTGGAAAGCACTTTCTCTTTCTTCTCCTAAAAGATTGTTTACTTTAAAACTTATTGCAGATCTTTTCTTTTCTCCTAATTTAAAATTAGACGTTAGGTTTAAACTGTGAAATGGTTTAGTATATACATCTGGAAAGAAGCCATTACCAACAATTTCTAAAGTTTTTCCTTGAACATTGTAAAATATACCTGCTCTAATATCGGTGTTTTCAAAATCGTAATTAAACCCACCATTAATTAAGAATGGTGACATGCCTTGTAAATCACGAGTTCTATCAACGGTTTCGCCTGTTCTTATTACACCAGCGGCGGTACGTAATTGGTATTCAAAATCCGACATTTGAAGTTCAGATTTTGTGTAAGATGCATTTGCATTAAATGTTAATCGTCTTAAAGTTTCAGTTAAAAAACCAAAGTTTTGACGAAATTCAAACTCTGCACCATACATTTTAGAATCCCCTAAATTAGCAACAGTTAACTGCGGAGATGACGAACTGGTGTTTGGCATAAATACAATTTCTATAGGGTCGGTAAACGATTTATAGAATGCACTAAACGCAATCATTTGTCCTTCTTCTCTAAAGATTTCATATCTTAAATCGAAGTTATTAATATACGTTGGGCTAATAGGATCGTAAATTAATTCGCCATTAGAGTCAAACTTACCAAATGCATTTCCTAAAAAGGTATCATTTGTAACAGGATCGTAGATTTGCGCACTAGAAGCTTCTTTAAAAGAAGGTCTTGCTGTGGTTCTAGAATACGATGTTCTTAAATTAGAATCTTCAGATAAAGCATAAATTAAGTTAGCAGAAGGAAACGCATCGAACTTATCTAAAATCTTTGCTCTCTTGTAAGCTGTTCCGTCATTTTCTTCACCCGTATAGTATTGAATATAATTTTCTGTACGAATACCTAAAATGGTTTTTAACTTTTCTGATAAATTAAGTTCTATAGAAAAGTAAGTTGCACTAACTTGTTGCTCACCTTCGTATGAATTTGAAGGCTCAAAAGCATTTTCAACATTTAAGTAAGTGCCTTCTCCAGTTTCAGGTGTCCAAAGGTTGCCTTCTGATAATAGTAAGTTTGAATCTCCGTTTGGTACAATTACGTTAGTAGAAGTGAATGAGTATTGATCTACATTAAAATCTCTAAACTTGTAATTGTGCGATCCTCCAAACTTAATTTTGCCAGGTCTATCAAATACGGTGATTTTCTTGCTAAAATCGGCTTTACCGGACCAGTTTTCTTCGGTTAAGTTTCTCCATAATTGTAATGGGTAACTTGAAGCACTTGGTGAGATAAAGTAGTCGCCATCGTCACTAATTTGAAATGGTGTAATTCTATGGTCTTTATCGTAAACACCTGTAAAGGTTGGCGAAAATTTCCAGTCGAAATCCCAATCATTATCTGCGCCCCAGTTATGAGAACCCGCAACTAATAAGTTTGTAATAGAGCGTTGGGTATATAATAAACCGTCTTTTACAAGGGGTTCAAAAGCACCAACACCACCACTGGTATTACTTTGTTGCGTTAAAAAGTTTGATGTAGACTCTCCGTTTTGAATGTGTAATATGTTTACTTTAAATTTAGAACGGTTGGTTTTGTATGTAATACCAGCTAATCCCGTTAATAATACATTGTTAATACTTTCCGAGCCAACACTTGTTCTTGATGCATCCAATTCATAGATGTCATTTGCTCCAGAAGTCACACGTCTTGTATAGCGACCATCAATTCTTTCGTTATAAAAAGTAACGTCGTTTTTGTATGATACTGCTGCTTGGTAACCTATTTTGTTATCGTTTTCTAAGGTATATTGATTTCCTAATGTAAAACCAAAATCAAAATTAGCACCATTTGTAAAGGTGTCTGCTTTTAATTGTTTTTCAAATCGGTCTGTTAAAGAATGTAATAAGAGTTTATTTTCAAACGTACCAGGTATTTTTTGGTAACGGTTAATTGGTAAATCTCTTGTGCCATCATCAAAACCAAACTTATCGGTATCGCTGCCATCATAAGTCAGTGCATTATCGTTAAAATGCATATCAGGATTGTATGCCGCACCTAAAGATATCGAGTATTCTGCTTTTGTTGGGAAGTCTTTTGTAATAATATCCACAATACCTCCTGTAAAATCTGCAGGGTATTCGGCAGCAGCCGATTTAACCACAATAATATTATCTATAATATTGGTTGGGAATACATCCATTTGCACGGTGTTTCTGTCTGGGTCTAACCCTGGGATATCTACACCATTTAAAATAGATTTTGAGTATCGGTCTCCTAGACCTCTTACATAAACGTATTTACCACCTTGAACCGAAACTCCAGGAACACTTTTTACGGCGCTAGCAACATCACCAGCCCCTGTTTTTTTAATCCCTTGAGCCGACATGGCATCCATTAATGTTACCGACTTTTTCTGTAATTGTAATACAGCATTTTCGGTGTTTTTTCTAACACTTGTTGTTATTACTATTTCGTCTAGCGAATTCGACGCTAATGAAATATCTAAATCTGTTGTTTGCCCACTATTAATAACGACACCACTAATTTCTTTAGTTTCATAGCCTACGAAAGAAAAAATTACAGTATACGTTCCAGGATCTAAATCGAGTTGATATTTACCATCAAAATCTGAAGTAGTACCAGTTGTAGTTCCTTTAATTAATATATTGGCAAATGCCATAGGCTCATTATTATAATCGCCGTCAATAACATTACCGGCTAAAATTCCGGTTTGTGCGTTGGCAATATTAAATAATCCAAATGCTAACAGAAAAAGAACTATTAAAATATTTTTCATATATGAGATTTAATAGACTACTGCTCACCTAGTGAGCAGTAGTATTATTTTTGGTTAAATAAGTTTAAGATTAGAAGCCGAAACCTCCAGCAGTATTAGCATACGTCCAGCTAAGCGCTGAAGTATTTGCTCCAACTCCAGTTGAGTTACCTCCTAGAGTTACAGCTGATGCTGAATCTCCAAAACCAGAAACCTCTACGTCTGCGTCATTTTTAAAGATGCTTTTTACATCTGTAACACCTGTAGGTAAAACAATTTCCCAAGTGCCTAAGCTTATTTTACCAGCATTATAGTTTTCTGCAACACCATCGTTATCTAACTCAACATCAGATGAAGCTTTAAATCCGTAAGCGTATACGTTCTTTACGTGTCCTTGAGCGTTACTTCTAAAATCGGCATACTCACCATTAGCTGTAGTTGTATTTCCTATTAAGGTTAAATTGTTAATAGTAAATTCACCATTAATAGATCCTTCAGGACCATCTATTTCTAAACCGTGATCTGATGCTTCTCCTAAGGCTACAACAGCGTTTGTAATAGTTCCAGAGTAAGCTTGGTCAATATCTAAGGCATCATCACCTTGCGCCCAAATAAAGATGTTGCTAGCATTTACAGTTCCACCAAAGAACTCAATACCATCATCAACGTTAGCAACAACTTCAATGTTGTCAATTGTTGTACCTCTACCAACACCACCTAGTGTTAATCCGTTAATTTCGTTTCCTTCACCTAATAAAGCACCACCGTGACGGATAGAAACATATTGTAAAGTACCAGAGTTATCTTCATCATCAAAGGTTTCTCCTTCTTCTAAGTCTACACCGTATAAACCGAATGTATCATCAGCAGGAATACCTTCTATGTTAGCAAGACCTGTATCTCCAGAAACAGAGATTGTAGCTCTACCCAACATGATAAGTCCACCCCAAAGTCCTCTGTTATTAGAGTCTAAGTTTGTTCCAGCAGTTTGACCTGGCTCGATGTTATCACTTGCAGAAGTAAAGATAATTGGAGCAGAAGCCGTACCAATTGCGTTTAATTTTGCACCACGAGCAACAATTAATGCAGAAGATAAAGATCCTGTACCAGCCGTACCTTTAATTATGGTTCCTGGGTCAATGGTAAGTGTAACACCTTCTTGTACAACTACTTTTCTATCTAATACATATACGTTATCTGCCGTCCATCTAGTATCAAGTGCTATACCACCTGATATAGTAATGGTTTCATATCCAGCACCGTCATTATCACCATCATTAGTGTAGTTGTTAGTAATAGTCGTTTCTTCAATTATAATAGGCGTGTCATCATCTTGTAAACAACCTGTAAATACTAAAGTTGATACCATTAAAAGAGGTAAGATTATTTTTTTCATGAGTTTTTAATTTTGATAAATTTTTGTTTTATTTCTTTCGGCAAAGAAACCACGACATTCTTAATAGGGTGTTAATTCAAGTTTAAACAACTGTAACAAAAGTGTTATATAAATGTTATGTAAGTGTTTCTTTAGAATTGTAGTTAGTTACAATTAGTTAACATTGGGAAATGTGATGTTTTTTGAAGGTTTTTTTTAGAGTGTTTAAGTTGGGCTAGGTAAAGCGAAACTAAAGCGCATAAAAAAAACAGCCTCCGTTTTAAGAAGGCTGTTTTATAATGTTTTTATTAAAAAAACACTTTAGTTGTTAGAAGCTGTATTTGTTTGTTTTTCTTGTGCATCTACGTTAGCAAAGGTTAGCATTAAATCATTTAAAGATAATGATTCTGGGCTAAGAGTTTCGTTTATTTTCGATAGGCGATTAGCAGTAACACTAACTTTTATTGTTTTGGTTTCGTAACCCGAAAAGCTAACAGATACGGTGTAAGTGCCAGGATTTAAGCCTTCAAATTTAAAGTTACCGTTTTCGTCTGTTATGGTTTTGTCACCGGTTTCTTTTATAGAAATACGAGCCAGTTCTAAGGGGGTGTTATTAGCGTCTAAATCCAATATATTTCCTTTAATAGATGTGTTGTCTTGAGCAAAAGAAATTGCAGACATTAAAAAAGCGGTAATTAAAAAAAAGTGTTTCATTGCGTTTCGATAAAAATATTTTGCTCTGCAAAATAAAGGCATTAACATAACTGGAAGGTTATGTAATTATTAAACAACAGTAATTAAAAGGTTACCTTAATGTTAAGCGAATTTTTATTTATTTTTTATTAGGAAATGTTATCTTGCCTGCATATAAAATTTTACCATGAACTGGGAACAATTACTATCCTTAAAACGCTTTGGCGATACCAATAAACGCATTAGAAAAGAACAAGACGAAACCCGTTTAGGATTCGAAGTCGATTACGACCGCATTATTTTTTCATCAGAATTTAGAAGCTTACAAGATAAAACACAAGTTATTCCATTATCCAAAACCGATTTTGTACACACCCGACTCACCCATAGTTTAGAAGTTAGTGTTGTGGGCCGATCGCTTGGCCGTTCGGTTGGTAAAAAACTATTAGAAAAACACCCGCATTTACAAAGTGTACTAGGTTATCAAGCTAACGATTTTGGAGCTATTGTAGCGGCCGCAGCCTTGGCGCACGATATTGGAAATCCACCATTTGGACATTCGGGAGAAAAAGCCATAGGCGAATTTTTTATAACAGGCCCAGGTAAAAATTTCAAAAACCAGTTAACCGATAAAGAATACCAAGATCTTTGCGATTTTGAAGGTAACGCTAACGGATTCAGAATTTTAACCGAAGATCGTGTTGGGCGTTTAGGTGGACTTCGTTTATGTTACGCCACCCTTGGCGCTTTTATGAAATACCCAAAAGAATCCTTACCCAAAAAGCCATCAAAGCATATAGCCGATAAAAAATACGGCTTTTTTCAAAGTGAAAAAGAAGCCTTTCAAGATATTGCCAGCGAGCTAGGTTTGCTAAAACGAAGCGAAACCGATCTAAGTTATTCACGTCACCCATTAGCCTTTTTAGTAGAAGCAGCCGATGATATTTGTTACACCATTATCGATTTTGAAGACGGCATAAACCTCGGCCTTATTCAAGAAGAATATGCGCTCGAGTACCTTTCAAAAATTATTCGTCATAACATAAAACCCGAAAATTATTACGCACTGTCCACCAAAGAAGATCGCATAGGTTACCTGCGCGCACTGGCCATTGGCTCGTTAATAAACGAAGCTGTAAACATTTTTATGGAAAACGAAGACGCCATTTTAAACGGTACTTTTAGTACGGGGTTGCTCGATAAAAGCCAATACGACGCTCAAATAAAAGACATTATAAAAATAAGTATCGATAATATTTATCAATCCACCGAAGTTATCGATAAAGAAATTGCAGGTTACGGCGTCATAAACACCCTGTTAAACACCTACGCTACAGCTGTAAATAACGGATTTAACAACACCGCATCTAATTACGATAAATTGATATTAAAGAGCCTGCCAAAAAACATAAACGGTACCAGCAGCAGCCTTTACAAACGCCTATCCAGCGTGTGTTATTACGTATCGCTGCTATCCGATAGTAAAGCCATTTTAGAATACAAAAAAATAAAAGGCATCGGGTTTTAAACTGTTATTTGGGCGTTACCCGAAAAGGGTCGGGCTTTCACTACTCGCTCCTCCTTGGGTCGGGAGCTCAAACAGGCCGTTCAATCCCTAACGCACATGTTTGCTAATTTACAGTTTAGGGCAAAAAACAGTTTTGTTTTAAATGGTTTAGGCTTTAACATAAACTGTTATTGTTGTTTTTTGAAGGAGTTCGTTTTAATAAAATTCATGTTTTTAGAGAAATATCGTTTAAACTGTATTTTTGTAGCTGTTATTAATTTATAATTAGAACCTAAGGTTTTTAGTTTTATTACGTCTAATCCAAAAAATAAATCCAATTTATGAAACATATTATTCCAATACTAGCCGTCGCATTGTTATTTAGTTGTCAAAACACAGCCCAAACTAAAAAAACAAAAAAGCAGATAGAAACGCTTAAACCAGTAGAGGTTCCTATTAAAAACGGTAAAGCTCGTGCTTATTTTGCAAGTGGTTGTTTTTGGTGTGTAGAGGCTATTTTTGAAAGTGTAATAGGGGTAGAGGAGTCCATTTCTGGCTATTCTGGTGGACATACTAAAAATCCAACTTATGAAGCAAGTAATACTGGAAAAACAGGACATGCCGAAGCTGTAGAGGTCATATACGATCCAAACATTATAACCTTTGATACTTTAGTAGATGTGTATTTTGGTTCGCAGAACGTAACACAAGTTAATGGACAAGGTAACGATCGTGGCTCTCAATATCGATCTATCATTTTCTATCAGAATGAAACACAAAAACAGATTGTTTTAAAAAAGAAATCGGCTTTAGCTAAAAAATTAGGTGTAAAAATTGCCGCCGAAGTATACCCATTTCAAAAATTTTGGAAAGCCGAAGATTATCATCAAAATTACGAGCGCTTGCATCCCGACCATCCATATATTAAAAATGTATCCGTGCCAAGGCTAAATAGATTTAAGTCTAAATTTCCTAACTTAATTAAACATAAACATTAAGCCCTTTAGTTGCGGTAGTTTGTTCTATAAATCTCCTAATTGAATAATTTCAAACAGAGATGAATCTTTTATAATATTGCAATGTAGGTAATAGCTTATATTATTTAGTTATTTTATTGTAAATAAAATAATAAACAATTTTATGTGTTGTAATGTATTGATATTGTTGTTTTTAATTCGAAAATTGGTTTTGTTTTTTTTGAAAATAATGTTTTTTTTGTAATCTAAAAAAGTATCTTTACCCAAACCAACCAGCTTATGAAAAATATTATCTACCCCCTTATTCTAATCTCATTAATGACGGCTTGCAAGAAAAAAGAAGTGTTACCAAATATACCAATTCCTTTACTTACAGCAGAACAAATAGCAAATGCTCATGGTTTTGAACAATGGAAAAATGTTTCAGAAATTGCTTATACTTTTAATGTTGATAAAAATAATAAGCACTTTGAAAGGCATTGGGTTTGGAAGCCTAAAACAAACGATGTCACTTTTATGTCGGAAACCGATACCATTAGCTACAATCGCTCTAAACTAGATTCTGTGAGTATGATTATTGATCGGAATTTTATTAACGATAAATTTTGGTTACTTATTCCGTTTCAATTAGTTTGGGATACAGGAACCACTATTTTGAAACCTATTAAAACCAAAACAGAAATTAGTCATGAGGTTTTAAACAAAATTACTTTAATTTATTCTAAAAACGGTGGATACACTCCAGGTGATGCCTATGACATTTTCTATGATGATAATTTTTTAATTAAAGAATGGATTTATAGAAAAGGAAACAGGCCTAAACCAAGTATGACCACTACTTTCGAAAACTATCAGGATTTTAACGGTATAACACTAGCCTTGGAACATAAAAAACGAAGAGGAAATTGGAACTTATATTTTACAAATGTTAGCATAACAAAATAAGGATAAGCCACAAATTTCACGGAGCAAGGCAAACCTGTAATTAAACCTACGGGTTTCTTGCTCCTTGTTGTATTATTAAATACCTAATCCTTTGGATACATTATAAAAATTTGCTTAAAACACTTGACATATGTCGATGTGACTTTTTATTCTCTATCGAGTCTAAAAATAATAATATAAAAATATTTTTTAAGTTTACTGTAACATTTATCAATGTTTGTACGTATAACTAATGAATACATAAAAGGAAAAATCCTAAAAACAACATATTTTATAAATGAGACAACTTAAAATTACCAAGCAGGTTACCAATAGAGAAACCGCTTCGTTGGATAAATATCTTCAAGAAATTGGAAAGGTTGACTTAATTACTGCAGATGAAGAAGTTGAATTAGCGCAACGTATTAAAGCTGGTGATCAAATCGCTTTAGAGAAGTTAACAAAAGCTAATTTACGTTTCGTTGTATCGGTGGCTAAGCAATACCAAAACCAAGGACTAACATTACCCGATTTAATTAATGAAGGAAATTTAGGTTTAATTAAGGCGGCACAACGTTTTGATGAAACTCGTGGTTTTAAATTTATTTCTTATGCGGTTTGGTGGATTCGTCAATCTATTCTTCAAGCATTAGCAGAGCAATCACGTATTGTGCGTTTACCATTGAATAAAATTGGTTCTATTAATAAAATTAATAAAACATTTGCTTTCTTAGAGCAAAGTCATGAGCGTCCACCTTCTGCAGAAGAAATTGCAAAAGAATTGGATATGACTATTAATGACGTTAAGGAATCTATGAAAAACTCTGGACGTCACGTCAGTATGGATGCGCCTTTAGTAGAGGGCGAAGATTCTAATTTATATGATGTATTAAATTCTGGTGAATCGCCAAATCCAGATCGTGAGTTATTACACGAATCTTTACGTACAGAAATTGAACGTGCTTTAGAAACATTAACACCGCGTGAAGCCGATGTTATTCGTTTATACTTTGGTTTAGGAAACCAACACCCAATGACTTTAGAAGAAATTGGAGAAACTTTCGATTTAACACGTGAACGTGTACGTCAAATTAAAGAAAAAGCTATTCGTAGATTAAAACATACGTCTAGAAGTAAAATACTTAAAACCTATTTAGGTTAGTAAAATACATTTTTTACGACTAAATAATAATTACAAACAGTTACAAAATAACTGTTCGTTTTTTGATTGATGAAAGAACCCGCGGCTGATTACCGCGGGTTTATTTTTTAGAGTTTATTCATGCTACTGTCGTTGTTAAAGTGTAAATAAAAAAGCCGCTTTACATGATGTAAAACGACTTTTTTTCAACTGAAAACACTACTAACTATTAATTTTACTTCCAACCACCACCTAAAGCTTTGTAAATATTTACATGAGCTAAAAGTTGTTCTTTTTTGGTTTCAATAATTTCTATTTGAGAATCTAAAGCTTCACGTTGGGTTAATAAAACCTCGGTGTATTCTGCTCTAGCAGATTTAAAAAGTTTCATAGCAATATCAATAGACTCGTTTAATGCTTTTACTTGTTGGTCTCTTAATTCGTAACTTTTATTAAGATTTTCAACATTAGAAAGCGCGTTTGAAACTTCAACAAAAGCATTTAAAACGGTTTTTTCATACTCGTAAACGGCTTGTAATTGTTTTGCATTAGCGCTGGCGTATTCTGCTTTAATCGCATTTCTGTTAATTAATGGGCCAACAACATCGCCAACTAAAGAATAAACAAGCGACTCTGGAGTTTCTGTTAAAAACTTAGGCTTAAAAGCTTGTAGTCCTACACCGGCAGATATACCAACCGATGGATAGAAATTAGCTTTTGCTACTTTCGTGTTTAATTTTGCTGCTGAAAGTTCTAATTCTGCTTGACGAATATCGGTGCGATTTTCTAATAATTGCGATGGTATTCCGGCATTAATCATAGGAATGTCTTGAGTGATAAACGTATCCGAATGACGTTCAATATGCTGCGGATAACGACCAACTAAAAAGTTGATGGTATTTTCCACTTCTATAATATGCTGTTTAATTTCGAATCGATTACTTTGATTTTTTAAAACTTCAGCTTCAAATCTACGAACTGCTAACTCTGTGGCTCGGGCAGCTTGTTTTTGAATTTTAACCATTTTTAAAGCATTTTGTTGAAGCTCTAAATTTTTGTTGATTATAGCGAGTTGACTATCCAAAGCCATTAATTCATAATAAGAATTGGCAATTTCTGATACTAAATTAGTAACCATGAAATTTTTACCTTCAATAGATGATAAATACTCTAGAACAGCTGCTTTTTTACCATTTCTTAATTTTTTCCAAATATCAAGTTCCCAAGAAGCAGAAAGTCCGATGGAATAATCTTGTAAAGGTTCAGGAAAAGCATCTTCTTCATGAACGTTTAAGTTTTTTTCAACGGCACCATTTCTAGTATATTCGCCCACTTTTTCAACTTCCGCACCAGCGTACGCATTTACAAAAGGTAAATACTCGCCTTTTCGGGCTTTAATTTCATTTTTAGCCATATCAATTTGCTGTAACATAATATTAAGCTCTTGATTGTTCGCTAAAGCAGTATCAATTAGTGCGGTTAAATTAGGGTCGGTAAAATAACTTTTCCAATCCATGCTCGCCGTATTCAACGTATCGGAAGACTGATTTTTATAAGCCTCCGGTGTAGTTTTGTTCACTGCTCTTACAGCTTTTGTGGGTGCACATGAGAATAGCGAAACTAGTATTAAAACGCAGGCCAATACTAAAGGGCTGCGTTTTAATTTGTTATTTATTTTATTCGTCATTGTTTCTTTTTTTAAGGAGTTTTTTCAATAATTTATTAATCTTGCTAATGTTATCTGCATTCACTTCACTTTGATGTTCACTTTCACTTCTATGCATAATTTCATCAGTAACGGTTGTTGAAGCTTCATCTTTAATAAGTCCTTTGCCATCGGCTAGTTTTCCGAAGAAATAATAAAGGCCTGGAATAAGAATAACCCCAAAAATGGTTCCTATAAGCATACCTCCCATGGCAGAACCACCAATAGTTCTGTTACCAATAGCTCCGGCTCCAGAAGCCATAACTAACGGAACTAAACCAGCCACAAAGGCGAAAGAGGTCATTAAAATAGGACGGAAACGTGCTCTAGATCCTTCAATGGCGGCTTCTAAAATCGTGGCACCCTGTTTTCGTTTCTGCACGGCAAATTCTACAATTAACACGGCATTCTTACCCAGCAGCCCGACGAGCATAATGACTCCAATTTGGGCATAAACATCGTTGGCGAGTCCCATAGCTTTCAGCATAAAGAATGAACCGAAAACACCTACGGGGAGTGATAAAATTACCGCAAATGGCAATAAGAAACTTTCGTATTGTGCGGCTAACACGAAATACACAAATATTAATACAATGGCGAAAATATAAATGGATTCGTTACCACGTCTGGCTTCATCATAGGTTAAACCTTCCCAACCAATATCATAACCTCTTGGTAATTGCTCTTTAGCTACTTCTTTAATAGCGTTTATGGCATCGGCACTGGTATAGCTTGGTGCTGGTAACCCACGAATGGCAGCCGAATTGTAAAGGTTGTAACGTGTAATTTCATTAGGACCTAAAGATTTTTCCATCGTCATAAATGCTGAGTATGGAACCATTTCTCCCGATTCATTTTTTACGTAAAGTTTTTCCAAATCTGAAGGTAATCCACGGTATTCTGGAGCAGCTTGTGTATAGACTTTGAAAAATCGGCCAAAACGTATAAAACCTTGTTCGTAAGTACTACCAATTAATATATTAAGGTTTTCCATAGCTTTGCCTATAGTTACCCCTTTTTGCATGGCTTTTTTGTTGTCAATTTTCAACTTATACTGCGGGTAATTTGCAGAGAAGAACGTGAATAATCCTGTTATTTCCTTACGTTTAGATAAGGCTTCCATAAATTCTTTGTTGATTTTTTCAAAATTATGATAATCGGTAGAATTTGTTTTGTCTAACAAACGCATGGCAAAACCACCAGACGAACCAAAACCAGGAACTGCAGGTGGTTCGAAATATTCAATTACCGCACCTAAATCTCTCGTTTCTTCTTCCAATTCTTCCATAATTTCATGAACGGTGTGTTTACGATCGCCCCATGATTTCAGGTTAATTAAACAGGTCCCTGCATTAGATCCACGACCTTCCGTCATAATTTCATAACCAGCTAAAGAGGATACAGATTCTACACCTTCTGTTTCTTTACATATTTTTTGAAGTTTTTTTGCAACTTCATTTGTACGTTCTAAAGTAGCACCGGGAGGGGTTTGAATGATAGCATATATCATTCCTTGATCTTCATTAGGGATAAATCCTGCTGGCAATATTTCATTGGTAAAATAAATACCAGCACAAAAAACAGCTAATATTCCGAACGTAACAATGCGTCGTGCGGCAATTTTTGTTAAAATATTTACGTAGCGCCCTGTGAGTTTTTCGAAACCACGGTTAAACCAATCGATAAATTTATCTATTACAGATTTTTTCTTTTTACCATGATTATTTTTTAACAGCATGGCACAAAGCACGGGGGTAAGGGTTAAGGCCACAATAGCCGAAATTACAATAGAACCAGCCATAGTAATGGAGAATTGACGGTAGAAAACCCCAACCGGACCAGACATAAATGATGTTGGGATAAACACCGAAACCATAACTAAAGTAATGGCGATAATGGCTCCTCCAATTTCGCTTAAAACAGCAGAAGAGGCTTTGTATGGCGATAAGTGTTCCTCTTCCATTTTAACATGGACGGCTTCGACGACGACAATGGCGTTATCGACCACAATACCAATGGCAAGCACCAGTGCAAATAAGGTAATTAAGTTTATGGAGAGCCCAAACATTTGCATCACGAAAAAGGCACCAATTAAGGATACAGGTACGGCAATAATAGGGATTATAGTGGAACGCCAATCTCCTAGGAATAAGAATACAACAATTGCAACAAGAATAAAGGCATCGCGTAGTGTGTGTAGTACTTGTTCGATGGACGCGTCTAAGAAATTTGAGACATCGTAACTAATTTGGAAATCCATTCCTGGAGGTAAATCTTTTTTTAGCTCATCTAGTTTTTCTTTAACAGATGCAATAACGTCGCTACCGTTACTTCCAAAGGTTTGTTTTAAGACAATGGAAGCAGATGGTTGGCCATCTAAATTAGAATAAATATCGAAGAATTCACTTCCCAGATTAACGTCGGCAATATCTGAAAGTCTGATAGTTTCACCTTCTTCATTGGCACGAATAATGATTTCTTTGTATTGATCGGGTTCGCTGTATCGGTTTTCATAAGTTAAAACATATTCTAAAGATTGTGCTGTTTTACCAGAACTACGACCAATTCTCCCTGGTCTTGCCAAAATACTTTGGTCTTCCATGGCTTCCAAAACTTCTTCGGCAGAAATATTATAAGCCCGCATTCTATCTGGTTTTAACCAAACACGCATGGCATATTTTCTACTTCCTAAAATTTTAGCAGACGCAATACCATTAATACGTTGAATTTCTGGAATAACTTTGGTGTATGCGTAGTTAAATAGGAATTTCTCGTCGTTGTCTTTTTTCTTACTAAAAAGATTGACATACATTAGCATACTTGGCTGTACAGGGGTAATTACAACACCTTCACGTTGTACCAATTCTGGTAACAAAGGCATTACTTGATCGACCCTTGTTTTTACACGTACTACGGCTTGGTTGGGGTCGGTTCCTGGTTCGAAAATAATACGTAACGTTCCTTCTCCCGCCGATGTCGCATCAGAAGCAATATAGCGCATTCCTTGTACCCCGTTAATAGCGGTTTCTAGAGGGATTAATGTCGAGTTTACCAATACATCGGAACTGGAACCTGGATAGGCAATAAATATATTAACGGTTGTTGGTGCAATTTGCGGAAACTGCGAAATGGGCAGTTGGTTGATAGCAAGCAAACCCGTAAATACGATAATGACCGAGATGACGATGGCCAAAACCGGTCTTTGTATGAATTTTTTAAACATAATTTTTTTGAGATTTATTAGTGAAAATTACTCAGCATAAAGCTCTAAGTTTTCTAAAACTTCGTTAGGTTTTACAAATTCTGTGGCAATTTTTTCTTGATCTTTTACCATTCTAATGCCTTCGAGGAGTATTTTATCGTTTACTGAAAGCCCTTTGCTTACAACAAACAAGTGAGGTAATTCAGCTTCAACCGAAATTTCACGTTGTTTAACAACATTGTTTTTATCAATAACAAAAACATATTTTTTGTCTAAAATTTCGAAGGTTGCTTTTTGGGGAATAATAATGGCTTGTTTAAAAGGTACAGTTAGCAAGACATTACCCGTTTGGCCATGGCGTAAAATACCATCGGGATTAGGGAAGGTAGCTCTAAAAGCAATGTTTCCAGTTTCGTTGTTAAATTCACCTTCAATGGTTTCTACAATACCAACTTGGTTAAATGTTTTGTTATTTGCTAAGTGGAGTCCTACTTCTTTTTTGTCGCCTTTATCCGTACTCATAATGTAGTCTAAATATTCAGACTCAGGCACGTTGAAATAGACCCACATTTTACTGTTGTCGGAAAGAGTTGTTAGCAATTCACCTTCGTCTAGTAAGCTACCTTGTCGAGCTTCTAAATGGTCCATAATACCATCGAAAGGTGCGCTAATATCGGTGAAACCTAAATGTGTTTTTGCTAATAATACTTCGGCTTTAGCTTTTTCTAAGTTGGCTTGTGCTAATGCTAATTCGTTAGCGGAAACCACATTGTTATCGGCTAAAAATTGTGTGTTTTTAAGTTCTATTTCAGCAGTATGCTCTTCTGCAGTTGATTTTTGTAATTCGGCTTTATACACGTTTGGCGAAATTTGAAACATGTGTTGCCCTTTTTTAACATGCTCACCTTCGTCCACAAATATTTGTTTTAGGTATCCTTTTTCTAAGGCACGTAATTCGATGTGTTGATACGCATGAATTTGACATACATAATCTTTTACAATTGATGTGTCTTTTTTAATAGGGTTGGTGACTAGGAACTTAACTTCTTCGGCTTTTTTTTCGTGTTTTTTTTCACAGCTGGTATTTAACAAAAATACGAACGCACCGATGTAAATGAAGGTTTTCTTCATGATTTTACTTGTTTAAAATAAATGGTTAGATAAAATGATTCGTTAAGATAAATGCATCGTTGGTTAGATGAGTTATCTCATAATTTAATTGAAATTCTTAAAATTTAATAGAAAAACAAACCTTAGAAAGATGGTCTGTTTTATGGCGTAATCAAATTATGAAAACTTGAAATTTAGCGTGTAAGCGTAAAGATATTTTGCTGTAATTAAAAATATAGCGTTGCTTAGTTTCTTGAAGTTCGCAGTTTAAACTATCTAATAATTGCGCATAAAAAATGGTAGCTAAGTGGCTACCATATGATAATGATTTAAAATCGATATCTAATTTATCTTCATTGTTTTCTTCAAAGGTTTCAGAATCTATAAATTCTTTATAGGTTTTTTTTCCTCTGTTATTTTCTGAAGAAAGATCTAATACTCGATAATCTGTTTGTGTTTGAAGGGAAATAGAACCCTCGAAATTATTCTTTTCCTGAGTAAAAGGTGTATAGTCAATAATCGAGTTTGCGTACAAGTTTGCCAATCCTGATAATAGCAGGATGTTTAATAAAAGCAAATATTTCTTGAAAGCGTTGTTCATTTGGTGCGTAAATCTATATTAATTGAATAATATTACCAAAGGAAATTTTGTTAAAAATAAAACCAGCTTCTTTAGTTTATAAAAAAATTAACGTTTAGGTTGAAATATTAAGTGTTTTTAACATTTAAGGAGGGGGTGGTGATTTTAGGTTAAAAATAATAAACCCCTTCAATTCTAAATTTAGATGAAGGGGTTTCGGTATTTAAATATCTTGATATTTTATTCTTTCATTAGACGTTTTGTAATTTGTCCTTGATCGGATTTTATAACCATGATATAAGTAGCACTTGCTAGTTTTGATACATTAAATGAATAGTTTGCACCCATATCTTTTAAGTCTAAAGTTTGTATAAGTCTGCCTCTCATATCGTATAAGTTAGCTTCTGTTAAATTTAGAGATTTAGGGTTGTTTAAGTAAACTAAGTTTTGAACTGGGTTAGGGTATACAGTAACAGAATCTAATCCTAACTGGTTTTCGTCGAGCCCAAGTGTATTGGTTACTGTTAACTGAAAATCGCATGTGCTAGTATTGCCAGATGCATCTTTTGCTGTAAGTGTTACAGTATATACTCCTGGAGTAAGTATAGATCCTGCTGTGGGAGATTGTGTTGTTCTGGTTACTGGTGAGGAGCAATTATCTGTTGCTGTGACTTCGCCAGTTCCAAAATAATCTGGAACGGTATATGGCGCTGAGTCTTGAGTTTGATCTGCGGGACATGTGATTACGGGCTTTATGGTATCAAATACAGTTGCTGTACTCATACAACTAGAGGTGTTTCCTTGTGGATCAAAGGTGTATAGGGTTTTGGGAACCATAAAACCATTATGAGTACAATTATAAGTTTCGCTTGCTGCGGTAGTTCTAATTGGCTGGTCTATGGTTACTGTAAAGCTAGCAGTTTCTGAAGGTGTTAATGCCGTGGTATGCATATAATATGTAGTTCCCGCATCTAGTGGTATGGTAGGTGTGCCTCCAGCATTTACACCACTATCGTTATAGATGCCATGGGTTAAATACTCAGGTCTACTAAATAGGTTACCGCTATTTGGTACGGGTGTGTCATTAAAAACAACCAAGACCAAGCCGCTAGTGTCAGAGCTTGTGCCACTCATACCAAAAGTATAGTTGCCAGTTACCGGAACAGTAAAAGCGGTTTGATTATAATAATAAGTACTTCCTGAACTGGGGAAGTATTGATCTTGAGGGCTTGCAGAAGTTGTTTCTCCGTTAAAACTCGTGGTTTCAAAAGCTAAAAATACAGTACCTCCATCATCTGAGGATCCGTTGTCAAGCAAAGAAGGTGTTAGGATGGCATTACCCATGGCATCTAGAGGCAGTGTGATATTTTGGCAAATAGCAGTAGGTGGTTGGTTTCCAATGGCTAAATCTGAGAAAGGTGTTGTTGATAAAGCAGCTGGAGTTTCTCCATGTACCCAATTGGCAATATTCACGAAATCGGCATTACCTACAGGAAGGTTACGTTTTGTTTCGTCATATTCAGTTCGGTCTGGGTTTACCGCAGGGAAACCATCAACAACTAAGGCGCTTAAGTAAATTCCAGAAGGGTCTTGACTAGTGGGAATATTTCCTCCTGGCACCCCAGAACCTCCTGTGTACATTACCGCATATATATCTGTAACGCCATTTGTAGGATCTGTATCGTTGTCTTGATACGCATATAATCCATCTCCAGTAGTTGCTAGGTTTGAATTTCCATTAAGTACAACTAAAGTTCCGCAGCCTTCTCCAGATGTATCAGTACAACTCGGGGTAAAGGTGTCGCTTCCTGTTTCTGTAATAACAATTACATCACCTTTGCTTATGCTTCCTGTAGCTGGAGATGTCCATTGAATAAGAGCTTCTCCCGAAGAAAAAAGTAGGGTGGTATTATCAAATTCATCTTCTGTAAAATAGATGACTGTATTTGCAGGAATATCTTCAATAGCTACAAAAGAAAATCCATCTGTAGTTAGGTGAGACATACCTGTTATAGCTACTAAAGGATCGGAGTTACTAGTATCATCATTTGTAATGCTTCCTGTAGCATCGTTTGGAGAACCTCCGTTATATCCTGTACCCGAAGCTAAAGCTAGGGTAATGGTTTCTATAGGTTCTACAGTGGTATCTACAACTGGTGTTAGGGTTACTGTGGCGCTACTACTTCCGTTAGGAATGGTTACTGTTCCTGTGGTACTAGTATAAGCCGTAGCTCCTGTTTGCGTATAATCACTGGTTAATGTTGCTGTGCCTGAGATGGAAAAGTTGATATCAACATCGCTAGTTGCAGGAGAAGATAGTGAAAAGGTATAAACCATTCCTGTACCGCTATCTTCTGCAGCACTACTTGGTGAAATATTAACCGTGGCTATAGGGTTTGCACTTCCTGTTGATATGATAATATTATTAAAAGGAATAGCTGATAAAGTTTGGTTTGCTTGTCCATATAACCAGTTTGTAGTGTTTTGAAAATTAGCTTGATCGACATCAATACCACGGTCACCTCCTGTAAATTTGTATTCGGTTCTATTAGGGCTGGTGGCAGGAAAACCATCTACAAGTACACTGCCAGGATATACGCTTGTAGGATTGTTTATAACTGGAATATTTCCACCTCCAGTAACATTATCACCGGTATGTAATACGGCATATATTTCTGTAATACCATTTGTAGGATCTGCATCGGAATCACTATATGCGTAAAAGCTTTCGCCTTCGGTAGCTAATGAGAATACTCCCGAAGTAACCGCTACGGTTCCACAGTTACCACTATCACAAGTTGTTATGAATGTGTTTGCAGACGATTCTGTAGCAACAATAACTTCGCCACGAGGAACTATACTCCCAGGAGAGGTCCAAGTATAAACACCTTCACTAGAATCTTCAAACTGAAGGGTGCTGTTGTTAAACGATTGGTCTGTAAAATAAATAGTCGTATTCGCAGGAATATCATCTAAGGCTACAAAAGAGAACCCATCGGCAGTTTGGCTATTTGTTCCTGTTATTGCTACCATTGGGGTAACTGCTTGTGTATCGTCATTAAGTAGGGTTACCGTTGCCGCACTTGGGCTTCCGCCATCATATCCAGTGCCTGGAGTAATGGTAAGTGTTATGGTTTCGTCTGGTTCCAAGGTAGTATCTCCGTTTGGAGTAATAGTTACTGTTTTTGAGGAGGTACCATTTGCAATGGTTACTGTACCTGTGCTAGCAGAAAATGTTGTAGCTCCTGTGACAGCATAGTCTGAGGAATAAGTAGCAGTGCCTTCAACTGAAAAATTAGCAACAATATTACCTGCTGCTGGAGTATCTAAAGTGAAGGTATAAACCATACTACTTCCGCTATTTTCATTTACAGAAGTTGGGCTTGCGGAAACAGTTAATACTGGGTTTGCCCCTGCGAGATTAAGATTTGTGAATTCTACAACAGATAAATCGGCATTGGGTGTATATTGTAAGTAGTTTGCTGGGTTTTCTAAAGCTGTTTGGCTTATACCGTCTCTTAAGGTTGTAGGCGAGAATTTAAACTCTACTTTGTCGGGACCATTATATACATTCGCGTCGTCCGTAAATCCATCTACCACTATTGCATTAGGGAAATCGCTAAGAGGGTTTTCAGCCGTGGGAATATTGCCTCCATTTTGAGAAGTTTCTCCAGACCCGGTAAACATAACAGAATAAATTTGAGTAATACCGTTGCCTGGATTGTCATCGGTATCTGAATAAGCATATAATCCATCGCCATTGGTAGCTAAATTAAAACTTCCACTTGAAAAGGTGTAGCTTCCACAGTTTCCCGATGTACACGCTATTGAGAATGTGTTTGAGCTAATTTCTCGCATGTAAACAACAATACCTTTGTTAAGTCCTCCTGCACCTACAGTATATTTTATAACGGCTTCTCCTGGATAAGTTGGAAAGTTATTGCTTCCTGAAGCGTATTCTATGTCAGTAAAGTAAATTACTTCGCCGGCAGGAATGTTTTCAGTAGCAACAAATGTAAACCCATCGTTAGCGGGACCGTTTGATACATGATTCATACCTATAATTACAACTTTTTGAGCGTAACTAGCGCTGAAGGTTAAAAGGGTTGATAATATTATGGATAAAAAAGTAATTTTTTTCATAACTATGTTTTTGATCGGTTAATAATTAGAGTTTATTAAAAAATGACGTTATGTCTAAAATTTTAAATAAGCTATGTATTTATTGTTTAGTTTAAGCATGTTAGGTACATAAGTATGGGTTTTGCCAACCCGTATAATTTATGTTTGAAAATTCTTTATTCAGTTCGTCTAAACTAGAGGGCTCTATAGTTTCAATGAGTATATTTTGATATTCGGTTTTATTAAATTGAAATGTTCTAAGTTTAAAGTTTTCGGGTTCAGATTCGTTCAACTCATTATATTGAATAGCACCTCTAGGCGTCATAATTTTTTTTAGATGAAGTTGTTCTGTGAAATTAGCGTTAACTTTTCCTTTAGGAGATATACAATTAGCCAATGTAATTCCAACCTCATACCCCATAAGACTAAAAACATTTGGGACTTCTTTATATTTTTTATTGTATTTTTTCAAGAAGGTTTTCGTGTTTTCTAAAGGCGCATCAAAAGCCCAAGAGGCAATAGATTGTACATTTTCAATATTATAATCTTCGGTGTTTATAGTTTCATCGGTCATGGCGGGAAATGCTAATATGGGAATGGCCCCATTTATTTTAGAATTTGCCAAGGCGTTGAATACTTTTTTTCCTTCATTATAACTGAAAAGAGTAAAGATAACATCGGGTTCCAAAGTATTAATGGTATCTATAAGGCTATCAAAAGTTTCATTTTTATAATCGCTTGGCGCTACATAATATTTTAGAATGGTGCCGCCTTCATTTTCAAATGCTTTAGCTAACGCATAAGTATGTTGGTAGCCTCCATCATAAAAAGAGGATGCGAAAACAGCTTTTTTACCTATTTTATTGGCTGCATAGACTCCCGTGGTATATGCAGATTGCCATAGGTTAAGTGTATGATGTAGTACGTAAGGACTATAATGTTCCTTTTTTAGAATATTTGCTCCTAAATCGATATGAATTAATGGTTTTTTATAACCGTCAAAAAGGGTTACCAATTCTTTTAACCTAAAAATACTACAGAATGAAATGGTTACATCAACGTTTTCTTGAAGTAACAATTTCTCTGCAGTTTTAAGCGGTAAATCATCTGCGGCATGCCCAATGTTTTCAATAATGTATTTGAATTTCATGGTAAAAGGTATGTGTTTTTTTAACGCAAGTTTTAGTCCATTTAAAAAATCCATAGCCAATGTGGGATACATATCCGACTTTGGGAGCATTATTCCAATTTTTAATTTCATTGTTTCAAATTAGTTTCTTGAAGGAAATATACCGTAAAGAGCAATTTCGTAATTTAAAGCAAGATAAGGTTGCATATTGATGTGTGATTGGTTACCGCCAGTATTTTGAATGGTTGTAGAAGAGCTTGGTCCTGCAAGGGTTCCAGTTGCATCTTCACTAAAAGCTTGATTCTGTCCTGCAATATGTAGCCCATTTGGCGAACTTTCATCTCCTGGCTGTGTATTAACCGCTATTGAAGTATTGGTAGTTGCAACATGATTATGGGTTGGCATTTCCGATTGTTGTAAGGTTACTCTTTCAAGCCCTCCTCTAGATCCTAATGCTCTTGGTGTAAGTCCTGGTCCAGAAGAGCCACCGCCTGAGTGCACAACTACTCGCCCACGTAAATCTGGTAAAGCAAATGTGGTTCGGCCATCACCACCATAAGTGGTGCCTAGTATGGAGAATAGCGCAGTGTTCTGTGAGATTGGTAATAGTTGCCCATTGCAATATGCTAAAGAGCGAATGGGGAAGTTGCCAGCAAAGAGGATAATTTGTCCTAATAAAAATTCCATAATATTAAATGTATTGGTTAGTATTTATTGATAAATTGAAATTAATTTTTGATGTGTTTAGGCTGGTTTTCATGGTTGGAAAAAGTTTTTCTTCTCCCAAAACATGTTGTTTTTCCCAGTGTTTGCAAGAAATATGTGCGCCTAAATTGTTAAATATGAGTTCTGTAAAATATACCGTATCATTTTGGGATACCTTAAAATAAATACGTGGTTGTTTGCCTTGTTCTTGGTTAGGCCAATCGCTTATAAATTTATAGTGTCCATTTTTATCGGTGTACATTTTACCGCGGTGATTGTACTTTTGGGAGTTTGGTGAAAGATGCCAAACTTCAATTTTTGCATTGGAAACAGGTTTGTTTCCTGTTGCATCATAAAGAGTTCCTGTTACAATGACTTCTTTTCCAATTAGAGAAGTTCGAAGATCTGTTTTTTGTTCGGTATAAGGGTTGTAGCCATTAAATGGACTGTCGTCTTTAGTTAATCCGTTTAATAAGGAGGACGTAGATGCAAGGGCTATTCCTGTTGTGGCCATAGCTGTCTTACGTAAAAATAATCGTCGAGAGGAGTTTTTTGTCATGGTTGTTGGTTTTTAGTTAAAGGTTAGTATATTCTATAAAGATATTTTAATAGTTATTCATTAAGACGAACTATATAATTTTGTTTTTAGATAATTAATATCTAAAACAGTTAAACCAATGCTTATAATCGAAATAATAATCGATACGTATTTTTAATTCATTAATAAAAAGGATTACCATAGATTTTATAGTCCATGTAATCTCATACTATTATTTACTTAGGGAGAAGAAGTGTGTTTAAATTATAAATTATATAATCTATAAAAAATGCTTGCTATACATTTGTATGTAAATTTACAAAATTTATTTTGCAGATAATCAAGATGTTCTGTTAAATTTTTGAAAGTGTAAATTCTTAAGAAATTATTTTTAACCCTCTTTTTTAAGGAATATTTAAATATTTATGGGTTTGTAAGGATACTTTCCATTTCGGGTTTTTCATTACATAGTCTACAATTTCAGGAACTACTTTATCGCGTTTGCTCCATTCGGGTTGTAAATATAGAATACAATCTTTGTTTACCTGAGCGGCTTGTTCTTCCGCGAAGCGAAAATCATCTTTATTATAAATAATCACTTTTAGCTCATGGGCATTGTCGTAAACTTCTTTAGTAGGAAGTTTCATTTTTTTTGGAGACAAACAAATCCAATCCCAAATGCCTGTTAATTTATAAGCTCCAGAGGTTTCAATATGTACCTGTAACCCTTCAGCTTTAAGCTGTGTTGTTAAAGGGGTCATATCCCAAGTTAATGGCTCACCACCAGTAATTACTATAGTATCACTGTGTTTTTTTGCGTTTTCAACAATTTTAGTTGTTAAGGTTGGGGGGTGTAAATTAGCATTCCAACTTTCTTTTACATCGCACCAATGGCAGCCTACATCGCAACCACCAACGCGAATAAAATAAGCGGCCGTACCTTTGTGAAATCCCTCACCTTGTATGGTGTAAAATTCCTCCATTAGCGGAAGCATTTCACCTTTATCAACTAATTGCTGTATCTCTTTTTTCATAAGTCTGCAAAGATACGGATTCCATTAGTTTTATGCATCATTAACTTCAATTCTACTCGGAATGAAATATTTAGGAACATTTAGGGAAATGAAGATTAAATATATTCATGCCCAGTAAAAATCACATTTTTTTCTTGATTTAAATTACTGTATTTTTATGCAAAATATACAGTATGAGCAACACAGATAATTTTTTTAAATATATAACTGAAGGAAATAGCACAAAAGGTGATTTTATTGCCGTTGGTGCTGCTATGTTAGATGGAGAAACCGTTACGGGTGCTCATGTTAAAATTCCATTAAAAACCATGAATCGTCATGGGTTAATAGCTGGAGCGACGGGTACAGGAAAAACAAAATCGCTTCAGGTTTTAGCTGAAAATTTAAGCGATAAAGGCGTGCCTGTTTTATTAATGGATATTAAAGGCGATTTGAGTGGATTGGCACAACCAAGTCCGGGGCACGAAAAAATTAACGAGCGCCATGAAAAAATAGGTTTACCTTTTGAAGCTAAAGGATTTCCTGTAGAATTGTTAACACTTTCCGAACAAAATGGCGTGCGTTTACGTGCTACGGTTAGCGAATTTGGACCGGTTTTATTGTCGCGAGTTTTAGATTTGTCGGAAACACAATCTGGGATTGTTTCTGTTATTTTTCAGTATTGCGATGATAATAAATTACCTTTATTAGATTTAAAAGATTTTAAAAAAATTCTGCAATATGCTACTCAAGAGGGTAAAGCTGAATTTACAGAGGCTTACGGACGAATTTCAACAGCATCTACAGGAGCTATTCTTCGAAAAGTGGTGGAATTGGAACAGCAAGGTGCCGAGTTGTTTTTTGGTGAAAAATCTTTCGATACACAAGATTTACTTCGTGTAGATGAAAACGGGAGAGGCTATATTAATATTTTAAGATTAACCGATATTCAAGATAAACCAAAATTATTTTCAACCTTTATGTTGAGTTTATTGGCCGAAATTTATTCAACATTTCCAGAACAAGGAGATAGTGATCGACCAGAACTTATTTTGTTTATAGATGAAGCGCATTTAATTTTTAATGAAGCATCAAAAGCTTTGTTAAATCAAATTGAAAGTATTGTAAAATTAATACGAAGTAAAGGCGTGGGATTATATTTTGTAACTCAAAATCCTACGGATGTTCCCGAAGCCGTTTTAGGACAGTTAGGCTTGAAAATTCAGCATGCTTTAAGAGCCTTTACCGCTAAAGATCGAAAAGCCATAAAACTAACAGCTCAGAACTATCCAGATTCTGAATATTATAATACTACCGAAGTATTAACCTCTTTAGGAATAGGGGAAGCTTTAGTGTCTGCCTTAGATGAAAAAGGGCGCCCAACACCATTGGCAGCAACAATGATGCGTGCACCTATGAGTAGAATGGATGTATTAACCGATAATGAACTTAGCGCCTTACTTGCTAATTCTAAAATGGTTAAAAAATACAACGATACTATAGATAGGGAAAGTGCTTACGAAATGCTTAACGAAAAAATAAAAGAAGCCGAAGCCGAGGAAGCTAAGGAAAAAGCTAAAAAAGAAAAAGCAGCACTAGAAAAAGCAGCGTCTAAACGAAAAACAACAACAACCCGCAGAAGTACCGCTATGAACCCCATAGTTAAGGTGCTTACCAGTGCAACTTTTATTCGTTCGGTATTTGGTATTTTAACTAAAGTGCTGAAAAAGTAATAGGACTATTAATTCAAGTTTCACTATTAATTACATAGATTTTTTTGTGTGTTAATATTGGTCTCAATTTGAAATAAGAAAGTATTAAAAACGATTGAATGAACCCATTTTTATCTAAAATATTAGTTGATGTAGCTCGCAAGCAACTCAAAAAAAAACAAACCAATAATGATGGTCCAATTGCTAAACGGTTAATTGTTCCTTTGGTTAGAAATTTTCAGGTAGAATTATCACATACCATTAAAGAATTTGTTTTTATAATTATAGGGGTGTTTTCGGCAGGTTTTGGTTTAAAAGGATTTTTATTACCTAACCATTTTATCGACGGAGGGGCTACAGGAATTTCGTTATTGCTAGAGCATGTAACTTCTCTGCAACTAGGGGTATTGTTAGTTTTAGTAAACCTACCATTTATAATTTTGGCATCGCGAACCATAGGAAATAAATTTGCTATTAAAAGTATTATCGCTATTATGTTTTTAGCTTTTGTAGTGCATTTTATCGACTATCCGATAATTACAGAAGACAAACTTTTAATTGCTGTTTTTGGTGGTTTCTTTCTTGGTTTAGGGATTGGTTTGGCTATGCGTGGTGGCAGTGTTATTGACGGTACAGAGGTTTTGGCTATTTATTTAGGTAGGAAGTTGTCCTTAACTATTGGCGATGTATTACTGATTATTAATATAATTATTTTTTCGGTTGGTGCCTATGTATTATCGATTGAAACCGCTCTATACGCCATATTAACTTATTTATCTGCTGCAAAAACAGTCGATTTTGTTGTCGATGGGGTAGAGGAATATGTGGGGGTTACCATTATTTCGAATAAACATGAAGCGATAAGAATTATGATTACTGAAAATTTACGTCGTGCTTGTACTATTTACGCTGGAAAAGGCGGGTATGGAACTAATGGAGATAGTTATGATAAAGATATTATTTACACCATAGTTACCCGATTGGAACTTGCCAAACTACATACAGAAATTGATAAAATTGACAAAAAGGCTTTTATTATTATGGGGCTTGTAAAAGATTTAAAAGGCGGTATGATTAAGCGTAAGCCATTAAAATAATTAACTTAATAAAGAAAAGTGAAGCAGTTTTTTAGCAACGGAAAATTATTAATTTCTGGCGAATATGTGGTATTAGATGAAGCTGTTTCTTTGGCGGTACCTACTAAATACGGACAATCTCTAAGGATCGAGCCTATTGATGAACCAAAAATTATTTGGAAAAGCTTAGATGAAAAAGGAACGGTTTGGTTTGAAAGTGTGTTCGAATTAAAGAATAACACCATTTTAAACTCTAATAATGATGAGGTTTCGAACAGACTTCGAGATATATTAATTGCAGCCAAAGCCCTTAATCCTCATTTTTTAAAAGAGGAATTGGGTTATAAAATTACAACCAAGTTAGATTTTCCGAAAAACTGGGGATTGGGCACCTCGTCCACCTTAATAAATAATATGGCTAGTTGGGCACAAGTTGATGCTTACGTGCTTTTAGAACAAACCTTTGGTGGAAGTGGTTATGATATTGCTTGCGCTCAAAATAATAATGCTATTACCTATCAGTTAAAAGGAGATTTGAAGGCAGTTATTCCTGTAAATTTTAATCCTAAGTTTAAAGAAAATTTATATTTTGTTCATTTAAATAAAAAACAAAATAGTCGAGACGGCATTAAACATTACCGTGAGCATAAAGGTGATTTAATATCTTCTATCAATGAAATTAATAAGATTACTCAAGATATGCTAACCTGTGAATCTTTGGAAGTTTTTCAAAAATTAATGGAAAGGCATGAAGCTATTATTGCTAAAATAACAAAGCAAATACCTGTAAAAGAAAGACTTTTTAGTGATTTTAAAGGCGCTATAAAGAGTCTTGGTGCTTGGGGAGGCGATTTTGTTTTAGCGGCTTCTAATGATGATGTTCTGGCCTATTTTAAAGCTAAAGGTTTTCACACGGTTATTCCTTACCAAGATATGGTGCTTTAATAAATGTTTTATTGTTTTTAATAGAATTTTAGAACAAATGATTCTGAAAATATAATGTATAAAAAAAGCCTCAAATTAATGAGGCTTTTTTTATCATTTAAAAATGGAGTTCATTTTATTGAACTTGTATTTTAGCTCTGTTATCTTCAATTTCCGAAGCTTCTTTTAACGCTGTATATAATTTAGAATTTACAACATTAGATTTTTGTTGGGCTACTCTATTGGCAAATGCTTGGTAGTTATCTAATGGTGTAGCTGGCGTTATTTTAGTAACTTCAATCATATAAACACCATTTGTGCCATCAATTAATTTAGAAGTTTCACCTTCCTCTAATCCAAACGCTGTACCAACCACAAAAGGTTCTCTTCCCGCACCAGAAATGGTTGGGTTTTTCATATTAATAGCCGATGCTGTACGTATGCTTTTCTTTTGTTCAGTAGATAAATCTTCTAATGTAGTTGCTTTTATTTGATCTCTAAGCATTTCTGCTTTTTTCTCTTTTCTTATTATAGGTAATACGGTTACTGTGGCATCATCGACAGACATTAATCCTGCGTCGTGTTTCGCTACTAATTGAGCGATTAAATAACCATTTGTAATGTTAAAACGTTTTAAATCGCCTACTTCTGCATCTGCTTCAAAGGCCCAACGTACTATTGGTCTTTGATTTCCGACACCAGGAATGTTTTCATCTAATACTTTAATACCGTTTACTGGACGTACGGTATAATTTTTTTCTTTAGCTAAGGTTTCGAAATCTTTATCTGCAGCGGCTATTTCAAAGCTAGAAGCATCTCTAAAAATTTTATCTACTGTAGCGTCTGATGGTTGAATTTCTCTTGCTAAAGTTCCAATTTTTATAGCTTTCGATTTGTTTTTCTGTCCTTCAATTTCAATAATATGAAAACCAAACATGGTTTTTACAATACCTAAATCACCAACTTTACCTTCAAATTCAAAATCATTAAATTCTGGTACCATGGTATTATATGCATGCCAATCGTAACGACCACCGTTTTCAACACTTCCTTGGTCTGTAGAGAATTCAGTAACAAAATCAGGGAATTTAGAACGATTAGATTTTAAAATAGTTAATAAACTATCGGCAGTAGCTTTTGCTTGTGCTTCGGTTTGAGTTGCTTGAGCACCAGAACTTCTTGTTCCAATAAAAGGAATTAAGATGTGACGTACTTTGGCCGAATCTGGAATTTGTTTAACAGCAATTACCTTAGATATTTTATAGTACCCGTTGTCTTTGTAAGGCCCGTACACTTCGCCTTCGTTTAAATTGTAAAGGGAATCTGCAACAGATGATGGTAAGTTTGATTTAAAAACAAAACGGTTATCAAATTTAATATCAGAATTAGAATTAATAAATCCTTCGTTGTCTTTGGTGTTTAAAAAACCGGTTATGTTTTCGTTGGCTTTAATACCTTCATTATATTCAACACGATCGAATAATAACTTTTTTAAATCTTCCTTGATGGCGTTTTCATCTTCTACGCTAGCAACTTCATTAAATTGAACAAAACGAATATCACGAGATTCTTCAACTTCATATTTTTTAGCATTTTTACTAATGTAGCTAGAAATATCAGATTTAGAAACTTTTACTAAGCTGTCTGCAATTGAAGAATATGGTATTTGTACATATTTAATATCTACTTTATTACTTTCTAATTTGTATTCTAGTTCTCCTTCTGCTAGTGTTCCTGTTAAGCCAGCTTTAACTAAGTTAAAATAGTTTTGCTGTAAGGCATTGTTTGCTAATTGTTTTTCGTAATTAACCCAACTAGCGTATCCAGCCGGTGATGTTTCTTTTAAATTGGCAATATATTCGTTAAGTTTTGCTTCGTCAAACAATCCAGCTTCGTTTAAAAATTCTGGGCTAGAGGCTAGGGCTGTTTTTAATAAATCTTTCATCTGGTCTTTCTCTACAGAAATTCCTAATGCTTCAAATTGCTCTGCCATTACAGCTTCGCGAACTTCTTGTTCCCAAACACGGTTCATAACCTGAGTGTTTGTTGCGCTTGCTCCTGCTTGGCGTTGTGCAACTTCTACTTTTTCAAGAAAAGTTTCCCTAGAAATATCTTTACCGTTAACCGTACCAACAATATGTTGTGATTTTGCTGATAGTGCATCACTATTTTTAAATAAATCTGCTAATACAAAGGAAAATAACGCTAACGCTATTATCAAGATTAAGAATAATGAACGCTGTCTGATTTTATTTAAAACTGCCATCTGTAATTAAAATGTTTTATAATAAACCCGATTTTTGGATTTAACTTGTTAAAATTGATTGTCAATTTACGACTAAATTGATGAAAATATCGTGCGCGAAAATACCATTTTCTATTTAATAATGAAAGGGTTATTTTGTGTTTTGTACATTGTGGGGCTATGGAGTTAATATTAACGCCAATATTTAATGCGTATTTGTCTTTGATTTACAAGAATATTAGGGAATTATGATGTAAAATAGAAAGGCAGTTTTTAAAATTAACGTTTAATGACCTTCTATGCGTTTAAGTTCTACCAAATCAATTTTAGTATTTGAAACTTCTAAAATGGTAAATTGAAAATTTTCTATTTTAAGAATTTCGTTTTGTTCGGGTATTTGTTGTGTGTAGTTTACTATTAGGCCTCCTAAAGTTTCATAATTTTCACTTTCTGGTAGATTAATTTTGTAGGTTTCATTAATATAATCTACTTCCAAACGTGCCGAAAAATTAAAGGTATCATCGTTTATTTTTTCTTCAATTAAATCCACGGTATCATGTTCGTCTTCAATTTCACCAAAAAGTTCTTCAACAATATCTTCAACGCTCATAATTCCCGATGTGCCACCATATTCATCTAAAACGACAGCAATACTTTTGTGCTTTTTGGTTAGTACAGCTAGGACATCTTTAATTAAAACCGTTTCTGGAACAAATTCCACTGGCAGCATCATGGCTTTAATGGTTTTGGGTTTTTTGAAGAGTTCGAAAGAATGTGCATAACCCAAAATGTCGTCTATGGTATCTTTATAAACTAGAATTTTTGTACAACCGGTTTCTGTAAAAAGTGCGTTTAAGGTTTTTATGGATTCATTAATTTCAACCGCAATAATTTCGGTTCTTGGTACCATAACTTCACGAGCTTTGACTTCGGAAAATTCTAAGGCGTTTTGAAAGATTTGAATTTCGGAATCTACTTCATCATGCTCTTCTACAGATTCCATTTGTTCACTAATATAATTTCCAAGTTCTACTTTGGTAAAAGCTAGTTGAATTTGATCTCCTTCAGTTTTAAAAAAAACTTTTAGTATAATATCAGAGATCCAAATAACAAAATCTGAAACAAAGCTAAACAAGATATAAAAAAAATAGGCTGGTATAGCAAGTGCTTTTATTAGTGTGTTAGCATAGATTTGAAAGAATACTTTGGGTAAAAATTCTGCGGTTATTAAAATGACAAGCGTGGATATTACGGTTTGTGTTAATAAGCTTAAATTGTTAATTAAATAATTGATCGATGCGTAGGGGGTTGGTAGCATGGAACGAAACCAATCTACAAGTAAATCGCCCATAAAAAAACCATATACTACGAGTGCAATATTGTTTCCAATAAGCATTGTTGTAATAAACTTAGAAGGTTTTATGGTAAGTTTACTCAGTATTTTTGCAAGAAATCCTTCTTGTTTTTTTTCTATTTCTATATGGATTTTATTTGAAGATATATAGGCTATCTCCATTCCCGAAAAAAAGGCAGAAAGTAGTAATGATACAATTATAGTAACATAAATGCCCATTTATTTGGAATTGTTGCTTTTGTTTTCAAATCGACGTCTAAAAAAGAACATAAAAATAGCTATGGCCAATAGGAATATGCTTAAGTATGCACGACTTTTATCGATATTCCAAGTTTTAACAATATCGTAAATAAGAAAAAGGGCAAAAGCCAAGTATAAATATTTTGAAAATTTTAAATAGTTCATTAGAAATTTTTTAACAGGATACAAAGATAATTAAAATAACAAATGGATAGTTTTATTTATAATACTCTTTTAGAATGGATAGATTAGTTAGGTACTAAAAATAAGAGAAGTGAAGGCGTTGTATGGAAGTGTTAACTTTAATCTTTTAAAGTGATAAGACCTGTAACCTCCAGTACTTCGGCATGTTGTAGTTTAGTGTCTGAATCGAATCCATTACCATGAATTTCATCGGTTTTTGTTTTGAAAGTTACTGGATTATTGGTGAATAACCATTCTTTTTTTTGATCGTAATAAAGTTGTTCAGATTTTAGTACTTCACCTTCAGCTGATGTAATAATAACGTTACCGCGTAAATCATTTAATCCGGTTTGGTCATATATAATGGCATAGTTGGCAACAATGGTTGTTTTTTTGTCCTCATTATCATCATATATGTATAAGGTAAAATTATCGATAAATTCGGTGTAAGGAAAATCTCGATTAGAGAAATCTAGCATTTTACTACTTATCAGGTTTACGGTAACACGTCCAGAATCGGTTTTTTTTGCATTTATATTTTCAGCAACACCAATGGGTTCATTATCGGAAATTCCAAATTTTTGAACCTCTTTTAAACTGTTGTTACATGAAAAAAACATAGCCATGCAACTCAGCATGACTATGTTTAAAATATGATATGTTTTTGTTGTATTCATTAAATTCCTGGTACTGTAACGGTAGCACCAATCCAACATCCAATTTTAATACTTTGCCCAGAACAAGAGCAGCTAAAAATATCTGCTTTTTGAGGAGCTTTAGCAGCGTAGTTTGCTACTGATGCAGCGGCAGCCTTTTTTAAAGTTGGATCTACACGTGCAGCCTTACTAGCTTCGTCTGCAGCCAGCCAATATACAGCTCTTTTGTTAAATGTTGTATCTCCACAGTTATTCGCACTTGCCGCATACATGGCTGCAATTGATAAGTGGGGACGACCGTTAGAAGGGTTAAGGGCTAGCGATTGTCTAAAATATGTTCTGGCTTGTCCGTAGCTTCCTCTGGCTTTTAGTTTAAGTCCAATTTTATTATTTAATTTAGCTTTCTTAAAATTATCGGTTTCTAAGTCAATAGCTTGTTTGTAAAAGGTAATAGCTTCGCTGTTTTTTCCTTCTTTATCTTTTAAGATACCTAAATAGTATGCCGAATTAGCCGATGGCGAAATTTCATGATAAGCATTTACTAACTTAAAGAATAAAGGGTCGTCTGTACATTCTTTTTCAGACATTTTTCCGGCTGCTCTTTGTAACCAAATAGCATTAGTTTTATTTGCTTCGAAACCTTTTTCGTATAAAGGAATTAGGTTTTCACAGTTAGCACGTTCTCCTAATTTTTGATCGATACCAGAAGAAATTTGGTCGTATGCGAGTAGTAATTGACCGTAATATCTTTTATATTGTCCTTCTTTTTTAGTTAATGCTGTACCAGCTTCTTCTTTTGCTATTAATACGTTTAATTTTTCGGAAGAAGATTTTACTTCGTCTTCAACTTTCTCAACAACATCATCGTATTTGTTAAATAAATCTGCTGCAGATTTTTTTTGAGCATCGTATAAATCAACCATTAAAGAAAAGTAAGTATATAAGCTTTGTGCATCTGTAAAGGATGCCTTATCGGTATTGTAAGCTGCATCAAAACCTTCATACAGTTCTTCATCCGTTTTGTTTAATATAGATTTATTTTTATACATTAATTGGCAAGCCATAGCCATATATTTTCCTTTTGGTGTTTTGCTAGGAAAGTATTCTAAGCGTTGTTCCCAAAGTTTTAATAAATCGTTGATTAAGGTTGCTTTCTCAGTGCCTTCTACTTTATCTATTTTGGATTTTAAAATTTTTTCTCCGTCAATATATATGGCGTTATTAAATTTAGGACATTTATTTCTTACAGCCATCCAAGGTTCGTAGGCGGCATCGTAATTTTTAGATTTTACATACTCATGGAATATAGATAGTTTTGCCATACACTCTTCATCTTGTTGCGCAAAACCAACATTTACTCCAATGAATAAAAGGGTAAGTAGTAATGTAATTTTCGTTTTCATGATATTAATTTTATGCTGTTAGTCAAATTTTCTTTTATTAAACCATCTATCGTTCAAAGATAAACTTAATTGGAAATTAACAAAATTCTCTTGTATTAAATTACTGTTTGTGGTACCGCGTTTACCAACTTCAACACCTAAATTAGCGTTAGAGAAAAAAGTTCCAACTGGTAATCCTAGACCAAAAGACATGCCAAACTCTTTTATCGATTCATTTTTTATTTCTAAACCTGTGTTTTCAAAGTGTAAACCTGCTCTGTACACTACACGTTTTAAATAGCTAGAGAATGAATTGTACTGAGGGATATAAAAACCACCTAATTTAAATGCTGTTTGGTCTTCATAGGTAACACCGTTACTATAGAGTGCGTTTTTAAAGTTACTTGTTTTTAAATATTCTGATTCAACACCAATAAACCATTTGTAAGGTTGTCCAATTCCTAAACCATAAGATAATCTAGAGGGTAAAACCAATTCTGTTTCTGCCAAATTTCCTAGGTCACCTTCTATAGTGTTTATGGCAAATTCCACATTAGAGCTGTTTGTTGCAATGGTTGAAAAAGAACGTTCGTTTTTTGAGGTTAAATTGCTCTCTGGCCTATAGGTTACACTACCAATAAGTTCTAACTTTTCAGTTATCATGACTTTGTAAGTAGTTCCAAGGTTAATGTTTAATCCGCTTAAATCAGATCTATTGTTTTCCCTAGCTTGATATTGTGCAGGATTACCATCACTATCGTAGATATATTCAATAGTACTGTTTTGAATATTTCCAAAGTTATATTGGAAATCGATACCTAAACTTAATGTATTTGTAGCTTGGTAACCAAAGCCTAAAAACGCCTTATTTAAGCCGCCTTTTCCTTTAAATCGATTTGATATTTGTTCGTCATTATAGGCTTCAAGTTTATAACCTACAGCAGTGTATGGCATAAGGCCAAAACCAAAACCAAAATCTCCCATTGGGATAGAGATCGCTAAATAATCAAAAGTTGAAGCAGCTGCATTATCTTCACTTGTATTACTTTTTAAGTTAATATTTGCATATGTTCCTCCAACAGTAAATTTTACTGGTCTACTTTCGTGGTTTAAAACATCTAAATTTTTTCCGGCGTAAGATGCAGGATTTCTCAGGTTAACATGGATGCTATCTGTATAGATGCTTAAGCCACCCATGCTTCGGTTTTCTACTGTTCCTTTAAATTTCAGGCTTCCAATACCGTAAAAAGAGTACGGAGACGCCGTTCCTTCTTGTCCGTAACTTTGTATTGCGATAAGAGCAATAAAAACGATTACAAGTTTTTTTATCATTAATTTGAGTTGTATTTTAAAATATAGTAAAGTCCTTCTAAAAGGAAATTAGAGTTGACAAATATGCTACTTTTTAATTGTTTAGACAAGAAATTACTATCTCCTCCTGTTAAAATAATTGTTAAATCTGAATATTTTTCTTTATATGTAGCAATATTTCCTTCAATTTCGTTTAAAACGCCATAGACTACTCCGGAATGTATCGCTGATTTAGTAGAGTTTCCTATAATAGATTTTGGTATTTCTGTATTTAATAACGGTAAATTTGCTGTTAAATTATTTAACGAGGCATATCGCATACGTAATCCTGGAGAAATAGCCCCACCTAAATAATCATTGTTGGCGGTTATAAAATCGTAGGTTATGCAAGTACCGGCATCGATTATTAACGCATTTTTATGTGGAAATTGTTTTATTGAAGCACAAACTAAAGCTATTCGGTCTACACCAAGTGTTGCTGGGGTTTTGTATAAATTGGAGAAGGGAAGCTTTGTCGCGCTATTTAAAATGGTTAAATCGAATAATTTACTTAAAGCATTGGTATCACTATTGGTTAAATTTCCAACGGATGAGATTATTGCTTTTTTTATGTTTAAATATTTGTTTTTCAGTGTTCTAACTTCTTTTAGGAAATTATTTAAATCTACTACTTGTTTGCTTTTAAGTAAGTCTTCTTCAAAAACAGCAAGTTTTACAAAGGAATTTCCTATATCGATAATTAAATACATAAGTTTAATAAAAATGTAAAATTACAAAAGCGACTTTAATCTAACAGATTGATATTATAAAAATATTTTTATTTCTAAAACTAAGGACATCAGTTAAATACAATTTATTTTATTTTTTTTTCAAAAATGTTTTGGCAGATATCAAAAAGGAGTATATATTTGCAACCGCTTAGCAAAGCAATGGTGCCTTAGCTCAGTTGGTAGAGCAAAGGACTGAAAATCCTTGTGTCCCTGGTTCGATTCCTGGAGGCACCACCAAAAAACCCTTATAAACCGTGTGTTTGTAAGGGTTTTTGAATTTTGTGTGCTGATTTGTGTGCTAATAAAAAAAACCGCTACAATTTATGTAACGGTTTTAAACAATGTATATTTAAAAAACAAATCTATGAAGCCGTACCAGAGCCTAAATATACACTGTTAGAAACTTGACCTCCATCATCAGTAATAAACGCCATAAAAAGCTCTACTGTATCACCTGCATAAGCATTTGGAATAGTTACAACTTCTGTTCCTACCGTTCTATCTGCACCATCAAGTATTGAAATTGATTCTTTTTTACTTGGATTGTAAACTAACAACATCGCTTTATCTGTTGCATTAGCATTTCCTCCTGTTGAGTTATCATCCCAACCAAAAGCAACTTGTCCTGCTACAGTTAAATCTGTTGTACCATTAACCACACCTGCTAAATTACCCCTACTTAATAGAGCTAAAGAATAATCAACCGTAAAGTTGGGTGCAGTACCCGAAATTGCATTATTCAACACATAAGACATCGCTGCATTGAATTCTGTTTTACCTACAGCATAAGATTTATATCCTTTTCGAATAAAACTTAAATTTGGCTGAAGGTATTCCAACGTAGCTGAAAACTTATTACGTTGATTTACCTGTCCTTCTGTTCGTGGATTGGCTACACTTACTGGTTTTGCTCTGATGTAATCAATGTTTTTCCATCTTCCACCTACTACGGTTCCTACTTTACCAGAGAAACCTCCTAAAATACCTTGGGCTATCTTCCCCATACTTATAAAATATTTAAAATTAACATACATTCGGATTTGGTACGGACATGATATAGACTTTAAAACTCTAACTAATATACGGTCATATAATAAAATACAACGAGTTAAAATACCGATATACAATAGATTACTACCATCTACACTAAATTACTATCGACTACTTAAAACCTAGCTGAATTAAAGAGTTTGCAAATGATAATTTTAGATTTTCGAGCTTAATTATTGTTTCTTTAAGTTCTTGTTGTTTTTTACTAATACTAGCCACAACTTTAATGCTCTTTTGAAACTCAAAACCACTACTCTTATTGAATTTAACACCTTTTTTAAGCGTGTTTCTACAATCATCTATTGAGATAAACGGAATAACACTTCCTTTTAAATAATAAGCGTAAAAACCGCCTATTTGTAGCATCATAGATAAATGAAACAGCGTGTTTTTTTCTTTTTCGGTTGAAGTTTGCACTACAAAACAATTAGGACAAGGATTTGAGAGGGGTTTTCCGCTGTTTAGACCTTTATTTAGGATGAAAAAATGAGGGTTTGAGTAAGTTTTTCCTGTACGGTGTGTTTTTAGTTCAAAAGTTGACATAGCTATCCAATTTAAAATTGCTCGCTACGCTTCGCTACATTATTTTTTTGAAAAGAAAAAAAAGATAGCTACAGTTGTTGTGGCGTGGGTAAGGCTGTCAAGTTTTTTGGATAAAAGTTTTTTGAGTTATAATGTTTAAATGAAAAATAAAATTGCTTGAAAAAAGTTTTATTCAAAACCCTTTAGGGCTTGAACTTTATAGCCTTGTGCGGCTGGCTGAGATAGCCACATATATTTGCTTCCTTTTTTTTTTAATAACTATCTATTTTATGGTGTTTTAATAAAGATAGGATTTAAAAATGAAAAATATGTCGGCGATATTAAATGGATATTACGCCAATTAAAAACAATATTATTACTCGGTCTAATTATATGTGAATAACCAGCAGTTGTAGGATAATAAGATTCAGTATTATAAGTTTTACCATGACAAGTAGCAAATTCATTTTCTGTTCTGACTTTTTTGTCTAAATTCAGATAGTAATCTTCATTTGTTGCACATAAAAAAACACCTAAATCAACTGAATTACTTTGTATAAGATTATCTATTTTCTTTAAATCATTTATAATTTTCATTCTTATTTGTTTACCTCCAGAATTACTTTCCTTTTTGTGTGGGAATTTAAACTCAATACCTATACGATATACTTTATTTTTATCGACAATCTCAAAGTACAAATCAAGAAACTTACCATCTTTAAAATTGGCTTTAAAAAGGTCTTTCTCAAAATCAATATTTGTTACGTTTAAAACACGATTAGAAGCTAATGACCATGCAAATTTAAAGACTAACGTTTTTTCTGATGAAATCGTAATTACACTTTGATTTAAGGCCACTTCTAGCGAAGACCAAATTTTATTTATTTCTTTTTCAATGATTTTTAAGTCCATAAGTTAATATTTAAAGAGGTTAATTATTTCTTCTTTTTTATCGAAAACTAGATTAAAATTAAAGGTTTCGTTTCTACCATCTGTTGCGCTAATAGGATTGTATAGTTGTAATTTACCTGCTATCATAGTGATGTCTCTATTTGTATGAGGGAAATATTCCGATATGAGCGAGTAGTCATCATATTTATACTCTTTTGTAGCATTATCATATTTATATATAGATAGTGTAGCAAAATCAATGAGGCACTTTACACCTAACAAATCAATTTTAAAACAGCAAACAACACGTATTTCTGAATTAACTAGAAAAAACTCCAAAAAATGAATATCTTGAAAAGCACTTACGTCATTGGTATTTATGTATACTAGATTATTACCTGTATATTCTAAATATAAATGACCTAAAAATACTTTCGGTGGCTTATTTATTTTCATGACTAATTAATTGTTTTTGAGGTGGTTATTACAACAATATAACAAACTTTTTTATAAAAAAAATGTCAATTTGTTTGGTTTATATTTTTTGATATATTTTAAAAAATGTATGTTTTATTAGTAAAAAATTATGTATGGATTGGACTTAATTATATATATTACATGGAACAATAAATTCAACTTTTCTGGGGAAATAACACTTAAAAAAATAGGTTATAGTTCGTTTTTGAGCGTTGGATGAAGCGCTTGTATGGGTATTGGGTTAAATAGTTGTTTGATAAAACAGCATTTAAATTAATACTTATACAGGACTTTTAGACGATAGCTTTTTGTTTTTTTGAGGAACGAGAAAAAGCAATATGCTATGGCGTAGTACTAATTTTCTTAAACCTATTTTTTTATATCCTATTTCTTGGGTGGTGGGGAAAAGTGGTCTTTAATATTTGTTAGTGAAATGAAACAAACAAAGACTTGAGTTAAGGAATACTTGGACTTAATGATGGTTTTGTGCAGTTGAATGAGATAACGAATATTATTTTCAATTATCTTAATCCTTTAATTGTTCGATTGTTTAATGTTTGTTCAAAATGTGGTTATATGTTCGGAAGTGAGCGTTGGATGAGCGGATATTTTACATAATGACAGTTATAGGTACGAAAATATAATAAAACGCCGTAGGCAACCATTGAAAAGATTTTTGCTCCTATAACTACGCATTATGTAACTTAGCTTTGGGTTGGTTTTGTGGCGGAATAGTTGTTTTAAGCGTTGGCAATAGCTCTTTGCTTTTTTATTGTACCAATTTATTAAAATAGATACTTTTAGACAAAACAAGCAATGTGCTATTATAGCGTTGGCTACAACTATTGTGACATAAAACCAACTATGCGGTGGCGCGCGGAACAACACAAAAGACAGAGGATTTTGAGGTACGAAAAAACTGGGTTTTGGGTTGTGGGGAAAAATAATGTTTCATTAATAAAGTATTACTATCTTCGACTACAAGACAAAAAAACAAAAAATGATTAGTATATATAATAACATTGTCAAAATTGAAAACCTTATTATTGAAGTTCAAAAAATATATGAAAAAAGATATGATTTGAAGCAATTTGAAATTAAAAACAGCTTAAGCATCTTAAAAAGAACAATTGATGAGTTTAATGAAGATATATATGTTAATGTTGAACATCCTTATGTTGATAAAACTTACAGAGATAGTTATTATAAGTACTTCGCTTCAAAAAGAGATACATTTTCTAGAGACACCATCAGATTATCATTTTTTAATGAACAAGTAGAAGATAAAGACTTTAGGGAATTAAAAAAATTAGAAAATCTAGAAGATTCTTATTTAGGTTTCATGGTATTAAGACCAACTTTTCCTCAGATAATTGGACGAACTGTGCTAAGAAAAGACTGTCTTAAAAGAACTGATTATATTACCAGTGGTGTAGTTTATAATACAACAGTAAATAGTATAAAATTAAAAGTAATAGGTTTTCCTCATTCTTCTCAAGATTCTGAAACAATATCTTGTGCAGAAACTACAGTATGGGGATTATTAGAATATTTTGGTTTTAAATACCCTGAGTATAAACCCATGCTCCCTTCAAAAATAAATGATGTTTTAGGCAAATATTCTACCGAGAGACTAATACCTTCAAATGGTCTTACTGCTGGACAAATAGCTTATGCCCTAAAGGAATTTGGATTCGGTGTTAAAATATACTCAAGAAAGTCTTATGGGAATGAATTTGAAAAAATAATAAGAGTTTATGTAGAATCTGGTATACCTATTGTCGGCTTGATTCAAAACACCAATGGGATAGGGCATGCTTTAAATATAATAGGACGCGCTAATATAACTAAAGACTCTATTAACCATTTAAGTATGGCGAAGACAATAGATAACAATGTAAACGTATATGAATTTGAAGAGCTTGATATAGACTATTGTTTTGTAGACGATAATTATCCTCCTTACCAATTAACAAAATTAAAAGATCCTGCATCATATTACACCAATCCAAAATGGAAAGGATGTGAAATCACTAATATAATTGTACCACTCTATCCTAAAATTTATCTTGAAGCTGGTGAAGCAAAAAAAATTGCCTTCACTGTTATTGAACAGCTAAAACTAATCAAGGATAAAGACATAGTTGTAAAGACATTTTTAGCTTCTAGTCGATCATTTAAAAATGCTATTGCTCTTAATGAAAAACTAAATGAAGACGCAAAGGAACTATTATTAGCTACTAGTATGCCGAAGTTTATCTGGATTATGGAAATAAGTGATAAAGACTTAATAATAAACAATCTAATAAGTGGAATGGTAATTATGGATGCAACTGAGCCAAAAAGACTTGGAATTATTGCTGCTTTAATAGAAAATACTTATATTGCTAATGATATGGCTATTTTTAATAAAATATCTATACCTTTGCAGCCATTTACAGCATATAATAATAATTTAAATTAAACACTATGGCAGATTTAAAAAGTAAATTTGAGCTTGTGTTGGAAAGACTTAATGAAGAAGGGAAAGTAACAGTTATTAATGAAGAAGATAAAGATGAGATAATGGATAAAGTTGCAGAAGAACTTGATGAATATCGATTTGAAAATCAAAAAAAGATAAGAGAGTCACAACAAGAAATAGCAACCGTGGTTCTTACTTCATAAAATATATTACTAGCACATAAAGAAAAGCCAATATGAATTATTGGTTTTTTTATTGCTTAAAATTTATAAGTTTTACGGATTTATATAATATTTAGCCCAAATTCGTTTAAACAGGAATTATGCTCTCTACTAGCTTTTATTTTTTTTCAACTTCAACTATTCCAGTATTCACTTCTTTTAAGTTGATGATTGCGGCTAGTGAACAGCACAAGACTAAGGACAGAGTTTAATTTACATATCCAAACTGGGTTTTGGGGAAATTAGTTTTAATAAAATTTCTCAATTATACTTTTCAAATTCTTAAACTCATTTTCAATTAGAAAATCAAACAGTTTTTGCCTATTATAATAAATATCTAATTTCTTTGGCTTTAAACTACCTCCTTTTAATTTATCTAAATCTTCAATAGCATCTTTGGTATATTCACTTGATGTAATATAACAACCTTTAAAAACGTAACCCTCGCTAATATCTGTTTTAAACTTTTGTTTAATAAACGGAAGAGTCCTTTTAAAAAACCAACCAATTGTATTTTTTGTTTTATAATCACCTAATGGTATTGCGTAAGTTGATTTGTATCCCTTTAATTCAACTACAATAATCTCTTTAGGATTTGAAGACTTAATGACATAATCATATTCATAACCTTCCGTAGAAGTGGTATTATCTTTTTTATTAGTAATATTTTTAGAGAAATAGAAATTAGGTTTTATCTCTGCATTTGGATATTGATGCTTTAATACCTGATACATAATAACCTCAAAGAGAGTTCCTTTAATAGCTTTTAATTGGTCTCCTTGACCAGAAACATCAATCGTTGTTAGCGTATCTTCAATAATCTTTTCAAAATCATCTTCTTCTAACAACTTTTTGTTGATTTGAAGTTTTGATATGTTCTCTAAAACACTAAAAATATTTGAGCCATAAATTGAACCAATATCATAGCTTAGAAAGCCTAACTTTTTAATCTTGTTTAAAATTAAACCTGTACAATTCTTGTATACAATTATTGGTACAACTTTACGCTTACCTATAGAAACTGAATTAAGATTAATTTGTATGCGGTTTAAAAAACCGTCTAAATCAATTTGCTCATAATCTCTGCTAATTAAAACGTCTAAAACTACTAACGTCTGCTTTTCTGGAATATTAGAATCTTTAGCGAGAGATGGATTTATACCTGTTGTTTTTGTATAACCGAAAGCATCCCAAACTAAATTATTATGTTTAGCACCTTTGGATGGATTATTTTTATTTCTATAAACAATATTCTTATTATCGATCAGGTTAGATTTAATTATCCAATCAATAATATCCTTAATAAAGGCTGTATCGGTAGACATTTTAGTAAAATGAATGTGCATCAGGTTTTCTTCATCTTCCCTCCTATTTTTTAAGATTATATACTTAACTAAATTCTTATCTACTTTTTGATATACAATCTCAAACTTCAACAATAATTCGATTAAATCATCTAGATAATCAACCTTTGATACACCATTAACTAGCGGTGAAGCAGTGATTTTTAATGCTTCATAATAAGATATAATACCATCATTTATATCTAAAGCAACAAGCAGCCGATACAATACTGGCCTATGCCTTTTAGATATTACTTTTATTCTGTCCTTTGTAAAACTAGTTGTAGGTTTACAATAAGCATATTGACCTTTACCAAAAGTTAAAGGTGCTGAAGATTTTATTAATTCTTTTTTAGTTGCGCGTTCTAATAATTTACGGGCATAACTATTTGTTACTTGAAATGTCTCTTCAAGAAGTTGGCATAATTCACTACTCACTTTTATCTTCTTATCTTGAAGATTTTGTAAAATAAAAGATTCATATTTATTTAAGTTGGCCATAAGTAAATGTCACACTGCACTTATATTATTTAATTAATACTTTTTAAGCGCTCTTTGAATTTTAAATATAATAATTGTTTTTATTTCTATATATTTGATTGTCAGCTATTTATTTTTTAAAAATTACTTATTTATAATTGAAAAAGCGTAGTTAAATATCTTTATTTGTCACAAACATATTAAAATAGGATAATCAAATAGCTTGTTTGATTAAACTCATAATATATTCTAAATCATTGGTATTTTTAATGACTAATTCATAATCACCATTTCCCCAATGACCTATGTTAGACACATCACGCATTAAGTTTTTAGGGTCATCGAGTTCACCACTTTTTAAGTTTACCCATAGCTTTATACCACTTTTTTGAATTAAAATATCACAGATGATACGATTGCCTTTAAAAGCAATTCTTTTCTTACGAGGTATTATTTCTATGTCTTCTTTGAAATTTAATATAGAATCTCTAAAAGTTTCATACAACTCTATTGCACTATCAGACTTATTTAATGTATGGTCTTCTTCTGAATAAACTTTAATTTCTTTAGTGATATTATCTAACTGTGTATTACTCGATGTAATTGGTTTAATACTTTCTGCCGATTTACTTTTCTTTATTTGATTTACACTAATTAAATTGTTCTCATAACGTTTTACTTCCCACAACTCAATAGCTATATCTTTAAAGTTTGTAGCTGTTTTTTGGTTTTCTGTAAAACCTGTTGAAACAAACACAACTCTTGTTTGACTCCAATCTACATCTGTACGCTGTAAATTTTGTTTTAGTGTTTCATTATACTCTACAATAAAATCTGCTTTGTTTTCGAGCATTAAACTCAAATAAGTAAACCCCTGGTCTACAACACTTATATTTTTACTTCGCTTATATTCAATAATTATAAAAGCTTTTGATTGTGTATCGTAAGCTAAAGTATCTATACGTTTATTTTTAATAGAGAACTCAGATTTCACTAATTGCAAATCCATTAACTCATTTAAATTATTTTCAAAAAGTGACTGTATTTCTCTTTCTAATTTAAATGGCTTCTCTTTTAATATACTAATAGATTCTTTTGATTTTAAGTTATATAAATGCATTGTATGAATGTTCTTTAACTATAATTCTCTTGTGGTTCTGCTGCTTGATTAATATGCCCTTGTGCTTCTTTAACCGTTACTTGACCATTCATTAGCATTGGTAATAACCAATCTCTTAAATCTGCTAATTTTTGATTTTCTCTTAGGTTTTTTTGCTTTTTTGCGTGTATAGGTTTTATTTTTTGGTAAAACTTTTCTACGATGTCTTTTTTAGGAAAGACCGTTTTATAATTGGTTACAAAGCTTTCGAACAATAAGTTTTTAATACCGCTTGTTTTTCCTTCCCAACCAAATAATACTCCTGCATCATATAACCTATTCCATTGGTAAACGAAATTATACAAATAGGTTTCGTCTTTTAAAGTGACTGCTTTACAAAAGTTAGAACAGATTAATGGATTCTCGAAACGCTCTAAAGTTTCTTGTGTTACAAAAGCCATTCTACCTGTAGATTGTGTTGGACTACCACCAGATATTTCAATTATTAAATCTCCTTCTTCTAATAGTTTATGAGTGTTTTTTTCTAAAATAAAACGCTCTGGTGCTTTTACTTCTCCATTACCATTTAAACCATTAATATCTGCACCACGAATACAAGATACTTGTTCTGTATAATTACCCTGCTTAGATTCTTTACCCCAATCTCCACTTTTATCTTTTTCTATCCAATCTGCAATGGTTTTATCTTGCCAACCTTCAGGTATTTCTTTTTTAAGGGTTTTATTATACACCATTTTACCAGCTGATGCTTTATATGGTTTACCGTTAGCATTTGGAAAATCAAACTGCACAAACCAATAGTCATAAATGGTTTTTGTCAATGCTTCTAATTCAGTATTTATTTTGTTATTGACATCTATTTTTGAATCTAAATCAGATAAAACTTTAGCTATCTGTTTTTGTATATCGAGATTTGGAAATATAAATTTTAAAGCCCCTATATCATCAGGCAATATTGATGGATAAGACGAAACGCTATTCTGAGCTAAGGTATGTAAGTAATTTGTTATATGATTTTGAGTTAATAAATAATATAAGTATTTGGGTAAAATTTCATCATCAACAACATCAATGGTAGTGAAACCTGTTGACACTATTAAATTTTCAATTTCTTCTTCTAAAATACCATAATGTTCTTGGTTTGGTCTAACAGTAGAATATAAAATTGTATTTAATTTTGTTTTTCTTTGAGCCCTACTAGGTATTTTATCTAATTGAGTATTTAGACTCTTTAATGAATCAATATTGTTTCTTGTTAAATTACCAGTATCTAAATAATTAATATTTTTTGGTAAATTATTTTTACCATAAGTAGAATCATTTAATACTGCTATTTTATTTATTCCTGTTTCATTATTCATATCCCAAATCATTAATATTATTGAGAATCTCTAACTCTAAAAATTTACTTTCTTCAAAAAGACTTTTTAAATTCTCTTTAGATGACTTTAGTTTATTTTCATAATCGTTATTTGAAATATCTATATGTTCAATTTTAACATCAAAATATTGACCTGCACTTAAAGAATAATTTCTAATTTTTATATCATTATATTTTAAAACAACTGAAAAATCATCAACTTTTGTTTTAGAATTAAATGCATCAATAATTCTATTTTCTTCATCTTCTGATAAAACTATTTTTTGATTTTTGCCCTCCTTAACTTTTGTCCCTAAGTTCGACGCATCAAGAAGAACAACATCCTCTGTATTACTTTTATCTAAAAAGATAATCGAAACACTTGTAGGCGTATTTGCAAAAATATTACCTGGCATACTTACAACACCTGCCAATATTTTACTTTCAACCATTTTCTCTCTAATTTTTTTATCTATACCCGTTTGTGCAGTAATAAAACCAGTAGGTACTACAATAGCTGCTTTACCTGTTTTGGTTAAACTATACATAATATGTTGTAAAAACAAGCTATAGATAGACATACTACTTTTTTTACTTTTTGGAATATTTGGGATTCCCGCAAAAAAGCGTTCGTTATTCTCTTTACTATCTAAATCGTCTCTATACTCGCTAAAATCTAATTTAAAAGGTGGGTTTGATACGATATAGTCAAACTTCTGTAATTCGTTATTATCATCTTTATGATAAGGTGATAAAATAGTGTTACCACGTACTACATTTTGTAATGAGTGTACTAAATTGTTTAGTATTAGGTTTAAACGCAATAGTTTAGATGATTTTTTAGAAACATCTTGTGAGTAAATAGTACATTTATCTTCGCCAATAGCGTGAGCTAAATTCATTAAAAGCGTTCCCGATCCCGCACTTGGATCATAACAAGTAACATCTTGAATATTGTCTTCTGTTACCATTATAGAAGCCATAATTTTAGCTACTGCGTGTGGTGTGTAATATTCTGCATACGTACCACCACTATCGTTATTATAGTCTTTTATTAAGTACTCAAAAATAGTAGCATAGAAATCGTATTTTTCATTAAAAATATGTTCGAAACTGAAATCTACTAATTGGTTTACAATTGCCTTACAAAACGCATTACGCTCTGCTGTTTCTACAATTTCACTAATACGCTCAAATAAAGGTTCTTTAGAACCACCTGTTGTTTTTACTGAGAAGATGTCATTATTTTGAATGGCAATATCCATTAAGGTATCATCAAACGTTTTAGCAAAATCTGGTGTGTTTTGTATATCGAACAAATGTGAAATAAAATGTTGCGGTTGCAATACTGCTGTGTCTGCATTTAACTGTAAGGTTAGCATTTCATAATCTTCATCAGGTAATGCTTCAATAGCTTTTTGCCATTTTTCTGCTTTCGCTAATTCGGGATTTAATTGTTTTACCTCATAAGCAAATTTGTCGTTTAAAAACTTATATAGAAATACTTGTGTTATGATTTTATATTCGTCTCCATCATTACCCAAACCATAATTAGAACAAATTCCTTTAAGGCTATCTATTAGGTTTTTTACTTCTGTTTGAAATTGTACTGTTGTTGTCATTTATTTTTATCTAAGCTGTACGCCCGTGAAATTCGTTAGTATATTCTTGAACTACTAAATTATTTATGAATTTAGAAGTCTCTGGATTTAGTTTAATATTATTTTGCTTGACAAACTGATTAATCACCAATTTAATCATCATCTTATCTAAATAGCCTTCATTTTGTAATAACCTACTATTTTGTATTACTTGTAGATCTGCTTCACTTTTAACCGATTGTAAAGCTTCAAATAATTGGCTTTCTCTTTTTGTTAAACCACCTTTTTCTACCAATCGCTTATGAATACGACAGTATTTAGGGTCGTTATCATATTTAGCTTGAAGTAGTTTATTTTGTCTGTTTAACTCTAATATTTTTGCGTGAATTTCTTTTAACGCTCCAATATTAGCTTTCATATCCTCTTGCGTTACTTCGTTTAATTTCTTCTTCTTAAACAGACGCTCTAATTCATCGTACAAACTTACAAATTCAGGGTCTTTTTTATCAAAATTACTTGCTAATTCTTCTCTTGTTTTGCGAAGTGTATCTTTTAATTGATCTGCTAAAATTAGTTCTTCCTCTCCAACCTTATTAAACATAAAGACTACATCTTCTAACGCTACATTTAATAGATTAGTAGTATCTATATTGTTTTCTAATGCTTCCTTTTGGTTTAGCAATTGCAAGTGATTATTTGCTTCTCTATATAATACTGAAAGCTTTTTAAAATCTACTTTTTCTAACAACTCATAATGCCCAAACAAACGAATTAGATTGTACAGACTTTTAGCATTACCTAAAGCCTTTACTATACCTAACATTTTTTTACGATCTGATATTTGAGAAATTTGCTGTGAGAAGTTTTCAGCATTTAAAGTATCATAATGAAATAATATCTCTTTTATATCTGCTATTTCCTCTTGAATTTCTTCTTTAGATTTAAAGATGTTAGAATAATGTTCCATTTCATCACCTAAAACCTCTTGAAGCTCTTCAAAGTAATCTTTATTAGTTTTATCAAACTCTGCTTTAATGTCTGCGAAATCAACTACAAAACCATATTTATAATCTTTATATGTTCTATTTACTCTGGTTAATGTTTGTAATAGATTATGCTTTTTAATTAAACGACCTATGTATAGTTTCTTTAGTCTTTTAGCATCGAAACCAGTTAATAGCATATTGTAAACAAAAAGAAAATCTATTTTACCATCTTTAAAATCTTCTACTTCTTGTTTACGTTCTTCTTTAGTACCTATGTCGTGAAGAATTAAAGCTGCTTTTTTTACTTTATAGCTTTCTCTTTTTTTATCTCCATAAGATTCTCTTTCTTCTGCAACTTTGTCTAAAACAACAACATTGCTATCTCTATATTTGTTATTGAATATTTCAAATAACATTTTAGCTTGATCTGAACTATCACATACTACCATTGCACCAACTGATGCATCGTTATTCATTAATCTAAAACTTTCAAAATCTTCAACAATGTAATCTAACATTGGTTCTGCAAAACGTGCATCTGCATAGATTTTCTTTTTAGGAACATCACCTTGTAATACTTTAATTTCTTTTAAGGCTTGCTCTAAAACCATTTTATAATTAGATGCTATTTCTTCTCTAATTAGTTTTAATGTGTAACCATCTGCAATAGATGCATTGTAATAGTATTTATGAATATAATCGCCAAACAAGGTTTTAGAATTATACTCTGTACCCAATAAAGGTGTACCGGTTAATCCAATTTTAATAGCATTTTTATCTGACTGCTCTAAATTTGCTAAAAAACTACCTTCTGGATTATAACTACGATGTACTTCATCTAAGAAATAAACACGTTGAATATTAATATCATAATCTTGTTCTGTTACTATTTTAGCATCATCTGAAAACTTTTGAATATTTACTACTGTAATTTCTGCGTTTCCTCTTTCGTTATGTAATGCTGCTTTAGATTTTATATCTGCAACAAATTCATTTCTTGAATTAACAATATGCACCGTTAAACCTCTGCTTGTAAATTCTCTTTTAGCTTGAATTAATAAATCTAATCTATCTACTATAAAATAGAATTTTGGTATTACATTTTGTTTTTGATAATAGTCTGTTAGAAACTTAACATTGTAATACGTTAATGCTGTTTTACCACTTCCTTGTGTATGCCATATAATACCTTTTCTTATACCCTCATTTAGTTTATTCTCTATTGCTTTGGTTGCAAATAATTGAGGATAACGCATTATATGTTTTTGTAAGGCTGAGCTTTCATTTACGTATGCAATTGCATATTGTAGAATAAAAGATAGCCTATGTTTAGAAAACAAAGAGGTAGACACTCTGTTTGTTGGTGTATTGGAATCTTTATTAGTTAAAAACTCTGGTGAGTGCTTAATAATAACTAAGTTATTATCTTTTAGGACTTCATTTTCTGTAGTATCATTTTCAGATAATAGAAGACTATTTAAATCAAGCGTTTCTTCTTCTCTGAAATAATTAAATATTGGTTTGTGATAAGATGGCGATGCATAAAATACACCTTGTATAGTATCCATGTCACTACTATCGTATTCCATATTATTTGAGAATACCATTAACTGTGTAATATTTACAAAGCGTCTAAATTTTTTATTTTGGAAACGTTTATTAATTCTGTTACGCTCTGCAATAATCCCTTCTCTGTTATTAGGTTTCTTAACCTCTATAAAAACTAATGGTAAACCATTAACTAAAAGAATTATATCTGGTCTAAATTCTTCATCACCATTTTTATAAGTTAGCTCTGTAACAACATTAAATGTATTGTTTTCAAAGTTTTCAAAATCAATAATCTTATGTCCCGTTTTTTGACTTAATCTCTCGTAGAATGCTTTTCCTAAATCTTCATTATCTAATAGTAATGATACATCACTTAATAACCTTTTAGCTTCATCTACTTCTAAATCATTGTTTATCTTTTGAACGCTTTCAATAAATATATCTGTAAAAATGTTCGTTTCTTCATTCCAAACTGCTCCCTTTAATGATAAATATTTATATCCTAAACGTGTAAGATGTAATATTGATGGTATTTTGACTCTTGAATCTTCGTTGAATTTCATTTAGTTTTTTGATTGATTGATCTGAATGCAGACTATAAAAATATAAATATAAATTGGTATAACATTACGGTATTTCCCATTAAGCAATAATCTTTAACTTAAAACACTATAGGCATGTCGCTATCGTTGTTTGTTTAATATTGCTTATTGATATAGATAATGCTATTGTTGTATTATATATCTACTTATAATGTTTCTATTTTTTTCCTTCTTTTAAAGTATAATTCGGTGTAAATCTTATCAATTTGCTGAATATAGTAGCTTCCATTTAAAAAGACAATATTTTGACTTTCATCTCTATATTCGTTTCCTTTTTTAGCTGCATATACTTGATTTTTTTGAAGTTTTAGATATTGTTTTTTCACTTCAATTAAACCCCATCTTTCAGCTGCTTGTTTTAGCCTGACCGCTTTATTAATTGTGATTCCGAAAAATTCCTTGATGCTTAACACAGATACTTCCGCATATTTTTTGGTATCACAGGAAAACGTAATAGTCTCATCGGCGCTTCTACTTTTTAGCACGTTGCTACTACGTTTAAAATGTTTCCTGCAATATATTTTGTACGGTTGTGTGTATATAATTGCACCTAATGTTGCCCTAATATGTGTTACATCCTTATACGTAAAAGGATATGCTCTACGTGATACCCAATCGTATTTTTGCCTTATTTTTTCTAAAGACATCAATCTATAGAACTGATAATCTTCATCGTAATGTAACCACTCTAACTTTTCAAGCCTACTGAAATTAGACTTTACCGTTTTGGTTGTTTTACATAGCGTTAAACTTGCACAATCTATGTTGTAATTATCCCAATGAATCTTTCCTGAAGGGTAGCTTAATTTTAAATAAACATACAACCTAAAAGGGTTTTCTGAATTATTTTGCACTACCCAATTACACATTTGCAATGGAATATTAACTTTTGAAATATTTACTATTTTTTTTTACTCGGATTGTAATTAGCATCAATTACACTATGAATGTCTGAGAGTTTATAGAAAATCTTAGTTTTGACTTGTAAATAAGGTAAAATACCTTCATTACGCCACGTACTAGCTGTTTTAGCTGTTATTTTAAAGAGTTGCAATATATCAGCATTGTCTAAGATTGTATATTCTGGCAATTGCTTATTAGCTAATGCTTGTTGCTTTATTAAATATTCTAACCTGTCGTTTATCTTTTTAAGACTATCGTTTATTGGGTGTTTGAATTCTGCCATAATTAGTTGTTTTTAGAGTTAATACTAATTAATGCCTGGTCTAATTCGGTACGTTTATACCTGATAAGGTTTCCTAATCTGTAAGGTTTTAGAATACCTTTTTTATTCCAATCTGATAAGGTTACTAATGAAACTTTTAAAATTTTGGCAGCTTCTTTTCTGGTGATATATTCAGCTGGTTTTACAGGTTGAAAATGCTCTACTAAAGCTTTTAATTCTGTTCTGACATCGTTTAGGATGTTCTCTTTTAATTCGTTTGGCGAGATACCAAATACATGTGTTACTTTACTTTGTTCCATCGTTATGGGTTTTATTGTTTGATGGGATAAAATTAAATAAGATGTACTTTGATAAGCGTACCAGAAGGTACTCGAACGGTACTAGCTTACTATATTTTTGTGAGGTATATTAAAACCGTTTTGCTCAAACTTCCTCATTGGTTCTTGACCTTTTTCTGAGTCCGTATTAAGATATTTAGATAATGTACTTTCTGTAGTATCAATATCAAAAGTTTGTTTAACCAGTTTTGCAAATTGAGTATAGTTAATATCTCCGTTTTGTCTTAATGGTGCTTCTATGTAACCTAAATCAGTTAAAGAAGAAATAATAAATCCTAATTGCGATGTTTTTCCAAGCCATTTTAATTTTGATATTGGTTCTGATATTTCCTCTTTCATTAGATTAATATTTGTGTTTGTTTTTTCTGACTTGGTTTCAATAAACGCTATTATTTTTTTAACCTCTAACATACTGGCGTAACAATAGAAATCGATTTGTATACATAGCAGTTTATGTTGTTCTTGATGCGTTGTATAATGCATTCCTTGATAATAGGTTTCTAATGCATCATTTAGTTCTTTATTTTTAAAGTTTGGAAAATCATTTATATCAACATCATACTCTTGAATATATTTATCTATAAAATCGTTTGAAATGCTAGCGAAAGGCGTTTTAGTCACTTTATCTAATACATAACTTAAGTAATCCTCCTTTTTATCGTTATCTAGAATTAATAGGTTTTCTGTAATTTCAGATTCTAAATAAGGTGTGTAATGTGTAAGCCCACAATCATATAATTGCATAAATGATGTTTCCCTAACAGCTCTTTCATCACTTATTTCTTTGCAAAAGACTGTTAAATATTCATCTTTGAAGGGTTTGTTATTTACAATTGGTATTTGTGCAGGTTCTTGAGGCTTGGCTTTTGGCATTTTAGACTTTAAAAATTCTATGAGCTGATTTGCATATTTACAACAGAAATAATTTAAGAAGTCTGTTTGTAAGAGTAAAGCTTTATCTTTTTCTGCTGAAAAAGGTTCCATATCGTTATAATGCCTATCCAATACTGCAAAAATTGGTTCTTTATGGTCTTCATCTTCTAAAATCGCATCTATGGAAATACTATATTCTTTAAGCCAACTATTTATGTAATTAATACCAGCATCTTTTACATAGTCCTGCTTCTCAATTTCATTCACTAGAAAATCTAAATAAACATCTTGATTTTCAGTTCTGTTCATTAATTCTTTTAAGACCTGAGACTTTATATCTAATATTAAAGTTTGAAATTTTTTAGCAACACCAAAAGCTGTAGAGGTTCTTAAAATATCTTCATCGCTTAGCAACTCACAAAATTTATCAAAAGAATAAGTATCTTCCATTTATACTAATTTTTAAATATGATTAAACGTTAAAAAAACCTCCTTTGACAATATGTGATGCTCTTTCTTGATTTTTGATTCTAATATACTTATAAAATTCTTTTTCAGTTGTATGGCCTGAAAATAGCATTATATCAAACACACTCATTCCTGCTTTATATTTGTTGGTGCAGAAACTTCTTCTTGCAGTATGCGATTTGATTAAGTCGTATTTTGGAATCATTTCTATATTAAGCTTACCGCCTTTGGTGTACTCACACTTGATTAACTCATCCCATTCTAACATTTGACCAACTTGTTTGATGTTTTCGTTTAAATCTTGCTCGTGTATTTTTTTAGGTGGTTTTCCGTTATACCTCGCATTCATTATAGATTTCATTTCTTTGGTAATAGGACAATGCACAACTCTACCGTATTTACGGTTTTTCTTTTGTTTGATTTCAAAGAATTGCACGCCATCAATTGTAATAATATCTTCTTCTTTCAATCCGTTATAGTCACTTATACGCTGACCTGTATAGCATCCCATCAAAAAGACATCTCTCGCATGTTCTAACTCTGGATATTTCGATAAATCCTTTTCAAACATTTGTTGTATTTCATCATCAGTTAAGTAGATTTCGGTTGTAATTTCTTTCTTAACTTTAAAATCATTACTCTTAAATTTTTGATTGGCAGAATAACCTTCAGAAACTGCATAATTTAAAAACGTCTTTAAGGTTTTTATATGCTTTCCGATAGTATTTAACGAGTAGTTATTAGCTTCCATAAACTTAACAAACTTGTTATAAAAGCTCATATCAATAGCTTGAAATATCAACCTTGTATTATAATGCTTCTCATACTCTTGTAGTCGTTTTTGTGTCTGCTTATATGAGCGCAGCGTAATATTTGAAATTTGACCATCTTTTAAATCAATAAATTGCTGAATAACCTCGAAGAATGTTAGGTTTTTATTAAATTCAATGTTAGGGGTTATCTTTTTAGTAAACACGTCTAAATGATACTTTAAGACATCTTTAGAGACTTCTCCTTGCTCTTTAGTTAGCTCTGAATACTTTTTATTAATAAACTTTTCTAAACCACTTAAATAGTCGTTTACTTCGTCTTTGTTTGAGATAGATGCTTTGTTTTTAACCCTTTGTTTTTTAAAATCCCAATCGTCATAACAACTTTTATAACCGGTTGAGTATCTAAAACGAGTAGTACCATAAGCAAAGTTTAAAATAATTAAACTCTGCTTTTGTTTTGAATTTTGTAATTTTGAATTCGATTCCCTAAATGCGAAACGAGCTGTACCTTTAGAACGTGAAATAGCAGTCATAACGTTGATTTGTTTGACTTAAAGATACAAAATTGTGTGCTAATTTGTGTGCTTTTTAAGGTTTTTTTGTTTAAGACTTCCTTAATAAATACAGAACACAAAATACATAAAAACCCTTATTTAATAGGTGTTTCAAAAGGTTTTAATAAGATTTACAATGTTTAAGAAAGGTTTAATTTGGTGCTGGAGGCACCACCACTAAAAACCCGATTCGTTTGAATCGGGTTTTTTGGTTTTATAGTTAGATGGGATCAAGTCCAAAAGGGGGCCATTCGCAATTATTGTGTTTTAGATATGCTTTTTAGTTAAAAGTGTCATTATAAAAAAATCCCGAAAACTTAGGTTAACGGGATTTTTGTTTTAAAAAAGAGTTTTATTATTTTACGAAAGGTACGGCAATTCTGGTAGTTCCCCAGCCTAAATACATTTGTATAGCTCCATCAGCTTCATCAAAAGCTATAGAGAAGGCTTCTAGGTTATCTCCTGTTGTTACAGGAACAGATACTCTTGCAACATCGTTGGCTTCATTATAAGAATAAGCGCCCCAAACGTTGGTATCTGTGCTTATAATAGCGGTCCATTCGTTTTCATTAGGAATTACGAAAAATGTATAGGTACCCGCTTTAACAGTAGTGTCTCCAAATTTCATGTCGGTAAATAAGGTAAGTTCGGCAGCTTCATTAGCACCAACACGCCATACTTTTCCGTTTGGAGCTAGCGTACTTAATTCTCTTCCTTTTAATTGTGGGCGACTGTAAATAATCTTAATTAATTTATTGGCTTCTTTGTAAGATGAAGGAAACGCAGCAGCATCCATCGGACTTTTATCTAATTTGCTGAAATTTTGAGCATTAATACTCGTTGATAAAAGCATGACAAATGCAAATGTGATTGTTGTAAATAGAGTTCTTTTGTTCATAATTGAGTTTTCTTTTATTTTTAAAGGTTTAAAGTTAAGATTAAAAATATTAATCTATCAATTAAAAGTCGGTTGTAGTTGTTAAAGTTTACAAAAATTTATTTTTTTACAAGGAAACCAATATATAGACTCCATTTTGTATCAAAAAATGTATTTTTATATGCAAATAAATAAAAATGAAACGTTTGCCTTTTGGTCCTGATTTTAAACCTGATCAGGATATTATTTTAAGAGATTATCTATCCATCGAGCGTACACGTTTGGCTAATGAGCGTACGCTGTTATCCTATGTGCGATCATCACTTTATTTACTTATAGGAAGTCTTGCTCTATATGAATTAAATAGCTTTCGAGATTTTAAGCATCTTACCGTAATTGGCTTGGTTTGTAGTGCTTTATTCTTTATTATTGGGGTTTATAGGTTTTATATGCTTAAAAGAAGTTTAAAACGTCTGTATTATGTTTCGAAAGAGAAATAGATGTTGGAGGTGGTTAATGTTTGTTAGTTGCTAGGTAATAGCAATAGTTTATGTGTTTTATTCTTCAATCTAATATCATTTGTCTACCCTCTATTTTCTTGATTCTTGATTCGAACAAAAAAAAAGCTCCAGATTTAACTGAAGCTTTTCATTTTATTTGAATAGAAAATTAAAGTTTACTTACGCATCACTTTAACATTCATTTCTTCTACTTTTTTATCAGATAATAATGAAGGTGCACCAAAAAGTAAATCTTCACTAGTTCCTGTTTTAGGGAAAGCCATTACCTCTCTAATCGAAGCTTTTTTCTCTAAAATCATCATTAATCGGTCTACACCCCAAGCAATACCGCCGTGTGGTGGCGCACCGTAATGGAAGGCTTTATACATGGTGCCAACACTTTTTAGCATCTCTTCCTTGTTGTATCCCATGTTTTTATAAGTGGCTTCCAAAATTTCTGGTTTGTGGGCACGTACAGAGCCTCCACCAATTTCGTAACCATTCAGAATTAAATCGTATTGTTGCGCAATAATACTTCCAATTTCATCTTCGTTGCCATTCATGTGCTTGTCAATATCGTAAATCGCAGGCATTGAGAAAGGGTTGTGGGTAAAGGTCCATCGGCCCTCATCTGTTTTTTCAAACATTGGGAAATCTACAACCCACGCAGGGCGTAATTCTTTTGGATTAATAAGGCGTAACATGCGTCCTAATTCTTGGCGCACCGCATCTAAAGCTTTATTTGCTGTTTCATAATCGGCAGCCGAGAAAAACACAATATCACCAACTTGAGCATTGGTGGTTGTTATAATTCCAGACGCAATATCCTCACCTAAAAATTTAATAATTGGCGATTGTAAATCATTTTCATTAACAATAATATAAGCTAAACCACCCAAACCATGCTGTTGTGCAATGCCAGTAAGTTTTTCAATTTGCCCTTTAGATAGACGTTTTTTACCTTGTTCTGCAGCTGAAACTTTGATACATTTTACAATACCGCCTTCTTCAATAGGTTTACTAAATACTTGGAAACTGGTGTCTTTTACAATTTCTGTAATGTCTTGTAATTTTAATCCGAAACGTAAATCTGGACGGTCGCAACCGTAAAAATCCATAGCTTCTTTATAGGTAATCACTTCAAATGGATGTAAAATCCATTTTTTACCGTAAATTTTCTTTACAATCGCATTAAACATTTTGGTGTTTAAATCGATAATTTGTTGCATACTCGCATAAGCCATTTCTATATCGAGTTGTGTAAATTCTGGCTGGCGATCGCCACGAGAATCTTCATCTCTAAAACAACGCGCTATTTGGAAATATTTCTCGTAACCACTCACCATCAACATTTGTTTAAATTGCTGCGGGGCTTGCGGTAGCGTGTAAAAAGCTCCAGATTGTTTACGGGTTGGTACAATAAATTCACGGGCACCTTCATCCGTTCCGGCACTTAAAATAGGCGTTTCAATTTCTAAGAAATCGGCATCGTCCAAAATGTCGCGCATCATCTTAATCACTTTATGGCGATTCACAATAACACGGCGCACATCATCATTTCTGTGGTCTAAATATTTATATTGAAAACGAACATTTTCATTCGTTTTTATAGCGCGTTTTATTTCAAAAGGAAGCGTTTTAGATAGATTTAAAATATCTAAATCTGTTGCCTCCAGTTCTATAGTTCCTGTTTTTAAAGCCGCATTATAATCATCTTCTTTACGTTGAACAATAGTTCCGGTTACGGTAATTACCGATTCTGGTTTTAGTTTAACAAGCTCGTCTAAATTAGCAAACGATTCGCGACTTAAACGCACCTGAAAAATTTGAGTACTCGAATCGCGTAAATCAATAAATATCAATTCCCCGTGATCACGAACACTAGAAACCCATCCGGCAAATGTTACTTTTTCCGAAATGTTATCTTCTGAAATTTCCGAAATGACATGTGTACGGTATTCGTCTTTTATAATTAAAGGAATTTCTGGTAAAACTTCTTCCTGTTTGCTTGTTGGTTGTTGATTTTTAGTGGTTGGTTCCTCGTTATTGGTTACAGTTTGTTCTAGTGAGGTTTCTCCAGAATCTTGAACGTGACTTAAAATACCTTCGCGAATCACTTTTCCTGAAGCTCCTTTGCCAATAATAGCAATTACTTTTCCAACTAAAATACCCGCTTTACCTTGATTTCCAGATTTGATGTCATTGGCAACGGCTTCATTTTCTGAAATCACTTTTGCAATAGCATCATGGATTTTTTCTTCGGAAATAGTATTGGCTTCAAAATATGTTTTGTAGTCGAATTTTGAATTTTCTAACAACGACTTAATAGCATTTTGGGCTAAAACAGGTGTTATTTTTTCATTTTTAAATAAACTGAAAATTTCGATAAAGTCTGAAATATTTTCAATAGTTGTATAGTCTTCGGCTTTAATATTATTGGTTAACGTTTTTGCAACGAATAATGGGTCTTTCAATTCATTATTAATCGCAACAAAGGTTTCCGAACGTAAAGAATCGGCTGTAAAGAATTTTGCATCTTGTGGTAAAACACCCCCTTTTATCAAAATAGATTCTACAGCAAAAGGTAAGGTGCTTAAATCGACATCAATAGATTCTACAACATTTTTTATGCTTACAAAAGGTAAATCGGGCTCCGAGATAAAACGGTAATCCGCCTCAAATTCCTTTTTACGCATGGTTTTAGTTTGCTTTAAATCGGCATCCCAAAGCACGGTAGTTTGGTCGGGTCTAAACGCTTTATTTTCTATGTAATAAGTAAGTTGTTTTTCAACTTCTTCCTTTAAAGCGTCCACCATAAACTTAAACGAGTTCAAGTTTTTAATCTCTGTTCTTGGGTTTAGTTCGTAGCTCTGTTTTTTACGAAGCGATACCGAAACATCCGATTTAAATTCCCCTTTTTCAAGGTTAGCTTCACTTATTTTTAAATTCTGAACAATACGTTGAATGTACTGTGCATAGGTTGAAGCATCTTCAATATGGCGAATACAAGGTTCGGTAACAATCTCAATAAGCGGTACGCCAGCTTTATTAAAATCGACTAAGGATACTTTCTTTTCGTGTACTAATTTTGCGGCATCTTCCTCAATATGAACTTGTGTTAAATTCACGGTAAATTGCGTACCGTCATTTCTAAAACAAGACACTTGCCCATCTGGAATTACCGGGTTATGAAATTGTGTAATTTGTATGTTTTTCGGGTTGTCTGGGTATTCATAATGTTTTCTATCCCAAGAAATTACTTCGTTTTCAAAAGTAGATTTTACCGCTTTTCCAAAATAAATAGCCTTGGTAATGGCTTCTTTATTTATAGCAGGTAAAACTCCCATTTGGCCTGTACAAACGGAACAAATATTTTGGTTTGGTGTATCGATTTCTTCGTTTGGACAAGAACAAAATAATTTTGTTTTTGTATTTAATCGCACGTGTGTTTCTAGTCCGATTACTAACTCTAATTCGTGCTTTTTAAGCAGGTCGTTTAATTGCTCTAGTTCCATTATATCGTATCTTTTAAGAAGTTAGCAAACTTCAGAACGAGTTCGTCATTTTGTTTTGCTGCCGTAATTTGTAAACCAGTTGCTGTCCCTTGCGGAACGGTTAAAGTTGGTAATTGTCCTAAACTGAAACCAACGGTATAAGCATCGGATAAATACATGGCATGCGGGTCTTTTAAACTGTCGCCAATTTTTGGTGGTGTATTTGGAGTTACAGGCGAAAGAATAATATCTACATTTTTAAAATCGTCTTCGAAATTAGCAGAAATGGTGTCGCGAAGGGCTAAACCTTTTAAATAAATTTCATCTGAAAATCCTTGAGATAATACTTGATTTCCACCTACAATACGACGTTTTGTTTCTTCGGAAAAATTCTCGGAACGTGTTACCGAATAGGTTTCTTTTAAAGCATCTCCTTCAATTCTGTTCCCGTAATTGGTACCGTCTAAACGTGATAAGTTGGAAGCAGTTTCGGCCATAGCCAAGGTATAATATGTAGATACTAAAGTTTCAGATTCAAAGAAATCTAAAGCTTTTACTTCGATACCTTTGGCTTTTATTTTTTCAATAGCTTGTAAAAAATCCGTTTTTATGTTTGCGTCAATCGCTGGACTTTCAATAAAGTTTTTAAAATAGCCAACGGTTTTAATGTCTTCGGAATTTGAAATTTGTGCCTGTGTTATTTCCGCGGAAGCGTAAGAGGTTTGATCTTTAATATCTTTACCGCTCATAACATTTAGCACAATGCGAATATCCTCGATAGATTTTGCAATAGGTCCAACACAGTCGGTAGACGAGGCGTAGGCCATTAAGCCGTAGCGCGAAATGCGTCCGTAACTTGGTTTTAATCCATAGATGTTATTGTAACCAGCTGGCTGACGAATAGAACCTCCAGTATCGCCACCGATAGAAAAAACGGTATAGTCTTTAGCGACATTTACTGCCGATCCACCACTGGAACCACCACCAACTAAATTAGGGTTTATAGCATTTTTTACAGCGCCAAATATGGTGTTTTCACTCGATGAACCGTGTCCAAAACTATCGCAGTTTTCTTTTACTAATGGTATAGCTCCTGCATTCAATAAATTTTGAATTGCTGTTGCCGTATATGCAGATTTATAATTTTTTAACAAATTGGAACTTGCCGTTGCCAAGGTACCTTGCAGCATGTAAACATCCTTAATTCCAAAAGGGATACCTTCGAGTAAACCAATGGTTTCGCCGTTGGCAATTTTAGCATCTACTTTTGCCGCTAAATCTAGCGCCATAGTATTTAACATGGCGTTAACCGTGTTGTGCGTGTTTTGTTCTAGTTGGGCTAATTTCTCTTGTACTAAAGCAGTACAAGTTATTGTTTTATCCACTAATTGTTGGTGGATTTTATGTATTTGAGAATCCATATTTATTCTTCTATCACTTTAGAAACTACTAAATATCCGTTTTTTTCCTTTGGAAAGTTTTCGATGATGATTTGTTTTTCAATCGCAGAACTTTCAATAACAACATCGTCTCTTAAATCGTTTATTGAGACAGAATTATTATGATTATTATTAGAGGTGTTATTATTTGTTGGCTGTGCATTCTTTATCACATCAAATAATTTGTTGACAGCCTGGGAGGGTTGTGCACCTTTAATACTCGACAAAATGTCGACGGTCATAATTTTACTCATGTCTTAATTTTTTAGTTACTAAGTGAAACTTATAAGCTAGCAAAATTACGAAAGTTTTTATTGTCGTGGAAGCTTATGTAATGTAAAGTTAATATGCCTTTTTGTAATGGTTGTATGCTTTTGATTATTGTGTGTTGTTTAGGAAATAAGTAATAAATTTATACTGAAAAATGGTATTACTGAAAAATATGAAAGCGCTTATTTTTTTGTTATAAACTTAAAGTGTGAAAAAAAGTTTTTTATATCGGGTGTTTTACGTTTTTAATCGATAAAAAAAATCATTAATTGAAATGAATTGGAAAATAAAAAGAGGAAAATTTATTGGTGTTTTGAAGCCTTTATATTGATTGTTAGTAACCAATGAAGCGTTAATATTTTAGGTTAAATTAACTTTAATTGTAAATAAAAATGAAGTGCCTATGCCTACTTCACTTTCTATAGAAATTTCTCCTCCTAACATTTCGATATAAGCTTTAGCTATGGTTAGTCCAATGCCTGAGCCGTGTAACGCATTTTTGTTTTCCGAATCTACTTGATAGAACGTATCAAAAATATATTCATGATTAATTTTGTCAATTCCAATACCGGTGTCGCTTAAACAAAAGGCGATATGTTTTTCATCTTGACGTTCGCATACAAGTTCAATACTTCCTTTATTGGTGAATTTTATGGCATTTTTAATTAAATGTTTTAATACCGAGGTTATTTTGTGTGTGTCAGACTTTATATAGCCTTCATGAACGGCAATGTTATTTTTTAGAATAAATTCTAAGTTTTTATTTTTAGCTTCAGATAAATAAGCATGGTAAACCGTATTTATATTATCTGAAATATCAAACATGCTAATGTTCGTTAACATTAAATTCGATTCTATAATTGAAATATTAATAATGTCGGACATAACCTCTAGTAATTGTTCACCACTAGTTTCAATAATATTTAGATATTCATGGTAATCTTCATCATCTACCTGGTAATCTTTTAAAAATTGAGCACATCCTAAAATACCGTACATCGGGGTTCTAATTTCATGACTCATATTCGCCAAAAAAGTCGATTTTAATTTATCTGATTTTTCCACTTTAATTTTAGCTTCTAAAACATTATTATGTTTTTCAGATAGTTCCAGTTGTAATTTATTTTCTTTCATTAAGGCTGCATGTAGTTGGTTTATTAAAAATGAAACAGAAAAGACTATTAATAAATTGAATATTAAGTTGTTCATAACAACCACAGTTAAAACTTTAATATCGAAATTGTTGTATACTGGAATTATAATAATACTAAAGTATTTGTTTAAAATTAATAGGGAGTAAAATATGGCTATAATGAGTATAGCAAGTAACCCAGGTTTACGTCCACCAATGAGTGTAGTAATAACTGATAGGGTATAAAGCAAAATGGCACCATTACCTTTAAAACCAAGAGCCAACGTAAGTACAAAAGCTAAAAGAAAAAATGATATTAAAAATATTGTTTTTTTTGTGTTTAAACTCATGGACTTATTTAACATCGTCGCAATAATGACGGTTAAAGCTATGGTGTCGGCAATAAGAATCAGGTGTTCGTTTTTTGTGTAGGCAAGATATGCACTTGGTATATATGAAATTACTCCAAAAATTAAAGTTAAAAGCATAATCGAGATGAAGAGTTTATCTCGGTAATAGGCTAGGTTCTCTTTTTCTTCTCGTTCTGAAAATCGACTATACTGAATATACCATTGCAAATAAGACTCCCAAATTTTGCTCAGCATAAACCGTAGATTATTATCAGTTAAAAAACATTAAAGCTAAACAATTCTCACAAGAAAACTTAAAATAATGCTAAGTTTTTATTTGATTTAATTGTTTTATTTTTGCTAGAAACAGAAAAACTATACACTTTGTCTAAATTTAAACGGGGTTTAGAATTTGCTAAACAGCAAGGCCAAAACGACGCGCTAAAATCGTATCGCGATAAGTTTTTTTTGCCTAAAAATAAAAAAGGAGAGACGCTTATTTATATGACCGGTAATTCTCTTGGATTGCAACCAAAAACTACAAAAAAATATATTAACCAAGAGCTTGAAGATTGGGCGAATTTAGGTGTCGAAGGTCATTTTGAAGCTAAAAATCCATGGGTAAACTATCATGAGTTTTTAACAAAAAGTATGGCTAATGTGGTTGGAGCAAAACCTATTGAGGTTGTTGTTATGAACACACTAACAGCCAACCTGCATTTTATGATGGTGTCTTTCTATAAACCCACCAAAAAACGCTATAAAATTTTAATTGAAAGTGATGCGTTTCCTTCAGATAAATATGCTGTAGAATCGCAATTACGCCACCATGGGTATAATGATAAAGAAGGCGTAATCCTTTGGAAACCGAGAAAAGGAGAGGAGCTTCTAAATTATGAGGATTTAGAAACTATTTTAAAAACCCAAGGTGAAGAGATTGCGCTCATCATGATTGGTGGTATTAATTATTACACGGGTCAGTTTTTCGATTTAAAACGCATAGCCACACTCGGCCATAAATACGGCTGCCATGTGGGATTCGACTGTGCACACGGCGCAGGAAATGTAGCATTAAATTTGCACGATTCTGGGGCCGATTTTGCCGTTTGGTGTACTTATAAATATTTAAACGCCGGTCCCGGAAGTTTGGGTGGCTGTTTTGTGCACGAGCGTCACGCTAATAATAAAGAACTCAATCGGTTTACGGGCTGGTGGAGCCATAATAAAAAAACACGTTTTAATATGCGTGGTGAATTCGATCAGCTTCCAGGTGCCGAAGGTTGGCAATTAAGTAACGCTCCCGTGTTGTCAATGGCAGCCATTAAAGCATCATTGGATATGTTCGAAGATGTTGGGATGGGTAAATTGGTTGAAAAATCTAAAAAACTCACCAGTTATTTCGAGTTTTTACTTAAAGATTTGGGCGAAGATACCATTAGAATTATTACGCCGTCAAATCCAGAAGAACGCGGTTGTCAACTTTCCATTCAAGTTAAAAATGCCAATAAAGCATTACATAATAAACTCACCGAAGCTGGTGTTATTAGCGATTGGCGCGAACCCGATGTTATTCGTTGTGCGCCGGTTCCATTATACAATTCTTTTGAAGATGTTTATCGATTAGTTGAAAAATTAAAAGCCATTTTAAATGAGTAAGCAACAGCATATTATCGTTATTGGCGCAGGACTTTGCGGAAGTTTGTTAGCGTTACGTTTAGGGCAACGCGGTTATCGTGTTTCTGTTTACGAAATGCGTCCGGATTTACGAAAAGTAGATATTAGTGCCGGCCGATCTATAAACCTTGCTTTTTCCGATCGTGGTAATAAAGCTATGAAATTGGTAGGCTTGGAAGATAAAGTGAAAGCGTTGTCCATTCCTATGCATGGCCGTATGATTCATGATGAACAAGGCAACACCTTTCAATCTAATTACAGCGGAAGGGATCATGAATATATTAATTCCATTTCTCGTGGCGATTTAAATGCATTACTTTTAAATGAAGCAGAACAGCATGAAAATGTGAACATTAATTTCAATAAAAAATGTAAATCGGTAGATTTTGAAAATACATCAGCATTATTTAAAGATTACGAAACCGATTTGGAATTTACTGAAACTGCCGATGTTATTATAGCCACCGATGGTGCAGGTTCTGCATTGCGCAAAAGTTATTTTTTAGGTAAAAAATTTCTGTTTAGCTTTTCGCAAGATTATTTATCTCACGGTTACAAAGAGTTAAGTATTTTACCAACCGATAAAGGCGGTTACAAAACACATAAAAACGCATTGCATATTTGGCCACGAGGCGATTTTATGTTGATTGCTTTACCTAATTTAGATGGAAGTTTCACCGTAACATTATTTTTAAGTTATAACGAAGGGGAATACAATTTCGATAATTTAACGACTCCCGAAATGGTAGAAACCTTTTTCAAAAAAGAATTTCCTGATGCTTTAGAATTGATGCCGAATTTAACCAAAGACTTCTTTGAAAACCCAACCGCGGCTTTAGGTACTGTAAAATGTTCGCCTTGGCATTACAAAGGAAACACGCTTTTAATGGGCGATGCGGCTCATGCTATCGTACCATTTTACGGACAAGGGATGAATGCGGCTTTTGAGGATGTTGTTGAATTTGATATTGCTTTAAATGATTATGAAGGGAATTGGGAAACCGTATTTAAAAACTACGAAAAGCAACGTAAAAAAGATACCGATGCTATTGCCGATTTAGCCCTCGATAATTTTATTGAAATGCGCGATCACGTAGCACATCCTATTTTTCAAGAAAAACGAAAAATTGAAATGGCTTTGGAAAAAGAATTTCCTACCGAGTATTCTTCAAAGTATAGTTTAGTTACTTTTAATGAATACATTGGCTATCGAGAAGCTATGTTAGTGGGGCGTGCACAAGACCGCGCTATACTTCGTCTGTTAACGAATAAAACGATAACAGTATCCGACGATTTAACTTTTATTTTAGAAAAAGTACAGCAAGAAACCGAAAATATTTTAAAATTAAATACGGGGTTTTAAATCGGTTTATAAATCGTAAATTTATAGAGCAAAATGCCCTTATTCAAAACATAAAAAAATGAGCAAATTAGTTTCTCCTTTAAATTTTAAAGCTTGGATTGAAGAAAATAGACACCTTTTAAAACCTCCCGTTGGAAATAAAGTGGTTTGGAAAGATGGCGATTTTATTGTGATGGTTGTTGGTGGACCCAATAACCGTAAAGACTATCATTACAATGAAACTCCAGAATTTTTCTACCAAGTGGAAGGTGATATTATTCTGAAAATAATAGATAATGGTACGCCAAAAGATGTGCATATTAAAGAAGGCGATATTTATTTATTACCTCCAAAAGTGCCACATTCTCCGCAGCGTGGCGCTAATACGGTTGGTTTAGTTATTGAGTACAAACGCCCAGAAGGGATGAGGGATGCGCTTCTTTGGTTTTGCGAAAATTGCGTGACTAAACTTTACGAAGAAGATTTTACGCTTGGAAATATTGAAACCGATATGCCTAAGATTTTCGATAATTATTACAGTGACCAAGCTAAGCGCACTTGTCCAAATTGCGGCGAAGTGATGCAGCCACCTACGAAAGTTAAAATTGATTGAGTGTTCAAAGCATTCGATTTATAAGTATAACCAAAAAACGTGTTCCGCTTTCGCTGAAATATAACCCATGAAACGTAAACTCAGAATTAACGGGCATTCGCACTTACTTCCTTATCCAGAAGAAATACCAGATTTTATGCAGGAAAAAGGCATTTTTTGGGTGGATAAGGATCGGAAATTTATGCTTCAAAAAGATTGGAAACGCCCCGTTACCGATTCTAGTTTTTTTCTAGACGAAAAGCTAGAATGGATGGAACGCAATAAGCTCGACCATGCCGTTGTTTTAAATTTATCGCAACTTTATGGAAACGGACTTCGCGTTGAAGAAATGAAAAAAGCCTTACGGTTTCAAAACGATTTTAATGCCCGAATTCAGCGCGAGCACCCAAGTAAATTTACTTGTGGTTTTGTGGTGCATCCCGGTTTTGTGCGCAGTGCCTGTTGGGAAATTGAACGTTGTGTGGAAACCCATGGCATGCAATTATTGTGTTTGCCAACCCACTATATGGACACTATTGGCACATGGCGTTGTATTTTTGATGAAGAAAATGAGCCTATTTTCGAGCTGGCGAACAAATACAATTTAGCGGTTGAAATTCATCCATACGATGGTGAAAAGTTTATAAAATTAGAAAACACATCTTGGCGTTTTCATCTTATTTGGATGTTGGCACAATGTGGCGATGCCTACCATTTTTTAACCTTAAATGGGTATCAAGAAAAATACCCAAACATGCGGACTTGTTTTGCGCATGGCGGACAATTAGCACAAATAAACTTGGGTAGACGTATTCAAGGTTTCGATGGTAGACCCGATTTATTCGAAGGTAAACACCACCCAAGAAAAGCCGTAGGACATAAAAATATTTTCTTCGATACGTTGGTGCACGATACTGGAGGTTTAGAATTGCTGATTAAAAATCACGGCTCAAAACAGGTGATTATGGGGCTTGATGATCCGTATCCTTTGGGGGAAATGGAAAGTGATCAGCAATCGTCATACCCCGGGAAAATATTGGATTTAGCCGTAGACCGTGAGATTATAACCAAAACGGAATACGATGATATTTGGGAAAACAACGTGATACAATGGCTTTGTGGCGATGATGATGTTGCTAAAGAAAAATTAGTAAAAAGGATTTTAGGATAGCCCAAACTCGTTTTTAATTCTCAGAAGACCAAAGATTATAAAAAAGTAATACTTTTGCCTTTTATTCATTACGAAAGAACAAATTCTCAATGCACTTTTTACCCGAAGAATTAGACGCCTACGTTGTAAACCATTCTGAAGACGAACCTTCATTATTACAGCAGCTTACGCGCGAAACCTATCAGAAAATTTTACAGCCCATTATGCTAAGTGGTCCATACCAAGGGCGTGTTTTAAGCATGATTTCTAAACTTAAAAACCCGAAAAATATTTTGGAACTCGGCACTTTTACAGGTTATGCGTCTTTATGTTTAGCTGAAGGTTTACAGAAAGATGGTGAGTTACACACCATTGATGTGAATGAAGAATTGTATGATTTTCAACGTAAATATTTCGATAAATCGGAATATGGAAACCAAATTTTTCAGCATCTTGGGAATGCCATTGATATTATCCCAAAGCTCGATAAAACCTTCGATTTAATTTTTATTGATGCCGATAAGCCCAACTACGTTAATTATTTTCATTTAATTATTGATAAGCTAAATCCTGGTGGTATCATTATTTCCGATAATGTGTTGTGGCATGGTAAAGTGATCGAGCCGCTGGATCCTAAAGATAAATCGACTAAAGCGGTTTTAGATTACAACACCCTTTTAAAAGAAGACCCAAGAATAGAAACTGTGGTTTTGCCTATTCGCGATGGGTTGACGGTGAGTAGAAAATTGTAATTAGGACTGTAAATTAATGAGATTTCCGCCTTCGCGGAAATAGAAAAACATATATTTTAAATGTTTAGTAAAGAAGAATCAAGAAAAATGCGAGAAGAATTCTGGACTAGTTTCGGAAAATCTTTCCCACGAAAGTGGTTATTATACAATACCAAATTGAAAGGTTTAAGTTTTAAATTTCATTTTGATAATAAATCGGCATTAATCGCTTTAGACCTCGAAGACGATTTGGAACACCGAATTAATCATTGGGAAAAACTCGTGGCTTTAAAATCTATTTTATTAGACGAATATTTACCCGATGCTATTTACAACGAAGCGTATTTTTTAGATAACGAAAAAGAAATTTCCAGAATTTATGTGCCTTTGGAGCAAAAAGTATCCATCCACAACAAAAATACTTGGCGTGATGTTATGGAATTCTTTAATGTAAATATGAATTTATTTGAAGCTTTTTTTGAAGCATATAAAGAAGTGATTGAAGGGTAGGGCTCAACTGCATATTGTTGCAACTTAAAACTAAAGGCTTTTTTCCATATCGAAATCGTCCATGATAAAGCCGTTTCCAATATCGGTAACGGAGGCTTTTATGGTTTTAAATCCTAATTTTTCATAGGCCGAAATAGATGCGGTATTGTATTTATTTACTTTTAATCTAATTGCAGAAAGTTGCTGTTTTTTTGCTTCTTCATCTATAAAATTTAAAGCGCATTTGCCAATGCCTTTGCCTCTAAATGCTTGGGAAACATATAATTTACTCAAGAATAAAATATCGTTTTCTGCTTTAATTGCGGTGTAACCCACGGGAATTTCATCAAAGGTTAAATAATAAAATTGTGTGCCTGTTTTTACATCGGCTGTTATCGCTTTCGCGGAATTGTACTTGTTCAGCATATATTCAACTTGGGCTATCCCAATAATATCAGGATAATGCTGATGCCAAATTTGATGGGCTAAATCTTCAATAATTTTAAATTCTGAATTGGTCGTTGCTGCTTTTATTTCAATCATATCACAAAATAAAAAGTCATAAAAAAATGAAAAATGGCACCAGCTAAAACAAAAAGGTGCCAAATAACATGATTAAACGGTATTTTTTGAATGGCATAAAATAGAATGCCGATGGTATAAGATAAGCCGCCGGCAAATAAAAATAGAATGCCGTTGCTCCCGATGTTTTCAGATAAATAAGAAAAATCGAAAACAATAAGCCAGCCCATTACTAAATAAAGTAAGGTGGAAAATATTTCGAAACGGCCCGTAAAAAACAATTTTAAAATCACGCCAAAAATAGCGATACCCCAAACCGTCCAAAATAAGGGACAACCTAAACTTTGTTCAAGAGTAATTAAGCATACTGGCGTGTAAGTTCCCGCAATTAAGATGTAAATACTAATGTGATCTATAATGCGGAATATATGTTTTTGCTTCTCTTTTTTTACCGAATGGTAGAGGGTAGAAGCCGTAAATAGTACAATAATCGAAATGCCGTAAACGATAACGCTAAATAAACTCCAAGGCGTTTTATGGCTATTAAAAACAATGAGCAAAACCAAGGCTGCAATACCTAAAGCAGCGCCAATACCATGGGTTAACGCATTCATTTTTTCTTCAAAAGGGCTTTGAATTCGCATAATTTATGGTTTTTTGGGCTCATGTCTCCACTTATCAACTAAACTGTAAAAATCGAATGGAATAACAGATTCTTGGCGTTCTAATCTTCCACTTTGAAAGTTGCGTTGCAGGATATCTTCAATTAAATAATCTTCCATTTCATTTTCGGGATCGAATTCTCGTTTTAATGAAATATCGAACATGCTCGCCGTGGTATTATACCAAAAGGCACGCCAGCCGTTACGTAATTCTTTTACTAAATCGAAGGCTGTTCTTCCAGTTTGTCGGTGAATTAATTTTACAAGAATCTGCCCTTCGGTACGACTCATTTTTTTTAATTCCGCCGAAAATTCACCTTCAATATATTTTTGTATTTTTTTCGTGTATCGTCTCTTGTCTCTGTTTTTAGTTAGCGTTGCCAAATGTTTGGTTAGCGAATCTAAACGGTCGGCCGCCATTTTAGCATAGGGATAGACTTTTAGAGTTTTCCGACGTAAAATAAGATAACGTATGCGTTCTTCTCTGTTTTTGAATTTAAGTCGATGTAAAATCATCACTGGCTCTAAATCTATCGAAGTTCGTGGGATAGAATCGCCTTTTATAATCAGGTATTTTTGGTCTATAGAATCCTGAGCGACTTCATCTATTTGAGCGATGAGTAACCATGGAAATAGTAAGAATATGTAATTGAAAAACTTCATCTAAAAACCACAAAATATTTTGTATCCCAAAATTACTAATTTACACTCTGTAAAACATTTTTTTTCTATTTATATTATTATTTTAGTGCAAAACTTAATAACATGGCAAATAAGAGTATACTGAATGAAAAGTCGATGGACTTTCTTGAAAAATATTTAAATAATGCAGCGCCAACGGGCTACGAATGGGAAGGGCAGAAAATTTGGATGGATTATTTAAAACCGTATGTGGATACATTTATTACCGATACTTACGGTACAGCAGTGGGGGTTATTAATCCCGACGCAAAATATAAAGTGGTTATTGAAGGGCATGCCGATGAAATTTCGTGGTATGTGAATTTTATTTCGGACGATGGATTAATATACGTGATTAGAAATGGTGGGAGTGACCACCAAATAGCACCGAGTAAAATTGTAAATATTCATACAAAAAACGGTATTGTAAAAGGTGTTTTTGGATGGCCAGCAATCCATACACGTAGTAGAACAAATGAAGAAGCACCAAAACCAGATAATATTTTTATAGATTGTGGTTGTAAAACCAAAGAAGAAGTTGAAGCACTTGGTGTTCATGTGGGGTGTGTGATTACGTATCCCGATGAATTTCATATTTTAAATGGCGATAAATTTGTGTGTCGCGCATTAGATAACCGTATGGGTGGTTTTATGATTGCTGAGGTAGCGCGTTTACTAAAAGAGAATAAAAAAGAATTACCTTTTGGATTATATATTACCAATTCTGTACAAGAAGAAATTGGATTGCGTGGTGCCGAAATGATTACCCAAACTATTAAGCCAAATGCGGCTATTGTTACCGATGTAACGCACGATACCACCACACCAATGATTGAAAAGAAAACTCAAGGTGATCTTCAATTAGGTAGTGGTCCTGTTATTGCATACGCACCAGCAGTACAACAAAAATTACGCGATTTAATTACGGAAACGGCCGAAGCAAAAGGAATTCCTTTTCAACGTTCTGCGCTTTCGAGAGCAACAGGAACAGATACCGATGCTTTTGCTTATAGCAATGGTGGTGTGGCGTCTGCATTAATTTCTTTACCATTACGCTACATGCATACTACGGTAGAAATGGTACACCGCGATGATGTTGAAAACGTCATTAAAATGATTTACGAAACGCTATTGAATATAAAAGATGGCGATACGTTTAGTTATTTCGACTAATTAAATTAGAAAAAATAAAACATAAAAGCCTCATGTATTTGGGGCTTTTTTAATCCTAAGATTATGGACGAATATATTGATAGGGTAACCGAAACGGGCCAACCAACAGGAGAGGTGGTTTTAAAATCTGAGGCTCATAAAAACGGCTGGTTTCATAACACCATTCATTTATGGTTGTTTACTGCTAAAGGTGACGTTTTACTTCAGCAACGCTCGCATAAAAAAGCCATTTATCCTCTACTTTGGGATGTATCGGCTGCGGGACATATTGATGCTGGCGAATCTTTTGAAACGGCTGCTATTCGTGAGACTCACGAAGAGTTGGGCTTGCTCTTAAAACCAACCGATTTAATAAAAATTGGGGTTAATAAGCATAAAACGGCTTATGCCAATGATACCATTTTAGATAATGAATTTCATCATGTTTTTATTGCTGAATTAAAAGTGGACATTACCGAACTTACTGTACAAGAGGAGGAAGTGGAAGCTATAAAATTGGTGACTTTAAATGACTTTACAATGCTTTTAGAACAAAGTGCAACTAATAATCACTTTATAGCATCGAACAAAGGGTATTACGAATTTGTGCTCGATAAAATAAAAGCGCGTATTTCATCTATAGATTGAAACCCTATATAAAACCACCCTCATGGCTTTACTGCTTGCTGCACTTGCTCCTGTATTTTTTATTATTATTTATGTTTATTTGAAAGATAAATACGAAAAAGAACCTAAGCAATTAATGCTTATTGCTTTCGTTTTAGGTGCTGTTATTAGTATTATTATCACCTCAATTATGTATTATGTTTTCGATTGGTTTTTACCGCTTAAAGATCGTTCGGATGTGGTGCAGCAATTTATAAAAGCTTTTTTCGTGGTTGGTTTAACCGAAGAGTTTAGCAAATACGTTATTGTTCGTTATTTTGCACAAAATAGAAAAGCGTTTAACGAAGCTTTTGATGGTATTGTTTATGCCGTAATGGTTTCTATGGGTTTTGCTGCAACCGAAAATATATTTTATGTGTTTGAAAGTGGTTTTGAAACGGCTTTTTTACGTGCTATTACGGCCATTCCTGCGCATGCCACTTTTGGTGTTTTAATGGGGTATTTTATGGGGAAAGCAAAGTTCTCGAATAACAAAGTTGTTTTAAACCTCTCGGGTTTAGTTTTAGCGATTGTTTTTCATGGCGCATACGATTTCTTCTTATTCATCGATTCTATTCCGGGCATTTGGATTGGCGCTTTTCTTTCCCTTTTTATAGGCGTTTTATTGTCTAGACAAGCGATAAAGCACCATCAAGAAAATTCGCGTTTTAAAAATGAATTATAATGTTTTAAAACAGATATTTTGCTTTACGCTAAACAGGTGTTTGCAAATTTGGTAAAATAACTTAAGAGGATAAAAGTTATCATTTTATTACTTGAGCGTGATACATAAAGGTGTCTTCCCATCGGTCAAAACGAGGGTCGTGTTTTTCTGCAAATACTAAATATTGGCATTTACCAATACTTTCGGGAGTTCGTGTTACTTCGGCAAAACCATTGTTTCTAAATAAAAAATCGGCATCGTCTACAATGCACATTTGAAGTCTGTTTAAATTAACCCCGTTTAAATAAAATAATCGGTTTAAACGTTTTGGAGTTGCAATAATAATATCGGTACCGTAATAAATTTCATCTTTTTGGTCGTCTATAGATTTTTCGTCGTAAGCACAGTAAATTCTTAAATCGGTACCTCGTGTGTAGCTCTTAAATTCGAGTTCTAAATCTAGTGCGGTTTGTTTGTCTTTTACAAAAATTAAAGCTCTTGGCGCATCTTCAAAAGCCTTTTTTAGTTTTTGTACCACACTTATCATAATGCTCGATGTTTTCCCCGAATTTTTTGGCGCGTAAACATATAAGCTGGAGCCTCCTTTGATTTTGGATAAAATTTTCTTTTGCAGCGGTAAAGGGCTTTCAAATCCTTTGTGTTCAAGTGTGTTTTTTAAGGGCTCGATTAATTTTTTAAATGGCATAAAATGAAGTTTCTTTTAAGAGTTTTCAAAGATAGGCTTTTCAATGTGTAAAATAGAAACCTGAAAAACAAAAAAAAAGAGACGTTCATTGCTGATCGTCTCTCGTTAAAACTTAAAAATGAGTGGTTATTAAAATTCTAAATCGGCAATTAAATCGAATTCATCGTAAATAGCTTTATCTTTTAAGTTATCGAAAAAGCTTGCCGAACCATATTTTACACCATATTGAGTTCTGTCAACTTTTAAATTTGCTGTTGCTTTATTTCCGTAAATTGAAAGGGTGAAATTTACAGGGTTTGTGTTTCCTTTTATGGTTAAATCGCCTGTAATGTTATACGCATTTTTACTTATTGCTTCTACGTTTGTAAACTCTAAAGTGGCGGTGCTGTGTGTTGTTACGGCAAAAAAATCATCAGATTTTAAATGGCCTTCAAGCTTTCCTTTGTACTCGCCTTCTAAATCGGTTGATGCCAAAGAGGTCATGTCGATAGTGATAGTCCCACCAGATAATTTATCGCCTTCAAATGTTAAAGAACCGGATTTAATATCTATGGTTCCTTCGTGAGAACCGGTTACTTTATAGCCCTTCCAAACCACTTTGCTACTTTCTGTTTTAATGGTTTTTTGTTCTTTTTCAATCGCTGTAAAAGCAAGTGTAAATAACGCAACGAATGCAATTAATGCTAAATTTTTAATCGATGTTTTCATTTTAATATAATTTATTTATCATGTTAATTGTTATACTACAAAGATGCCAAGCTTTTAGTTATTAAAAATTGAAGTAGTTTATTAAATGATGTTAATCTAGTTTAACATGATGTTTTTAATGGTGAAGACCTGCCGTGTTATAAATAAAAATAGGCTTAGTTTTCTGTAGCCAACTGGCTTTTAATTTTACTTAAAAACTCTTTGGTAATTCCAAGAAAAGAAGCAACCAAATACTGCGGAATGCGTTCTTCTATTTGTGGGTATTGGTTTTTAAAATATAAATAGCGATCTTTTGCTGAAAGGCTAAAGTTTCTAACAATACGTTTTTGTGAAGCAACAAAAGCGCGTTCTACAATTTGCCTAAATAAGCGTTCTAACTTCGGGATTTTTTTGTACAAAAGTTCTAGATTTTCGTAAGAAAACAAAATAAGTTCTGTGTTTTCTAAACATTGTACATTGTAATCGGCAGGAGTTTGCGATATAAAACTGCCCATGTCTGCGGTCCACCAATTTTCTATGGCAAACATAATAACATGCTCTTGGCCTTCGGTATCTAAGTAAAATGTTTTGGTACAGCCAGAAATAACAAAACATTCATACTTACAAATGTCACCTTGTTGCACGACATATTGGCCTTTTAAGTATTTTCGGTAAGTTACCTTGGATGCTAAAAGCGCCTCTTCCTCTGCGGTTAAATCCATGAGCGGTTTTATATAATCAAAAAGAGGTTGTATGTTCATTATTGGTTGTTTGTTGAAATTAAATTTAAAGATAATAATATAACGTTAATAATTGTTGAATAGAATATTTGTCGGTTGATAATATTTTACCTTTGCCCGATGGAACACATAAAAAAAGTAAAATTTGAATTCGTGGCATTAATGGCATCTTTAATGTCGCTTGTAGCGCTTACTATAGATGCGCTTTTACCTGCTTTACCAGAAATTGGAGCGTCTATTGGTACAACGACTTTGAGTGAAAATCAGCTTTTAATTACCATGATATTTTTAGGAATTGGCTGTGGGCAGCTTGTTTTTGGTCCGCTTTCGGATAGTTTTGGTAGAAAACCTATTGTTTATGTTGGTTTTGTAGTTTTTATTATAGCCAGTATTATTTGTGTTACAACCCAAGATTATGAAATGATGCTTTTTGGTCGTATTCTGCAAGGGATTGGACTTTCTTCACCAAGGAGTTTAACGGCTTCTATGATTCGCGATGAATTTAGTGGCGATTATATGGCTAAGATATTATCTTTCGTGGTGATGTTTTTTATTTTGGTACCCGTAATAGCGCCATTGCTCGGACAGTTTTTAATGCATTTATTTAATTGGAAGGCTATTTTTTATTTCAATCTTATTTTTGGATTACTAATCATGATTTGGTTTCTGTTTAGACAGCGCGAAACCTTACCTAAACACAAGCGTATTAAGTTTACTTCATTTTTATTTATAAGTGGCGCCAAGGAATTTTTTAAGCAAAAGGAAGCTGTTGCGTTTACGTTGGTTTCTGGGTTTATTACGGGATCTTTTATGGTGTATTTAAGTACAGCTCAACAAATTTTTCAAGAGCAATATCATTTAGGAGAATGGTTTCCTTACATTTTTGCTAGCCTGGCTATTTCTATAGGTTTTGCTACTTTTTTAAATAGTCAGCTTGTAGAAAAATTTGGAATGATGAATATGGCGTTCTATTCTACAATGGCTTATGCCGTGGTTTCTGTTATGTATGTTATTTTGTTTCATAATGGAGAAAACCCGAGTATCTATGCATTGGTTAGTTTTTTAGCGTTGCAGTTTTTTGCAGTCGGATTTTTATTTGGCAATTTACGGGCTTTAGCTATGCAGCCATTGGGGCATATTGCAGGAATTGGAGCCGCTATTAATGGGTTTTTATCTACAGTTTTAGCTGTGCCAATAGCGCATTTTATCGGTGGGTTTGTAAAAACATCGGTGCTGCCGCTTTTTATGGGGTTTTCATTTTTTGGAATATTATCCTTGTCTGTTTTTCTACTTGTAAAGCGAAGAGGTAAGTTGCTTACCGCCTAATGTTTTTATATTATTTACCATTTGAAATTACAGTAATTTCAATTAATAACTGGTATTAGGTAACTAGAAGTTAAGGTTTTTATAAAAATAGAGATATAAAAAAACCCAAATAGATGTACTCTATTTGGGGTTTTTACTTGGAATTTATAAAGAATTAATCTTTTTTATCTTCTCTTGGTTTTCTGTCATCACGACGATTATCACGGCCACGATTATCTCTACCTCGGTTATCACGTCCACCAGAACGTTTATCATCTCTTGGTGGTCTTGCAACATAACCTTCTGGTTTTGGTAAAATAGCTTTACGAGATACTTTTTCTTTGCGTGTTCTTGGATCCTGTCCAAAATACTTCACATCAAAAACATCACCCATATTAACAACATCCGATACGTTTTCGGTACGTTCCCAAGCTAATTCACTTACGTGCAATAAAACTTCGTTTCCTGGAGCGTCTGTATATTCTACAACGGCACCAAAATCAAGCATTTTAATAACTTTTACTTGGTAAACTTTACCAACTTCTGGTTTAAATAATAAAGAGTCTATTTTTGCTATAACAGCATCAATGCCTGCATTACCAACGCCTAATATTTCAACAATACCTTCTTCTGTTACTGGATCTTCGTTAATAACGATAGTTGTTCCAGTTTCTTTTTGCATTTCTTGAATAACTTTTCCTCCTGGTCCAATTAAAGCACCAATAAATTCGTTAGGAATTCTGCGAGAAATCATTTTTGGAGAGTGCTCTTTTACATCGGCATTTGGAGTGGCTATAGTTTCGGTAATTTTACCTAAAATATGTAAACGACCTTCACGAGCTTGTTTTAAAGCTTTTACAAGAATTTCGTAAGACAACCCTTTTACTTTAATATCCATTTGGCAAGCGGTAATACCATCTGCAGTCCCTGTAACTTTAAAATCCATATCTCCTAAGTGATCTTCATCACCTAAAATATCGGATAATACAGCATATTTTCCAGATTCTACATCTGTAATAAGTCCCATGGCAATTCCAGAAACGGGTTTCTTTAATTGCACACCAGCATCCATTAAGGCCATTGTACCTGCACAAACTGTTGCCATAGACGAAGAACCGTTTGATTCTAAAATCTCAGAAACTACACGTACAGTGTATGGGCAATCATTTGGAACCATGCCTTTTAAGGCGCGTTGTGCTAAGTTACCATGTCCTACCTCACGACGAGATGTTCCACGAATAGGTCTCGCTTCACCAGTAGAAAATGGAGGGAAATTATAGTGTAAATAAAAACGCTCTTCACCTTCGTAAGATGGCATATCTATTTGGTTCGCTTCTCTACTTGTTCCTAAAGTAACGGTAGCTAAAGCTTGAGTTTCCCCACGTGTAAATATTGAAGATCCATGTGTTGAAGGTAAATAATCTACCTCACACCAAATAGGTCTAATTTCGTTGGTTTTACGTCCGTCTAAACGTAAACCTTCGTTTAATGTTAAATCTCTAACCGCAGTTTTTTCGGCTTTACTGTAGTATTTAGAAATTAATCCACCAAAGTCTGCTAATTCTTCTTCAGAAAAAGTGGCTTTAATGTCTTCTTTAATTTCTGCAAAGGCAGCACCTCTTTCATGTTTAGAAGAAGCAGCTCTAGCTACGGCATATACTTTATCGTATGCCATATCGTGAATTTTCTTTGCTAACTCGTCATCCGTTCTTTCTGGTTCGTATTCACGAGTTTCTTTTTTTCCAAAAGCTTCCGCTAATGCTACTTGTGCTGCACATTGTACTTTAATGGCTTCGTGTGCAAATTTGATAGCTTCTGTCATTTCTTCTTCAGAAATTTCATCCATTTCACCTTCCACCATCATTACAGAATCAGCAGAGGCTCCAATCATCATATCGATGTCAGATTCTTCTAATTGTGCACGTGTTGGGTTAATAATGAATTCACCATTTACACGACCAACTCTAGCTTCAGAGATTGGGCATTCAAAAGGAAAATCGGATAATTGAATAGCTGCCGAAGCGGCTAAACCAGCCATAGCATCTGGCATAACATCAGGGTCGTGAGACATTAATTGTATCATTACCTGAGTTTCAGAATGGTAATCTTTTGGGAATAATGGACGTAAAACACGATCTACTAAACGCATCGTTAATACTTCACCGTCACTTGGTCTTGCTTCTCTTTTAAAGAAACCACCTGGGTAACGTCCTGCAGCGGCAAACTTTTCTCTGTAATCTACCGTTAATGGTAAAAAGTCTACATCGGCTTGTTTGTAATTAGAAACTACGGTACATAGTAACATACAGTTTCCTGATTTAACAACAACAGAACCATGAGCCTGTTTTGCTAATTTTCCGGTTTCAATAGAGATTTCTCTACCGTCTCCAAGGTCTATAACCTCTTTAAAAACTTTTGGAATCATAAATTTTTTCTTGTAATTCGAGCATACAATATACTCAAATTATGTTAAACAATGGTCGTTGTGTTGTTGTGTGTAGTTGTTGTATGTTTGGACCAATGAAAAACTTTTTATCCCAAACTCGTTTTGGGATTTAGCTTCTTTTAATTTGAAAGTTATACGCGTTCAAAGCGCGTTGATTTATAATGAAAAACCACGCTGAAAAAGCGTGGTTTTTGTATTGAGATTATTTTCTTAATCCTAATTCTTGTACTATAGCACGATATCTTAAGATGTCTTTCTTGACTAAATAATCAAGTAAGCTTCTTCTTTTACCTACTAATTTTACTAGTGAACGCTCTGTATTGTAATCTTTACGATTATTTTTTAAGTGTTCTGTTAAGTGATTAATTCTCTGCGTGAATAAGGCAATTTGCCCTTCAGCTGAACCGGTATCGTTTTTTCCTTTACCGTGTTTTGCAAACATTTCTTGTTTTGCTTCTTTTGATAAGTACATGCTAATATTGTTGTAAATGATTGTTATGTATCCTGAAAGTTTTTCTTTCAAGGCTGCAAATATAATAAAAATTATATTCTGAAACGTTATTATGTTTAATTTCTAACGGGTAAATGGGTGAAAATGTATTTTTGAAGTGTTATTATTTCATAAATATAAAAAGCCTTTGAATTTATAATCCAAAGGCTTTTTTTATAATTTATTGTTGTAAATGATTATATCACATCTATAGTGATTGTGGTTTCCATGTGTAATTTAATACCAAATGTTACCGATGTTGTTTCTCCAGCTACGTCGCCACTGGCAGTAATAGTCATGGTTTTGTCTGTTTTTAATTTGTTTGCAATAGTTCCAAGTTTTGCTGCATCATCAATAGTAAATAGAGTACCATTATCATCTGCTGTTTTAAGGTTGGTGTCTTCAATAGTAATTACAGTACCTCCAAAATCTATTTGTGTATTAGTAATAGCAACGTCGTCTGGGCCATTATAGTTTATAATTTCGTATGTTAAACCATTAATAGCGACTTCTTCTATTAGATCTAAATTTTCGCTAACATCGTCGTTGTCTTTTAGGTCTATAGTAACTTCTTCACTCCAAGAGCCTTCTGCTGTAGATTTGGCTTGTGGTTTGGCTTCTTTTGTTACTGCAGTATCAATATTTAGTGTGGTATCAAAATCTTGTTCAACTTTAAATTCTGTTAATTTGTCAATTTCATCACAGCTAAAAATAGTTATAGCAACAAGTAGTAATAGTGTTAGGTTTGTTCTCAGTTTCATAAAAAATAAGTTTTAGTTAATGTTAACGTTTTATTTATTAATTGATTAATATGTTAATAGCGGTTAAATATACTAATTAAATTTGTTTTTGAGCTTGTCTGTCTTCTCATTCCTTATTGAAAAATGAAATAGAGAACTAAGGTTGGCGTAAACGTGATGTGGTTATTTATTATTTTGGGGTAATACTATTAATAACTAAGGTTGATTTCAAACTTAATTATTCGAGTAAAAATAGCAGGAGTAAATAGTAACGAAATTTATATTTTTTTATTTATTATAGTGTTTGTTCGATAGTTTAATGACTTTTTTTTTACAAATTGAAATATAAAGGTAGTGCTTATCTAATATAATGGTTGTTTAGCGTTTTATTGCTAGAGTGGTTGTTCGAATTTTTATCTTCGCATGGTTACAGTATCTTTTTTCTATAAGAGTTATAAAAGAATGGTGCTTCTCTCCTAATAATAATTATGTTTTTAAACCTAAAGTTTGTATACGCTGTGAAATTTAGAATTTCACTCGAAGTATTATTAGTTTTATTTATTTTATCTTTCAATTTAGGTGCTCGTGCACAATCGAATGCAACAAGTATTAAAACCGGAGCAAGTTTTAAATGGGTAGAGACTACGCAACCTACAGATGAAAGTCCGGCCACTATAGAAAGTATTTCAATTGATGGTAAGGTCTATAGTTCATTTGTAGTTCCGTCTGGTTATGAGTTAACCGAGCTTGGTCCAGATGGTCATGACTTAAATCATATTCGGGAAAATGGGAATCCTCTGCATACATCTGCAGGAAGTGGTCCAACTCCAGTTGGTTGGCAAACAGGAGATCCTTACGGAAGTTCTGCTTGGAATGTCTTAGCTTTATCGGCTTTTCAAGATAAAAATCTCAATCATTATTTTGAGTCAAATGATAATGGACGACCTGTTTGTGATGACTTTAATGCTGAAAATTCTACTCCAATCCAGAGGCAAAGCTTGTTGTATGATCCTGCAATTCCTTCAAATGAAGGCGGTATCGTCGCGATTACTGAGCGAAATGCGAATAACTGTTTTCATATAGAGGTGTTTGGTACTAAACCTGGTGGAACTGTGGTAAAATCTTTAGGTGAAACTTTTGTGATTAATAATAGTAGTGCGGAATTTGGACCAGGAGGAAGTAGTTCTACAGACGGTACAACTCGGCCGCCGAATTCAGGTACCGATTATTGGTTGTCAGATCGCGTTGTAGATACTGGAGGAACTATTGGTATTGCTTTGTTTTATTTAAGTGAGATAGCGCCTGTGGGTTCAAGTATTACTAGGGTTCAAATATCTGCATCTACACGAGATCATGGTGATGGGAAGTTTTTTATACTTCAATCTTATGCTGCTAACGACGATATAGAAATGTTTTGGAATTCAACCTTAATAAATGGTGATGCATCTGTTAATGATGCGGTTCCTGTTGGGTCTTCTTTTAGTGTTCTTGGGGCAGGACCTTCAAATGGAACATTAAACTTTAATGCAGATGGTAGCTTTCAGTATACACCAAACCTTAATTTTGCGGGTATTGATAGTTTTGAGTATAAGGTTTGTTTACCAGAGCCAAACGATGGAATCTGTGATATTGCAACAGTTACTATTACCGTGGTTGCCGATACCGATCAAGATGGGATACCAGATATTGAGGATTTAGATGATGATAATGATGGTATTTTGGATACTGTAGAAAATGAGGCTTGTGGGATTCCTAATAGAGAATTGTTTTTTGAGAATTTTGGAGAGATTAATAATCTAAATAATAGTACAGGTGTTTCTTTTTCAGCATTTCCTGGGGTATCTACTGCTTTTGGGTATAAGCAGGTTGGTAATCCTTATAATGGAACGGATGTGGAAGATAATCATTATACTATTTTTAATAATATTCAAAATTCAGCATATTGGGCGCCTGATGTTTGGCAAACTATTGGAGATCATACCAATGGAGGGGATGCGCCTACAAAAGGTAGAATGCTTATGGTTAATGCCGGAACAACGCAAGATGTTATTTATCAAAAAGACATACCAGGTGTTTCGGCAGGGGCGTTGATAGATGTATCTTTTTGGGTACTTAATATGGATGTTTATAAAACGGATACCGCAACTTTAGGAAGATATAAACCAAATATTCAGATAGAACTTTGGCAAAATGGTAATATATTGGGGCCCGAAGTAAATACTGGGGATATTGAAAGACAGAAGATTGGTAATGAAAATGCTTGGAAAAAATATGCAACACTAGCACCGTTAAAAGCACTAACTGCAGATCCTGTTACAGTTATTATTAGAAATAATACGGCTGGAGATAATGGTAATGATGTTGCTATAGATGATATTTTAGTTGTGCAGGTGTGTGATACAGACGAGGATGGTATTCCAGATTATCTAGATACCGATTCTGATAACGATGGCTGTCCAGATGCTATAGAAGGTAGTGGTAGTTTTATGATGTCTCAACTTACCACCTTAGAAGGCGGAAGTAAAGTGCCAGGTAGCTCTTTAAATTTTGGTACAACTGTAAATACAGATCCGTCAAGTTCAAATTATGGTGTGCCAATACAAGATGCAAATGGGGGTATTATTAATACGCCACAAACATCACCAGCAGCTGTTACAGACGAGACCATGAATCTAGCTTGCTCGGCAGATTTAAGTTTAACTAAAACAGTAAATAATGCTATTCCAAAAATAGGAGACAACATTATTTATACCTTAACAGTTACTAATAGTGGTCCGGAAGATGCTACAGGTGTACAAGTAACAGATGTGTTGCCAACAGAAGGATTGTTGTATGTGTCAAGCAATGCTGCAACTACAGGGACCACGTATTCTAGTAACGTTTGGGTAATAGGTAATCTAAATCTAGGAGACTCTATAGTGTTAGAAATAACAGCTACAATAACAGATGAAAGAGCAATAAAAAATATTGCCGAGGTAACAGCTGCTAACCAAGCCGATATAGATTCTGTTCCTAATAACGGAAAGTAGAAAAACTTTATAAATTTATTTTTTAATTCACCTCTTAGCTATTTGGCTTAGAGGTGTTTTTTTGTGGTAAGATGTGTTTAATATTAATTATGGAAATATATTTTTTAAGCATTAGTTTGTGCGTAGCGTTTCTTGGTTTTTTGTAAAGAAGAATATTTAGGTATAAGTTTTTTGAATATCTGTGTGGCATCACAATTTTAAACAGGGGAAACAGAAAGGTAATCTCAAAATTTAAAGCAAGGTTTTAAATAGTTATAATGCTAAAGAAATCAATAAAACTGATGGAGATAATATTGATGAAAGCTGGATAGTTTTTGTAGATAAAAACACGTTTTATGTTTGTATTACTAGCTTTGTCGAGTTGTATGTTAGGGAAAAATGAAATAAAAAACTTTCAACTAGGCTTGTATATCCTAATAGTATTACTAAAAGAATTTATGGGGTAACTATCATAAAATTAAAGGGAAATACCTTCAATGAGGCCTCAATGAATTGGTCTATAAACTAAATCGTATATGTTTTGGAGATTAATTTTTCGATAGGCTTGTTATTGCTAATATCACAGGGTTATAATCTATAGTGGGTATTCATAAAAAAATAAAGAGTAGTGATTAATGGTTGTGTTTTGGCGATATATTTTGTGCTTTAACGAAAAAAAATAGACTAAAGTTTTATTGTTGGATTTACGGATTATTTTTGCGTATAAATTACTACTTTCTGTTTGTTTAATTAGCCTATTTCATTATAGGAAAAGGGTGTTTTGGATTGTGTTTTTTTAGTAATTATTAATTTTTTTTGAGATATAAGTAAAATGAAGAACATATTTAAAATAACTTGTAATCGGTGTTTTCTTGCTGTATTGCTTTGTGTTATGCTTTTTATAAATAATAACCGTGCTTATGCACAATGTCCTCCAGGGGAGGCACAAATAACCGTCCCATTAAATGTGTATGTTGGTGACGTTGTATTGAATAACGGTGTGGATAATGATTATAATATTTTAGGAAGTTCTATTGCTACAGCAAATTTTGCTCAGAGTAATGACAAGATGGTTGTGAAAATGACGCAAACTATAAATAACGGTGATGCTGTTACTGTATTTGGTAATGATGGTGACGACGTGGATCTTTGGGTTTCTGCTAACTATAATGGTTCTATTGCTGCTACCACATGGACACGAGTAGCTACCAACGGACAGCTAGATTTTGAATTTACTTCCCCTATTAATTGGCAGTATATGCGTATTGAAAATGCAAGTGTTGAATTTTTAAATATTAGCCTTGTTAGAGCGGTTTCTTCTCAAGAAATTTGTGATGCCGATACCGATAATGATGGTATAGGAAACGCAGAAGATTTAGACGATGATAACGATGGTATATTAGATGCCAATGAGTTAGGAGCCGTTGGGTGCGACATTAAAGCAGCACCTAAATTTGATTCAAGTAAAGGGCCTTTTAGTTATAACGGGTCAAATGTTAATAATCCAAGTGTTGGTGATCAGTTTTTATATAGAAATGTTTACTCTGGTGTGGATGCTATTATCACCATTGTGTTCTCAAACGATAATGGTATTATAGAACTTGATGCTACCTCTACAGGGGTGGGGGAAAATTTTCAACCTTATATTGAGCATCGTGATGAGAGGTCTTATACGGAGTTTAGAATAGATTTTGTAACTGCGAACACTACTACTCCAGCGCCTCCTAAAGATTATGTTTTATCTGTGATAGATAACGATTACTATGAGTTTGTAACCTTTAAAGATGGGTATACCGGAGACCTTTATGTAGATAGTAATACAAGAGAGTTGCCTTATATTGGCCAGCCGGCCAATTCGAATGGTTTTACTTATGGGTACTCTGGTGATGGTGATTTTGTTATAGGCATTGATAATGCCACATCAAATTATCAAGTATTTGCTAATTATGCGTTTGTGTCTTCGGTAAGTATTAGGTTTGGAGGCGGGCTTCCAAATGAGCCTTCATACCATTCAATAACTTTAGATCCTTGTGTTCCTGTTGATAATTATGATCTTTACCCCCCAGTTTCCGAGGATACCGATGGTGATGGAATCCCAAATCATTTGGATACCGATAGTGATAATGATGGGTGTCCAGATGCTGTAGAGGCTTCTGGTAACATTATTCCATCTCAATTAACCACTTTGTCAGGAGGAAGTAATGGTGGGAGTTCAGATAATTTAGGAACAAATAGCGATGCCCAAGGTAGAGCTATAGTGAACGGTACAGGGTATGCACAAGATGATACAAATGCAGCATTAGATGCCTCTAATAGTGTGGCATGTACCACAGATTTAAATTTAATTAAAACAGTAGATGTGGCTGCTCCAAAAGTGGGAGATATTATTGTTTATACCTTAACGGTTGCTAATAATGGTGTGCTAGATGCTACAGGCGTGCAAGTAACAGATGTGTTGCCAAGCTCTGGGCTATCATTCGTATCCGATGATTCTGGAAGTACTGGAACATCATACGTGGGTAATGTTTGGAATATAGGAAATTTAAATGTAGGCGCCTCCATAAGCTTGAAAATAACAGCCACAGTAACAGCAGAAGGGGTTATAAAAAACACCGCCGAGGTAACGGCTACAAGCCAAGCCGATATAGACTCTATTCCTAACAACGGTAAGTAGATAAACCTTAAGGGGGATGTTAATGTTTTTAACAGCTCTTGGGTATACTTATAAAGAGATTTTTAGAAGAATATTTAAAAAAAAGCAATTTTGTTAATACAAAATTGCTTTTTTTGATTAAAAACTAGTAATCTTCATACTTAATAGTAATTACATTCTTTTTTTAAGTAGTGGTTCTATAAAAAAGCACTCTTAAATAGCTTTAATTTTATGTGTTATTATTGATTTGCATAAGTGGTTTAAATAAGAGTAATAAATAAATCATGAGTTTGTTTTCATTTTTAAAATAGAATAATCAGGTGTGGTTTTTTTTGTTTTATCAGTTTTTTCTTGTAATTTGCTAATGAAAATCTAAATATTAAGGTTTTTGTCGATGTTTAGTGTGCCTGTGTTTAATGTAAACAGCTATAATGAATTTTTGATTTTAAAGTAATTCGTAATCAAATGTTTAATAAGAATTATGATATTTTTCAAAAATTAATGTGACTCTTAAAAAAATATGGGTCTAAAAGATGTTTAAGGTCATTATTTGTAAGTAAAATTACATATATACTAATTCGTTTCAAAACAATAAACGTACACTTAATCGTAATATATGGCGGTTTATTTATTTTTTGGGTTTAATTCAAATGGAATATAGCTCAAATAAATAATAAAGTATGAGGTTTAAAAAAAGCATTAAATTATTTTTTTAAAACGCAGTTAGATTTATATTTGGTTTTTTAAGGTGTTAAAAAAAAAGTTAAAATAATTTTTTAAGCTATCTTTAGGGAATTATAATATGCATATAAAGTAAGTTTAGGTAAAATTAACTTGTGTTTTTTAAACCTTTATTAAGTGTCTTATTCTATAAATAAATTAGCTTGTGAGAAAAGGTTGTAATATTTAATAAATTCAATATGAAAAAAACATCTCCATTTCTATTTTTAAAAAACAGTCTATTTGTTGTAGTCTGTTTTATTTTTTTATTTAATAATGTTACTGCGCAAACGGGTACACCAATGACTTTTAATACGCCTACAGTTCTTAATGGAACTAATCCGGGTTCTGATATTGGAGACGTTGGGTATTATGAGAATGTAGGGACCTATGGAGGTGTGTCTTTTGATATGCGTATTACTGTTCTTAACGCCACTTTAAACGGAAACCTTAACGCTACTGTTCCTATAGATGTTGGTGGGAGTTTAAGTACGGGTAGGCTATATCAAGTTTTACTTAATCAACCTAATGCGCTTTCGCCAACTTGGGTAAATGGGACAGCTAGCGCTAACCACGAAGATACTGTGGTAGATTTTAAAATTGAATTTTTAGAGTCGCAATCTCCAGTAAAAACAGGAGGTACGCCCATTGAAGTACTTGTTAACTGGGGGTTTAGTGATATCGATGATGTTACTGCTTTTCCTGGTACGGGTAATGGTACTGAAAAAGTGGAGTACCGCCAAAGTGATATTGTGAGTTATGAGTTATCAGCAAGTCCACCTACGGCAGTAGCTGTTGATCAAGATCAAACAACGTCTATTGATGGTGTTACGGCTGGTAATTTTATAGTGTTTTCGGGAACCCAATATTTTATAGGGCTTGATGAACAAGATTCTTGGGTGGGAACAAATCTCGGGTTGGTATCTTCCTTTCAATTTAGTTTAAATACAAGAAGTGCTGTAACGGGGTATATTTGGGAATCGAACATACCTTTTACTGACTCTGAAATAACCCCTATAGATCCATGTGTTTATGGTGCTACAGAAGGCATGTCTACAGCAAAAGACCCTGATGGTGACGGTATAAATAATATTTGTGATGAAGATGATGATAATGATGGCCTTTTAGACGTAGTAGAGGAAAGGTGCGATCAGCCCAGTTATGCAAATTCTAATTCTGGATCTGGTGCTTTTCAAGATCAATTATATATATTTAATTGGTCTAATATTGGAGGATCATTAGAGAACGGGGATACACAAACATTTACAGTTAATGATTTAGTAATAACAGCTACTTTTTCTAACGTTGTTATAACTGGAGGTACGGTAAGCCCTTCAGAATTAAAAACATGGAGTGACGCACTAATTGGAGATTTATACAATACTTCTGGTGGGCAAGAAGCCTTGTATGGTGACGCTGCAACTCAATCTTTTTTATTTACTGTTAGTTTTACTGCAACAAAAAATGGAAGTCCTTATCCTTTAGATATTATTGCCATAGATGCTGAAAGTACAACGGATGGAACATCATCAGGCCTTGCAGAATCTATAAGTTTTACTTCTAATGGAGGAGAATGGACGTTTTTGGAAGGGATTAATGGTTCTGGAACCGGTCCTGGAGAATTTGTTGTAAATCATCAACAATTAACAGTTGTAGATACATTTGAGGGGGCTGACAAAGGTAACAGTCTTTATTATTCTAAGGATGCAACGTCAATTGATGTTTCTGTAAGTTCTGGAAATACACAAAGGCAAGGTGTAGCTTTCGGTATATTTTTATATTGTGATACTGATGGTGATGGAGTAATAGATAACTTAGATACCGATAGCGATAACGATGGTTGTCCAGATGCCTTAGAAGGTAATGGTGCTATTGTTCCGTCTCAATTAACAGATTTAACTGGAGGTAGTAATGGTGGTAGTTTAGGGCATTTAGGTATGGATTCAGATGATAATGGAAGTCCTAAATTGTTGCCTACAGATTCAAGTGGTTATACCCAAGACACCACAGCTGCTGTTAGAGATGAAAATGATAATGTAGCCTGTACAGTAGATTTAAGTTTAACAAAAACGGTAAATACTAAAGTTGTAAAGTTAGGAAGCGTAGTAACGTATACCTTTACTGTTAAAAACGCTGGACCTCTAGAGGCTACAAATGTTAATGTTACTGATGTTTTACCTACAGGTTTAACTTATTCAGGTACGGCAAATGCGTCTCAAGGCACGTATAATTCAGGAACAGGCGTATGGACTGTTGGAGCATTGGCTAAAGATCAAGAAGAAACCTTGCAAATACAAGCAACGGTAAATGCAGTAGGGTTGTTAACCAATAAAGCAGAAGTAACAGCAACCGATCAAGAAGATATAGATTCCACACCTGCTAATAATAAATAGAGTATAGTTTTTAAAAATAGTAAGATTTACTTTCAATCAAGTGAGTAAACGTATATGGCATACTTATAGAAAAAACGCGTAGTATTTATTTTTGTTATGCAAATAGTATTTTTAATAGTTTTTTATTATTATTGATGTGAAATCGATTGAATTCTAGGTGTTTTTTACAGGTAAAAATAAATAAGCTATACTAGTTATCTTTTTTTTATAGAAATGGTCTTAAAACGCTTTAAAATGATTTAAAACATTTTAAAGCGTTTTTTTTTTTTTCATCATTTGTGTTTATATGTCTTAATAAAACCTGAGTTTTATAAAAAAATGAATATAACAGGGTGTTTCTTTGTTTAGAGTTCGTTTTTGAAAACATCTAGTGTTTTGTTTGTAATCAAGTACTAATAAAGATTATAAAAAAAACTATAGGTTTTGATTGTTATTATTTACATTTTTTAGTTATCATAATATGAAGTGTTTGTGTGCGTTCTAACAGGTGTTTAGGCTTGTTGTGTTGTTTCTAAGTAACCGATTCTGTAGCTGTATTTTATAAGAATGAGTTCAGTGAGGAGGATTAAACGACTATTTTTGCTTCTTATCGAATTATGCCAAGAATTGTTTAATTATATATACGTTGTATAGCAAAGTATAGTAGATTTGTGTCGAGTATGAAGATTTTAGTACGTCTAATTTAGTGGTGTTTTTATATAAAATGTTGCCATTATTTGCTGATGTGAAAGTTTATAACTTCATACAGTTAGAATGAAAAGCGTGGTATATTATTTTATTAACATTTCGAAGATAACAATGTAAAATGGAAGTATTTAATAATTTGTTTAGACACAGGTTTGGTTTAAAAGTAGTGTTCTTATTGCTTTTGTTTATTTCTTTTAATAATACGGCTTTTTCTCAATGTACGGGTGCCGAAGCAGATTGCGATCAGGATGGTGTTGTAAATTTATCTGATTTAGACGATGATAATGACGGGATATTAGATATAGATGAAGGTATTTGTTCTACCGATGTGCAATCTGGAACATGGTCTAAGTCCGCTACTACAGCTACAGGTAATGCCGGAACGGTCGATATTACATTTTCTGTTGTTAATGATAGTAGAACTCAAGTTACTTATTATTCAGATGGAAACTTAAATACAACAAATTTTTGGTCAGACGCTTCTGTTGCTGGTGATACCTCTTTGCAATTTGAAATAGCATGGGATAGGAATCCTGAAATTGAAACAGATAGGGCAGATAATGATGCTGGTACAGCTACAGTGACTATTTCATTTTCTAAAACACTTATTAATCCTGTTATTCATATTGATAGGTTAGGGGGGAGTGGTTTAAACACGGCATCTGTCTATGGCAATGACTATATTTCTGGTTCTGCAGAGTTTACTTTAACTACACCAGGTGTAACCTTATCGCGTTTATCAGGTAATAGTGCCTTTAAGGTGAGTGGAAATAAGTTTTATAGAGAGCCTTTTGTCAATTTAGGATCTAGTTATCCTGGGGTAGAAGCAAAAAGTGGTTCGAATGGTAATAAAGCAATGGCTTCGGGTAGTATAGAGTTTGTTGGTGCGGTTACCTCATTAACCTTTAGTGTTACAGGTATAGGTGTCGAAGGAACAGGATCTGATGGTGTTGAAATGGTAATACAAAGTTGTACCAATACCGATACTGATGGTGATGGTATAGACGATTATTTAGATACAGATAGTGATAATGATGGATGTCCAGATGCCGTTGAAGCCACTGGATCTATTCAGCCTAGCGATCTTACAGAATTGGCAAATGGTAGTAACGGTGGTAGCTCTAATAATTTGGGTACCGCTTCAAATACTAAAGGTATTCCATTACCATTGGGAACAACAGGTGGAGCAGAAACGGTAGGACAAGCAACAACATCTGCGGTAACCGATAGCTCAAATCATTTAGCCTGTTCAGCAGATTTAAGTTTAACTAAAATAGTGAGTGAAGCGGTCCCTAAAAAAGGAGCAACTATAGTTTACACACTAGAATTAAGTAATAACGGCCCTGTAAAAGCAACAGGGATTAAAGTCGTTGATGCTTTACCAGTAGGCTTGTCTTTTGTTAGTGAAACAGGGGCAGGTACTTATAGTTCTGGAACAAATCTTTGGACAGTTAATAATTTGAATGTTGGTAGTACTAAAACATTGCAGTTAACAGCTACAGTTGATAATACTGGACTAATAAAAAATACAGCAGAAATAACAGAGTCCGATCAGGAGGATGTAGATTCTTCTCCTAATAGTGGATACTAAGAGGTTGAGAATAAGGTGGTTTATGATTTTAAATAAAAAAAAGCGTGTTTTTAGCGCTTAAATATAGTAATATAAGTGACTTTTTAATTTTTAGGAGTCATAATATAGGATATTCTTATGTTTTTAGAATGTTTTATAGATAAATCAATAGTTTAACGCTATTAAAATGAATAACAATAGATTTTAAAAAATCTATTTTGAATAATAATAATTAAGGTTAACCCTATTATAGTAAAGCATGGGAAAGATTTACAATAACAAAAACGTAACAAAACAGGCAAATAAGATAATAAGTGTAGCGCTTATTGTTTTCGCTTTTTTATTTACAATACAAAAAACTTTTTCGCAAGAAGTTATCGTTGTAGCAAATCAAACATCTGTAACACCTACGTTCGTAAACAATAGTGGGACAAATGTAGCTGGTAATGTTATAAATTATGAGGTGACTGTACGTAATATTAGTGCAGTGCCAATTAATAATCCAGTTATGACTTTAAATGGCACCACTACGCTGACTTTGTCAACAGGGGATAATGGTAATGGTGTTTTAGATGCTTTTGAAACATGGACCTATAATACTCCATATACTATTACAGGTACGGATGTTTCTAATGAGAATTTTAATAATACCTTTCAATTTAATGGTACAGAGCTTTCTACAGGAGTTACCTTTACAGATACCGAATCTATCCATGAAGATGATTATGCTACGGCAAATATAAAATCTTATGATTGTACGCCAGATGCACCTGTAGCTAGTGCGCAATCTTTTTGTAGTGGAGATAATCCAACAGCAGCTAATTTATTACCAGCATTATCAGATGCAGCAATTAAATGGTATAGTGATGCAGGATTGACTACAGAAATTACAGATGGAACAGCTGCGTTAGCAACAGGGAGTTACTACGTAACGACAACTGTAGATGGTTGTGAAAGTTTAGCAACAGAAGTGGCTGTTACTGTAAAAACTACACCAGATGAGCCAACAGCTAGTGCGCAATCTTTTTGTAGTGGAGATAATCCAACGGTAGCTAGTTTAATGCCAGCATTATCCAATGCAGCAATTAAATGGTATAGTGATGCAGGATTGACTACAGAAATTACAGATGGAACAACGGCTTTATCTTCAGGAAAATACTATGTAACGACAACGGAAGATGGTTGTGAAAGTTTAGCAACAGAAGTAGATATTACGGTAAATCCAAACGCAAGCGCATCAGATATTACAGCCGCGGATACAACAATTTGTACAGATGAAACCGCAGATTTATCAGCAAGTAGTACAGTAGCAGGCGCAACATTCAAATGGTATAGCGATTCAGCTTTAACTACAGAAGTAGGATCAGGAGCAAACTTTACAACACCAGCATTAACAGCAACAACAACGTATTATGTAACCGTAACTGGCACAGCAACCTGTGAGAATGCAGCAGGAACAGGAAAAGAAGTTATTGTAACAGTAAATCCAAAGAATAGCGCATCAGATATTACAGCCGCGGATACAACAATTTGTACAGACGAAACCGCAGATTTATCAGCAAGTAGTACAGTAGCAGGCGCAACATTCAAATGGTATAGCGATTCAGCTTTAACTACAGAAGTAGGGTCAGGAGCAAACTTTACAACACCAGCATTAACAGCAACAACAACGTATTATGTAACTGTAACAGGCACAGCAACCTGTGAGAATGCAGCAGGAAC
>NZ_VOGY01000012.1 GCF_008033385.1 Algibacter pacificus | reverse complement strand
AGAACAAGCAATTACTTATAGCCATTGTTAGCTGGCGTTTTTTATTTCTATCTTTTTTGGTGTCCAATTTCCTTTTTCAGATTTTTTCCAAATTCTCCAATGTTTGTCAGAAGTCTTAAATGGTAGATTAGACTTTAAATCTTTTATAAATTCCGATTCATATTTGTCCATTTTTTCAAATGGAAGCGCAAACCAAACTGAAATAGATGATTGTTTTGATAATCTCAAATATATTCGAGAGTTTTTGATTCTAAAATCCAATTCAGGAATCAGTTCTTGATTCGGCAAAACTTTGCTTGTTTTCGGGTCTTTAAAATGAAAGTTCCAATAAAAATCAAGACTTATTGGTCCAGCAGGATTTTTTGGTAATTCATTATTTAATTCAAGCGTCTCAAAAACTTTTTCAATATCTTTTTCGGTAAGATTCCAAGCCCAAGTTCTTAACCAACCGTCATTTCTTGTTTTTGGAATTCCAAATTTCAAAGTCAGTTTGGGTAATAGTTTCAGAGCAGAATATTCTTTTTTTTCCGATTCGAATAAAGTCAATTTGATTGATTTCGGTTGAGATTTATCAGCGAATAAGTTCAGAAACTCTAACGTTTTATCATAATTTACTTTAGGTGCTTTTCTACCTATGGAATGAGCACCTCCAGAGCTTATTGGTAATCCTTCGTATGATATGAATCTATTCATTTCTTAAATGACAGCTAACGTTTATGTATAAGAAAAGTTGCGTGTTTGAGTGCGAGGATTTTCCGAAGGAAAATCAGAAGCTAGCAAATGAGCAACTAACTTTGGTTAAGCTAAAACTAGCAATTTTTTTTATACGGTGTTGGCAACAGTATTTTTAATTATTAATATATTCAATAGCTCTTTCAAGCACTTCATCTTTTCCGTTAATTATTCCTTGAATTGTTGGTTTAATTTCAATGTCGATTTTCACTCCTTTTCTTTGTGTTTCTGTTTTGTCCGGATAAAATATTCCAATTCCACTAATAGCTGTTTTAAATCCGCCAACCATTTTTATTCTACTTATATTACCGTCTGCTCCAGAAGTTTGACTGCCAATTGTAGTAACGTTATCTCCAGTTTGTAAACACATTGTTGTAAATTCAGCATGACTTTGGGACTTTTCATTAACCAATAGCACGATTTTACCTTTATATTTCAAATCTCCATTTTTTCCACATTGAGTTCCGTCTCTCCAAATAAATCTTCCAGGATAATTAAGGTCAGGATAAGTTACTTTGTAAAAATCATTCCTTGTCGAAGTAATGTAATTAGCAATTGAATATAATGTTCCATTAGGATAGTTCCTAATATCAAAGATTATGGCTTTGGTGTCTTTTAGTTTTTCCATAATATCTGGAACATCTTTTATTTTTATTGTTCCCATATTTACATATCCAATGTTTCCATCAAGTATTTTATATTTTTCGCCTTCTTTTTTCCAGTTGTAGTTAAAATCTTTAAATGAATACCTTTTTATTGATTTGTTATAGGTTTTATTATTTCTGAGAAATTCAATTTGAATCGAGTCAGATGAACCATTAAATATGGCATAAAAGGCATTATTATTTTTTCTAGGAATGTTAGAACCAGAAATATATTTTAGTTTATCTTCAAAAATCGATTTTATATTTTTTCCATCAACCTTTGTGATGATGTCTCCAATTCTTAAATCGTCTAATTTCGCTAGTGAATCGTTATAAAAACCTGAAAGTATAACATTATTCTCAATTATTTTAAACTTTGCAGATATCCCTTTATAGCCAAAATATTCTTTGGTTATATTTGAACCAAACATAGCATGACTATCATCTATGCTTACAACCATTTCAAGCATTGCAAGATGAAAATCTGTTTCGTCATTCGAATGTAAAAATTTAGGAATCATTTTATTTAGAACTTCATTCCAATTTGTTTCGGTTTGATATTTATATGGAAAAAAATACTCTATAATATTCCAATATCGGAATAATGTGAGCAATCGCAAATCTTCGTTTGTCCAATCAAAATTTCTATACTCAATTTCGTTGGTAATATCAATATTCCCAACATTTTTGTGAGCGACAGAAACATAATATTTTTTACCTTGATGTCTATTAGTTTCTATAACTTTTAACTTATCAGATAATTCTTTTGTAAATAGATTACTATTGTCTATCCAGTTTAAATCTAAATTTTTATTGAAATACTCAAGTTCATTATTTTTATTGCAACTTTTACATTTTTTTATTTTACCAAGTCCGTCAATCCATTCGAGATAAATTTGTGATAGTTGCTCTTTATCATTACTCTTTTTAACTTTTGGTAAAATTTTGAAAAGTTCTTCATCCCAGTTATATTTTCCGTCAGCAACGTCTGGATGATAATATTTTAAAAACCCCCAAACTTTTGCAGTTGTTGCTATTTTTTCAGTTTCGGTAAGTTTATTTTGTGCAAATAAGTTATTTACAAAAATGATGATTATAAGAAGTAATATCGTTTTTTTCATATTGTTGCCAACTTAATTATATAGACCATTAAACCTTTAATAATATTCTTTTTAGGAGGGATAACGATGCTTTTTAGCAAAATTTTACACTCATATAATTATGGTTTTTCAATCTAAATATAAGGCTAATATAGTTACTTTCTTACAAACTATCAAACGGGTTTTTAATATCCATTAAATTTGTTGAAGAAACATGTGTGTAAATCATAGTTGTTTTGGGGGTATTATGTCCTAGAAGTTCCTGGATATACCTTATATCGGTGCCAGCTTCTAATAAATGGGTAGCAAAACTATGGCGTAGCGTGTGCAAGGTAGCATATTTTTTTATTCCTGCATTTCGTAGGGCTTTTTTAAAGACCTGTCTTGCGCTTACTTGAGTATAAGGAGCTCCAAATCGTCCTTCAAATACATATATTTTGGGGTTATAATGATTTAAATAGGTTTTTAGAATAGGAATTAGGCTAACCGACAACAAGGTATATCTGTCTTTTCGGCCCTTAGCATTTTTTATATGGATAACGCCACGTTTAAAATCTATATCACTGGGTTTTAGACTTAAAGCTTCGCCTATGCGCAGTCCTGCAGAATAGACTAAAATTAATAAGGTTTTATGTTTTAGGTTGCGAGTAGTTTCGAACAACAGTTTAACATCGGGTTTGCTTAAAATAGTAGGGAGTTTTTTATCTTTATTCGGGCGTTTAATATCTAAGTTTTCTACTACAATACCTTTAAAACCCATATAGTGCTTTATACCACTTATACACTGGTTTTGGTAGGAAACAGATTTGTTTGCATAATAAATAAAGTCGTAATTAAATTGTTCGATACTTCTGGCCGAAATAATTGTTAAGTGCTTTAAATTCATATAGCGTAGAAATAAGTTTGTTACTTCTACGTATGTGGTTACCGTATTTGGGCTAAACCGTTTTTGTTCCAGCCATTTCCCAAAATTTTCTAAGGCTTGTTTTTGTTCGTTGTTTATTGGGGGTAACTTGTTTGTAGTTAGTATGTTTTTGGGTTTAGGGTGTTCTATAGGAGTTTTAAAGGCTTGATAATTAACATACCATTTTTGTCTTCTGAAATAATTAAATAGTTCGTGGATTTTGGTTCTGTTATAGTATGTACAAAAGGTGTTATATGTATTGCTCCATTTTACCTGTGGGTATGCTTTAACGTAATTCGAAATAGTATCATTACTATAGTCAAATTCAATGGCAACAAATTTTGTGTTGTTATGCCAAAGCGGTTTTAAAATAACCTGTGGTATGTTTTGCATCTTTTTTTGTTAAAAATAAACATAAATAATTAATTAACAATATTTTAGGGTTTATGGTGGTTGGCTTATGTTTTAAAACCGATTATTAAAGTACTAAACAATAGTGCAATCTAGATTAATTGTAATATTTAATTTAACTGTTTATCGATTTAAATATATTATTCGTCTATATGAAAATGTCTCTAAGCGAAAAAAACAAGTTTAGCTATCCAATCTGCACTAAATTTGATGGATTGCTTTGAGTATAAAATAAACTAAAACCATTTTATTTAAACTTTTAAAAGCTAGAACATTATAGGTTAATTATAACAATTCGAAAAGAAACATAACGTATAAAATTATATAACTACACTTAGAATAATTAATAGCAAATTACTTCATGTAGTATGGCAAAAAACATTAGTTTTTTGCCTTTTTTATATGTTAAAATAGAAATTAGGTGCAATAACCAATTTTTTAATGCAAAAAAAATAATTAAAGCTCTAAAATCTTAACCGTTGTATTAATCTTATTTTGAGGTATTGCATAGAAGATGTTCGGGGCATTAAATTTCGAAAATTTAGAAATTTTGTTTTCTCAAATCCTATTAAAGTTAACTTAATTATACGTAATGGTTAATGTAGTGCTAATTTTTAATTTTTAATGTTTTTTTTTAAGGTTTAGTAAGCCAAATAAAGCATTTGTATCGTATATTTAGAATAAAGAAAAACATGATGAGCTATGAAATTATTAAAAGTTTTAAAAAAGGGACTTAAAAAGGTTAAATTAGGGCCAAATAAAACAAATACTAAGGTTAAAAACAGAAGATCTATAGTTTTAATTAATAAAGCGACTCGGGATGATGACGATTTGTTTTTATTTATCTAACCTAGATTTTATAAGTTTTCAATAACACTAAATTTAGGCATCCATTTTTATTCGTTTAGAATTGGTATAAATAGTTCTACGCTTTTCAAAAACCTTTACATCTTTCAAAATAATTTACAACAATAGGAGAGAGGCGGGACTATAAAATATTTTAGTGCTTTTTTTTGTTCATCAATCCTATGTAATTTTTTTTATACTAAACTTTATTAAGATAAACGGCTGCTAAATAAAATAAGCCATTTAAGAAAACAAACCACATCTTGCTTTTGGTTATTTCAAGAATATAAAAATGCGAGTTGTAAGATATTTAATAAAGATACACCACAAAGTTAAAAAGCTATTTAGCCTAGATAATATTTAGATTCAATAGCTTTTTTTTATTAAACAATAAACTTTAAAAAGTGATCATTGCAAAGTTTAAGCGTGAATAGACAACAACGGAATGTCTAATCCCGAAGACATCATTCGGGTTTTACTTTTATGGATTAATGAGGACCAAAAACCATATTCATAAGGTACCATAATAAGAATGTCTGGCTTGTATGTTATCATTTCATTTTTAATTTCATCTATTACAGCTTCCGATTGTACGCTCTTGTAGAAATAGGATACTTCCTCCAAAGGTTTTAATGTATCTCTATTTTGTTTCATTTCGTCAATTTTGTCATTCACATGAAATACCCTTAATTCTGCATTAAACTTTTTGGTGGTTTTCTTTATTTCGTTTAAAATATGAGATGTAATCCCTTTTTCAAGATCGCATGCAAATAATATTTTTTCCACATTTTTAAACTCAGCTTTAACAGGAATGGCCAAAATAGGAATCTGTACTTTGTTTATAGCTTCGGTAGTAGTGCTGCCTAACAAATCGTTTTCTAGGCTTTTTATAGGCATCCCCATAATCATCATATCGGCACGGTGTTCTGCTATTGAGCGTTTTAATTGTTTAAAAAAATCGCCCATGGCAAAATCTAGTTTAATATCTATATGATAATTTTTCGAAAGTGTATTTAAACGGTTTTCAACTTTTGTTTTGGCGTAATCTATCGATTTTAAAATATCTTTATATGGTAACCTAGCTTGTACAGCATGAACAGAAACAATATGTAGATGAAAAAGAACCAGTTTAGCACCTGTAGTTTTAGCAATTCCGATAGCATAATTCGTCGCGTTTTTTGCTTCTTCCGAAAAATCTGAAGCGATAAGAATTGTTTTCATAATATTAAATTTTAATGTAAATGAAATGTACAAATTTAAGTAGTCAACTTCAAAGGTTTTAACAAAAATAATACAGGGTATTGTCTAGTTTAAATTCGCTAAAAATATATTAATACTGTATCTTTACAACTTAACTAAATTATTAAAATGGAAAAATTACCCAAAATAGCATTCCCGTTCATTATTGCCGCGGTTGTACTAGTCATTACATTATCAAAATCTGCTGTTACTATAGATTCTGGAGAAGCAGGTGTTTTATTTAGAACTTTTGGAGAAGGAGTAGTTGTCGATGAGCCTGCATTAGGCGAAGGTTTTCATATTGTAGCCCCTTGGAACAAGGTGTTTATTTATGAGGTAAGACAACAAGAAATTCTTGAAAAAATGAACGTATTGTCGTCTAACGGATTGGATATAAAATTAGAAGCATCAGTATGGTTTCAACCTGATTTTAAAAATTTAGGACGACTGCATCAAGAAAAGAGCGAAATGTATAAAGAACGCGTATTGCTTCCTGCCATTAGATCGGCTGCAAGAAGCGTAGTTGGGCGTTATACACCAGAGCAATTATACTCTAGTAAAAGAGACGCCATTCAACAAGAAATTTTTGAAGAAACAAGAAAAATTGTTTCAGATCAATACATACAATTAAATGAAGTGTTAGTTAGAGATGTCACTTTGCCTGCGACCATAAAAGACGCGATTGAACGTAAATTGAAACAAGAACAAGAATCTTTAGAATACGAATTTAGATTAATTACGGCCGATAAAGAAGCGCAAAAACAAATTATTGAAGCCCAAGGTAAAGCCGATGCTAACCGTATTTTAAGTGCGTCGTTAAACAGTATGATTTTACAAGATAAAGGTATTGAAGCGACTATTAAATTAGCTGAATCTCCAAATAGTAAAGTCATTGTTATTGGTTCTGGCGATAGTGGTATGCCAATTATTTTAGGAAATCAATAAAGCCTATTTGAAAAACAATGCAATTTTTTAAACCTTCTTTTGAAGATTAATTATTGTTTTTTAAACAAAACTAAAAAAAGTATAAATATTGAGAATTTATTTCTCTTTTGTTTGGCTTTTTAAACATATATTTTGCATATTTGTATCGTTATAAAAACAAAAGACATGACTTTTATTCAATTACATCATCATTTTCATATTTGCTCTCAAGCGAACTGAAAATGTATTGAATAAAATCGACATATTTTTAAACCCGTTTGAGCCAATCAAGCGGGTTTATTTTTTTAAAACCAACGAGATTGTTTCAAACTCATAAAAACAATATAATGAGTAAACTAAGAATTGCAGTACAGAAATCAGGACGTCTAAACGAAGACTCCATGTCACTTTTAAAAGCTATTGGTATTTCTATCGATAACGGAAAAGATCAATTAAAAGCTTCGGCTAAGGATTTTCCTGTTGAAGTATTTTACTTAAGAAACGGCGATATTCCTCAGTATTTAAAAGATGGCGTAGTAGATGCTGCTATCATTGGAGAAAACGTTTTAATCGAAAAAGGCGAAGGTATAATTGTTGCCGAAAAATTAGGCTTTTCTAGCTGTCGCGTTTGTATTGCAGTACCAAAAGACGCAAATTACAACAGTATTAAGGATTTAGATGGTATGCGCATTGCAACATCTTATCCAAATACAGTACAACAATATTTAGATCAAAATGGTGTAAAAGCCAATATTCATATTATTAATGGATCTGTAGAAATTGCCCCAAATATTGGTTTGGCCGATGCAATTTGCGATATTGTTTCTAGTGGTAGTACCTTGTTTAAAAACAACCTGAAAGAGGTTGAAACTATTTTGAAATCGGAAGCGGTTTTAGCCGTTTCTCCAGTTTTAAGCGAAGGGAAACAAGCCATTTTAGATACTATTCAATTTAGAATTCAATCGGTTTTAAAAGGAAGAAATTCAAAATACGTATTATTAAATGCTCCAAATGATAAGTTAGACGCTATTATTTCATTACTACCAGGGATGAAAAGTCCAACCGTATTGCCATTAGCACAAGAAGGTTGGAGTTCTGTGCACTCGGTAATTCCGAAAAATGATTTTTGGAATATTATTGAAGGCTTAAAAGCAAACGGCGCACAAGGTATTTTGGTTTGTCCAATTGAAAAAATGGTGCTTTAATTCGTTTATTTTTATATTTCCGTGAAAACGGAAATCTCATTAATAAGTTTATCGTTTCGTTTTAAAAGGTTTTCGCTTTCGCGGAAATGATAATAAAGAGATTCAAAATGCAAATAATAAATAATCCAAATAAAACAGATTGGAAGGCTATTTTAGAACGCCCAACCCAAACTGTAAATGATATTGAAGGCATTGTAACCAATGTGTTTCAAGATGTTGTAGCTAAAGGTGATGCCGCTATAAAAGCCTATACCGTTCGTTTTGATGGCGTCGATTTAGAAACCAATATCGTGTCTACAAAAGAGATTGAAGCTGCTATAAATACAGTTCCTGAAAATCTTAAAAAGGCCATTAAAACTGCAAAAGCTAATATTGAAAGCTTTCATAAAGCACAACGTACAGCAAAGGTAGAAGTCGAAACCACAAACGGTGTATCATGCTGGCAAGAAAAACGACCTATTGAAAAAGTGGGTTTGTATATTCCAGGAGGAACAGCGCCTTTGTTCTCAACGGTTTTAATGTTGGCAGTTCCTGCACAAATTGCAGGATGCAAAGAGATTGTGTTATGCTCGCCTCCAAATAAACAAGGTGAATTAGCTCCAGAAATTCTATTTGCAGCAAATTTATGCGGTGTAACTAAAATTATTAAAGTAGGTGGGATTCAAGCAGTTGCTGGATTAACTTTTGGCACCGAAACCATTCCACAGGTGTATAAAATATTTGGACCGGGAAATCAGTTTGTAACGGTTGCAAAGCAATTGGCAACCAAACACGGTGTGGCGATTGATATGCCTGCTGGACCAAGCGAATTATTGGTAGTTGCCGATAAAAGTGCGAATGCATCATATATTGCTTCCGATTTGTTAAGTCAAGCGGAGCATGGTGTTGATAGTCAGGTGCTTTTGGTATCTACATCTCAATCGATTATTGAAGATGTTTCAGCTGAAATTGAAAAGCAGTTAGCGGTACTTCCGCGTCAAGCGATTGCCGAAAAAGCGATCGCAAATTCGAAGTTGATTTATGTTGAAAATCATGAACTAGCTTTAGAAATGATTAACGAATATGGTCCGGAACACTTTATTATTTGTACCGAAGAAAATGATTTCTATGTCGATGGTATCCGTAATGCAGGGTCTGTTTTTATTGGCGATTATACACCGGAAAGTGCTGGAGATTACGCCTCGGGAACCAACCATACTTTGCCAACCAATGGATTTAGTAAAGCCTATTCGGGTGTTAATTTAGATAGCTTTTTAAAACAAATGACATTTCAGAAAATATCTAAAGCCGGTTTATTAAATATTGGAGAAACCATTGAATTAATGGCTGAAGCCGAAGGATTGCAAGCACATAAAAATGCAGTTTCAATTCGATTAAAGGATTTACAATAATGAATATTCAAAATTTAATAAGACCAGTAATAAAAGCACTTAAGCCGTACTCATCAGCACGTGATGAGTTTCAAGGCAATAGCGATGCTATGGTGTTTTTAGACGCTAATGAAAACCCGTTTAATAACGGTGTTAATCGTTATCCAGATCCGCAACAAAAGCGTGTAAAAGCGGTGTTATCGGAAATTAAAGGCGTTCCAACCAGTAAAATTCTTTTAGGAAATGGGAGCGATGAAGTCCTCGATTTAATTTTTAGAGCCTTCTGCGAACCGAATCAAGATAATGTAATTTCATTACCGCCTACTTACGGAATGTACGAGGTTTTGGCCAATTTAAATGCGGTTGAAATACGTAAGGTAAACTTAACAGAAGATGATTTTCAACCTAAAGTAGATGCCATTTTAGAGGCTGCAGATACGAATAGTAAAGTGTTGTTTTTGTGCTCACCAAATAATCCATCCGGGAATAGTTTTTCAAATGCATCGGTTGAAAAATTACTAAACGAGTTTAAAGGTTTAGTGGTTATTGATGAAGCTTATATCGACTTTTCAAAAGAAAAAAGTTGGTTGACGCGTTTGGAAGAATTTCCTAATTTAGTAATTACTCAAACGCTTTCAAAAGCTTATGGTATGGCAGGAATAAGAATGGGAATCTGTTATGCTTCCGAAGACATTCTTAAAGTTTTAAATACCATAAAACCACCTTATAACGTTAATGAGTTAAGTCAAATAAAGGCTGTTGAGTTGTTAACAAACAAGGAGTTAACCAAAAACCAAATCAAAAATATTCTTGAAGAACGTAGCAGGTTAATTTCAGATTTGGAAACCATTTCTTTTGTGTCAAAAATATATCCTTCCGATGCTAATTTTATATTGACCAAGGTGGATGATGCTACAAAACGTTATAATGAATTAGTTGAAAAGGGAGTTGTAGTTAGAAATAGAACGACGCAATTTGGATGTGAAAATTGTTTGAGATTTACAGTTGGAACCAAGGAGGAGAATGAGGAATTAATAAAAAATCTTTTATTAATTTCGAAATCCTGAACTTATAAAAAATAGGCATAAAGCATGGAAATGGAACTTAATAAAAGAAACCAATCCAGAATTAAAAAGTCTCATGATTAATTAAGAGACCCTGAAATAAATTCAGGGTTATAACAAGTGATATGAAAAAAGTACTATTTATAGACCGCGATGGCACATTAATTAAAGAGCCAGCAGATGAACAAGTGGATTCGTTTGAAAAACTCGTTTTTTATCCGAAAGTATTTCAATTTTTAGGTAAAATTTGTAAAGAGTTAGATTACGAAATTGTTATGGTAACCAACCAAGATGGTTTGGGAACGCCTGATAATCCGTCTGAGAAATTTTGGCCAATACACAACTTTGTATTAAGTACTTTTAAGAATGAAGGTATTGAGTTTAAAGAGGTTTATATCGATGAAACTTACGCTAAAGATAATGCACCAACAAGAAAGCCAAATACAGGTTTATTGACGAAGTTTTTTTCTGATGAATACGATTTAGAAAACTCTTTCGTAATTGGCGATCGATTAACCGATATCGAATTAGCGAAAAACTTAGGTTCTAAAGGGATTTTTATTAATGATGAAACACATTTAGGAACCGATGAAATTACGGTAAAACGTGAAGCTTTAGATCCTTATATCGCTTTAGAAAGTAACGATTGGGAAGCTATTTATAATTTCTTGAAATTAGAAGATCGTGTTCAAGAAATAACAAGAAATACTAATGAAACTAAAATTTATATTAAACTGAATTTAGACGGTTCGGGTAAGAATGATATTGATACGGGTTTATCGTTTTTCGATCACATGTTAGATCAAATTGGTCGTCATGGCGCCATGGATTTAACAGTAAAAGTAGATGGCGATTTAAACGTAGATGAACACCATACTATTGAAGATACCATGATTGCTTTAGGGGAGTTATTCAATAAAGCTTTAGGAAATAAATTAGGTATTGAGCGTTACGGGTTCTGTTTACCAATGGACGATTGTTTAGCGCAAGTAGCTGTTGATTTTGGTGGTAGAAATTGGTTAGAATGGGATGCGGCATTTAAACGTGAAAAAATAGGTGATATGCCAACAGAAATGTTTTATCATTTGTTTAAGTCGTTTACCGATGGCGCAAAATGTAACCTTAATGTAAAAGCTGAAGGTGTAAACGAACATCATAAAATAGAAGGCATTTTTAAAGCTTTCGCAAAAGCGATGAAAATGGCGGTAAAAAGAGATGCTAACAAAATGTTTTTACCAAGTACAAAAGGGATGCTATAAAATGGTTTTTGGTTTTTAGTTGATGGTTATTGGTATAACTATAAATAAACGAGCTAAAACAAACAATAAAAGAATGAAATTAGTTATAATAAATTACGGTGCTGGGAATATTAAAAGTATACAATTTGCTTTTAAACGCTTAGGGATTGATGCAGTTTTATCAAACAATCCAGAAGAAATTCTGGCTGCCGATAAAGTTATTTTCCCAGGTGTGGGCGAGGCGAGTTCTGCCATGAAAATGCTTGAAGAAAGTGGCTTAGCCGATTTAATTCCGAAGTTAAAACAACCTGTTTTAGGGATTTGTTTGGGGATGCAATTAATGTGCAAAACGACTGAGGAAGGAAACACAAAGGGACTTGGTATTTTTCAAACCGATGTAAAACGTTTTGATCATTCTGTAAAAGTACCGCACATGGGCTGGAATGTGATTAAAGATTTAAAATCCGATTTATTTAAGGGTTTAAAGGAAAATGAATACATGTATTTAGTACATAGTTACTATGCAGAGCATTGCAAAGAAACCATAGCAAAAACAGATTATGGCTTAAATTATGCATCGGCTTTACAGCATAATAATTTTTATGGTGTACAATTTCACCCAGAGAAAAGTGGCACTGAAGGCGCTAAAATTTTACAAAATTTCTTAGACCTTTAATTTGCAACCTGTAATTACAATCAAGGGAAACAAGTAACCAAATAACAACGAGTAACCAAATAACAATGAGAATAATACCAGCAATAGATATTATAGACGGAAAGTGTGTTCGCTTATCAAAAGGCGATTATAATACCAAAAAAATATATAATGAACATCCTTTAGAAATCGCTAAACAATACGAAGCTCATGGTATTGAGTATTTACATTTGGTAGATTTGGATGGTGCAAAAGCGAGCCATATTGTGAATCATAAAGTGTTGGAAACTATAGCTACTAAAACTAGCTTAAAAATTGATTTTGGTGGTGGTTTAAAAACCGATGAGGATTTACGTATTGCTTTCGAATCGGGTGCGGGACAAATTACAGGTGGTAGTATTGCGGTTAAGCAACCAGATGTTTTTAAAAATTGGTTGTCTAAATTTGGAGCCAATAAAATTATTTTAGGTGCCGATGCTAATAATGAAAAAATAGCGATTAGTGGTTGGTTGGAAGAATCTGATGAAGATTTAATTCCATTTATAAAGAACTATCAAAAAGAAGGGGTGCAGTATGTTATTTGTACAGATATCGCTAAAGACGGCATGCTAGAAGGACCGTCTTTCGACTTATATGAAAAAATGCTGAATGAATTGCCTAACATAAAATTAATTGCAAGTGGAGGTATTTCAACCTTTGATGAATTACCAAAATTAGCCGAATTAGGTTGCGAAGGCACCATAATAGGGAAAGCCATTTACGAGAATAAAATCAGCTTAAAACAATTAGAGGATTTCATTTTAAACAAATCTTAATTCGTTTTTAGTCTGTTTCTTATTTTCTAATAACCAGCAACTAAAAACTAACAACCATTAAAAAAAATGCTTACAAAAAGAATAATTCCTTGTTTAGATATTAAAAACGGACGTACCGTAAAAGGTGTGAATTTCGTTGATTTACGCGATGCGGGAGACCCTGTAGAACTCGCTAAACAATATGCAGACGTAGGAGCAGATGAACTTGTGTTTCTTGATATATCGGCAACTTTAGAAGGTAGAGGTACCACTTTAGATATGGTTTTACGTGTGGCTGAACAAGTGAATATTCCGTTTACCGTTGGCGGAGGAATTTCCTCTGTGGAGCATGTTGACCAATTATTACATTGCGGAGCCGATAAAGTGTCTATTAACTCTTCTGCAGTTAAACGCCCGGAATTGGTAAACGAATTATCGAATAAATTTGGAAGTCAATGTGTTGTGGTAGCTATCGATGCTAAAGAAGTTGACGGCCAATGGAAAGTACATTTGGCTGGAGGAAGTATCCCGACAGATATTGATTTATTTGAATGGGCAAAAGAAGTAGAAACCCGAGGAGCTGGTGAAATTTTATTCACCTCCATGAATCACGACGGTACAAAAAATGGTTTTGCAAACGAAGCATTAGCTAAATTATCCGAAACCTTAAATATTCCTATAATCGCATCGGGTGGCGCAGGGAATGTTCAACATTTTATTGATACCTTTGAGCTTGGAAAATCGGATGCAGCATTGGCTGCAAGTGTGTTCCATTTTGGTGAAATTCCAATCCCCGAATTAAAGAAAGAATTAAAAGCAAATCATATAGAAGTTCGACTATAATAAGTCGGCGGGCTGAATTAATTTCAGTAACATAAAAAAATTATCATGACTATTAAATACGACAGTAACGGCTTAGTACCTGCAATTATTCAAGATGCCACAACAAAAAATGTTTTGATGTTGGGGTATATGAATGAAGCCTCTTATCAAAAAACCTTAGAAACGAAAAAAGTGACTTTTTTCAGTAGAAGCAAGCAGCGTCTTTGGACAAAAGGTGAAGAAAGTGGCAACTTTTTAAACTTAGTCGATATTAAAAACGATTGCGATAATGATACATTGCTTGTTCAGGTAAATCCTGTTGGGCCTACTTGTCATAAAGGTACAGGCACTTGTTGGGCAGGAGAAAATAAACCTAATTATGGTTTCTTTTCAACCTTAGAAGATGTGATTACCGAACGCGTTGCCAATAAGGACACAAATAAATCTTATGTGGCCAGCTTATTTGCAAAAGGTATAAACAAAGTAGCTCAAAAGGTAGGAGAGGAAGCGGTAGAAACGGTTATTGAAGCTATGGACAATAATGACGAGTTGTTTATTTATGAATCGGCAGATTTAATGTTTCACTATCTCATGTTATTACAAGCTAAAGGCTTCTCTTTAAAAGATATTGAAAACGAATTAAAAGCAAGACATAAATAAGTAGTTCATTCATTTGAAAAAATATTTTTACCTCATAACTATTCAATATTTAGGCTATCGTTTTCATGGTTGGCAAAAACAGCCAGACGTGAAAACCTTGCATTTAATGGTAGATAGAACGTTTAACTATATTCTTGAAGGGAAACGTTTTAAAAGTTTAAGTTCGGGTAGAACCGATGCTATGGTTTCGGCGGAATCCGCAGCAATAGAGCTTTTTCTGTTTGAACCTATTGAAGATTTACCGGCGTTTTTAGAGCTTTTTAACACCAATTTACCACAAGATATTCGTGCTTTGGATATTAAAGAAGTAGATGCTAAATTCAACATCATTCAAAACTCCAAAATTAAAGAGTATTTGTATTTATTTGCCTTTGGCGAAAAGTGCCACCCGTTTTGCGCACCAATAATGACCACTATTTTAGATGATTTGGATATCGAGTTAATGAAACAAGGTGCCAAACTTTTTGAAGGTGAAAATTACTTAAAAAGTTATTGTTACAAACCTACAGATAACGGTGTTTATACTCGTGAAATCTTATTGTGCGAATTAGTAGAAAACACCATTTATACGGCAAATTACTTTCCAGAAAAAACCTATATTTTACGGGTTCAAGGCCAGGGTTTTATGAGAAATCAAATTAGAATTATGATGGGAACGCTTATAGATTTAGGAAAAGGCAAGCTAACGCTTCAAGATATTAAAGAGAGTTTAAAACCAGAAAGCACAATTAAAATGAATTATATTGCTCCCGCATCTGGCCTCATTCTAAAAAACATCGATTTTATAGATTAATTTATACTTTTTTATTCTTAATTATTTTAACAAATTATGTTTTTATTAACATAATTTAAGTTAAATAAATCTTAACACCGTTAAAGCCTGTTAAAGGGCTTGACATTTTTTAAATAGCTCTTATATTGAAAGGGAACACAAAAAAATATATTATGAGCTATTTAAAAATGAATGATGAAGACTTATTACCGGTGGTGGTGGAAATGAATATTTTATTAGCAGACTACCATGTTTACTATCAAAAATTACGAAGTAATCATTGGAATATAATTGGAAGTAATTTTTTCGATTTGCACGAGAAATTTGAAGAATTATACAATGACGCTCGAGTAAAAATAGATGAAATTGCAGAGCGTATTTTAACACTGCGCTATCACCCTATGAGTCAGTTAGAAGACTATCTTAAATCTTCAACAATAAAAGAAAAAGCAGCCCTTAAATCCGATCGAGACATGGTTTTGGAAACCCTAAACGACCACAAATTGCTTTTAGAGCAAATGGGTAAAGTTATGGAAAAAGCCAACATAGCTATGGATGAAGGTACAGCCGATTTAATAGGGGCATACATTAGAGAACTAGAAAAAACGAGTTGGATGCTAGAAGCTTGGACAAAAAAATCATCCGAAATTCCAAAAGCAAAGGTGGTTGAAGTGATTTAAGTTTTGTTAATTTTTTTGCAAAAATGAATTAATAATCTTAAAAAACATTAAACATGGACATGGCATTTGATGAGGCGTTTAATAGTCTTCTGACAAAATTAGAAGGTTGGTTTACAACTTTAATAGAATATTTACCAAATCTAGCATTAGCAATTTTGGTATCCATTGTGGCTTATTTTGCTGCAAAATATGTAAATAAAATAACCTATAGATTAGTTGCTAAACGTGTGCAGCAGGATTCTGTAGCACACATGATTTCAAGAGTATCGGCTGTAGTTTTAGTAATTATAGGCTTGTATATTTCTCTTGGAATATTAAATTTAAGTAAAACCTTAACATCGTTATTAGCTACCGCAGGTGTTGCTGGTTTAGCTATTGGTTTAGCTTTACAAAACACATTAAGTAATACGGTTGCAGGAATTTCTCTTTCTTTTAGAGAAAAAATACAAATTGGAAATTGGGTAGAAACCAATGGACATTCTGGAGAGGTTATAGATATTAATTTAAGGGAATTTGTTATTAAAGAAGCCGATAATAATATCGTGGTACTTCCTAATAAAATGATTTTAGAAAACCCTTTAAAAAACTATTCTTTAACCACCAAAATGCGTGTAGCTTTGGAGTGTGGGGTAGGATATGAGTCTGACTTAGAAGAAGTAAAAACACTTACCAAACAAACTATTGCGGACACTTTTGATCAAGTGGAAAGTGCAGATGATGTAGAGTTTTACTATGAAGAATTTGGCGGGAGTTCTATTAATTATTTATGTAGATTCTGGATTGATTCCGAAAGTTTATTAGAAAAATATAGAGCCAAAACTGCAGCTATTATAGCCATTAAAAAGGCTTATGATAAGGCGGGCGTTAACATACCTTTCCCTATTCGAACACTTCAATTTGATAATAAATTATCTATGGAAGCACCTGAAGTTTTTAAAAATAACGAATACTCTAATAACTAGAGTGGGTATAGTATTTGAGATAAATTATTATTCGAATATAAAACAAAAACTTGTATGTATAGCGCAACTATCAAGTGGTGATGTTATTTTTAAAAGTAATCACATAGTTGTGTTATGGCATTAAGTTATTAATAAAAGTCTCGATCAGTTCGGGACTTTTTGTATTTTACACCACTATTAAATGAATTATTATATATGAGTGTTTCTGTACCAAAATCTGTTTTCACCTTTTTTAAAAAATTAGAAAAAAATAATAACCGTGATTGGTTTAATGAAAATAAGCCTGAATTTAAGGCTATGGAAAAAGAAGTTAAAACCTTTTATAATGCCGTTTTAGGAAATTTAACAACACATGATGATATCGATAAACTAAAAATATTTAGAATTTATCGCGATGTCCGTTTTTCAAAAAATAAACTGCCTTATAAAACACATTTTGGAGGTTCGTTTCATAGAACTAAACCAAGATTACGTGGAGGCTATTATGTGCACCTTCAACCTAATAATGAAAGTTTTATTGCTACCGGATTTTGGGATCCAGAATCGGCCGATTTAATGCGAATTCGTAAAGAATTTGAAATGGATGATAGCGAAATAAGAGCTATTATTAATGAAGAACATTTTAAGTCCATTTGGGGTAATTTGGTTGGTGATGAAGTAAAAACAGCACCACGCGGTTTTAATAAAGAACATAAAGCTATTGATTTAATTAAAAAGAAACAATTCATTTTTACGAAAAAATTTTCGGATAAAGACGTTTTGGATCCTCATTTTTTAGATCAAATAGATGAAGCTTTTAAGGCTATTCGTCCATATTTCGATTATATGAGCGATGTGTTAACTACCGATTTAAATGGTGTTTCTCTTATTGAGGATTAAAAAAAAGAGGCATAATCAAAAAATGATTATGCCTCTTTTATATTAAGTTATCTGTGCTCGCTAATACAAATCATCAACCGTTGCTGTTAAAGTTTTCATGAAAGCTACTAAAGCATTTTGCTCTTCGGAAGTTAAATTAAGCTCATCGAAGGGTAAAGTTTGGTGTTCTAAGTCGAAACCAAGTCCGCCACCTCCTCCAAGGTTGTAAAATTCAACGACTTGTTCCAGTGTCTTGTAAACACCATTATGCATATATGGTGCGGTTTCGGCTATATTTCTAATAGAAGGTGTTTTAAACATGCCTTTATGTAAAGGTTCTTCAAAACTCCAATAGAAACCTAAATCATCATCTAACTTCTTGTTTTCTGCAGTTTCAGGTACGCCAATAACCTCTTTTTCTGTTTCTGTAAAAAATGGGGGCACGGTTCCGTTTGTTAACGGCATAAAGTGGCAAGTAGCACAAAGGGCTTTTCCCATAAATAAATTGTATCCCAGTTTTTCTTCTTCTGAAAAATTATTTTCTTCGCCTCTTATATTTTTATCAAATTTAGAATTGAAACCATTTAAGGTTGAAATATAAGACGAAATCGCTTTGATGACATCTGTGTTTTTAGAAGATACTTTCCCGAAGGCCTCTTTAAAAAGCGCTGTATACGTGGAATCTGTTAAAATAGCATTAGAGAATTTATGAACGTTAGAATTAAACTCTTTATCATTTGTAAATACCGCTGAAATTTGATCCAATAAGGTATTTGAGCGTCCGTCTAAAAAGAAACTTTGTTGAAACGCGGTGTTTATAAGCGTTGGTGTATTACGTTGCAATGGTTTACCTTGATTATCTAAATTTAGTGCCACATTATCAGCATAGCCTTTATTAGGTAAATGGCAGGAAATACAGGCCATTTTTCCATTTTCTGAAAGTTTAGGATCCGAAAATAATTTTTTACCTAAAGCAATCTGTTTGTCCGATGGTTTTTGGTTTATAGCAGCTGTAAAGTAATTTAAATTAAAGCTATTGTCTTCAAAAAAAGTAGGGGCATCAAAATTAAAAGGTGTGGAATCTATAGGATCCCAAAGGGCACTAGACTTTCTAATATCAACCCAATTCCGAGTAATCGGATTCATGTAATCGCGTGTAAATGTAAAACGATCAAAAGTATCAAAATCCTTGTTTTTATTGATAAAGGCAATCGCTTTTTCAATATTAGTATTAAAATTGGAGTCTAATTTTTTGTTTTTAAGTTTAATACTATTTTCTATCGTGGACTTATAAACGGTTTGCAAACTTTCTAGAGAAATAATAGTTTCTTCAATCCCCAAATGACTTACCGGTGTATCAAAACCAGAGATAGCTAAACTTACAATTCTTAACAGTTGTTGGTGGGTGGCAATAAAAAAGCGCTGCGGATTTAGTTCTCGTTTTTCAATGGCTTTTTTCAAGTTAGAAAGCATGCCTTTTTGTACATATAATTCTTGTTTAAAATCGGCTTCGGACGTGTTATTATCATAAATACTTTCTTCTATTTTTTGATAACCAACGGGTTTTATAATTTTTCCGGTATCTTCTTTATAAATAGGTAGGGCCGGGCCGTTTGCTCTGTGTCCAACCTCTGGATTTAAATAGGATGCGTAAGGTTCGGCCTTTTTAAAAGCCACACGAGATAATGCGAAGTACTTTTTAGCATTTTTGCCGTGCATACCTTCTACTTCTAAACTATCAATATAACTTAAAGCTAAATCTATGTTTTGGGCGTAATACTTTTGTGCTGCCGACCAATTTATTACAGAAATGGTTTCTTTTTTATCCTGTTGGCAAGATGTGGTTAGAATACAAATGATTAAGAAGACTAACGATTTTAAATATCGAAACATGTGTGAAAAGTTATAAAAATGAAAGAATCTCCATTGTAAAAATGGAGATTCTTAATATTAAAAAAAATATAGTGTTTACTATCTTTCTAAGCCTTTTAATAATACAATTTGTCCACCTTGGTTATGTGGTAAGCTACTTGAAACAAAATCGTCACTTTTCCAGTAATGTGGTTGTAGGTTTAAGATAAAAGTACCAGGCACGTCAACTTTATCAGAGATATCAATTAAAGCACCAAACTCACCAGAAAAACCTGTTGATCCTGTTGGAGCTAAGTTGTTTTCAATTTTTAATGCTAATACTACTTTAGTGTTATTACCATCTAAATCACTTTGATAAATTTGCGCGGCATGATTTCTAGAAAAAGAGTTTGGATCTTCTTGTGTGTACACATAGTTTTCTGTAACACAAATATTATCTGGACTTTGCAATTCTGCAACATTACCGTCTTTATTGTTGGTATCTGTATTACCACTAATAATTTGTGTTAATTTACCCTCTAAAGGATTAGTTTCGTCTAGTTCCATTTTATAAACCGTTCCCCAATCGTTGTAGGTTCCTCTTCCTGGACCTCTACCAGTTACAGCAAAAAATACCTCTCTTGCATTAGCATCGCTACCTTTTCTGTAATCCACATCTTCTACACGCATAAACTGAGAGGCAAATACGTTAGTACAAGCGGTTTCCATTTCGTTTTTAGTTAAACTAGCACCATCAACAATTTCTACAAACTCGATATCGTAAGATTTAGAAAAATCTAAACTTCCTTCGTTATAAACAGTTTCGGCAGCAACATCCATAGCACCTCCAGCACCATCGGATACTTGCTTAAATCTTAAAACATAAACTTTACCATTTTCTAAATCGGCATCACCATTTTCAGATAAATACATGATTACTTGACCTTCAGACCCACTAGAATCATCATCACCACCAATTATAACAGTTTTACCAGCATAGGTGTTTTTTGGTAATGGCACAGCGTTTTCCCAAGAAAATTCTCCTAAAGCATCCAAACCAAAATCAGCAGTTGGCGTAGGTGTTTCAATCCAAGGGTCAATACCTTTTACATCGTAAGAAAGACTTTCTGAAGCCGATAAAAAGAGGTCTTTATCACCACCATGAATGTTAGCTTCCCACATGGTTCCAGAACATTGTCTTGCAAAATCGGCAACACCATTGTTTAATAACCAATCGCCTTTAATAGGATTAAGGTCTTTATCAAAACGAATTCTAGAAACGGCATGATCATCTTCGGCATTAACAACGTAAATATACTCTTCACCATCTTTCAAAAAACCAGCACCATCTTGGGCACCAACTAAGCGGAAACCATTAGAAAGCACATCGGTAGAACTAATTAAAGAATAAGCTTCAACAGTGTTAAATTCTGGTTTAATATCCACTAAAGGGTTTAATAAAGATTTATTTGAAAACATATCTGATGGTGGTGTAAAATCTTCACCATCCTCACCATCTATTCCGTCTTCACCATCTTTTCCGTCAATACCGTTAATACCGTCTTTTCCATCCTCAATATCACAGCTCACTATTACTGCGCTTGTAGATGTTACAACAAAAAGGAATAAAAATAATTTAATGTACTTGTTCATCATTTAATATATAAATATTGGTTAATTAATTTGGTTCAAAACTAAAACTTGAACCAAAGAACCATGTTAACTAACTGCTGTGCTTCATTTAATTTTAAGTAAATTAAGTGTTAAAAAAGTTATTTTAATATTAAGAACCTTCATGGTTTGATGGTGTATTGTTAATAGAATATAAAATGAATGTTTCTTATATTTAATACGACAAACTTGCTAGTTGTTTTTGCTTTTTATTTCTTAACGAAATTTTTAGAATTGCAAAATTGAATAATCTTATATTTACACTTTTCTATATATTTTAATATGCCAACAGACTGTATTTCGTTTAAAAACACAGGATATTTTTCAAGTTTAATTTGCGATTATCTTGATGAAAATCAAGAGTTAAAACCATTTTATAACCGTTTTCCAAACCTTGATAACTTCAAAAATCAAATTGAAGAGAAGGGAGCAAGTTTTACACAAGACTCTCGAAATGTATTGCATAAAGTATTAACTGAGCAATATAAAAAGGTAGATGCATCGGCATTAACGCTTCAAAATATAGATTTATTAAAATTAGAAAACACCTTTACAATAACCACAGGTCACCAGTTAAACTTATTTACGGGACCCCTTTATTTTCTATATAAAATTGTATCGGCTATTAATCTTTCAAAAACATTAAAAGAAAAATATCCCAATCAGAATTTTGTTCCTATTTATTGGATGGCAACAGAAGACCACGATTTTGATGAAATAAATTATTTTAATTTCAGAGGAAAAAAAGTACAGTGGAATAAGGAGGCAAGTGGAGCTGTTGGAGAACTATCTACCGAAGGTTTAGCCGATGTTTTTGAAGTGTTTTCGAATGAAATTGGACACACTAAAAATGCAGAGTTTTTAAAAAATATTTTTAAAAAGGCCTATTTGGAGCACGATAATTTAGCCGATGCTACTCGATATTTGGCTAATGCTTTATTTAGCGAATATGGTTTAGTAATTGTTGAAGCAAATCAGGCAGAATTAAAAAAACAGTTTATACCGTATATAGAAACCGAATTATTGAATGAAACAGCCTTTAAAGCCGTTTCTGAAACTATTGAAGACTTAAGTGAGTATTCTGGAAATTTTAAGGCCCAAGTAAATCCAAGAGAAATAAATTTATTCTATTTAAATGAAAATTTAAGAGAACGTATTGTTTTTGAGAATGCTGTTTATAAAGTGATAAATACGGAAATTACTTGGACAAAAGAAGCTATTTTAGAAGAGGTGAAAAAACATCCAGAACATTTTTCACCAAATGTAATTATGAGACCTTTATATCAAGAAGTTATTTTACCAAACCTTTGTTATATTGGTGGTGGTGGTGAATTAGCATATTGGTTTGAGCTGCAAAAATATTTTAATACCGTTAATGTACCTTTTCCAGTGCTATTATTAAGGAATTCAGTTTTAATACAAACGGCGAGTCAGCAGAAGAAACTTGAAAAACTTAATATTTCTAAAGAAGATGTATTCTTAAAAAGAAATGCCTTCATCAATAAAAAAGTTAGAGAAATTTCTAATATTGATATTGATTTTTCTGAACAAAAGAAGTATTTGGTACAGCAGTTTGATAACATGTACAAGATTGCAGAAGAAACAGATAAAACCTTTTTAGGAGCTGTAAAAGCACAAGAAATTAAACAATTAAAAGGTTTAGAACATCTTGAAAATAGATTGTTAAAAGCCCAAAAAAGAAAATTAAAGGATGCTGTTTCTAGAATGACCGATTTGCAAACCGAACTTTTTCCGGGAGGAAGTTTACAGGAAAGAAATACCAATTTTTCGGAGTTTTATTTGGAATATGGTACAAAGTTAATCCCTAATTTAATTGAAAACCTAGAACCTTTAAAAGGCGAGTTTTTAATAATAACACTATAAATTTAAGCATGCACAAAATTGATATTGAGTTGATAGAAATGACTATGGATGTTATGAAATACACCATAGACAGAATTACTTCTACTAAACATAAAATAGGAAAGCCTCAAACGGCAGTAGATCTTAAAGCATTGGTTGGTGAAACCGTTACAGCATCAGGTGTAGGTGGAGAGTATGCTTTTAATTTGTGGAAAAAGCATTTAATGAACGCTAATGTTCCAATAGATCATCCAAGAAATTTAGCCTTTGTTCCAGCTTCGCCCACAAGAGCGGCCATTATGTTCGATTTGGTTACCTCGGCTTCTAGTATTCACGGGGCGTATTGGATGGAAGGTGCGGGAGGCATTTTTTGTGAAAATGAAGCCATGAAATGGATCGTATCTTTAACCGGTTTACCCAAGGGAGCTTTTGGTGTATTTACTAGTGGTGGTACGGCAGCTAATTTATCGGCTATTGTTACAGCACGAGAATATTGGCGTAGTTTAGATGCTGAAAATAACTCAAGAAAAGGATTGATAATTACATCAATAGGTGCTCATTCCTCTGTAAAATCTATGGCTAAAGTGGTGGATGCCGATGTGCTATTTGTAGATACCGAAGATGTAATGTACGGCGATGCTCTACAAGCTAAAATAGATAGCTTAATGCCAGAGGAACGTAAACGATTGTTTGCCGTAGTAGCCACAGGAGGTACAACCAATGCTGGGATTATAGACGATTTATCAGGTATTGGTACAATTTGCGAAAAGGAACAGCTTTGGTTTCATGTCGATGCGGCTTATGGCGGTGGCGCTTTAGCAGCCGATTCAGTAAGACATTTATTTAATGGTATTGAAACTGCCGATAGTATTACAATAGACCCGCATAAATGGATGTTTGCACCCTATGATTGTGGTGCCGTTATTTATAAAACTCCGGAATTAGCAAAAAAAGCACACTCACAAGAAGGATCGTATTTAGACATTTTTAAAGATGAAGGGGCTCATGGTTTTAATCCAACCGATTATCAAATCCAATTAACACGCCGAGTTAGAGGCTTGCCGTTGTGGTTTTCTTTAGCCATGCATGGTACCGATAAGTATAAAGAAGCCGTAGAACGCGGCTTAGAATTGGCTCAAATTGCAGGAAAGCTTATTGAAGAAAGGCCTTTTGTAGAATTGGTTAGAGCACCTAGTTTGTCTTGCGTAATTTACAGAAGAATAGGATGGAAGCCTGAAGACTATACCCATTGGACTTATGAAAATCATGAAAAAGGTTTTGCTTTGGTAACCCCAACAAAATGGAAAAAAGGAGATACTTTTGAAACTTGTTCGCGTTTTTGTTTTATAAATCCGGATACTACTGAAGAAGATATAAAAATGATTTTAGATTCTATGGAATAAAAATTAATCGAAAAAATTTTGGGCGCTTAATTCGTCATTTTAAAATCAATTACTATTTTTGCGCATGCAACATGACAAGGTACTTATTTTAGACTTCGGATCGCAATACACACAACTTATTGCTCGTCGAGTTAGGGAACTCAACATTTACTCCGAAATACATCCATTTAACAAAATTCCAAACCATTTAGACACTTACAAAGCGGTTATTCTTTCGGGAAGTCCCAACTCTGTAAGAGGCGAAGATGCTTTGCATCCTGATTTATCAGAGATTAGAGGAAAAAAACCAACGCTAGCCGTTTGTTACGGAGCACAATACTTAGCACATTTTTCGGGAGGCGAAGTGGCACCTTCAAACACTAGAGAATACGGTAGAGCCAATTTATCTTTTATAAAAAAGGACGAAGCTTTTCTAAAAAATATTAATGAAGGCAGTCAAGTTTGGATGAGCCATTCTGATACGATTAAAAAATTACCAACAAATGGTGTTTTAGTAGCTAGTACAAGTGACGTAGAAAATGCAGCTTATAAAATTGAAGGCGAAACAACTTATGCTATTCAATTTCACCCAGAAGTTTATCATTCAACCGATGGAAAACAATTATTAGAAAACTTTTTAGTTGAAATCGCTGGTTTAAAACAAGACTGGACGCCAGATTCTTTTGTTGAAGAAACGGTTGAAGCTATTCAAGAAAAAGTAGGAAACGACAAAGTGGTTTTAGGCTTATCTGGAGGTGTAGATTCTACTGTAGCCGCTGTTCTACTAAACAAAGCGATTGGTAAAAACTTATATTGCATTTTTGTAAATAATGGCTTATTACGTAAAAATGAATTCGAATCGGTTTTAAACCAATACGAAGGCATGGGACTTAACGTAAAAGGCGTTGATGCTTCCGAACGTTTTTTAGATGCTTTAAAAGGGGTTGAAGATCCAGAACTAAAGCGCAAAGCCATTGGTAACGCCTTTATTGAAGTTTTTGATGATGAAGCGCACAAACTAACTGATGTAAAATGGTTAGCCCAAGGGACTATTTATCCAGATGTTATCGAGAGTGTTTCTGCAACAGGAGGACCTTCTGCAACAATTAAAAGTCATCATAATGTTGGGGGATTACCAGATTTTATGAAACTTAAAATAGTGGAACCCCTTCGTGCTATTTTTAAAGATGAAGTACGCCGCGTGGGGGCTACTTTAGGAATTGACCCTGAATTATTAGGGCGACATCCTTTTCCTGGACCTGGTTTAGGAATTCGTATTTTAGGTGATATTACGGCCGAAAAAGTAACCATGCTTCAAGAGGTGGATGCTATTTTCATTAATGGCTTAAAAGAATGGGGATTATACGATAAAGTTTGGCAAGCAGGCGCGATGTTGTTACCAGTTAACAGCGTTGGTGTTATGGGAGACGAACGTACTTATGAAAAATGCGTAGCACTTAGAGCGGTAGAAAGTACCGATGGTATGACTGCCGATTGGGTAAACTTACCATACGAGTTTCTTCAAAAAACATCAAACGATATTATTAACAAAGTAAAAGGAGTTAATAGAGTAGTTTATGATATTAGCTCTAAACCACCAGCTACTATTGAGTGGGAATAAAGGAATGAGTTTAGTTTTAATTTAATAGGCTAATAATTTATTTTATAAAAATTTAAAATTAAGGTAGCTATTATATTATAATTGAACGTATATCCAAATAATGATAAAATCGAATTGATGTTTAATTTTGGCATGTTATATGTATAGCTATGTTATATCTTTTAAGTAAACATCAATTCGATAATTTTAAAATAAAATAAATGATCAAATTCTTTTCTGTTATTTTAATAACGTTGGTATGTAGTTTTGCTACATTAAATGCGCAAAATTTTAGTACACATCAAGTAAAAAAAGGAGAAACTGTAGAGAGTATTGCAAAGCATTATTTTATTACACCTAACGATATCTATAGTTTAAATCCAGATGCTAAAAAGAAACTTAAAGCCAATACGATTTTAATTATCCCTATTTCTAAATCGAATACGCCAAAGGTTACTATTGTAAAAGAATTAGAAGGTTTTAAAACGCATAAAACAAAGCGAAAAGAAACATTATATAGTTTAGCTAAAACTTATCATGTTACTGAAGATGAGATTAAAAAATACAATAAATTTCTGTATTCTAATCCGTTAAGAAAAAATGATAAACTTCAAATTCCTATTTTTAAAGAAACAAAGGTTGTCGAAGAAATAAAGAACACAAAACCATACCTTGTTGAAGCAAAAGAGGGAAAATGGCGTATTGCTTATAAATTTGGAATTACATTAGATGAATTGGCAGAACTTAACCCTGAAATGGGAGAGGTATTACAACCAGGGCAGCAAATTAACGTACCAAATATTGAAAAAGATGCCATAAAACATGTCGATGAAACTTATGGTTATTATAAAGTGTTGCCTAAAGAAGGTTTTTATCGTTTAAAATTAAAATTAGGCTTAACACAAGAAGAGTTAGAATCTTTAAATCCGCAATTAAAAGAAACAGGATTAAAAGCGGGCATGATTTTAAAAACACCACAAGGAAATTCTAATTTAGAGCATGTTGAAGGCGGACAATATGGCGGTGTTTCTACCAATTTAAAATCTGAAATTAAAGATTACAGTACCAAACATATTGCGATTATGCTTCCGTTTAGGTTAAATCGTGTTGGATATGATTCTATTGCAGAAACCAAAAGAAGTATTCAAAAAGACCCGTATTTAAATGCATCATTAGATTTTCAATCGGGTGTTTTAATGGCTATAGATTCGTTAAAATCTATGGGGATTTCACTTAAAGTGGATGTTTATGACACGAAATATGATGTTAATGAAGTATCTAGAATTTTAAGCACAAATAATTTTAGTGATGTAGACGCTGTAATTGGCCCATTAACACCAAGAACCTTTGCAAAAGCAGCATCCGGATTAGAACGGTATAATATTCCAGTTGTGTCTCCAATAGGTTCTAAATTACAATTACGACCAAATGTTTTTCAATCTCGACCTAAAACAGAATTATTAAAAAGTAGAATAATAAATTTTGTAAAATCTGATAGTTTAGTGAGTAATGTGGTTATAGTATCCGATTCTAAACAAGCTTCAACAGCGAACGAGTTAAAACGCATATTTAATAATGCAAATATTGTTTACTCTAGAAAAAACAAAGATGGCGGAGATGAAAACTACGTACTCGTTGATGATATAGTAGGGGCTTTAAAAAGTGGAAATAATTATGTGTTTTTAGAAACTAAAAACCCTGGTTTTGTTTCTAATGTTACTAGTTTATTGGCTTCGGTTAATAATTCATTAGATCAAGGAGAACCAAGCATAGAGAAAAAACAAATAACATTAGTTACCACAAATATGAATGATGCCTTTGAAGATGATCAGGTATCAAACAAACATTTATCAAAATTAAACTTTCATTTTGCATCCACTTCAAAATGGTTTGATGAAGATAATAATGCTTTCGTTAAAAAATATAAAAAGGTATATTATGCAACTCCCGATAAAAGAGCCGTTCGTGGTTTCGATTTAACTATGGATGTTGTTTTACGATTAGTATCTTCTAAAGGTTTATATGAATCGGTTAACGATGCGCCTTTAACCGAGTATGTTGAAAGTAAATTTGCCTATAAAAAGAATATTACTGGAGGGTATTATAATAATGCTGTTTATTTAGTAAAACATGATAATTTACATATTGTTGAAGTAAAGCAATAAGTTTTGTGTTCCAATCGTTTTAGATGGTATTAATAGATTCAATGGTATCATCGTGATTAGAACTTTCGTTTTATTAATTTGTTTTTTTAGCCTTCAAAAAGAAAAATCTATCATACTTTGGAATGAGAATAATAAATTGTCTTGGCACGATTTTAAAGGAAAACCAAAACCAGATTCTGGTGCTGCTGCAGAAACGGCATCGGGAATTAGTTTTGGTTTTTCTATTAAGAAAACAAATGAAAATGTAGTTAGCTTTTCAACCGAAGTTGATACTAATTTTTATCCTGAAGAATCTTGGGTTAATACAGACTTAGCTAATGCCTATATTTTAGGACACGAACAATTACATTTTGATATTACTGAATTATTTGCAAGAAAATTTAGAAAAGAAATTTCAGAATTAAAAGTGTCTAATAGTATTAAGGTTGAATTAAAAACACTTTATAAAAATAATGCTTCAGAATTAGATAAACATCAAAAACGTTATGATGAAGAAACCAACCATTCTGAAAATCTCGAAATTCAAAAACAATGGCAACGTTATATTAAGTTGGAACTTAAAAAATTGTCAAAATATAAATCTATAGAATAAGCCAGTGATTCCAGACAAACAATTCCTTATAACTTTAGCCCATACAAGAATGCCTTTCGGGAAATATGAAGGTCGATATTTAATCGATTTGCCCGAGTATTACGTAGTTTGGTACCACAATAAAGGCTTTCCTAAAGGTAAGCTGGGCGATATGTTAAGGCAAGTTTACGAGCTAAAATTAAACGGATTAGAAGATTTAATTAGAAATATTCAACGGAAATATCCTAAATAAATTTAGAGATTTTGTTTTACATCAACAAGCGACGCAATACATGTGGTTACGGAATTGCTTTTTTAGAATAATATTTATAGCATTTCTAAAAAAAGTATTCAAAATTCCTTATAAATGGCTCCCTTTTAAATTAGCATAAAACAATTCTGAAATAACTATTAAAATTTTGTAAATTTGCCTGCGTTTATAAGCGCAACATGACAACTACAGCAAAATACATTTTCGTAACCGGTGGGGTTACATCATCCCTAGGAAAAGGGATCATTGCGGCATCGCTCGCAAAACTTCTACAAGCACAAGGCTATAGAGTAACTATTCAAAAACTAGATCCGTATATCAATGTCGATCCAGGGACTTTAAACCCATACGAGCACGGCGAATGCTATGTTACGGAAGATGGTGCCGAAACCGATTTAGATTTAGGACATTACGAGCGTTTTTTAAATACGCCAACTAGTCAGGCTAATAACGTTACTACAGGACGTATTTATCAAAGTGTAATACAAAAGGAGCGCCGTGGGGAGTTTTTAGGAAAAACCGTTCAGGTGGTTCCTCATATTACCAATGAAATCAAGGAACGTATCCAAATTCTTGGTAAATCTGGCGATTACGATATCGTAATTACAGAAATTGGTGGAACCGTTGGAGATATTGAATCTTTGCCATACATTGAAGCGGTGCGTCAATTACGTTGGGATTTAGGTGAACATAATGGTATTGTTATTCATTTAACTTTAGTACCATTTTTATCTGCAGCCGGCGAATTAAAAACAAAACCAACACAGCATAGTGTTAAAACTTTAATGGAAAGTGGGGTACAAGCCGATGTTTTGGTTTGTAGAACCGAGCACCAATTACCAAACGAATTACGACGTAAACTAGCTTTGTTTTGTAATGTAAAGGAAGAAGCTGTCATCCAATCTATAGATGCTTCAACAATTTACGATGTGCCTAATTTAATGTTAGAAGAAGGACTAGATAAAGTGGTTCTTAAAAAGTTAAATTTAAAAAGTATTGTTCCAGATATTTCTAGCTGGAATAAATTTGTGCACCAACATAAAAATCCAAAATACGAAGTTACCATTGGTTTAATTGGGAAATATGTTGAATTACAAGATTCTTATAAATCGATTTTAGAAGCCTTTATTCACGCTGGAGCGGAAAATGAAGTTAAAGTGAATATAGAATCTGTGCATTCAGAATATATAAATGAAGATAATGCTAAGTTGAAATTAGGGCATTTAGACGGTGTTTTAGTAGCGCCTGGTTTTGGAGAGCGCGGTATTGAAGGTAAAATTGATGCCGTGAGATACGTACGTGAAAACAATGTGCCTTTTTTCGGAATTTGCTTAGGAATGCAAATGGCAGTGATTGAATTTGCTAGAAATGTTCTTAAATTGAAAGATGCCGATTCTACTGAAATGAGCCCTGAAACTAAAAACCCGGTTATCAGTTTAATGGAAGAACAAAAAAATATTACCGATATGGGAGGAACCATGCGTTTAGGTGCTTGGGATTGCGATTTAAAAATTGGGTCGGCCATTCGTGATATTTATAAAGCTGAAAATATTAGTGAACGTCATAGGCATCGTTACGAATTTAATAGCGACTACAAAGAACAAATTGAAGCTGCAGGCATGAAAGCCACCGGATTAAACCCAAATACGGGTTTAGTAGAAATTGTGGAAATCCCAACACATCCATGGTTTATCGGGGTGCAGTATCACCCTGAATATAAAAGTACGGTGGCAAATCCGCATCCATTATTTGTGGCTTTTGTAAAAGCGGCATTAACTTTTAGTAAAAAAAGAAAAAGTGCCAAGATGGCACAAAATGAATAGTGGATAGTTTTTTGATTTAGAAAATTATAATAAATAATAGATAAGGACCTGATGGATTTTAATATTTATCAGGTCTAAAATTTGAAACATGGAAGAAAAAAAATTAGACCTAAATTCGATTATTGGTTTTGTACTTATTTTCGGAATATTAGCATTTATGCTATGGCAGAATCAACCTACGCCAGAAGAACTTGAAGCTCAAGAAAAAGCAAAGCAAGAACAAATTGCTGCAGAAAATAAAGTCAACGCACCAAGTGATGCTAAAGTGGTTACAGCCGATGACTTTAAAATGGAAGGTGTTTCAGATTCATTACAATTAATTGGACTTAAGAGTAAATTTGGAGCTTTTGCTTATGCGGCATCTACAGCTTCAGATAAAGAAACCCTTGTTGAAAGTGATGTTTTTGCTTTAAAATTTAGCAACAAAGGCGGTTACCTTTCAGAATTACAACTTAAAAAGTTTGTGAACTACGATTCGCTTCCTATTTATTTAATAAAGAATCGTAATGCAGATTTCAATATAAATTTTGGCACTACAGATAGTCGAATTTTAAATACTAAAGATTTATATTTTACACCAACGGTTACTAAAAACGGTGAGAATACAATAGTTTCAATGAAACTAAAGGTATCCGAATCTAAATTTTTAGAATACCGTTACGAGATAAAACCAGAGGATTACATGATCGATTTTACGGTACGTTCTCAAGGTTTGAATGATGTAATTAATAGTTCTCAGGTTATTAATTTAGATTGGGCTTTAAAAGGGTATAGACATGCTAAAAGTATTTCTTATGAAAATAGATATACCGATATTCATTACGAATATGAAGGCGGTAAAGCTAATTACACAGGAGCTCGTGATGCTGATAAAGAATTAGAAGATGTTACTTGGATAGGATTTAAACAACATTTCTTTTCTTCAGTTTTATTAACAGATACGCCGTTTAAAACATCGCATATTGCACAAGAAAGTTTAGTACACGATGATACTGTAGATACCTTATACACCAAAAAATTTAATGCTAAAATGCCTTTAGCATTGCAAGCTGGCGAGATTAACCAGTCTATGGATTTGTATTTTGGACCAAACGATTTTGATGTAGTTAATGCGTATGATCGTAATTTAGACGAATTAGTACCATTTGGTTGGGGACTTTTCGGATGGATTAACCGCTATATTTTTACACCATTATTTGCCTTTTTAGCAGGGTTTTTACCTTACGGAATTGCCATTATAGCTATGACAGTTTTAATTAAATTGATGCTATCTTTTGTACAATACAAGCAATTTTTATCACAGGCTAAATTAAAAATCCTGAAACCAGAATTGGATGAAATACGCGAAAAGTATAAAGACAATAAAATGAAAGCTCAGCAAGAAACTATGGCCTTGCAAACCAAAGCAGGCGCAAGTCCAATGGCGGGTTGTTTACCAGCTTTAATACAGCTTCCGGTGTTTTATGCTTTATTCCAATTTTTCCCTTCGGCTTTCGATTTAAGACAAAAATCCTTCCTTTGGGCGAATGATTTATCGTCTTATGATGTTATTGCAGATTTACCGTTTAACATTCCATTTTATGGAAATCACGTGAGTTTATTTCCAATATTAGCATCTGTAGCTATTTTCTTTTATATGCAATTGACTACGGGGCAAAATGCGGCAGCGCAGCCACAACAAGAAGGGATGCCAGATATGGCAAAAATGATGAAATATATGATGTATTTCTCTCCAATAATGATGTTGTTTTTCTTTAATAATTACGCGTCTGGATTAAGTTTATACTACTTTATCTCGAACTTAATTAGTATCGGAATTATATTAGTGATTAAGAATTTTATTTTAGATGAAGATAAAATTCACGCTCAAATTCAAGAGAAGAAAAAACAGCCTAAAAAACAAAGTAAATTTCAGAAAAAAATGGCTGAAATGATGGAGCAAGCCGAACAACAAAAACAAGCTCAAAACAGAAATAAAAAGAAGTAAATTGTGTTATTTCTTAAAAAAGCCCATAAGCTAAATTGCTTATGGGCTTTTTTTATTATTTAAAATCGAGGAACCCTAAAAAGAAGTCTAGCTTTATTCGTTGATTTTTCCTTAAAATTAAGGATCTTATAAATATAAGTTTTTTGCTACTCAATCTTATTTTAAAAATAGTCTAACTATGGTTTAGAATGGTTAATAAATTATAGTAAATTAATTAGATAATTTTCTTTAGACAATTACCTTAGAATAGAATACAATTATATATATCAGGATATGTACTTTAATGAATAAGTATAATTTATTATTTCTTTAAGTAGTAATTATTATAAAAAAAGGAGCAAAAACACACCTGTTTTTGCTCCTTTTTTATAAACTTTTTTAATTATTTTAAGAGAGTTTTTTAGTGTCTCCCAAATTGATATTATTTTACCGAAATGCTAAAAACAGCTTGAATATCTGTTTCTCCACCAGCATTAGTAATATCACCATCGCTTACTCCATTTGCACTTTTACTAGGCTCATGTCTTAAAGTAATGGTTAATGTTCCCGCTCCAGTAGTATCGTCAGTAGTTACTGTAAATTCTAATCCAACAGGGTTACCGTCTTCATCAAAATCATCGTAAGTAAAAGTAGCAAGACTATTAGTTATTTGGAAGAAAAATTGGTGATCTTCATCTTCTTCTTCAATTTCTTCATTTATAGATTCTGCAGGCGATTCTGTTTCATTTAAAAGCTCAAGTGTTCCATTGTATGTGGTATTAGCCGCTAAAGCTCCAGATACAGTAATCTCAGGATCGTTTGGTCCATCGCCATCTAAATCTTGTGTTTGTAACGTAATAGTAGTACCTCCTCCAACTGGTACTAAAGTTGCTGTTAAGGTTGTGATTACTTCTTCCTCATTTACTGGTTCCGGATTATCATCATCGCTAGAACATGCTGTAAAAACTAATGCTGATATAAATAATATTGATAAATTTTTTAAAGTTTTCATTCTTTGTTTTTTTTAATTATTAATAATTTATTTTTAATTGTAACATAAAATTTCTTCCTAAATCATCGGCGAAATATCTTAATCTATTAAGGTATTCTCTATAAGAAGTATTAAAAATGTTTGTAATATTCAGGCCTATATTTAAATCTGATTTTTCAGAAAGTTTAACCGTTATATCACTTTCAAAATGCATTAAATGATAGGTTGGAGGAGGGCTGCTAATATCTAATAATACAGATTCTTCGGTGGTTGGAATATACACCTCAAAATTATTATCAGGATAGTCGTTTTGCTTCAACACTAACTCGCTTTGTAATTCGGCTTTAAAATTTAGCCATTTTTTATTTGAGTATCCTATGGCATTAATGGTTTTAAAAGAAGGCATATCGATTAAAGCTTCTTTTTCTGTGAGGTTTCTACCTTTTATAAAAGCTGTTTTATTGTTCAAATACCATTGGTTATTAAATTTATAATTCGCACTTACATCCAACCCATATAATAAGGCGTTAGTTTGTAAATATTCCCAGACCGGAAAAGCACCTCTTATGGTCGTTTCTGTTCCAGTAGGTTTAATATAAATATAATCGTGAATGTGATTTAAATAACTTTCCAAATTTAAGGATAGTTTCTCATTTTTAAATAAATACGACACACCAATACGGTTTGATGTTTCTTGCTTTATACGCAAATCTCCCAATTCTATTCGTGCGGCAGAGTGGTGTAAACCATCACTAAACAACTCGGAAGGGTTAGGCGCTCTGTTTGACAATCCGTAATTAAAAATTACAGAATTATTAGCATTGAATTGATGGGTAATTCCGGCAGAAGCCGAAATATTATGATAGGTAAGTACAGGGTTTACTAATAGTTGTGTTCCTAAGTCGTCAATTACAATATCGGCAAAATCCTCGTCGTATCGGCGTTCTTCCCAACGGCTTGTTAAATAAAACTTTTTAGCATTTATTTTATTAAAATCGTAACGAAAACCAAAATCTAAATTGGTGTTTTCATTTAATTTAAGCTCTGAAATAGCATAAATTCCGAAATCATATTTATCATAATCAGGAATTAATCGCCTTACACCAGTATCCGGGTTTGCGAAATTATTCTGAAAACCAGCGTTTATACCAAACTTGTAAATAGCATTGGTGTTAGAATCTATTTTTAAATCAGATTTTAAGGTATGTGTTTTTAAAGTTAAATCTAGTGCTGCTTTTTCTTTATCATCACCTACGCGAATATCATATTCAAACCTTTGGTTATTTTGGAAATCGTATTGAATTTCTAAACGGCCAAACTTTTTGAAACGTTTGTAAAAATCAGTCTTAAAAACTTGATGCGTTATCTCTTGTTTAGGTGCATTAATATCATAACTAAAATCGTTATGAACTAAGGGCTCTTCACTATTAATAGCATTTACTAAATCTTCAATGTTACCAATGTGAGATGATCTTAAAATGCCTATTTCGTTATTTAAGTAACTGTAAAAAACATTGAATCCTTTTTCGAAAGTTTTAAATCCGGTATTTAGAGATAACCCTTTGGAATTCATGCCTGTATTGGTTAAGTAATAATCTGGAGTTTTAAAGTCTCCAAAAATCTTATAGGAAGCCTGACCCGTTAAATACCAACCTTTTTTCCAAGATTTGGTTAATGTAGAAGATATATTTGGACCTCTACCATTACTTTGCATACCCAAAATAGTATTTCCATAAAGCGAATCTTTAAGGCTAATGTTTTTAGGTTTCAAAACAATAACACCGCCAATAGCATCACCACCATAAGCTAAAGCATTTGCACCTTTAATAACGTTTATATATCCCGCAGAATTCAAATCGATGTTCGGCGCATGCTCAATACCCCATTCTTGGTCTTGTAAGCGTACGTTATTTGTTAGAACAACAATTCGACTACTATGCAAACCATTTATCACAGGTTTTACAATAGTGTTTCCAGTGTTAATGGACGACACACCACTAATTTGTTTTAAGGCATCACCAAGACTAAAGGCGCTAAAGCGTTCAAGAGTTTTTGTTTTTAATTGAGTTTCTTGAGATGTTTTTGTTAGCTTATGATTTCCTTGAGCATCAATTTTTATTTGATTAAGTTCTTCAATATGATGTTCCATATTAATATCATATTGAGTATCTCCATTAATTTGAATTTCTATTTGTTTTGTGTCACATGCTAAATGTGACACTTCAAGAATTAAAAGTCCTTTACAGAGATTATCAATACTATAGTTACCGTCAATATCAGTTGTTGTATATCTGTCGAGCGTTTTAATATATATAACAGCACCAGTTATTGCAGATCCATCATGGAAATCATGTACATTACCAGAAAGCTTGTAATTGCAGTTTTGACCATAAACTATGCTAAACAAACAGCATGCTAAAATCATTATATAGTGTTTCATTACTAAATTTTAGTTTAAAAAATAAATGTTTTTTTATTTAAACTAAGGTAGGTGGACCACGTAAAGAAAAAGATAAAGGTCGATGATTATTAAAAAAATTATATGTTAAATTATAAGTACGAGTATGGGATAAGGTTTGAAATAATTCAACAAACTTTTCTGATAATTGAAAGTGATGTGCTATACTAAATTTATGAAAATCACAATCTAAATCCACTTGATGAATATGCACTTTATCCCCTACGATACACACTTTGTGATGTTGGTGCGCAAATATATGAGCTATTTTTACACCGGCAGGTACAAATAGCATAAGCACTAACAGGACGGTTAGCGATTTAAAAAGGATATGTTTTTTTATATGATCCAATTAATCCAAAAAGCGTTTAAATCCTATTCTACGTAACATTTTCTTTTCGAAATCCCAGAAAAATTTATATTGTCCAAATAGCCATCCAATACACACTAGGAGTATTTGGTAAAAAATAAATCCAATTAAAATATATAGAATCCAATAGGCAAATAGAGGTAGATTATCTCTGTTAATACCCATAAGTTTTATTAATGGACGACTTACAAAAACAGATGAAGAGCCTGTAGTTGCAAATACTAAAAAAACACTTATTAATTCCCAACGGTAAGTTAGTTCCCATCTTTTTTCAACTTTTTCGAAGATTTTTAGGGTTAATTTGAGGAGTAAAAAGAATATGATAGCGGCTAAAATTAAGGCTATAGCTAAGTTTTTGGTGCTAACAAATAAACCAGCAAGTTTAAAAGCGCAGTAACCTAAAGCAATCATACCTATTAAAGGAATAACCAGTTGCCAGTTTTTAGTGATTTGCCAGTTTGATTTAAATTTTTGCACAGTATTGGTTTAGTGGAGCAAAAGTAAGTAAAGTGATTTAAATACGGGGGGTGTAAGGGCCTAATCTTTGTTTATATCTTTGCTGAAAGAAAATAAAGTAGTTGTATAATTTGTAGTTTACTTCGTAGCCATAATCTATATTGTTTTGATAATCAATTTGCAACTCATATAAATTAGGATTAAATCGTGAGGGTTGGTTAACCCGTTGATTCCATTCTATTACATATTGATAATTTCTATTTTCTAAGTATTGTTGCGAATAGTAGCCTTCTGGTTTCGCTTGGCTTACCAACCAAGAATTAAAACCAGGTTCGATAATAATGATTTCGTATTCTAAATCATCGTTAGCAATGGTAACCGTATCGTTTAGCTTTTGGTTAGCCATTTTTTCGTCGTCTATTTTTTTTGATGCTGTTGTTTTATTTGTATTACAACTGGCAATAAAACCAAAGATTAATAAAAAATATATAAAATGTTTCATGAGTATAATTTATTTAATTAAATATATGATATGCTTATCTTTTCAATCAGTAATGCGTAAACTTTAATTTTAATTAAGTGAAACGCCATATATATAGCTTAAAATTACAAAAACCATTCCTTAAAGTCACGAAACCATAGATTTTTTAACAAAAAAAAGAGCCAAGTATAAACTTGGCCCTCTTTAATATATAATTATGGAATTTATTTACCAAATAGCACGCCTAAAAGACCTCCAATACCGCCAGATTTGTTAGAACCACCGAGCACCATTCCAGCCACATCATCAACAACACTACCGTCGCCATCAGCATCTAAAATAGATTCTAAGAAATTTTGTTCTTTACCCGCAGAACTACCACCTAGCAGTCCGCCTAGTAAATCGCCAACACCGTTGGAGGCACTTACGTTTTGTTGTTTTGCTTGATTACCTAAAACACCCATTAAAATAGGGGCAGCCACTTTTAAAATACTAGCTACCGAACCAGCATCGAGACCCGATTTTTGACCAATAATTTGTTCTACACCACTTTGTTTAGCGCCTAAAACGTGACCCAATATTTTTTCACCGTCGGTTTTAACTGCATCATCAACACCACCATTAAACAAGTCTCCTAAATTATCTAAAATATTATTATCTTGTTTGCTTTGTATGGCTCCCATAAGTCCTGCGGCACCTTCGGGAGTTGCGGCATTCCGTTGCATTGCTTTCATTAAAACAGGTAAAGCCATGGTTAATGCACTTGCTGTTTTGTTGGTGTCATTTCCTGTAGAACCAGCTACACCACTAATAATTGATTTTCCTAAGTCACTACTTAATAAGTCTAAAATTCCTGACATCTTTGTTTTTTTTAGTTAATACCCCTTAGAAAAAAAGGTATATTGGGTTTATAAATTGAAATCAAGGTACAAAAAAAAGTCCTTACTTCTAAAAGTAAGACACTAAATTAATTACGGAGTCACATAAAATAAGTAACCCTCAAAACAAAAAGAGATGAGGGTTTTATAAAAACTATGTAATAAATAATTATCCTAAAATAGAAATAATTTGTGTTGCTAATTCTTCACCAATTCTATCTTGAGCTTGATTTGTTGCTGCTCCAATATGAGGTGTAAGTGATAAGGCTGAATTCATTAATAATTGCATTTCTGGTTTTGGTTCTTTTTCAAAAACGTCTAAGGCAGCACCTGCTACTTTTCCACTTTCGATAGCTTTAACCAAAGCCACTTCATTAAGTACGCCACCACGTGCGGCATTAGCGATAATTACACCTTCTTTCATGATCTTAAATTCAGCTTCATCAATAACATACTCCTTTTGAGCAGGAACGTGAAGCGTAAGAAAATCGGCTTGTTTTAAAACGTCTTCTTTAGAAACTGTTTTAATATCGAAGTTTACTTTTTGACCGTCAAAAAACTCTAATTCTAAGTTAGCTTGTTCTAAAAACGGATCGAAAGCAACTACTTTCATACCAGCACCTAATGCCACTTTAGCCGTCGCTTGACCAATTCGTCCAAAGCCTAAAACCCCTAAGGTTTTTCCTTTAAGCTCCGTTCCTTTAGCATAAGCTTTCTTTAAACCTTTAAAGTTGCTGTCACCTTCTAAAGGCATGTCTCGGTTCGAGTTATGTAAAAAACGAGCTAAGCCATAAAAGTGGCCAAATACTAATTCTGCTACCGAATGTGAAGATGCGGCAGGCGTATTAATAACGGAAAGCCCCTTTTCACGAGCATATTCTACATCAATATTATCCATACCAACGCCACCACGACCAATAATTTTAAGGCCAGGACAAGCATCAATTAAGTCTTGACGTACAGTAGTTGCACTACGCACCAATAAAACAGCAATATCTTTTTCGTTGATATAATTAATTAATTGTTCTTGAGCCACAGTAGTTGTAATAACTTCGTAACCGGCTTTTTCTAAGGCATCAATTCCACTTTGAGAAATGCCATCGTTTGCTAATACTTTCATTGAAATTCTCTTTTTTATATTCCCAGAAAAGCGGGAATCTATTTTATTTAATTTAGTTGGCTTTATGATATTTCCAATTTCATGGAAACGAAAATATTATTTTTATGCTTTAGTTTCTAATTCGCTCATGACTTCTACTAGAGCTTTTACACTATCTAGAGGTAGCGCGTTATACATTGAAGCACGGTAACCGCCAACGCTACGGTGTCCATTTACGGCACTAATTCCAGCTTCTTTTAACATGGTATCAAACGTTTCTTTTAAGTTTTCGTTTGTTAAGTTGAAGGTTGCATTCATCATAGATCGGTCTTCTTTTGCGGCAAAACCTTTAAATAAAGGGTTTAAATCAATTTCCGAATACATTAAAGTGGCTTTCTTTTCGTTTTCTTTTTCAATTCCAGCAATACCACCATGTTCTTTTAACCATTCTAAAGTTAACATAGACGTATAAACAGCAAAAACAGGAGGCGTATTAAACATACTTCCGGCTTTAATATGTAGTTTATAATCCATTATTGATGGAATATCTCTAGATACTTTTCCTAAAATATCTTCTTTAACAATCACTAAAGTGGTTCCTGCAGGTCCCATGTTTTTTTGAGCACCGGCATAAATAAGATCGAATTGAGAAAAATCTAAAGTACGAGAAAAAATATCACTACTCATATCACATATTGTAGGAACAGTTGTTTTTGGAAACTGTTTCATTTGTGTACCAACAATCGTGTTGTTGGAGGTGCAGTGAAAGTAATCATAATCTGAAGGAATATCGAAACCTTTAGGGATATAGTTGTAATTTGCATCGGCCGACGAAGCTACTTCATAGATATCGTCTAATTTTTTAGCTTCTTTAATGGCTTTAGCACTCCACGCTCCTGTGTTTAAATAGCCAGCTCTTTTTTCTAGTAGATTCATGGCTACCATTAAAAACTGTGTACTAGCGCCTCCTTGTAAAAATAATGCCTTGTATCCTTTTCCTTCTAATCCTAAAAGTTCTATAGCTAGATTTCTAGCATTCTCCATGATATCAACAAATTCTTTACTTCTGTGTGATATTTCTATTAAAGATAACCCCGTATTGTTGTAATCAACTATAGCCTCGGAAGCTTTTAATAATACACTTTGAGGTAAAATACTTGGTCCTGCACTAAAGTTATGTTTTTTCATTTTTATTTTTAAAGAAATTAAGACACAAAGTTGATAATTTATTGTTTAAATGATGTTAAAAATTCAATAATTTTTTCGTCAAATTGCTAACAAAAATTCAACAGAATCGACACTATCCGCATAATCCCAAAGTTCTGGTTTTTGTGTGTTGCCAAAAGGGATTTCATTTTCAGTTTTTCCCTTAGAAACTATACACTGAATTTTATAAGCATCGGTTTTTAGTTTTTTATTTAAGCTCTTAATAGAGTCATAATGCTCATAAAACAGAGTTGCAATGGGTGATGCGTAGCTTTTATCTTCTTTAATCATAAAAAAACCATTTTCTAGCATATCAAATTCACTCATTAAATAAACAGCTTTGTTATAATCGTAATTATTAGCGTATTTTGCTTTGTTCATAATAGGGTGCCAGTGGTAAATGGCTTCAAAAAAGGCATCAAATTTATAGTCTTTAGGCACAAATAGTTTCGATACATTGCGGCAACCTAAACCGTAATATCTAAAAATATCTTCCGATAAGTTTTTTAAATCCTCTTTTGTTTCATTTCCAGTTAGCACGGCTACCGAGTTTCTATTATTTCTTATAATTGAGGGTTTCCCTTTAAAATAGTATTCAAAATAACGGGCCGTATTATCGCTACCTGTGGCAATTACGGCATCGAAGGCAGTAAGTTTTTCTTCAGTAAAAATAATAGTCCCTTTAAATTTGGGCTCTACAAATTCTAAATATTTTGCCAAATAGGGTAGAAGGTGTTTATCGTTGCTCGATTGTTTTACAAGCACTTTATGACCAGTAATTAATACGGTAAGAAAATCATGAAAACCAACTAAAGGAATATTACCAGCCATAATTACGGCAACATTTTTAGGGGTTAAATCTTTAAATTCATATTGGTTAAGCCACTTAGTTAAGTTTTCTTGGGTTAAGCACTCTACCCAACCGTTAATAGCGAAAGCCATATTCTCTGCGGTAAACCAACCATTATGTTCTTCGGCAAGTTTTAATTGGTGTTTAAAGCCTTCAAAAAATAAATTGTTATGTTCAATATTATCTTTCTTTTGTATCGCTTCGTTAGAAAATTGACTTAAAAATTCTCCTAATTTTACAAAAGCGTTAATTCTTTCTTGTAAATTCATTCTTAATTTGGTTATGAATAGTTTTGGCTTTATTTTTGCGATTGCAAATTTAAGGAAACTGAGATAGAGTTCTTAAATTTATTAAAAATAAAAATTACTATGGCAATTATAATTACAGACGAGTGTATAAATTGTGGGGCTTGCGAACCAGAGTGCCCAAATACAGCAATATATGAAGGTGCCGATGATTGGCGCTATAAAGATGGAACCAGTTTAGATGGTAAAGTTGTTTTAACGAACGGACATGAGGTTGATGCAGATGAAGCGCAAGAACCTATTAGCGATGAGCTTTACTATATTGTACCGGATAAATGTACAGAATGTAAAGGATTTCACGATGAGCCACAATGTGCTGCAGTTTGCCCTGTAGATTGTTGTGTGCCAGATGAAGATGTGGTTGAAACAGAAGAAGAACTTTTGGCTAAACAACGTTTTATGCATCCAGAAGGCTAGAAGTAAATTATCTTATTAATAGATATAAATCCTGAGTTTGAAGCTTAGGATTTTTTTTTGTACTAAACTGAAACATAATTATTTATATACTATCGTTTTAGGTATTATTAAAATATACGGTTTCTTTTTGTGGTTAAATCTTAAGGAATTCGATTGAGGTAAAATTTACTTGAATTGTTACAAAAATTAATCTGTTAGAGACAAGCTTTGGCAAGGAATGCGCGTATTTTTGAAAAGAAGTATTTATTGAATGCGTAAAAAACCTTTTTTAATATGAAATTTAGTGTAAAAAGTTCGTTGTCTTATAATGTAAATGGTCCAACAACATTTATTTTTAATATTCACGCGTTGAATACCGCTAGTCAAACGGTTTTAGAAGAAAATTTATTGATTGATCCAGTGATTAATCACGAGATTTTTACCGCTCACGATGGCAGATCTAAATTTATGAGACTTAAAATACAAGAACCCTGTAATTTTTCTTTGTCATATTCTGCCGTTGTAGATATGACCTATAAAATTATAGATGAAAGCTATTCTGAAAATCTGGTGTCTGTCGTAGAACTCGATAGTTATATTGCGTCCTTTCTTTACCCAAGTCGTTACTGTCAGTCTGATAAATTAATGAAATTCTCTTTTAATAAATTTGGACATTACACATCGGTTTATGATAAAGTTATGGCCATAACAGAATGGATTTATAACAATATAGAATATACTAGCGGGAGTACAGATTCTCAAACTTCGGCCATAGATACTATTACAGAGCGTGTTGGTGTTTGTCGCGATTTTGCACACTTGGGCATTGCGCTTTGTAGAGCCTTGTCTATTCCTGCAAGATATTACACAGGTTATGCATATCAATTAAATCCACCAGATTTTCATGCCTGTTTTGAAGCTTATATAGATGGCGATTGGATTATATTCGACTCGACCAAATTAGTTGCTTTAAACGGTCTAGTAAAAATAGCAAATGGAAGAAATGCTGCCGATTCTGCCGTTGCAAGTATTTTTGGGAATGCCGTTGGAACTTCAGTAAATGTAGATTGCCAGGTGCTGGACGATTCTTTTGAACCTTTCAAATATAATGGTAACAAAAAAGGGATTTCTTTTCAATAAAGAAATTTATATTTGCCAAAAAATTAATAAAATGTTTGAAATTATATTTTGAGCATTTTTTTTATGAATAGGATTAAACCTTTATAAAGGAGTTAAGTCCAACACATTAAAATTATATTTTTATGACCAATAAATGGATGCGGCTTATACACCGCTACTTAGGATTTTTCTTAATAGGAATAATGATTGTTTACTCATTAAGTGGCATAGTTTTAATATTTAGAAATACCGATTTTTTAAAGAAAGAAACCAATGTTGAGAAAACTTTAAAACCTAATTTAAAAGGCCAGGAATTAGGAAGAGCTTTGCATCTTAAAAGGTTTCAAGTAGATAAAACAGAAGGCGATATCGTATTCTTTAAAAATGGAGAATACAATAAGGCTACAGGTTTTGCTAAGTATACCAACAAAGAGTTACCTTTTGTATTAACACGGATGACGCATTTACATAAGGCTACATCGGCAGAGCCATTGTTTTGGTTAAACGTATTTTTTGGTGTATCACTTTTCTTTTTCGCTATTTCATCGTTTTGGATGTTTATGCCTAAAACTAAAATATTTAAAAAAGGTATGTATTTTACCATTGGAGGAGTGGTGCTTACTATCATCATGCTATTTGTTTAAATTTAAATAGCATTTGGTTTTAAATTAAATAGTATGTTAAGTTTACTATTTTTGTTTTTATGAATAAAGAAAAAGTATGTTTGTTTTTAAATGGAGAGCAACCAAAAGAGCTTCCTAATTTAGCCGAATATAAGTTGGTTTGCGCTACAGATGGAGCTTACCAATATTTGAAGAGTCACGATATTGTACCCGATTTTATTAGCGGAGATTTTGATTCCCTTGAAGAAATACCACAGACTATAAATGTTATTCACACCCCAAATCAAGATTTTACAGATTTCGATAAAATACTTCAAATTCTATTTGATAAAAAGTTAAACATAATTCATGTTTTTGGGGCGAGCGGAAAAGAGCAAGATCACTTTTTAGGAAATTTGCACACTGCTATACAATGGCGGGAACAATTAAATTTAACCTTTTTCGATAATTTCGGCTATTATTTTTTAGCCGATAATATTACCAAAATTTCTAATTGTAACAAAAAAACAGTGTCTTTAGTGCCGTTTCCTGAAGCTATTGGAATTGTTACTAAAGGTTTGCAGTACTCTTTAAATAATGAAACGCTTTCCTTCGGAAAGCGCATTGGCACACGTAATAAAGCGATTCAAAATACTATAGAAATTTCTTTTAAAAGTGGCAACTTATTTGTTTTTATTAACGACTGAGATGCTTTTTTTATAAATTATGAATGAAGAGAAAGACTTGTCGGAATTAATTAAAAACATGACACCAAAACTTAATGATGGTGTTTACGTTTTTGTTACCCTTAAAGATAATAATTTGGTGGATAGAAAAGATACTATTGCAGAATTTAAAGAAGCTGAGGGTTTAACGGTTATTATTGAAAAGGTAAAAGCTGATGCCTTAAGTTTAAATTATCATTATGAAGCCAGTTGGATTACATTACAAGTGCATTCATCTCTAGAAGCTATTGGGTTAACAGCTACATTTTCTACTGAATTGGCTAAATATAAAATAAGTTGTAATGTGGTTTCGGGATATTATCACGATCATATTTTTGTAGATAAAAAAGAAGCAAAAAAAGCTATCGATGTTTTGGTTAATCTATCTAAAACATGTTAAACGTTAAATATAAGACATAGAAAAGCCGAGCTTTTATGCTCGGCTCTTTCATTCAAAACATTTAGAATACTTTATAATTTAAAGTTTAACCTAGCAAAAGCATAGGTACCGTCCGATCCCATTTGAACAGAATCTGCTAAACCACCTTGATCTGTCCACCCATCAAATTGTGGTGTAGGATAGGTGTTAAACAAGTTATTAGCCCCAACACTCAATTTTAAATTTTCTGATATTTGGTAGCCTAAACTTAAATCCACAATTAGTGCAGCTTTATACACATCGGTAGCAACAGGGTATAGTGCATCGGCTTCTGCTTGCGTTGTTGGTGGTGAATCTACCCATTGAAAATCTTGAATTGTAACGTCGCTAAATTGCGTTAGGGCTACAGAGGCATTAAATTTTTTGTTGGTATATCCAAGATTTAAACCAAATTTATAATCTGGAGCAGCCGCTTTTAAATAAGCTTGAGAGAATGGTCCGAAGAATGTAAATTCATTTAAATCTCCATTATGGATTTCTTTTATGGTTAAATCGTTCAGGTTACCAATTAAATCGACTTGAATTTTCGAATTATTACCTAAACTTGTTCCGTAACCTAAAACAATATCTAAACCATTGGTTTTGGTATCTACACCGTTGGCGAAAAACTGAGCAGCATCTACATTTAAAGGTCCTAAAACGGTTTGGTCTGTAAAATTATCTGTTAAAATAATCCGGTCGTCAACCGAAATAGAGTATGCATCAATAGTTGCTGTAAAACCACCTTTCTTATAAGTAAACCCAATACTTGCGTTAAAAGCTTTTTCTTCATTTAATTGCCCAATGCCAAAAGCTTTGGTTACTGTACTATTATTAGCTGAAAGTAAAGATGGTACTGAAGTTCCTGCAACAATGTTGGTGAATTTTAAGTTATAATATAATTGCGCTAAAGATGGTGCTCTAAAACCTGTAGAAATAGAACCTCTTAAAGTGAAGTTATCAGTTACTTTTAATCTACTCGCTAATTTTCCGTTGAATGTACTTCCGAAGTCACTGTATTGTTCAAAACGTAAAGCACCAGCAAACATAAGTTGTTCAGAAACATTAAGTTCTGTATCAAAATAAATACCATAATTAGTTCTACTTCGGTCTACTTCATTATCTGGGCTATAACCGGGAAAACCTTGTGAACTTCCAGGTAAAACATTATCGTTAGAATCTGTTGCAACGGTTTGTAAAGCAGGATTTGTAATTATTACACCATTTTCATCATAAAGCCCATGAGATGCTTCTTCACCTGCAAAAATCCCAAAATTTTCAGTTCTATATTCAAAACCAAAAGCTAAGCTTAATCCAGAAGCTATATCATCTAAATATTTATTAAAGTCCAAGCCTGTTGTGTTTTGAGATAAATAATGTCCACCCGCATCAAAATCTGTAGGCGATAAATCTTGCATAGAGGCATTGTTACTGTCCTTTATATAATAGTGAAAAAAGTTTCTTCCGTAGGTGTTATTAAAATCTACATTCCAACCATTTTCCATTTCATGTCTTACACCAACCGAAACAGAAACATCTGTTATATTAGAAGTAATTCTAGGTGTAAATCCGTTGGGGTATAGACTGGGTACAGCTCTATTATCGCCATTTTCAAAACTATCTCTAGAAAAAGCATAAGCATCGGTGTCTCTATAATTTCTACCACCAAAGGCATAAATTTCGGTGTTATCGTTAATTGGTAAAGCCGAGTTTATCATGAAATTAAAACCATCAACACCAGCACTTCCGTAGCCTTGTCTCCAAGAAAAACCAGGTCTCAATGTGTTTTGTCTAGATAAAAATTCTGTTGTAAAATTCATGAAACCACCGGCATCATTTAAAGACACACCATAATTAGCATCTATTTTTACAGTTTCTCCGTCCCAACTTTTACTTTTACCATCTAAACGATTTTCACCTTCAACATTACTTAAGGTTTCGCCAGTAGCATCTTCCCAACCATCACCAATGGCTGTGCTGTATGCACCGTAAGTGATTCCGCCGGTAAAACCATCGGTATTATCTTTTAATACAATATTGATCACACCAGCAATCGCATCCGATCCGTATTGTGCCGAAGCGCCATCTCTTAAAACTTCAATACGTTTAATGGCATTTGCAGGAATAGCGTTTAAATCTGTTCCAGAATTCCCACGTCCACGTGTTCCAAAAATATTTACTAAACTGGATTGGTGTCGGCGTTTTCCATTGATTAAAACTAAAGTTTGATCGGGACCCAAACCACGTAAAGATGCAGGAACAATATGATCTGCACCATCGGAACCCGATTGTTTGGTTGCATTGAAAGAGGGAGCGGCATATTGTAAAATTTCGTTTACTTCCACCTTTCCTGTGTTAGCAGCAATACCAGAAACATTAATGACGTCTACAGGAACGGCGGTATCTGTAGATGTCCGTTTTGGACTTCGAGATCCAACCAGCATAACTTCTTCTAGGCTTACACCATCTTCTAAAACGACCTTAATATTGGTTCGGTTGTTTACATTTAATTCTTTAGTATTGTAGCCCACATAGCTAAAAATCAATGTGGTATTGCCTTTAACAGAGATACTAAAGTTACCATCAAAATCGGAAATAGCACCATTTTTTGTGCCTTTTTCAACAACGTTTACTCCTGCTATTGGTGTTCCCGATGTATCGGAAATTTGACCGTTTACGACCTGTTGAGCATAAGATAACATAAAGCATCCTAAGCTCAATATTAATGTGTAAAGTTTTTTCATAGTTTAAAAAAAATTATTTCGCGTTTTAAAGAGCTAATATATGTTAAAAATTTATTAAATATTAACGATTTTAGGGTAAAAACATAATAATTGTTTTAAAATTATTCCATTTTGTTAAATTTAAATTAGTGTTTTATTAAAGAAATTAAATATAGAAAGACTCTAAATATACCCTATATTTGCACTCGGAAAATAGAGATTCTCCAAGGTGCGAGGATCATAAAATACATAGTTTAATGAAAGCAGGAATCGTAGGATTACCAAATGTAGGGAAATCGACTTTATTTAATTGTTTATCTAATGCAAAAGCACAAAGCGCAAACTTTCCGTTTTGTACCATTGAGCCAAATATAGGAGTGGTTAATGTACCAGATCCGCGTTTAGAAAAGTTAGAAGAATTAATAAATCCAATACGTGTTCAGCCAGCAACTGTAGAAATTGTAGATATTGCAGGCTTAGTAAAAGGAGCAAGTAAAGGGGAAGGTTTAGGAAATCAATTTTTAGCTAATATCCGTGAAACCGACGCTATTCTTCATGTATTGCGTTGTTTTGATAACGATAATATTGTGCATGTTGATGGTAGTGTAGATCCAATTCGTGATAAGGAAACTATTGATATGGAGCTGCAACTGAAAGATTTAGAAACTGTTGATAAAAAGCTTGATAAAGTTAAACGTGCCGCAAAAACAGGAAACAAAGAGGCTCAAAAAGAGGAAGCTGTTTTATTAAAAATTAAAGAAGCTTTGGAATCAGGTGTGTCGGTTCGTGCTTTAGAGTTTTCTGAAGAAGACGATATTGAATTTGTAAAACCGTCACAATTTATAACAGATAAACCTGTTATGTATGTTTGTAATGTCGATGAGGGTGCCGCTGTTTCTGGTAACGTTTATGTGGAGCAAGTACGTGAAGCTGTGAAAGATGAAAATGCCGAAGTTTTAGTATTGGCTGTTGGAACCGAAGCAGATATTAATGAATTGGACGATTATGAAGAACGCCAAATGTTTCTTCAAGATATAGGTTTAGAGGAAGCTGGCTCGGCAAAATTAATTCGTTCGGCTTATAAATTATTAAATCAACAAACTTACTTTACGGCAGGGGTAAAAGAAGTGCGGGCATGGACTATAGATATAGGAGCAACAGCACCACAGGCGGCAGGAGTTATTCATACCGATTTTGAAAAAGGATTTATTCGTGCAGAAGTTATTGCTTATGAGGATTTTGCAAGTTTTGGGAGTGAAGCTAAAGTAAAAGAAGCAGGGAAAATGCGTGTTGAAGGTAAAAACTACATTGTTAAAGATGGTGATGTCATGCATTTCTTGTTCAACGTATAAAATATAATATATTTCAGATTAAAAACTTCATTTCTATTTAATTAGGAATGAAGTTTTTTTGTACAGCAATTTTAAAGGTTTAAAAGGTTTTTCAAAAAGGAATGATTTTTAATTAAATAGAGATGATAATTTCGTATTAAAATTGAATTAAAAAGATGTGTTTTTGATTGTTTAGATTAAGAATATTATGAAAAATTAATTTTGAACATCGTAATTCTATGTTTTTTTAAATTATTATCAATTTAGGAATTCTAATTTAGCGGCATGGAAACAACTAAAAAATTTTGGTCGGGTATTGCAATAGGTGTGTTAGGAATTGTCTTGTTTTCCTCGAAAGCCGTTATGGTAAAGTTGGCTTATCAATATCAAGTAGATTCTATAAGTATTTTATTCTTACGTATGTTGTTTTCATTTCCATTTTATGTGGTTATCGCCTATGTTTATAGAAATAAAACAAGTGGCATAGAAATTAAAAACACCGATTATATTTGGGTAATCTGCTTTGGATTGGTAGGGTATTATTTGGCAAGTTATTTCGATTTTGTAGGGCTAAAATATATAAAAGCTAGCTTAGAACGTATTATCCTGTTTATATATCCAACCATAGTAATTCTATTAAATCGTGTGTTTTTAAAACAAACCATCTCTAAGATACAAGCTGTGGCAATTGGGTTAACATATATTGGTATTATCATCGCTTTTTCCGATGAAGTGAGTATCTCTGGACATGAAGCCTATTTAGGAGGTTTTTTTATTCTATTAAGCGCCATAACTTATGCTTCGTATTTGGTGGGTAGCGGTTGGTTAATCCCCAAATTTGGAGTCGTGAAATTTACCGCTTATGCCATGCTAGTCTCTTGTTTTTGTGTGTTTATTCATTATGGTGTTAATGGAGCAAACGATATATTTAGTTTATCTTGGCAAGTATACGGTTTAGGGTTTTTAATTGCTGTTTTTGCTACGGTAATCCCTTCTTTTTTAGTGTCTTTGTCAATAAAAATGATAAGCTCCTCAAATTTTGCAATCGTTGCCGGAATAGGACCTATTTCAACAATATTATTAGCTTCAATTTTTTTAAATGAAAGGTTAACCTTTTTACAAATATTTGGAGCTTTAATCGTTATTGCTGGAATTGTATTTATGTCTATTAGAAACCAACAAAAGACTTAAAAAGTAGTTTAAACAATAAAAAATCTTTATTGTTAATTACTTTGTTTGCATGCTATTCTATTTTTTATTTACTTGTGCTATATTAGCTTTTTATATACTTAAATTACGAAACCTTAATGGCAGAAGAAACTAACTATACCGAAGATAATATACGCTCACTCGATTGGAAGGAACATATACGTATGCGTCCGGGTATGTATATTGGAAAACTCGGAGATGGTAGTTCTCCAGACGATGGGGTTTATATTCTGTTAAAAGAAGTTTTAGATAACTCGATTGATGAGTTTGTTATGGGAGCGGGTAGAACCATAGAGATTTCTATTCAAGGTTTTAAAATTACAGTGCGCGATTACGGTCGTGGTATTCCTTTAGGAAAGGTGGTCGATGTAGTGTCTAAAATGAATACAGGTGGAAAATACGACTCTAAAGCTTTTAAAAAATCTGTAGGTTTAAATGGTGTTGGTACCAAAGCTGTTAATGCTTTGTCGTCCTTTTTTAGAGTAGAATCTACGCGTGATGGTAAAAGCGCTTCCGCGGAATTTTCACAAGGAAACCTTGAAAATCAGGAGTTTTTAGAAGAAACATCGCGCCGAAAAGGAACCAAAGTATCTTTTATTCCAGACGAAATTATCTTTAAGAAATATAAGTATAGAAACGAGTATATCGTTAAAATGCTTAAAAACTATGTGTACCTAAATCCAGGGTTAACCATTGTTTTTAATGGCGAAAAATATTTCAGTGAAAACGGTTTAAAAGATTTATTATCCGAAAAAATTAACGAATCCGATTTGTTATACCCAATCATTCATCTTCGTGGTGATGATATTGAAGTGGCATTAACACACAGTAAAACACAGTATAGCGAAGAATATAATAGTTTTGTAAACGGACAAAACACAACCCAGGGAGGGACGCATTTAAACGCTTTTCGAGAAGCTTTAGTAAAAACCATACGTGAGTTTTATGGTAAAACTTACGATGCTTCAGATATTAGGAAATCTGTAGTTTCAGCTATCGCTATAAAAGTTATGGAACCCGTTTTTGAAAGTCAAACTAAAACCAAATTAGGTTCTACAGATATGGGAGGCGATTTGCCAACCGTTCGTACTTATATAAACGATTTTTTAAAAAAATATTTAGATAATTATTTACATAAAAATCCCGATACTGCCGAAAAAATTCAGCGTAAAATTCTCCAAGCTGAACGTGAACGTAAAGAATTATCGGGTATCCGTAAATTAGCCAAAGATCGCGCTAAAAAAGCCAGTCTGCATAATAAAAAATTGCGCGATTGTCGCGTGCATTTTGGAGATGCAAAAAATCCTCGAAATTTAGAAACCACCCTATTTATTACAGAGGGAGATTCGGCTTCGGGAAGTATTACAAAATCTCGAGATGTAAATACGCAGGCAGTATTTAGCTTAAAGGGAAAACCTTTAAATTGTTACGGGTTAACAAAAAAAATTGTTTACGAAAACGAAGAGTTTAATCTGTTGCAAGCAGCATTGAATATAGAAGAATCTTTAGAGGATTTACGTTATAATAATGTGGTAATAGCAACCGATGCCGATGTTGATGGAATGCACATTCGCTTATTACTAATCACTTTTTTTCTGCAATTTTTTCCAGAAGTAATTAAAGAAGGCCACCTTTATATATTGCAAACGCCCTTATTTCGTGTTCGTAATAAAAAAGAAACCGTGTATTGTTATTCCGAAGAAGAACGACGTAATGCTATAGAAAAATTAAAACCTAAACCAGAAATTACAAGGTTTAAAGGGTTGGGTGAAATTTCGCCAGATGAGTTTAAACATTTTATTGGTGACGATATTCGTTTAGACCCGATAATGTTGGATGATAATATGTCTATAGAAGATTTGTTGTCTTTTTATATGGGAAAAAATACACCAACAAGGCAGGAGTTTATAATCGATAATTTAAAAGTTGAATTGGATTTAATAAAGGAAGAATAATTTTGTGTTATCATATTGATAATTTTAGTGTTTAAATTTAAATATTTCGTAATTTTGTATTACAAAAAATGAATATAATTATAAACACCTTATTTTCAGATTGTTTTTAAGTTTAGTCTGAAATTAAGAACTAAAAAAAAGATCATGATGTTATACAAAAAAGAAAAAACAGAAAGACCAAGACGTTCCTATGATTATTTACACATTCACGAAGTAGCTGAAAAAGCTAAAAAACGTAGAAAAGTTGGACGTGTTACCTTAAGTGGTAAACCAAAAGAGTAATAATTTTTAATGACAGAAGACCAAAACGACGATTTAATAAATAACCAAGAAGAAGAACCTAAAGAAACCATTACTCGTGTTACGGGTATGTACAAGGATTGGTTTTTAGACTATGCATCTTATGTAATTCTAGAACGCGCAGTACCTGCGATAGAGGATGGGTTTAAACCCGTACAACGCCGTATTATGCATTCTATGAAAGATTTAGACGATGGGCGTTACAATAAAGTAGCAAATATTGTTGGGCATACCATGCAGTATCACCCACACGGTGATGCTAGTATTGCCGATGCCATGGTGCAAATAGGTCAGAAAGATTTGTTAATTGATACCCAAGGAAACTGGGGAAATATTTTAACTGGCGACCGTGCAGCAGCTTCGCGTTATATTGAAGCTCGCATTTCAAAATTTGGTTTAGATGTCGTTTTTAATCCAAAAATTACACAATGGCAGGCAAGTTATGATGGGAGACGAAAGGAACCTGTTAACTTGCCTGTTATGTTTCCATTGCTTTTAGCACAAGGAGGCGAAGGTATTGCGGTGGGTTTATCTACAAAAATATTACCACATAATTTTATTGAGCTTATCGATGCCTCCATTAAACATTTACAAGGTAAGCGTTTTACACTTTTACCAGATTTTCCTACCGCAGGAATTGCCGATTTTTCTAATTATAATGATGGCCTTCGTGGAGGAAAAGTTCGTGTACGATCAAAAATTTCACAGCTAGATAAAAATACCTTAGTTATTACCGAGTTACCTTTTGGAACAACAACTTCATCTTTAATAGATTCTATATTAAAAGCCAACGAAAAAGGAAAAATAAAAGTAAAAAAAATAGAAGATAATACGGCGGCCGAAGTTGAAATTCTGGTACATTTACCTTCAGGATTATCTCCAGATAAAACAATTGATGCACTTTATGCTTTTACAAGTTGCGAATCTTCAATATCTCCATTAGGATGTGTTATTGAAGATAATAAACCGCTTTTTATTGGTGTAACAGAAATGCTTAGAAGAAGTACCGATAACACCGTAGATCTTTTAAAGCAAGAATTAGAAATTCGTTTAGGTGAATTTGAGGAACAATGGCATTTTGCTTCTTTAGAACGTATTTTTATTGAAAATAGAATTTATAGAGACATTGAAGAAGAAGAAACTTGGCCTGGAGTTATTAATGCCATAGATAATGGGCTTAAACCACATATACAACACTTAAAACGTTCAGTTACCGAAGAGGATATTGTACGCTTAACCGAGATTCGTATTAAACGTATTTCAAAATTTGATATTGATAAAGCTCAACAAAAAATTGAAGCTTTAGAAGAGCAAATTGCAGAAATAAAACATCATTTAATACATTTAATAGAATATGCCATTGCTTATTTTAGACGTCTTAAAAAAGAATATGGTGAAGGGCGTGAGCGCAAAACAGAAATTAGAACCTTTGATGATGTGGATGCTACAAAGGTTGTTATTCGAAATACGAAGCTTTACGTTAATAGGGAAGAAGGTTTTGTAGGAACCTCTTTAAGACGTGATGAATATGTTGGAGATTGCTCTGATATAGATGATATTATTGTGTTTACCAAAACAGGGGTTATGATGGTGACTAAAGTAGACACAAAAACCTTTATAGGTAAAGGTATTATTCATGTTGCTATCTTTAAAAAGAAAGATAAACGTACGATTTATAATATGATCTATCGTGATGGTAGAAGTGGACCATCATACATTAAACGCTTTGCTGTAACAGCGGTAACCCGAGATAGAGAGTACGATTTAACCAATGGAAATAAAGGTTCTATTGTGTCCTATTTTTCAGCTAACCCAAACGGTGAAGCTGAGGTGGTCTCCATCTTATTACGCCAAGCTGGGAGTATTAAAAAATTAAAATGGGATATAGATTTTAGCGATATACTAATAAAAGGGCGAGCTTCGAAAGGGAATTTAGTAACTAAATACCCAGTAAAACGTGTTGAGTTAAAGGAAAAAGGAGTTTCTACTTTAAAACCACGAAAAATTTGGTTCGATGAAACCGTACAACGCTTAAACGTAGATGGTCGAGGCGAGTTGATTGGCGAATTTAAAGGGGAGGACAAGTTGTTGATTATTAACCAATCGGGACTTGTAAAAACGGTGACCCCAGAGGTGACTATGCATTTTGATGACGACATGATTGTTATGGAAAAATGGGTGCCAAACAAACCTATTTCTGCTGTTTATTTTAATGGTGAAAAAGAATTGTATTATGTAAAGCGGTTTTTAATTGAACAGGAGGGGAAAGAGGAATCTTTTATTTCAGATCATCCAAATTCATTATTAGAAATTGTATCCACAGATTGGAAACCTAGGGCTGAGATTGTTTTTGCGAAAGAGCGTGGTAAAGATCGTAAAGAAAATTTAGAAATTAATTTAGAAGAATTTATTGCTATTAAAGGAATTACAGCTTTAGGAAATCAGCTCACTAGAGAAAAAGTAAATCAGGTAAATTTGTTAGACCCATTGCCCTATGAAGAACTAACACCTGCTGATATTAAAAATTTAGAGGTAACCGATGAGCAGATTATCGATGGAGAATTAGGAGATTTCGATGGAGAAGGTCAAGCGACTTTATTTTAAAGGCTCTAAATATTATAATTTAGAGCATATTTTCCTTTAGCTTATCAATAATAGTATTTAAATTCGTTTGGTAGTCAAACCAAAGGGTGTTTTCATTTCTTTTAAACCAAGTAAGTTGGCGTTTAGCAAAGCGGCGGGTATTTTTTTTAATTTCAGAAATGGCGAAATCTAAAGTCCAATCTCCATTTAAATATTGAAATAACTCCTTATATCCTACTGTATTTAAGGCATTTAAATTTTTATATTGTTGTAGTGTTTTTACTTCCTCCAATAAGCCTTCTTCCATCATAATATCTACGCGTTTATTTATGCGATTATAAATAAGTGCTCTATCGGCTGTTAATCCAATAGTAATGGTTGTAAATAGGCGTTTATTTTTTTCTTTATTCAAGAAAGAAGAATAAGGTTTTCCGCTACCAATACAAACCTCTAAAGCTCGAATTACCCGATGCGGATTGTCTATACTAATCGTACTGTAAGAGGTAGGGTCTAACGTTTTTAATTGGTTTTGTAAAAACTCTAATCCATTTGTTTCTAAAGATTTATTTAGGTCTTCTCGAATAGAAACTTTAACATCTGGAAAGTAGTCTAAACCTTTGGTTACGGCATCGTTATACAGGCCAGAACCACCAACCATAATTACGACGTCTCTATTTTTAAATAGATGGTTTAAGCATTGTATGGCATCTTTTTCAAAAGCACCAACATTATAATTTTCTTCTATGGATTTATGGTGAATAAAATGATGTTTTGCGCCAGCCAGTTCTTCTACTGAAGGCGCAGCTGTACCAATTTGCATGTCTTTAAAAAACTGACGAGAATCTGCCGAAATAATTTCGGTATTAAAATGCTGTGCTAGTTTTATGCTTAAAGCTGTTTTGCCAATAGCGGTCGGTCCTACAATGGAAATTAGATATTTTGTTGTTGTATTGATGGTTTTAATTTTTTAGGTTTCAATAAGAAATAAAAGCATTAAATTTTTATTGAAAAATATGATGTATTTTTTTTAATTGGGTTAATGCAGTTTATGTCCACAATTGTAGCAAAAATCAGCATGATCCTTGTGTCCTTCAGCAGAACAATTTGCGCAGGATGTTGTGTTTACTGTTGGGGTGTTATCCGATACTTTAGCAATCTCTGCGGTTACTATACCTGTTGGTACCGCAATAATACCATAACCTAAAACCATAACAATTGAGGCTATAAATTGGCCAATTGGTGTTTGTGGAGCGATGTCCCCATACCCTACAGTAGTAAGTGTTACAATGCACCAATAGACACTTTTAGGGATGTTGGTAAACCCGTGCTCTTCGCCTTCCACAATATACATTATAGTGCCTAAAATGATGGATATAATAACGACAGCAAAAAGAAATACAGATATTTTTACCCGACTTGCTTTTATAGCTCTAAGTAAATTATTTGATGCGCCAAGATAGCGTCCTAATTTTAATATCCTAAATACACGCAGTAGGCGTAAGGCTCGTATGGCAACTAGTGCATGGGTTCCTGCAAAGAACAATGATATATATTTTGGTATTGTAGAAAGTAAATCGATAATGCCGTAAAAGCTAGTAATATAGTGTAGCGGTTTTTTTACGGTAACAATGCGTGCTATATATTCTATAGTGAAAAGGATAGTAACAATCCATTCGCTAATGTTAATTATGGTGTGGTATTTTCTATCGATGCTTTCAACGCTTTCAAGCATAACCAATAGAATGCTGGCTATGATAATAATAAGTAGTATAACATCAAAAAGCTTACCTTCTGGCGTATCGGCTTCGTAAATAATTTCATGAAGTCGTGTTTTCCAATGTTTTTTCTTTGAATAACTCATTTAGTAAAAATATTAAATATATTACTCGTTTGCTTTGTTTTTATTGAGATCTATAATTTTCAAACGTTTATTTTTTCGAACGTAATTTTTAATAATATGTTGGGCGTCTCGATTGTTTTCCATGGGGGTAATTATAGATTCTAGCACGCTAATTGTGTTAATTTGATAGTTTAGATTGACAAATCCAAGTCCTTTAAAAACACCGTTTTCTATTAAAACAACACTACGTTCATCTATTGCTCTGCCGCGATCTACAATAACCATGTTTTTGTTAGTATAGTTGTGTTTTGAAATTAATTCATTGACACGTTTATTATAAGATTCTGATGTTTCTTTTTGTATGCAGGCACCACGGCATTCTTTTAAATCATAGCTAAAACAGTTTGTTTTTGTTTTGTAAAGTCCGGTTAGTTTTTGACAAAGATTATATTCTTCCACCATATGGGTTAAAAAGCTTTTGGCACTTTGTCGGTTAGTGAAGGTTGTAATGTTTTTTTTGCGACCATCGGCCACATCAATTTTTAAATTTATATAATTGTTTTCATCAATAAAACTATATAAAGCTTGAGTGAAAATGGATCGACGTAAAGCTCTGTTTAATAAAGGTTTATTTTGCTTTATTTCTTCGTTTTCTTTAAGAAGAGCTACGAGCTCACTTCCTGTAGATTCGTAGGTTACATCACTTACTAATTTCCGAATTTTTTTCGATTTAGAGTTCGTTCCTAAAAAGTGTTGATTAATTCTTTTTTTTATGTTATTACTTTTTCCAATATAAATGATATCGCCATCATCATTATGAATATAATATACGCCCGTGGTTGTTGGAAGCTTATCGAGAATATTTAAAAGTTTAGAATCGAGAGTCTTTTTTTGATGAAGTTTTATAGATTGTTGAATAATATTTTTATGCGTGTCCTTTGCTAATAGTAATTTGAAAAGTTTTACGGTGGCCAAAGCATCTCCAGACGCCCGATGTCTGTCGGTTACAGGAATGCCAAGCGATCTTACCAATTTTCCTAAACTATATGAAGCTTGTCCTGGTATTAAATCTTTAGCCAGTTCTACTGTGCAAAGTGTTTTACGTTTGTAATTATATCCTAAGCGTCTAAATTCTGTACCCAAAATACGATAATCAAATTGAGCATTGTGCGCTACTAAAATACAATCTTCCGTAATTTCAATAATACGTTTAGCAATTTCGTAAAACTTTGGAGCATTTTTAAGCATGTTGCTATTTATTCCAGTAAGTTGAACAACGAAGGGTTGTATGTCGCGTTCTGGATTAACAAGACTAATAAACTGATCGACTACCTCATGACCGTCGAACTTATAAATAGCAATTTCGGTGATGCCTTCTTCATTAAATTTTCCACCAGTGGTTTCTATATCTACTATTGCGTACAAATGCTTTTATTTTAATATTCAGTCGTCAGTATGTATTGTCGGTATTTATTATCCGCCTTTCTACTTCGGGCAATTTCCGTTAATAATTTCTTAAACCAAATATACTACTTCCAACGCGAACCATAGTGCTTCCACATTGAATTGCTAATTTATAATCACCACTCATTCCCATGGAAATGGTTGTAAACGCAGTATTATCGGTATGTATGTCTTTTAAATTATCGAAAGTCGATTTTAATAATTTAAATTCAGTTTCTATTTGTGTTTCGTTATCGGTAAAGGTTGCCATACCCATAACCCCAGTAATTCTAATGTTTTTTAATGCTGAAAAAGCTTCGGATTGAAGAATTTCAGAAGCTTCAATTGGAGATAAGCCAAATTTTGAATCTTCCGAAGCTATTTTTATTTGAAGTAGACAATCGATAACTCTATCGTGTTTTTGGGCTTGTTTGTTTATTTCTTCAAGTAATTTAAAATTATCCACCCCATGGATTAAATCAACAAACGGCGCCATGTATTTCACTTTATTACGCTGTACATGGCCAATCATGTGCCATGCAATATCTTTTGGCATAGTGTCGTACTTGTCGGCCATTTCTTGAATTTTATTTTCACCAAAAATACGTTGTCCGGCATTATAGGCTTCCATTAAATCGTTAACAGGTTTGGTTTTAGAAACCGCAACAAGTGTTACATGTTCTGGTAAAATTGACTTTATTTGAATAAGATTTTTACTGATACTCATTTGGAGGTGTTATTTTGTTTTTGAAATCGATAAATTCAGTTATAAGTCTGCGAACTGTTTTGATACTTTTTCTGCTTTTTTATGTTCAGAATAGTCATAAAAACCTTCACCAGATTTTACGCCTAATTTTCCTGCATTAACCATGTTGACTAACAAAGGGCATGGGGCGTATTTCGGGTTTTTAAATCCGTTATACATCACATTTAAAATAGATAGGCAAACATCCAAACCAATAAAATCGGCTAATTGAAGCGGTCCCATGGGGTGTGCCATCCCAAGTTTCATTACGGTGTCAATTTCTTCTACGCCAGCAACACCATTATAAAGTGTTTCTATAGATTCATTAAGCATGGGTATTAAAATTCTATTCGCTACAAAACCGGGATAATCGTTAACTTCCACAGGTTGTTTATCTAATTTAATAGATAAATCCATGATGGTTTTTGTAACGGTATCGCTGGTGTTGTAACCCCGAATAATTTCAACCAATGGCATTATAGGCACCGGATTCATAAAATGCATACCAATAACATGATCTGGTTTTTCTGTAACCGCAGCAATTTGGGTAATAGAAATGGAGGAGGTGTTGGTTGCTAAAATGCAGTTCTCTTCACAAACTTCACTAAGTTGTTTAAAAACTTTTAATTTTAAATCTAGGTTTTCTGTTGCAGCTTCAATAACTAAATCGGTTTTTATAACGCCATCAGCTATTGAAGTATATGTTGAAATATTGTCTAGTGTCTTCTTTTTATCAGTTTCCGTAATTTTTTCCTTAGCCACCATGCGATCTAAATTTCTTACAATGGTTTGCAGTCCTGTTTCTAAAGCCAATGCGTTAATATCGATTAGCTTAACTTTAAAACCGCTTTGTGCAAAGGTGTGCGCAATACCATTTCCCATGGTTCCTGCGCCAATGACTGCTATGTTTTTCATGCTGATAAAATTTTTATTTCTGCGAAAGCAGAACATGTTTTATGTTAATTATTGCTCATTTTAGAGACTAAAAGCAGGCAATAATTTGGGTAGCCACACGCAATGCTTCCGTGCCATCATGTAAGGTTACAATTGGCGTTGTATTGGTGTTGATAGCGTGTGCAAAGGTTTCCAATTCGTCTAAAATAGAATTGTTATCGGCTACTTTAGGGTTGTCAAAATAGATTTGTTTTTTAACACCTTCTGCGTTTTGTAAAACCATATCGAAATCCCCAGGAGTTTCTGGAGCATCTTTCATTTTTACAACTTCACATTTCTTTTCTAAAAAATCTACAGAAATGTAAGCGTCCTTTTGAAAGAAGCGTGCCTTTCTCATTTTTTTAAGTGAAATTCTACTCGCTGTAAGATTGGCAACGCAACCGTTTTCAAATTCTATACGGGCATTTGCAATATCTGGGGTGTCGCTAATAACCGAAACACCACTGGCTGAAATATGCTTTACTTTAGATTTTACAACGCTTAAAACGATGTCGATATCGTGAATCATTAAATCGAGAACCACAGGAACGTCTGTGCCGCGAGGGTTAAACTCGGCTAAGCGGTGTGTTTCAATAAACATAGGTGATTTTATATCGTCTTTTATTGCTAAATAAGCCGGGTTAAAACGTTCTACGTGACCGACTTGGCCTCGTAAATTATGTTCGGATAAAAGTTGTCTAATATGTTCGGCTTCTTCAACCGTATTGGTTATTGGTTTTTCAATAAAAACATGTTTTCCTTTAGCTATAGCTTGTTTAGCACAATTGTAATGTGATAGCGTTGGGGTTACAATATCAATCATATCAACGGCATCGATGAGTTCGTCAATAGAATTAAAAAATTTGAATCCAAACTCCGCTTCTACACGTTTTCCGTTAGCTTCATCGGCATCATAAAATCCGACAAGATTATATTTTTCTGATTGATTAAGTAGTCTCAAATGAATTTTTCCAAGATGACCAGCACCAAGTACTCCAGCGTTTAGCATAATTTATAGGTTTTTAACAAAAATAAGATAATTAAGATATCCATTTGCTTAAATAGACTTAAAATTTTACCTGATTCTTGTTAAAAATAAATTCAATAAAAAATGTTTTCCGCTTAAAAATGTTTAACTAATTTTGGACGGTAAAACTTCGGAAACATTGAAAGACACTTTTAAACATCACGGATTAAGGCAACAATTAGTTAATGTATTAAAAAACAAAGGCATAACTGACACGGCTGTATTAGCGGCTATTGGTAAAATTCCACGTCATCTTTTTATGGATTCTAGTTTTTTAGATCATGCATACCAAGATAAAGCTTTTCCTATTGCTGCAGATCAAACTATTTCGCAACCGTATACTGTGGCTTTTCAAAGTGAATTGATGAAAGTTAAACCCGGAGACACCGTTCTAGAAATAGGGACAGGTAGTGGTTATCAAACCGCTGTTTTATGCGAATTAGGAGCAAAGGTCTATAGTATTGAGCGTCAACACAAACTTTTTAAAAAGACTGAAAAGTTTTTACCCAAATTAGGATATCGTCCTAAAAAACTCATATTTGGAGATGGTTATATTGGTTTGAAAACTGAGGCGCCTTTTGATAGTATTATTGTTACTGCTGGTGCACCTTTTGTGCCGCGCCCGCTGTTAAGTCAGTTAAAAATAGGAGGAAGGCTTGTTATTCCTGTTGGAGACGATGTGCAAATTATGACGCTTTTTATTAGAAAAGGTCCAAAGGAGTTTGAACAAGAAGAATTTGGAGAGTTTAGGTTTGTACCGTTATTGGAAGATAAGAATTAATAGTTTTTTTGTTTGTAATGAATTTATTTTTAGGTAAATACATTTAATCATATCAACTACCTATTTAATGTTATTAGATAGGTAGTTGATGTTAAAGTTTATTTAGATAAAACGCCAACTTCTATCATGCAGTTTTTCATAATTTCAAAACTGCGTTCAATGTCGCTATCTAGACCTATGGAAAAACGAATTAAACCATCTGTTAACCCCATTTCTTTTTGTTCGTCTTCTGGAATTTCAGACGATGTAGAACTGCTTGGAGCACTAAATAAAGTTTTGTAAAATCCAAGACTAACAGCTAAATATCCTAAGTTTTTATTCTGCATAAGCTCCATAAGTGCATTAGCTTTCTCTTTGGAACCTGTGTCTAAAGTAAACAAACCTCCAAAGCCATATAAAGGATTCATCATGTTTTTATATAATTCGTGTGATGGATGAGAATTTAGTCCTGGGTATACTGTTTTTAAACCAATGCTTTTAAATTTTTCAGATAAATAAAGAGCGTTTTCACTATGTTTCTGCATTCTGATGTGTAAAGTTCTTAGGTTTTTTAATATTGTAGACGCTTTTATACTATCCATTGTGGCTCCTAAAAGCATTGCTGCACCAGTATTAACATTTCTTAAGCTATCAATAAATTCTTTTGTTCCGCAAATAACACCACCAACTGTATCACTTGAGCCGTTTATAAATTTAGTTAAACTGTGTATTACAACATCAGCGCCTAGTAGTGCGGGGGTTATGGATAAAGGAGAAAAGGTGTTATCTACTACTAATTTTAATTGGTGCTTTTTAGCAATTAGAGATAAAGCTTTTATATTGGCTACTTCTAATAGTGGATTGCTAACCGATTCGCAATAAATTACTTTGGTGTTTTTAGTTATTGCAGCTTCTACGTCATCTAATTTAGTAATGTCTACAAAGCTTGTTTTAATATTAAAACGCGGTGCAAAATTCTTTAAAAAAGCATAAGTTCCTCCGTAAATAGTTCTGCTAGATACAACATGGTCGTTGTTGCCGCATAATTGAAGAAGTGTTGCTGTAATAGCACCCATTCCGGAAGCGGTTATGTTTGCTGTTTCAGTGCCTTCCATAGCAGCTAAAGCAGCTCCTAAGTATAAGTTAGAAGGTGAGGAGTGTCGTGAATATAAATAGCAACCATCCGCATTACCTTCAAAAGTATCAAACATTGTTTTTGCAGATAGAAATGTGTAAGTTGATGAGTCGGAAATAGAAGGGTTTACACCTCCAAATTCGCCAAAGTATTGTAAGTCTTGAATATTATTTGCGGGTTTAAATTTCATATATTATGTTTTATTTTGAGCAAAGTTTTAAATTTTTAGTATAAATAACAATAGTTGGTTTTATTTATAGAAAATAAAACTAATTTTATATATTAAATTAGTTTTATTGTTGGTTTATAGTGTTTTTGGTTTAGTTTTACTGAAAAATTTTCGACTATGATTTTTGATTCAGTAGATAAAAAGTTATTGGAGTTTTTGCAAACAGATAGCAAGCAAACAAATAAAGAGCTTTCCAATAAGTTGAAACTATCGGTTACAGCTGTTTATGAGCGGATAAAAAAACTGGAAAAAGCAGGGTTTATAGAAGGGTATATTGCCTTAGTAAATAAAACAAAAATTGAACGCGATTTTGTAGTGTTCTGCCATGTGAAATTAGTAAAACACACTCAAAATTATGTAATAAGGTTTGAGGAAGAGATTGCTAAGCTTGATGAAATTTTGGAGTGTTATCATGTTAGCGGCGAATATGATTATTTGTTAAAAGTTTTAGTTAAAGATATGGCGGTATTTAGAGATTTTATGGTAAAAAAGTTAACTAGTATTAACCATATTGGTAGTACGCAAAGTATGTTTGTTATAAACGAAGTAAAATATACCACAACTATAAAATTATGATTTTGTTAAGCAAGCATCCCAAACCGGATCTTTAGGTAAAGGAGCGATAATGTTTATAGGTTCTTTTTTTACAGGGTGAATAAAGCTTAATTGCCTTGCGTGTAAGTGAATGCTGGCGTCTTTATTACTGCGATCAAAACCATATTTTAAATCGCCTTTTATTTGGCATCCAATAGTTGATAATTGCGAGCGTATTTGATGGTGTCGTCCCGTTTCTAAATTTATTTCGAGTAAAATATAACGATCTAATTTTTTTAATATTTTATAATGAAGAATGGCTTTTTTGCTATTGCTAACTTCTTTGATATACGCATAAGATTTGTTGTTCTTAGAATTCTTTTTTAGCCAATGAATTAAAGTGTCGGTACGTTTTGGAGGGGCGTTTTTTACAACAGCCCAATACGTTTTTTTTGCGTCTTTTTCGACAAAAAGTTTGTTGAGTCTTGGGAGGGCTTTACTGGTTTTAGAAAACACGACAATACCAGTTGTAGGACGATCTAGTCTATGAACAACTCCTAAATAAACATTTCCTGGTTTGTTGTATTTTTGAGCAATATATTCTTTTACAACCTCACTTAATGGTTTATCTCCTGTTTTGTCTCCTTGTACAATATCTCCGGCACGTTTGTTTACTATAATAATATGATTATCTTCATAAAGAACCTGTAAGTTATCTTTATTAGAAATTATTTTTTTTTGCATATTTTATAAGTTAACTAAATGTTTGGAGGGGTATATTGCTTTTAATATTGCTCGCTATGGTTAGGGAAATCTATCGATTTTACATCGTTAACATATTGAGAAATTGCTTCAGTCATGTCTTTATATAGGTTTAAATACCGTCTTAAAAATCTCGGATGAAATTCGTGAGTCATTCCAATCATGTCATGCAATACTAAAACTTGGCCATCAACATCATGTCCTGCACCAATTCCTATAATTGGGATGCTAACACTTTCTGCTACTTTTTTTGCTAAAGCCGCTGGAACTTTTTCTAAAACAATAGCAAAACAGCCAATTTTTTCGAGCATTTTGGCGTCTTTTATTAAATCGATTGCTTCTTTTTCTTCTTTAGCTCGAACCGTGTAAGTCCCGAATTTATAGATAGATTGCGGTGTTAAGCCTAAATGCCCCATAACCGGAATTCCAGCATTTAAAATACGCTTAATAGACTCTTTAATTTCTCGCCCACCTTCTAGTTTTACCGAGTGTGCACCACTTTCTTTCATAATTCTAATAGCAGAGCGTAAAGCTTCTTTAGGGTCACTTTGGTAGCTTCCAAACGGTAAATCGACTACAACAAGAGCACGGTTAACGGCGCGAATTACAGACGAAGCATGATAAATCATTTGATCTAAAGTGATTGGTAAAGTGGTTTCGTGACCAGCCATAACGTTACTTGCGGAGTCTCCAACAAGAATAACATCAACACCTGAGCCATCAACAATTTTAGCCATGGTATAGTCGTAAGCGGTTAGCATGGATATTTTTTCACCATGGTTTTTCATTTCAACCAATGTTTTTACGGTAACGCGTTTGTATTCTTTTTTTGCGGTAGACATTATGTTTGTGTTTTATATGAAAGATTTACTTTTTTTTTAATTTGAAAAAAAGACATCTTCTTATTATTTTAAATTTATTTTAATTGGTTTGTAAAAATACTAAATAAAGAAGATAGTATTTTGTTTTATTTGAAAGGCTTTGTTGCGATTTGTATTATTATTTTTTGTTTTTATAATACTCCTGAATAACTGATTGTCTGCCAATGGTTTTGGTGATAATATCTTTTTCTAAATCCCAACCTCTAGCGGGCGAATATTGACGGCCATACCAAATAATTTGTAAATGTAAATCGTTCCATAATTCTTCAGGGAATAGGCGTTTCGCATCTTTTTCGGTTTGAACTACGTTTTTTCCGTTCGTTAAATTCCAGCGATACATTAATCTATGAATATGTGTATCTACAGGAAAAGCTGGAATTCCAAAGGCTTGAGACAGTACAACAGCGGCTGTTTTATGTCCTACAGCGGGTAGCGCTTCTAGTGCTTCGTAGGTTTTTGGAACCTCGCCATTATATTTTTCAATTAGTATTTTGGATAAACCATGAATCCCCTTGCTTTTCATAGGGGATAGACCAACAGGTTTAATAATTTCTCGAATATCTTCTACGGTAAGTTTTACCATATCATAAGGATTATCGGCTTGTTCAAATAAAAGCGGAGTGATTTTGTTGACCCGAACATCGGTGCTTTGAGCCGACATAAGTACGGCAATTAATAAAGTATAAGGGTCTTTATGATCTAAAGGGATAGGGATTTCGGGATATAGTTTGTAAAGTGTATTAATAACAAAGTTTACCTTTTCTTGTTTAGTCATAAATTGTACTTTTGTTTGAGAAATCAAAGTTAATACTATGAACACACTAAAACAAGGTGATGCCGTTCCTAATTTTACGGCGCAAGATGAACAAGGCAACACAGTAAGTTTAAGCGATTACAAAGGGCGTAAGTTGATTGTGTTTTTTTATCCAAAGGCCAGTACGCCAGGGTGTACAGTTGAAGCATGTAATTTGAGAGATCATTATGAGGTTTTAAAAGAAAAAGGTTATGCTTTATTAGGAGTTAGTGCAGATTCTGCAAAGCGTCAATCTAATTTTAAAAATAAGCATGAATTTCCATTTCCATTATTGGCAGATGAAGATAAAACCGTGATTAATACTTTTGGTGTTTGGGGACCGAAGAAATTTATGGGTAGAGTTTATGATGGCATTCATAGAATGACATTTATTATTGATGAAAATGGCATTGTAGAACGGGTTATTGAAAAAGTAAAAACCAAAGATCACGCTGCTCAAATTTTAGAGTAAGTTTTTAGAAATACAAGAATAAAAAAAGGCTATATTATTGAAATATAGCCTTTTTTGTGTTTTATATAAAGTATTACTTTCGTTTTCTGCTTAAGGTTAAAGGTCTTCTAGTGTAACCAAATAATCGGTATTCTTTAATTAAATCGTCTGTGCCTTCTGGAACCATAGATTCCCATCCTAATTCTCCATTGGCAATTTTATTTAAAATTTCTCTAGAAAAGATATTCATTATTTTTTCATCATAATCTTCAATATCAATTACCTTTCCGTTGTATTTAAAGAATTTGTAAAGTTCCTTCATACGTGGATAAACTTTTAGGTTTTCACTTGTAATAAGTTCACCTGTTTTAGGGTCTTTCATAGGGTATAAGTAAACTTTTAAATCTTTAAAGAATAGTTTACCAAAGGCTTCTAAAATCCCACCGCTTATATGACGGTAGTATTTTTCATCAAAAATATCAACAAGATTACTCACACCCATAGCAAGTCCCATTCTTGCTTTTGTGTAGTTAGAGAAGTATTCAACTACCTTAAAGTATTCTTGGAAGTTAGATATCATAACAGATTGTCCTAGAGAACATAATAAATCTGCTCTATCAATAAAATCTTGCTCGTCTATTTCGCCTTCCGCTCTTAAATTAGAAAGTGTGATTTCAAAAACAACCACTGTGTTTTTTTCATCAACCTTATTTTCCTTGATAAACATTTCGTATGATTTCTCATACATAGCCATGTTTACTTTGGTTACAGGTCTAAAGCTTCCGCGAAGGGCTAAAATATTTTTCTTATAAAAAATACGGGCAGGAAGCACATTCGTACCATCAGGACCAAACATTACGGCGTCGGTCATTCCGTTTTTTACAAGTTGTAAACTCATTAATCGGTTATCTACATTATTAAATACAGGTCCCGAAAAATTAATAGTGTCAATTTCTATTTGATCTTTATCCAGATGATCATATAAATACCGTAGTAATTTTTTAGGTTCATTATATTTATAAAAAGCCCCGTAAATTAAGTTTGTTCCAAGCACTCCAAGGGTTTCTTGTTGTAATCGCGCATCGGTTTCTTTAAAACGCAAGTGAAGAATAATTTCGTTATAATCACCAGTAGCCTCAACTTGATATTTAATACCTACCCAGCCGTGTCCTTTAAATTGCTTAGCAAAATCGATAGTAGCAACCGTGTTTGCGTAGGTAAAAAATATTTTATTCGGATTTTTTTCACGCGTAAGCCTAGTCTCCATGAGGTTCATTTCGTGAGAAAGCATTTTACGCAATCTAGCTTCGGTTACATAACGGCCATCATCTTCCACACCGTAAATGGAATCACTAAAATCTTTATCATAAGCAGACATGGCTTTAGCAATTGTTCCAGAAGCTCCGCCGGCCCTAAAAAAATGGCGACAGGTTTCTTGTCCCGCGCCAATTTCAGCAAATGTTCCGTAAATATTTTCGTTTAAATTAATGCGAAGCGCTTTAGATTTTAACGAAGGAATATCGTTAAACTCTTTATCGCCTTTAATGGTAATATCCATATAGTATATAGGTTAGGTCTGTACAGACAAAGATATTAAATTAGTGTGCTAAACAAAAAAATAAAGTTTATTTTTGTTTAAAAATTCACATATTTGAAAGTTACATTTTTAGGCACTGGCACATCGCAGGGCGTTCCTGTTATTGGAAGTAAACACCCTGTATGTTTAAGTAAAAATAAAAAAGATAAACGGTTACGAGTTTCTGTTTTAATAGAATGGAATGGATTTTCGTGTGTTGTAGATTGCGGACCTGATTTTCGATATCAAATGTTACGATCTGGTTGTGAACGCATTGATGCTATTGTGTTTACCCATGAGCATTCTGATCATGTTTTAGGTTTTGATGATATTCGGCCGTTTTATTTTAGACAAGGAGATATTCCTATTTACGGACATCCACGCGTTTTAAATGAATTAAAAAAACGTTTTGACTACGTATTTAAAACAAAAGATCGTTATCCGGGAGCACCAGCAGTTACTGTTAATGAAATTGAAAACAAACCGTTTGAATTAGGTGGTTTGTCTGTTGTGCCTATAAATGGTTTGCATGGTGGTTTACAGGTTTTTGGTTTTAAATTTAACGATTTTGCTTATTTAACCGATATGAAACAGGTTGAAGATGTGGAGATTGAAAAAATAAAAAATGTAAAGATTTTAGTTGTTAATGCTTTGCGAATAGAGTGGCATCACTCACATTTTAATTTAGAAGAAGCGTTAGAGTTTATAAAAAAGGTGAATCCAGAAAAAGCGTATTTAACGCACATAAGTCATTTGTTAGGTTTTCATGAAGATGTTGAAAAAACACTTCCTGATAATGTGTTTTTGGCTTATGATGAATTAGAATTAAATTTATAAAATTACCCCATGGCAAAAAGAATTTTCATGTATTTGTTTATGTTTTCAATGTTACTTGTACTGTTTCAGTATGTAAATTCTAAACATGTTTTCGAGGAAATGAATACTAAACTTGGTAAACAGAAAGCGCAAGTAGATAAATATAAAGATTCGGTTTTAGTTTTAAATGCTAAAATATCCAACTTATCATATTTCAATTTAGAAAAAAATGAAGATGCGCTTAGTTATTTTGAGCGCGACGGTTTTGATACAGAAGAATTAATTCCGTATATAAAAGATGAACTCTATGCTTTAAACGAAGTGAAAGGAGAGCATCCGTTAATTCCTTATGCGTCTAGTGAAGGACACAAAATGCTGATTAATAAAGTGAAACTCTTAAATCATAAATGGATTATTGCCGATTTTTCAGATGGCGAATTTTGGGGTGAGCTATTTTTAACCTATCAGGTTACTGATAAAAAAAAGGTTACGTTTAATTTAGTAGAATCTTTTTTATATCCATTGCAATAAATAGGTTTTATTTAGCCTTATAAGCAATTCCTTTTTGTTTTTTTGTTTCTCCTACATACGAGTATTCATAGGTGTATGATGAATCGGTGGTGGTTAGTATTTTTAAATGAATATCTTTTTGTTCCGCCATATTCTTAGGATTTATGGTTTTAAACACCACTTCGCAATCGTTTATCCATCTTAATTGAGACGAGTCTATTTTGTTGTCGTAAATCTCCACTTGTATGGTTTCGTTTCTTTCAAACTTCGATTTATATAATTCACCATCAATAGTCACTTCACTGTAAAAGGTACCTGTTTTAAAGTCTTTGCAGTTGCGGGTGGTTTCGTAGCAGTTAAAAAGAAAAAGTAGTGGTAAAAGGTATAGGAATTTCATATAAATATATTGAATCGCAAAATTACTCTAATTCTCATAATTTTTAAAGCTTCCGTCGGAATAAAAAACAACTATGCGCTCAATAGTTTTGTTGGCGTCTGTTTTTAGGTTTAAGCTTGTTTGAATGTTTTCTGTTTTTAAAGGTGTTTCAGTATTACTTTTAGTTGGTGTAATAGGGGTTTTTATTTCTTCCTTAATAATGTTCTGTTTAGGAAAATGTCCTTTACCATTCATTAACCAATACAATTCTACTTCGGGAAAGGCGGTAAGCGTTTTTAAAACAAACTCTAAACTTGGTTTGTTTCTCCCTGATAATATGTGTGAGATACTCGAGCGTTGCACATCAATTTTTTCGGCAAAAGAAGAAGCAGATTCACCGTAATATTCCATCACTTTTTTAAGTCGTTTAACGAATGCTTCGCTGTTTATCATTGTAAATTATTTTTTTAGTAAACCGATGTTACAAATGTAACAAATATATGCGTATTGGTAATGTGTTTGTTTGTTAAATTATATTTTATGTATAACTATTACTTTAATTAATTGTTGGTAATAGTCTGAAAAACTGTTATTTATAATGTTTTTGTCTAATAAGGGAGTTTTAAGGTGTAATACTTGTTATTAATTGTATACTTATGTAAACAAAAATAAGAGTTTAATCTGTTTACAAATGTAAATTAGTAATTGTTTACATTTGTATCATAAAAAAATACCATGAAATTAGACATTATTAAACAACTGTTTTTAAAACATAAAGCATCGCCTTTATCTCATAGATATATTACCAATAATCATATTAAACCGCTTTTAAAAAACTTAGAAAAACATATTATCGTCGAAGTCATTGGCGAGTCTGTTTTAAAAGAATCTATTTATGGTTTAAAAATTGGGCAGGGTGAAAAACGGATATTAATGTGGTCTCAAATGCACGGCAACGAGTCGACGACTACAAAAGCTATTTTCGATTTATTAAACACCCTTTTAGATAAAGAAGCGGGTTTAAATACTATATTAGAAAACTGTACTTTATATATTATACCTATTTTAAATCCCGATGGCGCAAATGCCTATACACGTATAAATGCCAACAAAGTAGATTTAAACAGAGATGCACAAAACCTTACGCAACCAGAAAGTCGCATTTTAAGGGCTACATTTAAACGTTTTAATCCTCATTTTTGCTATAATTTACATGGGCAACGTACTATTTTTAGTGCAGGAACCACCAATAAACTAGCTACCGTGTCGTTTTTAGCACCGGCTCAAGATAAAGATTGCACGGTAACAGCCAATAGAAAACGTGCTATGGAAGTTATTGCCGTTATGAATGAAGCCTTGCAGCAACTTATTCCTAATGGCGTTGGGGTTTATGATGATGCTTTTAACTTAAATTGTGTTGGCGACACCTTTCAAAGTGAAAATGTACCAACTATTTTATTTGAAGCAGGACATTATAAAGACGACTATGGGCGTGACGTAACCCGAGAGCTTATTTACACATCGTATATTACCTCTTTATTGTATATATCTAAAAATGAAGTAACAGGCGATGCCTATAAGCCTTATTTTGAAATTCCTGAAAATGATAAATGCTTTTATGATATCATTATTAGAAATGTAAAGTTCGGAAAGTCGTCAGATGACAAAATATTAGATATCGGCATTTTGTATCAAGAAAAATTAGTGGATAATAAAATTGAATTTTTTCCTAAAGTGGATAAAATTGAAAATTTAGAAGCTTTTTTCGGACATAAAGAATTTGATGCTAAAGGTTTACAGGTCTTAGATGGTGAAGGAATGGATCTACAAGTAGGTAGCGAAAACGTTTTCGTAATAATAAATCATGAAAAATTTTCATTATTATTGAAATAAAGCGCATTTATTATGTGTAATTATTAGTAAAAATGTATTATTTTTGGTTTTTATTTAAGAATAGTTAATTATGGGGAAAATAAAGTTAGACGAAATAGATCACCAAATTCTTGATATGTTAATTGATAACACAAGAATTCCGTTTACAGATATAGCAAAAAAACTACTAATATCTGCTGGTACAGTACACGTGCGTGTTAAAAAGATGGAAGAAGCGGGCATTATTCGTGGTTCATCTTTAACATTAGATTATAAAAAATTAGGATATTCGTTTATTGCTTATGTTGGTGTTTATTTAAATAACACATCGCAAACTAAGTTTGTATTAGAACGTATAAACGAAATTGCTTACGTTACTGTAGCGCACATTACAACAGGAAAATTCAATATTTTCTGTAAAATTAGAGCGAGAAGTACAGAGCATGCTAAAGAGGTTATTTTTATGTTAGATGATATCGAAGGTGTTTATAGAACAGAAACTATGATTTCTTTAGAAGAAAGTATAAACGATAAAAAACGTTTAATGCATTCTATTTTTAATGATATGTAATTAAAGTTAACAAGACTTTTAAATATTAAAAAAATCCTGAACATCTAAAATTGTTCAGGATTTTTAGTTTGCACGCATTTGGGGAAGTTAATTTAATTCGTTTTCTTATAGCTCCTAACCGCTAGACCGTTCATAATAAAGGCGTAAAGGGTTGTTTTTATTAGCATTGGCGTAATATCGGATAAATTAGCCCCTTTAAGCATGACCATACGCATCACTTCAACAAAGTATTTTATAGGGTTGAATTCTGTTATGGTTTGCGCCCATTTAGGCATACTTTCTATTGGAGTGAACAAGCCGCTCATTAAGATAAAAATCACCGTAAAAAACCAAGCAATAAACATGGCTTGTTGTTGGGTATCGGTAAAATTTGAAATGAATAAACCAATTCCTAAAATCACTAAAATATAAATAGAGGTGTATAAATAGAGGAGTGGTAAGCTCCCAATCATCGGGACGTTAAATATGAGTTTTGCTAATGTTAATCCCACAGTTAATAAGCCCATCCCTATAACCCAAAACGGAAAGAGTTTCCCAATAATAAACTGACTTTTTTTAATGGGGGTGACGTTTATTTGCTCTAAGGTACCAATTTCTTTTTCTCGAACAATATTCATTCCGGAAAGGAATAAAGTAATCATAGTAACCAATAAAACCAATATACCGGGCACCATAAAAGTTTTGTAGTTTAGCGTTTTATTATACCAAAATAAAGGAATGGTTTCTATTGAAATTGGCTGAATTTGTTTGTCTGAAACTTGAAATACATCAATCTTTATATTTTGATTGAAACGTTGGATAATTTGTGTAACATAAACGTTTTCTACACCTGCAGCAGCACCGTCAATCGCGTTAATGGTAACACCTAAATTACTATGTTTTTCTTTTTGAAAATCCCGTTCAAAATACTGTGGAATTTCTAAAATAACATCTACATGTCCTTTTAACATTTCGGAACTAGCTAATCTTTCCGAAGAAAAATCGGTTAAAACATTAAAATACGTCGATGCATTAAATTTTTCAATTAAGGCTCTCGATGTCGATGTGTGATCGTTATCAATATAACCAAATTTTATGTTCTTCACTTCAAAAGTAGCTGCGTTTGATAATATAACGAGTTGTACTATCGGCAAAACAAAAATAATAGGAAGCATGCCTTTATTTCTAAAGATTTGTTTGAATTCCTTTTGTATGATGTATAGAATTGTTTTCATGTTTTTTAAAGAATAAAGAGAATAGAACGGTTAGTAAAGACACTTTAAATATTGTTTGGTCTTTTTAATTCGTTCTATTATCTATTTTTACTCCAATCTAATTTTATATTTTTTCACACTTAACCCTATGAAAAAAATAGTCATCCCCAATAAAATCAAGGTTTCTTTCCATATAAATTGCATACCAACACCTTTAAGCATGATCCCTTTAATAATGATAATAAACCATTTTGCTGGAATGATATTACTGATCATTTGCAAGGGTAATGGCATACTTGAAATAGGAAAAATAAAACCAGATAATAAAATAACAGGAAGCATGAGTCCTATTAAGGAAATCATCATAGCGGTTTGTTGTGTTGCCGAAATGGTTGAAATTAATATACCCAAAGCCAATGCGGTTATGATGAATAATACGCTTTCCATGCCTAAGAGAAATAAGCTGCCTTGAACCGGCATTTTAAATATGAAAATGCTCAGTAAAACAATCACAATTGCGTTAATAATAGATAAGAAAATATACGGAAATACCTTGCCTACAATAACTTGAATGGGTTTTATTGGAGACACTAAAAGAATTTCCATAGTGCCTAATTCCTTTTCTCGGGTGATGGAAATGGAGGTCATCATGGCTGAAACAAGCATTAAAATAATCGTCATAACCCCCGGAACAAACATGTATACACTTTTTAATTCCGGATTGTAAACCATACGGGTTCTTGGTACTATTTGATAGGAAATTGTGATGTTTTTATTCAGTTCTTTTTGGTATTGAATAAGAATGGCGTTTACGTAGTTACTTATCGTATTTGCAGTATTCGGATCTGTAGCATCGGTAACGATTTGTATTTTGGCGTTGTGATCTTTTATTAGATTTTTACTGAAATCTTTTTCGAAATTTAGTACGGCTTTTACCTTTCCTTTCTTAAAAATAGTTTCAATATCCGATTCTTTATCAATAAATTGATTGATACTAAAATATTTTGAAGCCGAAATTTTGTTGATAATCTCTTTTGTAGTCGCATCTTTAGAATGATCTAAAACCGCAATATCAACATTATTGATTTCGTTTGTAATAGCAAAACCGAATAACATAATTTGGGCAATAGGCATACCAAATAGGATAAACAAAGAGCGTCTGTCTCTAAATATGTGGTAGAATTCCTTTTTTATAAAACCTATGAATCTTTTCATTTATCTATAATGTATTACACTGATACTCCTAGAAATCCAATGCGTTCTTTATTACTGAATACAGCCACTGCGACTGTGACTGCGACTGAAAACTTATTTTCATCCTCGCGCTAATTTTAAAAACACATCATTCATATGATCAACTTTAAATTTTTCTTTAAGACGTTTCGGTGTATCTAAAGCTTCAATTTTTCCGTTTACCATAATGGAAACTCTATCGCAATATTCGGCTTCATCCATATAATGTGTGGTGACAAAAACGGTGGTTCCTTCGCTAGCGGCTTTGTAAATCATTTCCCAAAATTGTCGTCTCGTAATAGGGTCTACACCTCCTGTGGGTTCATCTAAAAATACAATTTTAGGCTCGTGAAGTAAGGCAACCGAAAAGGATAATTTTTGTTTCCATCCAAGTGGTAGCGCTCCAACAAGCTTATTGGCTACTTTTTCTAGACCTAATTCTTCTATTAAGACGGCCGATTTCTCTTTTATTCTTTTTCTTGATAAACCGTAGATACCTCCAAAAAATGTAATATTTTCTTTAACCGTTAAATCGTCATACAAAGCAAATTTCTGACTCATATAACCAATATTTTTTTTAATGTCTTCGGCGTGTTTATGCACATCAAACCCTGCAACATTAGCTTTGCCGGAAGTTGGTGTGGAAATACCAATCAGCATTTTCATAGCTGTAGTTTTACCAGCACCGTTGGCGCCAAGAAACCCAAAAATTTCACCTTTATTAACCTCGAAAGTTATGGCGTTTACAGCGGCAAAATCTCCGAATATTTTGGTTAATCCTTCTACCTGTATGACTTTGTTGTTTTTCATTTTTATTTAAACTTTACAGTTTATTTAGCAAGTTCCATAAAGGTGTCTTCAATGGTGGGGTTTGTTTTTTCAATTTCAATATTTGATAGCTTTTTTGATTCTAAATACCGTACTAAATCATCAGGATTAAAATTTAATCGACTATCGGTATAATGTACAAACTCACCAAAAGGGTAGGTGCTATGGTTGTGTTTATAAGTGTTTAAGGCCTTTATAAGTTGATAAGTGTTATTTGCTCTCACATTATAAATTTGTTTAGGGTAATGTTTTACAATGGCTTGAGGCGTGTCTATTTCTAGAATTTTCCCATCTTGAATTAGCGCAATTCTATCGCACAAAGCAGCTTCGTCCATATAAGGTGTAGAGACTAAAATAGTGATGCCTTTTTGTTGTAATCGTTTTAGCATATCCCAAAATTCTTTTCTCGATACAGGATCTACGCCTGTGGTTGGTTCATCTAAAAACAACACTTTAGGTTTGTGTATTAAAGCACAGCATAAAGCGAGTTTTTGTTTCATTCCTCCAGATAATTTTCCTGCTCTACGATCTTTAAAAGGTGCTATTTGCACGTAAATGTCTTTTATTAAATCGTAATTTTCTTCTATGGTTGTTCCGAATATTGTGGCGAAAAAATCGAGATTTTCTTCAACTGTTAAGTCTTGATAGAGTGAAAATTTTCCTGGCATATAGCCAACACTTTTTCTAATATTTTTATAATCTGAAATCACATCAAAATTAGCAACCGTTGCGGTACCTTCATTAGCAATTAAAAGGGTGGTTAAAATGCGGAATAAGGTTGTTTTTCCTGCACCGTCGGGGCCTATAAGTCCAAAAAGTTCACCTGCTTTAACTTCAAAAGAAATATCTTTTAAAGCTTTTACGGCTTTGTACGATTTGCTAATATGACTGACAGATATACCCACTTCGTTTTAATTTTGAATAGTAATTTTTGTTTCCATTGTAATTTGCGAAGTAATAGAATTCGAAATTAAACAGGCTTTTTCCGATTTTTCTAAAATACGGGCAGCGCGTTCTTTTTTAGATTCATTGGTAATTACAACTTCAGGAAAAAGCAGCACTTCGCTAATTACAAATTTGCCATCTACTTTTTCAAGAATGCCTTTAGAGTCGCATTTAAAACTCACGAATTCTAATTTTGAAAATTCAGCTATGGCTAAAAAGGTCGTCATTAAACAACTACTTACCGCTGCTGTAAATAAATGTTCGGGGGTCCAAATATTAGGCATGCCTTTAGGGAATTCTGGCGGTGTGGCCACTTCTAGGCAATTTGATTCATTGGTTGTCTTATTCTTTAATTCAGGAGAACACATGGTTCCTTTTCGGTCTTGTGTCCAATTTACATTAACATTGTAAGTGTGTTTGTCCATGATACTATAGTTTTTAATTATTTTCAGAGTAATTAACCCACATTTCCGCAGGCATGCCAATTTTTAGGCCACCATCATTTTTTACATCTACTTTTACGGCGTACACTAAAGCCACGCGTTCTTCTTTAGTTTGAATGATTTTCGGTGTAAATTCAGCCTCCGAAGCGATCCAGCTAATGCTACCTTTATAGGATTTCATAGCATCTCCATTATCTATTTTTACTGAAACTATTTGTCCTATTTTAATATTAGCTAATTGCGTTTCACTTATATAAACACGCAACTGCATAGTTTTTAAATCGGCTATTTTATACAATGGTTTTCCAAAGGATGTAATTTCATTGGGTTCCGCATATTTAGTTAAAACGGTGCCGTTTATCGGATTTATAATTTTACTTTTCTGAATTTGATCGTCAATTTGTTTTAATTGCACATCGATAGATTTAAGCTCGTTCACCACCGGAGCATTTTGTATTTCTATACTTCGAATTTGATTTTTAATAACATCAATTTCTCCAGATACATCATCTAATTGTTTTTGGGTTCCGGCGTTATCTTTTATTAAGTTTTCTGCTCGTTTTTTATTGATATTTGCTGTTTTTAATCTAGAATTTAGCACCGTTATTTGCGATAAAACGCCTTTAGATTTTGAACTAATTACAGCCTTAGAAACTTCTAATTGTTCCCGTTTTAGTGCTAACGGAATGGTGTCGATATAACCAATAAACTGCTCTTTTTTAAGCAGATCGCCTTCGTTAACGTTAAATTGCATAAGTTTTCCCTTGTTTTCGGCTGAAATCGTTATTTCCGTAGCTTCAAAATTTCCGTAGCCATCTGCTTTTTCGTTGTTGTTTCCGCAGGAAAATAAGCTTGTTGCTAATATGCTTAATCCTAATATATAGTTGTAGTTTTTCATCTGTATATTTTTATTGCCCTTTAATAATATTGTAATTCGCTTTGGCGAGTTGTAACTGAATTTTATGTTTTACTAGCGTATTTTCATCTTCATATAAATTGGTGAGTTCTGTAATATAAGCCGAAGAGGTAATCACGCCGTTTTTGAGTTGCGATTCTGCCGATTTGAGTACTTCTTTTCTAAGGTTTATAATCTCCAAATCTGAAGTGATAAAGGCTTTGTTTTTATCAATTTCTTGTTGTTGTTTATTTAATGCGATGCTAGTATTCAGTTTAAAAACGTCACGTTCATTATCTACAATATCTTTATTGATGAGTAGAGATCCGCGTTGTTTTTTGTTTGAATTCCAATCAAAAATCTTCCAATTTAATTTAACACCCACAGTGTAAAAGGTTTGAAATGAATTATCGAGCATGTTAAGCCCAGGGTTTCCATAACCTCCCGTAGCAAAACCAAGTAATTTTGGAGCATTTTGTTTTGATAGCATATTTTCCGACTGTTCTATTTCTTCTTTTTTAAGTTGAAATAATTCCAATTCCGGACGGTTTAAATCCGTTTCTAAAGGTGTTTCAATAAGTGGATTTTGAAGTCGGGTGGACGCGTTGAGCTCTTGGTTTATTAATGAAGATAGCGATTGTAAAAGTGTTAATTTACTGCTTTCTAATTCTTGAAATTGCTGACGTATTTTTAATAATTCAGTTTCTAAAATTTTATCTGAAGCAGGTAAAACAGCACCATATTTAATGCCCGCTTGTACTTCTTTTAGTTTGGCTTGTAATTGCTTTTGTTTGGCTTCTAGTAATAATTTAGATTCTTGTGCTAATAAAATAGAAAAGTAAAGTTGATTAATTTGTTGTTTTAATTGGTATAAACTCACTTCAACTTGTTTCTGTTTGGTTTTTAGCTGCGCCGATTTTAAGCTTAATGCCGTATGTGTTGCACCGCTATTATAAATTAACTGATTTACAGAAACTGTGGCGCGATATTGATCTTTATTTAGCGGTTCTATGCCAGACATGGCTAGTGGAAATTCGATGACATCGGATTGATAAGTGGCTTGTGCATCTAAGCTAATTTGCGGCAATTTGGAGGTTGAAATAACTTCCGTATCCAATTTATTTTGTTTATCTAATAAAAGCGTCTGTTTTGCTAGTGGATAATTGGTTGTTACCAATTGATAACAATTTTCTAAAGTTAAGCTTTGTTGAGCGCCACTTGTTAACGCTGTAAAAAGGATTAAAATGATTAGTAATGGTTTCATTTTATACGTGCTTTATAGAATTAATAATAAAGTTGGCGACTTCGGTTTTTCGATCTTCAATGAGCGTTTTGTAAGCGTCATCATCTGCTTTTGTAAAAGCCATGATTAAAGGTTTTGCTACAAATGGAAAAATGTTTAAAGCCAAAATATTTATAAATAATTGCTCTGCGCTAATAGGTTTTATAATGCCGTTTTCGACTTCATAGTTCACTTGTATTTTAAATTTTTCAAGATTTGGGAAACTAGGATTGTCTTTAAGTTTTAAAATAAAATCAGGGTTTCTATTCAACTCTTGGATGATGAAATTTGGTAAATAAGGATGCTTTACTATAAAGGAAATATAATTTGAAGTGAAATTTTTTACCTTGTCTTCAATAGAAGAATCATCATTTAAAACCGCACTTAATTGTGGTGCTAATAGAGAGAAGGCATTTTTAAAAACGGCTTCAAATAGCTGCTGTTTACTTCTGTAATAATAATGAAGCATGGCTTTATTAATGCCTGCTTTGTCGGCAATTTCTTGCATACGCGCACCATCCATACCTTTAGACTGAAATACGTTTTTTGCAGCCTCTAATATTTGTTCTTCGGTGTTTTCGTCTTTTGTTTTTTTCATTTCAACTGAATGGTTTAACCAAATGGTTAATAAATTTACAAAAAATAATCAAACAGCGTCTTGTTTGATTATTTTAATGTCTTATTCTTTATGTTTCTCGGTATTTAATTTCTTTTCTATCCATTTTACAGCAAGTAATCCAAGAATACCGCCTAAAGCAGAAACCGTACAATTTATTATGAAAAGCGTGCTGTGAAATGTACCATTTTCAACAATAGACCAAGGATCGAAACCTAATCTTCCAAAGGATTTAATGAAAAATATGCTTCCAAAAACTCCTATTAAAGTGTTTCCTGTAAAACCAAAAGAACACCTTTTTTTTATACCTGCAAATACATTTGCTGCAATGATTCCTATAAAAACACTAATTAATGAAATTAAAGTACCTGTCATGATTTAGGCTAATTGATATTATTTTGCTTCATCGAGATGGTAAAAGTACAGTCTCTGTAATATATTGTGCGTAACTTTAGTTACCTAAATAAACTTAATTTAAAAGACTATTTATTTGTAAATATATATGAATAAAAAGAGCCTCAGTGTTGGAGACTCTCTTCTTATTTTAAAATGCTTTTACTTTTTAAGAATACGGTCTAAAACTAAATCTTTATCTAATTTTTTAGTACAGAAAAACCAGTCTTTACAGTCTAATTCTTCAGTAGAGGTCATTCTTTCTTCTGCAACACCACAAGATCCAGCAGGCGATACTATAACATCGTCACCAGGGTTCCAATCGGCAGGTGTTGCTACATTAAATTTGTCTGAAGTTTGCATAGCAATTAATGCACGATATAATTCATCAAAATTACGACCTAAACTTAATGGGTAATAAATAATGGCACGAACAATTTCATTTGGATCAACAAAAAATACTGCTCTTACGGCTTGTGTTTTACTTTCACCAGGTTGAATCATACCGTATTTTTTGGCGACATTCATAGAAATATCTTCTATCAAAGGAAATTTAACTTCTATGTTTTCCATACCGTTAAATTTAATTTTATCCTTAATAGTTCTTAACCATGCAATGTGGCTGTATAGTCCATCTATTGATAAACCAATAAGGCTACAATTGGCTTTATTAAATTTTTCTTCTAAATGCGCAAAAGTCATAAATTCTGAAGTACATACCGGTGTGAAATCTGCGGGATGACTAAATAAAATTGACCATTTTCCTTTATAATCGGAAGGGTAATTAATTTCTCCTTGCGTCGTGGTTGCAGTAAATTCTGGTGCTTTATCACCAATTCTTGGCATGGTGAAAACCTCTTGTTTTTCTAAATTTGATTCCATAATTATCTTTTTATAATATTGATTTGTTTTATGATACAAATATAAAGTTATAGTTTATGTCTATATATAACTTAGGTTACATAACAGATAAAATTTTAAAACAGAACAATTATGTAGATAATTATCTGGTTTAAAAATGTTAGGCGTTTTAAAAAAAAGAGGGGAAGGTTGTATTTAGATGACGAATAGTTTATTAAGTCAATGTATTCTAAAAAACGAATTTGATATTTATAACGTGATTTTTATAAAAAATATCTCCAACAAAAATTACTTTTTTAACTAATAGAATAAACTTTTATAAGTTGGAGATATTTATCGTAATATTTAAGTTGTACTTTCTTTTGAAATGTTCCATAAAATAGGGAACAAATTTGTTAATAGGACGAAGTAATTACATTTATTAATTCTTCTTTTTTTAGCATTCCAGATTGTCTCCAAACTTGTTTTCCGCTTTTAAATAAAAGCATGGTGGGAACGCCTCTAACCTGGTATTTAGCGGCAATGCCTTGGTTCTTGTCGACATCAATTTTAATTATAGACACACGGTCTTTTAAAACAGATTTAACATCTTTTAAAATGGGGTTCATCATTTTGCATGGTCCACACCATTCTGCGTAGAAATCTACTAATACGAGATTGTCTTGATTTATTAATTCTGAAAATTTACTCATATCTAATTTAGTTTATTTATCAAAAGTAATACTCCAAATACCTCTAACTTCATTAACCGAATAACCTATAGCTTTATCTTGAGGATATAAGCTTGCTAATTTCAGTAATGTTGGGTTTTGAATATCTTGATTTGGTTTTCCATGACATTGCAAACACATGCTATTTGTAGTAATAGGGTAGTACACGTGCACTTTATTGTCTATTTGATCTACGATAGGTTTTGGTTCAGTATTGTTTTTAATATCGTTTTTGAAAGCATTAATATACGATAATTCTTTTTTATTTGCTTGATTATTTTGGTTTCTTGGCTTATCGGATACGCGCTTAATAGTTGCATTATTTACAACAGACATACTATCGGTTAGGGGGTAAGCTTTTTCATTACAAAAGGCTAAAGCTTCTAAGGTGCCTTTTTTTTGAATGGTTCCCATTAAGTTTTTGCCTAATACGGCTTTTGTTGCTAAAGCATATTTTAAACCACGCTCACCATAGGGTAATTGTTCTGTAGTTGTATTGGTTTGTTGATTTTTCATGCCTTGTCCATTTTTTGGTCCATTACCCATTCCGTTTCTCATTCCATTTCCTTTTCCCATGCCATTTCCGTGTTGTTCATTGTAATGGGCTTCAAACCAATCAGGCTTATCGATATCAAAATCGTACATAAAATCGGCTATTTGGGCAATTGTTTTTTCAGGAAATGGTTGTTTTGGCATCACTCCAAATTGTTGTACCGCTCCAGGCATTTTAGAATGTTCTTTATTAGGATCTTTAATCCAGGCCTGCATATCTGCTATAAATTCTTCTTTTGTAGTGTTGTTATTTATATAGCGTTTTTTAATAGCAATCATAGGTGGGCCAATTCTATCTGTTTCGCTTGCCGATGGGCTATGGCAAGTATAACAATTGGTTTCCATTAATTTTTTACCCGGATGATTATTGGCTTTCATTTGGTTATCAAAAGCCGAATATTCTTTTTTCTTAGAATTATTACAGCTAAAAATAAATATTGAAAGGATGACCAATATTATTGCATTTTTCATCTTAATGAATTTTATTTTGAAAACTTTCCTGTGGCACAACTCACAAAAGATTTTGCTTTTGATACTAAATTATTATCATCGTCAATAGATGGGTAGCCTATATCTTTTAACTTGGTTTTTACAGCCAGAGCATCGGCTTCATTAATGTGTTTAAAGGTTACTTCGCTATCGTCTACATGTACTTGTACGTCTGAAATATTTTTTATTTCTGATAGTTTTGTTGAAATTGTGTTTGCGCAACCACCACATTTTAAATTTTGTACTATTATTGAAGTTTTCATATATTATTTTATATTTAAGTAAAGTGTTTTTTATTTTTTAATAAACTTTTTTTTAGTTTAAAATACCGCCTTTTAAATCATAGATTTCTGTAAACGCCATAGTAGCTAATTTGCTGTAAAACTGTTTGCTACGTGTGCCGATTCGACAATATAATTATATGATTTTGTTTTTATCTAATTTACAAAATTCTGAATTAAAAACCTCTGAAAAGTAACTTATCTATATAGTTTCTTTATAGTATTCTCTTGGCGTTCTTAGGTCTATAAATTGCACGTTTTTGTTATTGTTTTTTTTCTTTAATTTATAACAATCTAAAACAGTGACGCTCTTATTTATTGGTAAAAACATTTTTAAAAGCAGACTAGGTTATTACAATAATAAACTTTAAAAGTAATAAATTGTATTAGCCTACACGGTAACTTTGGTTACATAATACTACTAATTGTTCTAACTCGCATCAAACCATTTTAGTTGTTTATTAATAGTAAAAAGCTGAGGTAATTATTATAATTTTATAAGTTTTAAATAATTTCGATGAAGTTCTATTTTACCAAGTTGTTCTAGCTTTTTTAATAGCCTCGATATTACAACACGAGAGGTGTGAAGGTCGTATGCTATTTCTTGGTGGGTGTATTTAATAATATTATCGTTATTTATTTCGGCTTTTTTCTTTAAGTACTGCACTAATCTTTCATCTAGTTGAAAAAAAGCAATACCGTCTAAAGTGGTTAATAGTTCATTTATTCTATTGTGATAACTTTCTAAAACAAAATTTCTCCAAGATTCATATTTTGAAGTCCAGTCTTCCATTTTACCTACAGGCACCATGATTAGTTTGGTGTCAGTTTCAGCAACAGCTCTTATTTCACTTTGTTTATGTCCCAAACAGCAAGTCATGGTCATGGAGCAGGTTTCACCTCTTTCTAAATAATAAAGTAAGAGTTCGTCGCCATCATGATCTTCACGTAATATTTTAATGGCTCCAGACATTAATAAAGGCATAGATTTTATGTAATCGCCAATTTCTAAGAGTTTAAAACCTTCGGGAATTTCTTTATACACGCCTATTTTTGAAATTTCTTCAAGTAATTTTTCTTCAAATACATGACCATAACTATCACGTAATTCTGTTATCATTTTTAACTCGGGTTTTGTTATTTTTCAAAATTACGTTAACATAATTTGAGTAACGTAATTTTTGTTACATATTAAAAATGCTTAAAAAAAACTAATAAAAGAAAGCGAAGTGTGCGTAATAGAAATACTAGATGATAGGGTGTGATATAAACGTATTCATTGGTATTTATAAATTATTTAAAACGCGCAAGATATTAGATTTACTAATTAATAATTGGTATTCTACATCTATTGCTTTTAGTTGACTTTCGATAAATTTTACCTCTCTATAGTTTACCAAAAACAAAGACCCTTCTCCAAGGCTAAATTTGCGTTCTTCGCTATTTACAAATTGTTTATAATCGACAACAATATCTTGTAAAATATCGTATTGTGTTTTATAAGATGCTATTTCTTGAAGCGAAGCATTTACTTTGTTTTTTAAATTGACTTTAGTTGCCGAGATATCAAAATTTAAATCTTGTAATTTTAGTTTAGCCAATCTTAAATCGGCGCGTTCTTTTCTTAGAAATAATGGAAAACTAATATTTAATCCTGTTTTATAATTTGCGGTATTAAAGCTGTTTGTGTTTTCGTAATCACTAGATAAAAAGTTGTACTGCAAATTAATCTTTGGTAGTAAGTTGTTGGTTTTTAAACGTTTGTCAACAGTTAGGATATCTTTTTTTATTTGAAGCCCTTTCAGTTTAGGGTGGTTTTCAATTAAAGTTTCGGTGGTATTTAAAATGGAACTATTTAAAACCACATCAATATTATTAATAGTGGTTATGTCGGGAACTACATTGGTTTCCAATTCTAAAGGTATATTATTTTCAATCCATAAATAATTAGAAAGCTCTAAGGCCGATTTGATATAACCAATTTTAGCTTTTTCAAAATCTAACATTCTACTTTTATAATTAATATTAGCTTCTAGTGTATCAATAGCGGGCTTATCGCCAGCATAAAAGTTTTGTTTTACGCTGTTTAAACGTACTTTGGCATTTGTTAAATACTCCTGATAGACTATTTTGGCTTTGTAGTTTTTAAGCCAATTAAAATAAGTAGCAATAGCATTGTACAAAACATCATTGGTTACTAATTTTTGTTCTGCTTGTGCGTATTGCAAATATAATTTAGCTTGTTTTAAGGTCGCCATGCGGTCGTTGGTTAGCAGTCCTTTAGCAAGGGAAACTGAAACACCTGCGCTGTATAAGCCACCTTCGGGCGTTTTATATTCGGGGTTTATATAAGTACCATCATTATTTTCATAACTTGCTTTTAATTCGACACCATACCAGGTTGGAATTTTAAATGCCGTATTCAACTTATCATAATAGGTGGTAGATTTAAATTTTTTACGGTTATAATCTACTTCTAATTTAGGGTCGAAAGCGCCTCTAGATTTTAATAATTTGGCTTCACTTTCAGTGGTTATTAGTTGTGCTTGTTTTACTATGGGGTGGTATTTTTTTACATATCCTAAATATTCTTCTAAAGATAATATGGTGTCGTTTTCTTGAGAAAAACCTAAAGAAGCTGTTAAAAACAAGATTGTAATTACAAGTTTGTGCATGTGTTTTACTTTTTATCTTTAGAGTATCCTGAATTATTTGTTGGTTTGTAATAGTCCGGAGGGAAACTGTTTATTTGTCTCCAAAACTCGAACCAAATAGGCACATCGTTAAGTAGAGCTAAAGTTCTGGCTCCAGAACCTATACGAATGGCTTCTGGCCAGGCAACATCATCTGGATCTGGTTTTAGTAGTACCCGATACATACCGTTAGAACTAATAAAATTCTCTATGGCCACAATCTTTGCTCCGTAAGTACCATAAGATACGTTGGGCCAACCGCTAAATACTATCGCAGGCCACCCATCGAACTGGACACGCACATTTTCGCCTTTATGAATTAGTGGTAAATCTATAGGACGTACATACATTTCTACTGCCAATTCAAAATTAGAAGGCATAATGTTAACTAATTGTTCGCCGGCTTTAAAGGTTTCTCCAATGCCCGCTTTAATGGCTTTGTTTATATAACCGTCTTGTGGTGCTGTAACATAAAGTAAACGACTACGTTTTGTATAATTAGCCAAACTAGTTTCCAATTTAGATACTTGTGCTTCGGTATCAAAACCGCTAGATTGTGCGGTATATAAGTCACTATGGGCTTTTGCAAGCTTATCTGCATAGGTTGCGTTTATTGTAGAAATAGCTAGTTCTGCATTGATAACTTCATTTTTAGAACTTAACAGTTTATTTTGTTGCGCTATTAATTTGGCATTGGCTTCTTGCAACTTTCCAAGCTTTTCTTCAACATCTTTAACGGCTTTTAAACCTTCCTTTTGTAACTCAATAGTACGTTGATATTGAATTTTGTTGATATCAGCTTTAATTTTAATAGCTTCTAAATCCATACTATCGGTAGTAACCTTTAAATGCGACTGTAATAGTTTATTTTTTCCTTGCTCTAGCTTGAGTTTACGTTCTTGTTTAAGGGCTGCTATTTGATTTTTTAAGGCCTGAGCTTTATTTTTATAAGCTTTAACAGATGACGATTTAGCTGTAAGTTGATTATCTGTTCGTTCGGCTAATTGGTCATCAAAATACTCACTCTTAATTTCGGATATTCTAATAATTGTATCTCCTTTTTTTACAAAATCGCCCTCTACAACAAACCATTCTTCAATACGCCCTGGAATTTGCGACTGTATCGTTTGCGGGCGTTGGTTTGGTTTTAATGTAGTTACTAATCCGGTACTCGATATATTTTGTGTCCATGGAAGAAATATAATAACTAATATGAGCAAAGAAAATACTAACAAGAATTTTTTAAAACGCTTATGGTATTCTTTATTAAAAATATCTTTTCCAGACTTAAAGGTTTTTAAGTCTATGTATTCTGAAACTTTATTATTGGTTATATTTAACATCGCTTACCGTTTATTTATGATAACGCCTTTTTTAAGGGCAATTTGCTTATTGCATTTAGTTTCCCACTGGTCATTATTGCTAACTACAACCAAACTCCATGGTTGCTCTGGGGATACCAACATGTTCATTATTTTAGTAGCTTCGTCTTTATCAAAATGTTCTAGTGGGTTTTCTAGAATTAAAAGCTTGGGTTGTTTAACAAGTGCTCTTGCTAGTATTATTTTTTTTGAAGTAGTGTAAGCTATTTGTTTTCCTTCGGGTTTTAAAATCGAGCTTAAGCCTTTAACTTGCTTATGTAAAAAACTGGTTAAATTTAAATTTTCAATGACTTGATAAATAGCCTCATCGCTAATGTTTTTATTGCCAAAAGTTATATTATCTCTAATGCTGCCTTCAAAAGGCGTTTCTTCGGAAAGCGAGACGCCTAAATTGGAGCGGTATTCATTTTTATAGAGACTTTGAATTGATAAGTTATTTACATATATATATCCTGATGTTGGTGAAACTAATCCAGAAATAAGTTGTAGTAAACTCGATTTTCCAGAGCCACTTTCGCCTTTAATTAAAACTTTATCTTTTGGTGCTATACAGAAAGAAATATTACTTAAAATAGGTTGGTAGCGTTGTTCAACAAGATAAGACACGTTTTGAAATTCTATTGTTAAACTACCATTATCTTGTATTTTTTCGCCTTGTTGTGTCTCTATTGGCATATCAACAACTTGTCCTAATTTTTCAATAGAGGTTAAAACATCATAAAAAGATTCTAAGCCACTAATTAGTTTTTCAACCGAAGCAATAATTAAAAGTATAATAATTTCTGCAGCAACAAATTGTCCAATATTCATCCTTTGATCTAAAACCAATAGGCCTCCTATAACCAATAAGCCTATAGTTACTAGAACTTTAAAACCTATAAGTTGCATAAATTGCATGACTAAAATTTTAAAGTGATTTTCTCTAGATTCTAAATACTCTGATACTAAATGATCACTTTTTTCCATTGCTAAACCTGTTTTTCCCGAAAGCTTAAAACTAATAATAGTACGCGCAATTTCTTGTAGCCAATGTGCCACTTTATATTTGTGTTTAGATTCTTTTAAACTGGTTTCTAAACCGCGTTTAGCTGTATATTTAAATACTACATAAATGAGCATTAATAATAATATCCCGAATATGATAAAGAATGGGTGGTAAAATGATAAGAGAATTAAAGCAAATATAATTTGTAATAATGCCGATGGCATATCGATTAATATTTTAGATAATCCTTTTTGAATGACTATAGTATCAAAAAAACGGTTTGCCAATTCTGGAAGATAAAAATTATGCAGTTTACTCATTTTTATTTTTGGAAAACGATAACTTAAATCTAAGGAAGCTCTAGTAAAAATACGTTGCTGTATGGTTTCAATAATACGCATTTGCATTAATTTTAACAGCCCAGAAAATGCTACGCCACCGGTAACCAGTAAAACTAAAACAATCCAAGAAGTAGATATTTGAGCGCCTTGTAATAAGTTAATTATAGCTTGAATTCCAATTGGAAGGGATAGGCTTACCAAACCATCAAAAATAGCGTAGTAAGCAATTTGATATATATCTTTGCGCTCTAATTCTACTAAACCTATGAAGCGTTTCCAAGGTGATAAAGTATTGTTATCCATGTATTTTAATGGTGTTTAAAACTAAATTTGTAAAAAAATGTGTAGGAGTGTTTTTTGTATTGCAATTGGTAATTGTTTTAAAATGAGATTTTATAAAATGTTGATGTAGCGCCCCATCTACAATAGAACTAGCCAAACTTAAACTATACTGGTAAGTGCTATTGCATTGTGAAATAATTTCTGAAATACGATAAACTACCCGTTTATAAGACATAAAAAAACCTTCTTTATTTTCTGTATCTACGCTTTTTGTAAGATAAGATTTAGAATTTTCATAAATAACAATTTTATTTAATAATACTTCGTTAATATGACTGTACTTGGAGTCTTGTTTTGTGGTTCTAGTTACTATTTCTATGGCTTTTTTTAATTTTTCTTCAGCGTTAGTTATGCTAAATATTTCTAAAACCAACTGATATTCTATCCAACTCCAATACCAAGACGTGAGGTAAATAAGTAATTTGTGTTTGCTTTCAAAATAACGATATATAGAACTCTCGTTAGAACCTATAACGCCACCTAGTTTTTTAAAATTAAAATCTTCAAATCCTATGTCTTGGATAAGTATAATACTATGTTCAATAATTTTTTTACCTAATTCTGAGGTTTCAGGATCCTTTAAATAGATGCCTGGGGGAATGTTTATTTTAATATTTGATAATAAAGAATCCATAAATTACTATTTTTTACAAAGTTAATAGTAATACTATCAATTTTGCAAGTTAAATAATTGTTAGCATTGGTGTAAATGCAATTTTTATTTATTTAAAATAATATTTGTATGTAAATTCTTTTTAATTAAAAAATCGTTTAAAATTTTTATAATTATTTAATAAGCCCTAATTTTTTTTCTAAATTTTAAACAAACAGTAAATAAAATATATGTGTTTTAAAGGATTTTATGTGAAAACAATAATTTGTTTATTTCTTAAAATCATTCTTCATAAAAAACTTTTATAATTCAAATAGAATAATGATTTTTACAACTTTGAAAAAAGTAAAAACTAAATTATGGCTAAAGAGATTGTTTTATTAAATATTTCAGGACCAGATAAACCAGGGTTAACCTCTAGTTTAACGGGGGTTTTGGCAGAATATGGTGCAAAGGTTTTAGATATTGGTCAAGCTAATATTCACGATACATTATCGTTAGGTATTTTGTTTGAAATAAAATCTAAAAAGAAATCGGCTGCCGTTTTAAAAGATTTACTTTTTAAGGCTTATGAACTTGGTATTTCGGCAAAGTTTACACCTATTTCTATTGATAAATATGAAGATTGGGTAACGAATCAAGGAAAAGACAGGTATATTATAACGCTTCTAGGAGAGAAACTAGCAGCCGAACAAATATCAGAAGTTACGAAAGTAATTTCGGAAAAAAATTTAAATATAGATTCTATAACCAGATTAACAGGGCGTTTGTCGCTTAAAAAAGAAGCCGAATATCCTCGCGCTTCAATTCAACTTTCTGTACGTGGTAAAATTGATAGTAAAGAAGAATTAACGGCGAAGTTTATGCAAATTTCGAATGACCTTGATATTGATATTGCGTTTCAAGAAGATAATATTTTTAGAAGAAATCGGCGTTTGGTATGTTTCGATATGGATTCTACACTAATTCAGGCAGAAGTTATTGATAAATTGGCAGAACTTGCAGGAGTAGGTGACGAGGTAAAAGCGATTACCGAATCGGCCATGCAGGGCGAGATTGATTTCAACGAAAGTTTTGAACGACGTATGAAACTTTTAGAAGGATTAAGTGAACAGGTTTTACAGGATGTTGCTGTAAACTTACCTATAACTAAAGGGGCCAGACGTTTAATTGATACGTTAAAAAGTTACGGATTTAAAACTGCTATTCTTTCTGGTGGTTTTACTTATTTTGGTGAGTATTTAAAGAAAGAATTAGGTATGGATTATGTATATGCCAACCAACTAGAAATTGTTGATGGAAAATTAACAGGTGGGTATTTAGGCGATATTGTTGATGGCAACAAAAAAGCAGAATATTTAAAAGAAATTGCAAAAAAAGAAGGTATTGATATTAGCCAAACTATTGCTGTGGGCGATGGTGCAAACGATTTGCCCATGCTTAATCTTGCAGGTTTAGGTATTGCCTTTCATGCCAAACCAAAGGTAAAAGATAATGCGCAAAGTTCTATTTCTAGTATTGGCTTAGATGGTGTATTATACCTATTAGGGTATCATGACCGCCATATTGATTTGGTGGACTAAAAAGGTTTTACTTATTTGTTTTAATAAAAAAAGCTCTAAATATTAGAGCTTTTTATGTGTATTGGGTTTTTTATTATTATTCGCGATAAATAGCCATAATAGGAATATCTAGATTATTTAATAAATCTTCAGTTAAGCTGAAAGAGAATAAGCGTTGATAGAAATTTCGTTTATGGTTAATTAAGCAAACCATATCTATTTTATTATTTACACAGTATTCGGTTAAGGATTTTTTTAAATCTATAGAATCTATAGAAATAAATTCTACATTATTTAGGTGAGCCGAGTTGATAGATTCTTTAAAAGTTTCTAATAAAGGTGAAATAGATTCTACGTGAGCCAAATCGAAATGAATAACGTGTAATTTTGAATTAAACTCTTGAGATTTTTCAATAACATCGGCCAAAGGTACAATTTCATCTTCTTTATAATCAACAAGAAAAACAATATTATCAAATGAACCATCGAAAACCGCTCTTTCTGGAATAGCAAATACTGGCTTGCTTATTTCTTCTAATATCTTGATGGTATTGGTTTCCATAAAAATATTAAACAAACTATTTTGGTTACTTTGTGTCCCCATAATAATTAAGTCTATTTTATCTTCTTTCTTTAGAATGTATTTTTTTAAAGACTCTACAAACGTACCTTCATCCACAACATATTTTACATTAAGTTTTCCAACTTTACTGTTTTTAATAATGTTTTCAAATGGTGGAAATTTGTCTTTTTTACTTCTAAAATTCTGAATGTCTATCTTGTTATATACTGCTTGAGCATTTTCATTTATAGGTTCGGCTTCTGTATATGTGTGATATACAATTAACTTTGAGTTGGATTTTTGGGCATACTCCATAGCGTATGTAAAAGCATTTAAGGATAATTCGGTAAAATTTGTAGGAAATAATATGCTTTTCATTTTTTTAAAGTTTAGAGTTTTTTTTATGTTTTTTAGAAAGCAACCTCAAGGTTAACTTCATAAATATCGTCTTTAGTGTTTATTTTATTAGAATGTTCTACATTGAAAACCATTCTTAAGTAATTATTAATTTTATAGGTTAATCCACCTATATAACGTTTTGTATTGTTGTCTGTTATGTCTTTTACAGTAAAATTATCATATCTTCCCCAAATAGCAAACGGACTTTTCTTAAATTTATATTCTCCAAAAAAACTATAGCCATAGTTTTTTAAAGCTATTTTCGGGTTGTTTTCATCTGTATATGTTGCTCTAAAATCACCAGTTCCTTCATGAGTTTGGGCTGTTAACGTAAGTTGTTGTCCTGTATAGGCCAGAAAACCGAGAACTTGATTAAAATCTGGGCGCTCTGCGCTATTTCCTTTTCCTGTATTAAAATAACCACTTATTTGTAGTTCCGGAATTTTTGAAGGAAAGGGCCGGTAGGATAAACGGCCGGCAATAAGTTTATTATTGTTGTTTTCTGCTCCAGAATAACCGCCACCATTATATAAACCAAAGGCATAGCTTAAATATTTTCCTGTTAAAGGGCTTTTTACCTTTTTTAAAAAAGCTTCATCCATTTTTGGACCAATATTACCATTAACGGTAATTCCAAAATCGGCAGAGTTAAATATTTTATTTCGCTCTATAAACATATTGTCTTGCACCCGATAGGTGTTTATTTTTTGTTCATAGTCTAGCCATGGAGTATGTACCATACCTACTTGAATCCATAAACCTGTAAATACCTTACTATTTATTCTAGGTTTTGTTTTTACGTAAAGATATTTAAGCCGAGTTTCAATATTACCAGCATCTTCACCATCTCTATCAATGGTTAAGTCCATGGTGTATCTTACAGAGAATACATCGTCTAAATCTTTTTTTAAGGTAATATAACTTCTTTTAAGTACAAAAGCACTTTCATGATTGTTTGTAGCTAAAACATCTTGATCTGCTTGGGTTTGCGCAATTCCATCTCTATATGCCATAAACCAATTTCCAGACATTTTAACAATATTAGCAATGTTAATCCCTTTTTTATCGGGATTATTGGTTTCTTCTTGTGCCCAAATAAACGATGGGTAAAAGAAAAAATACGCAGCGACAACCATTTTTAGTACAATGTTTTTCATTAAAAATTACATGGAGGCTAAATATTTAACAACATAAACTAAAGCCACACTTACAACCAAACCAATAAAGACTTTAAATAAGTCCATCCCGAGATTACTAAACATAGAGCGTCTGGCTTCATTTTTTCTAAGCATAAAGTTTAGTGCTATTTCTCTACCCGCTAGAATACCTATAAATACCCATGTGGTACTCATAGGTACATTGTTTAATTCTTTAAAATAAAATAGAATAATTCCGTAGGTAAAATCGATAAGTGTTGCCGATCTAAGGTCTACCGTATTGGTTTTAGACTTAACAATACCTTGAATGGCTCCACCTTTTTTTGCAATAATAAAAGCGAGCATCCCTAAAATAATTATTAATGAAAAGCCTAATTGCCATAATTCAAGTTGTCTTGGTAAATAAACATAGATGTTGGCAAAATCTTGGATGAGCCATTGCGACCAAAGAAAACCGGTTGAGCACCATTGCAAAGCCGTCCAAATTTTATTTTCTCTATCTGTTATTGGGTTTTCTATAAATTTTTTCTCAAGTATTTTAGATATGGCTAAATATAAAATAATGGCCGCTACAAAGGAAACAGCGTATCCTGAAACGGATTTAAGTATCATATCGCTTAAATTCTTTTGGTTAAAAAATGTAAGAATTAAAAACGATGTACTTACCGGAATTCCGGTACGTGTAAGCAACATTAAAATAATAGGAGGTAAAATATAATACCATGAAAAAGGATCTGGCATGGGGTATTTTTCAAGACGTCCATAAGAAACGTCTCCATTGTGCGTAAAATAGCCATAAACAAGTGTTGTAGCAAGAATTCCTCCGGCAAAAAGCCATAATACCCACCACTTTTTTCGTTCATTCGAACTTAAAAATGTTCCTAAAGTTTGAATGGTATCGTTTCCTACTACAGAATAGGCTGCTAAAGTGAAGCCAAGATAAATAACTACTGTTGAAAAATCCATATAAAATATTGGTAGAGTTGTCTTTTTTATTGAAACAACAAATAAACTTTTAAAAAGTTTGATACATGTTATATTAAGTTTATGAATAAGTTATTTTTATGAGCTAAGTTTTTTTAAGGTCTAGACAATAATTGGGTTTACAAAGTTGATTCTATGGAGAGGAGTTTTTTATCTCGTATCATCAAGATTATTATAATTATTGTAATTAATGTGTTATAAAGTTCTTTATAAATCTATCTTAAAGTCTTTCCTTCTTCCTTTTAAAAGTATTATTTTGCCAATATTATTAGTACCATAGTTAAAGACTAATAATTTCCTAATTAATTCTTTTTATGCGTTATATTAAATATAGTATATTTTGCTTGTTTTCAGTGGTTTCAATTTATGGTCAAACGTCTAAAAACCCTTTAGAAACTGCGCAGCCAGAAGCGCAACGTAAATGGGTAGATAGTGTTTATGAGTCTTTATCCTTATCGGAAAAAATAGGGCAGTTGTACATGGTTCAAGTCATGTCTAACCAAAATGCGGCTGTAAAAGCAAAAGTTGAAAATTTAGTTAAAAACAACCATATTGGCGGTGTTATTTACTCTAATGGTGGGCCATACCGTCAGGCTAAACTTAATAATGAATTACAAGCGCTTTCAAAAATTCCACTTTTAGTTGGCATGGATGCCGAATGGGGCTTAAGCATGCGTTTAGATTCTACTTATGCTTTTCCTTGGAATATGACCCTTGGAGCTATTAAAAATGATAAATTAGTTGAAGAAGCCGGCAGGTATATTGGCGAACATTGTAAACGTTTGGGAGTGCATTTCAACTTTGCACCTGTGGTTGATATTAATACGAACCCTAAAAACCCCATTATTGGAAATCGTTCCTTTGGTGAAGATCGCGATAATGTCACCCGTAAAGCTGCTGCTTTTATGAAAGGGATGCAAAGTGCTGGTGTTTTAGCTAATGCCAAGCATTTTCCAGGGCATGGAGACACCGATCAAGATTCGCATTTAACCTTACCAACTATCAGTTTTAATGAAAAACGTATTGATTCTATCGAGTTATATCCGTATAAAAAATTAATTAATGAGGGGCTTTCCAGCGTTATGGTAGCGCACTTAAATGTGCCTAGTTTAGATAATTCTGGAGTACCATCGTCTTTATCAAAACATATTGTAACCGATATTTTAAAAGAAAAATTAGGATTTCAAGGTCTTATTTTTACCGATGCGTTAACTATGAAAGGGGCTGCAGATTTTGATGAAACAGGCGATATTGATTTGGCTGCGTTTAAGGCTGGAAACGACGTGATGCTTATGTCGGAAAATGTTGGAATTGGTATTTCTAAAATTAAAGCCGCTTATGAAAGTGGTGAAATTTCTGAAGCTCGATTAGCGCTTTCAGTTAAAAAAATATTAATGGCCAAATATAAAGTGGGGTTACAACACTATAAGCCTATTAGTTTAAAAAATTTAAGTAAAGATTTAAACAGACCGGAAGATGATATTTTATATGAAGAACTTCTTGAAAACGCCATTACTGTTGTAAAAAACGATAGCGATTTACTGCCGCTTACAAAATTGGAAATGAAAACCTTGGCTTATGTAAATATGGGTGACGATTCTGGAAATGAGTTTTTTAATGAATTGAAAAAATACGGAAAAGTCCATGCTGTTAAAGAAGATAATTTAGAAGCTTTAATGGGAAGACTAGAGCCGTATAATACCGTTATTATAGGGTTACATCGCTCTAATGCTAATCCTTGGAAAAGCTATAAGTTTACCAAAGAAGAAATTAATTGGTTACACGAAATTTCAAGAACCCACAATGTAATTCTCGATGTGTTTGTGAAACCTTATGCGCTTGCAGATTTAAGAACCATGGCAAATATTGAAAGCGTTATAGTTAGCTATCAAAATAGTGCTATTGCCCAACAAAAATCGGCACAGCTTATTTTTGGAGCTATTCCTGCACAAGGTGTTTTACCGGTTTCTATTGGAGCGTTTTACAATGCAGGCGAAGGAATAGATATAGAGGATATTAAACGTTTGGGGTATACAGTACCCGAGCGTGTTGGCATGAATTCAAAGAAATTAAATAAAATTGATTCGGTTGCCAAATATGCTATTAGTCATAAAATGACCCCTGGAATTCAACTTTTAGTGGCCAGAAAAGGGAAAGTGATATACAATAAAAACTTTGGAAAGCATACTTATTCTGGAAAAGAAAAAGTAAGCTTTGATGATATTTACGATGTGGCGTCATTAACAAAAATATTAGCAACTTTGCCGTTATTAATGGAGTTAGAAGAGCAGGGCGAAGTGACTTTAGATACCAAATTGGTTGAAATATTACCAGAATACAAAGGCTCAAATAAAGAAAATATTACTTTAAAACAGATGTTATCTCATTATGCGCGTTTACGTCCGTGGGAACCTTTTTATTATCATACTTTAGATTCGGTTACTAAACGTCCAAGCGATAAATATTACAGAAAAACACGAAGTCCGGAATTTAATATTGAAGTCTATAAAAGTTTGTATTTAAGGTCTGATTATCCGGACTCTATACAAGGTATTATAAAGGATTCTAAGCTGCTAGATCAGTTAAAATATCGTTATAGTGATTTTCCTTATTACATTTTAAAGAAATTTATTGAGAACTATTACGACAGAACATTAGAACAACTAACCCAAGCGCATTTTTATGAGTCTTTGGGAGCAAATAACACCATGTATAATCCGTATCATACTATTAGTAATAAAAAAATAGTACCTACAGAGGAAGATAATTATTACCGTTATCAAAAAGTGCAAGGCTATGTTCACGATATGGGAGCCGCCATGCAAAATGGTATTGGTGGGCATGCCGGTGTTTTTAGTAATGCGAATGATGTGGCTAAAATTATGCAAATGTACTTGCAAAAAGGATATTATGGTGGAAAGCGTTATTTAAAAGAGGAAACAGTAGAAAAATTTAATACCCGCTATTATGAAGATAAGGATAATAGGAGGGGGGTTGGTTTTGATAAACCGCAATTAGGAACAGCTGGCCCAACCTGTGGTTGTGTTTCTGCGAAAAGTTTTGGGCATTCTGGTTTTACAGGTGCTTATACTTGGGCAGATCCCGATGAAGAAATTGTGTATGTATTTATGGCAAATAGAACATACCCAAGTGCTAGTAAAAACTTGCTTTTAAAAGCAAATATAAGAACAGAAATACAACGCTTAATTTATGAAGCGATTGAAGATTAAAACATGGCGTTTTTAAGTTTATAAAATTAGAAAAATGAAAATAGGTATAGTTTGTTATCCAACATTTGGGGGGAGTGGCGTTGTTGCAACAGAATTAGGTTTAGAGCTTTCTAAGCGTGGACACGAAATTCATTTTATTACATATAATCAACCTGTTAGACTGGAATTAATTGGAAACAACGTACATTATCATGAAGTGAATGTTCCAGAGTATCCGTTGTTTCATTATCAACCTTACGAGTTAGCCTTGTCGAGTAAATTAGTTGATATGGTAAAGCTTCATAAAATAGAAATTCTGCATGTGCATTATGCTATTCCACATGCCTATGCGGCGTATATGGCAAAAAAAATGCTTATTGAGGAAGATATTTATGTACCTATTGTAACCACACTACACGGCACTGATATTACGCTGGTGGGTAGCCATCCATTTTATAAGCCCGCAGTAACCTTTAGCATTAATAAATCTGATGCAGTAACAGCGGTTTCGGCGAGTTTAAGAAAAGACACGCTACGTCTATTTGATATTAAAAACAAGATTAGTGTGGTTCCTAATTTTATAGATTTGGAAAAACATAATAATGAAGGTATTACCGATTGTCAACGTGGGTTAATGGCTAATGATGACGAAAAAATTATTACCCATATTAGTAATTTACGCCCTGTAAAACGGGTGCAAGATGTGGTTAGTATATTTTACAATATTCAAAAAGAAATGCCGGCTAAACTTATGTTTATTGGAGAAGGACCTGAAAAAGAAAGTGTAGAACAGCAGTGTGCGAAATTAGGTATTTCTAGCAAGGTTATTTTCTTTGGTAGAAGTAACGAAATAGATAAAATATTATGTTTTAGCGATTTGTTTTTACTGCCTTCGGAAACAGAAAGTTTTGGTTTAGCAGCTTTAGAAGCTATGGCATCTGGGGTACCTGTAATTTCTAGTAATGCAGGTGGGATTCCAGAGGTTAATATTCATGGGGTTTCTGGATACTTAAGCAATGTTGGCGATGTGGAAGATATGAGCAAAAATGCCATACATATTTTAAACAATGAAACACGTTTGGAAACCTTTAAAGCAAACGCAAGAAAAGAAGCTTTAAAATTCGATTTACATGAAATTGTACCGCAATACGAGAAAATATATGAAGAAACATTAGCTAAATGTTTGGTGTTATAGTTGAAAAAAATAAGGTGTTTAAACACTCTTATTTATAGATTTAAAAAAAACGCTCTTATCAAATTGTTGAAGAAGGGCGTTTTTTTTTAGTGTTCATTTTTTAGCTTATCATATTGATATTATGCAGTAGCCAATAAATCTGGTTTTTCAAAAAGTTGAATATTACTTAGCAATCTGTCTTTCACAATATTCATCATGCGTTTATTTAAAGCAGAAGAATTTTTAGTATAAACAACATAATCTTCAACAGTAAAAACACCTATAATCATACCTTTTAGGGAGTTTCGGAATTTCATATCTTTTTGAATGGCGTTTTCAATATAATCCATACGTTTGTCCAAGTTTAATCCATAAAAAACCGATTTATGCTTCACGATATAATTTCTAAAAGCAGCAATCAATAAATCATTTTGCATTTTAATACAAGGACGCAGTACGAGGTTTTGAAAACGTTCGTCTGCAGACATGGCATCATTAATTGTAGTAGTTAAAATCTCTGGGCGAATACTTTTTAATTTTAAATCTCTAGAATTCATGGTTTTGATTTTTAATAAATGTAAAAATTATTAAGGCTGTTTTCGTAGTGATGCTTTTTAATTATTCACTAGGTTATTAACATTTTACATTTAACTTGTTTTTACCATATTTTTTAAGCGAATTACTAAACCAAGAATACGGCTATAACATAAGAAAAATAAATACGAAAATAAGAAGGAGCAATCAAATATCATGTTTATTATACTCAAGATGGGTTACCTTTGAAACGTAATTTTAAAATATAAGGTCAATGGAAAACCGTAAACAAAACATGAAATTTCACAGTAGAAAATGGGTTAAACCCGAAGATTTAAATGCAAATGGTACCTTGTTTGGTGGTCGATTATTAGAGTGGATTGATGAGGAGGCCGCTATTTATGCCATCATACAGTTAGAAAACCAAAAGGTGGTTACTAAATTTATGAGTGAAATCGATTTTAAATCCTCTGCTAAGCAAGGGGATATTGTTGAAATTGGTATTAATGTGGTAAAGTTTGGACGAGCGTCTTTGGTATTAAGTTCTGAAGTTAGAAATAAAATGACTCATGAAACTATTATCACAATTTCTAATATTGTTATGGTAAATATTGGTCCAGACGGAAAACCTCTAGCACATGGTAAAACAGAAATTGAATATGTAGTTGATAGGTTGTAAAAAACAACCCAAATTTCTTTTAAAAATTATAATCAATTTTAAGTATTTGTTGCATTAAATTCAAATAATAACACATACGTTGGTAATTTTATAAAAATTTACTAACAAAGTCGTTTAAAGTTTTGAAATACTGTAATAAACTCTAAATTTGTTCCTCTGTAGCTTTAAAGCTATTTTAATACAAAATTAAAAATTTTATGAGTAGTACATTATTTGACAAAGTGTGGGATTCGCATGTAGTGCGAGACATTGCTGATGGACCAGATGTGTTGTATATAGACCGTCACTTAATTCACGAAGTAACAAGCCCTGTGGCTTTTGTAGGTTTAAAAAGTAGAGGTTTAAGTGTGTTGTATCCAGAGCGTACATTTGCTGTTGCAGATCATAACACACCAACTATTAACCAACATTTACCTGTAGAAGATCCATTATCGGCTAATCAATTAAAAACCTTGAAAGACAATGCTAATCAGTATGGTATTAGTCACTGGGGATTAGGGCATCAAAATAATGGAATTGTTCATGTTGTAGGACCAGAAAATGGAATAACACTTCCTGGTGCTACTATTGTTTGTGGCGATTCGCATACTTCAACTCACGGTGCTTTTGGAGCTATTGCCTTTGGTATTGGAACTTCGGAAGTAGAAATGGTGCTTACTACACAATGTATTATGCAACCTAAACCAAAAAAAATGCGTATTAGCGTTAATGGGCCGTTAAGTAAAGGGGTAACGCCTAAAGATGTTGGGTTATACATTATTTCTCAATTAACAACGTCTGGTGCTACCGGGTATTTTGTAGAATATGCTGGCGATGTTTTTGAAAACATGTCTATGGAAGGTCGTATGACTGTTTGTAACCTTTCTATTGAAATGGGTGCACGTGGTGGAATGATTGCTCCAGATGAAAAAACATTTGAGTATATTAAAGGTCGTTCTATGACGCCTAAAGGAGCAGATTGGGATAAAGCCATGACCTATTGGGAAACACTTAAAACTGATAAGGATGCTACTTTTGATAAAGAAGTGGTGTTTAATGCAGCAGATATAGAACCTATGATTACTTACGGAACAAATCCGGGTATGGGTATGGGGATTTCTAAACATATTCCATCGGCAGAATCTGTTGAAGGAGGAAAAGCTACTTATGATAAGTCTTTAGCTTACATGGGTTATGCTGAAGATGACCAGATGATTGGTAAGAAAATTGATTACGTATTTATTGGAAGTTGTACAAACGGACGTATTGAAGATTTCCGTGCATTTGCTTCTATTGTTAAAGGACGTAAAAAAGCTGATAATGTTACGGCTTGGTTAGTACCAGGATCTCACATTGTTGAAGCTAAAATTAAAGAAGAAGGTTTATTAGATATTTTTGAAGACGCTGGATTTGTTTTAAGAGAGCCAGGTTGTTCTGCTTGTTTAGCCATGAATGATGATAAAGTACCTGCTGGAAAATACGCGGTAAGTACTTCTAATAGAAACTTTGAAGGTCGTCAAGGACCAGGATCGAGAACCTTATTGGCTAGTCCGTTAGTTGCTGCAGCAGCGGCAGTTACAGGAGTGGTAACAGACCCTAGAGATTTACTATAAAAGCAATTAGCTTTAAGCGTTGTGCTTAGAGCTAAAAACAAAACATTATAATTATTGGCTTATAGCGTCAGGCTTAAAGCCTAAAGCATTAAAAATATGGCATACGATAAATTTACAACATTAACGAGTAGCGTAGTACCGTTACCAATAGAGAATGTAGATACCGATCAAATTATACCAGCTCGTTTTTTAAAAGCGACAACTCGTGAAGGTTTTGGAGATAATTTATTCCGCGACTGGAGATATAATGGAGATAATACTCCAAAAGAAGATTTTATTTTAAACAACCCAATATATACAGGGAAAATTTTATTAGGAGGAAAGAACTTTGGTTCTGGTTCTTCTCGTGAGCACGCTGCTTGGGCGGTTTACGATTATGGTTTCCGTTGTGTAGTATCAAGCTTTTTTGCAGATATCTTTAAAAACAACTGTTTAAATATTGGTGTTTTACCAGTACAAATTAGCCCAGAATTTTCTAATGAAATTTTTGAAGCAGTTTACGCCGATCCAAAAACAGAGGTAGAAGTCGATTTAAAAGCGCAAACCATTACACTATTATCTTCTGGAACACAAGAGTCTTTTGATATTAATGGCTATAAGAAAGAAAATATGTTAAATGGTTTTGATGATATCGACTATTTACAAAACATGAAAAGCGAGATAGAAACATTTACAGAATCTCGTCCTTTCTAAAAAAATGGCAAAACATATAGAAATAATGGATACGACATTGCGCGATGGTGAACAAACCTCGAGCGTGTCGTTTTCTGCTTCTGAGAAACTCACCATAGCAAAACTTTTATTAGAAGAATTAAAAGTTGATCGTATTGAAATTGCTTCGGCACGTGTGTCGGAAGGCGAGCTTCAAGCGGTTAAAGATGTGACAGCATGGGCTAAAGAAAGCAACTATTTAAAGGCTGTTGAAGTTTTAACTTTCGTAGATAAAGGGGTTTCTTTAGATTGGATGATTGAAGCAGGAGCCAAGGTGCAAAATTTGCTCACTAAAGGTTCGTTAAATCATTTAACGCATCAACTCAAAAAAACACCAAATCAGCACTTTACAGAGATTAAAGAAAATATTAGTTTAGCCACAGAAAAGGGGATTGAAACTAATATTTATTTAGAGGACTGGAGTAATGGTATGCGAAATTCTAAAGCTTATGTTTTTGAATTTTTAGAGTTTTTAGCAACCCAACCGGTAAAGCGCATTATGCTTCCAGATACTTTAGGGGTGTTAACGCCAGAGGAATCATATATTTTTATAAAGGAAATTAAAGATAAGTACCCTAATTTACATTTCGATTTTCATGCACATAACGATTACGATTTAGGTGTTGCCAATGTAATGGCTGGTTTAAAAGCGGGTGCCGATGGTTTACATTTAACAGTAAATGGTATGGGGGAACGCGCAGGAAATGCGCCTATGGCAAGTACTATTGCGGTGATAAACGATTTTATGCCCGAGGTTGAAATTGGTGTAAATGAAAACTTTTTATACACGATTAGCAAACTTATTGAAACCTTTTCGGGTTTTATGATTCCTGCTAATAAACCCGTTGTTGGTGCTAATGTTTTTACGCAAACGGCTGGAATACATGCCGATGGCGATAATAAAAACAACCTGTATTTTAGTGATTTAATGCCGGAGCGTTTTGGAAGAACCAGAAAATACGCTTTAGGAAAATCGTCTGGAAAAGCTAATATTCAAAAGAATTTACAAGAATTAGGGCTTCAGCTAGACGATGATGATTTAAGGAAAGTTACCCATCGTATTATTGAGTTGGGCGATAAAAAACAGGTCGTTACTAAGGAGGATTTACCTTATATAATTTCGGATGTTTTAGATAGAACCTACGAAGAAAAGGTAAAAGTGAATGCTTACGTGCTTACGCATGCTATGGGATTAAAACCTACAACCACGGTTTCTATTACTATTAACGGGGATACTTTTGAAGAAAGTGCGCATGGTGATGGACAATTTGATGCTTTTATGTATGCTATTAAAACAGTGTTTAAAAAGAAAGCATTAAAATTACCTAAATTGGTAGATTATGCGGTTCGTATTCCTCCGGGATCGAATTCTGATGCGCTTTGTGAAACCATTATTACTTGGAAAAATAGCGATAGAGAATTTAAAACGCGTGGATTAGATTCCGATCAAACGGTTTCGGCTATTAAAGCTACCGAAAAAATGATGAATATTGTTGTGAGTTGAAATGATTGACAGATGACGGAAGACTGACGACTGAAGATCGAAGACAGGAGATTGATGACAGAAGATGGACGAGAGCGTTGGGAAGTTAGTTTGTTTTCGGATGTGTTGTTGACTGAAGATTTAGAACAGACAATGGCGGGTTAAGACCGCGTTAGGGATTGCAGAGGAAAGCCCACAGCCCGACGAAAGGAGGTGCGAGGACTTGTAACGGAAAGCCCGACCCTTGGGGAACGCCCAAATAAATATAATAAAATTAAGGATTAAAAATAAATAAGATGAAATTTAATATTGCCCTTTTAGCCGGAGACGGCATTGGACCAGAAGTTATAGATCAAGCTGTAAAAGTTAGTGATGCTGTAGCTGCAAAATTTGGACATGAAATAACATGGAAACCAGCGTTAACTGGTGCTGCTGCTATTGATGAGGTTGGAGAACCTTATCCAGATGCCACTCATGAGGTGTGTGTTGCTGCTGACGCGGTGCTTTTTGGTGCTATTGGTCACCCAAGATTTGATAATGATCCATCGGCAAAGGTTCGTCCTGAGCAAGGGTTATTAAAAATGCGTAAAAAATTGGGTTTATTTGCTAATGTACGTCCAACGTTTACTTTTCCATCTTTATTAGATAAATCGCCTTTAAAGCAAGAGCGTATTGAAGGTACAGATTTAGTCTTTTTAAGAGAGTTAACTGGAGGGATTTACTTTGGTGAAAAAGGAAGAAGAGACGGTGGAGAAACCGCTTTTGATAATTGTGTTTATACACGCGAAGAAGTGCAACGTTTAGCTAAAAAAGGTTTTGAATTAGCGATGACGCGTTCTAAAAAATTATGTTGTGTGGATAAAGCCAATGTTTTAGAAACGTCTCGTTTATGGAGAGAAACTGTTCAGGCTATGGAAAAAGATTATCCAGAGGTTGAAGTGAGTTACGAGTTTGTTGATGCGGTAGCCATGCGTTTGGTACAATGGCCAAATAGTTACGATGTATTAATAACAGAAAACTTATTTGGAGATATTTTAACAGATGAAGCTTCGGTTATTTCTGGATCTATGGGATTAATGCCATCGGCATCTATGGGAACAGATATTGCTTTATTTGAACCAATACACGGGTCTTACCCACAGGCTACAGGATTGAATATTGCTAACCCAATGGCCACTGTATTGTCTGCAGCAATGATGTTTGAAACGGCTTTTAACTTACCAGAAGAAGGTAAAGCTATTAGAGATGCTGTAAATAAAGCCTTAGCTGAAGGTGTGGTTACAGAAGATTTAGCCGATGGTGGAAAAGCTTACGGTACAACGGAAGTTGGAGATTATTTAGCGGCTAATATTTAGATTAGAAATTTAATTTATAAAAAAGTCCCATTAGGTTTTAAAACTTAATGGGACTTTTTGCGTTAGGCTTTTAGTTTGATATTAAAAAAGTAAATTTGTTTTAGCTAATTGATTTGTAATGAACGATACTATTGAATCTATAAAAAAGGAAAACATCATCCTTAAAGCGCAACTTGAAAAATTGAATGCTAAAAAGTCGCGTCCTAAAAACACAAAAGGTATTTTAAAATTTATTGGAACTCTAATTGCTGGCAAAAGTTTAAAACAGAGTATCTATAATACTATCGAAGAGTTTAACGAACAGCGCAAAATAACTATAGATACCACATCGAATCTTATAGCGAGTTTAATTAGGCGTTTAACAAGAATAGGCGTGATGGGATTGTTAATAGCGATATTGCCGACGACTTTAATGTTTTATCAAAACCGATTAATAAAAAAGCAAAATGAGAAAATTGAAATACAATCGCATTTAGCGGAAGCATCCCGAAGATCGTCACAAATGTTTATTATGGGTGAAGTTTTGAGTGATGTTAATAGTGAAATGAAAACCAGCGGATCGTATAAAATATCGAATACCTTAGCAGGACGTGTGGTGAGTTTAAGTCGGGCCATGAAGCCATATCGTTATTTGGTTGGGAATACGCTTATAGAAAAACCAATTAGCCCAGAGCGTGGCCAATTACTTATTACATTATGCAAAAGTAAAATGCAACCGTCTTTTTTTGTAGATGAAATTTTACAGGAAAGCGATTTTACAAAATCGGAGTTAATTAACGCAAAATTGAGACATGCCACTTTAAGAGATATTAATTTACAAGAATCTAATTTAGAAGGATCGGATTTAATGAATGTTGATTTACAAAATGCAAATTTGGTTAACAGTAATTTAAAACATCTTGATTTGGACGATGCCAATTTAACGAATGCTAATTTGGAAGACGCTAATTTAACAGGCTCGTTTTTAATTAGAACCAAATTGAAAGGCGCAAACTTAACCAATGTGGTTTTAGATAGTGTAAAAGTAGCGCGAGCCGATTGGTTGCATTATATTAAAGATGAATTAAAAATTAAAGGTGCCGATGCCTTAATTGAAAACTATAAGATAGATAGCGTATATTATTATAAATCTTCGAAATTTAAAAAACCAATGCTTTTGAAGAAATAAAAATGATTTAGTAAATTTTCTGAATTAAGAAAAGCCTAAATTCTGTTAAGAATTCAGGCTTTTTTTTGTGGGAACAACTTGTTTTTATACGACCCTGCTTCAAATATTCACAACTAATTTTTGTCCAATTTTTAAAACGCTTGTCTTTCTAATAGCATTATTTTTACAAAGTTTAGAAAGAGAGACGTGGTATTTACTAGAAATTCCTGAAAGTGTATCGCCACTTCTAACCACATGTATTTTTTTTCGATTTTCTTTTTCTTGGCTAGCAATGGCCATAGATTTAGTAGTGAGAAGTTCTAAGTTTGTTTGCTTTTTAGAGGAGTGAAATTCCGCAGTTACCCATTTTTTAGTCACCCAAATATTTTGGTTTCTAATTTTGTTGTTTTCAGAGAAATCAAATAAATATTCTGGGTTTATGTAGTGGCCTTTGTAAAGTACAGTTAAATGTAAATGACTGCCTCTAGCATTTCCAGAAGTACCGCCAATACCAATGGTTTGTCCTGCTTTGACAGTGTCGTTTGCTTTAACAACATAACTTGATAAATGAGAATAGGCTGTTTCTAATCCGTTATAGTGTCTAACCACTATTACTCTTCCGTGACCAGAACTGTATCTGGCAAATCTAACAACCCCATCAAACACAGCCCGTACAGGATCTCCTGTAACCAAATCAATATCTATACCTTCATGTCGTCTGCCTCGGCGCCAACCATAACGAGAAGTGATAACTTTTTTTCCTTCAATTGGAGAGCAGTAAGTACTGTCTGAAAAATGAATTTGAAATGGTTTTTTTAGAGGTTCATTTTTATATGGATTGAAATTAATAGGATCCCATTTTTCAGAAGTAATACGAGCTATAGCCTTTGCTGTATTTTGTTCTTTAGCGATATTATATTCTGTTAACACTAGAGCTAGGGAATCCAGTTTATGTGCTATTTCTTTTTTGTTTTGAGCGTTAATAAATTGACAAATACAAAATAAGCAAATAAAGGGCATTAGGTTTTTCATAAAATACTATTAACTATACCATGTTATAATTTCTATAAAAATTAACATGGTTTTTAAGAGGAATTACTCTTTAAAAAGGTAAAAGGTTATTAAATAATTAACGAAACTAAATATTATACTTTAAAACTACTATTACTAGGGAGTTCAAAAATTTCCAAATCGAAATAGGTTGTAGCGGCAATAATATGATCGAAAATATCGGCCATAATATACTCATAGTTCACCCAACGTTTATCGCTACTAAAGGCATAAATTTCTATAGGCATACCTTGGCTGGTGGGCGCTAATTGGCGTACCATAATAGTCATGTCTTTATTTATTGCCGAATGATTTTCTATATAGGTTTGGATATATTTTCTAAAAACGCCAATATTCGTTAAATTTCTACCATTTAGTAATAAGGATTTATCGATGTTTTTTTGATCGTTATACGTATTGATATCTTGTTGACGCGTATTTAAATATTCTGAAATTATTTCAATTTTTTTAAGTTTATCTATTTGTTCTTCAGATAAATAAGACACGCTATTTAATTTAATGTTTAAAGCCCGTTTAATACGTCGTCCAGGAGAATTCACCATGCCTCTCCAGTTTTTAAACGAGTCGGAAATTAAAGCGTAAGTAGGAATAGTTGTAATGGTTTTATCAAAATTCTGAACTTTAACGGTTGCTAAATTAATTTCAATAACATCACCATCGGCACCGTATTTTTCAAAAGTAATCCAGTCGCCAATGCGAACCATATCGTTTATTGATACTTGAATACTGGCAACAAAGCCCATAATAGTATCTTTAAAAACAAGAATAATAACAGCTGAGATAGCACCAAGACCCGTTACAAACTTTATAAATTCAATACCTGTAATAATGGCTATAGCCGACATAAAACCGGTTAGCCAGGCAAAAATCATAAATACCTGAATGTAACTATCAATAGGTTTGTCTTTAAAGCGGGCTAAAGTTTTTAAATAATCTTTAACCGTATTTAGTAAGCTTCTTACAATCCAAAGCGTAAGAATTATAGCGAATACTTGGAGTCCTTTTTCAACAATATTTTTGATATACGGAAAATCAATAAATACATCTGAAATAAACTCTAAAGTTATTAATAATGGGATGATATGCGAAATATTTCGAGGAACCTTATTGTTTACTAATAAATCGTCGAAATTGGTTTTTGATGCCGAAGCAAATTCAGAAAACACCCGAATTAATAGTTTTCGAGTAATATAAAATAGAACACCTACAAGAAGTGCTAAAACAAGTAATAGAGCGATCATATTAAGATATTTCGCTGAAGACTCGGATAAATTAGCCGTTTCTACTAAATATCTATATATAATATGCTGATAATTTGTTGTTTCTATTATAGTTTCCTCTTGCATTAATTAGCAGGTTTTAAAAATTTTCTTTCAATATAAAATGTTCCAAATGGAATAACAGAAGCTAAAAGCACAAAAAGAAAGGTCTTTCCCGCCCATTTCATCTCGCTTTTAATTAAAAATGCTAAAACGACATATAGTATAAAAAGCATACCATGAGGCATGCCTAAAAGTTTTACGTATTCAGGATTTCCTGCAATATATTTAATAGGCGTAGCAATAAATAACAGTAAAAGATAGGATACACCTTCTAAAAAGGCTACAATTCGAAAAATATTTAAAAATGAAAACATACAGTAATTTTAGTTGCAAAAATACGGTACAAAAGTTACATTTCCTTCTTAATAAATAGTTAAAAACGGGCAATGTTTTTTAGTTTAGTTTCTTAATAAAACTTAGAGCGCACTAAAAATAATGATACCATAAATAGCAAAACGTATAAACCTTAAGGAACCAAAAAGCATCACATTTTTAAAAGGAAATTCTATAATTCCAGCCGCCAAACAAGCAATGGAAAAGGGTAGCGGTAATACCGCGCCAACCATAATTAAAAACCCGCCCCATTTTTTTGAGTTTTTTAATTGTTTTTCCATTTTTACAACCATATAATTATGTACCGATGGTATTTTAGTTATTGTAAGTCCCATCCAATAAGACACTAAACCACCTCCATATGATAGAACTGCTAAAACACCTAAATAAAACCACGGACTATACATTTTACCAGCCCATGCAATAAAAATTTCAGGAGGTACAAGCCCTAAAAGGGTTTCTGAAACAAAAAAGAAACTCAGCACACCATAAGCAGGAAGCACTTCGGTTAAATGTGTTAAGGTTTGGTTGATATCAAAAAAATGATTCACCGCATAAACTAAAATAACAATACCAACAATATAAGGCAGCGCTTTTTTTACGGCCTGCCAAACAAAGCTATAAAAGCCTGTATAAGCATAATATTGATGTAAAAGCTGAAATTTAGATTTTTTAGCTTTAGATTTTGTGTCTTCGGGTTTCATTATTATAGAAATTTTTGGAGTGCAAATATAATATATAAGTTTTTAAGCCAAGGGTTTCCTATCGAAGTTATATTTTTTTTAATACCACCTTAACAGTGTTTTAGCATTTTAGCTTATTTATAATGGTTTCCAATGTATTTAATATAATCTAGGTCAGAAAAAGATACATTATTAAACATCATTCTATTAAGATTATAGATAAAGGCTGTTTTTAGGCTAGATGTCATTAGTATTTTAAAACTGTCAATCAAAAACAACTGCCACTGTGTCAGTTATTTTTGGTTGGCATAATGATTGACTTATACAATTCGAAATAAAAAATGAATACATGTTTCCGTTAAGTCGGAAATCTATAAACAATAAAAAAATAAATTATGAGTAAAATTATTGGAATCGATTTAGGAACAACCAACTCTTGCGTTTCTGTAATGGAAGGTAACGAGCCAGTAGTTATTCCTAATGCAGAAGGAAAAAGAACAACACCATCGGTAATCGCTTTTGTAGAAGGTGGTGAAATTAAAGTTGGTGATCCAGCAAAAAGACAAGCGGTTACAAATCCACAAAAAACGGTTTATTCAATAAAGCGTTTTATGGGGAATAAATATTCTGAGTCTAAAAACGAAGCAGAACGTGTACCATATAAAGTAGTAAAAGGAGATAACGATACGCCTAGAGTAGATATTGACGGTCGTTTATATACGCCACAAGAATTAAGTGCTATGATTCTTCAAAAAATGAAGAAAACAGCTGAAGATTATTTAGGACAAGATGTTAGCGAAGCGGTAATTACAGTACCTGCTTACTTTAACGATAGCCAACGTCAAGCCACTAAAGAAGCTGGTGAAATTGCAGGTTTAAAAGTGAGACGTATTATTAACGAACCAACCGCAGCGGCTTTAGCTTACGGTATGGACAAAAAAGGAACAGACCAAAAAATAGTTGTATTTGATTTTGGTGGAGGAACACATGATGTATCGATTCTTGAATTAGGTGATGGTGTATTTGAAGTACTTTCTACCGATGGTGATACACACTTAGGTGGTGATGATGTTGATGAAAAAATTATTGGTTGGTTAGCTGATGAATTTTTAGCGGATGAAAACATGGACTTAAGAAAAGATCCAATGTCTTTACAACGTTTGAAAGAAGCTGCTGAAAAAGCTAAAATTGAGTTATCATCTTCTGCTCAAACGGAAATTAACTTACCATACATAACAGCAACTGCAAGTGGACCAAAACACTTAGTGCGTACCTTAACACGTTCTAAATTCGAACAATTAATTGACGATTTAGTAAAACGTACTATCGCACCATGTGAGTCAGCTTTAAAAGCAGCAGGTTTATCTAAATCTGATATTGATGAAGTTATTTTAGTAGGTGGTTCTACACGTATTCCTGCAGTACAAGCTGCCGTAGAGAAATTCTTTGGTAAAGCGCCAAGCAAAGGGGTTAACCCAGATGAAGTTGTTTCTTTAGGAGCTGGTATCCAAGGTGGTGTATTAACTGGAGATGTTAAAGATGTATTACTTTTAGATGTAACACCTTTATCTTTAGGTATCGAAACTATGGGTAACGTATTTACTAAATTAATTGAAGCAAATACAACCATACCAACCAAAAAATCGCAAATATTCTCGACAGCTGCCGATAATCAACCATCTGTAGAAATTCACGTTTTACAAGGTGAACGCGCGATGGCTGCCGATAATAAAACGATTGGACGTTTTCACTTAAGTGATATTCCACCAGCAAGAAGAGGTACGCCACAAATTGAAGTAACTTTTGATATTGATGCGAATGGTATCATTAAAGTATCTGCTGAAGATAAAGCGACAGGTAAAAAACAAGATATTAGAATTGAAGCATCTTCAGGATTAAGTGAAGAAGAAATTGCGAAAATGAAAGCTGATGCTGAAGCTAATGCTGAAGCAGATAAAGCTGCCGCTGAAAATGCTCAGAAATTAAATGAAGCAGATTCTATGATTTTCCAAACGGAAAAACAATTAGAAGAGTTTGGTGATAAAATTTCTGAAGCTAATAAGAAACCTGTTGAAGAAGCTTTAGCCGAATTAAAAACAGCTTACGAATCTAAAGATATAGCGGTAATAACGCCTGCTTTAGATAAAATAAACGAAGCTTGGAAAGCGGCTTCGGAAGAAATGTACAAAGCGCAAGCTGAAGCTCAAGGCGGTGCACAACCTGGTCCAGATGCTGGTGCAGGCGAGCAACCACAAGGAGAAGGAAATGACGTTGAAGACGTAGACTTCGAAGAGGTTAAGTAAATGAAATAGTATGTTGTCTTTTCAAAATACGTAATTGAATTTATCCCGATGAAAAGCGGGATCTATGGAAAAATTCTAAATTCAATTTAGCATCTTTAAAGGCATCCCTTCTGAATTAAAATAATTCAGAGTCTATATATATACAAAACGCAACCATGAATTTGGTTGCGTTTTTTTATTTTCAATTTATTTGAATAACAGATACGACCTTTTAGTAAATTAGGGTTTTAGAGTGTTAAGTTCAAAAGAAAAATTAATACTTTTTCCATAAGGTTTTAGCTGTAGCACAAACCAAATTGCTACCTGCTATTTTGATGGTATGTGCAAAAGTGTTTTTGGTTTCAAGAGCTCGTGTTAAAGATAAAACAGTATCACCATATTGAGCTTCAGCTATAAAACGCCCATCGATTTTATGTAAAAAATAATGTTCCGAAATATCTTCGGGAATAGATTCAATCACCCATTGTAAATATCTAATGTTATTCACATGTTTATTCATGTCTGTATCATACCGGTTGACCCTAAATTCTTTGATATGATCTGCAAAATCTACAGCACTTATTTTTTTCTTAATATCACCGCTAATAGATTCTTCATTGTAATAAGACCATTTTTCTTTAATCTCATTAAAAATGGGTATTGGTCTTCTTTTTTCAATATCAAAAAACACCCATAAGCCTTTAGCTTTGCCTATAATGTTTTGGTTTTCATCATAAATAATATTTTCTCGATATCCTTTAATAGAGGAGTAGCTAGACAACCAGGTTCTAATCGTAATTTTTTCTTTATAGTTAGGGTAGCGATCCATTTGTAAAACTCCTGAAACTAATACCCAACCTATATTTTTCGTTACTAAATCGAATAAACTATGGTCTATGGCGTAGGAATGGTCTGCCGCAGTTTCTTCTAGCAAACCTAAAATTATGGTAGGCGTTGCCAAGCCTAATTTGTTCATTTCAAAATAGCGTAATTCAAATTGCTTATCGAAATAATTATCAAACATTAATTCAGATCGGTTTCAAGAATTAATCATTAGGTTTTAAAACGATTTTTTAAATTGTTCTATAATTTCCTGGGCCGCTTTAACAGGCGAAATTTTATTGGTAACAATATCGTTTTCTAACGAAGACAGTTCGTTTTTAATATTTTTAGAACCGTAAAATAGCTGTTTTAGTTCTTCATTAATATTATTATACATCCATTTTATTTGTTGGTGATTTCTATTTTTTAAGAAATAACCATTGTCGTCCACCAATGTTTTAAATTTTAAAATTTCGTCCCAAACTTTCGAAATTCCAATGTTTTTTATAGCCGAAGCTGTGCTCACAACAGGACGCCATCCAGATTCCGAAGCCGGAAAAATATGAAGCGCATTTTGGTATTGTCTTTTCGCCATATTACTCATGGTAATATTTTCGCCATCGGCTTTGTTAATAACGACCATATCAGCCATTTCCATAATCCCTTTCTTTATGCCTTGTAGTTCATCTCCAGCACCAGCGAGCATTAAAAGTAAAAAGAAATCCGTCATGCCATGTACCGCTGTTTCAGACTGCCCAACACCAACGGTTTCAATTAAAATGACATCGTAGCCAGCAGCCTCACAAAGGAGCATTGTTTCGCCTGTTTTGTTAGAAACACCACCCAAAGTATCGCCAGAAGCAGAAGGTCTAATATAAGCCTCTTCTAAATTTGCTAAATCTTCCATTCTAGTTTTGTCTCCTAAAATACTTCCTTTAGATCGTTGACTACTTGGGTCTATAGATAATATGGCAACCCGATGGCCTTGTTTCACTAAATACAATCCAAAAACTTCTATAAATGTACTTTTTCCAACGCCAGGAACACCTGTAATACCAATACGGATGGATTTACCTGAACTTGGTAATATTTTTTGAACAATTTCTTTAGCTAATTTTTTATCGCTTTCTAAATTACTTTCAATAATAGTAATGGCACGTGATAATGTAACGCGATCTCCTTTTAAAATACCATCGATGTAAGCCTCTGGTGTTAATCTGTTTTTTGGTTTGTAATTTTTCATTTATTGGGTATAAAACTAGGTTTATTTCAGAGGGAAAAGTACTATAACAAATATACTCATATTGCAAAAAAGAACATAAAATACCGTGTGTTTTTAATCCTTTTTAAAGCATGAATTTGTTGCTAAAAATTAGGATATAAATGGTATAAATCGTTTTTGTTTGTATTTTGAATTTGAAATATAAAGGCGTTGTATTTCTAGAATACTGAAAATCAAAAAAATAATTTCGATTTATTATTAATAAAACAAGTTTCTCATGTATTTAAGGCTACCTTTTTAGGGCTGAATAAATATATAATATTGTAATAAAGTAACAGTAAAATTCTTCAATGATGCTAAAGGTTTTGTATTCATCTCTTAAGAAGGTTCAAACAAAGAACATTTTGTTTACATTTCTGGATTAGTAGATGAAATTTGTTAGAATGACGAAGTTGAATTTGATTTAGAAGAAGGTAAAAAAGTTTTATAACATATACGCTATTAATTATAAAAGCCTATCCATTATTGTATAGGCTTTTTTTTAGGCCATAATACTTCAATTATAAATCTAAAATACCAGCAAAACTCTACTATCTTTGCACAAAATATAATTTATGTCACAATCATTTTCTAGTTTAGGTATTCACGCTGCATTACAACGTAGTTTAGCAACGTTAAACATAACGGTACCAACAGATATTCAAGAAAAAACCATACCCGTAATTTTAACCAAAACGGACGATGTTGTTGCTATAGCAAAAACAGGAACAGGAAAAACAGCCGCTTTTGGATTACCATTACTTCAGTTAGTAGATAGCAGCAAAAGTAATATACAAGCCGTAATTTTAGCACCCACACGCGAGTTAGGCCAACAAATTTATAACAATTTAGAGTCTTTTAACCCTGAAGATTTACAGGTTTCTATAGCTGGTTTATTTGGAGGAATTCCTATTAAACCACAAATAGATGCATTAAAAAACACCACACATATTGTGGTAGCAACTCCTGGACGTTTAGCCGATTTAATTGAGAGAAACGCTATAAATATTAAAGAGATTACGTATTTTATTTTAGATGAAGCCGATGAAATGATTAGCGCACACAAAGAAGGTGTGGATGCTATTATTAAAGCTTTACCAAAAACAAGACGTACATTATTGTTTACGGCAACCATGCCTGGAACTATAAAACAGTTGGTTCAAAATAGTTTATCTAAACACGTGGTAACTATTGAGGCCAACATGGAAACTAAGGGGCATCAAGGCATCGATCATCAATATGTAGTGGTAGAACCTATAGAAAAACTTAATGTGTTGATGCACTTTCTAAATACTAACGAAGGGCAACGCGGTATTATATTCTGTAAAACTAAAGCCGCAGTAAATAAATTGGCAAAAAACTTAGCCATCAATAAATTCTCATCTGGAGCTATACATGGGAGCTTATCTCAAGGCATTCGCGATCGTATTATGGGGCAATTTAGAGAAGGGCATATCAATATTTTAGTGGCCACAGATTTAGCGGCTCGTGGTATCGATGTTAAAGATTTAGCCTTTGTGGTAAATTACCATTTACCGGATACTTATGATGCTTATGTACACCGAAGTGGAAGAACAGCTAGGGCAGGAACAACCGGTTTATCTTTAAGTGTTATTCAAGAAGATGAAGTACAAGATATTCCAGAATTTGAAGCAGAATTAGGCATTAAATTCACCCAATTTCAAAAAGCAGATGCTAAGAGTATCGAAGAAAATAACGGTTTACTTTGGGCTAGAAAAATATTTAAAACAAAACCAAATCGTGATATTCCGGAGGATTTTAAAGCAAAAGTAAAAACCATTTTTCATCATTTAACAAAAGAAGAATTGGTGGATAAAATCCTAGCGAATTATATAGCAGAAAACAATACGATTGTTGACAAACAAGAGGTGGTAAAGAAGAAAAAGAAAAATAGGTAATGAGTCAGTTCAGAAAAACACAACAACGTATTTTAGATAAATTGAATATTAAAGCGCTTAATGCTATGCAGGAAGAAGCGTTGTTATCTATTACTAATGTTGAAAACACCGTGCTTTTATCTCCTACGGGAACCGGTAAAACGCTGGCTTTTTTATTACCAACCATTACGGCTTTAGACAAAAATTGCGAAAACGTACAATTACTTATTTTGGTACCTTCTCGTGAGTTGGCTATTCAAATAGAACAAGTTATTCGTACTATAGGCTCTGGTTTTAAAGCCAACGCCGTTTATGGCGGACGTCATTTTTCTAAAGATAAAATAGAATTAGCGCACACGCCAGCTATTTTGGTGGGAACACCGGGTCGTATAGCGGATCATTTGCGTCGGGAAACTTTTATAGTTGAAGATATTAAAACGCTGGTTTTAGATGAATTTGATAAATCTTTAGAGGTTGGTTTCGAAAAAGAAATGAGCGAGATTATCAGTAGTTTGCCTTATATTGAAAAACGGATTTTAACGTCGGCAACTCAGGATATGGAAATCCCCAAATTTGTCGGTTTAGAAAACGAATTGGTGATTGATTATTTAGATACCAAAGTGTCTAAATTAGAAATAAAAAAAGTGGTATCGCCAGATAAAAATAAGTTGCAAACTTTAGTTGATTTATTACAGGATATCGGAAATAAACCGGGTATTATTTTCTGTAATTTTAAAGACACCATCCAATATCTTAGCGATTTTTTAAACGATAACAAAATTGCACATGGTTGTTTTCAAGGAGGAATGGAGCAACAAGATCGCGAACGCGCTTTAATAAAATTCCGTAATGGAACCCATCAAATTATCATAGCGACCGATTTGGCTGCACGTGGTTTAGATATTCCAGAATTGAACTATATTATCCATTATCAACTGCCATTAAAAGCTGAAGAATTTACCCATAGAAATGGTAGAACGGCCCGTATGAATACTGAAGGAACGGCCTATGTGTTACAATGGGAAAAAGAAACAACTCCCGATTTTATAGAAACTACAGAAACGATAGTGCCTAGTGGAAAAACGACTAGAATGGCTACCCAATGGAGCACATTATTTATTTCAGGCGGAAGAAAAGATAAAATATCCAAAGGTGATATTGCAGGCGTACTTTTTAAACAGTGCCATTTGGATAAAACTGAAATTGGCGTTATTGAATTAAAACAAGATTGTGCTTTTGTGGCTGTTCCTAAAGCGAGAGCAGAGCATATTATTTCTAAAATAAACAATACTCGGTTAAAAAAGAAAAAAGTACGAGTTACTTTAATTTAATATCTAATCCAATAGATTTAAATTAAGATTATACGTTATGGATTTTTATTTAGGTTAGTATTAAATGAAAAAAAAGACTATAATTTTAAAAATACAGTCTTTTTTTCAAAATAAAGTTTGTGCTCAAATAATTTTAGCACCTTAAATTATGGTAAAATTTATAGTTTTACATCGCGGCTTTATAAATAGCAATAGTGTCTTCTAAAGTAACTTCTCTTGGGTTTCCACCTGTACAAACATCGGCTAAAGCATTTTTAGCCATTTCTTCAAAGTCTTCTTCTTTAACATTAAACTCTTTTAAACCAGAAGGAATTCCTACTGATTTTGATAACGCTTTAATAGCTTCAATAGCGGCATTAGCACCTTGAGTATCGCTCATTTCTAAAACGCCAACTCCCATGGCTCTTGCTACTTTTTTTAATTTATGAGCACATGCAGGAAGATTAAATTTTTCTACGTGCGGTAACAAAATAGCATTTGCAACGCCATGTGGCATATCATACATGCCTCCTAATTGATGTGCCATAGAATGTACAAAACCTAAACCTGCATTAGAAAATGCCTGACCTGCAATAAACTGCCCCCAAGCCATTTTACTTCTAGCTTCGAGATTTTGTCCGTCGACAACCGCAATTTCTAAACTTTGAGAAATTAGTTTTATAGCTTCTAGTGCTAAGGCGTCAGACCAACCAAAAGCCCCTTTGGTTACATAGGTTTCTATGGCATGTGTTAAAGCATCCATGCCTGTAGCTGCGGTAAGCCCTGCAGGTTTCCCTAACATTAATACAGGATCATTTACGGCAATAGAAACTAAGCAGTTTTTATCGACCATGACCATTTTTATATGGCGTTTTTCGTCTGTAATCACATAATTAATAGTAACTTCACTGGCTGTACCTGCGGTCGTATTAATGGCTATTAATGGTAACGATTTTTGTTTAGATAAGTTAATGCCTTCATAATCTCCAATTTTCCCACCATTTGTAGCTAATATTCCAATGGCTTTCCCACAATCTTGAGGCGAGCCTCCTCCAAGTGTGATTATAAAATCGCAATTGTTTTCTTTTAATAAAGCCAAACCGTGATCAACATTTTTTACTGTTGGGTTGGGGTGCACATCATCAAAAACAACAACCTCTATTTTGGCTGATTTTACAACATCAAGTACTTTTTGAGCCACACCTAATTTTACTAAAATTTTATCAGTAACAAATAGCGCCTTTTTATAATTTAAGCTTTTTAATTCTTCTCCTAAATCATTTAATGCTCCTGGTCCGATAAGACTTAAAGGTGGTAAATATATTCTTCTGTTTTGTAACATGTTATCTTTTTATTTCCTGATTTATAATACTTCAAAGATCTTATATAAGTTGAATGAATTATATGATATTTATCATTTGAAATCTCCATCAGCTTTATGAGTGTCTAAAATTTCAAATTCATAAAATCAAAAAGCTCTGAATTGCATGCTATTCAGAGCTTTTTGATTTTAATAAAGTTTCTTAAAAATAATAAAATTTGATTTAAATCTATTACTTATTCAGGTTGACAACATCTTCCGTATTTATTTTAGAAAGTTCTGTAAGTTGGTTAGCTTCAAAAAGGGTCGGTAAATCTTTTAAAGGCGTACCCACTGGTGCTTTATAATTCACATAATCTTGAAAGGTAATACCGTTTACAACACGCTTGTTATAAGCTCTTCTAAAACGAACACCACCTTTATTTACGCTGTAATTATAGGCTAAGTAATCTATTTTTTTAGTGTTTGTATTTATCCAATAGTAGTATTCATCGTCGTGATCTTCACCACCACCATCTTGGTTAAAGGTAATTTCAATAACATCATAAGTTTTCCCTTTGATGGTGGTGTTTTCAATGTATTTAGAATTCACGGCGTCATCATTCAGCTTATAGGGTAGTGTAGCAAAATAAATTACAGAATTTATGGTTCCGCTACCGCTGGCAATGTCTTTTTCTGAAAGTGTGATGGCTGTGTTATCAACCGTTCTTGTAAAGACCCCGTTTTTTAAAACATCTTTAATTAATGAATCTCCTTTTTTATAGGTTTTGGTGTATTCGTAATTAGAACCATCATTTATAAATTGAAACGTATTGCCTCTAAAAACAAATGAATACTTAGCGGTTTTGTATAAATTACCACCATGAGCCCTAATGGTTTCATTTAATATTTTTTCAGATTTTGTTAAAGAAATAGGCGAGGGGGTTTTAGTTGTTGTTTCTATTATTTTAGGTGAGTTTTTTTTCTCTTTATAATTGCATGATAACAACCACATTATGGAGAAAAACATTAAAACGTATTTTGTAGGCATAATTGTTTTTTTTTTAGATTAAAAACTTTGTCGTTTATATGTAAATACCTGTCAAAAAATACTAGATATTTAAAATAAATTATTGGTATAACAATATTAGGTGGCCTTTGTTTTTGGAATAGTAAAATAGAAAGAAGTTCCTATGTTTATTTCGCTTTCTACCCAAATGTGGCCGCCATTATTTTTTACCATTTCCTTGCATACTCGAAGACCTAAACCTGTTCCTTTTTCATTCATTGTACCGTAGGACGTTGATGTGTCTTTTTCTTTAAAAATAGTAGTTAAGGCGGTTTTACTAATGCCAATGCCATTATCTTTAACTTCTATTTTCCATAAGTTAGATTGTTCTGATGCATGTATATGAATTGCTCCTTGTTTATGTGTAAATTTCAAAGCATTACTAATTAGGTTACGAATAACAATATCAATTTGGTTTTTATCGCACCAACTGACAACATCAAGATTTAAAGTATTTGTAATTTGTATTGATTTACTCTCTCTTTGTTTGGAGAGTAATGCAATATTTTCATCTACCAAAGTTTTTATGTTTGTTAAACTGGGTTCGGTTACTAGACCATTCATTTGTGTTTGTCCCCACGTTAATAGGTTGTTTAGCGTAAAAGCAATACTGTCTATATTTTCGCCAATTTGTGGCATAAACTCTATAAATTCTTCTGTTGTTAGCTCACTTTTATTAAATAAATCGAAGAGTTCTTTGAATGAATTTATAGGGCCTTTCAAGTCGTGAGCAATAATTGAAAACAGCTTGTTTTTAGTGGTATTAACATCATTTAAATGGGCTTCGTTTTGTTGTAATTCTCTCGTGTTTTCTGTTAATTTTTGGTTTAAAATATTTTGTTCTTTATTGTTTCTTTTTAGAATAATGATAATAACCAAAAACGCGAGAATTATTAATAAAGCAATATAAATATAGCTAAGTTGTTTAATTTGTTGTTGTTCATTCTCTAAGATATATTGTTCTTTTTCTTGTTCAAAGTCGAGATTAGATTTTAGTCTTCTTAATTCTTTTCTGTTGTTTTTTTTATTTATCGTGTCTAAAATAGTTTTTAGCTCTTCTAAGTATGTTATAGCTTTTTCTGGTTGTCTTCTTTCTTTTTCTAATTTGTATAGTAGTTCTAAAATAGCATCACGGCCATCTATTATTTTTAACGTTTTAGATAGTTGAAGTGCTTTTTTTGCATAATTTTCAGCAAAATCTATTTCTTTTAAGCCAAAATACGTTTTAGATAGGCGTGTAAATAAAGGAATTTTGTATCGATTTTTATCAATTTGTTTATGAATGTTCTCGCTTTTTTTTAACCAAATTAAAGCCAGATTAAAATTCTCTTGTTTTAAATAAATAGTCCCTTTTAATTCAAAAGCATAGGCCAACCAAGAATCTAATTTAGCTGGTTTAAAAATAGCTATAGCACGGTTTACCATACTAGATGCATTTTTTAAATCTCCTATTTTAATATAGCAATCGGTTATATTAGTCATGGTTTTTGCTGCCATGATATCATTTTCATCTTTTTTATTGAGTTCCATAGCCTTCATTAAATAGAAAATAGCTTGATGGTACTCCTTTTGTATGCTATAAATTACAGAAATGTTTACATAACATCTAGATAAAAAATTATATTTATTAAAGGTTTTGGCTATTTGAATGGCATCTAAATATTGTTTTAGTGCTTTAGCGTAATCATCTTTAAATTTATATTCTACGGCTAATTTAATTTTAGATTCTAGAAATAAATTTATTTCATTTGTGGCTGCTGCATCGGATATTGCTTTAGAAAAATATAAAATGGCCTGATCTTGTTCACCCTTATTAGAAAAATACAAGCCTTTGAGCAAATTACCCTGTATTTGCCCTTTTATATAATTTGCTTTATCACTTAGATTTAAAGACTCGTTAGAAACAATACGTAAGCTGTCTAGGTTGTATTGGCTATATTGCATCCCTAAATCATACAATAAATTAATATAGACGGTGTCTTTCTTAAAATTATGAGTTTTTTGAAGCGTTTTTATTTTAAGTTGTAAGTCTTTTTTTATTGATTTTTGTGCCTGTAAAGAGAAACTGTTTAAACAAGAAATAATAATAACCCATAAAGCGAGATTTGATATCTTTACGGGATCTAATTTATTTATTATTCTTCTACAGCTCATTATCCTCTATTTAACAAACTTACACGCATGATTCTATTAGTTGTAAATTACATTATAATACCACAATTACCAATATGAAAGTGGACTTAAATCCAATATATAAAGATAAAAAGCAAATTTAATAGATTAAAAGCGTTTTTTAGCTAATAAAATGGAAATTGTTACGTGTAACATAAAAAAAATCAATTATCACTTTTTGGTGGCTTTGGTATGGTAAAGAAAAAAGAAGTTCCTTGATTTAAAACACTTTCTACCCAAATTTGTCCACCATTATTTTTCACCATTTCTTTACATACTTTAAGTCCTAAACCTGTTCCTTTTTCATTCATGGTACCATAAGATGATGACGTAAATTTATCTTTAAAAATATTCGATAAAGTTTTAGAATCCATACCCACCCCAGTATCCTTAACTTGTAATTCCCAGGCTTCCTTTTTATCTATAGCACTAATAGTTATTGTGCCTTGGATAGGGGTAAATTTAACCGCGTTACTAATTAAATTACGAATAACAATATCGATCTGGTTTCTATCACACCACACGATAACCTTCGAGCTTATGGCACCTATAATTTGTATATGTTTTTCCTCGGCTTGCTTGGAAAGCAGCCTAATATTTTCGTCAACAAGTGTTTTTACAGCTGTAACACTTGGTTTTGTTACCAAACCATTCATTTGCGTTTGTCCCCAGGTTAACAAGTTATTCAAGGTAAAAGCGATACTGTCTATATTTTTGCCAATTTGCGGCATAAATGTTATAAATTCTTTAGCCGTAAGATCACTACTAAAAAACAAATCGAAGAGAGATTTAAACGTATTTATGGGACCTCTCAAATCGTGAGCAATAATAGAAAATAATTTGTTTTTAGTAGCATTGACTTCATTTAAATGTTTTTGATTTTTCTCTAATGCTTTTGTGTTTTCTAAAAGTTTTTGATTTAGTCTGCTTTGCGTTTTATTATTTTTTTTCAGAATAATAATAACAGTTAGAAAGGAGAGAATTATGAGTACTGCAATAAAGATATAACTTCGATGTTTTATACGCCGTTCTTTATTGATTAAAATATATTGTTCTTTTTCTTGTTTGAATGCTTGGTTAGTTTTTAATATTCGTAATTCTTTTTTATTATTGTTTATATTGATGGTATCGGCAATGGCTTTCAATTCCTCTAAATAGCTAAGTGCAGCAAAAAGGTCGCCAGTTATTTTTTTTATTTTAAAGAGAATATCTAAGATATCATTACGGTTTACTAATGAATTGAATTCTTTTGAAAGCTTTAAAGCTTTCATAGCATAGCTTTCGGAAAGTTCATAATTGTTAAGTCCAAAATAAGCTTGAGCCATAAGTGTATATAACTCAATTTTATAGCGTTTTTGATCGATTTTTTCATTAATGCCTTCACTTTTTTTCAACCACATTAATGCATTACTAAATTGATTTTGTTCAATGTAAATATTTGCTTTAATTTCATAAGCATAAGTGAGCCAATGATGTAGTTTTAAGTTTTCGAAAATAGAAATACACTCATCTACATGTATGGAGGCATTTGCTATATCTCCAATTTCCACATAAGTATATGCTAAATTAGAAAGGGTTATTCCGGTTAACCTTTTATCCCCCTTTATTTTATTAAGCTTCATGGCTTTATTTAAAAAATAGATGGTTTGGTTATATTCTTTTTGGCTACTATAAAGCACGGAAAGGTTAATATAATATACAGACAAATAGGATGTACTATTATTTTCTTTTGCTATTTCAATACCACTTAAATATTCCTGTAAGGCTTTAGCATACTCATCTTGAAAAGCATACTCGTTACCTAATTCGCTCTTAGATTCTAATATAATTTCTAAAGCATTAGTTTTTTTTGCTTTTGAAATTGCTTTAGTAAAGCATTTAATAGCTAGCTCTTGTTGACCCGTACCAGAATAATACCCGCCTTTATTTAAATATCCTAAAGCTTCACCCTTTGTGTATTTAATGGCTTGACTTAATTTAATAATTTCATTAGCACCAATAAGTAAACTGTCTAAATTATAACTCAAATATTCTCTGCCTAATCGGTATACTAAATTAATATATGTGGTGTCTTTTTGAAAATTTGGAGTTTCTCGAAGTGTACTAATTTTAGCCTGTATGTCTTCTTTTGTTCTGTTTTGACACCAGACAGAAAAGCTATTTAAAAAAAAAGCTAGTATAAAATAAATCCCGATATAGGATAAACTGCGGCGATATATTTTAAAAATAGCTTGCATAAGTTTTGGGCTATATAATGGGAAGTTATATATAGCCCAATATAAGTAGTAAAATTATTTAAAGCAAAGATTTTACCGCAATAAACCATGATATTTATTAGATATAATAGATAAAAAACATGTTTAATCGATTAAAAAGTGGTTTTAGTAGAGGTTTAGTTAGAATTCATAATAACTACTGGAATATTTAAATGCAAACGGGATTGATATCTACATTAACAAGCTTTAATTGTAAAAACCAAATAATTACACGCACAGGTTTCTGCTTTAAAAATTATATTAAAAACAAGGAATAATTTACAAATAAAAAAGGTTGCTTAATTAATTAGGCAACCTTTTTAAACTGTTTTTAGGCTTTTATTATAAATTTAATAAGCCATTTTTACAATTTTTTCTACTTTTTCAGGTGTTATGTCTTGATGTTCACCTAAAGCTAACCAGCCTCGATCTGTAAATCTTTTTGCAATTTCTTCGGCAGTACCTTGGTAATCGATTGTGTAATCTGATAATTTGGTATCGATGCCCAATTCATGGAAAAAATTTACTGTTTTTTCAATAGCCGCATAAGCTTTATCATCTATACTCCCTTCTGTAATCTGCCAAACACGTTCGGCATATTGTGCTAATTTTTCTTTTTTAGCTTCAAAATTATATTTATAATGACTAGGAACAATAATAGCTAATGTACGAGCGTGATCTATACCAAATAAAGCGGTTAACTCATGTCCCATGGCATGAACAGCCCAATCGTTAGGGACGCCTTTTTGAATAAGTCCGTTTAATGCCATGGTACAACTCCACATAAAGTTTGCTGCTGCTTGATAATTGGATGGGTTTTTTAATACTTTAGGAGCAACCTCTAAAAGGGTATGTAAAATACTTTCGGCAAAACGATCTTGTAAAAGCGCTCCTACTGGATAGGTCATATATTGTTCTAAAACATGTGTAAATGCATCGGTTAAACCATTTGCCAATTGACGACGTGGAATAGAAGCAATAACCTGTGGATCTAATATAGAAAACTCTGGGAATAAACCAGGACCACCCATGGCTAGTTTTTCTTTTGTTTCTGCTCGGGTAATCACGGCTCCAGAATTCATTTCAGATCCTGTTGCGGGTAGGGTTAAAACCGTTCCAAAAGGCATTCCTTTTTCTGTTCTAATCTTTTGAGTTAAAATATCCCACGGCGTAGCACCATTAAATAAAGCTGCTGCCGATAAAAATTTAGTACCATCTATAACAGAACCACCACCTACAGCCAATAAATATGTAATTTTTTCATCTTTTATAAGGGTTAGCGCTTTTATTAAGGTATCATATTCGGGATTGGCAGGAATACCTCCAAACTCTACAACATTAAAATTAGATAAGGCTGTTTTTACCTGTTCGTAAACCCCATTTTTTTTTATACTTCCACCGCCATAAAGCAATAATACTTTGGCATCGTTTGGAATTTCATTTTCTAATTTTTTAATAGCCTCTTTTCCAAAAATTATTTTGGTAGGATTTTTAAATTCAAAATTATTCATCTGTTTCTTTCTTTATATTTTAACAATCATTTTTTTCTACCTTACAAAAGCCTAAAAGTTTTAGTAATTTTAAGTACCCCATTCAAATAGGTTTCATTGTTTTTATTCTATAACAGTAACTAACTCTTCCATTGGTTTTCTCACTTTTTTAAGGTTTACTAACCAATCTGCTTCATCTTTTCTATAGCCTAATGGTAATAAAACGGCACTACGCAATCCTTTTTCACGCAATCCTAAAATTTCATCTACAGCAGCTGGATCAAAACCTTCTATAGGGGTGGCATCCACACCTTCAAAAGCAGCAGCAACAATAGCTTGCGAGAAAGCTATATAAGCTTGTTTGGCTGCATGATTAAAGTTTTCCTCTGTATCTTTCTGTGGATAAGAATTTAAAAGCATTTGGCGGTAATTTTCCCAACCTTCGTTCTTAAAACCACGAATGTCGTTAGTTAAATCGAACATGTGGTTAATTCTATCGGCAGTATAGGTATCCCATGCAGCAAAAACCAGTAGGTGGGAGCAGTCTGTAATTACAGATTGATTCCAAGCAACAGGTTTAATTTGTGCTTTAATATCTTGATTTTTAATAACAAATATTTCGAAAGGTTGCAGTCCGCTTGATGTTGGAGCTAAACGCGCCGCTTCTAAAATGCGCTCAATTTTGTCTTCAGGAACTTGTGTTCCATTCATTGCTTTTGCAGCGTATCTCCAGTTTAATTTGTCTAATAATTCCATGTAATTCTATTTTTTTTAGTTTGATTTTGAAATTTGTTTTATCTCGTTTGATGTGATAATCGTTTCGGCATGATTGTTACTATTTGCTAAATTAATCATAGCCTGCGCGATGGTTTCAGCATTAATAATTTTGTATTGTTTTAGCTTCCCTATAAAAAAGGGTTCAATGACTTGGAAAACTGCCAGTCCTATTTTTTCTAATAATCTCAGTTCTTGCCTTTCTCCACCAATTAAAGAAGGCCTTAAAATGAAGGTGTTTTTTATGTTTTGGCCTAACACATCTTGCTCCATTTCTCCTTTGGTTTTATTGTAAAACATCGAACTATTTTTATTAGCGCCCATAGCTGAAATGACTATAAACGTTGGTATATTATTTTCTTTTGAAAGGGTTGCAGCTGTTACCGGAATACCATAATCTATTTTTTTATATAGTCTTTTATCTGGTGTTTTTTTTGCCGTTGTACCAATACAACAATACACGTCATCGGCTTTAAAATTGGGTTTAAAAACTTCCAAATTCAATAGATCTCCAATATATTGTGTTACCTTATTAGGTAAGCCTTCAATTTTAGAACGCGAAAACAATTTAATGCTTTCATAACGCTCATCTTCAATTAATTTCTGAAGTAAATGTTTTCCCGTTAACCCTGTTGCCCCTAATATAATAGCTGTTTTCTTCATGTTATTTACAAACTTTTATACTACTCCAAGCCGATTGATAAGCTTCCTCCAAATGTGTTTTATTTAATTGAAAAGCCCCACGTTTTTGAGCCATCATTAAAAATGATAGGGGATTAATAGCATAAGCATATAACAGATAATCTGATACGGGTTTTATAATTCCCTCCTGTCTACCGCGCTCCCAAAGATCGAGTAGGGGTTGTAGGTGTTTAATCCCTTCTTGACGGCTTATTTCATCAATAATAGGGGTGTTGTCACATTGCGCTAAAAACATGGCGTGTTCGCATTCTTTGAGTTTAAAATCTGCTATGCGTTTCCAAATTAGTTCAAAACCCGATTCCACAGACATATTTTCGTCATATGTATCAAAAGCATATTTGGTATATTCTGCTTTAACATCTATGTATGTTTGGTTTACTAAATCTTGTTTGTTTTCAAAATATAAATATATGGTGGCAGGTGATACATTGGCCATTTTGGCTATTTTGCTCATTGGTGTAGCATGAAACCCCGCATTATTTACTAGTTCTATAGTCGCTTTTACAAGCGCATTTCTTTTATCTATACTTTTTTGAAGTTTTGCCATAATTCTAAATTATAAACAAAGATATATAAAAAAATGAATGTTCATTCTTTTTTAACATACATTTATATATCTCTAGAAACATTAGTATAAACAATTCTAATTTTCTCTTGGTTTAAAAAAGTAAATATGGGTTATATTAAGGTCGTCAGTTATACAATTAAGTCGACCATTACAAGACTTCATTGTTACGCATATAAAATAAGGAACACACCTAATAGAATTCCGGTGAGTGGCACTAGTTTTTTTCGTTTGTTTTGCTCTTTAAAGAGAAATCCTCCAACAACTACAGCGATAATAATCTGGCTACGCTTAATAGCTGAAAGTAGCATAATTAAAGCTTCAGGATCTTGAAGCGCCTTAAAATAGAAATAATCGGCCGATGTTAATAAAACCCCAACCGCTGGAATAGTCCATCGGAATGTAAAGGCTTTTCGCTTTTCAGCATATGGAAACCAGGTGATTGTTAATATAACCAGTAAAATGAGAATGACGTAAAAACTAAACCAAAACAATAAGGTTTGTGGGGCTAAAGCTAGGCTCTGTATTAAAAACTTATCATATAGTCCACTAGAAGCTCCTAAAAAAGTGGCTGCTATAATGGCGAAAATCCATTGGTTACGTTTAAAATTAATGCCTTCTTTTTTACCAATTTTAGAATATAGCATCACTGAAAAAATAATAAGAAAAAAGCCAAGCCATTGCAAGCCATTAGGTTTTTCATCATAAATAAGGATAGCGCCAATAAAGGTAAAAAACGGACCGGCAGAGCGAATAGGCGTGACAATAGTTATGGGTAAATGCTTAAGTGCTTGGTAAGCCAAAACCCAGGAACTTGCCATAATAGCCGATTTTATAAAAATAAAGCCATGCGTTTCCCATGGGATAGGGTCGATATAAAAGCCGAGATTCTTAGTGAACCCAGGAAAATAAATGGAACCTATAAAAAAAGGTAAAAGAAAAATAAAACTAGAGGTTACTGTACCCAAAAGTACCGGAAACACCTCGTTTCCCTGCACAGCATGTTTTTTACATAAATTATGTAACCCTAAAAATAACGCGGCTAAAAGCCCTAAATACATCCACATTGCGCGAAAATAAGATAATGGATGTATTTAGAGTACTAATGTTAAAAAAAATGATAGAGATTTAATATTAGGGTTAATGATGTGGTTGTTTACGCCAAAGTCATTAATGTTCACCGTAACCCACATCATCCATTTTTCCACTAAACACTTTATATTGAATAAACATATAAACAGCCACCAAAATAACAGCAATAACAAACCAATATATACCAATTGATAAGCCGTATTCATGAGCAGCCACGTTGTATAAAGTTAAATCTGGATTAATACTGTTTGTAGAGGGTAACACTTTTGGAAAAATAGATGCTACTGTTGTGGTTAAACCTCCAAATAAAAATAAGGAGGAAAACAAAAATCCGATGCCATGTTTTTTAAATGATTTTACCTTAAATAAACCAAACAAACCAACTATTGTAATACTTGGAAAAATCCATAACCAAGGATGAACCATAAAATTATGAAATGGGTTTGGATCAATAATATGCCATATTGAAATAGAAACAATTACCAATATAAGTAGAACTATATTTAAACTGAAAACCACTTTTTTTAGCTTCTCATTAAGATCTGAATTGGTTTTAAAAATAATCCAATTGGCACCATGAATGGCAAGTGAAACCACACCAATAATACCCAATAATAAGGTAAACCAATCGATGATTCCTAATTCTTCGGCATGCGGGCTAAAGGTTGGATTCCAAAGCGGTAAAAAGAAAAAGTGCGCTTCGTGAGTAGACACGCCATTAACTACATTTCCTAAATTAACACCACGAACTACATTTCCTAAAGCCACGCCAAAAAACAAGGCTAACAGTAAACTTGAAATACCAAAAGCTTTATCCCATATAGCTTCCCACATGCGGTTATGTACTTGCCCACGCAATTCGAGACCTATGGCTCTAAAAATAAGCAACCATAATATCATGATTAAGGGGAGGTAAAATCCACTAAAAGATGAGGCATATAAAGTTGGAAACGCAAAGAATAACACACCGCCAGCAGCAATAAGCCAAACTTCGTTAGCATCCCAAAAGGGGCCAATAGCATTGGTAATAGCTTTTTTATCTTTTTCTGTTTTAGCAAAGAATAGGTGAATAATGCCTGCTCCAAAATCGTAACCATCTAGAATGACATAAATTGCCAACATGGTCATTAAAACAATATACCAAAATAATTCCATAATTAGTGTGTGTTAAGTTGTTGTGGACCTTTATTAATTATTTTGCCTGCAAGCATTAAAAATAAAAGACCTAATAGTAAGTATAAACCAATAAAACCAAGTAGTGTAAATAACGTATTTCCAGCCGAAACCGTTGGAGAAGCTCCTTCTGTTGTACGCAGTAAATTATAAACTAACCAAGGTTGTCTGCCTAATTCGGCGGTGTACCAACCTGTGGTATTTGCAATATATGGAAACGGAATCATAAATAACAGAGACCATAAAATCCATTTGGTTTTATAAAGTTTTTTTCTATAAAGTTGCACCGCTGCCAAAAGCATAAGCCCTATAAAAATTGTGCCTAAACCAACCATAATATGGTAGGCATAATATAAGCCAGGTACATTGGTAGGGTGGGTGCTTTTATCAAATTCATTTAAACCTTTAATTTCTGCATTCCAGTCTTGATAAGTTAAGAAACTTAAAATATTAGGAACGGCAATTTTGTTGTCTAATTTTTGCTCAAGCATATTTGGTTGACCGATAAGTACAATTTCCGATCCGCCATCTTCAGTTTCAAAAATCCCTTCCATAGCAGCAAAGGTTACTGGTTGATGTTTTACCACGTTTTTAGCTACTAAATCGCCAGTTGGAAACGCTACTAAAATACTGGATACCAAACCAAAAACAACACCTGTTTTTAAAAAGAGCTTTCCAAATTCGCTGTGTTTATTGTTTAGAATATAGAAAGCACCAATACCAGCAACCACAAAGGATGCCGTAATAATTGAGGCTAATTGATTGTGTAAATAAGAGGGTAGTAGCCATGGGTTAGAAAATAAAGCCCCAAAATTATTAAGTACAAATTTGCCATTTTCTAGAACTTCGTAGCCTACAGGATATTGCATCCAGGAGTGTGTAGCAATAATTAAATAACCACTGGCCCAAGAGCCTAAAAAGACTAAAAATCCTGTGACGAAATGTAGTTTATGGCCTAAGAGTTTTTCTCCAAAAATGAAAAGTCCTAAAAAGGAGGATTCTAAAAAGAAGGAGAACATACCTTCCATAGCGAGGGTTTGGCCAATTATGCCTCCGGTTAATTCTGAAAATTTAGCCCAATTGGTGCCAAACTGAAATTCCATGGGGATTCCCGTAACCACACCCATAGCAAAATTTAAGGCGAAAATTTTCATCCAAAATTTAGCAGCATCGTTATATTTTTCAAGATTAGAGTAAAGATATCTCCCTTTAAAATAAACGACCAAAAGGGACAAGCCCATGGTTAATTGCGGAAATAAATAGTGAAAGGTAATGGTAAACGCAAATTGCATTCTATCATAAAATAGCATGTCTTCCATAAAAGTAGTAATTTATGTTTGTTGCGGACAAAGGTATCTGGTTTTACCAAGTAAAAGAGTGACTTGTGTTACACAAATGACTTTTATTTATAGAAATTTAACAGATATAAATTGTCCAAATTATTTACTAATTACAAAGTTACTCAATGCTTTTGGTTTGGGATATGTATTACGCAAGAATATTGTAACAAAAACAATACATATTTTAATGAAGTAGAACAGGTTTTAAAATATTCTATTTTACATAATATTAATTATAGTACAAATATAATATATGAGTAAAACGGCGAATAGAACTTTTTCTGTTCTATTTTATATAATTGAAACTCTTAAGAAAATGTATTGCTAAACCCCTAAAATATGCACGCTCTTTTCTCCTATTGTTTTAGCCAAAATTTTATGAGGCCGACTTAACCTGATATGAAGTAGATAAATTACGAGTTTTTTATTATTTGATTTTCAATTAAACTAAAATCATTTTGATTAGGTACATGTTTCGAATCTTTTAGCAAAAAAACTTCTTTTAATGATGGAAATAGTTTTTCAGTTCTCCTTATCATTTTTTTACCAGGAAACATGATGTCTTTTTCAGCTGCGAAAATGCTGATTGGTGTTTTTATATTATTTGCTGAACCTATAGAAATTATAGGAAGTGGTGAGAAATCCATATTACAGTTTTGAAATGTAGTTGACATATAGGTTAACGCAAAATCATCGTATTCAGAAAAAAGCACGTTCATTACCTTTTTAATGTGCTTTTGATTGTTAGTTTTTATAAACTTTTTTAATGGTAGGAACATTTTAAACAAACCTACAAGAGGATTGCCATTTACGATATAGACTGGAGCGATTAAGAAAACCCGTCTAATTGGTGTCTCGTTAAACTCCAGTGCTTTTAAGCTAATGAAACCACCAAAAGAAAAACCTACTAGGGTCACGTCTTTCAGTCTTAGCTTTATAACTACTTCTATAAGCCATTTTCCATAATCCAAAGATTTCATGTCTAACCTATTCTCTGCACTTTTATTGGGCTGCGCTAAGACATCAATTGCATAGACAGAATATTTTGAAGCTAGATTGGGAAAAGAATCTAAAATTTGTGGTGCACAACCTCCTGTACCATGAATAAGTACTAATGGAGGTAAATTGGTGTTCCCAACTTTAATTATATTGGTTTTACCAAATTTTGTTTCTACTAATTGTTCTGAGTAATCAATATTTAACTCTTTTAACTTTTGATTATAAAGGCTGATGATTTTTTCTTTACCTTCTTTTGATTTGAAAAACATATATTTTTTGTCTTTTGATTGATGAGTATATAGATTAGTTAATTTTAATTACAACATTACCTCTCTTATGACCTAGCTCCACATATTTATGTGCTTCAGCCATTTTTTCTAAAGGATAGATGCTATCAATAACAGGTCTAATCTTATCTTGTTCTGCTAACCTTTTTAAATTTAAAAAAGCTTCTTTTGGAGTTAATGGTGTGTTATGATCTATGGATATGTATTTGCCATTCGGAGTCAATGCTTTTTTGCTCTTTTCTTTGAGTTTTGATGATTTCGAATAGCCAACGGCATCAATTACATATTTATACCTTTCTAATTTTGTTTCAGCATTCTCTATGGTGTAATCAATCACCTTATCACTACCCAAAGTCTTTACTAACTCGAAGTTTCTGCCACTACAGACACTAGTAATATGAGCGCCTAAATTCTTAGCCAATTGTATCACCATAGTGCCTATACTTCCTGACGCTCCATAAATTAAAACATTGTCGCCTTTGTTTATGCTCGTCTTTTTTAATAAATGAGTAGCAAGCAAGCCACCATAAGGTATCGCTGCAGCTTCCTCAAAACTAAGATTTACAGGTTTGAGTGCCAGATTCCAATTTTCTGGTAAGCAAATATACTCTGCATAAGAACCGAAACGGCGTTTGGTAGGTGAGATTGAACCATATGCAAAAACCTCATCCCCAACTTCAAACAATGTAACATCTTTACCTTTACGCTCTACAATTCCAGAGGTCACCATTCCTAAAATAGGATTTCTAGGACGCCCAAAACCAAATATGAGTTGAAGTATAAATTTTTGGATCAGAGGTTCATTCATTCTACGAATAAGCACATCGCTTGTTGTTACAGAAGTAGCCCGTATCTTTATTAGGACTTCATTATTTTTTGGTGATGGTTTTTTAATATGAGTAAGTATGAGGTTTTCTGCATAACCATTTAAATAGAAAATTAATGTGATCTATAAGTTCTGTTTTACAGCTTTTCTCCAAAAATATAATCCAAAAACAAGTGTTACTATAGCAAACATAATTCCGTTTTCACCAAGCCAATGTTCACTTCCTTCAACTTTTATGGTTAGAGGAGGCATAATTTTTTGAATATACACGTTGCTTACTGCATGAAAAATAACTGCTGGCCATAGACTTTTAGATTTAAAGGTGTAATACGTCATAATAAATGACATAGAAACAATTACGATAGTGAACGTTGTAAATTCTAATAGTACATTGTTACTATAGTAAACTAGTAATGGCCAATGCCAAAAAGACCAAATTAGTCCACTAAAAATTGATACGCCCGAAAAAGACAGCACTTTTCTCAATTCATAGATGAAAAATCCTCGCCATCCAATTTCTTCACCTAGGGTTGTTGCAGCCGCTCTTATTACTTCAACAGTGCCTAATAAAATAATGGCAATTATAGCTATTGACGTTGGATTTAAAGTTCCAATACCAAACAGACCTAGTTCTTTTCCCCATTCCGTTATCGCTTCTTCATTTGCTAGGTTTCCGAATCCAAAAATCCAGATGAATACATAAGTGATTACACCATAAAAGGCAGGAATAACATAAGACCATCGAATATATCTCCAATTTCCCCAATTCCAGTTAAGTGATGAAATTTTACGTCCACGTATTTTTAAGGTAATACATGCAGCTATTGCGGGACACCACATGATAGCGCCAACATAAATTCTTGATGGATAAAAATTCACTATTGCATAATGAAATGGTGAAGTAAGAGCAATTACAAGGCCCAGAAATATTAATATTGTTATCCATGTTTGTTTTTTATTTTCTATAGATTTTACCATGATGAGTAGTTTTTTTATGGTGCTATTATATTTTCATATTCATTGCTTCTGTGACTTCGCTAAGCGTTGTAATTGCTGTCTGTCTTGCCTTACTTATACCTTTATGCAAAATATCTCTAACATAGTCCTTATTTTTTTCTAACTCTTTTCTTTTTTTTCTAATCGGTTCAAAATATGTGTTTATAGCTTCAGCTGTTATCTGCTTAAGCTTACCTGATCCTTGGTCGCCAATTTCGTTTGCTAGTTCGTTAGGGTTTTGGTTTAAACATAGGGAAGCCAATGTTATTAAATTTGAAACTTCCGGTCTGTTTTTAGGGTCATAAGATATGTGGCGGTTTGAATCCGTCTTGGCAGATTTTATTAGTTTAACAGTTTCGTCATTTGTTGCCTTAATCATAATTGAATTATTTCGGCTTTTACTCATTTTTTGAACACCATCTAATCCAAGAATAACTGGTGTATTGGTAAAAAGAGCAACAGGCTCTGGAAAAATATTACGATTGAATTTCGTATTAAATCGTTTTGCAATTTTTCGAGTTAATTCTATATGTGGTAATTGGTCTTTTCCCACAGGAACAACATTACTTTTGCAAAACAAAATGTCAGCTGCCTGGTGGACTGGATAGATATACATACCTGCATTAATAGTATTCATGCCTGAAGCAGTAATTTCTTCTTTAACCGTAGGATTTTTGTTTAATTCTGAACTAGATACCAGTGTTAGAAAAGGAATAGTGAGTTGATTTAGTTCAGGAATATGACTATGTGCAAAAATGTGTGTTTTATAATTTTCAGGGTTTAACCCACAAGCTAAATAGTCTAAGGTCAATTCATAGACATAATTAGAAATATCATTAAAAATAGCTCTATCGGTTAAAACCTGATAATCAGCAATTAAAATATAAGTTTCTATTCCTAAACGTTGTAACTTTAATCGGTTTACAATTGAACCAAAATAGTGACCAAGATGTAGATTACCTGTAGGTCTATCTCCCGTTAATACTCGGTATTTATTAGGGTTCTGGGACAAATCATATTCCAACAGTTTACTTTGCTTTTTTGCAATTTCAAAAGTTTTGTTTTTCATTTTTTGTTTAATTTTATTCAAGTAAGTTCAATTTTTCTCATTACCCACAAAGATCTCGGCTATGAGTAGTTTCGTGAATAAGCACTTAACGTTGTAAGTATAAACCAAACTGAAAATCCTCACAGATTTTCAGAAGTAGGAGAGAATGGTGCCATTACTTTTAGCCACTGTTGTGTTTCGTTTGAATTTAATTTTACTTATAGCTAGGTCTTATGCCAAAAATTAGTAAATACCCTATCATCCAAAATTCACCAATTGTTGCAGGTAATGTAAGATATGTATTGAAGCTAAAATCAATTCCTGCGTGGTGTATAACTGTAGACATTAGATAGCCTATACCACCTAAAATAATTATTCTTCCTAACCAGACAGGCAACCTATTAGATTTGATAACTATGTATCCCATTGGAAATAGCCATAGCCCGAAAAATAGTCCACCAATACCCCAAGCATTTGAAATAATACTTTGAAAAACTTGAATTAGTAAAACTTTGTCTTTCATAGTACCTATGTCAGAATTTGCTAAACCTATTACTGAGGCAATTGAAATTGCACTTATCAAAATAACTAACGCATTTACCATACCCCATATACCTAAAGTCCAAGCTTCCCATTCATAATTATCTTTAAATAATTTGAAAAACCAAACTGCGGTAAGAGCCTGAGAAATTACTATACCAAATTCTAATAACAATCTAATTCTTGCTGTAGATTCCAATTCTACAAGATTTGTTAGCGTTTGTTCTGGATTACCAGACACAAATATTTGAGAATGAAAGACCATAAACCCTAAAATTCCTGTAATAGCCATCATTAAATACCATAAGCCAGTAATTCTAGCTGTCTTAATTAAATTTTTCTGTTCCATATTTTCAATCATAAATTATTTTTTATTAAAATCTATACCCTATTCGCAAGTGCATATTTAATTCCAGTTCACTTTTGTTCTTTAAATAACCAGCACGTTTAGCAAATGTGTAGCTAAATCCGGCACCAAGACCTGCTTCATAATTAAAGTGCTTGCCTAAATTTCTTCTAATTCCCCAAGTAGGTATAATAGAAAAATCACTCACCTCAGGAGCATCGTCAGTATTGAACAGAGCCAATTCTGGATGATAGCCCATTTTTAAAGCAATAAAATTGCCACTATTTCCTTCAATTGGTTTTGAGATCTCTGAGCGTTTTTTGAGATTGTAATAGAATCTTGGCTACAAAACTATTACTGGTGTTAGCAAAAATGGAGAATCATAATCATCATAATAAGTAGTTTCCCAAATACCAAAATCAAAACCAAGTTCAGTTCTCAGTGCTATGGTATTTGATAATTTTGTTTCATTATATGCCCAGATTCCTAAAACTCCAGTTTGTAATCCGAATGTTGATTTTTCTACACTTGTTGTTTGAGCAACACCAATCGTCGTGGAAAAGATAATTAGTGCTAATATTATTATTATTGTACGTTTCATAATGTTTTAATTAAAAATTAGTTTTCTATACGTGTTTAAGTCAAATTAAACATTAAAACCAGCTGAACCCTAATCCTACATTAAAGATTATGGCATCTCTATCCGCACCTCCATCTAAAGACACACTACCAAGCACCAATTTAGACTGAATATTGAGCGCGAAATTTTTCTTTTTGTAAATCTCATAACCTGTGCTTGCCATAACAGCGGCACCAAAATTCCAATCGTCATTTACATTGTCTTTAATATCATATAGTGCAGGTGAGTCTATGGCTAAACCAATTCCAGCATGAATCCACCAACGATCTTTTACCCAATACTGTACAGATGGGATAAATGCTCCAAAATGCCTGTCATTATCTTGAAATTCGTAAATGTTTCCAGGTAATGAGGCAGTAATAGCAAGTCTTTCGTTTAACATATAACCCAACTTTAAATCTGGAAAAACAAATGTACCCTGAGATTTGTCGAAGGTTTGAAGACCTGTACTATCTTCTAGACCGATAATGCCTCCACCTACTACAAATTCGAAGATAAAGCCATCTCTTTGTGTGGTGGTTTTAGAGTTTGTGTTTTGTGCATGTATTGTACTTGATACTAATGCGAAGGCTACACAAGCCATTTTTAATAAGATTTGTTTTTTGATTGTTTTCATTTTAATTGATGTCATAAGTGTTCGTTTTTTGATTAATGATTAATGATTGGTAATTACAATGTTTCCTATTTTATGTCCGCTGTCGAGGTGCTTATGCGCTTCTATAATGTTATCTAAACTATAGGTTCTTTTGATAACAGTATTTAATTTCCCTTCTTTAAAAAACGCAACTAATTCGCTTAATAACTTTTTTAAATCTTTAGATTTTCTCATTCCCGTTGCAGAAAATTTTACTTTTTTGGTAGATATAATGGAACGCCATAATATGTTGACGGTTAACACTGGCGACATAAAAATGCCATTATAATAAAGTACTTTTTTGCAATTTTTATAAGACGTTTTACCAACGGCATCATAAATAACATCATAATAATCCCCTGCTTTTGAAAAATCACTCTTTTTGTAGTCTACTACAATATCAGCACCTAATGATTTTACTAAATTTAAATTTGACGCACTACAAACTCCTGTTACTTTAGCGCCCATTAATTTTGATAATTGAACGGCTGCTAACCCCAGACTACCTGATGCACCATTTATAAGGATGTGCTGTCCTTCTTTTAAATGGCCAACATCTCTTAAAAAACTGTATGATGTTAAAAACCCATCACAGATTGGGGCAGCTTCTTGATGTGAAATAGTTTTTGGCTTAATTGCAATAACTCCGTCTTCAGGAACACATACATATTCTGAATTAGTTCCATCAGTAAACAAAACCTCGCCAAAAATTTCATCACTAATTTTAAATTTAGTGACCTCTTCCCCTACTGATTCTACAATTCCCGAAAACCCAGTACCTAAAGATGTATTCTTGGGCTTAAATATGCCTAAAAACAATCTACCAAACTTTGGCTTTCCTTGTCTCATCATTGTATCTGCACGTGTAACAGATGACGCTTTAATTCTCACTAAAAGTTCATTAGGCTTTGGTGTAGGCTTCTCCTTTTCTATAATTTGAATGACTTCTGGAGTCCCATATTTTTTATAAATAGCTGATTTCATAACTTAATTATTTGCAACAAAGTTGTTGATTACATAGGAATTAAAAGTTCGTGTTTAGAAATTAGAACTTATTTATGTATGAATACACTTGTTGAATACAAAAACGACTCAAGTTTCTACCTGAACCGTTATTAATTTCACACATTATTCTATGCCTTTTATGCTATTTGAATTGTTTTCCGCTTCCTTTTTAGCCATTTTTACGCTCTAACCATTTCAAAATCATTTGGTTTGTTTCTTCTGGCAGCTCTTGCTGAATACAATGGCCGCAATCCAAACTGGCCACTTCCACATTAGGCACAAATTCACTCAATCTTTCAAACTTTGGAATTATATCTCGCTCACCATAAATCATTAATGTGTCTTGTTGAATTATTGGGTTTACACCTGCTAATAAATGCCAGTTTCGATCAAGGTTTCTGTACCAGTTTATACTTCCTGTAAAACCTGATTTATTGAAAGCGGAGATGAAAATAGCAAGTTCGCTTTCGCTCATTATGGGGTCGCCCTTTGATTTTTCTGCTCTTGCAAGATTTATCATTAACATTCCTGGTTCAGGTACTGTGGGCGTTATGTTTTTACGGAATATATTACGAAGAAACTGAGCTGTATTTTCTTCCAATATAGTGTCTGCAACTCCTGGCTTTCGATTGAAGTGTACAAAATAGAAATCTCCACCAAATATTTCTTCCATGAATTCAATCCAAGGTTTTTCACCACGTTCTTGATAAGGCAAAGCCAAGTTTATTATTTTATTTACTCGTTTAGGATACAATTGAGCCAATCTCCATACCACATTTGCTCCCCAGTCATGACCCATAAAGGTAGCGTTTTCGTATCCGTAATAATCTAGAAGTGCTATAAGATCTCCTGTTAAATGTTGAATGTCATAGTCGGTTACTTCAGTCGGACAAGATGAGTTACCATAACCTCTTTGATTTGGCACAATGACATGGTAGCCAGCTTCCACTAGAGCAGGTATCTGATAACGCCATGAAAACGCATGTTCAGGAAAACCATGACAGAGTACAATAGGTTTTTTCGCATTTTGTTTACCTGCTTCAAAAACTTCTAGCTCTATACTATTAACTGAAATCATTTTATGCTTTGGAAAATCGGATGGATTAAATCTAGTATTAGTTATGTTTGTCATTTTTAAAAATTTAATTTGATTAAAGATATTGCTTGCAACTGTTGAACTGGTTCGAACTTTTAAATCCGAACAAAAAGTTAAATAAATAAAAAGAGTGGTTTATAATTTCAAAAGGTTTTAATATGATACAACAACCACCACCTTTACAAATCACAACTTGCATTCAATTCTTGATAATCCGATAAAGACACTGTAGATATTTCTTGATTCTCCAGGATTTTAATACAGGTTAAGCTTGGATTTCTATCCACCCTCAAATCTATTAATTGTGAATTGTTGCTTATATCAAGGCTGGTAAGTGAATTACTTGAACTATAAAAATGTGTTAAACTAGTATTATTTTCAAGATTTATGTTTTGAAGCTTGTTACCAGAAATCACCAAAGTCTCTAACAATGCATTAGAGCTGAAGTCTACTGATGTAAGTTGATTAAGTATTAATAGTAAGTTTTTTAGGTTTAAAGCATCATTAGTGTCAATCGTTTTTAATAAATTATGACTAATCAGTAATACTTCAAGAGATTCATTTTCAATACTAATATCTTCAAAGTTATTAAAAGATAAATTTAGTTTTTTCAAATTTGTCAATCTTGATAGCCCACTAATTGCACTAAGTTCATTTGACTGAATATCCAATAAAATTAGATTTGAGTTGTTGCTAATGTCAATATTGGTAAGATGATTTCCATTGAGAAATAAAGTATCTAACTTAGTATTAAAGCTTAAATTTACATCATTAATTTCCTGCCTAGCCGCAGACAGTAATGTTAAGTTTACAAACCCCTCAATTCCTGTCAAATCATTGATTTCTCCAAAGTTTGAAGTAAGATTCAAGTCTAAGCGTGTTATAGCTTCAGCATCCGTTTTTAATAGTTTTTGATTTATAATACCATCTGAATCTATACCTTGTTCAATTAATTTGGTTTCAAAATGACTATCTGGGATATTTAAAAAATCATCTTGGATAAGGCTAGAATTTTCGTCTGTACTTGAACAGGCTGCTACAAAAAAAGCTGTGACTATCAATACGCTGCTTACAGTTTTAAAGTTTTTCAAAGTTGTTATTTTTATTTTTTTTAAATTTTAGTTTTTTATTCAATAATCTCAAGATTATTAACTACATCAAGCTCATCATTAAGGATAGTATCCATGAAACTATAATTTTAATTAATTGACACATTTATATTTATTTAAAATTTTATGAGCCAAAAGTACTTTAAAAGAGAAGTGTAGAAGTCCTATTTTATAAATCAGAACTAATTTCTGCTGGTATTTTTAAGAAAAGTATTGGGCGTAATGCCCTCAGTTTTTTTAAAAAACGTATTGAAGACTGTTTTAGAATTAAAACCACTATCATAAGCTACAGCCATAATGGTTAAACCTTTATTTTCTTCTAAAACAACACGTTCTTTAAACTCTTTAATTCTGAAGGTGTTTACATACTCCGAGAAATTTTTATCAAACCCTTGATTTAATAATTGAGATACATAATTAGCAGGAAGCTCTAAATAAGAAGCTAAATCCTTTAATGCCAGATCTGGATTTAGATACAGTTTGTAATCTACCATAATCTGTTCTAATTCTTTACTATACTTTTCAATTTCGTGGGTATCCAGTAATGCCTGTTTGTACTTTTTATTTTGTTTGTAGTTGACATTATCTGGAATGGCTTTAAGCATGATGGCTTTAAACCTTTTGTGATGTTTTACAGGCTTCAGAATTGGTGATGGATTCAATAACAAAACTAATGGTAAACGGTTATTAAATGCTTGCTCTACTAAATCAATTACATTTTCATTATTACCTAATAAGGCATTAACTAATATCATAAATGTAAATGCCTTATCTACAAGTTCTGTTGATAAATAGGATTCTAATTCCTTTAATCCTTCATTGCACTTTTCTGTTTCATTTAGGTAAGCATAACACATAGTTTTACCACCCAATTTGCTAAGGTCTTTTACAGAAATACCCTTTAGTGAATTGAAATATGTTAAAGCGTCATTTGGCTTGCCAGACATTAATAAACTTATTCCAATGTAAATTGGTGGAAAGGGCAACCTTGGGTCTAGATCCAACGCCTTCTTTAAATACGGTATGGCAATAGTATACTCTTCTTTTAGGTAATATAAAAATCCTTTATAATGATGGTTGATAGCGGCATAAGGGTCTAACTGCAACGCTTTATCTAGATAATTATGTGCTGCATCTAATTTTCCTTCCACTGTTAAAAAATTAGAAATGGTCAAATAAATATCATCTGCTTGTTGCATCTCCAAAGCCTTATGGGCATGTTCGTAAGCTTTCTCAAGGTTCCAGTTTTGCCAGCATTCTATCCAAGCTAAATTCAATTGAGATCTTGATGATTTTGGGTCTAACTCTATCGCCTTTGATAAATATGGTTGTGCTTTCTGGTAAGCCTCAAATGCGGGTAAAAGCCCCATAGTTCCCATATTCATATAGGCAAGGTTAATATCTAGATAGGGACTTGCAAAGTTGGGTGATTTATGTATGACTTCTTTTAAGATGTCGATACCCTTTGTAGAGTTTTTATAATCTAACTTCATGATGTAATACCTACCTTTCAGGTATTCTCTGTAAATAGCTACTGGAACATCAATAGGTGCTACTAATTTATCTTCTATTTCAAGATGACCAATGTGTTCACGTAGTTTTTCAGCAATAAACAGACTAATTTCATCTTGAATTTCAAAAATGTTTTCTGGGATCCTATCAAATGTTTCGGACCAGAAATGAAAATCATCTACAGTATCAATCATTTGCACTGTAATACGCATTTTCTTCTTGGAAGTTCTTACGCTACCTTCTATAAAGGTAGCCACATTCAATTTTTCTCTTATTTCTTGAGCAGTTACTGTTTTGTTTTTAAAGTAAAATGAAGATGTACGAGAAGTAACAGAAAGTTGTTTGATTTTTGCTAATGCATTTATTATTTCTTCTGTTAATCCATCACAGAAGTATTCGTTTTCAATATTACTACTCATATTGACGAATGGCAGTACAGCTATGGATTTTTGGTTAATAATTTTATTATTTTTTTAAACAAATATATAAAGTTAAAATAAATCCTTAAAATTATCCTATGGATGTCATTCCACACACATTATGCTTTCCTCCTACGTCGTCGCATAAAAAGTGTTCCATTAACATTGCAGAAGAAACTTTTGAGAATAAATTTTTTCAAGAAACTATAGTAACAACTTTCGCTTTTGCCAAAGCAAAGTTACTTCTATTTGATTTTTTAATTGGAGGCATACTCAGTCCAGTTTAAATCTTCAAAATTTGCAAGCATTGGAATACCTCCAAACCTCCTATTAAGGTAACCTTTTCTAATATCTAAATCAGTTCGGATTTTCTTAAATTCAGCTAAAGTTTTAAATTCTGTATTACCTGTTTTCTTATTTTTTTCTGCAAACCAAATTTCATCTGGTCTCAGCATATTTAAATCTAATAAATTTGATTCGTGAGTTGTAAAAATTAATTGGCCTTTAATATCCTTTTCACTTGATAATTTAGTTAAAAAGCCTTTTAATAGACTTGGGTGTATGCTACGCCCTATTTCATCTATTACAAAAACGCTTGGGGATTCATCAGAAACAATAAGACTATAGAGCATTGACATAAACTCTATTAGCCTTTTAGTACCATCGGATTCTTCACTTAAAGAAAATAAATTATCAACCCCGAAACCAGTATGTTCAATATATAGTTTTTTTAATATTGCCTTTTTGTTTTCTAAAGTAGCAATCATATCCACTCCTAAATGAACATTAGAATCTAGGTTTTTTTCTAATTCACTAATTATTTCATCTGTAAAATCCTTATCATCTTCTCCAAAATACTTCTTCAAATCAAAGGATTTAATATGTAAATCTTTTATTCCAGTATCAAAATTACACAACATATCTTTAGTGAAATCCATAAAAAAATTCTTATCCATAAGTTCCGTTAATAGGTATTTTGGTTTAGAATCTGGGAAAATTATTTGCATGCTTAAAATCCAATCTGTTACGATTTCTGCTTCAACAGATAATTTACCTAATTCAATTTCGCTAATTTCTGATAAAAAAAGTTCTTCAGATTTCACTTTCTTTTCATAATGTTCTTTTAAAATTTTACTTTTTTGAGTTTTTACAAGGCTTTCATTAATATCAATTTTACTTACACCTTTCTTCGATACAGTTCTATCAAATATTAATTTATCTTCTTTACCAATGTTTGAATTGAATAAATATTCATTGATAATTTCTCCTTTATATACCTTTATTCCATAGATGTATATTTTCTCATTAGTTAAAAACTCAATTTCAAAGCTTGAAGGCTTACCTTTGTTACTTTTAAAAATAGAACTTTCAAACTTTATAGCTTTTCCTTCCATTACACAACTTCTTAGATAGTCTAAGGAATCTACCAAATTTGATTTTCCAGAAGCATTTGCTCCATAAATTGCGGACAATTTCAGAATATCGATGTTCTTATATTTGTGTACGTGGTTATCAAATCTTCTAAAATCTCCAGTAAAAAGATTAAATTCTGTAGAATTATTAAAAGAAAGAAAATTAGATATATTATATCTTAATAACATTTTATTACGATTTTTTCGTTGTAAATATAGATAAATATAACAATAATTACTTTATTTAACTCAATAAAAACGATATTTACGTTAATATTAACATTCCACACACATTACGCTTCCCTCCTACACCGTCGCATAAAAAGTATTCCATTAACATTGCAGAAGAAACTTTTGAGTATAAATTTTTTCAATAAAAAGCTCAAGTTAGCTATAATATATCATATAAAAATTATGATATAAAATGAGTTTCATAAAAAAAAATACGTTTAATTTGTTTTGCTCATATTAGTAGGAGTTATTTAAATGAAAACAAAAAGAATTGTACTAGTATGCCTAGTTATGGCAGCAAGTTTTTCGTGGTATTTTTTATTTTATGATCAAGATTATCAACCTGCTACAGATTTTGATGAAACAGAATCGCACTTAGTAGTTTGGTCCAATCACTACGCAAAAACTTATGTTAATTTTATTAAAAATTTAGCTGAAGATGATCATGTAACCGTTTATGTTCCTAAAACGATACCCAAAGATAGTATTTTTAATGTGCTTAAATCTGTTGGTGTCCAGATGGGTAATATTCAACTAGAAGCTGTAACGAATGAGAATATATGGATTAGGGATTTTGGCCCCGTGTTTTTAATGAATGCCAGCGGCAAAACCAAAACTTTAAGTTTTAAATATTACGAAGAAAATTTTTTTCCTTACGAATATCAATCTATATATAAAGAGCGGTTAAGAGCTTCTCGAATTATTAGTATTGGTGGTGCTAGAGAATTAAATGGCAAGGGGTTGGCCATACTGGTTGAAAAACATGAAGCCGATGTAAACCCAAAGCTTAGTAAAGCTGAAATAGCTAAAGAACTGAAAAGAAAATTAAATGTAAAAAAAATTATTTGGCTAAAAAGCGGACTTCCCCAAGACGATGTTATGTCCAATACACCTATATATGGTAATATATACAGCGCTGGATCTGGACATCATATCGATAGTTTTTGTAGATTTATTTCACCAAACACGGTGTTGTTGGCGCAGGTAAATAAAAATGAAATAAATAACCATCCTATTATAAAAATGGCCAATGAGCGACTAGAAGAAAATTATAATATTCTTAAAAAAGCTTTAGATCAAGATGGAAAACCGCTAAATATTATAAGAGTTCCTATGGCACCGTTACTTTTTGAAAATCAAAGAATTTTTGATACAAACCGAATCTTTGTTTGGTCTAACAGTTATTTAAACTTTATTATTACCAAACATAAGGTTATTGTACCGGGATATGGACATTCGATTAAAAGCGAAGATGCTATTTCTAAAGATTTAGAAATAGAAAATAGGTTTAAAAGTATTTTTCCTGGAAAAAAAATAGTCTTGTTAGATTGTGTTGACTTAAATAGAAAAGGCGGTGGTTTTCACTGTATTTCAATCAATAAGCCAAAGAAAAAGAAAAGAAACAAAGCGGCATAATTATTATAAAAACCTAGATATATTTTCTATGCTATACTTGTTTACTACACAGGTTACGCTTTAAAGGATTGATGTAAATGTACGAAAACCCCAAATTATAAGGCGTCTTATCCATTTAGGTAAGTGCTTAATTTTTATAGGTTTGTTAGTTTTTTTTAAAGGTTTTAGGGCGTTGGCATTGGCGTATTAATTTACAGGTACATACGGATGCGTTTATTGAATATCAAGTATTTAATTTTTAAACGGCAAAAAAAAGCGATTCAAAAATGAATCGCTCTTAAATTTGCTTGCTATTAATTATCGGTATTCCTTTATTTTATATTTTTGGTTTACGCGGGTCATTATTCTTTTCTATTGAGAAGATTTAACTTTAAAGTTTCCATTACTTCTGATCTACAACAAAGTTTCTTTTGTTGTTGAAATTATTGATGTTCCGTTTTTTATAGCTCCAAAATAAGAACCTGGTGTTAGTTTATTTTTATCTTCTTTTTTAGAAAACTGATGGGTTAAACCTCCAGAAATAATAACGGCTCTAAAGTTTGGACTTAAATTTTTGATATAACCGTTAAAACCTGCGGGTAATTTTAAAAGGGTGGCTCTAAGTTGATTTTTTTCATGATTTCCCCACAAAAATGCCGTTTGAATATGACTCTTTTTATCGACCCATTTAATATCGGCCGCATTTAACCAAACCAAATTGGTTTTATTTATATTTACGGGTTGTTCGCCATTATCAAACGCATTAGAAGTTGGTTTTACCAAATAAGGTCCCTCTTGAATATCTAAAAAAGCTAAATTATCTTCTGCATTTGCAGCAGTAACATGGGCTTCGCCTGCCGGTTGTTGCCAATAAGATCCTGGCGTTAGCCATTGTTTTTCGGCTTTTTCATCATCGTTATGTAATAAGCCTTTAATTACCACACCACGATACGTAATGTTATGAATGTGAGGTGGTGAAGAGAACCCTTTTTTAAATTTTACTAAAAAACCTGCTGGTTCGTTTTTTGTACGATCGCCCCAAAGCTGTCCTGCTGCTGGACTTTTATCGCCTCGCAATGGGTTTAACCAACCCCAGTCTATGTCTTGTGAGGTAACCACCTCATTTATAGTAGTTCTATAATCTGTTGTTGGCGCTTGTCCAACACTATTAATACTTATTAAAGCAGCGAGTGCAACTAAAATAATCGTTTTCATTTTTAGGGGTTTTAGATATTAAGTGCTATAATCATGTTATTTCCAGGTCACGATTTCTTCAAAAGCTCTTCTAGATTTAGGATGCTCTGGGTCTGCTTTTCGGTATCCAAATGCAGCCATGAATGCAATACCATATTTATCAGTATCAACATTAAACTTATCCCTTAATAAAGCTTCGGTTTCTTCAATATGAAAGCCTTCAATTGGACAAGAATCTATTCCTGTTAATGCAGCGGCCGTCATCATATTACCTAAAGCGATATAGATTTGTTTTGATGACCAATCGAATAATTTTTTATCTGAATCTAGTTTAAAATCGCGCTCTTGAAATTCTCTGTAAAATTTAGAATACATGCTTACCACCTCTTCTGGCATTTGTTTTACTTCTTTCATCATGTGTTCGATATATTCTGCATCATGTTTTACCATAGGTGCTTTCATTGCTAATCCTAAAATAAAATGACTCGCAGTATCTAATTTTAGAGGAGCGCCCCAAGCTACAGGTTTTAAAAGTTCGCGCAGTGCTTTGTCTTGTACAACTACAAAATGCCAAGGTTCAAAACCAAAAGAGCTTGGTGATAAATGAGCTGTTTTAAGAATAAAATTGATTTGTTCGTTTGTTAAGGTTTTTGAAGCATCAAATTCCTTAGTAGCATGCCTGTAATTAAATGCATTTAAAATATCTTCTTTTGCAATGTTTGGTGTATTCATTAGTTAAAATTTGATAATTAATTTATTATACTATATTTTTTATAGTAACAAAAATATGTATCGTGTTTTATACTCACAATAACGGTCAAAAAGGATAGTATCATTTTTAATAAAAAAAAGACTGGTAACCGTACTAAATTTAATGTGTTTGGCTAAATGTTAAATTTACTATAAAAAGTATAGTTGCAAAATTTAGTATAGTGTATTACTTTTGTATAATTACGAAATTAAAAATAGTACTATGTATAAATTTAAGGGTAAAGAATATCCATGTTGCGCGAGTTTAACGATGGGCGTAATTGGTGGGAAATGGAAAACAGTAATTTTATATCATTTAATAACAGGACCACTACGGTATAACCAATTAAGAAAGGAAATGCCGATGGTTACCGAACGTACGTTAAGTTTACAATTAAAAACTTTGGAAGCGGATGGCATTATTAAAAGAACTGTATACACAAGTAAACCGCCTTTAAAAGTGGAATATTCGTTAACTAATTTAGGCAAAACATTAATACCTGTAGTAAAGTCTATTGCAGATTGGGGTGTTTTTGTAGTTGAAGGAACAGAGAAATTTTAGTTTACTAATAAAGCATCATGCTATCTATCGCTTTTTATAAATAGATTATTTTTGCTTTGGCCTGAACGGTTTTATAACCTCGGTATTACAATCTAAAAAAGGGTCCTCCATAAGATCGACGCAATAAGGAATTGTTTGCGATATTATTTTATTTATTGGGTGTCTTCACTTCTAGAGGAATTCTCATTAAACATTTTAGTTTAACCTGTTGTAAACTTATTTGAATGGTTTCATCATCTAGATTCAATAATATTTAACATATTCATTTTCTCTATGATATCTCCTGTAATTGCTACTACGGCAGATTTAGGGATTCTGTCTGTATCAAAAGGCCAAGTACTGGTAGGATTATTTAAATCTTTGGTTTGTTCACCGGGGTGTTGTACACTTAAAAACAAGGTTTTGCCATCGGGAGAAAACCAAGGTCCGGTAAGCTCTGCATCTTTAGGAGCCGAGGCTACTCGAATAACTTTTCCGGCATTTTCACCTAATCTTGGAATTACAAATAAGCTATTATTTTTAAAAGACATATAAGGTTTGTCGGCTTTATTCATGGACGTACCAGACATATCGGTAGTTATCCAAAGGTTTCCAGACATATCAAAAGCTAAATTATCTGGGCAAGAAAATCCGTTTTCATCACCTCCTGCCAAATAGGTTTCGGCTTTAAAAGTTAGTGCATCAAAGGCGCCGTTTTGCTCTTCAATCTTTAAAATAGAACCGTGAAAATCTCCTTTAGGTTTATTATTGGTGAGTGTTACAAAAATATTTCCAGTTATTGGGTCTATTTCTATGTCTTCGGGTCTATTTAACTGTGTAGCACCTATTAATTTTGCAGCTTCGCGTGCTCTAATTAAAACTTCTGTTTGATCTTTAAAGTTTTGCTGTAAAATAGGTTGATTTTGCCAATCTAAAGGAAGCCATTTTCCATTAACCGTATCGGCAACATAAAGGGTACCTTCTTTTAAAGAACCAGGTTGAGATGAAACAAACTTGTATAAGTGTTCGTCATTTTTATCGTCTCCTGTATACGCAACTACGCGTTTGTCTTCTAACTCGTACAGTGTGCAACATTCATGAGCAAACCTACCTAATGCAATATGTTTTTGAGCCATGCCGTTTTTGGGGTTTACCTCTACCACCCACCCATAGTGCTCTGGGGGATAATTGTAAAATTGTTCCCAACCGTAAGCGTAGCTTGGCACATGTTTAGCATTGTTTTCTTTAGTATATACTGTTTCTCCAAAAAAGCTATCGTAGTTTTCTTCGCAAGTAAGAAACGTTTTCCATGGTGTAATACCTCCAGAACAATTAGCAAGCGTTCCAATTACTGTGCTTTGTCCTTTTATTGGATAATCCCAATTTAATTTTATTGGGGTCTTAGCGGTAATACGTCTATTATGAGAATCATTTTTAACCATTTTCCAAACGCCATTTTCTTCTCTAATTCGGACTATACTTCCACCTACATTGTACATTTCTTTATCTACTTGTTCAATGGTTCTATGAGCAGTTGAGTTTTCATGCTTATTAGCATCAAAACCAGAAACAAATAGAGGATCTATATATTCGTGATTAACCCATAATAAACCATCTTTTGGGTTATCATCATTAAAAGGAATAAAACAGGTAAAGTCATTATTAAAACCAAAGCTTTCAGTATCACTTATTTTATCCCCCCATTTAATAATGGTATGATAATTTAACCCGTTAGTTAATAATAAATCATCTTTATTAGAAGCGGCTAAGGCTTGTAAATTTAGATTTTTTAATAAACTAAGCCTTTCTTTAGATATTGAACCAAAGGCTTTTGTTGGCGTTGTTGTATTGCCACAACTTATTAAAAATTGAGGCATCATAACAGTTCCTAAACTCGCTTTTCCTAAAAAGTTAATAAATTGTCTACGGTTATATATCATGGTGTTTTTTAATTAAAATGATTTTTTTTTATGCAAGTTTTCTAAACCTATTATGGTTTTATAAAACTGGCCCACTAAGGCGCCTAAAATAATTATATTTTTGCTATCGGATATAAAAACTATGTTAACTATATTTTTTGTTTTTATTAAATTTTTATGACGTACAATGTCCTTAAAATGGATTACCTAAAATGCTGTAAAAAATATTTCTGATAATTATGAGAATTTATTGTAACTAAAAGAAATTTATATCGTTCGGTTTGTATTTTTATTATTCTACAATTTTTATATCTACAGATGTTCTACTTTGCCATCCTGTTTCATCGGTTACCGAATAGGAACAGTGATAATCGCCGGCATCTATATTATTAGGAATGGTTATAGGTATATTAATTTCATAACGGGTTAAGCCTGCTTCTATAGTATAATTTTCTATAAAAATAAATGGTTTAACTGGTGTTTTTGTAGCACTTAATTGGCATTCTGTTATTTGATCGTCATGGGTATGATGATCAAAATTATGATGAATATCGATACTATAAGCAGCCAATGCACTATTATCGGTTACCATAGCTCTAAAATTGTAGGTTTCTCCTTTAGCTAGAGAAGCGCAACCTTGCGGAAAACCAGACACATAATTAACGTTAATGGTTGGTTTTTCTTTATCTTTTTCAACACTATCATCACTGGAACAGGCTGTAGTTAAAAGTATAATGGATACAATAAATATATATTTTAATATGTACTTCATAGTCTAGGGTTTTAAAACCGCATGGTAGATTTTGTACCATGCGGAATTATTATTCATGTTTAGGCTGTAACATCTATATGAGTTTCGTATGCTTTGGTGTTTCCATCTTCATCTTCTACGGTAAAAGTAACATGGTATTCACCAGCAGGAGCTGTAGCCGGAATATCAATATGTTGATGAAATTCTACTGAAGTTTTCTCGTGGTACCCCTCTAAAAATTCAAGTTCTAAATCTAATTCTTCCTCGCCTTGGCCTACAGTAATATCATGTGCATGCATATCTACCGTAATGTTATGAATTCCTTTAACGGCATCTATCATAAACTCGGCATGAAAATCCTTACCTCGTGCAACGGTTGAATCTATAGATATATCGCTTAAACTGATATAATCTAAAATTTCTATATGGCCTTCAATTTCGGTACTATTTCCTAATTCATC
>NZ_ML701731.1:162719-166600 GCF_008033385.1 Algibacter pacificus | reverse complement strand
GATTTAAATCCACTAATTAATTTAGCCATATTACACTATCAGTTTGAAAGTATTCATCCTTTTTATGACGGAAATGGAAGAGCAGGAAGAATACTAAATATTTTATACCTAATTATAAACGACCTTTTAGATATTCCTATTTTGTATTTAAGTTCATATATCAACGAAAATAAAGCAGATTATTACCGTTTACTAAATACAGTTAACAATAAAGATGAATGGTCTGAATATATCATTTATATGCTAAAAGCTGTTGAAGTAACATCAAACAGAACCATTGAGAAAATAAATTCAATTAAAGTATTATTGGATAAAACTATAATATATGCACAAGAAAAGGAACCTAAAATTTACAGAAAAGAATTAATTGAACTACTCTTTGAACAACCTTATTCTAAAATAGAATTTGTTGTAGAAAAATTAAACGTAGAAAGAAAGGCCGCTTCACGATATTTAAAAAAAATGGAAGAAATTGGAATACTAACCTCTCAAAAGATTGGAAGAGAAAGTGTTTATGTGAATACAAAATTGATTGAAATATTGAAAAAGCACTAAGTACAACACCGTATATAATTTATTGCTGGCTTCTCACCTACTTACGAAAGTCCTCGCGGACTTTCTTGGTCGGTAATTATTTACTAAATTAGTTACTTAAAACACGCAACAAACCATATACAACAACGTTACCTACAATTATGAAAAAAATTCCATTACTAATTTTAACATTGATTTTAATTGCAAGTTGTAATTCAAAACAAACTCAATCGGAATTGGAAAAATTGACCAAAAAATTAACGGAAAAAGAAAAACAAATTTCAGAATTACAAAAGCAGATTGATAATTTAAAAAAAGATAAAAGTTTATCTGAAAATACTCAAACTTCAGATTATTATCGCTTCGTGGAAACTTCGGACTCTGAAATAAATGTTGCGGAAAAATTAAAAAGCGGAGAACGTAAGCTAATTGACAAAAAGGATTTTAAAGACACTTTAGATATTTCAGACAATTTTTTCGTTTATAAACATACATCTGAAATCACTCAAACCTCTGAATCAGAATTTGAATCAGTCCTTCGTGATTTTGACCAAATAAAATCTGAATATGGAAATGACTTTTTTGTGAGAGTAATGACTTTTTATAATGGACAAAGCTTACCTCTGGAAACAGAAAATTCTAAAACTGATATTCACATTTTAATCCAACCGACTGAATTAGGTTACGAAAATAAAACGTTCGTAATTTCGGACTTTTATGACGTTGTAATAAAAACACTCGAAAAGAAAGAAAATAGTGTTGAACTAACTTTTGAACACGGGAAATTTCCGCGAAAAAAAGAATCGATAATTATTAAACCTGAATTAGTTAAGTTTAAGCGTAACCAAATTGCAAACATTGACAATAACTTTAAAGATTTTCTTAAACTTTTTAATAAAGATTCTTTATTTCAAATAAGCCGAGTAAAGTTTCCTATGACAGTTGAATTTGCTGATTCTGAAAAGAACTATGAATATTCGAAAGAGGAAATAAACCTTAAAGATTACCATAAATTGCATTTAATTGAAGACGGAACTTCTAATCCTGAGTATGAAAGATTTATTGAAATTAATGATAATAAAGGAACTGTAGAATTTCGTGGTATTGAGAATGGAATTTCATCAGAATATATTTTCGAAAAAATAAATGGAAAATGGACGTTAATTACTTGGGTAGATGCTTCGACATAAAAACTGTAGGTAACAATGGCTAAAATTAATACGGGTTTTGGTGTTTAATCCAAAGTTTAGTGTATTTTTATAAAGTCCGCCAAATCTTTTGATTTGGCTTTAGAACAGAAAAAGATAAAACAAAATAAAAAGTTTTGGCTAATCGCTTAATCCGAAATTAAATGTTAATTTAATCCCGTACTAACCTTAGCCTAAACGTTGTGCTGCATTAAAAAAGACATGAAACAAATCCTATTCTACATATTACTGATTGGCCTAATAAGTTGCTCAACAAACAGTCAAGACAAGAAAGTGGTTGACAAAAAACCGACAGAAGAATCTCAAATTGAAACAAAAACAGTTGGACAAACAAAAGATTATCGTGAAATCGTAATCTCTGAAAATTCGCTTGACACATTTTCAATTCCTTTCCCTGAAAAGAATATGTTGATGCCTTTGAAAAACTATTACGAACCTTATTTGGTAGAAGCGAATATTGGCCAACAAGAAGGACCTGATTTTACTTATATCGACATTTTGAAGGACGATGATAATCCTATTGCTTATTTGAATTTTGACCCTGATAATAAATTCAAACTTGATGAAATCAGAATAGTAAGTTCAAGTGCAATTGACCAATACGGAGTTCGAGTGGGAGACACATATCAAGAAGTCAGGGAAAAGCGAAACAACGATTTTAAAAATTCAACAAATTACCACCAACACACATACTTGTACACTGATAGTTCAAACATTTATTACGAATTGATAAGTGACTTTACAATGACCGAAGAAATGTTGGAAAATCTTGATGAGCTTGAATTGACTGAAGAGCAACTTCAAAAATGTAAGGTAGAATATATAATTTGGAGAAAAAGAAAATAAAAAACGCAGCACAACAACGCATATAGCTTATGGCGGGTGAACGGCTACCAGCAAGGTTTTCTCTACGTAGCCAGCTTTGGTTTCGGTGGACAGAAAAGTGCTTCTAAACCGCCACAAGCCATATGCAAACCGTTGTGCGTCATATAACCAAAATCCGTGAAAACCGAGAATGGCAAGAAAATCAAAATATTCATACTTACTTGAAAAATCAGTAAATGCAGCTATTTCTGCGATAGAAATTTATAATAAACCTGACTTTAAATATCGTGAAGAAAGTTTTTCTATTTTAATGGTTAATGCTTGGGAAACTCTTTTAAAAGCAAAGATTGTTTACGATAATAAAAATGACTTAAAATCGATTCAATCCATTGATACTTCTGCAAAGAAAAAAAATGGAGAACCATTCAAGCGTCCAAAATATAAAGTTAACCGTTCAGGAAATTATATGACAATTGATATTTTCACTGCAATTAAGAAACTTAAATTAGAAACAAGGTTATCGGAGAATATTGAATTATTAGTTGAGATTAGGGATAATGCAATTCACTTTTTTAATGAAAGTAAATTATTTGAAAAAAAGGTTTTGGAAATCGGAACTGCAAGTTTGAAAAGTTATGTTCAATCTGCTAACGATTGGTTTTCATATGACTTAACTCAATACAATTTTTATTTAATGCCTATTTCATTTTTCCACTCATATGAAATGGAAAGTTTTTCGATAGCAAATGAAGATGACCAACATAAAAACTTATTAAAATATATTGAAAAAAAAGAAACTGACTTTCCTTCTGAATTAAAACAAAAGCATAATATCAGTTTAGTTTTAGAAACAAAATTTGTTCGCTCAAAATCAATTGAAAGTATGGCAGTTCGTTACGATAATAACGACCCGAATGCAATTACAGTCAAAGTGTCTGCCGAAGAACAATTTGCAGCGAAATATCAATGGTCTTTTAAAGGTGAACTTGTTCCTAAGCTAAAAGCAACTTATCAAGACATAAAATTCGGTAATGAATTCCGAAAAATTATGAGGGAAATTGAAAAAGACGAAAAACTTTGTGGAAAAAGATATATGGATTTCAGAATGAAAACAGGAACACCAAAAAAATTTTATAGTCCAAATATTATGAAAGAATTTGACAAATATTATAAACGAAAATAAAATACGAACGCACAACACCGTATAAACTTTATTGCTAGTTTTGGCTCACTTAGGAAATTCCTTCGGAATTTCGCCGTTCGTGTTTTATTTAGTAAATTCACTGCTTAAACAACGCAACAAAGCTTATACAA
>NZ_ML701731.1:0-162709 GCF_008033385.1 Algibacter pacificus | reverse complement strand
ATTGAGAAAATAAATTCAATTAAAGTATTATTGGATAAAACTATAATATATGCACAAGAAAAGGAACCTAAAATTTACAGAAAAGAATTAATTGAATTACTCTTTGAACAACCTTATTCTAAAATAGAATTTGTTGTAGAAAAATTAAACGTAGAAAGAAAGGCCGCTTCTCGATATTTAAAAAAAATGGAAGAAATTGGAATACTAACCTCTCAAAAGATTGGAAGAGAAAGTGTTATGTGAATACAAAATTGATTGAAATATTGAAAAAGCACTAAGAACAACAAAGTACTGTGGTAAAAAACAAGTAAAAATCTATTAATTTTTCGCTAAAGTACTTTTATAAATATCACCATATATCAATCCTGATTTTGCTATTGCAAAAGCCTGTTTTAGCAACTTATTACACACAGCTATTAAGACTGTTTTTTTGCGCTTTCCTTTGGCAACAATTAAAATGGCTTGTAATGGAATAGGAAATAATCCCGATATTGGAAAAGAATATTACGGAATAAACAAAAACTTACTCGCGCAAAATTTGGAAATCACATAATATTTTATCGGCAAATGTCAAATGATAGAATTGAAATAATCAGAATTCTAAACGAGAGAATAGATTTAAAATTAATAGAATAAGCGAATAAAAAAACCACGCCTAAAAAATGAACGTAATTAACTTATAATCAACTGCTTAAATTAAAAATATTTTCGTTTTTTTTCTATTTGGTTTTTATTTGCCAACTTTAGAGCTTAACCACGCAACTAATCATTCACAAACACGTTACGTTACCAGCAAGCTAAAAAACAGGATGTAATAACAAATATTGAATATGTCAAATTGGAAACAAAACTTTCTGAATGAACTTAAAATTAATCCAAAACGAATTTTTCTGATTGATGCTTTCGGAGCTTTAATAACTGCGATTTCATTATTCGGAATTTTAGCACAATTGGAACCGCATTTCGGAATGCCTAAAAAGACATTATATCTATTATCTGGAATAGGCTTTAGCTTGTTTATTTTCTCAATGAGTTGTAACAGGTTTATTAAGTCAAATTGGAAACCTTTTTTAAAAATATTAATAATTAGTAATAGTATCTATTCGTTAATTTCCCTTGGATTGATAATAAAGTATTCTGAAAAACTTACTGAACTAGGATGGATATATTTCATACTTGAATTAATAATAATTGGAATAATCATTATTGTGGAATATAAATCATACTTAAATCAAGTTAGTAATTGAAATACGAAAATTTAAAAAGAGAATAAAAGCCTGCAGCCAACAAAGTATTGTGGTAAAAAACAAGTAAAAATCACTAAACCTCCCCGCTAGCGATTGTTTGCAACGAGTGTACATAATGCTATGCAAAAAAAATTATTCTTCAAGTTTAAGGATAACTAATCCTTATATATTTCATTTCGATACTAGGAGAAATCCCATAATTCCAAACAGCAAAACCGCCGCTCTTCATGTAATTTCTCCCTTTGGTTGAAATAACAAAAACAGGTAACGTTAGCAAAAGCCAAATTTCACTTCTCCAGCAAGCACCCGCGTTAGGGATTGCAGCGGCATCCTTTTTGCATAAAAAAAGCACTAATAATCTTAATAAAAAACGGGGTGCACTTTTAGGCTTAAACTTTAATAAAAGTTAAATATTACGCAAAAAGATATAGCGTAAAGCCCGACCCTTTTCGGGTAACGCCCAAAACGTTATTATTCTAATTCTTGATGTTTAGAATAAGTTTTCCATTTTTCGATACATTGTTGCATATCGTCTGGAATGTCGCTATCAAAACGCATAAATTCTCCGGTGGTTGGGTGTACAAAGCCGAGTGTTTTTGCATGCAGGGCTTGCCTTGGTAATACCTTAAAGCAGTTGTCTACAAATTGCTTGTACTTGGTAAACGTGGTGCCTTTTAGTACTTTTTCACCACCGTAACGCTCGTCGTTAAACAGGGTGTGCCCAATATGTTTCATGTGCACACGAATTTGGTGTGTACGTCCGGTTTCGAGTTTGCAAGATACCAAAGTAACATAACCTAAACGTTCTAAAACACTGTAATGTGTTACGGCTGGCTTGCCTTTATCGGCTTCGTCATCGAAAAACACGGTATTTTGCAATCGGTTTTTGGGGTGTCGGCCAATGTTGCCTTCAATGGTACCTTCGTCTTCTTTTACATTTCCCCAAACAATGGCCACATACTCGCGCTCGCTGGTTTTATTGGCAAACTGATTGGATAAATGCGCCATAGCTTCCTCGGTTTTCGCGACTACCAAAAGACCGCTGGTGTCTTTATCGATACGGTGCACCAATCCGGGGCGCTCGCTGGAGTTATTTGGTAAATTATCGAAACGGTGAATTAGGGCATTTATTAAAGTGCCGGAGTAATTGCCGTGTCCTGGATGCACAACCATGCCTGCTGCTTTATTTACAACTAATAAATCATCGTCCTCATAAACCACATCGATATCAATATCCTCACCAACCAATAAATTCTCGAATGGTGGGTGTGCAAAACGCACACGAATAGCATCGAAAGGTTTTACTTTATAATTCGATTTTACAGGGACATCATTAACATAAATGCTACCATTTTTGGCTGCTGCTTGAATTTTATTTCGGGTGGCATTTTCAACAAAATTCATTAAATACTTATCAATTCTAAGCGGTGTTTGCCCTTTATCTACTGTAAATGAATGGTGTTCGTAAAGGTTGTCTTCGTCGGGCAATTGTGGGGTATATGCGTCCATAATTAAGGTCTGTTACCGTTTCCTAAAACTAAATCTATAACAGAAGTTTTCGCTAATTTATCGTTGGGTTGTAGTGTTTTGCCTTTGTACGTCATACGCAGTACCATATCTTCGGCAATATTATCTTCATAAGATAGCTTTCCCACTTTAAACCCTAAGGCTTCTAAAGTTGGTTTGGCTTGGCGAAAGGTACGTTCTTTTAAATCGGGGACCACAATTTTTCGGTAACCAGATGGGTTTAATGTTAAATATATTTTTCTGTTTTTCTTAACTTGTGTTCCAGAAACAGGCTCTTGTTCTATTACCGAAAACTTAGGGTAATTAGGATTATAATTTGCCGAATCTTGTATTTCCATCTTCAAATTATTTTCGCTTAATTCTATTTCGGCCACATGAATAGATTTTCCAGTTAATTCTGGAACCGTTTCAAAATTACCGTGATTTGTGGAGACATTTAACCATTTCAACATAATGAAACAAAGTACTGCAATAGCCACAATAGCTAGCACTAATTGCTTAACAAACGATTTACTAACAAGGAATTTAAAAATGCTCATGTATAATTTTTATAATTAGGCAAAGATATAAAAACAGAACTGTTTTTTCTTTTGTAATTTATATGATATTTTAGCTTTGCGAATATTAACTAATTATAGTTACGTTTTATTTTTGATTTTAGACTGAATAAAGATTTTTTCGCTTGCGCGGAATATATAAACACACACCAATGAAAAAGAATATCGCCATTATTATGGGAGGCTACTCTAGCGAATATAAAATTTCCTTAACCAGCGGAAATGTCGTTTTTGAATGCCTAGATAGCACAAAATACAACCCATATCGCATTCATATATTTAAAGATAAATGGGTTTATGTGGATGTCAATGACACCGAATTCCCTATTGATAAAAACGATTTTTCGGTAACGGTAAATGGTGTAAAAACCACTTTCGACTGTGTGTTTAATGCCATACACGGTTCGCCCGGAGAGGATGGTTTTATGCAGGGATATTTCGATTTGCTAAACATACCGCACACCAGCTGTGGTATGTATCAAGCCGGTATTACTTTTAATAAGCGCGATTGTTTGAGTGTACTAAAACCTTATGGTATTAAAACTGCGGAATCTTATTTTGTAAACAAAGGCGATGTAATAAATGAAGATGATATTATTGCCAAAGTTGGCTTGCCTTGTTTTGTAAAAGCGAATAAAGCCGGAAGCAGTTTTGGTGTTTCCAAAGCGCATACGAAAGCCGATTTACAACCCGCCATTGATGCTGCTTTTAAAGAGGATGATGAAATTATTATTGAATCTTTTTTAGATGGGACCGAAGTTTCTGTTGGCGTTATTATTTATAAAGGTGAAACCAAAGTATTACCGATTACCGAAATTGTAAGTGAAAATGATTTTTTCGATTATGAAGCTAAATATTTAGGAAAATCGCAAGAAATAACACCAGCAAGACTTACAAAAGAGCAAGAAAACAAAGTAAACACCGTTGCAAAAAAGGTTTATGAGGTTTTAAAAATGACAGGTTTTAGCCGAAGCGAGTATATTTTTAAAGATGGCGAACCCCATTTATTAGAAATGAATACCATTCCGGGGCTAACTCGAGAAAGCATTTTACCACAGCAAGCCGCAGCCGCAGGAATTAGTTTAAGCGACTTATTTGATAGCGCCATTGAAGAAGCCTTAAAATAAAACACTTAATCATTAATACCCGATACTTAATACTCAAGTCTAGAATCTCAAGTCTTTTTTCTTGATTCTTGACTCTTAATTCTCGATACTTAATTCTCAATCAAACTTTAGAATTGTATCTTTACTAACGCATAAATATGTCCTTTAATTGGGAAGACAAAACATTATGAGAAAAGCATTATTTCCAGGGTCATTCGATCCGATAACTTTAGGACATTACGATATTATAAAACGTGGTGTCACCCTTTTTGATGAAATTATAGTTGCCATTGGTATTAATGCCGATAAAAAATATATGTTCTCCCTTGAAGAACGTAAAGCTTTTATTGAAAAAACATTTGCCGACGAACCTAAAGTGAAAGTAGTAACCTACGAAGGATTAACCGTGCATTTTTGTCAAGAAATAGGTGTGGAGTTTATATTACGTGGTTTAAGAAATCCAGCTGATTTTGAGTTTGAAAAAGCGATTGCCCATACCAACCGCGAGCTAGCTTCTATTGAAACCGTTTTTCTTTTAACGGCTGCAAAAACATCGTACATATCCTCATCTATTGTGCGTGATGTGATTAGAAATAATGGCGATTATACAAAATTAGTTCCCGATACCGTTAGAATAAAATAGTGAAAAATGGGTTTTTAAGTCGCCATTGTAAAATTTAAACCGTTTCATAAAAACGTGCTATAATTTTTTCGTAACTTTTTATAGTTTTCTTACACCAATCTAACCGTTTTTCAAGAATTTCATCTTCAGTTAAATGCCATTCCAAATCGGTTTGTCTTAATTTAGACGTGGCTTGTTGCAAAATAATAGCCGCCGAAACTGAAATATTTAAACTCTCGGTAAATCCAACCATAGGGATTTTTAAAAAACAATCGGCTTCATCTAAAACGGTTTGCGATAACCCTTCCGTTTCTCTTCCGAAGAAAAAACACGACTTTTTAGTCACATCAAAATCCTTAATATCGCAGTCATTAGCATGTGGTGTAGTGGCTACAATTTGATACCCTTGGGCTTTTAAATCGACGAGGCAGTCTTTAACGTGATTGTAACGATTTAAATCTACCCATTTCTGAGCACCCATGGCAATTTCCCGATCAATATCTTTACTGTTTTGTTCTTCCACAATATTAAGTTCTTGAATTCCAAAAACATCACAAGTACGCATAACCGCACTTGTATTGTGCAGTTGGTACACATCTTCGGTGGCCACCGTAAAATGTTTGGTACGCTGTGCTAAAACTTTATCGAATTTTTCCTTTCGTGATGGCGTTAGGAAGGTTTCCAAATGCTCTAAGAGTTTCATGTCAATCATAGGCCAAAAATATAAAAGTTTTTTAGATTTATCAGTTCTGAATAATTTCCTATAAAAACCTATTGATTTTACTAAAATTTAAAGCATTCAAATTCATTTTAAATATTTATTTTTAACAGTATGAAACATATAGTTGTATTAACAGGAGCTGGCATAAGTGCCGAAAGTGGTATAAAAACCTTTCGCGATGCCGATGGTTTATGGGAAGGTCATAATGTGATGGAAGTAGCCACACCCGAGGGGTTTGCTGCTAACCCCAAATTGGTTTTGGATTTTTACAACCAACGCCGTACAGAACTTAACACGGTTAAACCTAATAAAGCACATTTGGATTTAGCTGAGCTTGAAAAGGAATTTAAAGTGAGTATCATTACTCAAAATGTCGACGATTTACACGAGCGGGCCGGCAGTACAAACATCACGCATTTACACGGCGAGCTTTTAAAATCCCGAAGTTCTTTTGATAAAACGGATATAAAACCGTGTACGACTGACATTAAAATTGGGGATTTATGCGATAAAGGCTATCAAATACGACCGCATATTGTATGGTTTGGAGAAGATGTCCCCATGCTAGACAAAGCCATTCAAATTTGTGAAACTGCCGATATTTTAATCATTATTGGTACATCGATGCAAGTGTATCCGGCTGCGAGTTTAATACATTATGTACCACAACAGACAGCTGTTTATTTTATAGATCCAAAACCAAACATGGAAAGTAATAAAAACGTCACAGTAATAGCCGAACCGGCAACTGTTGGAATTTCTAAAGTAATTAAACTATTACATAAAAATTAATTTTAGAATAACATATACAGTATTATTCATGACTGCAACCATTTAAAGTAGAAATAGTTAATTTACAAAACTATAACCGTTTTAAAAAGACTATCTTCGCGCAAAATTTAGAATTGCTTTTTATGAAACGTATTAATGAATACAAGAAATTATTTGGTGCAGAACAAGATATGAGCTTAAAATCTCTTAAATCTTCTTACCGAAACTTAGTTAAAGAATGGCACCCTGATAAATTTCAGGCTGGAGACGAAAAAGCTGTTGAAGCTGAATTAAAAAGTCGCCAAATTATTGATGGGTATCATTTTTTAGTGAGCATTGCTCCAGAAACAAAGGCTGCTAATTTAGACGAATTCAATGCCACTATTGCGACACCTATAATGGATTGGCAACATAAAGGGTTGCTTTTAGAGGTTACCTTTTTAGACGGAAATACTTATGAGTTTTTTGGTGTAAACAAAGCCTTGTATATCAAATTTTCACAATCGGATAAACAAACACGTTTTGGTAAACGAAACATTTTTAATTCCTTTACTTACAGAAAAATTAAGAAAAGTGAAGTAGAAGCTTAGGCTTTATTTTTCTCTTCTATCCATCGGCTCATAAATTTGGTGCTTTGCATGCTATGATGTTGCAGCATTTGCCCCATAAAATTATTTTGACGATGCATAAATAAATTTTCAACAATCGATTTAATTCGGGATAAAAACACTTTTTGATGTTTCCCAGAGTTGAATCGATTGTTAATTACAGCAAATCCGTATTGCTGTTTTTCGGTCCAAAACCATTCATTTTTATAAAGCTGAACGGCTTTGTTTGCAAAACAGCTGGCATCATCTTCAATAAATCCGTTAGGTTCATAATCCCCAAACATCCCTTCGGCACCAACAGTAGATGTTACCATAGGTGTACCATTTTGCATGGCATCAATTAATTTACCTTTTAAGCCTGCTCCAAACCGAATTGGTGCTAAACAAACTCTAGCTTGTTGCATCACGCTATTAACATCTTTGGCAAAACCTTTAATAAAAAAGCCTTGCTTTTCGTTGTGCAATTGATTCACTTTTTGCGAAGTATAAGCCCCGTAAATATGTAATTCTGCCTTTGGAAGTTGCTTTCGGATTAAGGGCCAAATGGTTTCTTTTAAATATAAAACGGCATTATAATTAGGTTCATGTAAAAAATTTCCAATCGTTATAAAATGCGTTCTATCTTCAAAATTTGGAAGTTTTTCAATGGTTTCTTTAGAAATGTCATCTAACATAAAAGGCAGATAAAGCAGTAAAGCATCATCTACTTTAAAATCATTTTTTAGAATATCCATTTCCGCTTGCGAAATAATTAAAGTTAAATCGCATCGAAGTATACTGGCTATTTCTCGTTTTGCCGTATCATTAAATAAATAGTTTTTATCGAAATCTGCGCCATCTTTAAAGGCTTGTTGCCTGCCTTTTCGTAAACTGTGTAAATCTTCGGTATCTAAAATTTTAATAGCATTTGGGCAATTTTCAGTAACCCGCCACCCAAACTGTTCTTCCATCATAAACCGATCGAAAAGTACAATCTCGGGATTTAAAGCTTTTACAAAATCGTCAAAACTAGAATTATTAAGTTCAATGTTTTCTTGTGCAACATCAATACTTTTCAAATTAAAGGCATGATCTGTTTTGGCACAGGGGCTCGCAAAAGTAATCTCGTAATTTTGAGTTTGAAACGTTTCAATCAATTGCATCATCCGGCTTCCTGCCGCAGAACTTCTAGGCTCTGGCCAAACAAAACCGATAATTAGCACTTTTTTATTCACTTAAATTATATAATATTAAAACGTAATGACTGCTCTCCTTTTTGAATGCTACTGCGACTGTGACTGTGACTGCGACTGTGACTGCGACTGTGACTGTGACTGCGACTGTGACTGTGACTGTGACTGTGACTGTGACTGTGACTGCGACTGTGACTGTGACTGTGACTGTGACTGTGACTGTGACTGTGACTGCGACTAATTTACTCCGGCTTCGCCTCCATACTATATTTTATACGTACCAATTTAGCCCAACCAACAACTGCTTCAATTTGTGCATCGCTAAGTTTAGCTTCTTTATGCGTTATGGTGTAAGATTCTAAAGGCATCTCTTTATCCTCAACCATTTCAATAATTTCTTCAAACTTATGGTCTTTTCGTTTTACGGAATTCCCCACCCAGTTTGAAAAATTTAATTCTTCTTTGCCTTCATTAACATGGTTAGCTAACCAAAAATTTACGGGTGTAATATTGTTATACCAAGGATAGCGAGTTGCATCACTATGGCAATCGTAACAAGTTTCTTCTAAAATAAGTCTAACCTCTTCTGGCGGATTAGTTTCAGCCAAAAACGCATTAACCGAAGTTAAATCGCCTTCATTCTTTTCTGTCCCAAAAAACTGACCAACGACAAATGCTATCAATAATACCAATAATACTTTTTTTAACATCTTCTTTTTATTTAAATTTAAACCATAAAAATACACAATCCATTTGACTATTGAGCAACTGTATAAGGAATTAAATTACGCCAACCACTCCAGAGAAAAGCGGTTGTTTTATGCGAATATGATGATTAACAACCCCGAGTTAATCCCAAAATTATTAGACATTCTTTTTTTGGTGGACGATAAAATATCACCGCGAGCCGCTTGGGTTTTAGAATTTACTTGTAGTGAAAACATGGAAACTATAATTCCATATTTAGATACTTTTACAGAAAACATGCACAAAATTCATTTGGATTCGGCTGTTCGCCCTGCAGCCAAAATTTGTGAACTTTTAGCAAAACATTACTATGCAAAAGACGATAACGCCATAAAAATGGCACTAACCAAAACGCATCAAAACCGTATTATTGAAACCTGTTTCGATTATATGATTAACGATGAAAAAGTGGCAGCGAAAGCCTATAGCATGGTCACCCTTTTTTTATTCGGAAAGGATTTTGATTGGGTACATCCCGAATTAAAAACCATTTTAGAACGCGATTTTAATATTCAAAGTGCGGCATTTAAAGCACGTGCGCGACAAATTTTGAAAAAGCTAAATAGAAAATAATTTAAAAGCTTTAAAACTTCGAGCTTCGGTGTTCAAATTTCCGTGTAAAACAACTATATTTACAGCTTCAAAAAAATCAAATAAACTATGTCATTATCTGCATTAAACGCCATATCGCCAATCGATGGTCGTTATAGAAGTAAAGTAAACGAATTAGCGCCTTATTTTTCGGAAGAAGCTTTAATAAAATATCGTGTTTTAGTTGAAATTGAATATTTTATAGCCCTTTGCGAAATTCCTTTACCTCAATTAGAATCTGTTGATAACGGTGTTTTTGAAGATTTAAGAGGTATTTATAAGAATTTTTCTTCGGAAGATGCTTTGGCTATCAAAAAAATTGAAAGTGTTACCAACCACGATGTTAAAGCGGTTGAGTATTTTATAAAAGAAAAGTTTGATGCTTTAAATCTTTCGGCATACAAAGAGTTTATCCACTTTGGGTTAACTTCTCAAGATATAAACAACACGGCTATTCCTTTAAGTATTAAGGAAGCTATGAACGATGTTTATGTTCCTGAATATTTTGTGGTTTTAGAAAAACTTAAAACATTATCTAAAGATTGGGCAGAGATCCCAATGTTAGCAAGAACCCACGGACAACCAGCATCTCCAACCCGTTTAGGAAAAGAAATTGAAGTTTTTGTGGTGCGTTTACAAGAACAATTTAACTTATTGAATGATATTCCAAGTGCTGCTAAATTTGGTGGAGCAACAGGGAATTTTAATGCTCATCACGTAGCATATCCAAATATTGATTGGAAAGCTTTTGGAAACCAATTTGTTCAAGAAAAATTAGGTTTACATCACTCGTTTCCAACCACACAAATTGAGCATTACGATCACGTAGCCGCTTTATTTGATAACTTAAAACGTATAAACACCATTATTTTAGATTTAGATCGCGATATCTGGACTTATGTTTCTACCGATTATTTTAAACAAAAAATTAAAGCTGGCGAAGTAGGAAGTTCAGCGATGCCACATAAAGTAAACCCTATCGATTTTGAAAATTCTGAAGGAAACTTAGGGATTGCAAATGCGCTTTTCGAACATCTTTCGGCTAAATTACCAGTTTCAAGATTACAACGTGATTTAACAGATAGTACGGTTTTACGTAATGTAGGCGTTCCTTTTGGGCACACTTTAATTGCTTTTAAATCGACTGTAAAAGGTTTAGACAAATTACTTTTAAACGAAGATAAATTTGCTCAAGATTTAGAAAATAACTGGGCTGTAGTTGCCGAGGCTATCCAAACTATACTGCGTCGTGAGGCTTACCCAAATCCTTATGAAGCTTTAAAAGGGTTAACCCGAACTAACGAAAAAATAAACCAAGCGTCTATTTCTAATTTTATTGATACTTTAGAGGTTTCGGATGCTATTAAAGCCGAATTAAAACAAATTACACCAAGTAATTATACGGGGATTTAAGAGTTGAAAATTCTATATATATCATAAAAAAGGGACGCTTTAATAAAAGTGTCCCTTTTTTAATATTACCACTAAATGGTAATTATACTAAATATTTTAGTTGAAAAAATTCTTAATATCTTTTAGCTGATTGAGATCTATATCCGCATGGTTTAAAGATGCAATCAAGGTGCCCATTTTAGTAGGGTTCATATTATCTCCTAAAACACGTACAATTCCAAAACCTAGTTTTTTCGAGTTTCCGAAAAGGATAATCTCATCGGCTTCCTCATCAGTACCAATATATTTTACAATAATTTTATTGCCTTTATCACTAAACTCTATTAAGTCGTTATATTGTTTATGCTTCAATATTTCTTTTACAGTAACCATTTCTATATTCATAGAATCGGCATTATTATCATTCGCTTTATAGGCTAAAAAATTCAATCGTTTTACAGAATTAAAAGCGTCTAGCTGCGCTTCTGTAAAATTAGAAGTATCCATATTCAACATGGAAAGCGGTAAATCTTGCGAAATAAAATTAGGCGCCTCTTGGTGATCTACAAAATAGGTTTGCAATGTTGGCCCATTGTTACAGCTTACTAAAATAGCTGCAACAAAAAGACCTAATAACATGTGATGAACTGCTCGTTTCATGATTGATTGATTGATTGATTGATTGATTATTTTAATTGAGTTATACTTTTTTTTAAAATAGCATTACCTTATCTGTTTTTTTCTAAATGTTTACCTCCTGGAATATTCATTTTATCGGTAAGTTTAGATATTTCGTTTAAGTCAATATCTCCAGTAAGCGACACGACAACGGTTTCAATTTTACGTTCCTCGCCACCAATTTCAATACCTTCTTCCATGTATTTATCAATACCGTTTACAAAAATTAAAAGCTCTTTAACATGGTCGGCATCTTTGCCTTCTTTTACGTAAAAATTCACATTTGTACCATCGTCCTTAACTTCCATGAGTTCCTCTAGCGCACTAGAACGCGACTTTACCCATTTACCAAGATCGGCAGCTATAGTTTTATTATCGGTAATCATGGTTTTAAAACTAGTAATACTTTTCACCATATCCATATACGCTCGCGCTTCGGCATCGTCCACATTAATGCCCATTTTAGCAATCATTTGGAACATTTTAGGTTTAATAGACACATAAGTCACATTGGGATTATCACTATATTTATCAAAAACATCCTGCTGCGCCATACCTGTTAATGGTAGTAAAACTAGCGCCATTACGAATACTATTAATCTATTTCTCATTGTATTTGATTTTAATCTATTTAAATTCTTCATTTTTTTTCTTAATTAATTTTTAAAAATTATTCCAGTCGCATTTTCCACTTCGTTAAGGTATCCCAACGTAGCGGTTCCTTTTTCTATTTGGTCTAAATAATTCACCGTAGCCACACCTTTATTAAAGTTTTTCGAAATCATTTCTAAAGATTTCGTTACTTCCATTAAAGCCAACTCCGGATCTTCATAAGTCCCTAAATCATTATTATTTAGCGAACCTCCAAAGTAAAACCCAATCATTAAAACGGCCACTGCGGCAACCGCTAACCACTTGTAATTAAAAGGTTGTTTCTTTGTTTTTACTTCAGTTTCAAAAATAATGTCCTTATTAAACTGCTCCCGGTTACATATTGAAAAATAACCAAACATGGATTTATAAACTTCCAAATGGGGCGCAACATCGTCACTTGCAAAATAGTTTTTTAACAGTTGCTCTTCCTTTAGGCTTGTTTCACCATTATCGTATTTTTCTAGTAATTTTTCTATATTATTTAACACCATAATTATGTGTATTAGTCAACTTTTCTCTTATTGTTTTTCTTGCTCTCGACAAGTTTACACGTACCGCTGTATTATTCATGTCCAGCATTTTCGCAATCTCATCCAAATCATATTCCTCTATATCTCGCAACTGAATTATTGTTTTCTGTAAGTCCGGCAAATCCTCAATAATTTTAGACACCCAGTTTACGCTATCATTCAACTCCATCTGCTTTTGCAAAGCCGTTTGCTTATCCTCGTAGTTGGTGTGTACAATTTTAAGGTTCTGTGCCTGCTTCGACTTTAATTTATCGAAACAAAAATTCTTAGTCATCGTCATCGAAAAAGCCTCCACATTTTTATACTCGGCCATCTTTTCCTTATTATTCCATAATTTCAAAAGCATTTCCTGCGTAGCATCCTCGGCCTCTTCCGTAGAAACTAGCAAGCGTTTCGCCAACCGAAATACTTTATCCTTAAAAGGCATTACAACATTTAAAAACTCTGTTTGAGTCATTTTTAATTGGTTTTATAAAACAGCTAGGTTACGGCTATTTAATATGATGACGACCACCTTTCTCATTTGTTACATCGAAAGTAAATAATTTAAAATTAATTTGGGCGTTCCCCTTTTCCGCAAAAGCTACAAAGGGTCGGGCTATACGCTACAAGTCCTCGCAATCTCGATTATCATCGAGCTTACTGTGGGCTTTCCACTGCTATCCCTAACGTAAGGTCTGCCTCCAAATCTTGTCTAAACTATTAACATTATTTTTTATTACACAATAATGTACCTAAATTTAGAGTTTTAAAATGTATTCCCATTTAATTAGTTAGCACATGAAAAATATAAAAACCCTGTTCCTATTGCTTTCATTAGCATTAACAACAGTGAGTTGTTTTGAGGATAAAGACGACATTATTGTTTCCGAAGCACAACAAACAGAAAACTTAAACGATTTTGTTTGGAAAGCCATGAATTCTTGGTACAATTGGCAAACGGAAGTTCCAGATTTAGCAGATTCTAAAACCGAAAATAGCAGTACTTACAGATCCTATTTAAGCAGCTTTTCAACACCAGAAGACTTATTTTATAGCCTTATTTATCAAACGGATGTTATTGATCGTTTTTCATGGTTTATTGAAGATTATATCGAACAAGAAAATGCTTTTCAAGGTATTAGCAAATCCTTTGGATTACAACCTCAAGGTGTCCAAATTGATGGTGACGGCAACGTCATCCTTTATGTCCGTTACGTTACCGATAATTCGCCAGCCAGTGCTGCCGGCATAAAACGAGGCGATATTATAAACGCCATTAATGGCACCACATTAACCTCCTCAACCTATAGCGACGCTATAAATGGATTATATCAAGATAGCGTTACTCTATCTTTTGTTTCAGAAAACAACGGTGTTTTAACTCCTATAGAAGACAAAACCATTACAGCGGAAATTATCTCAGAAAACCCGGTTTATTTAACAAAAGTATTCGATAATATCGACGGAAAAAAAGTGGGCTATTTAGTGTATAACGGTTTTACATCATCGTATAACGACGAATTAAATGATGCCTTTGCGTTCTTTAAATCTGAAAACATTACCGAACTTATTCTGGATTTAAGACTAAACGGTGGCGGATCGGTAGAAACATCGGCTTATTTAGCGAGTATGATTTACGCCAACGCCAACACAGAACGCTTTGCCGAATTAATTTTTAACAGTAAACACGACGCCGAAAATGGGTATTACAACTTTGAGAACACCTTAAATGTCTATAATTCTAGTGGCGACAAAACAGGCGAACAAAGCATAAATAGGTTAACAACATTAAACCAGCTTTATGTATTAACATCGGGCAATACCGCATCGGCAAGTGAAATGATTATAAACGGACTATTACCATACATTCCTGTAAACCGCATTGGAACGACAACCTACGGAAAAAATGTGGGTTCCATTACCTTGTATGATTCTCCAGATTCCGATTATTTAAATAGAAGTACGGCAAACTCAACACATTTAAACGCCATGCAACCCATAGTTTTTCAAATATTCAATAAAAATGGAGAAAGTGATTACACCTCTGGTTTTGAGCCTAATATTGCCGAAGTTATAGAATACGAATACTGGAACAACACATTGGCTTTTGGAGACGAAAATGAAGCGGTTTTAAAAGCGGCTTTAGATGATATTAGAGCGATTTCAGCAAAAAACACAGCATCTAAAACCCAAACAGATGCAACACTTTTAAAAGCCCCCTTAATAACCAATAAATTTAAAAATGAGATGTATATTAATGCCGATTTTTTATCTAAATAATGCAAAAACACAAAACCTATTTTAATTGGAGTTCGGGAAAAGATTCCGCTTTAGCTTTATATTATTTATTACAAGATACAAACTATAGCGTTGAGCAATTAATTACAACTGTAAATAGCCATTACAATCGGGTGTCTATGCACGGCCTTAGAAAGGAATTACTTTTAGCCCAAACTAATGCCATAAATATTAAAGCCAGTTTAATAGAACTCCCCGAAATGCCAAGCATGGAAACCTACGAGGAGGTTATGCTTAATACGGTTTCTCAACTAAAACAAAACGGTTTTACCCACAGTGCTTTTGGAGATATATTTTTGGAAGATTTACGTACTTATCGCGAAAATAATCTAGCTAAACATCATATAAAAACGGTTTTTCCTATTTGGAAAAAAGACACCAAAACATTACTTACCGAGTTTTTAAACTTAGGGTTTAAAACCATTGTAGTTTGTGCAAACTCTAAATTTTTCGATCAAGATTTTGTGGGTACTATTATCGATGAGCATTTTATAGATAATTTACCCGAAGGTGTAGATCCTTGCGGCGAAAACGGCGAATTTCACACCTTTTGTTTCGATGGTCCTATTTTTAAAAACCCCATTCCTTTTACCATTGGCGAAAAAGTATATCGCGAATATGATGCGCCAAAAGGCAATGATGATTCCGTTTGTACTGCCGATAACTATGGCGTTTGGTATTGCGATTTAGTGCCGGTTTAGAAAAATGCAAGTTCATTTTTATATTATATTTAATATTAAGAGATTTTTAAACAGAAACATTAAAGTTTAATAGTACGAACACTTCGTACATAATTGTAAACATACCTCACATCGCCTTGAGGCCCGAAATACTTAGGATATTGGTTTTTATTTCCACTTTTAGGATCACTTCTTTGGCATCCAGCCCCGTGCACATCCATAAGCGTATTTCGCATTTTCCCTTGTCCTTCGCCAAAAGCAATATACACGGCACCTGCTGCTGGATTTACACCATCTAAATGTGTGGTACTAGTCCAAAAGAATGGATATTGCCCAGATTTCCCTTCGGGATCTTTAATTTCAGTAGTTGAAAAAACAGGATCGATAGCAGGAGAGTTTGTGGTTTGCGGCGATCTAGAATAATCTACAATACTTTGTAATTCTTTAGCATCAGGTAATCGCCAATCGGTATAACCGGCAAGTTCCAAATCTTCTGAATAGGCTAATGCCCCTTCCCAATCTCGTGCTTTGCCATCATCTGCTTTTTGCCACATTAATCCTGTAGCATAATCACTTACCGTCCCATCGCCGTTATCTATAAAATTATTTTTTCCGTAGTCTGTATTCCCTCTAACCATACGAAAATACATGGTATTTGCTGTTTGGGTTCTTTTCTTAAATTTAGGATATCCTTTTATGCGACCATCAATAAAATTAACTCCAAAAATGGTTTTATCACTATGCATAGTTAAACCTACATATTCCGTGGACGACCAGGTTTGTGCATCAATTTCGCGTTCTCCAATATTTGTATTTCCAATAGGTTGAATAAAATAATCGGTATCAATAAATAACTTATTGGATTTTGCGCCTTTAACCTGACCAGTAAACAAAATTAAGGAATACAACTCTTTAATGGTTGGCACACGCCAATCCGAATGCCCGCCTAAATTAGATTGTTGGGCTTTGGAAAAAGCGGCTTCATAGGTCATTTTTTCACCCATATCTTTTTCCCACATTAATCCCGTTACATTATCGGTAATAGTGCCGTCGCCATTATCGGTATATGAGGGTTGATTTCCTGTATATGTACCATCTTGCCCATAAAACGCCTCGCCTTCATTGGGTTCTGAAATCACTCTATTGTTGCTATAAAATTCAGAAACATTCGTGTCGACAATAGGATATGTAATTTGTGCCGCGGCCGTATAGAAAACGGAAACAAATACAATTAATACCACCAGTTCTTTTTTAATACTATTTTTCATAACGCTATATTTTAAATTTAACTGATATAAAGATCTAAAATGAATGCTAAGAAAAAGAAAGAAATCAATAGAAGGCAACTTTCAATCAACGAAATTTCAATTGAAAAAATTTTTATTCAAAAACTTCTTAAAATCCTCTTGATAGGTATCGCTAACCACGATAAATTCTTTTCGACTATAAATAATTCTATTCCGCTCGACGGTAACAATATGATTGAGGTTAACAATAAAAGAACGGTGAATTCGCATAAAATATTCCTTAGGCAAAATGTCTTCAATATTTTTAAGACGAAGTAAGGTTTTTACAGGTTCTCCATTCACTAAATGTAAAGCGACGTATTCTTTTTGAGCTTCAATATATTTAATATCATTAAAATTAATACGAATATGCTGCTGCCCCAATTTTATAAATAAAAAATCATTAAAAATAGGACATAAATCATGTTTTTATAACTATTTATTCTTCTGAAATTTTAAACAAAAAAACTTCAATAAGTTTAATAAAAATGGGGTGTTGTTAACTAATTAATTCTATATATTTGCACTTTATTTTTAACTAAAAATGGTTGTCGAGTGTAACAACTTGACATTAAAAAGGGAATTTAGTGCAACTCTAAAACTGTCCCGCAGCTGTAAGCTTAAAAACTGAAACCCCAAGTGTGGTCACTTTTCTTAGAAAGGGAAGACCGGGTGAAAGAAGCAAGTCAGAATACCTGCCATTTTTATAATAATTCAATAAGCTTTCGGGGATTGAAGCTAGAATTAGATATCTGTCTATCTTTTACATTTTTAATGTTTTAGATACGCAGGACTTCTATTGTTCTGTCCTCGTTTGTTAAAAACAAAGTATGAGGATTTCTTTTTTACATTGCTTTCTGTTTGTTTATATGAGTATTGGTTTCAATAATTCATCAACTTTATACGCTCAAGAAAAAGATTCTATAATACCGGTTTCATTAGATAAAATATATTTATTACAATCTAAAAGATATCTAAATCCAGAACCGTTAAACAGTCATTTTTCACCCGCTCCCGTACAAGAATTAACCGGTAATACATTAAGCCGTTTAAGCACCAATAGCGTTGCAGATGCTATCCGTTTCTTTAGCGGTGTTCAGCTAAAAGATTATGGCGGAATTGGTGGTATAAAAACCATTAACATTAGAAGTATGGGATCGCAACATACCGGTGTTTTTTATGATGGTGTTCAGTTGGGAAATGCGCAAAATGGTCAAATAGATTTAGGTAAATATTCTTTACAGAATATGGAAGCGATAGCCCTTTATCAAGGCCAGCGTTCAGATTTAAATCAATCGGCAAAATCCTATGCATCTTCCAATAGTATTTATCTTCAATCTAAAACCCCTGAATTTTCAGAAGATAAAAAACTACAAACCAATGTAAGTTTAAAATCAGGGTCTTTTGGTTTATTTAATCCGGCAGTCGATTTCGATTTTAAAATTAATAACAAATTAAGCGCGCGCTTTAGTACAGAGTACACCAATGCGAATGGCGAATATAAATTTGAATATAGCAACGACACTTATGATACTATTGCCGTTAGAAAAAACGCTGATGTTGAAGCCTTAAGACTAGAAGCATCTTTATACGGCAAGCAGGGTACAAAAACCAACTGGAACCTTAAGTATTATCATTACGATTCGGAACGTGGTTTACCTGGTACTATTGTAGCCAACAGATTCGAACGTCCGCAACGTTTATGGGATAAAAACAATTTTCTACAAGGGGAATACACCCACCATATAAACGATTTCTATTTTATTGTATTTAGAGGAAAGTACGCCAAAAACTACTCGCGGTATGTAGACCCCGAAATTATTACAACCGATGGCGAATTAGATAACCGTTATACCCAAAAAGAATATTATGCCTCTTTGGTAAACACGGTTAAAATTCGTCCATTTTGGAATATTTCCTTGGCTACCGATGTTCAAAAAAATACCATGGAAGCTAATTTATATCGGTTTGCATACCCAAAAAGATTAACCCTATTAAACGCATTGGCAACCGATTTTAATTTTGATAAAGTTCACATCCAAGCCAGTTTATTAAGCACAACAGTTAATGATGATGTTGAGTATTACGAATCTGCCGAAGATTTACAAAAATACACGCCCGCCCTTATGGTGAATTGGCAACCTTTTGCTTCAGAAAAATTTAGACTTAGAGCTTTTTATAAGAAAATTTTTAGGCTCCCCACCTTTAACGATTTGTATTACACCTTTGTTGGCAATGTTTTTTTAGACCCAGAAGATGCCACTCAAATAAACTTCGGATTTTCTTTTCAACCTGAAATTAAAAACATCGCTTTCGATATTCAAACCGATGTTTATAAAAACTTAATAGAAAATAAAATTGTAGCGGTACCGGGAACTAACTTATTCCGCTGGTCTATGCTTAATTTAGGAAAAGTAGAAACTACCGGTATAGAAACCACGATAAAAGCAGCGGGAAATTTAGGTAAAAAAATTCATTATAGAACCAACTTAAGCTACACCTATCAAGAATCTATAGATGTTACCAAAGGCACAAGTAATTACGGCGATCAAATACCTTATATCCCATTACACAGTGGGAGTTTAAGTGCCATGCTCGATTATAATAAGCTTGAATTTAATTACAGTTTTATTTACACTGGCGAAAGGTATAGCCAAAAGGCCAATATTAATTCCAACTATTTACAACCTTGGTACACGCACGATTTAAGCTTAGGCTACACCTTGTTTTTAAAACAAAATCCGTTAAAAATTAAAATGGAAGTAAACAATGCTTTCAATCAACAATATACTGTTATTAAAAATTTTCCGATGCCAGGAAGATCATACCGATTCTCTTTAAATTATACATTATGAAAAACATCAAGTTAAATTTACAAACCCTACTGCTTATTGCTTTATTATTCAGTTTTAACGCCTGCCGTACCGATGATCCACTAGATGAAGAACCAGCTACGGAAGTACCCACAGAATCATCGGATGAAGTTAAAGGCTTCTTTCTATTAAACGAAGGCAATATGTCTATGAACAAGGCCGCCTTAGATTATATGGATTACGAAACAGGGATTTACGACAAAGAAGTTTTTAAAGCTGCAAACCCCGAAGCCGTAGGTGGTTTGGGCGATGTAGGGAATGATATGGGTATCTATGGTTCTAAATTATATGTGGTAGTTAATGCCTCAAATAAAGTTGAAGTTTTAGATGTAAACACTCGTAAAAGACTGAAACAAATCGATATAGATAACGGACGATACCTGACGTTCTATAATGGAAAAGCCTACTTAAGCACCTACCTTGGAAGCATTGGTGATCCTAATGCGGCAAATGGCAAAGTTGTAGAAATAGATACCACTAGTTTAAGTATTACCCGTTCTGTGGAAGTGGGCAGACAACCCGAAGAATTAGTAGCTTATAACGATAAAATTTATGTAGCCAACTCTGGCGGCTATAGCGCACCAGATTACGAATCGACTGTTTCTGTAATAGATATTGATAGCTTTACCGAAACAAAACGTATTGAAGTCGCCATTAATCTGCACCGTATTCAAATTGATAACGAAGGTGATCTCTACGTTTCTTCACGAGGCGATTATTTTGAAACAGCATCCAAACTTTTTGTCGTGGATACAGAAACTGAAACTGTTAAAAAAACCTTTGATTTAGCAGTAAGTAACATGACATTTTTTAATGACATGCTTTACATTTTCAGCACAGAATTTAGCTATCAAACAGGAGAAAACACGATTTCTTATAACACTTTAGATACCACCACTGAAACCGTTTTAGACGGGTCGATTATTAAAGATGGTAACGAAACACTTATTAAAATCCCTTACGGAATATATATCAATCCCGAAACCAAAGACATCCTAATTACTGATGCTAAAGATTATGTGACACCAGGAAGTCTTTACTGCTTTTCCGCAGATGGTGTTCTAAAATGGGAAGTAGAAACAGGAGATATTCCTAACAAAGTTGTATTCACATATTAATTATATAAATCAAAATTCATGACTAAATTTATTACCATTTTAAAACCACGTTTATTATTTATCATCCCAGCATTGGTAGCTATGATAAGCGTATCTTGTTCTTCTGAAGACGATGTTATTGCTCCAGAAATTCAATTATCAGAAGCAAGCAACAACCTCGTCATTTCTATGGGGGAAACGCTTAATTTTTCAGCAGAAAACTTAAATAAATTTGACTATGAAGAAACATGGACTCTAGCGGACCTCGTGGTATCTTCAACATCGACTTATGAATTTATTCCTGAAACCTCTGGCGAATATGTTTTATCATATAAAGCCTTTAATGAAGCTGGCGAATACACCTTCGATTATACAATTGTTGTCGATGCTAAAATCCGCTCAACCACAGTTGACAGCAATATGTATGTCACCACTTTATTAGATTACTTACCAGCTCCAGGACAAAAAATAAACACCTCGCTTGGTACTCTTGAAGCTGCACAAACACTTGAAGGTAAAAAAGGAATGGTAACTTTAGGAGGCTGGGGAGGCGCTGTCTCTTATGCTTTCGATCATACCGTGTTAAATACTGAAGACAGCAATGATATCATAGTGTACGGAAATGCTATGAGTGGTTTTGCCGAGCCTGGCGTAATATGGGTGATGCAAGATGAAAATGCTAACGGTATTGCAGATGATACTTGGTATGAAATTAAAGGCGCTGCAGATGAATTAGAGGGAACCATAAAAAATTATAGCGTCACTTACACAAAGCCAGATGCGGACACAGATGATGTGCCATGGACCGATAGCGAAGGAAATAGCGGTGTTATTGCAACAAATGCCTATAACACTCAAGCCTATTACCCAGAATCTGTAACAGAAGATTCATATACTATTACAGGAACACTTTTACCAGATATTAATATCGACATGAGTAACCCAACCTGGATTAAAAGTAATTCTTTTGATTCTGGTTATGCAGATAACACACCTGGTGGCGATGAAATAGATATTGCTTCAGCAATAGATTCAGAAGGAAATACAGTCAACTTAACGGGAATCGATTTTATAAAAATCCAAACAGGTATTCAAGCCAATATGGGTTGGTTAGGAGAACTTTCTACAGAAGTAACGGGAATAGCAGATTTAAACCTACTATAAACCCTATATAGAAGTTAAAAACTTATAATAGTAACAAAAGCTGAACAATAATATCATGTTCGGCTTTTGTTTAATACATGCCCTTTACTTTTTCTTATTCAATTTATAAACTAGGTAGATAAAACCAACTAAAAAATGCAGGATAATAATACCTCCTACTATATATATCGTTAAATTTGAACCGTTTCTCATAACAGAAATTTTATATAAACTTAAAAAAATTAATCAACCTAAATGTTACTATTGTTACAAAAAAAGTCTTTTCTCTACATTTTACTTGTTCTTTTTATAGGTTTTATTTCGTGTAAAAAAGAGAAACAAACAAGTATTAAAATTCCCAAGGCAAAAGAAAGAACACTAAAATACGCCAAAGGTTTTACTATTAAAGATTACAATACTTATCAGGTTTTAGAGATTAAAAACCCATGGCCAAAAGCAGAAAAAACGTATCGTTATGTATGCATTAGTCAAGAAAACGCTGCGAAAACCAGTTTTTTAAAAAATGACTATAACGCGATCATTATTACCCCTATAAAAAATATAGTAGTCACCTCTACAACACATATTCCAGCTTTAGAACTTTTAGGTGAAGAAAAAACTTTGGTCGGTTTCCCTGGAACAGAATATGTCTCTTCTAAAAAAATAAGAGCTAGAATTGATAGTGGAAACGTAAGAGAATTGGGTAAAAATGAAGGTATAAATACCGAAGTTTTATTGGAATTAAATCCAGAGGTAGTCGTTGGTTTTGGAATTGATGGCAACAATAAATCTTTAGATCTTATTGAAAAAGCCGGAATCCCTGTACTCTACAATGGAGATTGGGTGGAAACCTCTCCACTAGCGAAAGCCGAATGGATAAAGTTTTTTGGCGTGCTGTATAACAAAGAAAAAGCAGCCGATTCTATTTTTAATACCATTGAAAAAGAATATATAACTGCTAAAAAAATAGCCGCCAAAGTAAAAAACAAACCCACCATTTTAAGTGGTGCCATGCATAATGATATTTGGTATTTACCTAACGGAACCAGTACCGAAGCGCAATTATTAAAAGATGCCAACACCAATTATTTATGGCAAGACTCCGAAGGCACAGGAAGTTTACAACTTAATTTTGAGTCTGTTTTTATAAAAGCTCAAAACGCCGATATTTGGTTAAGTCCATCCAATTATTCAAGTTTAGAGCATCTAAAAAATGCCAGTGCACATAATGCCGAATTTAAAGCCTTTAAAAACAAAAACATCTATTCGTCTACCAATACCACAGGAGATACTGGTGGTGTTTTATATTTTGAATTAGGTATGAGCAGACCCGATTTAGTTTTAAAAGATTTAATAAAAATTTGTCATCCCGAATTACTTAAAGATTACGATCTTTATTTTTTTGAACGTTTAAAGTAAATATACCCCTAACAAATGAGCAAAACCTACAAATATTCTTTTCTTGCATTAACACTTATTTTAGTGCTCTGCTTTTTTATGAATATTAGTTTAGGCTCCGTTTCCATTCCTTTTAAAGCTGTTTTTAATAGCCTTTTAAATAACGGTGTAGCACAAGAAAGTTGGCAACATATTATTTTAAATTACCGCTTACCCAAAGCTATAACCGCTATAATTGTGGGTTCAGGATTAGGAATTTCCGGATTATTAATGCAAACCTTATTTAGAAATCCATTGGCGGGTCCTTTTGTGCTCGGTATAAGTTCGGGCGCGAGTTTGGGTGTGGCTTTAGTTATTTTAGGTTCGGGTGTATTTGGTGGTGTTTTCGCATCGTTTTTTGTAACAAAATGGAGCATTGTTATTGCTGCCAGTTTAGGTAGTTTTTTAGTGTTACTTTCCGTTTTAATTGTGTCTACACGAGTGCGAGACACGATGGCGATACTTATTATCGGACTTATGTTTGCTAGCATAACCGCCGCTATTGTTAGTGTGCTTTCCTATTTTGGATCGGCACAACAATTACAACAATATGTGTTTTGGGGCTTTGGTAGTTTAGGAAATTTATCTTGGAGCGATTTGGTTATTTTTCTTATCATTTACCTTATCGGACTTCTTGCGAGTGTGTTTTCCATAAAAGCATTAAACACCTTGCTTTTAGGTGAAAATTACGCCAAAAGTTTAGGGTTAAATATTAAAAGAAGCCGATTAATTATCATTATTGCAACCAGTTTACTAGCTGGAACCATCACGGCTTTTACTGGCCCTATCGCTTTTATTGGTTTAGCCATTCCGCATTTAACACGTCAAATTTTTAACAGCTCCAATCATAAAATATTACTGCCTGCCGTATTTTTACTTGGCGGTATTGTTATGCTTATTTGCGACAGTATTTCGCAATTACCCAATAGCGATTACACCTTACCAATCAATGCCATTACTGCTTTAATTGGTGCGCCCGTAGTGATTTGGTTATTGGTTAGAAAACGAGGTATGGTGTTTTAATGGAAAAAAAAAGACGGGTGACAGAAGATAGAGGATAGAGGATAGAGGATAGAGGATAGAGGATAGAGGAATTTATAAAACAGAATGAAAAAAGAAACCACAAATATCATTTTAAAAACCGAAGATTTATCTATTGGTTATGCTTCTAAAAAAACCGAAACCGTTGTAGCTTCAAACATAAATATTGAATTAAAAAAAGGAGAATTAATAGGTCTTGTTGGTGCCAATGGTATTGGGAAATCGACACTTCTCAGAACTTTAACCAACGTGCAAAAACCGCTATCTGGTGCTGTTTTTATTAATAAAAAATCTATTCAAGATTATAATCCTTTAGACTTAGCGAAAGTATTGAGTTTGGTTTTAACCGAAAAAATAGCCTCGAAAAATTTATCTGTTTTTGAATTAATTGCACTTGGCAGACAACCTTACACCAATTGGGTTGGTAATTTATCGGAACTGGATACCTCCATAATTAACAAAGCCATTCTTCAAACTAATATTAAAGATTTACAACACAAAAAATGTTTCGAATTGAGCGATGGCCAGTTACAAAAAGTGATGATTGCGCGTGCCTTAGCTCAAGATACCGACTTAATTATTCTTGATGAACCCACCTCGCATCTCGATATGTATCACAAAGCTTATATTCTAAAATTACTCCAGAAATTATCCAAAGACACAGGCAAAACCATTCTGTTTTCGTCTCACGAAATAGATTTAGCCATTCAATTATGTGACACTATGATTGTTATGAATGCCGGAACCGTAGTTTCCAATCAACCCTGCAAACTTATACAACAAGGTGTTTTTGAATCGCTTTTCCCGAAAGATTTAATTAATTTTGATAAAGATACTGGGAGTTTTCGGGTGAAGAAGTAAACGGCAGATTTCTTTTCCGAAAAGGAAGATTCAAACCTAAACTCTTATGCAAAAATGGTTTTAAATCTTCATTTAAAATATTATCTTTAAGTATTTCAACTTACTGAAAACAAGCCAAAACAAATCGGGTGTATAAAAATACCGGCTAAATTTCGGACTTAATCAATAAGTTTTTGCTTGCTGGTTGTATCTGATTTTATTAGGAAAACTGGGAAGGTAAAACCGTAACTATTCTTTTCTTCAAACTATAACCCCGTCCTGCATTCAACAAAATAAAGTATTAAATTGATATTTTCGTATCTTTAATAAAAAGCTAATAAAATGGATTTACAAACAAGAAAATTGGAATTTATTCAAGAGTTCTTGAAAATTCAAAGTGAAGATGTTATTTCGCGACTTGAAAAAATCCTAAAAAAAGAAAATAAAAACTCCGATAATGGAGATTTAAAACCTATGACAATTGAGGAATTTAATTCTCGGATTGATACATCTATGGAAGATTCAGAAAATGGTCGCCTAACAGAATCTAGCGAATTGAAAGCCAATATTGACAAATGGAATTAAAATTATTTTGGACAGATTTTTCACAAAAAGAGCTCGAAAAGATTTATAAATACTATCGAGAAAAAGCAGGTACTAAAATTGCAAAAAAACTCGTTAACGGAATTTATAACGAAACTTTAAAACTAGTAAATTACTATAAACGGAATTAACCAATTGGTATTCTAATTTTAATTTGTAAAATCTGTGATTACAAACCCCACTCCCCCAATTAAAAATTATTTTTATTTCCTTAATTTGAATTAAATGATTGTATTTTTGATAACGCATAAATGATAGTATCATCGTTTTTAAAATTAAGAACTTCTATTAAAAAATAGAAGAACAAGATGATTCTATCCCAAGATTTTTTTCAAAATGAACGACAACATCATCCTCATACTCGCCATCTTAATTTCTGCTATAATAGGTGGATATTTAGGCATGCTTTTCACCAAACTTAAAAGTAAAAGCGAAAAAAGTACACTCGAAGCGAGCCATACTAATTTACAGCAACAATTCGACGATTTTAAACAATACACTCAAAGCGAAAAACTAAAACAAGACCAAGTTAGCACGGCTCAAATTTCCGAATTAAAAGAAACCATTTCTAAAATTGAAAACGAGCGTGAAAATATTCGTCGTGAAAAAGATTTTTTAAATGCTGAATTAGCACGAAGAAATACAGAATTCGAAAACCTACAAACTCTAAACCAAAAACGAGATGCCGAACTAGAAGCACGCCAAGAGCAATTGCGTAAAGATTTTGAAATATTAGCCACCAAAATACTAGATGAAAAATCGGAGAAATTCACCCTTCAAAATAAAGAAAACATTAGTAATATTTTAAATCCGCTACAAGAGAAAATTAAAGTTTTTGAACAAAAAGTCGATTTAACCCAAAAGGAAAGTATTAGTATGCATTCCGCTTTAAAAGAGCAATTGTTAGGTTTAAAAGATTTAAACCAACAAATGACAAAAGAAACCACCAACCTAACGCGCGCTTTAAAAGGCGACAGTAAAATGCAAGGTAATTGGGGCGAGTTGGTATTGGAGCGTGTTTTGGAAAAATCGGGATTAGAGAAAGATCGCGAATATTTTGTGCAGCAAAGTTTTACTTTGGAAGATGGTTCTCGCGTTTTACCCGATGTGGTTTTAAATCTACCCGACGGTAAAAAAATGATTATCGACAGTAAAGTATCTTTAACCGATTACGAGCGTTTTGTAAATGCAGAACTGGAAGAGCAACCACAATTTTTAAAAGCACATATTAATTCCATTAAACGCCATATCGATCAACTTTCAGCTAAAAATTATCAGGATTTATATGATATAGAATCTCCCGATTTTGTATTACTTTTTATCCCTATAGAACCTGCTTTTGCGGTGGTTGTAAATGAAGATAACTCTATTTACAACAAAGCTTTCGAGAAAAATATTGTTATTGTCACGCCTTCTACCCTATTGGCAACGCTTCGTACTATTGATAGCATGTGGAATAACGAAAAACAACAACAAAACGCCATTGAAATTGCCCGACAAGCCGGTGCGCTTTATGATAAATTTGAAGGCTTAGTGAAAGATTTAACCAACGTTGGAAAAAAAATAGATGCGGCTAAAACCGATTATTCTGCTGCCATGAATAAATTAGTCGACGGCCGAGGTAATATAATTACTAGCGTGGAAAAACTTAAAAAAATGGGTGCAAAAGCTAAAAAAGCCTTACCCGAAGCTATCATTAAACGCGCTCAGGAAGATGAATTAAATTAATTCATTGCTGTTATAATTCGCCTTTTAGCATTATTGTATTCCTAAAGCAAAAAAATAATCATTGCGAAAATCATTTTTTGAAAGTCGATTTGCTTAGAACTTCTTAAAAATTAAATACCTTTATAAATTAGATTTCATATATTTTTAATTTTAGAATATATTTCAAAACTAATAGCTATAATTTAAGGCCATCTAATTTATGTTTAAACATCCAAAAGAATCGCAAATTACCATTACCCAACTTATGTTACCGTCGAACTCCAATTTTAGTGGAAAAATTCACGGAGGGTATATTCTTAATTTAATGGATCAAATTGCATTTGCTTGTGCATCAAAACATTCCCGTCATTATTGCGTTACGGCTTCTGTTAATAAAGTAGATTTTTTAAATCCTATCGATGTTGGAGAATTGCTCACCTTAAAAGCTTCAATAAATTATACAGGGAGAACCTCTATGGTTGTTGGGGTTCGTGTAGAATCGGAAAACATTCAAACAGGCGAAAAAAAGCACTGTAACTCGAGTTATTTCACTATGGTTGCTAAAGATGAAAATGGTAAAAACGTGACCGTTCCAGGTATTATTTTAGATACCGAACAAAGCGTACGTCGTTTTGCGAGAAGTATTCGAAGACAAGAGCAATCTCGTACTAGAAGTAATACTTTTAAACCTTCGGAATTTAAAATTGAAGATCATTTAGAATTTGTAAAAACACAAAATGCTCAGGTAGATTTGTAAATCTAAACAGATACACAATTTTTTCAAAAACATATAAAATTAAAAAGTTCCATTCACAGAATATAAATAGATTCAGTGAATGGAACTTTAAAATAAAAAGCGGTTACTATTACAATCTGCTTAATAATTCGGCTTTTTTATTTTCAAACTCTTCTACCGAAAGGATCTCTTTATTTTTTAAAGCTGCTAACTTTTCTATTTTCATAAAAATATCTTCTTCCAAAGCATTATTATTGGAATTAATATTAGCGCTATTGGTACTTACAGGAGCCTGTTCTGTAATCATTGGCTCTGGCTGATTTTGTTGTACATTATTATTATTTATCGGCTCCGGTTGCTGCTGTGGCATTGGTTTGTTCTCGCCTCCTGAAACAATAGGCAATGTATTTAAATCTACCGTACCATATTGACTAGTAAATGTAACAGAGTAATTTCCGCCTTGTTGCTGACCAATACCCCCTATTTGATTATCTAAAGTATCAAACACGGTTACTTTTCCGTTTTGTTGAATCGCTAAACGCCCTATATTCGAAAAAATAGCATAACTTGTTCCGTTTTGGCTCCCTGTAGAATTAGGAAACCCTAAATCGCCCCACCAATTAGCAGATCCCGACTGAAATCCATTTTGATTTTGTATTTTCGGTAATGGTTTATATTGAATTCCGCCTTGATTTATCAAATTTGATAGTTCAATACAAAGTCCATCTACAGTAGATTTAAGTTGATTGTTAAACATATCGCCTACCATGGTCATACCGCCTTGCATCCATTGGCCACCACCACCCAATTCTGGAATATTAAATTGCGCCATGGTTCCATTACTTTGCATAAGCGCTTGGGTTAAATCTGTAACCGCATTAACACTTATTCCATATCGGTTTGCTACATTTGTCATATTCTGAAAACTAGCATCTGTGAATATTGTATTCATTATTTTCTTTTCTTTTTTTAGTTAAAAATGTTAACTTAACAATTTTCTGCAAAGGTAGTCTATCAATATATCAATAACCTTCTTTTATACAGAAGTTTAGCTTTTATTTTTAATTCTTAACAAGAATATATTCTTCCGTTAGGAATTAATAAATATTTATAACGAAACTTGACGCGACGAAGAATATTTTAAGTTTTACAAAAAAGCAGTAAATTCGTTTAATACCCAATAAAAAACACAGCCATGCTTTACGTAAAATTCAATATAAAGGATACTTTTCAAATTTAAAAACACTCAAGATTACATCAGCATATAGTTAATATTAAACCATTTAACTATCATTTTTAAAAAAACCTCATGAGTTTGATTAGGATAATCTAGCAAAAAAAAGGAACAGAAAATAGCCATCATTAACATCTAAAAAAAATCTAATAATCCCTATTTTTATTTCATGAAAAAACAAATTGCTATTATAGGTGCTGGACCTTCAACTTTTTTACTAGCTGCTTTTCTTGATACCGAAAAATTTGATATCACTATTTATGAAAGAAACAAAACCGCAGGGCGAAAATTCTTGGTTGCGGGTAAAGGAGGCTTCAACTTAACACATTCCGAACCCATTAACCCATTCATTAAACGCTACACCCCACATGATGTTTTAGAACAAGCCCTACTTAATTTCACCAATTCCGATTTTAGAGATTGGCTTGATAAAATAGGCATTCCAACATATATAGGAAGTAGTAAAAGAGTATATCCAAAAGCAGGTATTAAACCTATTGAAGTACTTACGGCAATTCTTAATTTTCTGAATGAAAAAGACGTTGTATTTAAATATGAACACCTTTTTTCTGGATGGGATTCTAACAAAAATCCTATAATTAATAATAAAACCATACAAACCGATTATATCGTTTTTTCTTTAGGCGGAAGTAGCTGGAAAATTACAGGATCTAAAGGAGATTGGCTTAATACCTTTACGGAAAAAAGCATTAAAACAAAACCTTTTCAAGCCTCCAACTGCGGCTATCAAATAGGTTGGAAACCTTCGTTTCTTAAACAACACGAAGGCACACCATTAAAAAACATTGCGATTTCTTGTAATAATAGCACCCAAAAAGGAGAAGTCGTTATTACAAAATTTGGACTAGAAGGAAATGCTATTTACGCGCTAAGTCCACAAATTAGAGCACAGCTAGCTAAAAATTCAAAAACGGCTATTTTTATCGATTTTAAACCTTCTTTAAATTTAGAAAAGCTAAATTCTAAAATAAAAGAATCAAAATATAGAAACATTTCTGAAATCTTAAAAAAAGAACTCAAGTTAAGTGGGGCTCAAATCGATTTATTAAAAACCTATTTATCTAAAGAAGAGTACTTAAATGTAGACTTATTAATAAAAAACATCAAAAAATTCCCGCTAGTCATACAAAACACAGCACCAATTGACCGAGCCATTTCTACCGTTGGCGGTATCGACTTGAACGCTGTTACCAAGAATTTTGAATTAAAAAATATGCCCAATTCATTTTGTATTGGGGAAATGCTTGATTGGGATGCTCCAACAGGTGGCTATCTATTACAAGCTTGTGCTAGCATGGGCGTGTTTTTAGCCAAGCATTTAAACAAAATAAATTAATCTTATAATAATAAATAAAATGAAAGATATGTGGGATGAACGCTATGCTTCTGAAGATTACGCCTACGGCATTGAACCGAATACTTTTTTTAAGAATACCATTAACGCATACAACCTTAAAGGAAAAATTTTACTGCCAGCGGAAGGCGAAGGAAGAAACGCCGTTTACGCAGCAAAAAAAGGACTAGAGGTAACCGCTTTTGATATTAGTATTGAAGGTAAAAACAAAGCTCTAAAATTATGCCAACAAGAACATGTAACCATTAACTACGCCGTTGGTAACTTTTTTGATCTCGACATCATAAACACAACATACAACTGTGCTGCTCTAATTTTTGCTCATTTCCCACCAACATTATTATCTAAATATCATAAAAAAATTAGTGAATTAATCGTACCAAACGGGATGATTATACTGGAAGGTTTTAGTAAAAACAATTTAAAACTTAGAGAAAAAAACCCAAACATAGGTGGACCAAAAAATGAAGACTTCCTATTTACAAAAGAAACGATTGAAAAAGATTTCCCCGATTTTGAAATTATTTTACTCGAAGAACAACAAGTTGAGTTAGCCGAAGGTCTTTTTCACAAAGGCACCGCCTCTGTAATTAGATTTATTGGTAGAAAAAACAAAACCACCTAAAAAAACAATATTAGGTGGTTTCTATAAAATTAAGTTAACTATTAATTTAGTTCTTCACAAACTTTTTAGTTGTTGTAGACGCTCCATCTTGCACTAACAATACATATACACCATCTGATACAGCACTTAAATCTATGGATGATACAGCTTTATTAGACTTATAAATTTGAGCCCCAGAAAGACTGTAAACCGACATACCTGTAACTTCGCTATCATTTACATTATTAACGGTAACCATTCCGTTTTTACTCACAACAGAAAATTCTGGTGTACCCTCTACATTACCAAGCCCAAGCGTACCTTCAGGTCCAACCTCAATAGTAAAATCTTTTAACTCAGTTAACGTACCTGAACCAATTAGTGCAGGATCAACACGACTCAAAGTAAATTCGTAATCCCCTTCTGCTTCACTAAAAACAAGATCATTAAAGCCTAATAAACCAGAAAGCGGATTAACATTTAGTATCGCGTCCAAAATATTTTGAAGTACTGAAAGTGTTAAAACAGTTTGTTGTGAATAATCATTTTTATTTACTCCCGCAGGCGCACTGGTACATTCTATCTTTACGAGTAAATTAACATCTAATATCCCAAGGTTAAGAAGGTTTAAAATATCCCCATCATCAAATCTTACGGTATCATTTATTTCTATAGATGTGGTTCCCCCATCACTTGGTTTTACGGTGTGGGTTTCTGTCATTTGCGCAAAACTTGTTGCTGTAATCCCCATGGCTAAAAATAAGCCTAAAAGTAGTTTTTTTCTCATAGTATCTTTTATTATTGGTTAATAACTTGTTTCAAAAATAGTGAAGCATATTTAAAAAAAAGAATAAAAAGGCTACAAATTAAAAAAATTTAACACTTTAGCGAAATAAAAAACCTTTTAACTCTAAATAAATTAAAAAATAACGAAAAAAACAACCTTACAACAATTTCTTACAAAAACAAATATTTATCGAAAAAAAATAAGGATTATAATTTACAACTCTAAACTGTTAAACTAAAAAACTCCGAAGTTTTCACTTCGGAGTTTTAACGCACTAATACTACTAAGATGTTAGGTCTATCGTAATCGATCAACAGATTTTACGAGCTCTTCATCCTTCTTGATGGCCTTATTGGCTAATGCCAATAACACGATAGAAACAAGAGGGAGCAGCATGCCAATACCTTTCTCTGAAACCGCCGTCTCTCCAGATAAATTTAGTGATTGATACACAAAAAATCCTAATAAAATAAAGTTTAATATGATGTTTAGTCGCCCCAAAACAAATTGAAGCTTCCTGTTTTTAAACATAAAAATAGAAATTATAGACAATATCGCCGAACCCAAAAAAAGGCCAAAATACAGCATATAATCTTTAGCAAAAACAAGTTCACCAACGCTTGTAGTCCATAAGTTGAACACAAAAATTAATCCAGCCGATACTACTGCTGCCACTAATAAATAAACGGTTTGTATACGTTGTAACATATTTTTTTACTAATTACTTGGCAAAAATAATGGTTTTCTTTAAAAAAATACACTAAAAAATTAAAATAAAGTTGTATAATTGCAGTATTAATTCCCAACAACCGCAATAACAGGTTGTTAATTCTTCAGAATAAAAATTCATTTTTTCAAAAAAACATAATTTTATATTCAATATATAACATTCAAAATACATCGATGTTTGAAATTTCACAATTAAAAGAAAAAAAGCTCACTGACTTACAGGAGATTGCAAAAAAACTGAGCGTTCCAAAGTATCGTTCTTTAAAAAAATTAGATTTAGTTTATCAAATATTAGACACGCAAGCATCAGACCCGAAAGCTGTAGATGCTGTTGTTACCACAAATAAACCAGAAGAAAAACCGGTTTCTGATAAACCAAAACAAAGAAAACCTAGGCAACGAGTACAAAAACCAACACCAAAAAAAACAAGCACTGCAGATTTAGATACTAAAACCTCTAAAACAGCGCCCAAATCAAAACCAGCAGAACCTGTAGTTGAAAAAGACATTGAACAAAAACCCGAAAAGGTAGAGGTTAAAACCGATAACAAACCTAAACCAAGAACCCGCCCGCAACCAAAGGATCGAAAAAACGATAATCAGCCAAACCCAAGACCAAAACAACAACCAAAACGCGAGCAAAACAATCAACAAAATAAAAACCAAAAAAACGGCAATACCCACGCTGGAAATAATGGTAATAAAGACACCCGTAATCGCTATCGCGATCCAGATTTTGAGTTCGATGCTATTATTGAAAGCGAAGGGGTTTTAGATATTATGCAAGATGGGTATGGCTTTTTACGCTCGTCAGACTATAACTACTTATCCTCTCCAGATGATATCTATGTATCGCAATCTCAAATTCGCTTATTCGGTTTAAAAGTTGGAGACACTGTGTTAGGTCAGGTACGTCCTCCAAAAGAAGGCGAAAAATACTTTCCCCTAATTAAGATTACAAGAATTAACGGCCAAAATCCCAACGTAGTAAGAGACCGCGTAGCTTTCGAACATTTAACCCCTTTATTCCCTCAAGAAAAATTCAATTTAGCTGGTCGTCAAAGTACGATATCCACTAGAATTATGGATTTGTTCGCGCCTATAGGTAAAGGACAACGTGGTATGATTGTATCGCAACCAAAAACGGGTAAAACCATGTTACTTAAGGATGTTGCCAATGCCATTGCAGCAAACCACCCAGAGGTTTATCAAATGATCTTATTAATTGATGAACGTCCGGAAGAGGTAACCGATATGCAACGAAATGTACGTGGAGAAGTTATTGCTTCTACCTTTGACAAAGAAGCTCACGAACACGTAAAAATTGCCAATATTGTTTTAGAAAAAGCAAAACGCCTAGTAGAATGCGGTCACGATGTTGTAATTCTTTTAGATTCTATTACCCGACTGGCACGTGCCTACAACTCTGTACAACCCGCCTCTGGCAAAATATTAAGTGGAGGTGTAGATGCCAATGCACTACACAAACCTAAACGCTTCTTTGGTGCGGCTCGAAACATTGAAAACGGAGGATCACTTACTATTATTGCCACAGCACTTACCGAAACAGGCTCTAAAATGGACGAAGTTATTTTTGAAGAATTTAAAGGAACCGGTAATATGGAACTGCAATTAGATAGAAAAATTTCTAATCGTAGAATTTTCCCTGCAATCGATCTAACCTCTTCAAGCACACGTCGCGATGATATTTTACTCGATGAGAACACCGTACAACGTATGTGGGTGATGCGTAAATATCTAGCAGACATGAATCCTGTGGAAGCTATGGAATTTATTAACGAACGTTTCAAACAAACTAGAAACAACGAAGAGTTCCTAATCTCAATGAACGGATAAGAATTCCAATATAAACACGAAAGCCTTAATGTAAAAGTTAAGGCTTTTTTTTGCACTAAACTTACAGCAATATCATAAACAGAAAAACAGCAAAAATTTAAAACAAAAGAAATTCAAGAAGCTCTTGTAAATACTTTTATTACCAGCACTAAAACACAAACCGTTTCAAGTAGTTATAACAAACTAAAAGGGAGTTACTATAATTATAGTCACCAAAATATAAATATGCAAAAAAGCCTTGCATATTAAATATGAAGGCTCTCTTTATAAATGTAAACTAAATTTATTTTTTAAATTTAGCGTATTTGTTTTTGAATTTATCAATACGACCAGCTGTATCTACTAATTTAGATTTACCAGTGTAAAAAGGATGAGATGTTCTAGAAATTTCCATTTTTATTAATGGATATTCAACACCGTCAACCTCAAGAGTTTCATTTGTATTTGCTGTAGATTTAGTAATAAACACATCTTCATTAGACATATCTTTAAACGCTACTAATCTATAATTTTCTGGGTGTATACCTTTTCTCATCGCTAAATGCTTTTATTCTTTTCAATTTTAGAAGTGCAAATTTAAGTAAAATTTATAAATTAACAACACTTTTTTTTAATATATTTTTATCCCCGCAAATGTAACGTTTTATTACCTTTGAACACTAATAGTGTACTTAAAACTATTTAATGAAAACATAATATGGAAAAAACAATAAAATCTATAGCTACAAATTACGGTCTTTATTTAGGCCTTGGTCTTTCGCTTTTTACACTTATAGCCTATGCAATAAACCTAAACTTATTGGTAAACTACTGGATTATGTTATTAGTTTTACCTTTAACAGTGATAGGCTACGGTGTTTTTGCCACAGCTAAAATAAAAAGTGCTTTTAATGGTTTTCTTTCCTTTAAAGAGACTTTCTCTTCTTATTTTATAACAGTAGCCATAGGCGTGATAATAAGCACTGTTTTTACCGTATTCTTATTTAATTTTATTGATACCGATGCTGCTATTGAAATAAAAAACATCCTGATAAGCAATACCGAATCGTTTATGAAAAACATGAACGCCCCAGTAGAAGCCATAGCTCAATCGGTTGATGAAATTGAAAAACAAGACACCTTTGCCGTTGGTACCCAAATTAAGTCTTTAGCGCAAAGTTTAATATTCTTTGCTATTATAGGATTAATTGTTGCCGCTGCTTTGAAAAAAAACAACCCGAACAAGGAATAATTTCTGTATTTTTGAACTTTATTATTTGAAAATATATACATGAATATATCAGTAGTTATACCACTACTTAATGAAGAAGAATCCATAACCGAATTACACGATTGGATTGTACGCATTATGCAATCTCACAGTTTTTCGTACGAAATTATTTTTATAGATGATGGTAGTACCGATGGATCATGGAACATAATTTCTAACCTTTCAGCTAAAAACCAAAACGTAAAAGGCATTCGGTTTTTACGAAACTTTGGAAAATCACAAGCCTTACATGCCGGCTTTGATAAAGCCACAGGAAACGTTGTTATTACCATGGATGCTGATTTACAAGATAGTCCAGATGAAATACCCGAACTGTATAATATGATTATAGCCAATGGTTTCGATTTAGTTTCTGGCTGGAAAAAAAAACGCTACGACTCTGTAATTGCCAAAAATCTGCCTTCAAAATTATTTAATTGGGCGGCTAGAAAAACATCGGGTGTTAAACTAAACGATTTTAACTGTGGACTAAAAGCCTACAAAAAAGACGTTATAAAAAACATTAATGTTAATGGCGAAATGCACCGCTATATCCCTGTGCTTTCTAAAAATGCTGGCTTTTCTAAAATTGGTGAAAAAATTGTTCAGCATCAAGCTAGAAAATACGGCGAAACTAAATTTGGCATAGACCGCTTTATCCATGGTTTTCTAGATTTAATTACTATTTGGTTTCTATCACGCTTTGGAAAACGCCCCATGCACCTCTTCGGGGCATTAGGCTTTATTATGTTTGCCATTGGCTTCGCTTTTGCACTCTACCTTGGTATCGATAAATTATTTTTAGATCGAGCCGGACGTTTAATTACTCAACGTCCGCAATTTTACATTGCTCTTACAACCATGATCATTGGTACACAATTTTTTGTTGCAGGCTTTTTAGGTGAAATTATTTTACGAAACAGACCTAATAAAAAACGATATTTAATTAAAGATGAATTAAATTTAAGCCCAACTATTAAGAAAAAGTAAAAAAACACCTCAATAACATCAAAATCGCCTGTTTATAAAAAATAATCTTTAACAATTCCTTACTTTTGTCCTCATTTGTTACAAACCTAATTATACCAACATGATACACATTGAACCTAAAATTTTAGACAGAATAAACGCTTGGTTAACTCCAACTTTCGATCAGGAAACGCAAAAAACTATAAAAGATAGTATTGCAAATACACCAAAAGACATACAAGAAAGTTTTTATAAAGATTTAGAATTCGGAACAGGTGGAATGCGCGGCATAATGGGCGTTGGAACAAACCGCATTAACAAATACACCTTAGGAAAAAGCACTCAAGGTTTAAGCAATTATTTACATAAACAATTTCCAAACGAAACACCAAAAGCCGTAATAGCTTACGACTGCAGACATAACAGTAAATCGCTGGCAAAAGTAGTTGCCGATGTATTTTCGGCAAATGGGATTGAAGTTTACTTATTTGAAGATTTGCGCCCAACACCAGAATTATCTTTTGCCGTGAAACATTTAAACTGCCATTGCGGAATTGTTTTAACAGCATCACACAATCCTCCAGAATATAATGGATATAAAGTATACTGGCAAGACGGGGGACAATTAGTACCACCACATGATAGCGGGGTTATCAAACTAATTAACGATTTGGATTATGCCGATATTAAATTTGAAGCCAACAACGATTTAATAAAATATATAGGAAAAGATGTAGATGATGTATTTATCGATGCTTCTGTTAAAAACGGATCTGTTGGAGCAACACAAGCTGCTAAAGATGATTTAACTATTGTGTTTACATCTTTACACGGCACTTCCATTACCGCAGTTCCTGAAACTTTAAAACGTGCCGGATTTAAAAATGTGCATATTGTAAAAGAACAAGAGGCTCCAGATGGCGGTTTTCCAACAGTAAAATCGCCTAACCCGGAAGAACCTGCTGCTCTAAAAATGGCTTTAGAATTAGCCGATAAAGTAAATGCTGACATCGTTATTGGTACCGATCCAGATTGTGATCGTTTAGGTGTTGCTGTACGTAATGCCGATGGTGAATTACAATTATTAAACGGAAACCAAACCATGTTAATGATGACCGATTTCTTATTAAAACAATGGAAAGCGGATGGAAAAATAAAAGGGAAAGAATTTATTGCCTCAACAATAGTTTCTACCCCAATGCTAAGCAAACTAGCCACCGCTTATAGCGTAGAAAGTAAAATTGTTTTAACCGGCTTTAAATGGATTGCTAAATTAATTCACGATTTTCCAGAATTAGATTTTATTGGTGGTGGAGAAGAAAGTTTTGGTTTTATGGTTGGCGATTTTGTTCGCGATAAAGATGCCGTAACCTCTACCCTATTAGCTTGCGAAATTGCTGCAATTTCTAAATCTAACGGAAGCTCATTCTTTAAAGAATTACTTCAATTATATACAGAACACGGTTTTTACAAAGAAAAATTAATCTCTTTAACTAAAAAAGGAATTGAAGGTGCTGAAGAAATCAAACAAATGATGATTGATGCGCGCCAAAAACCATACACCAACATCAACGGCTCTAAAGTTGTTAAAATTGAAGATTACGAAGCTTCTACCTCTAAAAACACCTCTACAGGTGAAGAAACAACTATTGATGTTCCTAAATCTAACGTATTAATTTATTATACTGAAGATGGTAGCCAAGTAGCATTACGCCCAAGTGGAACAGAACCTAAAATAAAATTCTACGTGAGCGTAAACACCGAATTAGCAGCTGTTGAAAACTTCAAAACAACCGAAGCTTCTCTTGATACTAAAGCGGAAGATATTTTAAAAAGCATGAACCTTATTTAAAGGTTTATCAAAACAAATAATTAGCATCATTTAGATGAATCATTTTTACAACATACTTCGGTATGCCAAACCTTATAAAAATTTCGCCATAGGACACATTATTTCTAATGTGTTTTATGCGTTATTTGGGGCCCTATCTTTTATCGCATTAATCCCAATGCTCGATATTTTGTTCGAAAAAAAAGACAAAGCAGAAGCCATTATAAAACCGGTTTATAAAGGGGTATCCAGCCTTAAAGATTTCTATAAAGATTATTTAGCATATCAAGTCAGTTTACACACCGATAACGATCCGCAAAAAGCACTTCTTATAGTGGTAAGCTTAATTATCGTATTGTTTCTACTAAAAAACATTTTTGGCTATTTGGCCAATTATTTTATGGTGTTTTTACGTAACGGTGTTGTTAGAGATATTCGAAATACAGTCTATAAAAAAACAGTAGAATTACCGCTTTCTTATTTCTCTGAACAAAAAAAAGGAGATATCATGACACGAGTTACGGCGGATGTTTCAACCTTGCAATATTCTATGCTTCCAGCATTAGAACTTATTGTTCGCGAACCACTTACTATTATTTTCACTATAGTCATGATGCTTTTAATAAGTGTAAAATTAACCGTTTTTGTCTTCATTTTCATTCCGCTTTCGGGTTTAGTTATTTCAAGAATTGGTAAAAGTTTAAAACGAAAATCCGATAGGGTTCAAAAAGAACAAGGCATTACGCTTTCAACTTTAGAAGAAACATTAACCGGTTTACGTATTATTAAAGGTTTTAATGCTGAAGCTAAGTTTTATGAAAAATTCACAGATTCTACGAGCAAATTCTACCATTTTTCAAACAAATTACTAAACCGTCAAAATTTAGCATCGCCAGCCAGTGAGTTTTTAGGCATCTTAGTTATTTCTATTTTACTATGGTATGGTGGACAATTAGTTTTGGTAGACAAAACCCTTGACGGGAGTTCTTTTATTGCATATATGGGATTGGCTTATAATATTCTAGTGCCTGCGAAAGCGATTTCTAGAGGACTTTACAATATCAAACAAGGTGATGCCGCTGCAGAACGTATTCAAGAAATTGTAGATGCACCAAACCCTTTAAAAGACAAAGAAGGAGCCATTAATAAAACCAGTTTCGATACTAATATAGAATTCAAAAACATATCTTTTAAATATCAAGACGATTATGTTTTAAAGAATTTTTCTCTTAATATCCCTAAAGGAAAAACCGTGGCCTTAGTTGGGCAATCGGGAAGTGGAAAATCAACCATAGCTAACCTCATCACCCGCTTTTACGACGTAAATAAAGGTGAAATTTTAATAGATGGCATCAATATCCGCGATTTAACAACCAGCTCACTAAGAAGCCAATTAGGTATTGTAACCCAAGACGCTATATTATTTAATGACACTATTGCGAATAATCTAAAACTAGGGAAACAAGACGCCACAGATAGCGACATTATTGAAGCCTTAAAAATTGCCAATGCTTGGGAGTTCGTATCAGAATTACCAGAAGGAATCCTCACCAATATAGGCGATGCAGGAAACAAACTTTCTGGTGGACAAAAGCAACGTTTAAGTATTGCTCGTGCCGTACTTAAAAGTCCACCAATAATGATTTTGGACGAAGCCACCTCTGCTCTCGATACCGAAAGCGAACGTTTGGTACAAGTTGCTCTAGAAAACATGATGAAAAACAGAACCTCTATTGTTATTGCACACAGACTGTCAACCATTCAAAATGCCGATCAAATAGTGGTTTTAAACAAAGGCGAAATTGTAGAACAAGGCAAACATCAAGAACTTATCACTCAAAAAGGTGTTTATAAAAAACTGGTAGATATGCAAAGTTTCGAATAACAACCCCTTACAAATACCTATCTATTTTTTTAAAATTTGATTTTTTTTTATTAAACAGATTAAACCTTCTTCCTATTTATAAGTCTAACAAATAAATACTTTTTTTGTGACCGACGAAGTAACGCTCATAAAACAGCTACAATCTAAACCTCAAAAAGAACAAGCCTTTAGAACGTTAATCTCGTTATACAAAGAGCGTTTATATTGGCATATTAGAAATATTGTAAAATCGCACGACGATACCGATGATGTTTTACAAAATACCTTTATAAAAATTTTCAAAAATATTGATAATTTTAAAGGCGACAGTAAACTATTTTCGTGGATGTATCGTATAGCTACTAACGAATCGATTACATTTATCAATAAAAATGCTAAACGGTTACAAACAAGTAATGAAGAAGTACAGCAACTAGCGATTAATAATTTAACCTCCGATGTATATTTTGAAGGTGATGCCATCCAGTTAAAATTACAACAAGCCATTGCTACTTTGCCAGAAAAACAACAATTGGTTTTTAATATGAAGTATTTTGAAGACATAAAATACAAAGACATGTCGGAGATTTTAGAAACAAGTGAAGGCGCCTTAAAAGCATCCTACCATTTGGCCGTAAAAAAAATTGAAGCTTTTTTGACAAAAGATTAAACCTTTTGAAAAAAAACAAGTCTTAATAATAAGATGAAAACAAATAAAATACATAACGTAACTCACTCAGGATTAAAAGCTCCAAAAGATTATTTCGATAATCTTGAAGATCGTTTTATGACCGAAATAAAGCTTAATGAAGCCGCAAAAAATTCTGGCTTTAAAGCCCCCGAAGGTTATTTTGAAACTTTAGAGGACTGCATTTTAAACCAAGTATCAGAAAAAGAAACGACCAAAGTAATTCCTTTATTTAGTAAAAAGAATTTACTTTATATCTCTAGTATTGCCGCAGCTGTATTATTACTTTTTAACCTTTCGATTACTAAAACAGAAACAAGCTGGGACAACTTAGATGCCGATACCGTTGAAAACTATATCTTAGAGGAAAACGTAGGAACTTATGATATAGCCTCCTTATTATTAGACAATGAAATTACAGAAGATGCCTTTGCGTTTTTAGAGGTTACTGATGAAGCTATGGAGGGTTATTTCTTAGAACATACTTCCGCAGAAGATTTAATTACAAAATAAACAGCATGAAAACACACATAATCTCCCTTCTCATATTTTTATTTAGCATAACATTATTTGCACAACGCCATAACCATGACCGAGAGCGTATACAAGCATTAAAAGTGTCTTTTATAACAGAAAAACTCGATCTAACAACTAAAGAAGCACAAGCCTTTTGGCCTATTTATAATGCCTATGATGAAAACTCTAGAAAGTATAAATATGAAGATATGCGTAATATTCGCAAAGAAATAAAAGATAATATTGCTACACTAAGCGATACTAAAGCAGAAGAATTACTAAACAAATTTGTTACCGCAGAAAACAACTTACACAAAGAACGTGTTAACTTAATTACAAATTTGAAGAAAATTATGTCGCCTAAAAAAATTATCTTGCTCAAAGCAACTGAAGATGATTTTAACAGAAAACTGTTCGACCAATACAAAAAACGTAAAAAAGAGCAAAAAGATTAAACATTCACAATAAAATCTTTTTTCGAGACCTTATCATAAACATCACGGCTAAAAACATACAATTTGGATGGTTTTTTAGCCGTTCCTTTTTTAGTCTCATTTAAAGGAACTATATATATTTTTTTAAGTACTTTTTTCCTGAAATTTCGGTTATCCAATTCAATTTCTAAAACCGATTCAAAAGCAAATTGCAATTCATTTAGAGTAAATTTATCGGGCATTAAATCGAAAATAATAGGCTCTACCATAATTTTTTGTTGCAAATCCTCATGAGCATCCTTAATAATTTCACTATGATCGAAACCTAATTCTGGCAAAGCCCGTACTGGAAACCATTTAAATTCATCCTCATTCGCCTGTATACATTTCATAGGTTGTGCAAAATAATAAGCAATAGTCATAGATTGCGTTTTTACACCATGACTACGTACCCAAAGCAAATCTTTATCCGTTTTTAATCGGGTTGGATTTCCATACGTTTTAAATTGCGTTCTATTAAATTCTTTAAACCCAGTAATTCCTTCAAAAATAAGATTGGCAGAATCCTCCAAGGTTTTACTTATAAAAACGCGGCCACCGGTAATCATCCAATCATCAATTATCGGATAATTTTCATCAAACATATTAAGTGAGCGCTTTCGCAACAAAACATTTAAACCATCAGCATTCAGTCCAAAAATTACACAATCTACAGATACATTATCTCGCTTCCTAAAATCCATTTATTATCTTCAAAAATTCTTCTTAAAAAAAAATAGACTTAACTATTTTCTTAGTCTCTAATATACAATGAAACCAGAAATTTTCAATGCAAATCAATATTTTTTTATGTAAATTTAAAAAGAATTATAAACGTTACACAAGACAAAAATAAAATGCCAAATTCTTTATATTTAAACATGGAAAATATACATGCGCTAAAAAAAAATGCAGCAACTCCATTGTTTAATCGAGACCAAATTACCACTAGCATTGCACATATTGGCGTAAGCAATTTTCACCGCTCCCACCAAGCGAATTTTATGCACGATTTAATTGAAAAACATCATGAATTTAATTACGGTATTTGCGGTATAGATTTACTGGACTCCGACCGTAAAACCTATAATGTTTTAAAAGATCAAGATGGGCTTTATACTTTAATAACCAAAGATGCAGCTGGGGTCCATAAACCCAAAATAATAGGCTCGATTGTAGAATATTTTTTTGGCCCAGAAAATCCTATGGCCGTTATTGAGCGACTGGCAACTCCAGATATTAAAATTATATCGTTAACAATCGCCGAAGACGGTTATCATTTAAATGAAATAACCGGCGAATTTAACCTACAACACCCTGCGGTTGCTCAAGATATTGTGTATCCATTTAATCCTAAAACGGTATTTGGTTATTTAACACACGCTTTTAAATTACGGAAACTTCGTGGTTTATCCGGCTGTACTATTTTATCCTGCGACAATATTAAAAATAATGGTGACACTATAAAAGAATCCTTTTTTAACTATGTAAATAAACACGAACCCGATTTATTGCCTTGGCTAGAAAGTCACACCACTTTCCCTAACACAATGGTGGATAAAATTACCCCGGTAACACAGCATAAAGATATTGACTTTTTAAAACAAAACTTTTACATAGAAGACCAATGGCCTGTGGTTTGCGAGTCGTTTTCAGAATGGGTTATTGAAGATAATTTTTATGAAGAACGGCCAAACTGGGAACAAGTTGGTGTGCAGTTTGTAAAAAATATTGCGCCTTACCAAAACATGAAATTGCAACTCTTAAATGCTGGACATAGTATTTTAGGAATTTTAGGTAAATTACACGGCTACAAAACGGTACAAGAAGTTGCTAACGACAGCGATTTTATGTTGTTTTTAGAAAATTTCATGGATAACGAAGTTGCTCCCACTTTAATTGAAGCAAAAAAAATAAGCATTAACGAATACAAAACAACCTTAATATCTCGTTTTAAAAACCCGAATATAAACGATAGTCTTTCTAGGATTTGCAGCGAAAGTTCTGCTAAAATTCCGATTTTTATTTTATCCACTTTAAACAGTCAATTGCAGCAAGAAAACAAACAAATAAACCATATCGCGTTTATTATTGCGGCTTGGTGTAAATATAACGACGGTATTGACGATCAAGGAAACCCTTATAATATTGAAGATTCTATAAGTAATACTTTAATTAGAATGGCTACCCGATCTCACCAAAACCCAATAAAATTTCTAGAAATTGAATCTGTTTTTAAAAACTTAGCTTCCAATGTGTTTTTTACTGAAAAATATTCGAACTATTTAAATTATTTGAGAACGCACACCGCCAAAGAAAGTATTATAAACTTCAATGCTAATTTAATTTAGTACTGTAAAACAAGAAAAGCTTTATGACCAAATTCATAAAGCTTTTCAAACACTATTAACAAAAAACAAATTCTTAGCTATTAATCATTCGTTCAATCTCTGTTTTTTTAATTTCTGGATTTGCTCCTGCTTTACTGGCCACAATAGCACCAACAGCACAAGCAAAGTTTAAAGCGTCTTGAGGTCCTTGCTTTTTTAATAATTGTGTAATAATGGATGCTAAAAAGGAATCTCCAGCACCAACGGTATCGGCAACTTTTACTTTATACCCACTATTAGTATAAAAGGTATTATTCACATATAAAATAGCCCCTTTTCCTCCTTTAGTAACACAAATGGTTTCAGCTTGAGTTTCTGTGGCTATAAACTGTACAATAGCCTCTAACGATTCTGAAGTAAAACCAAATGCTTTGGCGATCTCTATAATTTCCTCGTCGTTAAACTTTACAAAATTGGCCTGACTCATTAAGTGCTTAAGGACCTCATTATTGTAATAAGGCGGCCTTAAATTCACATCAAAAATTTTATACTTTGCTAATTTTAAAAGTTCATAAAGCGTTTCTCTAGAGACTTTATCCCGCGCCACTAAGCTTCCAAACACAAAGGCATCCGAATTTTGCAGTATAGCTTTTGCTGTATCGCTAAGGGCGATTTTATCCCAAGCTCTAGGAAACATAATATCATAAGAAGCCGTACCTTCTTCATCTAAAATAACTTTTACTTTCCCTGTTTTAAGTATGGTATCTACTTGAACGCCGTCTGTATTTACACCTCGCTCTTTAAAAAATTCGAGGATATCCTCTCCCTTTTCATCTTCGCCAATACGGCTAACCATAGATACATTATTTCCAAAAGATTGCAGTCGGGCCGCTACATTTAAAGGGGCTCCGCCAATTTTTTTATGGGTTGGAAACACATCCCACAATACTTCTCCAAAACAGGTAATATTTGTCATTTTATATAAAATTTACACGATTCGTATTTATTTCCAAAATACATTTTTCAATACCGTTTTTCACGATATCTTTATATGCACACGTAAATGCCTCTGTAAAAAGTTTAGAATCTTTTAATTTTCCGAAGATAGATTCTATATCTAAAAATGCCGTTGGATTATCTTTAGAAGCTATAGCCTTTTCTTTTAAAATAGGCTTCATGGCGTCTTTAATATTTAAAGCTTTTCCATTTTTATCTTCACCTAAACTATAAATAGCCCATGCTGCTGTTACAAATGCTGCATGCTCAATATGATTATTTGATTTTAACTGCGCATTTACGGTTGGAAGAATAAATATCGGAAATTTAGCCGAACTTTCAGAACAAATTCGATCTATTTGATCTTTAATATAAACATTTCCAAAACGTTGAAGTAATGACACCTCATAACTTTCAAGGTTTACACCTTTTAAATCATTTAAAACAGGCGTTACTTCCGTCCCCATATATGCTCTTAAAAAGGCATTGATACTTGGGTTGTTTGCCGCTTCATCTATAGTATCATAACCTATTAAGGCCCCTAAAATGCCTAAAACAGAATGCCCCGCGTTTAACAACTGGAGTTTCATTTTTTCGTAAGGCTCCACATTTTCTACAAACTGGGCACCTACTTGTTCCCAAGCGGGTCTACCTGCTTTAAAATCATCTTCAATAACCCATTGTTTAAAAGGCTCACATACTACTGGCCAAGCATCATCAATTCCCGATGTTTCTTTTAAATTCGAAATATCTACAGGACTTGTTGCCGGTGTAATTCTATCCACCATAGCATTTGGAAACGATACATGCTCATCTATCCAAGACACTAATTCTGGTTCGGCCACCTTTACATAACTTAAAAGCATTTTTTCAGTCATGTGTCCGTTGCCTTGAATATTATCACAAGATTGGATGGTAACACCTTGCAATCCATTTTCTTTTCGAAGTTTTAAGGCTTGAGTTAAATACCCAAAAATTGTTTTTGGTGCTTCTGGGTTATCTAGATCATGTTGAATTAACGGATTTTCAAAATTGAATTCTCCTGTAGCTTCATCATAATTATACCCACCCTCAGTAATGGTTAAACTAATAATTTTAACACTAGAACTTGCCATTTTTTCCACCACCTTCAATGGGTTTTCTGGCGCATACAGCACCTCAACAATAGAGCCGACAACACGTTTGGTTAAAGATCCATCTAACTCTTTTACAACCAAGGTATATAAACCGTCTTGCGCTTTTAGAGTTTGATAAATTTTAGTATCAAAATCCAGCAATGCCACACCGCAAATACCCCAATCTGTAATAGATTCATCATGTAATAATTGATCGGTATAAAACGCTTCATGCGATCTATGAAACCCACCAATTCCAACATGTACAATACCTGTTTTTATATTATCCCGGTTATATTTTGGGATAGCAACCTCAGCCTCAATCTTTGATAAGTTGAGATTATTTAATTTATAACTTGTCATTTTTTCTAAGTATTATATGAAATTATTTACTATCAAAACGCTGAAGTAGAACAGCAAAAATGATGATAGCTCCTTTTACAACTTGTTGTGGATAAGACGGTACATTGAGTAGATTTAATATATTACCGATTAACCCTAAAATTAACACCCCCATTAAGGTATTTATAGCCGTTCCTTTTCCGCCATTTAAACTGGCTCCACCAATTACAACCGCAGCAATAGCATCGAGTTCCCAAGCCATTCCCATATTTGGGGACCCTAAATTGGTTCTAGAAGCCACAATTATAGCAGCTGTTGCGGCTAAAGCTCCAGAAATAGCATAGACCAAAAATTTATATTTATTCACTTTTATACCCGATAAACGTGAGGCTTCCTCGTTACTTCCTATGGCAATTACCAGTCTACCAAACACGTTGTAACGTAGCATAACCATGGCTAAAATCACAATTAAAAAGAATACAATAGCAATATTTGGAATACCTAATGTAGAATTATTTGCGAAGTTAGACATGAAAGCTCCACCTGGAGTTTTAAAAGTGACCGGAGATCCTTTAGAATAAATAAATCCTAAACCTCTGGCAATCGTCATTAAAGCTAAAGTGGCGACAAAGGGTGCCATTTTTTGATAAGCCACCAAATAACCTGAAACGGAACCTAAACCAAACCCAATAACAAGGGTTAATAAAATGGCTACTGGCAGTATGAATACATTGACTAATATGGCAAATGTTACCGCTAATAATGCCACCATAGAGCCTACGGATAAATCAATCCCTCCGGTTAAAATAACAATGAGCATACCGATACTAACAATACCAATACCAGACACTTGTTTTAATAAATTTGAAAGGTTTACCGAAGTAAAAAACACGTCGGAAATTAATGCTGAAAAGATAACCAGCAATACAAAAATGAAAATTGTATTATGTTTTACGAGAAACTTAAGCAGACCTCCAGGGCTACTTAGTTGTTGTTTTAATGTTAATGCCATGATTTTTGTTTTTTGTTATAGTTTAGTTAGACTACTTGTTTAAGTCTTTCGCCAATAGAGTAGCGTAAAATGTTTTCTTCGGAAAATTCTTCTTTGGTTAATTCTCCGTAAAATGTTCCTTCGTGCATAACCAAAATACGGTCTGAAACACCCATAATTTCTGGCATATCGGAAGAGATCACTACAACCCCAACGCCTTTTTTAGCGACTTCATTAATAAGGTTGTAAATTTCAATTTTGGCTCCAACATCCACACCACGGGTAGGCTCGTCAATAAAAACAACTTTACTATCAATGCTTAACCATTTTGCTAAAGCTACTTTTTGCTGATTTCCGCCACTTAAATTTTTAACATCAACCTCCGAGCTTGGTGTTTTAATGTTTAATTTTTCAATTAAATCTAACACATTTTTATACTCATTATCAACATTAATAAACCCTAGTTTACCAGAAATACCAGAGAAATTAGTCACACTAATATTTCGTCTAATGGATAGCGGCAAAAACACACCATCTTCTTTTCTATCTTCTGAAACAAAACCAATTTGATGTCCAACAGCACAAACCGGTGTTTTGGTTTTTATTTCTTTACCATTTAAAATTAGAGTTCCAGATTTCTTTTTATGCGCTCCAAAAATAAGTTTAGCCATTTCTGTTCTTCCACTGCCACCTAAACCTGCAATTCCTAAAACTTCACCAGGGCGCACCGAAAAAGACACATCGTGAACTAAGGTTTCTTTGGCCGTTAAGTTTTTAACTTCTAAAACAGGAACTTCACCTATTTTTACATCACGAGTTGGATATAAATCTTTTAACTCTCTACCAATCATTAAGCGAATTACACCATCGGTATTGGTATCGGCAACCGCCATACTTCCGGTATCTACACCATCTCTAAGCACGGTAATAGAATCGGCTATTTTGAAAATCTCATCTAAATGATGAGAGATATAGATAATAGAAATACCTTTTGCTTTTAATTTGAAAAGGTTATCGAACAGTTTTTTAGTATCGGTAGGATCGAAAACCGTCGTAGGCTCATCTAGCACCAAAACTTTGGTGTCTTCGGAAAGCGCTTTGGCTATTTCAACCACTTGCTTTTGAACAATACTTAAATCCCGAACGCGTGCAGACGCATCAATTTCAAACCCTAAAGAATCTATTAATTCCTGAGCGTCTTTAGTGATTTGTTTCCAATTCATCCAAAACTTACTAGAGCCCAATTTGTGTAAATAAATATTTTCGGCCACCGATAAATCGTTTACTAAAGATAATTCCTGAAACACCACACTAATACCCAATACTTGGCCGTCGTGCGTGTTCTTTGGACTAATTTCTTCACCATCCAGAACCACTTTTCCAGAATCTTTTTGATGCACCCCACTTAGTATTTTAACCAAGGTAGATTTTCCTGCACCATTCTCACCTAGTAACGCGTGAATTTCTCCCGGCTTTACCTTTAAGTTCACATGTTCTAATACTGAAACCACACCAAAACTTTTGGATATTCCGGTCATTTCAAGTCTATATTCACTATTATTTTTTTTCATTTTAATGAATTTTAGAGATTAAAATAAAGCTTTAGGATTGTAGTATTTTGCAGCGTTTTCTTTAGTAATCAAGAGCGGGGCTGTAAAAGATGTTTTAGCAAAATCCCTTTTCCCATTCATATATTGAATAGCATATTGAACCGCATTTTTACCAATTTGTACCGGGCTATTCATAGCCGTACATCCGTAAAAATCGGTATCCATAATATATTTAATCGCTTCTTTTTGTCCGTCGGCAGCTGCAACTATTAAAATATCATCCGTTTTACCAGCTTGAGCAATGGCTTTAATAGCTCCTAATACACAAACATCCGATTCTGTAATAACCACATTAATATCTGGATGCGCCACTAAAATATCTTCCATCGCTTTTAAACCACCAGCGTAAGACCACTCGGTATAAGCTTGAGTTTTTACATTTAAATCTATTTTTCCTTGGGATCTTAACTGTTCTTCAGCAATCCCTTGTAACAAACCTTGTTTACGAGCTCTTCCTACCGGGTTTCCTGCATTACCACTTAATAAAGCAATATTCATTTTAGTATTCCCCATTTTTTTTACTAACCACTCCCCGGCCAATGCACCATTTGCCAAATTATTAGACTGAATAGTTGTTACATAATCTGCCGAAGGATCGATAGAACCATCAATAATAAAAACAGGAATCCCGGCAGCTTTTGCGGCTTTAGTTACCCCTACCAAGGCATCAGGGTCTTTCGGGTTTAATAACAAAGCATCCACCCCTTTTGTAATTAAATCCTCTACCGCCGCCACTTGTTTAGTGATGTCATCTTGTCCATCGGCCGATAAAAATATCATGCCGTTTTTTTCCGTAGTCGCTTGTATACTCTGAAGTAACGATTGATAATAAGGCGCATTTAATGTAGGAGAACAATAGCCTATTTTTTTACCAGTAAGATCTATAGAGCTCTCAAAAACTTCACTAGTGTCTTCGGAAGCATTAACATCTGTATCTGTAGAACCCGTTTGCTCCACACAACTAGACATATTAAAAATTAAAGCTAACGCTAATATTGGCCTTGACATTAACTTTAAAACGGATCTTCTATTTTTTGTTTTCATAATAAATAATTTAAAATGTTATTTTATTTAGTTGTTGGTTGTTAAAATATGGTAAAATCTACCTGAAGTACCGTTTTCTCTTGTTCTGGATTCCACATAGCGGTTACACCAACCGGCAAATTATAGTTACCTAATTTAAGATCTTTATTAAACGTTGCTCCTACGTTAATTAAATTCCCTGCACCTTGGGTATAAAATGTTTTATCGGTTATAAAAGACCAAGCACCACCTGCAAATAAAGATAAGCTAGAATCTCCTTTCTCCCAAACTTTACTGCTTACCTCAAAGTAATGTGTCCAAGAATTTTCTAAAGAACCATCGGTTTGCACTTCATAATCTCCGGAACCCCCATTGATAATAGTTGCAAAATATAATAAGGTATTTGGGGTTATATTATAACCAAAGTTAAGATCGACAAAGTTGTAACCTTGCGTTTTATCGTAGCTCCAGTAATGTAAAACATCGCCACGCTCTTCTACTCCGGTAAAGTTATTATGAGACACCGCTTCGATAAAGAACTTATCGGAAAAACGGTATTTGGTATATAATGAAAACTCTTGATAATGGGCCGCAACATTTTCGCCAGTAATTTTATTAGTAACATCATTAGAAGCTCCGAAACTTGTTCCGCCCCAAACGCCTAAAGTAATTTTACTGTTCCGTGAATTATACTCTAAGTTAGTTGCTAACATAGGCCCCGGTGTTACCACAAACCCATGCCATAGGTGCATGTTTTTTAAATGCGCCCCAGCACTAAACACCTTATAATCGTTATTGTCTAAATCACTCTGAGCATTAGCAGTATTAAAACCCACAAAAAGAACAGCCAATAACACCATTTTAAATGTGTCTATTTTTTTTCCAGAGTTAGAGAAGTGCTCAAAATTTAATTTGATTTTTTGAAGTGGTGATTTCATTATTTCAATATTTAGTTTAGTTTATAAAACGTACTTTGGACGTTTATAATTCAAAGATAGTTTATTTTTTTTGATATTTCCAAATATTTTTTCAAACAAAACACTTAAAAACAACTATTTACGAAATAAAACAAAACTAAAAACAACCGAAAAACCTTTAAAATAAGACATTTAACGTACTTTGAACGTTTGTAAAAAAATATAAGAAATTTTTAATAGGAATGTATAAATTTTACCAAATTCGAAATAATTGAGATCTATTTCATTGAAATTGACAATTTAAAAAAAAAGAAGAGAAGGGATTTTGCACCTTAAAAATGACACTTTATAGAACTATTAACTCGGACGCTTCTACATTTTAAAGTGAAGCTTAGATACCTTGCCTGCTCCTGCAGCATAAGCTGTAAAACCATCTACAAACCGAATAGTATAAAAACTTTGATCACTAATATGTTGCCATGTATTTCCTGCATCATTAGAAACATCAACCCCCTTAAAACCAACAGCAACAAGACTTTTACCGTTTGAATTTGGCACATATTGCACACAACTTCTAAAACCCGGATTTTCACCACTAGCAACAGAAGTCCATGTTTTACCACCATCGGAAGTCCTAATTTTGTTCGCTATATTACTATCTGGTTTTGTATAATCGCCACCAATAGCAAATCCGTTTTGTTCATCGTAAAAATCTACAGAATACATGCCTGTGGTTTCTTTTCCTTGAATAATAGGTGTTTCAAACACTTGCCATGTTTTTCCTTTGTTCGGTGAATAGCATACTCGACTAGATTTTCCACCAGTTACAATCCACGTTTTATCGCCAACAATAACAATATTAGTATCGCTTGCCGCGAAAGCCGCTTCACCTTCCTTAGCTTTTGGTAAATCTTCACAAGGTAATTTAAACCAATTATTTCCTCCGTCGCGGGTAATAATGATACTTAAACAACCATCGGTAGGATCGCCCATAGCAATCCCCTCTTTATCGTTCCAAAACTCTAAAGCATCATAAAATGCGTCGGGATGATTTTCTTGATAAACCAGTTGTTTCTCGTCGTTTTTAATTTTATACAAGCGTGCAGGACTTTCAATAGATAAGGCAAAACCATTTTTCGAAGTAACCGCTAGTGACCTGAAGTTATTATTTATTGAATCTGGACCAACCTGAATAGGATACTCTACATTCATTTTATTATCGTGCTCACTTTTATAAATATGACCAGCGTCTCCTTTTGAAGTTAAAAAATAAGCACCTTGAGTTTCTTTAACAATTTCCAGAGCTCGCACATTTAAAAGCGAATCTTCGATGATATGCTCAATTTCAACCGCTGTTATATTTTTATTTTTAGTGGGTTTAAGGTTTCCACACGCAAACACAAATAGGACAAATAAAACAATAAGGTGTATTTTTTTCATAAAACAAATTTATGTAAAAATTCGAAAAGGTTCCCGCATAACACATGGAACCTTTAGGGTTATCAATTAAACTTAATCGATTACTATAATTTCATGAATTCAAATAATTTAATAAATCTCTTTTTTTAATGCTTTAACATCGGTAATTAATTGTGCTACAGAGGCTCGATTTAACCCATTATAAATACCGCGAATATGCTTTTCTTTATCAATAAGAAGAAAATTTTCGGTGTGTAAAAAATCGTCTATACTTTTTTCTTCACCTAAATCATTCTCAACAAAATACTGCTCGCGTCCTAAATTGTAAATCTCTTGCTTATCTCCTGTTACCAAATGCCATTTACTTGATATTACAGCATACTCTTTAGCATATTCTTTTAAAACAGGCACCGAATCGATTGTTGGCGTTACGGAATGCGATAACAATAAAACCTCATCATCATTCAAAAACGCTTCTTGCAACTTAACCATATTACCCGTCATTTTCGGACAAATACCAGGACAGGTTGTAAAAAAGAAATCGGTGATATATATTTTATTTTCAAAAGTCTTTTGAGTTATGGTTTCACCTAACTGATTGATTAAATTAAAATCGGGAATTTTATGAAAACTCTTTTCTGCCTCTGTATTTGGCATCAACCAATGTGGCGTAAACGACTCATCATTATAATATGGCAAATAATCCACTCTACTAGTTTCAACAACCTTTATATTTTCTTTTTTAATTGTTTTTTTACAACCAAAAACACAAAGCACTAAAAGCATATACGCATATTTCATAAACTTATTTTCTTTTACTCATAACAACAACTTCATCTTTTAACTGGTAACAAGAATTTGCTCGATGCATACCAAAAGCACGTCCGTTTTTAGCTTCATAATTTACATACAACATCCCATTTTTCAACCAAGCTTGTTGCAACCCTTGCTCCTGCCCATCCACAAGATTTCGTTTTTTAGAGAGCACTCCTGTATTATACCAATTCTTCTCTACACCTTGTTTTTTCCCATTTTCATAAAAGACCTCCGAAGACAAAACATCATTATCCCACCAAGACCGATAAGCACCAACCAATTTATTTTGATTATAATGCGACTCTACTTTTAGCACGCCATTTACAAACCAAATTTTAGCAACACCTTCCTTTTTCCCGTTACTAAATCCGATTTTTTCTTTTACCATACCGTTTTTATAATAACTCACCGCATAACCAGAAAAAGGTTTGTTTTTATACGACCAAACACCTTCGTTACCATCCAATTCCAAACTTGATTTAGCCACTTCAATATTTTTAATGACATCGAAATTATTATGTTGACTATCACCAGTAGACTGCTTACAACCGAATAAGAGCGTCAACCAAATCAATAAAAAAACAAATTTTACAAATCTCATAATTAATAACCTTGATAAGGCCCTGCAAATGCAATGTACGATCCTGTTGTTGAATATAATTCGTTTATAATATGGTAATGATACTCTTCAACACCATTGGTATATTGGGTAGTAGTTGTATGTCCGCCAGATGCATCTAAATCTGTTGGATAATCTCCCGTTGCGCTACATTTTCTTCCGTAAAGAAACACACCATCTAATAAAATCCCTACTAAATTATCATCGTCGTCAGAAAACGCAATAGGCTCTAAATGGTAGTGATACACTCCAGGACCAATATGAGCACCTGTCCAATCTAAACTTGCTGCCGCTTGATCTAAAGGCCCATTTCCTTCGGAATCATTAAAAATTGAAGCGCCACTTACCGCAATACCAATAGTATTTAATTGTGTACTTACCGTACTTCCAGTTAAATCTGGTGTAGCATCTACAGTGATGGTTACCGCATTGTTATTACTCGTCATAATAGAAGGCGTCGTTTCTACGGTTGGCTCTTCCATATATAAATCGCTACCCTCACCCCAATACACCGTTTTATGGTTTGGCAAACCTGTAGTTTCAATAGTAACGGTTGTTTTATTATCCGATAAATAAATATCAGTGGCATCGGTATCGAAAGCCGCAAAGGCCGCATGTAATTCCGTTACCGATTCATCATCACTACTAGTTTCTTCACTAGAATCTCCTTCGCTACCACAGGCAAATACAGATAAAATTAAAACTAAAAAGCCTATATACGACACTATTTTTTTTGTTTTCACTTTCATTTTAACGTTTTATTTTAGGTTACACTATAATTGATTATGTTTTTTTAGATGCTATTCCTACCTAAAACTTGCGCTGTTTTTATTTATTAAATTAGAAAACAAAAAAACACCCTAAAACAAATCGCTTTAGGGTGTTTCAAAAAAAAAAAAATCTAATTATTTAAGTAACTATTTACTGCCGACGCTCTACTAGACACATGGCTTTTTAATTGACTTACTGCAATTTGAAAACTTGAACTAGAACTTAAAAAGGTATACCCATCAACTTCAGACGTTGCATACGCTTCTAACAACGTAGCATACGAATCGTACAATGCTTGCATAGTAGCAGTATTAAAAGAACCATCTATAACTTCCTGAACATAAGTATCGTATTTTGCTTTATAGGTTTCATCGTTATACAAGTAATCAATTATTGGCCATGAAGATGCTCTTAAATCTGAAAAATCTAATTCTAAAGACCCACCTTGATTTCCGGTTTGAAGCGCTTCATTATTATCCCAAGGAATCCAAGTTAATTTAGAGGTATCAGGATTATTATATAAGAAATAATTATGGGTCATTATGCCATAAGTATCCCAATTTTGGATTACCGTGTTTACCGCTAAATATTTTAAAAACACGTCGGTATCAAATACGGTTTCTAAACTTGCACGCCATGCTGCAGGATCTGAAGTTCGAGAACTATCATGCAAAATATCTAATAAACTAGCAACATCCGAGAAATCGCCATCATCTTCATTCGTTTTCTTTACATACTCATCTTCGTCGTAAGTACCACTTGCAAAACTTGCTGCATCACCATCTGGTTTATATAAATTACCATCATTATCATCAAATTGGGTATCGATAACGGTATCATCAACTTCTTCAACCAAAGTATACACTCCAAAATACTCTGGACCATCGCCATGATCTACATAAACCGTATAAAATGCCGTGTTGGAAACTGCTAAACCGAAATTTTTAAAGACATCAGCCGCCACTTTTTCACGCATCATCGAACTGTCATTATAATTATTTTTAAGACTGAGTTTTTTAAAACCGTAAAAACGTTGATTTTTTATTTGTGGATAATCATCTTCAAATTCATCGAAATCTAATTTAAATGATAATTTTAAAATCCCTGCTTGCCAAGCACTTTGCAAACTAGAATTTCCTTTAAAACGAATCCCCACGCGATACCATTCTTTACCTTGAAAGAAGACTTCCCCTGGCACAAAAACAGGATTATCATCAACATCAGAAAGCCCGCCTACTTGTCCGCCACCAGGACCACCAGGACCAGGACCTCCAACATTAGGACCTCCAACATTAGGACCTCCGGAAACCCCTCCAAAACTGCCATACAAATTTGTCATATCATCTAGCATGTTTTGCCAACGCTCTTCTGTAATTACCAAATCGAGTCGTTTTACGGTACCATCTTCAAACACCTTGTCAAAATTTGGATCGACATCTTTACTATGTGTTTCATCCGTCCAATCGGTTGGTTCAAAATCGGTATCATCAATATCCACAACCACCTCTTCATTATCATCTTCAACGACATCTATACTAGCACCTCCATTAGAACAGGCATTAAAAACGATAAACGCCAAAACAACAGAGGCATTAATTACTATTTTACTTTTTATTTTTTTCATTATTATTTATTTTAATTAATTTATTATTAAGATGATTAGCCCGATAATACTTGTCTACCTCTATTATAAACACCTACCCTTAGATGTTACCTAATTTATTTTTTATTTTTAAGGGTGTACGTGTATTTTAGCCCGATAATATTGGTAGTTTCGGGGATATCTACATTTAGTTCTTTTTCCATGCGATAAAAAAGTCCGATTTTGCCAAAATTCTTTATATCGTAATCTGTACCAAAAGTCAATCTATATTTACTAAAGCCGTTATCATCTTCTTTTTCAAAATGATTAAATAATTCTGCTGAAAACTTAGGATCTAACGGCCATTTTTTAATATTGTATTTAAGAGACGTCTTTAAACGTATATTTTGATTTGCATAATCACCGTCATTGGAAGATACACCTAATTCATTCTTATTCTGATAGCGCAATCTATACCCCAAAGTAAATCGATCTATTTTATGTTTATAAGAGAGGTCGAAATTAAATCTGAAATGATTTTCATAACCTTGAACATTCCCTTGATTATCATTTTCTCTTATATATCGAAGTCCAGCTCCTAAACTAAAATTTTTAAAAAACTCATATTCTGCTTCCAATTGGGTGAAATATTCATCAATTACAGAAATATCTTCTTTAAACCGAAGCTGCTCCTCTAAAGCGAAGCTCCATTTTTTATTTAATTTATATTTAAACCCAATGGTATTCCACGACGCCCAGTCGCTAGTGTCATCTGTTTGCCCATAATTTATATTGACACAAAGCACACTTAACAGTAGAATTAATACAAATAACGATCGCCTTTTTTTAAATAATTTCATACTTATTAGTTTTATAAAAATTCTACTTTCGGTTATAATAGGATATGGTTAAAACCGCGGTATCTCTCAAAAAATCGACATCGCCAACAGATATTTCGTTTATAGCTAACCCTGTTCTGTTTTCTAAATCAGCCTTAAGCAAAGCGTGATTTTCAGGTTTAATATTTTCAATATTTTCATACACGACCTCTTTTGTGACTTCATGTTTTAAGTGCCAAAATTTCTCTATAATACCTATTGAAATAACAATAACGGTATTGGCTAAAAGAATTTCGGCATAACTCATTTTTTTATTTGCCAACGAGTTCATTACAGACACCCCAATAACCACAAATAAGTAGGTCATTTCCTTTATAGCAATAGCATCGGTTCTATACCGAATTATACCAAATATGGCAAAAAGACCTAATGCCATACCGATATCCAATTCGTATTTTTTAAGCGTAAAACACAAAAAGAACACAATAAAACTTATCATATAAAAGGTAAACAAATAATCCTTGCGTTTAGAGGACGTGTAATACAGATATCTAATAATCAGGGTAAGAAACCCTAAATTTATTAGAAAGCGAAATGCCATTTTAAAAAAATCATCGTCGAATATTGGTATCTCTAAAAACTCCATAATTATGCTGATATATTATTGATTTTAATTAATTTCTTTTTAAATATGTTATACTTTAAATCGTTATAAAGACTCACCATTCCAATACAATATTTACTAATATTATAAGGGTGTTGGCGTAAGGATTTTAGAGCTTTTACTATAGCAGAATTTCTATTAAAACGCTCTTGCTTAACTTCCACAACAACTAAATTATGATAGTTTTTTTCTGTTTCATTTATTTTAAAAGACAGATTTAAATCTATTGTAACCCGTTCTTTACTTTTTAAATTCACTAACGTAATTCGGTTAAAACCATTCCAAAGACTAGGCTCTAAATTAAAATCCTGGTGTGTCGTTTCGGCAATAAACGCTTCTGAAGATTTAGATAAATTCAATTCAAAATCTTGAACTGGAATCCGCGTTTTATTGGTTTCACCTTTACCATTTTTTTGTTTTATTTCTAAAAAACAAAGGTTAGATTCCACATATTTGCGTTGTCTAATTTTAGTTCTATTATTTTTACCATTATGATGGTCGTTATAAAACTTATTATCTACTGTATCGAAATACAACGATGAATAACTCATAATTCTATCGGCGTTAATTTCTAATACTTTGTATTGATCTGAAATTTCGTTTAAAACAGCAAACAGCTGAGATTTGTTTATTACAAACTTGGTATCGGTACGTTTCATTAAGGCGACACTGTTCATTTCTTCCAACGAAATAGAAGAAAACCTACTCATTATTTTTTTGATGTTTTGCGGCATATGATCAATTTATTTAATATTAACAGAGTGTTACTAAATTGTTACATGAAAGTTTAGATGCCTATCCTTTTTAAAACTTGCGCTCATTTTATGTTAAAAAAATCTTAACACAAAAAAAGACTCAAAATTTTGAGTCTTTTAACAACCACAATATTAAATCTAATCTAATCTATAAACACATTAATAATCTATCTTCTTTGTTGACGTTCTGGCTTAGGCGCATTTTCCAATTCAGCCGCCGATATAAATCCATCTTTATCTGTATCAACTTTAGCGAAATCATTTTTCAAAGGTCCTTTAACTTCACTTTCTGCAAGTTTACCATCCTTATTCTCATCCATCTTCTCTAATAACTCGGCATAAGTTGGCATGCCTTTTCCTTTTCCTTTTCCTTTCCTCTCTGAAGTTTCTGTTTTCCCTTTTGGTTTCATTTCATCTTCACTTATAAATCCATCTTTATTAGCATCTACTTCTGCAAAGTGTTCTTTTAAAGGACCATCTACCTCACGCTCCGAAAGTTTTCCATCTTCATTAGCATCCAACTTTTTTAACAACTCACTAAAGGCTGGTGGTTGCTGTTTCTGTTCTCTTTTTTCTGATTGAGAAAATCCTTGCACAGTAGTTAATAATGTTAATCCAAAAACTAAGACTCCTACTTTAATTGTTTTATTCTTCATCTTAATATATTATTTTATTGTTTATGTAAGTTTAGATGGGATCTTTCTAGTAAACTTGTGCTTCCACGTGTTAATATAATCACAAAAAAAAAGACCCTAAAATTAATTAGAGTCTCTTAGATTATTTAAGGCCTTGGCGGTGGCGGACCTTGACGATCTCCTCCCATCCCTCCTCTCGGAGGCCCTTTTCTTTCTTCACCTTCTTTATTTGGCAACCGCTCTCTATTATGAGAACCTCTTTGAAGGGCATCATTCATTATTGTTTTAAATTTTTCTTTCTGAGTGTCATTACAAATTTCTTGAATAGATCGAAAATGATAAAAAGCCATTTTATCCATTTCCTTTTGTTTCAATCCTATTAAAGTCGTTATAGAATCTACAACTTGCTCATTAATTGTTTCACTGGATAATTTACTAAACAACTCATCTTTTAAACGACGAACATCATGGTTTATCGTCATCATATTTTGATGTTGTTTTTTATTAATAACTTCGACTTCTTTAATCTGCGATTCGCTAAATTCCAACTGCTCTGTTAAAAAACTTGCCGGATCTCTAGATGGATTATCTTTTTCAAAATTGGGTCTTCCTAAATAATTAAATAAGAAAAAAGCATTGACTACAATTAAAAATAACAGTAATATATATAAAGGTATATTTTTTTTCATCTGATTTAATTTAAAAATGATGTTTCTAAACTTGTTGACAACCCATAAGTTTCGGCAAACTGCTCAATGTTTTCATTATAACTCGAATTATTAGACGCCTTTAACTGCGTAAATGCAAATACATTTAAAACCACAACGCAAACCAATGTAGCCAATTGCAATTTTGGAGTAAACCAATTCCAAACGGTTATTTTTTCTTCTTTTTCAGCAAACAAACGCTGCATGGCTTTATCCTTAAAAAAAGGAGACACATTAACGTTTTCAATAGCATCCATAGCACTTAAAGCGCTATCAATCTTGTTTTGTATGTCTTTATTATTTTCCATTTTTACTGTGTTTAATAATTTAGATGCAATAAGTTTTAAAAACTTGCGTTACTTCCGCTTTTTTATTTTAAATCGTTTTTATAAAAATCACCTAAAATATCTTGTAAATTTTTCTTAGCTCGAAACATGAGAGACTCTACCGACGATAAACTTTTCTCGGTAACCTCGCAAATTTCTTGATAACTCATTCCATCCACTTTACTCAATGTAAACACTACACGTTGCGCATCGGGTAACTGATTAATAGCCTTAAAAAGCGTTTCACTTTTTTCTTTATTTTCTAACAAAACCCCGGGATGATTCATTTCGGTAAAATACTTGGTTTTGTCCACAGGAATATCATTTCCCATAATAGACTGCAAAAATGCAAATCGTTTTTTAGTATTTTTCTTCCTAATAAACTCTAAACATTTATTTGTGGTAATCCGGTAAATCCATGTAGACAACTTAGAATTTCCTTTAAATTTTTTAATCGAATTAAAAACCTCAACAAACACATCCTGCGCAATATCTTCCGCATCCTCTTTATTTGGCACAAACGAAATGCAAGTTGCAAACACTTTTTGCTGAAAAAGGTCTATAAGCTTGCCATAAGCAAATGACTTTCCTGCTATTAAATCGTTAATAAAGTCTTGTTCTTCCAAAAGTGCTAATTAATCGCTGCAAATTAAGAAAAATTATTAATGAATAAAGCGTAACTTTGCACACTATATTAAATTAATACGGTTTGATTTTAATAGAAGAAGGTATTCGAACCCCGTTTACCAACCTCCGCTAACAGAAAACCGAGAATACAAAAAAATGCGATTACACAGAAATTTATGCTTTGCGGTTATTGATGGTTTAACCCTAATATTTAACGAAGGCAAATACGCCGATAAGGTGATACAACAATTATTAAAACGAGATAAACGCTGGGGCGCGAGAGACCGCGGTTTTGTTGCTGAAACCACTTATGATATGGTGCGTTGGAAACGTTTATACGCCGAAATTGCCGAAGTAAAAGAACCTTTTGATCGTGATAACCTATGGCGCATGTTTGCCGTTTGGGCGACACTAAAAGGTATAAAATTACCCGATTGGAAATATTTTGAAGGCACACCTTTACGCCGTATTAAAGGCCGATACGATGAACTGTCTAAAAACAGAAAATTTAAAGAATCTATCCCGGATTGGATGGATGAAATTGGCGTAAAAGAACTTGGAAAAGAGCTTTGGAGCAAGGAAATTGAAGCTTTAAACCAGCAAGCCGATGTTATTTTACGTGTAAATACTCTAAAAACAACTAAGGAAGCGCTACAAACCGCCTTATTCGATTTAGATATTGAAACCGATTTTTTATCAAACCATCCAAGTGCTCTTAAATTAAAAGAGCGTGCCAATGTATTTTCTACAGACATGTTTAAAAACGGACATTTTGAAGTACAAGATGCCTCTTCGCAATTAGTTGCCGAGTTTTTAAATGTAGAACCAGGTATGCGCGTGGTAGATGCTTGTGCTGGCGCGGGTGGAAAAACCTTGCACTTGGCGTCTTTAATGGAAAATAAAGGACAAATTATTGCCATGGATATTTATGGTAATAAATTAAACGAATTAAAACGACGTGCTAAACGTAATGGTGCTCATAATATTGAAAACCGAGCGATAGAATCGACTAAAGTGATTAAAAAACTTTACGATAAAGCCGACCGTGTATTAATTGATGCTCCTTGTTCTGGTTTAGGTGTTTTAAGAAGAAACCCAGATGCCAAATGGAAATTGCAACCAGAATTTCTCGATAAAATCAAGAAAACCCAACAAGAGATTATACAACAGTATTCTAGAATGGTAAAAGCAGGCGGACAAATGGTTTATGCCACTTGTTCGGTATTACCTTCGGAAAACCAAGAACAGGTTGCTAAATTTTTAAAATCGGAAGCCGGAGAAAACTTCTCTTTAGTAAAAGATAAAAAAGTAATGGCACACAAATCTGGATTCGATGGGTTTTACATGGCTTTACTAGAACGCAAGGCGTAAACAACAATCAAATTGCTAATTCAGTAGTAATTCGAAAATACATAAACAAGCTTTTAAAACGAGCGTAGTACCTTAATAAACCGAGGGTATTACGCTCGTTTTCTTTTACAAAAAACACAAAGAATAAACGAGCTAATCTAGAGTCCTATTTCAGTTTTAAAAAAATTAATTATTTTTCACTACATTTGATAACAAACTAAATAACAAAACATTACACACAGAACATTTCTGTTTGCAGCCTGTTTTTAATAATTCTTTATATGAAAATTAGACTTCTATTTTTTGCGTTTTTACTAGCAAGCATCAATACGAAAATTGCAGCTCAACAACTAGACGTAACAACAACGACTATTCATAAAGTTGGACAAACTGAATTAAAAATTAATTTAACACACAAAACAAAAGTAAAACGGATTACGGATAAAGACGTGGAAACCTACAAAGAACAATGGAAACAAAGCATTAACGGCTCCACCGAAATAGAATTTAATAAAGACGTAACCATAAATAACATTAAAATAAAAGCTGGCAAGTATCTTATTTTACTATTTCCGGGTAACGACTGGAAACCGGATAATGACCAAGTTTATGCTTTCCCTGGCAACGATTGGAAACCAACAGACTCCAAAGTTAAATTCCCTGGTAATGACTGGAAGCCTAAAAATTCTAAAATTTTATTTCCGGGCAACGATTGGAAACCAAAAAACTCAAATGTAAAATTCCCAGGAAACGATTGGGCACCGCTTAACGAATCCATGAATGCTTTCCCTGGAAACGACTGGCTTGTTGTTTTTTATAAAAAAGACAATAAACCTTTTAATAAAAACCGAATAGTAGCAGAAACCACGATAACATCAAAACGCATTACACAACCCGTTTTAAATGTATTAGCCAATTTTATTTATTTAAATAATAATGCTGTTCAACTAAATTTCACTTTAGAAAAAACAGTAATCGCTATTCCTATAATTATAAATTAACAGGTTAAACAAACACCTATTGCATAAAATAATTAAAAAGCGACGCCTTAAAAAAGGGTCGCTTTTTTGTTTAAAACCCCTTAATAACTCAATCTGTTACTTCGCACATTTTTAATAGAAAATCAACTAAAAAGAATTAAATTTGCACTTTCTTTAAACTAACAACACACATATAATGATTCATTTCTTTGGAAACGTAACCAGTAAAGTATTTGCTGTTCAAACAACAAAAGAATTATCTACCGAAACCATTGCAAAATTAACATGGCTTTTTGGAGACCAACCTCAAATAGAGCAAGCATCCATAGATGCTTTTTTTGTTGGCCCACGAGCAGCCATGATTACGCCTTGGAGTACCAATGCTGTTGAAATTACTCAGAATATGGGAATTTCAGATATTATCAGAATTGAAGAATTCTTAGCTTCTACTGAAGATTTCAAAGATTTCGATCCTATGATTTCAGAAAAGTTCTCAAGCTTGAACCAAGAGACCTTTACCATCAACATTAAACCAGAAGCTATTTTAAACATCGAAGATATTTCGGCTTACAATCAACAAGAAGGCTTATCTTTAAGTGATGAAGAGGTAGATTATTTAGAAAGTGTTGCTAAAAAAATTGGACGTCCGCTGACAGATTCTGAAGTTTTCGGATTCTCTCAAGTAAATTCAGAGCATTGTCGTCACAAAATTTTCAACGGAACTTTTGTCATTGATGGTGAAGAAAAACCGACGTCACTTTTCAAATTAATTAGAAAAACATCCGAGACACATCCAAACGATATTGTTTCGGCATATAAAGATAATGTCGCTTTTGTAAAAGGACCAGTAGTAGAGCAATTTGCGCCTAAAACTGCTGACAAACCCGACTTTTACGAAACAAAAAATTTCGAATCTGTAATTTCGCTTAAAGCGGAAACCCATAATTTCCCAACCACTGTTGAACCTTTTAACGGAGCAGCAACAGGTGCTGGTGGAGAAATTAGAGATAGATTAGCTGGAGGAAAAGGATCGTTACCTTTAGCTGGAACAGCGGTTTATATGACCTCTTATTCTCGATTAGAAGAAAACCGTCCTTGGGAACAAAAGTTTGAAGCTAGAGATTGGCTCTACCAAACCCCAATGGATATTTTAATAAAAGCATCTAACGGTGCTTCAGATTTTGGAAACAAATTTGGTCAGCCATTAATTACAGGTTCTGTATTGACTTTTGAACATAATGAAAATGCTTCTGTAAGCGAATCTCCAGCAAGAAAATTAGGTTTCGATAAAGTGATTATGCAAGCGGGTGGTATTGGTTATGGTAAAGCAGACCAAGCTTTAAAAGACACGCCTAAAGCCGGTGATAAAATCGTTATTCTTGGTGGCGAAAATTATAGAATTGGTATGGGTGGAGCCGCAGTATCTTCTGCCGATACAGGAGAATTTGCTTCAGGAATTGAACTGAATGCGGTACAACGTTCTAACCCAGAAATGCAAAAACGTGCGGCCAATGCCGTTCGTGGCATGGTAGAAAGTGACGAAAACTTTATTGTTTCTATTCACGATCACGGTGCTGGCGGACACTTAAACTGTCTTTCTGAATTGGTTGAAGATACGGGAGGAAAAATCGATTTAGATGCGCTTCCTGTTGGAGACCCAACTTTATCTGACAAAGAAATTATTGGTAACGAGTCTCAAGAACGTATGGGCTTAGTAATTGCCGAAAACCATATTGAAACCTTAAACAAAATTGCAGAGCGTGAGCGTTCACCAATGTACACAGTTGGTGATGTTACAGGCGATGACCGTTTTACTTTTGAATCTAAAACCAACGGCCATAAACCAATGGATTTAGCTTTAGAAGACATGTTTGGTAGTTCTCCTAAAACGGTTTTAACCGATAAAACCGTTGTTAGAAAATACAAAAACTCAAGATACAAAACCAAAAACTTACAAATCTACTTAAACCAAGTATTGCAATTAGAAGCTGTGGCTTGTAAGGATTGGTTAACAAATAAAGTAGACCGCTGTGTTGGTGGTAAAGTGGCCAAACAACAATGTGTTGGACCGTTACAAATCCCTCTAAATAACGTGGGTGTTATGGCCTTAGATTTTAAAGGCAAAGAAGGTGTGGCAACCACTATTGGGCACTCGCCTATTTCTGGATTAATTAACCCGAAAGCAGGAAGTAGAAACTCCATTACAGAATCGCTTACCAACTTAGTTTGGGCGCCTTTAAAAGATGGTTTACAATCGGTTTCACTTTCAGCTAACTGGATGTGGCCATGTAAAAACGAAGGTGAAGATGCACGTTTATATGAAGCGGTTCAAGCAGTTTCAGAATTTGCTATCGATTTAGGTGTGAATGTTCCAACCGGAAAAGATTCGCTTTCTATGAAGCAAAAATATCCCGATGGCGATGTAATTTCTCCTGGTACTGTGATTATTTCTGCAGGTGCTAACTGTAATGATATAACCAAAGTTGTAGAGCCTTTATTAAAGCATAATGGCGGAAACATCTATTACATCAACATGTCTCAAGATAAATTCAAACTAGGAGGAAGCTCTTTCAACCAAGTTTTAAATACAATTGGAAATGATGCTCCAGATGTAAAGAATCCCGCTTTTGTTAAAACAGCTTTCAATACCATCCAAAATTTAATTAAAGACGATAAAATACAAGCAGGACACGATGTGGCTTCCGGTGGTTTAATCACCACTTTATTAGAACTTTGTTTTGCGGATGTGAACTTAGGTGCCGATTTAGATCTTTCTGCATTACATGAAGAAGATTCTATAAAAGTATTATTTGCTGAAAATTCTGGACTTGTTTTTCAAGCGGATGCTTCAGTAGAACCAGTTTTAGCTGAAAACAACATAGAGTTCTTCAATATTGGTTCTGCAAATAACACCGGAAACTTAAATATAAAAAATAACGATGATAATTTCAGCTTTAATATTGCTGAAACTAGAGATGTTTGGTATAAAACATCATTCTTATTAGATCAAAAACAAACGGCTAATGATTTAGCTGAAGCCCGTTTCAACAACTATAAAAATCAACCACTTCAATATACATTCCCGAAACATTTCACAGGAAAATTAGAGGCTTTTACAGGCAAACGTCCAAAAGCAGCTATTCTACGTGAAAAAGGATCTAATTCTGAACGTGAAATGGCAAACGCCATGTATTTAGCTGGTTTTGATGTCAAAGATGTGCACATGACCGATTTAATTTCTGGTCGTGAAACCTTAGAAGATATTCAGTTTTTAGGAGCTGTTGGTGGCTTTTCAAACTCCGATGTTTTAGGCTCTGCAAAAGGGTGGGCTGGCGCTATTAAATACAACGAAAAAGCGAATAAAGCTATTCAAGATTTCTTTAAAAGAGAAGACACCTTATCTGTTGGAATTTGTAATGGCTGCCAATTATTCATGGAATTAGAAGAGATTAATCCAGAACATAAAGTTCATGGAAAAATGCACCATAACGATTCTCAAAAACACGAAAGTTCATTTACTTCTGTAAAAATCCAAGAGAATAATTCAGTGATGCTTTCTACCTTAGCAGGAAGCACTTTAGGAGTTTGGATTTCTCATGGTGAAGGTAAATTTAACTTACCAGAAAAAGAAGATCAGTACAATATTGTTGCTAAATATGGTTATGAAGGGTATCCGAATAACCCAAATGGTTCCGATTATAACACCGCGATGTTATGTGATAAAACAGGGCGCCATTTAGTAACTATGCCACATATTGAGCGTTCTACGTTCCAATGGAACTGGGCAAATTACCCAGAAAACAGAAAAGACGAAGCAACACCTTGGTTAGAAGCCTTCGTAAACGCACGTCTTTGGATTGAGAAAAAATAAATTTCAGCATCTATCAAAAAGCAACTACTTACATATTGTTTGCTTTGTGTGTCTTGGCTTGTTTACAGCCAAGACACAATAGATGATGTCTTTTTAAACAAACAACTTAAAACAGCAAACTCTGCTAATAGCCAACTTAAAACACTTAATAACATTGTTTTAACTGAAACAAATGTTTTAGATAGTACGGCCATTAAATTTCTTGAAAACAAAATAGATTTTGCTCTAAAACACCAAGATTATAATAGCGCATTATTATATGTAAATAAATGTATTAAGTATTATACCTTTAACCATGTTAATAATGTAAAGGCTTATCAAATAGCCGAAGATTTCCAATCTAAAATTAATAAATGTACCAATAAAGAGCAGATTACTAAGTTTTATATTAATTATGCTGAAGCGGCTACATACCTTCAAAAATTCAATAAATCGTTAACCATTCTTAATGAAAACATAAAACGATTTAATACAGAAAAAGATTCTTCTTTATATGAATACGGTTATACCTATTTAGTAGCAGGAGAAAACAGTGCCAAATTAGAAGATATTGTTAATGGTGCTAAATATTTTAACAAAGCCATTACCCTTTTTCAACATCAAAAAGATACGATATCTTATTTATGGTCATTAAATGGACTTAGCCGTTTATTTGGTACTAATGGACTTTATAACGAAGCTGAAAAAGTACGAGAAAAAATATTCAAACTAGAACCGTTAATATCTACTAAAGATGTTGTTGTTATGGCTCACATTACTGCAGCCATTGATGCCTCTACTCAAAAAAACAAGAAAGACAAAGAGATTTTCCATGCTAAAAAAGCGATAGCGCAAGTAAATACTGTTAACTCAGAAAGCAAGAATATCATAAAAGTACTTAGCTATGCTTGTGCCGTTTACATTTATGCTAGACATAACGATTTAAAAACATCGGATGAACATTTAATTGTTTTAAAAAAATTAATGCGTAGTTATAAAAACAATAGTTTTTTGAACACTTACTACTGTTTAGCGCTAGGCACTAATTTATATACCCATAAAAAATACGAAGAAGCCAAACAGCAAATATTACCTGTTTATAATACTGTAAAAAAAGCTAAAGAAGCTGCAAATGTTTTAGAATTTGAAAAACTTTTAGCTAAAACCTATGAGGGTTTAGGTAACCATAAAAATGCACTACAACATTTTAAAAACTATACTCATCTTAAAGATTCTTTACAGCAACGCACGACTAGAAAACGCTTTGATTATGTGCAAAGTTTATTTGATGTTGAAAAAAAAGATTTTGAAATTGCTAAACAGAAAAAAAATATTGAATTGCTTTCTACCGAAAATAAACTAAAAACACAATGGATTCTCTTTGGTGGTTTAAGCTTAGTTTCTGTTTTTACTATCCTTTACCTTTTAATGTCTAAAAAGTATGAAAATAGAAAACAGAAAATACAAAAAGAATTTTCAAGAAATCTTTTATTAGGGCAAGAAGCAGAACGTACGCGTATCGCTAGAGAATTACATGATGGTGTAGGACAACAACTAAGTCTTATTAAAACGAAAGCACAAAATATAGCGCACACCCAATTAACCCATTTAACCGATGACGTTTTGGAAGAAGTGCGATCCATATCTAGAGGTTTATACCCGCCACTACTAAATGAGTTAGGCCTTACATCTAGCCTTAACCAACTTATTTATGATTTGGATAACGATACAGACATTTTTTTTACAGTTGAAATCGACAACATTGACAATCATTTAAATAAAAATGATCACGTTCATTTATATCGATTTATGCAAGAAAGCTTAAATAATATTATTAAACATGCTGAAGCAAATTCTGTAAACATCTCGATAAAAGAAAATGAAAATCTTATTTTTATCCAAATAAGAGATAATGGTAAAGGCTTTGATCTTAATAAAATAAAAATATCAAAAAGTTTAGGCCTTAAAACCTTATCCGAAAGAATTCTAATTTTAAAAGGAAATTTTCTAATAGAAAGCAAACCTTCTGAAGGGACTATTTTAAAAGCAACTATACCGTGCATAACTTAAATAAAAACGCAACAATTATTGTAGCCGATGACCATCCTTTGTTATTAAAAGGCATGATAGAAGCGCTAGAATCTAAAGAATATCAAGTTTCTGGAAAAGCAAAAACAGGTTTAGAAGCATTAAATTTAATTATTGAACAACAGCCCACTATTGCTATTTTAGATATAGAAATGCCTATATTATCTGGTATTGAGGTTATAAAAAAAGCAAAAGAAAACCACACACTAACCAAATTTATTTTACTGACTTCATATAAAGAACAACGTATCATCATACAAGCAGAACAACTTCAAATTCAAGGGTATTTATTAAAAGACGAACCTTTTGAAGAATTAGATCATTGTTTACAACAGGTATTAAAAGGAAAAACTTATTTTAGTAAAACTTTTAATGAAATCTTTGATGAAGATATAAACCCCCAATTAAAAAAATTTAAACTCCTTACACCTTCAGAAAGAACAATTATTAGACTAATTGCACAAGGCTATACTTCTGGAGAAATTTCAAACCAACTGACTGTTTCTATTCGCACAGTTGAAAAACACCGAAGCAACATTATTCATAAGCTCGACTTAGTATCTAACGACACTTCTTTGTCCTTTTGGGCTGAAAAATATAAAGCATTCATTCTTGGTTTATAACCTTATAACCACCGTAGTTATTTTTAACAGCAGGTTAATAACGCTATTTAATTACTACGTACCCCTACGTAATATTTATTAAAAACACGTATTTCAGTATTTATAAGACGTTTATAGTTTTGACAATATAAACACCTATAAAGATGTATACACTTACCATTAAAAATGATTTCCATGACCAGGGATTGCTCTATTACACCAAAGCGGGAAAACGCCATGATTACCCTATTTTAAATCATGACACATCTACATTTAAAGATATAACAAATGCCTATTTAAGTATTTCTGCAAGTAATGTAACTTTTATTGATTTAGGAACAGATAAAATTCCAGATTATCCTATTCCAGAAGGCGAGTTTGGATTATTAATTAGAGTGGCAACTACAGAAGCATACTGCCGTTATAATGGTAAAGGTGAATTTATATTAACATTAGATAAGTATGGTTCTTATAGCATTGAAGCTGTTAAAGGTGAGGCTGTAAAAATTAAATTGGAAGAAATAACTATTAAGTAAAATACTATGGATGAATATATAGGAATTATAAAAATATTTGCCGGTAATTTTGCTCCAAAAGGATGGCTTTTTTGCCATGGACAGTTACTGCCAATAGCGGGAAATACAACACTATATTCTTTGATAGGAACCACCTACGGAGGTGACGGAAGATCTACATTTGCCCTACCAGACTTTAGAGGAAGAACTCCTATTGGTGCTGGTCAAGGTTATGGATTTTCTAATTATAAATTAGGTGCTCAAGGAGGCAAAGAAAAAGTAAGTTTATCTCTAGAAGAAATGCCTAGTCATAGTCATGAAGCTAGTCTTCAAATAGCTTCTCCTTTGGAAAGAGGGAGTCAGACATATACAAAAGCAGCAAATCACTATTTAGCTGATGGGAATACGTATAGCGATATTAAAAACAATACAATGCCTATGGATACTATTGCTGTTAATAAATCAGGAAATGGAGCTGCTCATGATAATATGCAGCCTTTTATAGCAGTAAATTATATTATTTGTCTTGAAGGCATATTTCCTCCTAGACCCTAATAAATTTAAATCAACTACTATGAAAAAAAACTACTACTTATATCTATTTATTTTTCTTATCTCAAGCATTAGTTTTGCTCAAACCAATTTAAATTTCACTATTGATAATGCCATAGATTATGGTGGTACTGGAGGAGTCACAAGTTCAGACAACCGTATTGAAGAAACCATTACCGTAGATGGAAACTCCTATTTACTAAAAGTAAGTTGTTCTAGAGATTTAGTCTTAGAAGATTTAGGAGGTGGAGACAATATTTTTTACTCGGCATTTTCAGATAAAGAAACCTTTGAACTATTAAAAAACGGAGCTCCTATCAATTTCAATTTTGTAAGCATTGATTTCGACAATCCTTTTAAAGAAGGAGAGGTAACCATTAAAAATTTAAAAGGAGGTATCTTTTCTCAAAACACAAATGCAGGAGGGCAAGAAGACGGTTTTCCTGTTACTGGTACAATTACTTCTGATAACACAATCAATTCTACTAATATTACAGGTTTTGAAATTGACGAAGAAATCGCGAACACTTTAAATAACGTCGGTTGGCATAATATTCAACTAGAAATACCTGCAGCAGGACCAACAATTACACCCGATGCTAACAACATACTCTATGTTGATAAAAATACAAGCAGTGGTTCAGCAAATGGTAACTCTTGGACTAATGCCATCCCAGAACTGTCGGATGCTTTAGTTTGGGCCAAACAAAACGAAGACCCTAGTTGGGCAACCACGCCTCTACAAATCTGGGTAGCACAAGGCACCTACACGCCTGGAACGTTAGAAACCGATAGTTTTGTTATCCCCGAGGGTACCACTATTCTAGGAGGATTCAACGGTACCGAAACCACAGCCGATGCGCGCAACTGGGCTGAAAACCCAACCATTTTAAGTGGGGACTTAAATAATTCCTTAACCGAAAACCCCGGAGATAGCCATACCATTGTAACCATGGTTGGTAACAACGCTGAAATTAATGGGTTTTATATACAGTGGGGCTATGCCGATGATCTCACAGAAAATTCCCCAACTTTTATTGGACGCACTGGTGCAGGAGTCTATAACAATGGAAATAACAAAATATTCAACTGTAGCATTAGAAGTAATCATGCTGTTGTAGGCGCAGGCTTGGTTTCATATGGAGGAACTTTAGAAATAATTAATACGCTTTTCAATTCCAATGCAACCAACAATAATGGAGGCGCTATATCTGCCGAAAGTGGCACCATAAACATTACCAATTGTACCATTGCAAACAACAACTCCAATAATGGTGGTGGTGTACATTTTTATAACGGTAGCATCAATGCAACAAATACCATTTTCACCAATAATAGTGGTACAAATGGGAATATAAATGACGATGGTCCGGGTACGGGAACTGCAAATTATTGTTTGTTTTATAACGGAACAAGTGGTAACAATGGCAACTTACCCCCTAACATAACAGGAAGTAACAACATAGAAAATACAGACCCTTTATACACAAATGATTATCAATTAAATGCCTACTCTCCTGCCATAGATGCTGGTAGTAATACAGCATACACGAATGCTGGTGGTGATTTAAATAACGACTTAGATTTGGTAGGAAATCCAAGGATAAATAACTCAACTATTGATATTGGAGCTTATGAATTTCAAAATTATTGTATCAATTCAAGTTCTGATTCCATTATTTATGTAGATGCAAACGCTACAGGTACTAATGATGGTCGCAGTTGGACAAATGCGTTTACCGATATAGAAACTGCACTAGCTATACAAGACTGTGGTTTTACAGGCGAAATACGTGTAGCTGGAGGACAAACCTTTAAACCATCAACTTCTCGTTTATGCACTGGTGGTTGCTCCAGCCCTAGAGATTATTATTTTTTAATTCAAAATGATATTCAAATAAAAGGAAGCTATAATGTAAGTAATGACACCCAAGACTATAGTAACCCAACCATTTTGAGTGGTGATGTAGGTGTACTAGACAACAACAGCGATAATACCTTAAGAGTTGTGGTTACTACAAACCTTACCAATGCTGCTTTATTAGACGGCTTTACCATAACCCAAGGAAATGCAAATGGTATTAAGCAAGCAGTTATTAATGGCCAATCCATTAATAATTTTAATGGAGGAGGTATGCAAAACCATGGAAATCCTACCATCAGCAACTTTAGATTCGTAAACAATTCTACCACTGGAAAAGGTGGCGGTATGAGTAACGTTAGTGCTTCACCTTCTATTATTAATACCATATTTGTTGGAAATTCAGCAAAATATGGTGGCGGACTATATAATATAGGGGCTTCTCCTACCATTATTAATACTGTATTTGTTGAAAATTCGGCAGAAGAAGGTGGTGGTATACATAACTTTTCGAGTTCCCCTAGCATAATTAACACAACTTTTTATGGTAATACAACTACAGAAAACAGGGGTGGTGGCATGGTAAATTCACCAAGCTCTGAAGTTACCTTACACAACTCTGTATTTTATGCAAACGGTAATGATATTCATAACAGCAGTGTTTATCCTGCAGCTATTATTAACTCAAATAGCATTAATAACTTTAGTGAGACCTCTTATCTTTTAGGTAATTCAGAGCTTAGTTTTACCCAACTTACTTCAGACCCGTTTATAAATAAGAGTAATCCTATTGGTAATGATGGTATTTGGGGTACCCAAGATGACGGTTTGTACCCAGCTAATCAAGGTGTACTTGTAAATGCAGGTGACAATAGTTTTAATACAGAAAGTACAGATATTACTGGTAACCCTCGCATTTTAAATACCATCATTGATGTTGGAGCCTACGAACTGCAATCTACTTTAAGTACAGAAACAATTAGTCCCACGGCTTTTACCATTTACCCTAACCCAGTTAACCATATACTAAACATTAAAACACCCAACCAAAAATACAACTATAGTATATACAACATACAAGGACAGGTAGTTTTAAAAAATATGAACCAAACATCAAAAACTATTAATGTTTCTAAACTACCGTCAGGAATCTATTTACTTAAACTTTATAGTAACAACTACTCTCAAAATTTTAAAATCATTAAACAGTAATAAAAAAGCTATTAATCTCCTTTAGAGGTCAAGACTATAAAAAAGTATTGGCCTCTTTATTAATAATTCTTAGTCAAAAAAAACAGAAAAAATAACGTTTTCCCTTGGTTAGAAGCCTTCGTAAACGCACGTCTTTGGATTAAGAAAAAGTAATATATTGTTGTTATATCATAAAAAAGCGGGTTAAGACACAATTCTCAACCCACTTTTTTGTGTTCAATCTTATTTTTCTCTTTTAGAGTTCATCTTCCGTTTTATTTGCAAGCCCCGCTTTCGCAATCGCCGTTGTTTCCTTAAAACAGGAAAGCTCAAACTAACTAAAAGCGCAATGCAAGCCGCCGAACCTAAGCCGCCACCAAAACCATTAAAATAGCGACTCGTATTAAAAAAAATAATGGTAAACACAACTCCAGAGAACCCTATTAAAAAATAATTTGATAGCACTTTAGAAGATACCATCCCTATAAAAGAGGCTCCAAAACAAACTAATGGCAAATTTTTAGTTAAATAAGCCGATAATAAATCAGGAAACCATAAAACAAATACTCCAAACAAAACACCAACTAAAGCCGATGCTCTCACCGGCCCTTGTTTCAAATCGACATGCAAAAAGAACGTAACCATTGCTGAAATGCCGCCAACTAAAAATAATATGAATTGCTCTATATCCATTGAGAAATAAAATAGGTTATAAAAAAAGCAAATGCTACACCTCCAAAAGCCAAAGTTCCTAATTTACCACCAACACCATGAAAGGTATCCTTAGTTCCAACCAACAACAAACCGGTAATAGCACTGGCTAGGGTAATAAACACATAATCTGTAGCCACATTTATATTCGTCATCCCCACAAATGCACCGCAATATACAGCCGTTGGCATTCCCTGAATAAAGACACTTTTTTTAAAGAAGTCAGGAATAAAACTAGCAATTAAACCAACCAAACTAGCCGATAAAACACTGCTTAGTCCAAAAGAAGTACACAAAACATAGGTTAGAATAGCACCAAAAAAAACAAAGGCAACCGTTAACACGTGCTCGAAACTGTGACTCCCAGAACTTAACGGTGTTTTTTTATATGTAACTCTGAGTAATATTAACGACAGAATAATAAAAGCTGAAACAAAAATATTATTTTGATTTTCGAAAAATATCGCAGCTAAAAACCCTAAATGACATAAAATTATTAAAAAAAAAGAAAGCTTTTTTACATGCTTTTTAATCATACCCCTAATGTAATAAAGCTTCAAAAGTAAAGAATATCAACGAACTCTTATTAAAAGAAAGGAAGGTATTTACAACAAAAAACAACAGGTATTAAAAGGACGTTAAAATTAAGGTGTTTTAAACCAAAAAATCGTACCTTAATATCACCAAAAAAATTAATTTCAATTAAAACTGCACCGAAAACTAAAAACGCACACAATAGAAGATTGATAAAAATAAATAAAGTTTTATACGAATCCATTACTTTTTTTATCTAATATTTGATTATCTTATTTTATTTCCTATTTTGCAATATATAATTTTAATATCAAATGACCAAAATCACCAGACTTTTTGACTTCCCTTATTATCAATTAGAAACATATAATTTAGATAAGGCACTTAACACAAAACACCATGGAGAATGGCAATCTACATCTTCTCAAGACTATGTAGATCAAGCCAATGCCATAAGTCGTGGTTTATTAAAATTAGGTGTAAAGCCAAACGATAAAATTGCCGTTATTTCTTCTACAAATAGAACAGAATGGAGTATTCTCGATGTTGGGGTGTTACAAATTGGTGCTCAAAATGTTCCTATATATCCAACTATTTGTGCAGAAGATTATGAATATATTTTAAATCACTCAGAATCTACATACTGTTTTGTTTCAGATGAAGACATTGTAAAAAAACTAAATGCTATTAAAGGGAACACCAAACTTAAAAACATTTACACCTTTGATGATATTAAAAACGAAGCAAGTTGGAAAGAAGTCCTCAAATTAGGTGATGATAAAAGTAATCAAGCTGAAGTTGAAACTATAAAAAACGGCGTAAAATCGACCGATTTAGCAACCTTAATTTACACCTCTGGAACTACAGGGCAACCTAAAGGCGTTATGCTTTCTCATAACAATTTAGTTTCAACAGTTTTAAATAGCCAAAACCGTGTTCCATTTCAATATGGAAAAGCAAAAACCCTAAGTTTTTTACCGGTTTGCCATGTTTTCGAACGTATGATCTTATACTTATACCAATATTGTGGTGCGGAAATTTACTTTGCGGAATCTATCGATAAAATGACCGATAATCTCAAAGAAATTAAACCTAACGTTATGACCGCCGTACCCCGATTATACGAAAAGGTGTATGATAAAATTATAGCTAAAGGCAGTGAGCTCTCAGGTATAAAAAAAGCACTTTTCTTTTGGGCCGTAAATTTAGGCTTAAAATTCGAACCTTATGGTCAAAACGGATGGTGGTATGAGTTTCAACTTAAAATAGCAAGAAAACTTATTTTTAAAAAATGGCAGGAAGCTCTTGGTGGTAATTTAGACCTTATGGTGTCTGGTAGCGCCGCACTACAACCTCGATTAACCAGAATATTTGCTGCTGCCGGCTTACCCATAATGGAAGGCTATGGGTTAACAGAAACCTCCCCTGTTATATCTGTAAACGACATGCGCAACGGTGGTTTTAGAGTAGGAACTACTGGTAAAGTAATTGATAACGTTGAAGTTAAAATTGCCGCAGACGGAGAAATACTTGTAAAAGGCCCCAACGTCATGATGGGTTATTATAAAGACGAAGCCAAAACAGCCGAAGTTATTAAGGGTGATTATTTCCACACAGGTGATATTGGTGAAATGGATATCGATGGTTTCCTAAAAATTACCGATAGAAAAAAAGAAATGTTTAAAACTTCGGGAGGTAAATATGTGGCGCCTGCCTTACTTGAAAATCAATTTAAAGAATCTCGATTTATTGAACAAATCATGGTTATTGGTGAAGGTGAAAAAATGCCCGCCGCTTTAATTCAAATTAATTTTGAGTTTGTTAAAGAATGGGCTAAACGCCATAACATTACGTTTGCCAACAATAAAGACATAATAACGAATCCGCACTTACACGCGAGAATTCAAGAAGAAGTTGATGCCGCAAATGTAAACTTTGGCAAATGGGAACAGATTAAGAAATTTGAAATTACCCCAGACCTATGGTCTATTGACGCAGGGCACTTAACGCCAACCATGAAAATGAAACGTAAGGTTATTAAACAAAAGTACCTTCCGCTTATTGAAAAAATTTATAGAGGCTAACCTAATATTGTTTTATTAATAAAAAATTAATAAATTAACAAAAATATATTATGCACGCATAGTATATTTTACTATATTTGGAGACAACAACCTCTTAATATGAAAGATAGAACTATAGATTACGTTTTACGAACCACTTGGCTTGCGGTTAAAAAAATGTATAATGAAGAAGCTTTAAAATTTGATAGTACTATGGCAACGGGTTTTACCTTATTAAGCATAGATCCAGAAAAAGGCACTCCATCGACTGCTTTAGGTCCTAAAATGGGCATGGAAGCCACAAGTCTTTCAAGGATTTTAAAGACTATGGAAAAAAAAGGATTGATTGATAGACATCCCAATCCAGAAGATGGCCGAGGCGTAATTATTAAACTCACTCCTTTCGGCATTGAAAAACGAGACTATTCGAAAGATCGTGTTTTAACATTCAATGATAAAATAAAAAACAACATCACCGAAGAAAAACTAAAGCACTTTAATGAAGTAGCCGATGTGATCTTAGACATGGTATCTAACAAAAAAATATACACACAAAACGACAACTAGTTAAAATAAGATGAACAAACGAAGAATTAAAAAAGTGGCGATTATTGGTTCCGGAATTATGGGAAGCGGTATCGCTTGTCACTTCGCCAATATTGGTGTTGATGTATTATTATTAGACATTGTTCCCAGAGAACTAAACGACAAAGAGAAAGCTAAAGGCTTCACTCTAGAAGACAAAGTTGTAAGAAACCGATTGGTAAATGATGCCTTAACGAAATCTTTAAAATCGAAACCCTCGCCTATTTACAGTCAGGCTTTTGCAAGTAGAATAACCACGGGAAATTTAGAAGATGACATCGCTAAAGTTGCCGAGGTAGATTGGATTATGGAAGTGGTAGTAGAAAGATTAGACATCAAAAAAATGGTGTTTGAAAACTTAGAAAAATACCGAAAACCAGGAACATTAATTACATCGAATACGTCTGGAATTCCTATTCATTTTATGAGTGAAGGACGTAGTGAAGATTTTCAGAAACACTTCTGCGGAACCCACTTTTTTAATCCAGCACGTTACTTAAAATTATTCGAAATCATTCCTGGGCCAAAAACAGAGGCGTCTGTTTTAGAATTCCTGAATGGTTATGGCGAACAATTTCTTGGAAAAACTTCGGTAATAGCAAAAGACACGCCTGCTTTTATTGGAAATCGTATTGGAATTTTCAGTATCCAGAGTTTATTTCACACCGTAAAAGATTTAGATTTAACAGTTGAAGAAGTCGATAAATTAACAGGACCTGTTATTGGTCGTCCAAAATCGGCCACGTTCCGAACCGTTGATGTTGTAGGTTTAGATACTTTGGTTCACGTTGCAAACGGTATTTCAGAAAACTGTAAAAACGATGAACGTTTAGAACTTTTTAAACTACCAGATTTCATCAACACCATGATGGAAAACAAATGGTTAGGAAGCAAAACCGGTCAAGGTTTTTATAAAAAACAAGTGGCTGCAGATGGCTCTAAAGAAATTCTAACTTTAGATTTAAACACCCTTGAATATCGTTCGGCTAAACGTGCAAAATTTGCAACTTTAGAACTTACGAAAACGATTGATAAAGTTGTTGACCGTTTTAAAGTATTAGTAAACGGAAAAGATAAAGCTGGCGAATTTTACAGAAAAAGTTTTGCTGCATTGTTTGCTTATGTTTCTAATAGAATTCCAGAAATCACAGACGATTTATATAAAATTGATGATGCGATGAAAGCTGGTTTTGGTTGGGAACATGGGCCTTTCCAAATTTGGGATGCTATTGGTGTAGAAAAAGGAATTGAAATTATGAAAGCCGAAGGATTAGAGCCTGCTGCTTGGGTAAAAGATATGCTAGCCTCTGGAAGCACGTCTTTTTATACTGTTAAGGAAGGTGCAACCTATGCTTATGATATTCATAAGAAATCACAAGAGAAAATCCCTGGACAAGACAGTTTCATCATTTTAGATAATATTAGAAAAACCAATGAAGTCTTTAAAAATTCAGGCGTTGTAATTGAAGATTTGGGCGATGGTATATTAAACTGCGAATTTCAGTCTAAAATGAATACCATTGGTGGCGACGTTCTTGCCGGATTAAATAAAGCTATTGATTTAGCTGAAAAAGATTTTGCAGGTTTAGTGGTTGGTAATCAAGCAGCAAACTTCTCGGTTGGCGCAAATATTGGCATGATTTTCATGATGGCTGCCGAACAAGAATATGACGAGCTTAATATGGCAATCAAATACTTCCAAGATACCATGATGCGTATGCGATATTCATCCATCCCAACCATTTCAGCACCTCATGGCATGGCACTTGGTGGTGGTTGCGAATTATCATTACACGCCGATAAAGTGGTTGCTGCAGCAGAAACTTACATGGGACTTGTTGAGTTTGGTGTTGGTGTTATTCCAGGCGGTGGTGGCTCTAAAGAAATGGCTTTAAGAGCTTCAGACACATTCAAAAAAGGAGATGTGCAACTAAACACTCTTCAAGAATACTTTTTAACTATTGGTATGGCGAAAGTATCAACCTCAGCTTATGAAGCTTTTGATATGGGCGTTTTACAAAAAGGAAAAGATATTGTAGTTGTTAATAAAGACCGACAAATAGCAGTAGCCAAACAACATGCTAAACTTATGGCAGATATGGGTTACACCCAACCTATTAAAAGAAAAGATGTTTTAGTCCTTGGTAAACAAGCTTTAGGTATGTTTTTAGTAGGTACCGATGCTATGGAAGATAGTAATTATATTTCTAAACACGATATGAAAATTGCCAATAAACTAGCTTACGTTATGGCCGGAGGCGACCTATCTGAACCAACACGAGTAACAGAGCAATATTTATTAGATTTAGAGCGCGAAGCCTTCTTAAGTTTATGTACAGAACGTAAAACTTTGGAACGTATTCAACACATGTTAACTAAAGGAAAACCGTTACGTAATTAGAAAAGCACTTAGAATAAAGTATTAAGTACAAAGATGAGTAACTAAGAAAATTTCAAGTACATGAACTTTTTAATCACTGTTCTCAAATATCAACAATTAGAAAAAAACAATCTTAATACGCGATACTAAAAAACTAATTTATCATGCACAGATTTGAAGAATTAAAGATTTGGCAAAAAGCAATGGATATAACAGAGAATTGCTATAAGGCCTCCGAAAATTTCCCTAATGAAGAAAAATTTGGATTAAAATCTCAACTTAGAAGAAGTGCTGTTTCAATTCCTTCAAATATATCCGAAGGTGCAGGAAGAAATACTAACGGAGAATTCAAGCAATTCTTAGGAATAGCAAATGGTTCATCCTTCGAATTATTAACACAACTATATTTATCTAAAAGATTAAATTTAATAACAGAAGAAAAAGTAAGACCAATTATTAATGAAGTTCTCGAAGTGACTAGAATGAATTATTCACTTCAAAAATCATTAACAAAGGCTTAATTCTATATACGACATCTTACTTAATTCTTTGCACTAAAATCTTAATACTATTATGAGCAAACAAGCTTACATTGTAAAAGCATATAGAACCGCAGTTGGAAAAGCTCCAAAAGGCGTGTTCCGATTTAAAAGAGCCGATGAGTTAGGTGCTGAAACCATCCAACACATGATGAAGGAATTACCAAATCTTGACGTTTCAAGAATTGATGACGTTATTGTAGGTAATGCCATGCCAGAAGGAGCACAAGGTTTAAATATGGCTCGATTTATTTCATTAATAGGTTTAAACAGCGTCGATGTTCCGGGCGTAACCGTAAATCGTTTTTGTTCTTCTGGAATAGAAACTATTGGTATTGCTACAGCAAAAATCCAAGCTGGAATGGCAGATTGTATTATTGCCGGTGGGGCTGAAAGTATGAGTTCCGTGCCTATGACCGGGTTTAAACCCGAACTAAACTACGATACCGTAAGTGCCGGTCATGAGAATTATTACTGGGGTATGGGAAATACTGCGGAAGCGGTAGCTAAACAATTCAAAGTATCTCGTGAAGACCAAGATGAATTTGCCTTTAATTCGCACATGAAAGCCTTAAAAGCACAAGCGGAAAATCGTTTTCAAGATCAAATTGTTCCTATTGAAGTAGAACAAACTTATGTAGATGCCAATGGAAAAAAAGCCACAAAATCTTATACTGTAACTAAAGATGAAGGTCCTCGTGCCGGAACAAGCAAAGAAGTTTTAGCAAAATTAAGAGCTGTATTTGCTGCTGGCGGAAGTGTTACAGCCGGTAACTCGTCGCAAATGAGCGATGGCGCGGCTTTTGTTATGGTGATGAGCGAGGCAATGGTTAAAGAATTAAATCTAGAACCTATTGCTAGATTAGTAAACTATGCTGCAGCAGGTGTTGAACCTCGAATTATGGGCATTGGCCCTGTAAAAGCCATTCCAAAAGCATTAAAACAAGCAGGTTTAAAACAAGACGATTTAGCTTTAATTGAATTAAATGAAGCTTTTGCTTCCCAATCTTTAGCAGTAATTAGAGAGTTAAATCTTAATCCCGATATTATTAACGTCAACGGTGGTGCCATTGCACTTGGACACCCGCTAGGATGTACCGGAGCAAAACTTTCTGTACAGTTATTCGATGAAATGCGCAAGCGTAATATGACAGGTAAATATGGTGCGGTTACTATGTGTGTTGGTACTGGTCAAGGAGCTTGTGGGGTGTTTGAATTCCTATCTTAAAGAAGAGAGATCATAGAACAAAGAGAAAAGACTGATGTGTGCTAAGCAAAGACATAATTATAAGAATTTAAAAATTTGGAAGCTCGGTTTAGAGATAACAAATGATGTTTCCGACTTATTATTAAATTTTCCAAAGCACGAAAGGTTCGATTTAAGTTCTCAAATGAGCAGGTGTTCTATCTCAATGCCAAGTAATATTGCAGAAGGTTCTGCTAGAACAGATAAATCCTTTAGTCATTTCTTGGATATTTCTTTAGGATCCTCTTTCGAATTAGGAACGCAACTTTTAGTCGCAAAGCATAGAAATTATATAAACGAAAACAATTTAAAAATACTTGAAGAAAAAATAGAGGAATTCCAGAGAATGACAATGGGGTTCCAAAATAGCCTCAATTAAGGTCTATCTTCTATTTTCTTTCTTCTATAATCTAATTAATAAAAAAGTTATGGCAGATACAGAAAAAGACATCCTTCGTGGCGGTCAGTTCTTAGTAAAAGAAACAAATTGCGAAGACGTATTTACTCCTGAAGATTTTTCAGAAGAACAAACCATGATGAAAGAATCCGTAATGGAATTCAATGATCGTGAAATTATTCCTCATAAAGCACGTTTTGAAGCTAAAGACTATGCATTAACCGAAGAAGTTATGCGTAAAGCTGGAGATATGGGCTTTTTAAGTGTAGCGGTTCCCGAAGCCTATGGCGGTATGGGCATGGGCTTTGTTTCTACCGTGCTAACATGCGATTATATTTCTTCTGGAACAGGCTCGTTTAGTACGGCTTTTGGAGCGCATACAGGAATTGGCACCCTGCCAATTACCCTTTATGGCACAGAGAAACAAAAACAAAAATACGTTCCTAAATTAGCTTCGGGAGAGTGGTTTGGCGCTTATTGCTTAACCGAACCTGGAGCAGGATCTGATGCTAACTCCGGAAAAACTACGGCTACCCTTTCGGAAGACGGAAAAACATATAAAATTAACGGCCAAAAAATGTGGATCTCAAATGCAGGTTTCTGTAGTTTGATGATTGTTTTTGCTCGTATTGAAAAGGATAAAAACATCACCGGTTTTATTGTAGAATTCGATAAAGAAAATCCAAACGGGATTACTTTAGGCGAAGAAGAACACAAACTAGGTATTCGCGCTTCCTCTACCCGTCAAGTATTTTTTAATGACACTGTAGTTCCTGTAGACAGTATGTTAGCTGGTCGTGGTGAAGGTTTTAAAATCGCTATGAATGCCTTAAATGTTGGACGTATTAAATTGGCCGCAGCATGTTTAGATTCTCAACGACGCATTTTATCAACTGCTGTAAATTATGCTAACGAGCGTAAACAATTTAAAACATCAATTTCAAATTTTGGTGCTATTAAAGTGAAATTAGCCGAAATGGCAACTAATGCATACGTAGGAGAATCTGCAACTTATAGAGCTGCAAAAAATATAGAAGATAGAATTGCCTTACGAGAAGCTGCTGGAAACACACATCAAGAAGCCGAATTAAAAGGTGTTGAAGAATATGCTATTGAATGTTCTATTTTAAAAGTAGCGGTTTCTGAAGATGTACAACTCGCGGCAGATGAAGGTATTCAAATTTTTGGAGGGATGGGCTTTTCGGAAGACACTCCTATGGAATCTGCTTGGAGAGATGCTAGAATTGCACGTATTTACGAAGGCACAAACGAAATAAACCGTATGCTTTCTGTTGGAATGCTAGTTAAAAAAGCCATGAAAGGCCATGTAGATTTATTAGGACCCGCTAAAAAAGTACAAGAAGAATTAATGGGCATTCCTTCTTTTGAAACCCCAGATTATTCTGAATTATTTTCAGAAGAAAAAGTCATGATTCAAAAGCTAAAAAAGACCTTTTTAATGGTTGCAGGTGGAGCAGTTCAAAAATTTGGTCCAGATTTAGATAAACATCAACAACTTCTTATAGCTGCCGCCGATATTTTAATTGAAATATATATGGCAGAATCGGCTATTTTAAGAACCGAAAAAAATGCGAAACGCTTTGGAGCCGATTCTCAATCTGTTCAAATAGCGATGTCCAAATTATACTTATATCATGCTGTAGATATTATAGAAGAAAAAGGAAAAGAAAGTATTATTTCTTTTGCTGAAGGCGATGAACAACGCATGATGCTTATGGGGCTTAAACGCTTTACAAAATACCAAAACTACCCAGATATTGTAGATTTACGTAACGAAATCGCAGAAAAAGTAAAAGCAGAAAACAAATACTGCTTTTAATACAATAATTGAATTTGTGTGACTAACTCAAATGTAAAAAGCGCTTCGAATTAATTTTCGAGGCGCTTTTATTTTGTGTAAAATAAATATTAATCACGATATTAGTAAAAAAAAATCGTAATACCTAAATCATTCTATTCATTGACTCCTTCTAAACCCTAAATCATGAAGTTCATTTTTAACACACTTACCTTATTATTTATTACAATAGCAACCTCCCAAACCAATCCAAAAATATACGATATTATTGATGCAGTTTCCGCAGAACGTATAAAAAAAGACGTTCAAACTTTGGTTGATTTTGGCACTAGAAATACCTTTAGCGATACTATTTCCAACACTAGAGGTATTGGAGCCGCAAGACGCTGGATTAAATCTGAATTTGAAACTATTTCAAATGATTGTAAAAATTGTTTAGATGTTTTTTATCAGAAAGATTTTGTATCCAAAGTAGGCAACAAACGTGTGCCACATGATGCTTGGATTGTTAATGTGGTAGCCATTCAAAAAGGAACAAAATATCCAAATCGTTATATTATAATGAGTGGCGATATTGACTCTCGAGGCAGTGACACCATGGATTTCACAAAAGATGCTCCGGGAGCAAATGATAATGCCTCAGGAATGGCGGGCACTATTGAAGCCGCCCGAGTATTAAGTAAATACCAGTTTGAAAACAGTATTATTTATGTTGGCTTATCAGGTGAAGAGCAAGGGTTATTTGGCGGTGGCGGTTTAGCAAAATATGCCAAGAAACAAGGTTGGGATATTATTGGAATCCTTAATAACGACATGATAGGAAATATAAAAGGTGTGGATGGCGTTATTGACAATAGAAGCTTTCGAATATTTTCTGAACCTGTTCCTGCTAACGAAACCGAAAAAGCACGTAAACTTAGAAGATTTTATGGAGGGGAAGTTGATGGTATTTCGCGACAATTAGCGCGTTATGTACATAAAACGGTAAAAACATATATGCCTGAAATGAACCCCTTGATGATTTACAGATTAGATCGTTTTGGTCGTGGCGGACATCACAGACCTTTTAACGACTTAGGTTTTGCAGGAATACGCATTATGGAAGCTCACGAAAACTACACGCAACAACACCAAGATATTCGTGAGGAAAATGGTGTTAAATATGGCGATGTTATAGAACATGTTAATTTTGATTATGCAAAAAAATTAACCGCTGTAAATGCCATAAATTTAGCGAGTTTGGCGTGGGCTCCACCAGCCCCAAAAACAGTAGCCATTGGCGGTATTGTAGAGCCGTCGGTTAAATTTAAATGGGATAAGGTTGAAGGCGCCATAGGCTATAAAATATATTGGCGAGATACCACTTCTCCTACTTGGGATTACAGCCGCTATGTTGGAAATGTATTAGAATTTATGCTTGATGGTATTGTAATTGACAATTATTTTTTCGGAATTGCAGCCATAGGAAAAGATGGATTTGAAAGCCCTGTCGCTTTTCCGAACCAAATTCTGAGGTAATGAGATTTTTTCCTATTAACAAACCTATTATAAAGCAAAAAACACTAGTTTATCTTCGACATTTGAAGTCTAACTAATGTAATTACCACTAATTTAATAGCACTACAAATATAGAACTCTTACTAAGAAATACTATTAAGCTAAAGTTAAACAAACATTATATAAAGTTATTTCTTTCTGCACTTGATTTTGGGTGCTAAATAATAATTTGTATTCTCTTTTTAGAAATAAAAAATCTCAGATTAAAATTTAACCTGAGATTTCAAACTTATTTTATTAAGATTTAATTATGAAAGAATCCTTATTTTAAACCCTAACCTGGCCATCTCCAAAAACATAGTACTTATTTGTAACCAGTTCTTTTAGACCTAGTGGCCCACGGTGATGCAATTTATCCGTACTAATAGCAAGTTCTGCCCCTACGCCTATTTGCCCCCCATCGGTAAAGCGAGTTGATGCGTTTTGATAGACTACAGCACAATCTACTTGTTCCATAAAGGTTTTGGCAACATCTGAATTTGTAGTCATTATGGTTGCAGAATGTCCTCCTGAATATTCATTTATTTTTTCAATAGCTTCAAAAACAGAATTTACCGATCCGATGCAGCATTTCATTTCTAAAAATTCTTGATACCAAATGGATTGATCATCAATTGGTTTTTCACCTTTTAAAATTGATTTTGTATCGTTATCAACTAAAACATCTACACCACTACTTTTTAATATTTCAGTTAATTCTGAAATTCTACCCGCATAATCAGGAATTTTTTTACTCACTAATATTTTATCGAGGGCATTACAAGCTGAAATTTTCTGTGTTTTTGCATTTAAAATAACCTCAATAGTTTGCTTCCAATTTGCTGCCTCATCGACATACAAAAAATTATTGCCACGCCCACTCACCAAAACCGCACATGTGGCATGTTCTTTTACAAATTTAATAAGTTTCTCGCCTCCTCTGGGTACAATTAAATCTAACTGCTCCGTTGGATTTTTTAAGAATGCTTGTGTTTCTTCGCGGTTCATGGTTAACATTTGGATATAATCGGTACTTAAATTATTTTCTTCAAGTGCTTTATGCCAAAGTTTAACAATAGCCGCGTTACTATTCACGGCTTCTTTACCGCCTTTTAGTAGTATTTTATTGTTTGCTTTAAAAGCAAGCACGGTAGCTTCTACAGTGACATCGGGTCGAGATTCATAAATAATCATTATAGTTCCAAATGGTGCTGTTTTATTTACAACATCTAAACCATTGTCAAATTGTTTTCTGCTAATAATTTTATTTAATGGATCTTCCTGTTCACGAACGACTTGTATTGCAATAATCATACCGTCAATTTTTTTACTATTTAAAATTAATCGATCGTACATGGCTTGATCTTCTTGATTAAAGGCCGTAATATCTTTTTTATTAGCATTTAATAAAGCGTCTTCATTTTCCTTTAAAAGGATTTCCATACTTTTTAAAACACTATTTTTTATTTTTTCTGATAATAATTTCATGGTCATTTTTTTTAAAGAGACACTTTTGTGCCTACTGATTTTCCATCTATAATATCAATAATAGTATTGTCTTTTTTACCATTAGCAATATAAGTTGGAATATTATTGGCCGCTGTTTGTTGCGCATAATCAAGTTTCGATCCCATACCGCCACGGCCCTCTCCTTCGGCTTTTGTATTTTCTTGAATATACTTATCGAGATCCTCCTCAGGATCGACATTTTTTACTAAATCGCTACTTGCGGCATCTGGATGCCCGGTGTAAAGTCCGTCGATATCTGTTAAAATAATAAGCTTATCGGCATTTATAAGCTGAGCAATTAAACTCGCTAACTCATCATTATCGGAAAACATAGACATGGTTACCGATACGGCATCATCTTCATTTGCAATAGGAATAACGCCTTCAGACAATAATCCTTCACAGCAATTAATCATATTTTGTCTGTGAATTCCAGGTGAAAAATCGCGTTTAGTAGGAAGTACTTGCGCACATTTTAATCCATAATCATGAAAAATACCATAATAAAGCCGCATCATTCTTGGTTGTCCAATGGATGAATACACTTGGCGTCTTACTGTTTTATCTTTAATTTTAGATTTCCCTAAAACTTCCTTTCCCGCAATTGCAGAACCCGAAGACACTAATATTGTCATAATATCTCGCTCATAAAGTTCTGCTATTTGTTTTACTAATCGATCTAAAACTGGTTTTACAATTCTATTGTCTTTGTTGGTCATTACATTGGTACCAACCTTAATTACTATTCTTTGTTTACACATTTTTAGTGTTCTTTTCCCATTTCTACCGCACGGTTAAATGCTGCAAAAGCGGCTTCTTTTATTAGTTCATTAACATTATTATCTTCCATAGAGTCCAATGCAGCTCGTGTGGTTCCGCCTTTAGAGGCTACCCTGTCCATCCAAGAGTTTGGCGATAAATTAGACTGATTAAACAGCTCGATTGCTCCGGTAAAAGTTTGGCTTACCAAAACAGAGGAATCATTTTTTGAAAAGCCCATTTGAAGCGCTGCTTCCATCATACTTTGCATAAAATAAAATACATAAGCAGGTCCACTACCCGAAATTCCAGTAGAGGCATCAATTAATTTTTCACTAGAAACCTGCATGGATTTCCCTGTGGTATCTAACAAACTTTCTACCGTTAACATTTCTATTCTCGACACTTCTGGCGACGTCACATAAGAGGTTAACCCCTTTCCTATTTGCGCAGGCAAATTAGGCATGGCACGCACTATTTTATCTAGGCCTGTAAGTTCTTTTATAGAAGTTATAGTAACGCCGGCCATGATAGACACCATAATTTGTTGTGAATTTACCAAAGGACGAATAGCTTTAAAAACTCCCTCGGCATGATATGGTTTTACGGCTATAAAAATAATATCTGCTTTTGGCACACAGTCTTCAAGCTCCTTAAAGGCATCAAAATGAGACATTTGATTAAGCGCTTCCAATTTCTCTTCAGACTTATCCAAAACCATAATATTTCTCTTTTTTAACAGTTTAGATTTAGACATGCCTTCTGCATATGTAAGCCCCATGTTTCCTGCTCCAATTACCAATACTTTCATTTAATATATATTTAGTTAATGTTTATAGTTTTAGGTTAAACAAAAAGAATACAGTCTTTATAATCTTTTACTTCACCATAATAAGTTTCTCGATATTTATGCAAAGTTTTTATAGGCAATCCAAACAAGTATGTTTTTATATATGTAACTTTACTTGTAAGTTCGCCCATTTTAACACTGTGTATTTTTTCGTAAGTTGTATTTCTTTTTACTCTTAATATTTTCATTTGTGTATATTTTAAAAGAATGGATTATCGTTCTAATCGCATTTCTATATTTCTTGATTTAAAACCCTGTTTTTCAAAAAGTTCTATAACAGGATTATCTTTATTTATATGTATCGCAATATCGCCCGTACAATATTTTATAGTATGCGATAGTAGTTTTTTAGCAATCCCCTCTCCTCTATAAGTATCTTTTACCGCCATATAAACCAATATATTTTCGGCTAAATATTCATTCATACCTGTTCTATTTACCACTATGGCGCCCAATATTTCGTCATTATTTTCCATAATAAAAACATAGCCCCCAAGGCCTGGAACTTCCTTTGCAGCATACATAATTGATTTCCGAATAGCGCTTTTAGAATCTTTAAAAGCTCCTGAATGGTTATACAAAAATTTTGAAATACGAGAGATTTCGTTAATTGATAGTCGCGAAAAGGCATCAAAAGTCGTAATAGTCATTAAATGATATTATTTATGATTATGCCTATAAACTAGGCAAACAGAATAGCTCATTATTTACCTAAAAACATAAGTATATAATGAAAATGCAAAAATATTGTAAAAAGGAAAGGTTGGCTTAGACTAGAATCCAGGAGGGATAAATTTATCGGACTGCGTTCTAAAAACTAGAAAACTGAAGTTAAAGATTCTATTATTTCTCTTTTCGTGTATGCCTTTTACCATGGTGCAAATATAGAAAAACTACTCGCCAACAACAAATTAAGCTTGTTAAGATAATTACAAGTTTTAATAAAGGACTTATTTTAAACATTTATAAATCATTGTTTTATAAACAAACCCATAAGATAAATTGAACGATTGAAAATAAATATTTTTAAAATCTACTATTTTTTAGTTTGTAAGAAAAAAATCATAAATTCGTTAAACCAGTCTATTATAAACTAAATGTTGAGAACGGTATTTGAGTATGCCAATTGATATAACAAATGCAAAATAAAAATAATACCCAAAGAATTCAATGAAGAAGAAGCAATTAATCATTTTCGTGGTTCTTATTTTATTGATATATTTTAATCCAATAAACCTGTTTAAACTACATTCTGAAATAAAAATTACTACAGAACGCGAAAAAAACGGCTCGAACACAAAGGTAAATAACAGCCTATATTATACAGGCTTCCATGTAAACCCTAAAGAGCAAGTTATTATATATCCAAAGGGTGCTACGGTTGAAAGTGCTTCTGTTTTAAATTATGGTTTGTATTTAAAAATAAGCAAAGAAATTACCTTTAAAAAAAAGGTAAAAGGTATTCCTGAAAACATTCATTTTACGGCTCATGCCTCTATTTGGGGATTAGGAAATACGGTTGTAAAAACGAATAGTTTTAATAAAACGCTGCAAGAGGTTATTGATAAAAATTGATTGTATTTATAATATTTCCTTTTTTGTTGAAACACTATAGCAATTGACATTTTGACAGCTAATAATTGACTAAACCTTACGGATTATCACCGCGTTAGGGATTGATGCGGCATCCTTTTTGCGTAAATTAACTGGTAACTTTACTAAAGAAAACGACCTTTAAATTAGACTTAAAACCTTGAAAAAATCTAGGCTTCCAGCAAAAAGATATAGCGGAAAGCCCGACCCTTGGGTAACGCCCTAAATAGAAAACGTATAAAACAAAAAAATCTAGCCCAAGAGCTAGATTTTTATAAGATTAAGATGTTACAAGGTTTTAAAAACTTTGCAAGCCTTATTTACTATTTACCCGTTATTTTCTTTTTTAATTAAATTAAGAGCAGAACCTTCTTTATACCAAGCTATTTGCGCGTCGTTATAAGTGTGGTTTAATTTAATAACATCGGTACTACCATCGGTATGTACAATTTCTAAAGTTAACGGTTTGTCTGGTGCAAATTCATTTAAATCTGTGAAGTTGAAGGTATCATCCTCTTGAATTAAATCGTAATCGTTTTCGTTTGCAAAGGTTAAACCTAACATTCCTTGTTTTTTAAGGTTTGTTTCGTGAATACGTGCAAAAGATTTTACAATAACTGCCGCAACACCTAAGTGTCGTGGTTCCATAGCGGCATGCTCACGAGACGATCCCTCGCCATAATTATGGTCGCCAACTACAATCGATTTAATACCTGCTGCTTTATAAGCACGTGCAGTATCTGGAACACCACCAAACTCTCCTGTTAATTGGTTTTTAACAAAGTTAGTTTTTTCGCCAAATGCGTTAATAGCTCCAATTAAACAGTTGTTTGAAATATTATCTAAATGCCCACGAAAACGTAACCAAGGGCCTGCCATAGAAATATGGTCGGTGGTACATTTACCTAAGGCTTTTATTAAAAGTTTTGCCCCCGCAATATGGTCTCCTAGCGGAGTAAATGGTGTTAGTAATTGTAAACGCTCTGAATCTTCGGCTACTTTTACTTGTACGTGGCTACCATCGGCTTCTGGAGCCAAATACCCATTGTCTTTTACTTCGAAACCTTTTGGCGGTAACTCCCACCCTGTAGGCTCATCGAACATCACTTCTTCTCCATTTTCATTAATTAACTTATCGGTCATTGGATTGAAGTCTAAACGCCCAGCAATGGCAATGGCTGCCGTTATTTCTGGAGACGCTACAAAGGCGTGTGTGTTTGGGTTTCCATCGGCACGTTTCGCAAAGTTTCTATTAAAAGAATGTACAATACTATTTTTAGGTGCGTTTTTAGGATCGCTATATCTTGCCCATTGCCCAATACATGGCCCACAAGCATTTGTAAATATTTTAGCGTCTAATTTTTCAAAAATCCCAAGAATTCCATCGCGATCGGCTGTATAGCGCACTTGCTCTGACCCTGGGTTAATTCCTAATTCAGCTTTCATTTTTAAACCTTTATCTAAGGCTTGTTGTGCTATGGATGATGCTCTAGATAAATCTTCGTAAGAGGAGTTGGTACAAGAACCAATTAATCCCCATTCTACTTTTATAGGCCATTCGTTATCAGTAGCTTTCTTATTCATATCTTTACCTACTGGTGTAGATAAGTCTGGAGTGAACGGGCCGTTTAATAATGGGCTTAATTCTGACAAGTTAATTTCAATAAGTTCATCGAAATATTGTTCTGGGTTTGTATATACCTCAGCATCTCCTGTTAAGTGTTCTTTAACGGCATTTGCGGCATCGGCCACATCACTTCTGTCTGTAGCGCGTAAATAACGCTCCATAGATTCATCGTAGCCAAAAGTTGAAGTTGTTGCCCCAATTTCAGCTCCCATGTTACAAATGGTTCCTTTACCTGTACAAGACATTGCGGTTGCTCCAGGGCCAAAATACTCAACAATAGCTCCGGTTCCTCCTTTTGCTGTAAGAATTTCGGCTACTTTTAAAATAACATCTTTTGGTGCAGTCCACCCTGATAATTTACCAGTTAACTTCACACCTATTAATTTAGGAAATTTAAGCTCCCAAGCCATACCTGCCATAACATCTACAGCATCGGCGCCACCAACACCAATAGCGACCATACCTAAACCACCCGCGTTAACGGTATGAGAATCGGTACCAATCATCATCCCTCCAGGGAAGGCGTAATTTTCTAAAACTACTTGGTGAATAATTCCTGCACCTGGTTTCCAAAAACCGATACCATACTTATTTGATACAGATTCTAGGAAATTAAAAACCTCACTGCTTACGCTGTTGGCGTGTTTTAAATCTTTAGCTGCTCCGTCTTTTGCTTGAATTAAGTGATCGCAATGTACTGTGGTTGGCACAGCTACTTTAGGTTTTCCAGCCTGCATAAATTGCAACAAGGCCATTTGGGCCGTTGCATCTTGACATGCAATTCTATCTGGTGCAAAATCTACATAATCCTTACCTCTAGAGAAGGCCTCGGTTGGGCTTCCATCCCACAAATGAGAATATAAAATCTTTTCTGAAAGTGTTAGCGGTTTACCTACAATGCCTCGTGCTTTATCTACACGCTCTGCCATTTTGGTATAAACCTCTTTAATCATGTCGATGTCAAATGCCATAAAATATTTGTTTTTTGTTATTTGATTTTAATTACTACAAGATACAAAATATAGACTTATTATAATCATAATTTCACCCTTTGATAACGTTAAATCATTTTAACACAACCTTCGCTGTTCTAAATATTTAACTCCTATAACAACTAAAAATAAAGACTTCTATTAGGTCTTTTTATAAAAGTACTAAAATAAAACATAATGGTTATTTTTTTTAACTTGAAAAAATATATAATGAACTGTATAAAACAAAAAAAGCTTGAATCTAAGATTCAAGCTTTTAATTATAATAACTAATTATATTCTAATTATCTCACGAGTTGTTTTGTAGAAGGCTTAAACTTCGTTAAAACAATACCGTCTACTGCAGCTTCATATTCTGCTAAGGTTGGAGTTCTTCCTAAAACGGTAGATAATACAACTACCGGCGTAGATGATAATAATGATTCACCTTTTTTCTCACCATCATCTTTTACAACTCGACCTTGGAATAAACGTGTAGAGGTTGCCATAACCGTATCTCCCGGTTCTGCTTTTTCTTGATTCCCCATACATAAGTTACAACCTGGGCGCTCTAAGTATAACATATTTTCGTACTTAGTACGAGCCAATCCTTTTGGTGCGCTATCATCAAACTCAAAACCTGAATATTTTACTAAAACATCCCAATCGCCTTCTGCTTTTAACTCATCGACAATATTGTAAGTTGGAGGCGCAACAACTAAAGGCGCTTTAAATTCAACTTTTCCGTGTTGAGCTTCAATATTTTTTAACATTTGAGCCAATATTTTCATATCACCTTTATGAACCATACAAGACCCTACAAATCCTAAATCTACTTTTTTAGTTCCTCCATAAAAAGATAAAGGTCTAATAGTATCATGGGTATAACGTTTAGAAACATCATCGTTATTTACATCTGGATCTGCAATCATTGGTTCGGCTATTTCGTCTAAATCGATAATAACTTCTGCATGATATTTAGCATTAGCATCCGGTCTTAAAGCAGGTTTAATTCCTGTTTTAAGTTCAGTAATTCTAGTTTCAGCTTTTTCAACAAGTCCTTTAAGCACTTGTTTATCATTATCCATACCTTTATCAATCATGATTTGGATACGTCCTTTTGCAATTTCTAAAGATTCAATTAAAGTATCATCTTCAGAAATACAGATAGATGCCTTCGCTTTCATTTCGGCTGTCCAATCTGTAAATGTAAAAGCTTGATCGGCAGTAAGTGTACCAATGTGTACCTCAATAACTCGACCTTGGAATACGTTTTCGCCACCAAATTGCTTTAACATTTGTTGTTGTGTAGCGTGAACAACATCACGGAAATCCATATAAGATTTCATTTCACCTTTAAAGGTAACTTTTACAGATTGTGGAATTGGCATGGTAGCCTCACCTGTAGCAAGTGCTAAAGCTACGGTTCCTGAATCTGCTCCAAAAGCAACTCCTTTAGACATACGTGTGTGCGAATCTCCACCAATAATAATATCCCAATCTCCAACAGTAATATCATTAAGTACTTTATGAATAACATCGGTCATTGGGAAGTATTTTCCTTTAGGATCACGACCCGTAATTAAACCAAAGTCGTTCATAAATTTCATTAATCTAGGAATATTTGCTTTTGATTTACTATCCCAAACAGAAGCGGTATGACAACCCGATTGGTAAGCGCCATCTACAATTGGAGAAATAACTTTAGCAGCCATCATCTCTAATTCTTGAGAGGTCATTAAACCTGTAGTATCTTGAGAACCTACAATGTTAACTTCTACACGAACGTCTGATCCTGCGTGTAACACTTTATCTGGAGTATTTCCAACAGCATTTTTATTGAATATTTTTTCTACAGCCGTAAGCCCCTGCCCTTCAACAGAAATTTCTTTTGATGGCGCATAAACTTGAGGCGCTTCTACTCCTAAAATTTTAGCGGCAATAGTTTGTAATTTTTTACCAAAAACAACGGCGTAAGATCCACCTGCCTTCATAAATTCCATTTTCTGAGGCGTAAATGCATCTGAAATATCTTTTAATACGGTATCTCCTTTATAAAGTTTTTTCTCTTTTGTATTAATGGTAAGTACTGTTCCTGTTGCAACAGAATATACTTCTTTTAATACAGGCTCTCCATCTGCATCCACAATGGTTTTTCCTTCCTCATCTTTTTGCTGTACCCAGTTTTTAAGATCTAAACCAATACCTCCAGTTACACCAACTGTAGTTAAAAAAATAGGAGAAATCCCGTTTGTTCCCGCAATTACTGGAGCTATGTTAATAAAAGGAACATAAGGACTTGCTTTAATTCCTGTCCATAATGCCACGTTGTTTACACCCGACATTCTAGAAGATCCTACACCCATAGTACCTTTTTCTGCAATTAGCATCACTCTTTTATCTGGGTGCTTTGCTTGTAAGGCTTTTAGTTCGTTTTGTTGTTCTTTATTGTGTTCGAATATACACTGACCATGTAATTCTCTATCTGAACGCGAGTGTGCATCACCACCAGGCGATAATAAATCTGTAGAAATATCACCTACACCAGCTATAAATGTTACCACATCTATTTTTTCGTCAATTTCTGGAAGTTTTGTAAAAAACTCGGCCTTTACGTAGCTTTCAAGTAAATCTTTAGCAATAGCATTTCCCGCTTTATAAGCATTTTCTAAACGATCTGTATCGGCATCATATAAAAACACTTGTGTTTTAAGTACTTCAGCAGCTTGTTTTGCAATTTCAACATTGTCACTTAAAGCTAAATCTAATAGCACTTCTATAGAAGGTCCTCCTTTCATATGCGATAATTGCTCTAAAGCGAATGCTGGAGTAATTTCTTCAACTAAAGATTCGCCTAAAACAATTTCTTTTAAAAACTTAGCTTTTACCGTAGCAGCACTTGTAGTTCCTGGTAAAACATTATATATAAAGAAATTTAGAGAATCTTTGCGATGCTCGTGATTTACATCTTTAATTTGAGCAATAATTTCGCTTAATAATTCGGCACCATCTATGGGCTGAGGATTAAGTCCCTGATCTTTTCTTTCTTCGATCTGCTTAAGGTAATCATTATAAGTGGTCATAAATAAATAATATTTTTTTTGTCAATATTAGATTAGTGTAAGTTTATAAAACAGTAATTAACATAAAAATGTTTTTGTTTGGAAGCCATTAAAGATAAGAATATAGTGTTATTAAATACCTAAAAATTCGTTCTGGCTAATAAAACCATAATGGGATTTCTACAAAATAAATAATAGCTTATTCCATAAACTTTGCAAACATAAAAAATTTAAAGCAAAGTATTAAAAAGTAAAGCGGGAATACAACAGGTTACGATACTAATTTATTATAGTACTATTAATTATTAATATGACTGTATATTTAATAATTTAGATAAAGTATCTTTAAGAAATCCTTAATACTTCTGTGATACATTACTGTATTCCTTGGAAATTTAACCTTTTACTTTATTTCCTTTTATTTTTTATTATAATAAATATTTATAGTAATAATTTGTGCTATATACATTTTTAGGCATCGCCTATAAAATTAGCACTAAAACAAGCTTTTGATAATGTTGGTTTCTGAAATACCTTCGGCTTCTGCTTTGTAGTTTTTAATAATACGGTGTCTTAAAACACCTTCGGCTACTGCTTGTACATTTTCGATATCTGGAGAAAATTTACCATGTACAGCGGCATGTGTTTTAGCTGCTAAAATTAAATTTTGAGATGCTCTTGGCCCAGCACCCCAATCTAAATAGTTTTTAACTATTTGTGGTGCTTTATCACTATTTGAACGTGTTTTTCCAACCATAGAAACCGCATATTCGATAACGTTATCGGCTACAGGAATACGACGAATTAAATGTTGAAAATCGACAATTTGTTTCGCAGAAAACAAAGCGTTAACCTTCACTTTATTATCGTTTGTAGTTGCTTTTACAACCTGCACTTCCTCTTCAAAAGTGGGATAATCTAGGTTAATAGCAAACATAAAACGGTCTAATTGCGCTTCGGGTAACGGATACGTTCCTTCTTGCTCAATAGGGTTTTGAGTTGCTAAAACAAAATATGGTAAATCTAATTTATAATGATGCCCAGCAACGGTAACGGCACGTTCTTGCATGGCCTCTAGTAAGGCTGCTTGTGTTTTTGGCGGAGTTCTATTAATTTCATCAGCTAAAATAATATTAGCAAAAATAGGACCTTTTATAAATTTAAAATGACGGTCTTCATCGAGAATTTCACTACCTAAAATATCACTTGGCATTAAATCTGGTGTAAACTGAATACGTTTAAAATTTAACCCCAAAGCTTGGGCAATAGTATTAACCATTAACGTTTTTGCTAAACCAGGTACACCAATAAGTAAAGCGTGACCTCCAGAAAAAACAGAAATTAAAATTTGATTTACAACATCTTCTTGACCTACAATAACTTTGGCTACTTCGGTTTTTAAAGCTTTAAATTGTTTTACAAATTGCTCAATGGCAACAACATCGGACATAGTTTTACTTTTTTAACCAGTTACTAGAAAACTCACAGTCTCTATATTTTGTTCCAATTTTAATATAGGTATCTGCTATTTTTTCTTTTTGCCAATCTTCAATGGCCTTAATTTTCATTTCGTCTAAAGCTAATTCTCTAATTTTTAAATAATCTCTAGCATAGTTTGCTTCATGCTCATCAATTCTATCGGTGACTCTTAATATTTTAAACTTAGTATTTCCAGAGCGATCCTGTTCGCTTAAAACTAAACTAATTTCACCTTCTTTTAAATCTTGAATTTGAGAATATAATTCAGGATCCATTTTAGTTAATTCGAAATTATAATCTTGTGTTGCTGGGTTTATTAATTGCCCGCCATCGTATTTTGTTTCTTTTTCATCACTAGCTTCTCGAGCGGCTTCTGCAAAGGTAATTTCTCCTTTTACAATACGGTCTCTTACTTTTTCTAAACGTTCTTTAGCTTCGTCAATAGCTTCACTAGACACTTTAGGGGTTAATAAGATATGGCTCACATCATATTCTTGGCCTCTAATTTTATTTACGGTAATAATATGGTAACCAAAGTCCGATTTAAAAGGTTCTGAAACCTCACCTTCTTGAAGCGAAAATGCCACCTCTCTAAATTCTTTAACCATTCGTGGTTTTTTCTTATTTAAGGTGTATTTTCCGCCACGGCTTGCCGAGCCAGGGTCTTCAGAATATAATACGGCTTTAGAACGGAAACTTGCTCCATTTTCAACAATATCGGTTTTAAATTGTTTTAATTTATCAATAACCTTTTGTTCTTCTTCTGGAGATACTTTTGGTTCTGAAACAATTTGTGCCACTTTAAGTTCTGTTCCAAAGATTGGGCGTTCTTCTTTTGGTATTTTAGAAAAGAATAAACGAACTTCTTCAGGAGTGACTTCTATTTCCGATACAATTTTGGCTTGCATTTCCTGTGCCAATTTATTTTTCTTATTAATATCGAACATTTCATTGCGAACGGCTTTTTCTGTATCTTTTTCGTAAAGCGCTAATAAGCGTTTCATATCGCCATTTAACTCCGCTAAAAATTGCTCCATTTGATAATCAACCATACTGCGAATTTCTGCATCGGAAACAACAATACTATCTTGAATAGCGTGGTGCGCATACAATTTATCTTCTAAAAGTTTACCAAATAATTGACAAGGCTCAATCTCTTTAACATCTACACCTTGAGCTTCCAATTGCAAATAGGTTTTATCAACATCGGATTCTAATACAATATAATCTCCAACTACTGCGGCAACGGCATCTATTTTTTTCTTTCTGTAATTATTTTCAACTTCGCTTTTTTTGCTCACAACTGCTTGTGTTGGCGCTACTTCAACCGCATCTTCAATAATCTCTTGAGCAAATACTGCTTGTCCTAAACACAGTAAAGCAACAGTAATAAATTTTAAGTTATTTATAAATTTCAAATTCTTTATTTTTAATAGCATCTTTAGTAATGTCTTTTTCTAATTTTTTAATAAGTTCTAATTTCCGTTTGTTTTTAACAATTTGATTAATTGTAGGCGTAACAAATTCTAACGGCGCTGTATCATTCCGCAATAAAACATCATTAATTTGCATCAAATATACTCCTAATGAATCTTTGAGCTGTATAAAATTAGATTTTTTTAACAGTTCATTTTTATTTTCGGGAGTTATTGCAGGTATTTTCTTTATAACTTGGCTTACTTTTATCCAAATAGAATCGTTTAAAGAGTAGGATTTAAATTGAATAGATATAGAATCTAATTCCCTTTTATCGGTTTCATTAAAACGTTTAAATTTTTTCTCGATACCCTTATAATCAATAATATTTTCGTCTACATGAATGTATCGAAATTTAAGCAATTCCTCATTCAATTTAAAAGCCTCTTTATTTTGACTGTAATAAGCTTCTGCCTCGCTTCTATTAACCACCGTATCTAGACTTCGCTTTACCAGCGCTTCAATATAAGACTTTGTATATAAATCGGTTTTATACTGAGCTACTAATTTATTGAATGCCGCTTGTTTTTTTTCACTTAAATTAAGTAATGCGCCATCTAAAAGTAATTGCCGTGTGGCCCAATTATTAATATAATTTTCAACTAAAATAGTGCTATCAATTTTAGAATTTGTTTCTGCTGCTACTGCCGCAATATCTTCTTTATACAAATATGCATTATTTACTCTGGCAATGGGCGTAGCGTTTTCTTCCTCTTTTAAAGAGAAATTACAAGACACCAATAGTGACACTAACATTATTAAGGTAAATATTCTTTGCATGGATTACTTATTACTTTCAATTTGAGATTTCACTTTATCAAACACCACTTTATTGATAACTACTTTATATTTATTAGCTAAAGCTTTTACCCATTTATCTTCTTTATCTTTTTGATAATCTGAAATAACTGCGCCTTTAGATTCTGCCAGAGTCTTTTGAGTTTCTGGCAAAACAGCCTTTACTTGTACCACTTCAAAAGCATCGTGATGTTTAAATATTTTTGAAATCCCTTTTTTAAATTGAAATGATTTTGGAAGCATTTGGTGCTGGGCATCCATAATTCCGGAAGTAAAAACAACCTCAACGGCATCCTTAGTATTGACAGTATTTTTAATAACCTCTAAAGCTTTATTTTTAGCTAATAATTTGGATACTTTTTTAAGTGTTTTTTCTTTAGCTGAAGAAGCCACCACAGCATCAATACGTTCTGGAAAAACATAATTTTCTTTATTTAATTCGTAAAACTTTTCAATGGCTAACGAATCTGTTTTCGCGGTATTCCAAATGGTTGTCTCCATTAAGTCGAAAAGTAATAATCCTTCCCGATACTCATTAATTATATTAGCAAAATCTTGATTTTCATTTTCTAAATTAGCCTCGTGATATGCCACTAAACTTGCGTTTAGAAAATCGTTGTATTTTTTTGAAATAATGGTTTTAAAAGATGTATCTCTACTTACACGTCGTTGGTTTTTCATTATAAAATAGCCGAAATCTAAATAAGTAAATGCTCTATCGCCTATGGTAAACAGTGTTTTTCCGCCATCAAAATCTAAAGGTAATTTCCACTTACTAATATAATAATCTGCATTTAAAATGGATGCAAAATAATCCAGATTTGGTTCTTTATCACTGACATTATAGGTCGTTTTTAAGTTATCATACAGCGCTTGATCAATACGTGTAGAGCGCTCGTCGTGCTGTACTTTGTTAACTAATTTTGCCTTTATGTCCTTAAAATCTTCAAGAGGTTTTTTATTGTATAATTTAATAATATGCCAACCATATTGGGTTTTAAAAGGTTTAGAAACCGCACCTATTTCCTTTAACCCAAAGGCGACATCTTCAAATGTTGGCGTGCTTAATTGCCCTCCAGAAAACGGCGGTAATAAACCACCTTTAGACGCAGAACTTTTATCTTCGGAAAACTGTTTAGCAAGCGCCTCAAAATCTTCCCCTTGTTTTATTTTTTTATAAATATCTTCAATTCTAGTTTCTAGATCTTCAGCATTAGCCTCTTCTTTTTTAAGAATCATAATGTGTGCTACAGTACATTCGCCTCGCGATTTACGTTTATCTTGCACATTAACTATATGATACCCAAACCGGGTTCTAAAAGGTTGAGAGGTTTCGCCAACAGCCGTATTATACGCGGCATTTTCAAAAGCATACACCATTTTAAACCCTGTAAACCAACCAAGTTGTTCGGCTATAATAGTTTTCCCATCGGCCTGGTGATTCATTACATTTTCAAAACCTTCCGTTAACGTCGCATCACGTAATTTGGATATTTTTTGATACGCTGCCAACGTATCGGCGGGACTTGCATTTTCAGATAATAACACTAAAATATGCTGAGCTTTTACTTCATTAGAAATACGATTATAAGCCTCTTCAACTAAAGCTTCCGTCACCGTATTATCGGTCATGAAATTTTTAGCCAGCTCTTTTCTGTAACTGGACAACTCATTTTTGTAGGCTGGTTTTTTATCTAAACCTTGAGTTTTAGCTTCCTTTATTTTAAGTTTATAATTGGTAAAAAGTTTAAGATATTCGTCTACATTTTTTTGTGATTCATCCTGCACTAAATTTAAGTTTTTATTGTAAACCGTCATAAATTCGGAGACATATACAGGATCGCCATCCACGTGCATTAACACCTCTTTATCTAATTCTTGAGCATTTAAAACAAAACATAAAAAGCTCTGAATTAACACAAAAAAATATTTAAACTTCATATGAAAATATAATTTTTAATAAAAGCAAAAGTAGTAATATTAACCTATTAGACAAGTTGATTTAACAAACGTTTTAAAAAGAAGATTATTGCACTTTTTAAAGTATATTTGAAACTTATTTAACACGATTACGTATGCGAAAACTAAAACTTATCTGGGATTTTAGAGGTCCTAATGGCCATAAAACAGCAGAACACCATGTAATCCATTTAAAAGAATACATTCAACTTGAAAAACTAGACATTAATATTACTGGTGTTGAAGTTTTAAGTGAGATGCACTCCATTGCTTTTTTAGTTGTAAATGAAGCCGATATGAAACCCATTCGAGATGCTTTAAAACCACATCGTGGGCAAGTTTACACCTCTTAACCTAAAATTTCAACAAGTTTACATTTTCGTAATTATGTGATAAAAACACTAGTGTTTGCTCTAATATTTCACCCATATTTTTACAATTTTTAAACCTTATATCTTGAGTGTAATCGTATATTTTAGATTTTAATAAATTTATATTTTCTTCGGTAGAAATAGAATCTTCTTTCATACATGCTACCAATTTTCCTATTCGAATATGGAAACTTTTTAAACGTTTTACTAAAATAGAACGCTCTTCAATTTTATATTGGTTTATGGATAACCTTTGAAAACTTTCGGAAACCAATTCTACCATTCTAAAATTTTCCTTAAAAAACTGAGGTCTATAAATGTTAAGTTTTCCTTCATAAGATTGCTGATCGAAATCTATAGCTCTAATTTTATAAACCACATGATCAAAATCGTGAGTGGGTACGATAACGTAATTATAAGAACGCATATCTCCTAAAAGCCTCACCATACAACGTTCGTTAAATTTTACAAATTCTTTAGCAATTTGCATTTTTTCCATTTTATCGCATTTTGGTAAAAAATTCTTAATAAACTCATCACCTGGAATGCCAACAATATGTTCCTCAATCAAAGTATTTTCATAAACCAAAAAATTCAAATAATAAGGCGAAAGCATGTGTTCCAATTCCAGACCATAAATACGCGATGCATCGGCTGTTTTTATATAGAAATAGGTGTAATTGTCATTTATAATATTTCGAACTTTTACTCGAAAAGGCTTAGAGTTTCCAAAAGTGCAAAAATCAATAGCATCAACATTTAAATACTGAAAAATATTTTCGTTCCCATCGGAATGTAGAATGGTGTAGACTTTTTTAAGCGAGTTATCAATTTCCTCGCGTTCAAATTCATTATAATACACTCGAATCCAAAGGGTGTCATTATCATCTTTATCATATACCACTACCGAGCCCTGGAAGCGTAATAAATCATCGTAAAAAATAGGGATTTTTGTATTCCTATTATAATCCGATAGATAATTACTTAACTTTTCCGTAATAGGGAAAGAGGGTTTTCTTTTCGATATTTTTAAATCTTCCATAGTCTGTAAATATATCTAAAATTAAAATATTTTTTCAGTAATTAGCAGAATCTCTTCTTATTCTTTTCAATATACAATGACACTTTTATTTCCTTTATTGTAACAAAAAAGGAAATATCTCGTCGTACTAAAAACAAACACCAGCTTTTAAAAAGCGGTATAAAAACCCATCGCGTTTGGAATCTATACTCACCATCAGGAATCTTACTAAAAAATTTGGATCTTTAACTGCCGTTAAAGATTTATCGTTTACCATAAACAAAGGAAATATCTATGGCATATTAGGTCCAAATGGCAGCGGAAAATCGACCACTTTAGGCATTGTTTTAAACGTGGTGAATAAAACAGCAGGTAATTTTCATTGGTTTGACGGCAACACCACAACACATGATGCTTTAAAAAAAGTTGGTGCTATTATTGAACGCCCCAATTTTTACCCGTATATGACGGCTGCACAAAACCTAAAACTGGTTTGTAAAATAAAAAACGTAGCCTTAAATAATATTGAAGAAAAACTTGAAATTGTTGGACTTTTAGATCGAAAAAATCATAAATTCGGCACCTTTTCTTTAGGAATGAAACAACGTTTAGCCATTGCTTCGGCCCTATTAAACGATCCTGAAATTTTAATTTTAGACGAACCTACAAACGGATTAGACCCACAAGGTATTCACCAAATTAGAGAAATTATTAAACAAATTGCCGCTAAAGGCACAACTATTTTATTGGCGTCGCATTTACTGGATGAAGTTGAAAAAGTATGCACGCACGTGGTTGTTTTACGAAAAGGTATAAAACTATATTCTGGCCGTGTAGACGAAATGATATCTAGCCACGGCTTTTTTGAATTAAAATGTAATAAAGAAGCTGAATTACTAGCCTTTATTGAAAAACACCCTGCATTTGCAAATGTAAAAACCGAAAACGCATTAATAACCGCTTTTTTAAAGGAACCGTTAAGTTCTGAAAATTTTAACAAACAGCTTTTTGAAAACGGCATTATTTTAACCCATTTAGTACAACGTAAAGAAAGTTTAGAAGAACAGTTTTTACAATTAACCGATAACCAATAATTCACACAAAGCCAAGCTTATGTTACGACTTTTAAATCTAGAATTGCAAAAACTCCTACTAAACAGAACCAGTAAAATTTTAATTTTTATTTCGTTTATTTTACCGTTTTTCGTGATTCTTTTATCATCTATAAAAATAAATGTTTTTGGGTTCTTTACTTTAGAATTGGGAGAACTAGGCGTATTCAATTTTCCTATAATCTGGCATTTAACTACTTTTTTCGCATCGCAATTTAAGTTCTTTTTTGCTATTGTTGTGGTGAGTATGATTGGTAATGAATACAGTAACAAAACCATAAAACAAAACCTGATTGATGGGCTTAGTAAAAAGGAATTTATTTTATCTAAATTCTACGCTATTGTTTTCTTTTCGCTAATTTCTACGGTGCTAATTGGGCTTATTTCGCTTTGCATTGGGCTGTATTATTCTAGTTATACCGAATTTGGAATTATTATTAGAGAGACTAATTTCCTACTAGCTTATTTTGTAAAATTATTGGGCTTTTTTAGCTTGTGTCTCTTTTTAGGCATGTTGGTTAAACGATCTGCTTTTGCTTTGGCATTCTTATTTGTCTTATTTATTTCTGAATGGATTATTTTTGGTTTATTAACCTGGCAATTCGACCACCATGTTGCTAGTAAAATTCAAAATTTCTTTCCGTTACAATCCATGTATAATTTAATAGAGCAACCTTTTCAACGTGTTGCGATGTCTAAATTCCCTGAAAAAGCAGAACTGGCTTATGATTATTTAGTGCATTGGCATGAACTTGTTATTGTTTTAGGTTGGACAGCATTATTTATATTTTTATCCTTTAAATTATTAAAAAAGCGGGATTTATGATATATTTGAAAGCTATTGCTCTTATTAAATGAAAAAAAAACTATTATTTACTTTATTTAATTTATTAGGACTTATTTTATTAGCTCAAGGTGAAGCTTCTAATTGGTATTTTGGATTTAATAGTGGAATTAAATTCGACTTAGCATCCAACAGCGTCTCTTCCTTATCTAATGGACAAATAGACACTTATGAAGGCAGCGCCTCAATTTCTGATGAATTTGGTAATTTACTCTTCTATACCGATGGAATAACCGTTTGGAATAAAAACCATAATGTAATGAGTAATGGCTCCAATTTATATGGAGATCCGTCCAGTACACAATCGGCCATTATTGTTCCAAAGCCAAATAACAACGATATTTATTATATTTTTACAGTAGACGACCATAACAATCAAGAATTTCATTATGGTTTAAACTATTCTGAAGTCGATATAACTTTAGATAATGGTTTAGGTAAAGTTACAACCAAAAACACAAACCTATTAAAAGACTGTTCGGAAAAAATAACCGCTGTACTAAAAGACTGCGTTACTCAAGCTATCTGGGTTATTGGCTTTGCTTCTAAAGACGGAAACCCCGGAGAACTAGATACTTTTTATGCCTTTGAAGTTAATGATACTGGTATACAAAACACACCTGTTAAATCCACATTTACCTTTCCTCCTAACATATTTACAGACTATCGAGGCTATTTAAAACTTTCTCCAGATGGCACTAAATTAGCCAGTTCTAATGTGCAAAACGGTTTGTTTTTATATGATTTTGACGTAAGTACTGGACTAGTAAGTAACCAGCTCCCCATTACAATAAGCGGCGTTGCAGACAAAGCTTACGGTTTAGAGTTTTCTCCAAACAGTGAATTGCTCTATGTAAATGCATATAACGATTTTAATAGCATAGATTATGCTGAAAACGAAGATCCAACAAACCATAAATCACAGCTTCTTCAATATAATTTACTAGCCACTGATATCGTGGGGTCTGCTGTTATTTTAGATAACAGGCAACTGTTTCGGGGTGGACTTCAACTGGCTCCAAATGGTAAAATTTATAGAGCTTTAAGCGCAACATACAGTCAAGGACTTACTTTTCTTGGAGCCATAAATAATCCCAATGAAATTGGACTTGCAAGTAATTATATACATAACGCCATTAGTATAGCTCCCAATTTATCATCTCAAGGACTTCCTCCATTTATACAATCCTTTTTTAACACAAAAATAGATATCATAAAAAATAACAAAAACACCATTAATTTAGATCTTTGTGAACATGAATCATATACATTAACGGCAGATCTTATTTCTGGAACTTCTATTCCTGGTGCTACATATTCCTGGTCCCTAAACGGAACGCCTTTAGCCGAAACAACTTCGGAATTATTCATAGACAAAAGCGGACATTACGAAGTTTATATTGACCCCAATAATGGCGATTGTGCCCTAGAAGGAGAAGCTTATGTAAACTATTATAACAATCCAATAGCTTTTGACTACACACTGCTGCAATGTGATGAAGACGCTATAGCAGATGGTATAACAACTTTCGTTTTAAACAAAGCTAACGAAGCATTAACTGGAAATAATCCTGACTTAGCAACCAAATTCTTTACCGATGCCGCAAGAACGAAGGAAGTTGATGGTGCCGAATATATAAACATAGCAAACCCAGAAACTATTTATGTTGAAGTTTATAATATTAACACATTATGCTTTAGCACTTCGGAATTAACTCTAGCCGTGAGTACAACAGGCACTAATGATGCGCAACTTACAGAATGTGATGATGATGGTATTGAAGACGGATTTCACACCTTTAATTTAGGCTATGCCAATACTCAAATTGCTACAGGATTGCCTGCTGGTATAACTATTTCATATTATGAAAATTATGATGATGCGCTATTAGAAAAAAACAGACTAAATAACAACTATACAAACACAACGGCTTATTCGCATACCATTTACGCCCGTATAGAAAATGCAAACGCCTGTTATGGTATTAGTGAAGTTTTATTAACCGTTAATAAATTACCAGAAATAGACACGGAAGCCTTAACCTATTACTGCACTAATAAATTTCCCGAAACCATAACCATTAACCCTGAAATAACAAATGATTTACCAGAAAATTTCACTTACCATTGGTCTACAAACGAAAGCACGTACTCCATAGAAATTAACAGTGTTGGTAATTATGATGTTACTGTAACAAATGCTAATGGTTGTTCTAAAACCCAAACTATTACTGTTGAAGGTGTAAGCATAGCTACCATAAACAATATTGAAGTCAAAGATATATCGGATAATAATATGATTACCGTTTTCGCTACTGGTGATGGTATTTACGAATACCAACTACTAGACGAAAACGCTACTATGGTTGTTGCTCCATACCAAAGCAGTCCTATTTTCGAGAATGTTTTCCCAGGAATTTACACGGTAACTGTAAAAGACACAAAAAACGATTGTGGAGAAATCATGGAAACGGCTTATGTTATTGGTTTTCCAAAATTCTTTACCCCCAATAGTGACGGCTATCATGATACATGGAAAGTTTATGGCGTGTCGGCCGATAACCAACCTAACTCAAAAATATATATTTATAACCGTTACGGTAAATTACTAAAAGCATTAACCCCAAAAAACAATGGCTGGAACGGCTCCTTTAAAGGCGCTCTTCTACCGGCAGACGATTATTGGTTTGTTATCCTATTAGAAGATGGCAGAACGTATAAAAACCATTTTTCTCTTAAACGCTAAGCAATACTACTGAAAAAGAATAACATAAAAAAGGTTTGAATATTAAATGTATTCAAACCTTTTTTATAAACAATATTTGCTTTGCTATACTTGATTTAAGAAACCACTTCGCCGTATAAATCGAAATCTTCTGCTTCTGTAACTTTTATTGTCGTGAATTCCCCTGTTTTTAAATAACATTTTGAAGCATCAATTAATACCTCGTTATCCACATCTGGAGAATCAAACTCGGTACGCCCCACAAAGTAGTTTCCTTCTTTTCTATCGATAACCACTTTAAATTCCTGCCCTATTTTATGCTGATTCAATTCCCATGAAATTTGAGATTGAATTTCCATAATCTGATTCGCTCTGTCTATTTTCACTTCTTCGGGAACATCATCCTCCAACGTATAAGCATGTGTATTTTCTTCATGAGAATATGTAAAACAACCTAAACGCTCAAAACGCATATCGCTAACCCATTGTTTTAATTCCTGAAAATTCTCTTCCGTTTCACCCGGGTAACCGACAATTAAAGTGGTTCTAATGGTCATTTCTGGAACAGCCTCTCTAAACTGATGAATCAATTTAGTAGTTTTCGTTTTAGTGGTACCACGACGCATACTTTTTAAAAGTGAATCGGATATATGCTGCAACGGAATATCTAAATAATTACAAACTTTAGGTTCCCGTTTCATAACATCAAGCACATCTAACGGGAACCCTGTTGGGAATGCATAATGTAAACGAATCCAATCGATGCCATCTACTTTTACCAAAGCTTCTAAAAGTTCGGCTAAGTTTCTTTTTTTATAAATATCTAGTCCGTAATAGGTTAAATCTTGAGCAATAAGAATTAATTCTTTAACACCATTAGCTGCTAATTTTTCTGCTTCAGTTACTAAATCTTCAATAGGCGTACTTTTGTGTTTTCCACGCATTAACGGGATTGCACAAAAACTACAAGGTCTGTCGCATCCTTCTGCAATTTTTAAATACGCATAATTTTTAGGTGTGGTTGTTAAACGCTCACCTATGAGTTCATGTTTATAATCGGCTCCCAAAGCTTTTAATAATCCTGGTAACTCCGTGGTTCCAAAATACTCATCCACATTCGGGATTTCCTTTACTAAATCTGGCTTATAACGTTCACTTAAACACCCGGTAACAAAAACTTTATCCACATCACCGTCTTGTTTTTTCTGAACATATTCCAGAATAGTATTTACACTTTCTTCCTTAGCATTATTGATAAATCCACAAGTGTTGATTACCACAATATTACCTTTTTCTTCATGAACAACATCCTTCCCGCTAGCCTTAAGCTGCCCCATTAATACTTCACTATCGTAAACATTTTTACTACAGCCAAGCGTTACAACATTGATTTTGTTCTTTTTAAGTGTTTTCGTTCTCATACCAAAAATTAAGTGTGCAAAGATACGTAATGATTTATGAATTTAGGTTTTCATTCTTAGAGTTTATTAAGCTTATCTCCTAAAAACGACATACAATTAATTCAATTCATCAAAAGCAGCTCTTCTGTTGAGTGGTTTATAAAACATTTTTGGTAACCCTTCAAAATCATAAACACCTAGTAAATTTGAAAATTCATGATAAATGGCTTTATCACCATTTTGTAGTTGTTTAATTTCCGCATCATTGGGTGTATTCGTGTTAAAATGATGTGCCAAACTGATATACTCAACTATAGAAATATTATTTTTAAACTCCTTTTTGTGGTCTCTATAAGCCAAACTTGCTACCCGTACTCCAGGCAAATTTCCTTTTTTAGCCCAAGCCGTAGTTGGTTTACTTTTTATGCTTTCAGTATATAATGATGGATTTTCTTGTGTATCCACAGCAACGTGGTTTTCTTGGTCAACGTCCCTCATTAAACTTGGATCTACGGTATCGTATTCTGAAGTATGTGCTCCAATAGCCGTATTACTATCATCATAATTGGATTCTATTATATTTTCACCAGGCTTAGTATACACGCCCTCTGGTATTTTGGCATAAGCGGCTTGAGCTTCAAACCAAGCTTTTTCTAGAGCAGCTCGATCCAAACGTACTGTTGTTGGTGGAATTTTAGCCGAATAATAATTATAATATGCCACGCCTTCGAGCCCAATAGGTTTATGCATTGTAATAATATTATTATTTTGATTTGCTGCAATAAAAACATCTGTACTTTTATTGTAGTAAACAAGGTGACCTTTCCAATTTCTTTGTGCTAATATATTATTATCATTTTTAGCTTTTTCAACTATATTGTCAATGAGATCCTGAGCATGATAAGCATAGTCCTGCCAAAGCTTAAATTTAAAATCGGATTTATAACGATTAAACTCGTCTTTAGCATTTAATATGGGGTCTTTTTTATCTAAGTAAGGATCCCATTTAACCTTGGTTTTAACAAACTCATTAAAATCTACTATACTTTCAATGCGCTGTAAAGTCACAGGAAGGCGATCTTTATCAAGGATAACCATCTCTTTCTTTACCGGATCGAATAAATAAGCATAATTACCGTACAATTGCACTTTTAACCTAATATTCTTAAATGTTGTTTTAGCGCCTACTTTTTTAGTTTCACGCATGGTGTTAGCTAATTCTGCATAATCTTCCCATGATTTTATTTCTGGAAAGTCATTTTTGTTTTTTGCATATTCTTGCTGTGCCGAAGTACCCTCTATTTTAGTCCATGCTAAATGTTCGCCACCTAAAACGGCATCTATTGATTCGTATTCATTTGCGCCAGCATTCAGTACATCTGTAACCGAATCATAGTTATTATTCTTTGTTGGCTTTGTTGCCTTAAAAGAATTATAGTGCGCAATTCCATTTACTGGTTTAAGCATGGTTAGAATATAATTATTTTTGTTTGCCGCAATAAAAACACCTGTTTTGGTATTGAAATATAAAAGATCGCCCATGACACGTTTTGTTTTTATAGCACTATCAAAACTCGATTTTTCAACAATGTTGTCTATTAAACTTTGAGCGTAGTAAGCATACTCATTCCATAATTTAAATTTAAAATCTCCTTTATGTTGCTGAAACTCTAGTTTCGCATTTTTTATGGCATTTTTTAACCCAGAATAATTATCCCATTTAATTTGACTTTCGAATATTTTCTCAAATGCTTGCAAACTTTTCACCTTTTGCATAGTTAAAGGCTTATTATTTTCATCTAAAACCAGCATGACCAAATCGCTTTTTACAAAAAAATAGGTGTCATGATAACGCTTGATAATATAGTTTTTATTTATATACTCAGGTTTACCATTAGCCCCTATTATAGTTGTTAGCATACTGTTTGCTTTGGCTGCATATTGCTGCCAATTCTTAAATTCAGGAAATTGCTGTTTATACTTTTCAAACTCAATATCTGGATGATATCCATGACGTTTAGACCATTTAGCCGCAGCTAAATTTTGATATTTTATATTCTTTTCATTTCTAATTCCCTGTATCTCATCTGTTACCTCTACTACACCATTATTTTGAGTATTAATCATTTTCTTAGGTCTATTTTTGTAATAATAAACATTTGAAATTTGACTTCCCGGTTTTTCAACCATCAATACTTTTTTCCCATTTAATAAGAAAACTGAAGTCTTTGGATTGAATTGTAATTGCTGTAAAGTAATTTCTTCCCACTTACCATTTACCCCAACACCAATTGCTTTTTTATTGTTAACACCAACAGCTTTACCATTCCCAGTAGATATCATAGTATGCAATAACACACCATTATCGAAAAAACCAATGATGTAGCCTTTTGGTATTCGAGTATGCGATTGTACTTTAGCATCTCCAGCATTAATAATATCTTCTGAAATTAACTTATTAGATTTACTTTGAGAGATTACTCCGGCTTGTTTTGCACAATATTTAACGGCATCCCAAGCTACAAGCGTGTTAATTTTTTTTGACACAGCATCATTTTTCCCTATTAAAGCTCTAGCTTTTAAAGCTAATTTACTTTGTGCTTGACCAAAAGAAAGAAAATGAACAGAAATGCATAAAAAGATGATTGTTTTAAATTTAAAGTGTTTCATGTTCTTTTTATTATTCCATAATTATACTATACTGGAGATGATACGTATGCTGATCGACAATAACAGAAATAATATTTCTTGCAGATTCTGTTGCTGCAGCCTGCTTATCTACCGCTAAAACATCTTTTAACCTTACCATTTTAGTCTCAGAATTGCTATCACTTTCATTAAAAACATAGGGGTCATGCTCCTTTACATAAAAGTAAACTTGTACGTAATAGTCGTTAATCTTTCTAGAGTCAATTTTAATTGGTAATGATGTTTTGTTGACATCGGCTTTTTTATCGTCCCCCATTTTCCCTGGGTTACTATCTTCGAAAAGTTTAATATTTGTGAGCGTTTTAGTTGTGGGACCAGCAAGATTTTGAGCTGTAGATATTACAGCTTGAAAGGTGCCATGCATATCATAGTCGCCATCTGAGGTTATCTTGTGTACCGTTAAACTTAGATCTTGCATTGGGTCATTTACCTCTCTACAGGTTCGTTTTGTATAACTTGTTGCCAAATTTGTTCTAGCAATCGTGTTATCCGATAAAAACCTTAACGTATAGGACACAGGTACCCCTAAAGATTTTTCGTTTAACTGCCCACCTGTTTCTAACATTTCTTTAAATCCATCATAACCGTTAACAGCAGTAATACCACCATCTCCATCTCCACCAACTATTAAAGCACTTATTTTGGTTTCTCCTTTTTCTACTGAACTCCCAAAATCGGCTTCACCTCCAGCTGTAAAAGCGCCTCTATACTCTCCATCTACATGAGCTGCAATATCCTCGCTATCAAAGGTGGTTTCCATAAAGAAATATGCAATTCTACCATAAGTTACTTGCGACACATATAATGGGGTTTTACCACTATTTAGAACCTCTATAGCATCTTTAGGATTAGTAAATACATCTTCTGGGCTACTAGGTTGATCGATATCCATGGTGTAATATATTTGCGCAAACTTGACGACTTTCAACGTTTTTTCTGAATTTGTAGCGTAATCAAAACTCACATTAGCCGTAACCGATTTATTTTCGAAATGTCCGCCTAATGCAATACTAAGTTCTTCTTTACTATCTACTTCTAAAATCTCAAAATTTGCTTGCACATCCAAAGCACCACGTTGCTGATTTATCATTATATCATTCATGGCTGTTCTAATTTTACTAAGCGAAGGGTTTTCAACGTGCATGGCAGGAATACCTATAACAGCACTACTTGTAGAAATATCTAAAGGAGCTCTATCTTTACCTGATTTGATATTATTATATGAACCATCTGCTAAATCTTCAGCATAAATTAAAGCTCCTGGATAAATAGCATTTTGTGTTGGATTAGTTAAAAAGTTAACATCAAAAGAAGCACTTGCCACATACTCTTGTGTTGTACATATTCTTGTTTTGGATACCTTTTCTTTTTTTGCAACACCACGTTTTGTTGCTTTCGTAGGTATTACTCTTTTACTTATTGTAAAGGAGCCGGCATTTACATCGTCACTAGAAAATTCACCATCAAATTCAAAATTTTCCAACTCCTCTGTCCTTATGGCTTCAGCATCGGCAGTAAATTCTAACGCACCACCGGCATCCATATACACCGATTGATTACCTTGAGTTAAGGGACAACCACAAGGAAAATTATACGTTTTAGAAACATCTCCAACATATTTTTTAACCTTTACATTTCTTATGGTTACCGATTTAGTCCACCCAATACCGTTTAAGGTAATTTCTACACCAATAACTTTACCAATGTCATCTTCTTCATCAATAGTAATAGAAGGTATAATAGATGACGCTAATTTTCCACCAATAACCTCGCCATTCTTTCCTGTAAGCACAACCCTTACTTGAGCCTCTCCTGGCAAATCTCTACCTTGTAATTGTTTAATTAAAGGGTCGGCATCAATCATAACTTTATATTCTGCATCTTGTGCTAATGCATCAAAAAAAGGTAGTAACAATAATAGGATAACAAAACACTGTAATCTTTTCATAAAAAATTTATTTTCGTTTTAATTTTTAATTTTTCGTTCTCCACCTAAATTTTTTATGGCGGTTTTAGTAGCTTGGTGTTTTGCTGCTTTTCTCGGGGTTTCGCCTTCATTATTTATCGCATTTACATTGGCTCCTGCATTGGCGAGTGCTTGTATAGTTGGTATATAAGTTTTTCCCTTAATGGCAGCAGCGTGCAGTAATGAATTACCCTTATTATCTTGAGCATCTGGAGAAACACCGGCTTTAAGCAAGGCTATTACTGTGTTTAAACTATTTCCATTAGCTATAGAAACATGAATAAATGATGAACCATTTGCGTCTTTATATTCCATATTTACATCACTATTAACTAATAAAGGCACTATTTTAAAAGCCGAATATTTTGATGCTAATAGCATAGAATTATTACCGTTAGGCAACGCATTATTATCTAGCAATAAATTAAATACCTCTAAACTATTTCCAATAATTGCAGAATTAAGACCTGTTTGGGCCATAGCTCCATTTTCTATTAAAGCAGAAACCACTTTGACATTATTTTTTTGTGCACTTGTTTTTATAAACTCTGAGTTCGAGCATTCTGCACCATTATTGATTAAAAATAAAACAATATCGGTATAGTTCATATGAATAGCTATTGGCATACCTAAGTTTACATTGGCACCTGCGTCGATTAATAATTGAACTATTTCCAATTGATTTGCTTTTGTTGCAGATTCGATCCCGTGATTAGGATCGGCTCCATAATCTAACAACACTTTTGTTATTTCTAAATTAGAATTCGCGGCCTTTTTTATAAGTTCAGCATCTGTAACTGGTGCTCCCGCATCAATAAAATACATCACTAAATCGCCATTATTTTTAGCTATTGCAGAAAGCATTCCTGCTGCTGGTTCACCACCGTGGTCTACTATTTTTTTAGCTAAGTTATCATTTCCAGTTTCTACCGCTGCTTTTAAATACACTGTAGGTTTTGTTTTATCGGTTTCTAAAGCTAAAAAGGCTAAATCGTTGTTTTTAGCCGTTATAGCCGCAGACAAAGCATCATCTGCATCCCCATTATAATCGTATAAAATTGTAGTTAGTAAATCTGAATTATTTTTTAAGACCGAGTAATCTATAGCTTGTTTTAAATCAACATCATCACGAGATATTAAATATTCAATAATTTCTAATTTATCTTTGGAAATAGCGTATCCCAAAGCATCTTTTGCTTTACCACCCTTTTTTAGGCCCATTTTAAGTATACTTAAATTTTCGTTATCAATGGCTTTATTTATAGACCTATTATCTGTTAGTCCTTTTAAGTCCAATAAATTTGAGTATAGATCTTCATCATTTTGTTGAGCAGCCAAAACAAAAGCTTCACTTTCTGGTTTTACTTTAGGCAAAAATAAGGCTATCATATTTTGGTTTTCATTTCGAATAGCCTCTGTTAACATACTCGATTTTGGAGCGCCCCCATATTTATTAATTAAGTCGTTTACCAAAATAACATTTCCCGATTTTACCGCGGCATTCATTGCCGTTGCACTCGGTGTCATTTTAGATTTGGATAGTATGGCCTCGGCCATTTGTATTTGGTCGGTTTTAAAAGCCTCGTCTAAATGAATTCTTGTAAAAGCGGATGATTTTTCACTAAGCATTTTCTTTACTAAGTCCAAATCCTTTTTACTTATGGCCAAGGATGCTGTTTTAGATGTTACATTAACATCACCAGAAGACAATAGTTCCAATACCACATTTGTATCGTAATTAGAGGTTAAAGCATATTCCAAAACACTACTAGACACTTTAGGGTTATTTCCTAAAATTGTTTGTAACATCTCACTACTCTTTTGATCTATAGCCATTTTTAACGTCTGGTCTTGATCGATTGTACCTCCTGCACTAATTTTTTCGTTTAAAATTCTAATAGCCTCATTCTTATTACCCGATTTCATAGCACTGGTTACGGCTTTATCACTAAGTTTTCCATATACTGTTACTTCGGTCAAGTTTACACCGCCAATATAAGTATCCCAAATACGTAAATATCGCCCTGAAAAGTTACTAATAGGGGTTATTCCTATGGGACTAGAAACATTTAATGTTTTTGAAATCAACCCTACAGAAGAACTTTCCTTAGGGTTATACACACCTTTAAAGTTTGGATCATTACTAATTACAGCTACAAGGCCGTTGTTATTGAAGTTTGGGTTTACAAATTTAATACCCTTTGTAGACAGTGAAATTTTACTAATATCATAAATACTTTCCAAATCAATTTGAATCCATTGATATTGACCTCCTACAGTTTGGCTGTAAAAAGTAACACCTTCAACATCCTCTTTTGTCAAGAAATCATCATTCCCATCAACACAGTAATGCCCATCGTTAGCCCCATTAATAGAAGACATTTTTACATTTTTACCTTCTGAAATAACATCTTGGGCAAATCCATAATATGATAAAAAAAAGAGTATAAAAATTAAATTTAATGTAGTAGTTTTATACATTCGATAAATAAAAATTAAGTTAAACAACTGAAACACAAGTGTTTTTTGGTGCAATTTAACAAACAATTAATAAAACCCAAGTTATTTTTAAACCTTTGATAAAAAAAACAGTCACAGTATTAAAACAAATCTTTTGAAAACTATCAATTACTTCATCTTTTTTTTCATATTATCCTTAAGTAGCTGTTCTTCTAAAAATTCCAATGAACTTAAAGAAGACTCCCCTATAAATTCCATGTATTTCCCACCGATAAACTCTGATACTTGGGAAACAAAATCCATTTCCGATTTAAATTGGAATGAAACCCAACTGCAGCCACTTCTGGATTACTTAGAAGAAAAAAACACGAAAAGCTTTATGGTTTTACACAACGGAAAAATTGTAATAGAAGCTTATATGAACGAGCACAGCAGCTCCAAATTTTGGTATTGGGCCAGTGCAGGAAAAACACTAACATCGACTACCGTTGGGATTGCTCAAGATAACGAACTATTAAATATCAATAATAAAGTATCGGATTATTTAGGAACAGGCTGGACGATTACCACTCTAGAACAAGAAAACCTAATAAGCTGTAAACATTTATTATCTATGAACTCTGGTTTAAATGATACTTTGGGTGATGATGTTTCACCCGAAAACCTTCAGTATTTGGATGATGCAGGGTCTCGCTGGGCCTATCATAATGTTTATGTTAAACTGCAAGATGTAGTTGCAGCAGCAAGTAACCAAGATTGGAACGATTATTTTACCGATAATTTAAAAGACAAAATTGGCATGACGGGTCAATGGATTAATCTTAATGATTTAAATGTTTATTGGAGCAATACCCGAAGCATGGCGCGTTTTGGACAACTTATTTACGCGAAAGGCAAATGGGAAAACACACAAATTGTTTCTGAAAATTTTCTAGATGAAGCCACAAACACCTCTCAAAATATTAATGAAGCTTATGGTTATTTATGGTGGATAAATGGAAAATCTACCTATCATTTACCACAAACACAATTTGAGTTTAGCGGCAAATTAATTCCAAATGCTCCCGATGATATGTATGCGGCATTGGGTAAAAACGACCAAAAAATTTATATTGTTCCTAGTAAAAAATTAGTCATTATTAGAATGGGAGAAGCTGCAAGTGACGAAAATTTTGCGTTATCTAGCTTTGATAACGACTTGTGGGAAAAACTAAATGCCTTGATGGATTAATTACACCAATAGTTTCAAGCCATTTTATCAACGATTATTTAAAAAACGAATCTACAAATTCGAACTTATTAAACACTTGTAAATCCTCAATACCTTCTCCTACTCCAATATATTTTACAGGAATTTTAAATTGATCGGAAATCCCAATAACAACACCACCTTTTGCTGTACCATCTAATTTTGTTACTGCTAAAGAAGTTACTTCTGTTGCTGCTGTAAACTGCTTAGCTTGCTCGAATGCGTTTTGCCCTGTAGAACCATCTAAAACTAATAAAACATCGTGAGGGGCATCATCAACAACTTTTTGCATCACCCGTTTTACTTTGGTTAGCTCATTCATTAAATTCACTTTATTATGCAAACGCCCTGCGGTATCAATAATAATAACATCGGCATCTTGATTAACACCAGACTGCAAGGCATCGAAAGCCACAGAAGCTGGATCACTTCCCATTTCCTGACGAATCATTGGCACATCTACCCGATCTGCCCAAACCTGTAATTGATCGATTGCAGCGGCACGAAAGGTATCGGCTGCCCCTAAAACTACTTTAAGTCCTTTCTTTTTAAATTGATAGGCTAATTTACCAATAGTAGTGGTTTTACCAACACCATTTACACCAACAACCATAAGTACATAAGGCGTTTTTGCTCCATCTGCCAGCTTTGGTAGTTCTGGAATGGTATATTCAGATTCTTCACCAGAATTTGTTTCGCTTAAAAGTCCTGCGATTTCTTCGCGAAGAATTTTATTTAGCTCTCCCGTTCCTAAATATTTATCTTTTGCTACGCGTTCTTCAATACGTTCAATAACTTTTAAAGTGGTATTTACTCCAACATCACTAGAAACCAAAACCTCTTCAAGATTATCTAAAACCTCATCATCAACTTTAGATTTCCCTGCAACCGCTTTGCTTAATTTACCGAAAAAGCTGGTTTTTGTTTTCTCTAATCCTTTATCAAGGGTTTCTTTTTTTTCCGACGAAAATATTTTTTTTAAAAAGCTCATTCTTTGGTTGGTTATTTATTATAAGAGTTCTTTAAGCCTCTTTATTTTGTTGGTTTTTAACGTAATAACATGTTTTGATAATATTTTAATTTCCGTTTAAACATGTACATAACAAACATGATGCGTTAGGGATTGAAGCATTGTTGAAGCTCTTTTTGTGTGGTTGCACCTATGCAACACAAAAAAGCGACTGCGAAAAGCCCGACCCTTGTGGTAACGCCCAAAATCATAAATATCAAAATCCTTACCAGAAATATTTTACTGCTATTGTGGCAGTTATTCACTAGCTGTATTAAGTATTTTATTTTTAACACCTAAATATAAACACTTTAGCATTCATTTCAAATATAAAAATAAAAAAGCTGCTTTCGAAAACGAAAGCAGCTTTAAATATTGTGCAACCAAGTAATTTACTTTTTAGCTAAAAAGTCGTTTACTTGTTCTGGACTCATAATAGATTCAATAAAAACATAAGCTCCTGTTTTTGGAGATTTTACCATTTTTATTGCTTTTGTTAATCTTTTAGATCCTGTTTGTAATGATGCTACGGATTTCTTTGCCATGACCTATATTTTTAAGGTATTTGAAGTTTTAAAATTAAAACTTCTAAATTATTTAATTTCTTTATGAACTGTCATACGCTTAAGAATTGGATTAAATTTTTTAATCTCCATTCTATCTGGCGTGTTCTTTTTATTCTTTGTAGTAATGTAACGAGAAGTTCCTGGTTGCCCAGATTCTTTATGCTCTGTACATTCTAATATTACCTGTATTCTATTGCCTTTTTTTGCCATTTCCTTTTTATTTTAAATACAGCGAATTACTTCGTTAAAAATCCTTTAGATTTTGCTTCTTTAATTGCTGCAGAAATACCTATTTTATTAATTGTTTTTAAAGCAGATGTAGAAACCTTTAAAGTTATCCAGCTGTCTTCTTCTGGAAGGTAAAAACGTTTCTTTACTAAATTCGCATTGAATTTGCGTTTAGTTCTGTTTAATGCATGAGACACGTTGTTTCCAACCATCGCTTTCTTTCCTGTAAGTTCACAAACTCTTGACATTCTATATAACTTTAAATTTTGTTGCTTAAAATCGAGGTGCAAATATATAAAATGTTTACGTTATGACAATTAAAATTTTATCTATTTTTTAAAATTTCTTTAAATAACATTTCAAAAGCCTTGTTAGCCCCTTTATTTATTACTTTTAACCGAAGGTTGCCTAACATAAACTTTTCTGAATACACTTTAGATTTTGTGGCTATAGCAATATAAACCGTTCCAACCTGAACGTTAGCGTCGCCTTTTGCCGGCCCTGCATTACCGGTTGTAGCAATGGCATAATCTGTATTAAATAAATTTAAAACCTGTTTTGCCATAGCTTCTGCCACTTGTGAGCTAACTACAGATTCGCTATCAATAGTTTCTTTTAAAACGCCTAATATATTAATTTTAGACTCGGTAGCATAACTTACTATGCTTCCTTTAAAATAAGCCGATGCTCCCGGATTAGCGGTAAAACGTTCGGCTATTTTTCCTCCGGTACAACTTTCTGCTGTTGCTACGGTTTTACCTAATTTGGTAAGTTGTTTGCCTATTATAGATTCTATAGAAGCGTCGTCATCTTCAAAACCAACAAATTCTTCTTTTATAAGCGGCATAAGTTGATCTATTTGTTTTTGAACCTCAGAAACCACTTTTTCCTTATCGAATCCTTTAGAAGATAAACGCAAACGCATATTCCCGAGACTTGGCAAATAAGCTAATTTTATTTCTGGAGGTAGCGCATCTTCCCAATCTTCAATTCTGGCGGCGAGCGTACTTTCTCCTAGCCCAAAAATTAATAATGTGCGATGTAAAATAAACGGACAATTAAATTTTTCTTTTAGTTTAGGTATAACCGCTATATCTATTAAGTTTTCCATTTCGAAAGGAACCCCTGGAAGAGAAACAAATACTTTATTGTTTTTTTCCATCCACATGCCAGGAGCTGTTCCTAAAGTATTCATTAAAACGGTGGCTTTAGAAGGTACAAAAGCTTGGTCTAAATTAACTTGCAACAAGGTTTGGCGCACATATTTATGCCAAAGTTCCTTTATATTTTCCTCTACCAAAGTATCTCTAACTAAAGTATCGTTAAAATATTCTGCAATTGTTTTTTTGGTAATATCGTCTTTAGTAGGCCCTAATCCACCGGTAATTATTATAATATCAACACGGTTTTCGGCTTCTTTAAAAGCTTTTAAAATATGTTGTTTATCATCTTGAATAGATGTAATTTGGTAAACCGAAATCCCTATTTTATTAAGTCGTTTAGCGATATAAGCGGAGTTTGTATCCACCACTTGACCTATAAGCAACTCGTCTCCAATAGTTATAATTTCAGCTAACATAGTTTAAAGTTTAAAATCCGCTTTCATTTCTGCCATAGCAAGTTCTACCGACCGCATTACTTTTTCTAGTTTTGGTAAAATATCTACCGATTTCAAAACATCTCTACCCCAGTGTTCTATTTCCAGTAAATCGCCAAGGGTATCTAACTGAAATAAATCTATAGTAGGCTTTAATTTATGAGCTATTTGGTAAGTACGCTGAAAATCTTGTTCTAATATCGCTTCTTTTAGTAATAATATATCCGCTGGTACTTCTTCTAAAAAAACGGCTACTAATCCTAAAATAAAATCTTGATCGTTTTCCGACAGCTCTTTTATTTTACTTAATTTATAATTTCTTTCCATTTTATTTAACAATTATAGAAAACAGTTCTTTTTCTTCTAAAAAACCAACAAGTTTATCGTTAGCTGTAACTTTCCCAACACCAGCTGGTGTTCCTGTAAATATAATATCTCCTATTTTCAAAGTAAAATATTTAGACACATATTCTATTAATTCATCAATTTGCCATAACATGTGGCTAGTATTTCCGTTTTGCACAATTTTGTTGTTCTTTTTTAGTGAAAACGACATTTTGTTTATATCCTCAAAATCGCTAACCGGCAACCACTCGCCTATTACAGCAGCGCCATCGAAACCTTTAGCTTTTTCCCATGGCAAACCTTTTGCTTTTAGTTGTGCTTGTAAATCTCGGGCTGTAAAATCTATTCCTAAACCAATTTCTTGGTAATATTTGTGAGCAAATTTTCTATCAATATGCTTACCCACTCTATTTATTTTCACCAAAACTTCCACTTCGTAATGCACATCGTTAGAAAAATCTGGAATAAAAAAGGGTTGTTTTTTTAATAGAATTGCCGTGTCTGGTTTTAAAAACACTACGGGATCGGTTGGTTTTTCATTTTCCAACTCTTCAATATGCTCGGTATAATTCCGGCCTATACAAATTAATTTCACGAGTTATTATTTTATGTTACTACGCCAAGCCATTCACATATTAGCGCAATTATTATTTTATTTAATTAGGGCGTTACCACAAGGGTCGGGCTTTACACTTCAAGTCCTCGCACTTCCTTCGTCAGGCTGTGGGCTATCCGTTTCAATCCCTAACGCGAATAGCTGTTTAAGCCATAAAACGTCTGTTTTTTTTCTAAATTTTATTGTTCAAACCCCGCAATTTAATGGCTGTTAAAACCTTTTTAGTATACAACGGAAAATCGGCATTTAATAACCAACCAAAATACCCAGGCTCTTTTTCAAGAACTTCGGTTACCAATTTCCCTTTATGCTTCCCAAAGGAAAAACACTCTTCACCATTTTTATTATAACTAATAAAACCTGCAAAATCGGCAAATTTATTTCTAGCACTAAACTCAGCTAAAAATTTGGTGCTATTTTCCAAATCGTCATATTTCTCAATTTGCGCTTTCAATACTTCGTATGTCGCATTGGTATCTGCTTCGGCACCGTGAGCACCTTCCAATTCTTTATGACAATAAAATTTATAAGCCGCACTAAGCGTACGCTGCTCCATTTTATGAAAAATGGTTTGCACATCAACCGATAAGCAACTTTTCATATCGAAATCGATATCAGCACGCAACAACTCTTCGGCTAATAGAGGAATATCAAATCGGTTAGAGTTAAAACCTCCCAAATCGGAATCTTTAATCATGTTATAAATATCGCGAGCCAATGCTTTAAAAGTCGGTTCGTTGGCCACCTTTTCATTGCTTATCCCATGAATTTCGACAACTTCTTTTGGAATATTCATTTCTGGATTTACTAACCAGGTTCTGCTTTCCTTATTTCCGTTAGGGTAGACTTTTAAAATTGAAATTTCTACAATTCTATCTTTAGAAATATTTACACCAGTTGTCTCTAAATCGAAAAAACAAATAGGCTTTGTTAGATTAAGTTTCATTCTTTATAAGGGTTGATTTTTTTTAGATATTGGTAAAAATAAAAAACCCAATCGTTTTAAGGATTGGATTTAAAGTAATATTTAAATAAATTTTAAATTGCTCTGTTAATATCCCAAGCCTCAAGGTAATCGGTAACCGCCTTTACAAACATGCCTCCAAGGGCGCCGTTAACAACACGATGATCATAGGAATGCGATAAAAACATTTTATAACGAATACCTATAAAATCGCCCTCGGGTGTTTCTATAACTGCCGGCACCTTCCTTATCGCTCCTAAGGCTAAAATACCAACTTGCGGCTGATTTATTATTGGTGTTCCCATTAAACTGCCAAAAGTCCCTACATTGGTAACCGTGTAAGTTCCATCTTGAATATCGTCAGGTTTTAACTGATTTAAACGGGCTCTATTAGCCAAATCATTAACCTGTTTTGCCATACCAACTAAATTAAGCTGATCGGCATTTTTAATAACAGGAACTATTAAATTACCATCGGGTAAAGCTGCCGCCATACCAAGATTTATATTTTTCTTTTTAATTATTTTACCATCTTGAAAGGAAATATTCATCATAGGATAATCCCGAAGCGCTTTCGCAATAGCTTCCATAAATATGGGTGTAAAGGTTAAGTTTTCACCTTCACGTTTCATAAAATCTGCTTTTACTTTCTTTCTCCAATTCCAAACATTTGTAACATCGGCTTCTATAAAACTTTGTACATGTGCCGACGTTTGAACCGACTCCACCATATGGTGAGCAACTAATTTGCCCATTCTAGTCATTTCAATAATTTCATCCTCACCACTAGAAACCACCACAGGTTTCGGTACCGATTTTGCCGCCACATTATTTACAGCAGTTGCAGCAACCGGCGTTTCTGTTTTTGGAATGGCAGCTACAGGAGTAACTCCTTTATTTTCAATATAGTTTAAAATATCGTTTTTGGTAACTCGGTTATCTTTACCTGTGCCAGAGATCATGTCTAATTCGGCTTGAGTAACTCCTTCAGCTTTTGCTATATTTTTAACTAGGGGCGAATAAAAACGCGTACCGTTTGATACTATAGAGGTAACGGCTTCTTTAGCTACATTTATGGTTTGTTCAATGTGTTCGGCCGCTTGTACTTCATTGTTTTCAACCTCTACTTGTTCTTCGATATCAGTAGTTGTTTTTTCAATGTCGCCTTCCGTTTCAATTATTGCTATAACTTGCCCAACCTGAACCACATCATCCACATTAAAAAACTTTTTAACTAATACGCCGTCTACTTCACTAGGCACTTCACTATCGACTTTATCGGTTGCTATTTCAACTACCGTTTCGTCTATTTCAATAGTATCTCCAACGTCTTTTAACCAAGAAGTTATCGTTGCCTCAGCAACGCTTTCTCCCATTTTTGGTAACTTTAGTTCAAACTTTGCCATATTAATATTAAAATACTTGTTTTTTAATTTTACCGTGCAAAATTAATGAAAAACAAGCAATTTCTTTGCACAAACCACAGAATACTATTCAAAAACTATGACTTCCCCTTGACTAAAACCATCGGTGCTCCCGATAATAAAAGACGATTGGTTTGGTAATATTTTATAGGTTAACAGGTTATTGGTATTTTTAATAGAATCAATAATCTCTTTATAAGACATCGTATTTGCATCAAAAATAATTTCTGCATCTTCTTTTACCTCATTAAGCTCCTTTTTTAAACGCAATTTTTGTTGCAGTTTAGCTTCTAATTTACTGTTTATATCTTCCGACATAAAAACATATTCTGAAATCGCTTTAATTTTATTTTTACGCACTCTTCTAAAAATAAAAGCAAGCTTTATTCCGGACCAAACTACAAAATCGAAAAGGAGGTTTTGCTTAAAATGCTTCTGATAAAAAATTTGCATGGCACCATAAAAACGACGGGCGTAATTTTTATCTCTTAAAGTACTTTCTCCTTTAAAATGTATAACCGTTGTATGTCCGTAATAGTAATTTTTATAACCCGAAGTTAGCACTTTATATGATAAATCGATATCTTCTCCGTACATAAAATAATCTTCATCGAAACCGCCAATAGCATCATAAACACTTTTTTTAAGCAACATAAAAGCGCCGACTAATATATTCACTTCACCTATGCTTTCTGCTTCCAAATGATTAGCATAATATTGATTGGGATAGCCTAATATTTTTTTTAAAGACACTTTTACCGTTGGAATATTACGTTTACTTTCGGGTAAAAATGTGCCACTTCCGTTCATTAATCTACAACCTACAATACCTAATTTTTCTTTTTTATCCGAAAAATTTAAAAGCTTTGTAAAGGTATCTTCAGCAACTACCGTATCAGGATTTAAAATACATATATATTCACCTTTAGCCAAAGCGACCCCTATATTATTTCCTTTAGAAAAACCTAAATTCTCTTTATTTTCAATGAGTTTTACTTCGGGAAATAGGGTTTTCACCATCTGACAACTACCATCGCTAGAGTTATTATCAACGACAATAATTTCAGCATCAATTTCAGAAATAGCAGCGTATACACTCTTTAAAGTAAGCTCTAAAAAGTAACGTACATTATAATTTAAAATAACAACTGAAAGTTTCAAATAACGGAAATATTAGAGTTTTAAAGACGATTCAAAAGGTATTCTATTAACAATACTACGTCCTAATGTGACTTCATCGGCATATTCTAGTTCATCTCCAACCGAAATCCCTCTTGCAATGGTTGATGTAAACACATTGTAATCCTGAATTTGTTTAAAAATATAAAAATTCGTGGTATCTCCTTCCATCGTTGAACTTAATGCAAAAATAAGTTCTTTAATTTCGCCTTCTTTCACTTTATTTACCAAGGATTCTATATTTAAATCGTGAGGACCAATACCATCCATAGGCGAAATTTTTCCACCTAAAACATGATATAATCCTTTATACGAACTTGTATTTTCTATTGCCATAACATCTCGAACATCTTCCACAACGCACACCACCGATTTATTTCGCCCGGGATTAGAACATATCTCACACAACGCCACGTCGCTAATATTATTGCAAGACTTACAAAATTTTATATCATTTCTCATGGTTTTTAAGGCTTCTGCCAAACCTATAGTTTGTTCTTTAGGTTGCCTTAGCATATGCAAAACTAAACGCAACGCCGTGCGCTTACCAATCCCTGGTAATTGAGACATCTCATTTACAGCGCGTTCTAATAATTTTGAAGAAAATTCCATGGCTGCGAAATTACTATTTAGCTTGGAATTTCGCTAATTTTAATACATACTTTTAAATATCGCCTCTTCCGCTTGTTTATTGAAATTTAATATTCGTATTTTGAAACTTGAAAATCACTTTTTAATGACAGCTACACAAATACTTTTACTAATAGTCGCTTATTTTGGCGTATTAATTTTAATCTCCTATTTTACAGGAAAAGAAGATAGTAACGACGCTTTTTTTAAAGCCAACAAATCGGCGCCTTGGTATTTAGTAGCGTTCGGAATGATTGGCGCTTCGCTCTCGGGGGTTACTTTTATTTCTGTTCCGGGTTGGGTAAACGGATCGCAATTTAGCTATATGCAAGTGGTTTTTGGCTATTTAGCCGGCTATTTAGTTATTGCTTTTGTACTTATGCCTATTTATTACAGGCTAAACGTGACATCTATTTACCAATATTTAGAAAGCCGCTTTGGTACCGTAAGTTATAAAACGGGTGCCTTTTTCTTTTTTATATCTCGAGTTTTAGGCGCCGCATTTAGACTCTATTTAATTGCTATTGTTTTACAAAAATTTGTGTTTGATGCTTATGGCATTCCGTTTATAGTAACCGTAAGTATTTCCATTTTACTTATTTGGCTATATACTTTTAAAGGCGGTATAAAAACCATTATTTGGACCGATACTTTACAAACGCTATTTATGTTAACCGCTCTAATAGTAGCCGTCTATTTAATTACAGATAAACTGAATTGGAGTTTTGCAGATTTTTTAGCTTCGGAAGAACTAACGAAATACAACAAAATAATGATTACCGATTCTATTTTAGCTAAAAGTCATTTTATAAAATCGTTTTTAGGCGGTATGTTTATTGCTATTTGTATGACGGGATTAGACCAAGATATGATGCAAAAAAACCTGAGTTGCAAAACGTTGAAAGACGCTCAAAAGAATATGCTTTCCTTTGCAACGGTTTTAATTGTGGTAAATTTTGTATTCTTATTACTTGGAGCACTACTCTTTATTTATGCTGAAAAATACAACATAGCCATACCAACACTAGACGGAAAAACCAAAACAGATTTACTTTTTCCTGAAATTGCCCTTAACGGCGGATTAAGTATTACCCTAGCTATTTTCTTTTTACTAGGTTTAATTGCCGCGGCATACAGTAGCGCAGATTCTGCTTTAACCTCTTTAACGACCTCCTTTTGTGTCGATTTTTTAGGGATTGAAAAACGCGAAGAACGCGGTAGAAAATCTTTAAGAAAACGCGTTCATATTTTAATGAGTGTTTTACTTATTATCATTATTGTTATTTTTAAATACGTATTGGATAGTAATGTTATTGATAATTTATTAAAAGTAGCTGGCTATACTTACGGCCCACTATTAGGTTTATTTGCCTTTGGCATTTTCACCAAACGAACCATTAAAGACAAACTAGTTTGGGTGGTTGCTTTAGTGGCTTTAACGCTATCCTTTATTATAGGAAATGTGCCTGCCGAAAATTTTGGCGGTTACGTTATTGGTTACGAACTCCTTATTATTAACGGCCTATTTACTTTTATTGGGTTATTTATTATTTCGAAAAAAGTACCACTTAATATTGATTTGTAGCTAAAAGCACTAAAGTACAAGCCACCTCGATTATAATATTGTTTTCCTTTAAAAGTCTATAAAACTCAGGATTTTCGGTGCCGGGATTAAATATAACACGCTGGGGTTTTAACGATACTATATAATTGTAATAAGGCTCTTGCCGTTTGGGGTTTAAGTACAACGTTACTGTATCTATAGATTGGTATGGTATAAACTCGGTATCAATTTCGATACCTGCAACGTTGCCTTTTTTTAAACCAATAGCCACAACCTCGTGTTTATGCGTAACTAATTTTTTAATGGCTCTATTTGAATAGCGTTCTGGTTTTATTGACGCTCCAATTACTAATGTTTTCTTACTCATTTTATTATAGTTATTTCAAAATATACTTAATAATTTTTAAGAATTCAAAAAAAAACAACCTCCTTATAAAACAATAATCAAAAAAAAGCGTTACAATAAAGATAATCAACATACTACACCAAATAATTATTTAGAGTTAGTCACCTTCAATTATAAATCTTGTAACGTGTTTGATTATAATTAATTCTAAAAGCTCGGGTTTACGCCCGAGCTTTACTTATTAATAATAAATTGTTGTTTTTAGAAACTATTCAAAAACAACTTACCAGAGTTGTCTTTATCGTTCAGTCTTAGACAAATATCTTTATCTTCAATTAAATCAGGCATATCTTTCGGTAAATCAGAATCTATTAAAGTGACTATATATTGTAAGTTATATTCTTCACAAAACTCTTTTATTAGATTTATATATCTAATTTTAATTCTGTCGTCCAATCCTTCTAAAACTCCATCGTGATAAACAAATTTGTAGAATGATTTATCAGAGTAATTAACTAATAGTGATAAGTCAAATGCAACGCAAAGTAGTTTTTTATATGTTGTTCCTTGTGATTCAGAAGTTTTTAATAAATCAGTTTTATTTTGGTAATCAGCATTAAATTCAACATTCCCTTGATTATTTAGCTTCAATGAAATTAAAGCATTTGTATCTAATATCTCTTTAATTATAGAGTTAAAAACTTTATTAATATTTGAGTGTTTTCTTTCTGTTAAAGATATTTTTAATTCTGAAATTTTATCATCTATTATTTCTCGTTTTTCTTTTATGTCGTTTTCTAAAATTAAAGTGCTGTCTATGGCTTTTAATTTATCTTTAATACGCTCTACCTCAACCTCAATATCAATTGTTTTTTTCTGATATTCTTTAAATTTTAGATAACTATCTTTCTCTGTCAATAAAGACAATAAATCACTTTTCTGAGATTCAAGTTCCTTGATTTTCTTGTTTAATTCAGAATAATCTAGCTTTAACTGGCTAAGCGTTTCAGATAGATATTTTTTCCGCTCTGTTGTTAAGGATTTTTGAAAATTAATTAAATCGTTATATTCCTTTTTTAATTGCTTAGGGTAATACAAGTTTACATCTTCAAATAGACTATTAATTTCTTTATCGTCAACATCATCATTTATTTCAGATAGTGATGATTCTATTTTGTTAATTTCATATGAAATTCTATATCTATCAGTATTGAATGCCTGAAGTTTTGTATCAATTTCTTCAACAAGTTGCTTGTTTGTAAGAATATCCTCTTTAAAAAAATTGAATTTATCTATTTGGTTTTTAACCCCTGAAAGTTCAATTTTCTTTATTTCTAAAAGCCCTACTAATCTATCTTTTTCAGAAGTATCTATTTGTGCTTCGAGCCTTAAAGTTTGTATTCTTTTCCTTAATTCATCTATTTCCTCTTCAATTTCTAGTTTTTCTAAAATTAAATTCCCTTTGAACCCAAGTAAATCAAAAACAAATGGTTTCCAATCTTTATGTTTGCCTTTAAATTTGTTTAATTTAAAAACATCTAAATAGTCTTGTTGACTTCTTAAAAAATAGGTTATTGATTTTCTGTAGTCCCAATTTGACAAAACATTGAAATCTAAGCATTCATTAAATTTTGCTTTTGCTTTATTTAATGTTAATTCTTCATCCCAATCAATATCCAATTTAAAACTATCTAATTTAGTGTTGTTTAATTTAAAAGATATTTTAGTAGCAGTATTTATAGAACGTTTAACGACTAAATACTTTTCGCTATTTAGTTTGAATTCTCCGTAAAAATCTTGACCAATAAAAAGATTATTACCTAATAATTTATCTGTATTCTTATTATAACTTGATAAGAGTAAAAAATCAACAACTCGAATTAAGGACGTTTTACCTAAATTATGAGTGTCTTCTTTCTTATCACTTTCTATGAACGCAACAGCAGCATTGAATTTGTCATTAAATTCAATATTCTTGAAATTTTTATTAGAATATATTTTACTAATCTTCATTATTGTCGTTGATTAACTTAATTGCGTCAATGTTTTTCAAGTATTCTATTTTGCCAATAGAAAATAAAAAAGTTAAAGAATAATCGATATTGTTTTTTGCATTTACTCCAATTTCACTTACTAACATTTCTTTTAAATCTTCATATTTTATTAAAGTTTCCTTTTTTAGGAAGCCCAAAACTTTGCCTGCAATATAAATTACAGAATATTTAATGTTCGTATGTTTTGTTGGTGTTAGCATAATTTATTCATTAATTCCAATGTCACAGTTATAATACATATAATGTAGAAATAATCGAATCAATCTACGTTTATTTTTTAACTCTGTATTATTTTCAACTATGAAATCATATAAGAATTCTAATATCATTTCAAATTTTTCGAAATCAGTTCTGTGCACAATTATTTTTGCATTTATATCATCAATAGTATTTTCATATTTATCTAAATATTCTTTATTGATTGAATCTGTTAGAAATGCTCTTATCTGTCCAAAATAGATTAGATTTTTTTTGATTACGTTGTCAAAATATTCTTTACTTAGTGCGTTTAATTTGTTTTTATTTTCAATATCGCGATTTTCTGGAATTTTTGACAACTCTCCTTTTTTCTTATCTAATTTGCTGAAAGAATTGACTATAAGTCTTAAATCATTTTCATCAAAATTTAGAGGAAGAAGTAGTTTGTTAAGATTTAATTTTTTTGCAATTGAAGGATATGAATTTATCCATAATTCAATTTGCTCTAAACCAATCACTCTATTTTCAATTCCAGTTTTTGTATCAAAAAGATCCTCAATTTTAGGATGCTGACCACCACTTAATTTTCTGTTTGTAAAAAGTAAATAATAATCTATCTCATCTTTCTTTTTTAATTGTTGGATTGCGGGAATAACACTATTTTTTAGAATTGATTGAAAGTCGCTTTCTGAACAACTTGCATTATTTCTTTGAGTGTGTTTTGCTTGAATAATAATTTTACCTCTCCAAGGTTCTATTTTACTTGGGTAATTATTAGCTGTTCCGTTAAATTCGGCATCCCTTCCACCATCCTTACCTTCAGAAAAAACGATAGTTCCAATTCCTAAAATCTCACTACAAATTAATGCAACTAAGATTTCAAAATCACTATCTGTTAAGTATTCTAATGGGTATTTCATAATGTTTGCAAAGGTATTAAATTATACCATTAAGTGTATTTGAATCTCTATTTTTAACGCATCTCAACCACCAAACACTCACTAGTTAAACCAACTACACCCTCTGCCTTGCAAACACACGCGTTAAGGATTGCAATGAAAAGCCCACAGTGCCCCTGATGAAATCGGGGCGCGAGGACTTGTAATGGAAAGCCTGACCCGAAGGGGAACGCCCATATTTTTATAGTTAAATAATTTTTACCATTTTATAATAACACTTCCCCAAGTAAAGCCGCTACCAAAAGCTGCTAAAACGACGTTATCGCCTGCTTTTATTTTGCCTTCTTCCCATGCTTCGGTTAAGGCAATGATAATGGATGCCGCGGTGGTATTACCGTATTTTTGAATGTTATTAAACACTTGATCGTCGGTTAATCCAAATTTTCTTTGAATAAATTGTGAGATTCGTAAATTGGCTTGATGCGGAATAAACATATCGATATCTTCTTTCTGCATATTGTTTTTTGCCAAGCCTTCCATGATGACTTCACTGAAACGCACGACGGCATTTTTAAAAACAAATTGTCCGTCCATGTATGGAAAATATGAGATATCCTGATCTTTAGCGTTTAAAATTTCGGGAACCCAATGCCCGATACTTGGCGATTCTACGATAAGTTTATCGGCATATTTACCTTGACTGTGTAAATGTGTGGATAGAATGCCTTTTGTGTTATCCTCTTCGCGAGACAACACGCAGGCTCCTGCGCCATCACCAAAAATAACACTTACGCTACGGCCTCGTGTGGTTTTATCTAGTCCGTTACTATGGTATTCGGCACCAATGACGAGCACGTTTTTATACATGCCGGTTTTTATAAATTGATCGGCCACCGACAATGCATACACAAAGCCTGAACATTGGTTTCGTACATCGAGCGCTCCAATGGTTGGCATATCTAGCATATCTTGAATTTGCACGCCACAACCTGGGAAATAATAATCGGGACTTAGTGTGGCAAAAACAATAAAATCGATATCGTCTTTGGTTAACCCGGAGCGCTCTATGGCAATTCGGGCAGCTTTTGCTCCCATTACTGCCGAGGTATCTTCTGAGCCTTCTTTTATCCAGCGGCGTTCTTCAATACCGGTTCGCTCTTGGATCCAAGCATCGTTAGTGTCCATTAATTTTGACAAATCGTGGTTAGTTACCACGTTTTCTGGTACGTATTTCCCTAAACCTGTTATTTTTGAATTGTACATGCGCTTGATAGATTAGTTAGGCAAAATACAATAAGTCTTTTAATTCGTCAAATTTCTATGGATTTAAAAAGCAACGGCGCTATTTTTTAAATTATCAATAATAACGATATAATTTAAAAGCGTATCATACAGGCTATTTAACTAGAAAACCTTTGTTTTTCAAACAAATAGGAATTTGGATTAATAGCACTCTGAAATTGTTATATTTCAATATAAAAATGCCACTTTGTCATATTTTTTCAATTGGCATTTTTGTTGACTAACATTTTACAGTAAATAAAAAGTAAAAACAGTTTTCCTTTTAGGAGGAAATGAAAAACTAAAAACAATAATATCATGACAAAAGGAAGTATTAATGTATCGGTAGAGAATATCTTTCCGCTTATTAAAAAATTCTTATATAGCGATCACGAAATATTTTTACGTGAGCTTATTAGTAACGGTACCGATGCCACTTTAAAGCTAAAACATTTAACGAGTATTGGCGAATCTAAAGCTGAATACGGCAATCCACAAATTGAAGTTAAAATTGATAAAGAAGGTAAAAAACTTCATATTATCGATCAAGGTTTAGGAATGACTGCCGAGGAGGTTGAAAAATATATTAATCAAGTGGCTTTTTCTGGAGCTGAAGAGTTTTTAGATAAATATAAAGATTCGGCTAAAGATTCTGGAATTATCGGTCATTTTGGTTTAGGGTTTTACTCTGCTTTTATGGTGGCTGAAAAAGTGGAAATCATCACTAAATCGCATAAAGAAGAGGAACCTGCTGCACATTGGACTTGCGACGGATCGCCTGAGTTTACTTTAGAAGCATCGGACAAAACAGATCGTGGAACTGAAATTATTCTTCATATTGCTGAAGATTCTACAGAATTTTTAGAAGAAAGCCGCATACGAGAGTTACTTACAAAATATAACAAGTTTATGCCAGTGCCAATTAAATTTGGAACTAAAGAAATAAACGATCCAGATTTTACGCCAGCGACCATAAAAGATAAAGATGGTAAAGAAACTACTGAGCCTCACAAAAAAATTACAGTAGACGACATTATTAATAATCCAAATCCGGCTTGGACCAAACAACCGGCCGATTTAAAAGATGAAGATTACAGTAGCTTTTACCGTGAATTGTACCCAATGCAATTCGAAGAGCCGTTATTCAATATTCATTTAAATGTAGATTACCCATTTAACTTAACAGGTATTTTATACTTCCCAAAAATGTCTAACGACATGCAAATACAGAAGGATAAAATACAATTATACCAAAATCAGGTATTTGTAACCGATAACGTAGAAGGCATTGTTCCAGAATTTTTAACCATGTTACGTGGTGTTATCGATTCGCCAGACATCCCGTTAAATGTATCGCGTTCTTACTTACAAGCCGATGGTGCTGTAAAAAAGATTTCATCTTACATTACTAGAAAAGTAGCCGATAAGTTAAAATCACTTTTTAACGCAAACCGCGAAGATTTTGAAGCAAAATGGAACGATATTAAAATCGTTATTGAATACGGTATGCTTTCTGAAGAAAAATTCTTTGAAAAAGCAGATGCCTTTGCATTATATCCAACCGTAGATGGCACACATTACACTTACGAAGAATTATTTAACAAAATTAAAGCCAACCAAACTGATAAAGATGGTAAATTGGTTGTCCTTTATGCTTCTAATAAAGATGAACAACACAGTTATATTGAATCTGCTAAAGCTAAAGGTTACGAAGTTTTATTGTTAGATTCTCCAATAGTTTCACATTTAATTCAGAAACTAGAAAGCAGCAAAGAAAACATTACGTTTGCTCGTGTTGATGGTGACCATATTAGTAATTTAATTAAGAAAGACGAAACCACGATTTCTAAATTAGATGAAGAACAAACTAAAACCCTAGATGCTTTATTAAAAGAAGTGATTCCTCAAGAAAAATTCACAGTTCAGTTAGAATCTATGGATAGCGACGAGGTACCATTCACCATTACGCAACCAGAATTTATGCGTAGAATGAAAGAAATGCAAGCTACAGGTGGTGGCGGTATGCAAATGTTTGGCAACATGCCAGAAACATACAATTTAGTTGTAAATACAAACTCGGTTTTAGTTAGCGATATTTTAGCAACCGAAGTAAAGGAAACTCAAGAACGTTTAATTACTCAAAGTTTAGATTTAGCACGCCTTTCTCAAGGTTTATTAAAAGGTGAAGAGTTAACAAACTTTATTAAACGTAGCTACGAAATGATAAAATAAGCAAAGCGCAATGCCCTCGAAGGAGGGAATCTCATAAATTAATTCTAAACCACTTTGTAAAAACAGAGTGGTTTTGTTTTATTTTATAAAAACAATACCTTTAGCGGTATAAATATTTTAATACAAACCTTAAGCAATGCTCCATATAAAGTCACTTTTAATTATTATTTTATTCACTTTAGTACTTACCTCTTGCAAAACAACAACAATGTGGGTAAATAGTACAAAAAAGGATTGCAATGTTGGCACAAAAAACACGACTTGCTTACAGGTATATTACGGAAAAAACTTAGACCAAGCCACTTGGGAAAATTTAACAACACCCATTGATAGATTTAAATTTGAAACAGGGTATTTTCAACACATAGAAGTTTCTAAAACAAAACTTAAAAACACGCCTACAGATGCCAATTCGATTTCTTATAAATTAATAAATATTTTAGAAAAAAAACAAGATCCTAAAGTAGCACTACATGATATTTGGGCTGTAACTCATATCAATGCAAACCCTATAGACACTAAAATTAACATACCTACTTTAGAAATCAATCTAACAAAAATGATGATCTTTGGAACAGATGGTTGTAACAGTTATTCGGGAAAAATAATTGCATTAAACTCAAAAAACATAACATTTGGACCTGTAATCTCAACAAAAAAAATGTGCTTTGATGTTAATATAGATCGTCCTTTCAATCTATCTATACTTCAAGCCACAACCTATAAAAAAGAAAAACAGAATCTTTATATTTATAACCCAGATGGCACCGAGGTATTACGTTTTAAAAAGGTTGATTAATAATCTTTTTTATCAAATATAATTCACCCTATATTTACAAAAAAAAACAGAAAAATGAAAAACACTCTATTAATAGCACTTACCTTACTAGTAATTACCTCATGCAGTAAAACAGAAGAATTTATTGATTATTCGGAAGAAAACGACGCAGAAATTCAAACCTATTTATCCGACAATAATTTAGATGCTGAAAAAAGTAATTCTGGTCTATACTACATTATAGACGAGCAAGGCACAGGAGAAGCCCCAATTTTATACGACCGTGTTCTAGTAGATTATAAAGGCTATTTAACCGATGGTACCGTATTTGATGAATCTACCGATGACTATTTTGATACTTACCTAGAAGGCTTAATGTATGGATGGTTAGAAGGCATTCCGTACTTTAACGAAGGTGGTAGCGGTAAACTTATAGTTCCTGCACATTTAGGATATGGAAGTTCGACCAATGGTATTATACCAGCTGGCTCGGTGTTAATTTTCGACATAGAATTAATTTATGTAAACTACAAAACCGAAAACGACCAAGACATTTTAGAATATATTGAAGACAATAATTTAACCGCCGAAAAAACTGGTAGCGGATTATATTATATTATTGATGAAGAAGGTACAGGAGCCCAACCCACAGAAAGCGATAATGTTACCGTAGCCTATAAAGGGTACTACACTGACGGAACTGTATTCGATGAAAGCGATGATTCAGGCGTTTCATTTAACCTACAACAAGTTATTGCCGGTTGGACAGAAGGCATCCCTTATTTTAAAGAAGGCGGAAGCGGTAAACTTTTAGTACCGGCTCATTTAGCTTACGGAAATTATTATTATAACGGTATTCAGGCAGGATCTGTTTTAATTTTCGATGTCAATCTTATTTCAGTAAACTAAAACATTCAGTTAAAACACATAAATTAACGGCTGCTTAAATAAAAATTAAGCAGCCGTTTTTACATTAATTCCCTATATTTAAAATCAAAAAAAACAGGCAACCACAACCAATAACAGCATCCGTTTAAAAAAATTAAAAATTTCTGTAACAATTTTAAATTACAAACTACTTATAGAGTAACTAACCCACAACTTTGAATAAAGAACTAGAACATAGTTTTGTAGAATTGCTAGAAAAGCATCAGAATATTGCGCACAAAATTTGCCGTTTGTACACCAATAATTATGATGCCCACAACGATTTATTTCAGGAAATAACCATCCAGTTATGGAAAGCCTATCCTAAATTTCGTGGCGATTCTAAATTCAGTACCTGGATGTACCGAGTCGCTTTAAACACAGCGATTACCTTATACCGAAAATCGAAACGCACCATAAACACCCAAGATTATGAAGGCGTAGCTTTTAAAATAAAAGCAGAAGATTACGACGACACCAAAGACCAACAATTAAAAATACTGTACAAAGCTGTACACCAATTAAACGACATTGAAAAAGCACTCGTTTTCTTGTATTTAGAAGACAAAGATTACAGAGAAATAAGTACCACATTAGGAATAAGTGAAGTGAATGCACGTGTGAAAATGAATAGAATAAAAACAAAACTTAAAACCATACTAAATCCGTAACGCTATGGATGAATTAGATATCTTAAAAAAGGATTGGAACGCCACCAAACCCAATCATAAAAAACTAACGGTAAATGATATTTACCCCATGTTGCATAAAAAATCGTCTTCCATCGTAAAGACCCTTTTTTACATTAGCATCGCCGAACTTGCGTTTTGGATTATCATAAACATGATTCCGTTTTTTTGCACCCCAGAATACAAAGCAAAACTAGACGCCATTTACACAAACGACACGGTATTTGTAGCCTTCACTATTTTTAGTTACATCATCATCGGGATCTTTATTTACTTGCTCTACAAATCGTACCAATCCATTTCGGTTACCGATAGCACAAAAAAACTTATGGAAAGCATTATAAAAACACGTAAAATAGTAAAATATTACGTGCTCTATAATCTCGTTATGGCGGGCACATCCATCATGGTTGGTTTTTACTATGCCTTGCACAACAATCCAAAAATATCGCACCAACTCGCCACGGCAGGAAACACAAAAATGCTAGTCATTATCGCATTTCTACTCCTAATTACCTGTATATTTATTGGCGTTATTTGGTTATTTTACAAGCTTATTTACGGGCTATTATTAAAACAATTAAACCGAAATTATAAAGAAATTAAAAAGCTAGAAATTTAATTTTTTTGGGCGTTACCCAAGGGTCGGGCTTTACGCTACAAATCCTCGCAAGTCCAATTATCATTGGTCTTGCTGTGGGTTTTCCACTGCAATCCCTAACGCAGGGCAAATGTGCTATGTTCAATAACATCACCAATTTGCATATCATTTAAACCAAGGTTTCCTACCCTAACACGCACCAATCGCAACGTCGGAAAACCAACCGCCGAAGTCATTTTACGTACCTGTCTAAATTTACCCTCGTTTAAAGTAATAGACACCCAAGATGTTGGTCCATGCCGATCATCTCTAATTTTTTGCTGTGCTTTTGGAACCTCAGGGAGCGACTCTAATTTAAAAGCTTTACACGGTTTTGTTTGGTACTTTTTACCATCAAAACCAATTTCTACACCCGCTTTTAATTGCGCAACAGCTTCCTCTGTAATATCGCCATCCACTTGTGCGTAGTATTCCTTTTCCACCTTTTGGCTGTTTACAAAATCGCTCATTTTACCATCGGTAGTTAATAATAACAATCCTTCCGATTTTTCATCCAAACGACCAATGGCCATAATACCTTCCGGGAAATTGCCCAATTCGCCTAAAAACCGTTTACGCTTTTGCTGTGTAGAATTACTGTAAAACTGACTTAAAAACCCATAAGGTTTGTAAATCGCGTAGTGTTTATGTTCAATGGTATTCTCGGTATTATTATCGGTCATTCTCTAATTCTTTTTGGGAATTCTACGGACTGTTCAATTTGTATGTTTCGCTTTAAAAATAAAATAAGTAGATTTTCTCTATTAATAAAACCTACTGTTATGGGATGTCTCCTAAAGTCGACATGACAAACGTATTCCTTTTATTTCTTTAAATACTTCTATTCTGTTTTTACAAAACCTTTATTCATCATAATGCAGCAAACTAAAACTACAAACCGATGTCATATCGACCAAAAGAGATATCACCTAACAGGTGCTTTTAATAGCTTTATGTGATGTCTCCTAACGTCGACATGACAAACGTATTCCTTTTATTTCTTTAAATACTTCTATTCTGTTTATACAAAACCATCATTCAGCATAACACAGCAAACTAAAACCGCAAACTGCTGTCATATCGACGAAAGGAGATATCACACAACAAGCGTTTTTAATAGCTTTATGGGATGTCTCCTAGCGTCGACATGACAAATGCATACTTTTTATTTCTTTAAATACTTCTATTTCGCTTGTACAAAACCATCATTCATCATAATCCAGCAAACTAAAACTGCAAACTGATGTCATATCGACCAAAGGAGATATTACATAACATGGGCTTTTAATAGCTTTATGTGATGTCTCCTAGCGTCGACATGACAAACTTATACTATTTATTTCTTTAAATATTCTATTCTGTTTGTACAAAACCATCATTAAGCATAACACAACAAACTAAAACTGCAAACTGATGTCATATCGACCAAAGGAGATATCACATAACATGGGCTTTTAATAGCTTTATGTGATGTCTCCTAGCGTCGACATGACAAACGCATTCCTTTTATTTCTTTAAATATTCTATTCCGTTTATACAAAACTATCATTCATCATAACGCAACGAACTAAAACCGCAAACTACTGTCATATCGACGAAGGGAGATATCACATAACAAGTACTTTTAATAGCTTTATGGGATGTCTCCTAGCGTCGACACGACAAATGCATACTTTTTATTTCTTTAAATACTTCTATTTCGCTTGTACAAAACCTTTATTCATCATAATGCAACAAACTAAAACTGCAAACTGATGTCATATCGACCAAAGGAGATATCACATAACATGGGCTTTTAATAGCTTTATGTGATGTCTCCTAGCGTCGACATGACAAACGCATTCCTATTATTTCTTTAAATACTTCTATTCTGTTTGTACAAAACTTTTATTCATCATAATGCAACGAACTAAAACTGCAAACTGATGTCATATCGACCAAAGGAGATATCACATAACATGGGCTTTTAATAGCTTTATGTGATGTCTCCTTTCGTCGACATGACAAAAAAGAAACAAGCTACACTTCGCCTTTCAAAATTTTATAAACCAATTCTTTTGTTGGCTTCTGTCCGTTAATTTTAGATTTTACTGTATCGAAAGTCATTTTAAAATCACAACCCGATTTATAAGCGCTACAGCCATAAGCCGTTTTTCCTTTTATCACGGTGCCTTTATGACATTTTGGGCAAGTCAACGTATCAGAACCAGAAGTATCTGCTGGTTTTTCTGTTTTTGCCACCTGTACTTTCGGTTCCAACTTCAACTTAAAATCATCATCAAAACGCAATAGACCTTCAACTGTTCCGCTATCCGTTTTAAAACCTTTTAAATTCACCGTAGAACCTTTTTGTAGCAATCGAATAAACTGTTTTTCAGAGATTTTTTTATCCAAAAAACTAAATGGCATTACAAAATTACAACCGTCTTTATAAGCACTACAACCATAAGCAGTCTTCCCTTTTAAAAGCTGTCCTTTTTTACATTTCGGACAAACCTCAGCCAAAATACCAGCTTGCTTTTTTACGGTTGCTTTAGCTGCTCGGGTTTTCACCACATTAGCCTGAGAAATATTCGCACGTTTAGTTTCGCTTCGCACTTCGTAAACTAAAGCATCTACCATGCGCTTCATATTTTTTATAAAAGCGCCAGCACTAAAGGTTCCTTTTTCAATATCCTTTAATTGCTTCTCCCAAGACCCCGTGAGTTCAGCAGATTTCAGCAAATCATTTTGTATGGTATCAATTAACTGAATCCCGGTAACGGTTGGTAACACCTGTTTTTTATTACGCTTTATATATTTTCGTTTAAAAAGCGTTTCAATAATATTGGCTCGTGTCGATGGACGCCCGATACCATTTTCTTTCATTAAATCTCGTAACTCTTCATCGTCCACCTGCTTCCCTGCCGTTTCCATAGCCCGTAACAACGTTGCCTCTGTAAACTGCTTTGGCGGCTTGGTTTCTTTTTCTAAAAACGAGGGTTCATGCGGCCCTTTTTCACCTTTTACAAAAGTGGGTAAAATTCCCGATTCCTTTTCTTTGGCATTCGGATTTTCAAAAACCACACGCCAGCCCTTTTCTAAAATTTCTTTTCCCGTGGTTTTAAAAACAACTTTGGCCGCGTTACCCAAAACAGTGGTATTCGAAACCGTACAATCGTCATAAAACACCGCAATAAACCGTTTTACGATAATATCGTAAACCTGCTGTTGGTTGTACTGTAAATTAATTTGAATTCCGGTTGGAATAATAGCGTGGTGATCGGTGACTTTTTTATCGTTAAAAACGCGGGTCGATTTTTTTATTTTCTTCCCTAAAAGCGGTTGCGTTAACGTAGCATAATTGGTTAATTTACCAAGTATACCGGGTACTTTTGGATAGACATCATTCGGTAAAAATGTGGTATCTACTCTGGGATAGGTCACTACTTTTTGTTCATATAACTTCTGAACAATTTTCAAGGTTTCATCGGCTGAAAAACCAAACTTGGTATTACAATATACCTGTAAACCTGTTAAATCAAAAAGTTTTGGAGCGTATTCCTTCCCTTTCTTTTTGGTGGTCGATAGAATCTCGAAATCACTTTCTTTTACTTTATTCGCTAAAGCTTCCCCATCTTCTTTTTTAAGAAAACGCCCTTCTTCATAACTAAAAAGCGTTTCACGATACAAGGTTTGCAATTCCCAATACGGTTGCGGCTTAAAGTTTTCAATATCCTTAAAACGCCCCACAACCATAGCTAATGTTGGGGTTTGCACCCGCCCTACCGATAGCACTTGTTTATAACCACCATGTTTTACGGTATATAATCTGGTGGCATTCATGCCCAAAAGCCAATCGCCAATGGCTCTAGAAAATCCGGCATAATATAAATTATCGTAATCTTCAGCAGGTTTTAAATTCTGAAATCCTTCTTTTATCGCCTCGGTGGTTAAGGATGAAATCCATAAACGCTGTACTTTGCCTTTATATTCAGCTTCATTCATCACCCAACGCTGAATAAGTTCTCCTTCTTGCCCGGCATCCCCACAATTTATAACCAATTCGGCTTTATCAAATAAACTTTTCACAATCCTAAATTGCTTCTGTATACCGTCATTCGCAACCACTTTGGTTTCAAATTTCTCGGGAAGCATGGGTAAATTATTCAAATCCCAACTTTTCCAGTAAGGTTTATAATCGTTGGGTTCTTTAAGCGTGCACAAGTGTCCAAAGGTGTAAGTTACCGCGTAACCATTGCCTTCATAATAGCCATCGCGTTTGGTATTCGCTCCTAATACGGTAGCAATTTCGCGGGCAACACTTGGTTTTTCGGCTATACAGACTTTCACTTGTTTCAGTTTAAAATAGAAGGTGCAAAATAGGAATTTTGATGGGTTTTTAAAGCCCATTTCTTCAGGAGTTATTAACGAATTTAAAAGCTTGTAAATAACTTATTTTCTATTTCAATAGTACTCTATTTTAAACTATGGAACTTATATTTTTAATACAATACAGCCTCTTTTCTAATATAAAGAGGTTGTATAAAAAATCTATGATGTGTTATTTGTCTGGTTGAACTTGGCGAAAAGGATACACATTATTATCAATTCGTTTGCGTTGCTTCGACAAGCTCAGCATGACATCCGGCTGCTCAATGGCCTTTCGGATTAATTTAAATATTGTCTTTTATTTATTTTAAAACTAGCCTTTTAAAGTTTCAATGCCTTCCCCATTTTAGAATCCGAAATTTCTAAACCAATAATATTAGCAATAGTTGCAGCAATTTGATTGGTATAAAACTGTTCGTTTTCACCTTCGCCAGTTCCTTTAATAGTTGGTCCTAAAAGAGCGATCCAAGTTTGGTCTGCGCCTTTAACTTCATCACCGTGGCTAGTCCATATCGATTCTTTTTCAACCCCTGTACCTCTACCGTGATCTGTAGTAATAATAAAATACGTATTGTCTTTATAGAATGCATCATTTTGAACATAATCCCACAACTCTTTAATTAAAGCATCGGTATTATGTAATGATTTTACATAAAAATCAAACATACCTTCGTGAGCAAAATCATCCGTTTCTCCATAAGCAATATAAGCCAATTTCGGTTTATTTTTCTTAATATACTCTTTAGCAAAATGATGTGTAAAAACGTCCAATCTGACACCTTCCCATATAATTGGGGCTTGACGTTGGATGTCATTTAAAAACTTTTCTGTGTTATTTAAATCGCATGTAGCATCCATATATCCAGCATTTACCGGAATACCACTGCGTTTATCGTTTATGATGTATGGAAACACATCCCAACTACAAAAAGCGGCAACTTTGTTTTTATAGGCATCAAAATGGTTTGCTTTTTCAAGAATGCTTATATTTTTATTGTAAAGTTTCTTGTTACTATTCACGTGTTCATCATCGGCCGCTCCTGTTAAAATCTCATTATATCCCGGGTATGAAAACGCCATAGTATTGGTGAGATTCACGTTACTCCCAAGATTTTTGTTACCATGTAATTGTCCTTTTTCAGCAATGGTATTCCAGAAAAAAGGCATTAATAGCGTTCTGTTTTCTTCAATAGAATTTCCAACAAATTTCTCTTTTAAAAACGTTTTACTTTTGGTGTAATCGCTGTTCAATAAAACGGTGTCTATACCGGTAAAGACATCTTGCCATCTTACCCCATCTAAGGTGATTAAAAATATATTCGGTTTATTATCGGACTGTGCTTTTATCCCGTAAGAAATAAACAGTACAGCTGTAAGAATTAAAAACTTAAAGCCTTTTTTCATGATTTTTTATTTTTCAGTTTTAAATGATGCCGTTTGAGACCAATCGCTCCAATTTAAATTTTGATCTCTGTAACGCACTCTCCAAAAATAGGTTGTATTTGGTTTTAAACGCCTTGTTTTTTCATCGGTTAAATCATCATCTTTTTGTCGGTTTTCTAAATAATACCAGTTTTCAAATTGTTTCCAGCTATCCATCACTAATGTATCAAAATTTTCATTTTCAGAAACTTGCCAATTCGAAGCCGCATGAAACGCACTTTTATAATCACTATTAAAATCGCCTGCTTTTAATAGCGCTCCCGTTATTGGTACAACTTCATTATTAGGAGACATTACCATTGGAGTTATTGGTTTTCTTTCCTTTTTATAAACCACTAAAGTATCGGTAACTTCATTGTTTTTAAAATGCTCTTCATTCCCTCTACTTATTCGTTTAATAGTAAATTTCGGGTTCTCTTTATTCGCGTCTACTTCAAGTACAACAAAACCGTATTCGTCTTGGGTTACGGTAAATTCGTCGTAATCTCGACCTTCAAATTCGCCCCAATTATCAATAGCACCACCAGCCGAAGCCACGTTTATCCATAGGTGTTTATGCTCTTTAGATTGTCCTCTAGAATAACCATGGGTATGTCCAAAAAAGTGGATACTTGGTTTTCCTGTTTTAGTTGAAAAATCTTCTAAAGCCTTCACTATTTTTCCGCTAAAATCGGTTTCTCCTGGAATCCATAATTCCGATTTATGTGGGTGATGCATTTGTGCAAAGACAAAATCTATATTGTCATTTTTTTCAGTATCCTTCAATACATTCTCAAGCCATTGATATTGTTCATTCAGATTACGATATCCATCGTTGGAATTAAGTCCAATAATACGGGTGTTTCCATAATCTTTATACCACCAATGTTCGGCATAGGCAGGCGTTCCGTTTTCAGGAAGGCTAAAATATTTAAAATAAAATAAGGAATTACGTTCATGATTTCCTAAAACGGGATACACAGGCACTTCTGAAAATATTTTTTCAGCAGGTGTAAAAAAATCATTTTGCCATTGTTCATATTTTCTGCCGTTTTCCACCAAATCTCCAGGAACTAAAACCATTGCCAAATTATTAGGAAGGGTTCCCTCAAACTCCTTTTCTAAATAACTTAAAATACCATCGTTTACAACCTCTAAAAATTTATCAGGATTGTTATGATCTTTTTGCATATCGCTCATCGCAATCAAATTAAACGACTCATTATCCGAAGAAAAAGGAGGTGTTTTAAACTGAAAAATATTGGATACTAATTTTCCTGTACGCACTCGGTAATAGTAATCCGTAAACCGTTTTAATCCTTCAACTTTAACCTCATGCACTCTGCTTTCCGAAAAATTAACATCATAAGAAATTCCTTTTGATTTTTCACCTAATTTAGATGTTAAACCCCATTCTACAATACTTTCTTCACCCTGAGACGTTTCCCATTTTATTATAATAGAATTAGGCTCCGCATCTTGTAAAAAAGGTTTTACTAAAAATGTTGGAGTTCCAACTTGAGCAAAACTCATAATCGGAATTAAAATTAAACCGAAAAGTATTTTATTTATTTTCATTTGTCTATTTTTTGTTTCGTTGGTATAAATTTATATGAACCTATCTGAAATCAAAGACTATGGAGCGTAAATCCCCATAGTCTTAATTACTTTTTTTTATGATTAAAAAGTGCCTCGCTGTAGCGGAAATATTCCACTAACTTAAGCTAACTCTATTTTAACCACCAAGGTATTTCACGAATTTTATCATTTCCGGTTCCAAACTGGCTTTCGATAGCGGCCTCTACATGTTCTGAATTATTGTTATATTCCGACGTTGGATATATCCATCGTGTTGGAGGTGTTACCCCTGCTGTTTGTGCAAAAGCTGGAAATCCCGTTCTTAAATGATCGAAATAAGACCGCCATCCGGTTTGTAAAAAGGAGGTGAAATATTTCTGAGTTAAAATAAGCTCTAATTTTTCATTGGTAGAAAGTGCATTGTTAAATGTAACTTCCGACCCCATAAGGTAAGTATCGGCAGCTGATGCATCTACATAAGATTCATAATTTTTAGCATAAGTATTGTAAAAACTAAAAGACGATTTTACACCGTTTTCATAATGAGTTTTAGCATCGCTCGTTATCCACCCACGCACAGAAGCTTCTGCTAAAACAAATTCTAATTCCCAATATCCCATTAAGTTATGAGGTTCTGTTGTTGGATCTGTAGTATATCTATCGTTAACTTTAGAAACATCACCAGCAGCGGCTTTATCATTTACTTCTGCGTAAGGCGCCAAAGGATCGCCACCTTCATACGAGGAAAAATCATCGATGGCTAAGCCTGCTTCTTTTCCGTTTTTAGTTTGTCCGCAATAAATAAATAATCTTGGGTCTTCACTATTTTTCAGCATATCTATAAATGTCGACGCCATATACATTCCTGAACTATACCCACTCGAGTTAAATTCTGTATAACGGCTTCCTTCTTCATCCAAAAAGACTAACTGTCCATTATCTGCATTTGATTCCATTAATGGGGCGTTATTATAAATACTCGCAAATTCATTTTTAATATTTAAATCTGTATCGCTTTCCTTTTTAGAAAGCGTCATAAGTATCTTTAACCTAAACGAATTAATCAATTTTTGCCATTTAACAGTGTTTCCACCATAAATAATATCACCATCAATGATATTGGTATTAGCTTGTAATAAATCGTTAGCCTTAGACAATTCATTTAATATACCAACAAACACGTCTTTTTGGGTATCGTATAATGGTAAATAATTTTCTTCTGTTTCCCCTTTAAGCGCTTCGCTATAAGGAATATCTCCAAAAGTAAGTGTGAGATTATAAAAATAATATGCTCTAAAAAACTTAGCCAAAGCTACGTATTCAGCGCTTCCTATGCGCTCACCTTCCTGCATCATTTTGGTGACTTCTCCCAACATGTTGTAATCGTCAAAACTACCACGACTCCAATTATAATATTGACCGGTATTTTCACCATCGGTTTGCACTAAAATTCGAGACGCATATAAGGTTCCTGTTCCATCTACACTAAACGCATTACTTGCGATATTAGTTAACAATAATTGCGGATGAGTTTCACTCACATTATTGGGGTTGTCGTTTAAATCTGTAAGGTCTTGACAACCTGTAAAAGCCATCAATACGGTTATACTAAATAAAATTACTATTTTTCTCATTTTGTTTTTTTACTAAAATTTAACATTAACACCTAGACCAATATACCTTGTAGAAGGATCTTGCAAATCATCATCATTCCCAAAATCTGGATCGATAATATCTGCTTTCTTCCACATTAATAAGTTGTATCCGCTTAAGGTTACATCCAAACTTTTAACTCGGTTAATATTTGCTAATTCAGTTAAATCGTATTTAAAAGAAAGGCTTCTTAATTTAAAAAACGATCGATCAAAAATATTAGCAAACTTCTCGCTTTCTTTGTAGGTAACCGCAGCTCTATAAGGGTATTGCTGAGACCACGTTTGCCAGCTAACCGCTGTTGTATTTGGGGTGTATGTTCTGGTATCTGAAATAACATCACCATTCACATTTTGAATCAACTCACCACCGGTTACTTGAACACCTGTTGGTACATAAACAGGCACGCCTGCCGCATATTCTGCATCTCTATATTCTGTAGAATTAGGATGTTTACCTCCCCACCACATTTTTTCAACCGTTTTGGAACGAATTAAACCTCCCCAGCCACCGTCTATACCAACGTTGATGGTTAATTTTTTAAACTTAAAACTATTTTGAAGACCTAATGTCCAATCTTGATCGTTGTGTCCTAATAATTGCGGGTAGTTATCTTTAATTGGCAAACCGTTAGACCCTAAAATTAAATCGCCATCGGCCGATTTTTGCCAAACCGTAGCATAATAACTATCGGCACGATCATTAAGTCTTAAATTATTATAAGTAGTATTACCGCCATAAATTTCTGTAATCTTTCTAACTTTTTTACTCCAGTTAGCTGTTACGTTCCATAAAAAGTTATCGTTTATAATAGGTTTGGCATTAAGGACAACTTCAAAACCATTTGTGGTATATTCATTACCATTTACTTTTCTGTTTTCGAAACCAGACGTATTAGAAATTGGTAAATCGATAATCTGATTGGTATCTACAACATTATAATAAGTAAGATCTAAGCCAATTCTATTTTTTAAAAATGCCGAACTAACGCCTAACTCAAAAGAATTTGAACTTTCTGGTTCGATATTAGAATTCACTAATCCGTTAGGGTATTGTAACTTTACATTACCTCCAAAAACGCCACTATTTGTATAATACGATTCTGTACTATATGGGCTTAAATCACTAGATACTTGTGCCCAAGAACCATAAACTTTTAAATAGTCTATAAATTCTGGCATGGTTACAACATTAGAAACCACAGTACTTAAAGAAACCGATGGATAAAAGTAAGAACGATTTTCTGTTGGTAAGGTAGAAGACCAGTCGTTTCTTGCTGCAGCCGTTAAAAACACCGCGTTATAAAGATCGACACCTACTGTGGCGTAAACACTATTGGTTGCTCTTTGCTCTGAATACGTGGTGGCAGTAACATTTCCGCTTGTATTATTAAGACTATAAACAAAAGGTACTACAAGACCATCTGTAGAATTATACTCTTGTTGGTATTTTCTGTAATAGGTAGAAGCGCCTGCATTAATATCGAAAGAAACATCATCATTCAATGCTTTGGTATATGAAGCAAGAACATCATAATTAACCGTTAATTTGTTTGAATTCCATGTTTTATAATCCCCTTCCCTGGCATCACCATAATTCAAATAGGTTTTAGGACTCTCTCTGTCTTCAAAAATATCTTGAACCACAGCCGATCCTCTTCCTTGTAAATTTAAACCTTCTGCTAATTTATAATTTAACACCATTTGTGCATTAATTAAATCGGCGTTATACTGTTGGTTTAATTCATTAGCTGCAAAATACACATTGTTATACCAAGCATAGTTAAAGTTCGCTTGTCGGTATCCTTCTTGACCCGGAACATACATGTGTTGTTCTAACTCTTTCCCATTCACATCATCACCCATCCAAATTAAAATGGTGTACATGTGGTTTTTTGGTCCATATCCATGTCTTGGGTAGTTTGGAGAATACACTTTATTATAAGATAATTTGGTATCTAAGGTAAGTGCATCTGATAAGTTGGTTGTAGATTTAAAAGTTAAACCACCGGTTTTTAGACTTGAATTAGGCACTCTATCTTTTTGGTCTGAATAATTTCCAGATAAACGAAACGATCCTTTTTCAGACTTGCTTGCGATTGAGAAATCGGTACTAGAAATATACCCCGTTCCCATAAAATCTTTTAAGTTATTATGATATTCCCATGGCGTTGGCACTCGAGAATATCGCGATTTATCATCGTATTGCGTTCCTGAAACATCACCCCACCACGGAATAGTTTCGCCAGTAACATTATCTAAAATTGGACTATTCCATTGAGAAACTAAAACGCCTGGCTCGAACTTAGGTCCCCAAATCATATCGCCATCGGAAATACCACCATCTTTACCATCCCAGAATTCATATTTTCCATTCGAACCATTTCCGTATTCGGTTTGTGTTTCTGGAAACACCGTAAAACCAGCAGAAACCATGGTGTTATGCGATACCGTAACTTCCAAGCCTTCTTCCTTGGCATTTTTAGTGGTTATTAATAAGGCTCCGTTTCTTCCTCTAGACCCGTAAAGTGCAGATGCCGTAGTTCCTTTTAGTACATTTATGTTAGCAATATTATTAGCCGAAACATCGTAAAAATCCGTTTCTACAGGAATACCATCTATAACAATTAATGGCGTTTTTCCTCTAAGAGAGAATGTTGGTTTTTGAAATAATCCTGTTGGATTACTTACTGTTAATCCGGCAACTTGGCCCGTAAATAAATTCCCTACATTGGGTGCATTTATTTCTTCAATAATGTCTACATCCATTTTCTGTGTAGCATAACCAATTTTTTTCTCAGCTTTACTAATTCCTAAAGCAGTTACAACCACCTCGTCTAAAGATTCAGATAATTGTTCTAGCTTTATTGATCCTAAATCTACATTTTGATTAGCTTTTAGGCTAACAGAAATTTCTTTACTTGAATACCCAACAAAGCTTACAACAACATTATAAGTTCCCGGTGGTACATTTAATATTTTAAACTCTCCATCAAAATTTGAAGCCGCTCCATTTTGATTTCCTTTTAGAAAAATAGTTGCTCCTGGTAAAGGTATATTTTCATTATCTATAACAATACCCTCAATGGTTCCTCCTGCGGTTTGAGCAAAAGCATTAGATACTATTAGGAATAGCATCAGAATAAAACATCTAGTTAGTTTTTTATTCATTTTCATTAAAATATTTACATTAGTTATATAATGATGCAAAAGTGAATATTAGTTTGGGCATTGTAAATATTTCGATTTTATATAAACATCAATAAAAAAAGAACAGAACGTTAATCAAATGTTAAAACCGTAAACTTAATATTAATGAATATTTGGGATGCCTTGATATAAATCGTTGGTTTGATGGTAAAGAAAAAGATACAACCTATTATAAAATTATAGATTAAATATTTTAAAAAGAAGGGGTTTCTGGTATTGGTGAGCTAGTTGAAAAAGTAGTGGATTGTCTAGTTTTGTTGGTACGCTTTTAAGTGAATAAATTAACTTAGTAAAATGGTTAGAATAGCTTATAATCAAAGTTTTACAAAGACCTTGATGGAATTGTTAAATTCAGGTAAATCAGTAAAGGAACTCACCAAAGAGTTTGGGGTTAGCCAAGCTTCCATCTATAGATGGGACAAATAATTTAACAAAAAGGGAGTGACCAATGTCAACAAGGAAGAGGTGCTTAAAATAAAAGCTTTGGAAAAGGAGTTGAAGTATGTTAAATTAGAGCGTGATATCTTAAAAAAAGCGGTAAGCATCTTTTCCCATAACGACAAGTAATATACCAGTTTATTAAATTCAACACTGGTTTGTTTCCTGTTGAAAAGATGTGTAACTGCATGAGAGTTTGCAAAAACAGTTATTATACTTGGTTGCGCATTGCCCAACATAAACGTGAAAAGAGTTCTATATCTCTTTTAAAATTAAGGATTACAGCTATTTTTAACGATAGCAACCAAGTTTATGGCAGTTTCGGTATCCAAAAATCTTTGGAGCGTGAAGGCCTTCTTTACTCAAGATCCTACATTGCTTTAATTATGAAAGAATTAGGTTTAAGAAGTATATTAAGCAAGAAGTTTAGGGTATGTACAACAGACTCAAACCATACCTTTACCTTAGCCGAGAACGTGCTAGATAGAGACTTTACAAGTATACAATTAGGTGAAAAATGGGTTTCGGATATTACCTATATAAAAGTTGGCAATCAATGAAATTACCTTACAACTGTTTTAGATTTAGCAGATAGGAAAATAATATCTTGGGTATTAACCCAGGATATGAATACTGAAAACATCGTCTATAGAGCCTGGTTACAGTCCAGAAAAAACAGAATTATAACCAATAACCTTATTTTTCATTCTGATAGAGGTGTACAATATGCATCGAATAAAATGACAAGTGTTTTAAGATCTAGTAAGAAAATAACGCAAAGTATGAGTAGAAAAGGGAACTGCTAGGACAACGCTTTAGCAGAGAGCTTATTTAAAACAATAAAATATGAATGCACAAACAGATATATCTTTAAATACTTTTTAAAAGCTTATCAGGTTATTGACCAGTGTATTAAGTGGTATAATTATAAACGACTTCATTCTGCTTTAGGTTACAAGGCTCCTGTAGAAATGGAAATAGAATTAATAATGAAAAACAATAAAAATGTAGCTTAAAATTAGTGAGTCTATCCAAAATTTTGTGTTTTTTAAAAATAATTTCAAAATCCATAGGTTCGTTAATATTGATTATAACCTATTAGGAAAACAAATATACAATTGATTGTAAATCTGCCCCCATTTAAAGCGTGTTTTCTTCCTTTTTTTAATGTGCTTACCCCTTAATTAAAATACTATAAATTCACTTCGTCTATTTTTTTGATGTTCTGCTTCTGTACATTTAACGCCATTGGAACATCTATTAACTAGTCTTTTTTCACCATAACCTTTTCCTCGTAAACGAGAAGCTTTTATTTTACCAATAGCTACTAAGTATTTAATTGTTGCTTTATTTCTTCTTTCTGACAGAGCATCATTATAGGCATCATTAGCACGACTATCGGTATGGGAACGCACTTCGATATTCATTTCTGGATGCTCTTTCATGACTTGAATTATTTTTTGAAGTTCTAAAGCCGCATCAGGACGAATATTAGATTTATCTAAATCAAAATAGATTATAGGAATATCTAAAGTTTTAGCTAAATCGTCTCCCAATTTAACCTTTTGTTTATCTCGTTTTAATAGTAATTTCAGATTTAAATTATCTATTGAATTTATTGCTTCAATACGTTTCTCATCGGTAGAATAATCTTCTTTTTCTGCTCTTATCAAATACACGTCATTGCAATCCGCTTGAAAACTAAAGCTTGCATCTGCTCCTGTTTTTTTTGTTTCTATCACATTTCCTAAAGCATCGAATAAGGTTACTGTAGCATTTACTAATAAATCTTGCGTTTTAAAATCTTTAACAATACCTGCTAACTCTTGTTTGCAATCTCCAATAGTAAAACTATATATATCATCATCCCCTTTACCTCCTTCTCTATTAGATGAAAAGAACCCTGTATGCTTTTTTAAATTCTCATAATACGCAAAGTCATCTGAAAAACTATTAAATGGTTTGCCTATATTTATAATGTTATATGTGTTGGTTTTTTTATTTCTTAGTTGTTCAAAGTCTTTAATCACATAAATATCTAAACCTCCCAATCCTGGGTATCCCGTTGATGAAAAATATAAATCTCCTTTTTTATTTATGAAAGGAAAAGATTCAACTCCTTCTGTATTTATATTTACTCCTAAGTTTTCTGGAGTCCCTAAAGTTCCATCTTCATTTATATATACTACGTAAATATCGGACATCCCGATACTCCCTGGCATATCTGAAGCAAAATACAATTTACTTCCATCGGCATTTATAGTTGGGTGAGCAACACTATAACTATCATTATTAAAATGAATACGACTAATATTTCCCCATGTTCCATTTTCTCCCAATTCTGCTCTAAATAATTGTAGTCTATTAAAATCCTTGTCGTCTTTTCTATAGCGCTTTTTAAAATAATTATTTCTAGTAAAATATATAAATTTAGCATTCGGGGTAAAAGTTACTGATGATTCATGAAATTTTGTATTTATTTTATCATCAAATTTTTCTACAAGTCCATACGCGCCATCGTCTTGCTTGGTGGCCGAATACAGGTCTAAATAAGGCTGATTATTCCATTTATAAATCATACCAGATTTTCCTCTTGATGATGCAAATATAATTTGATCGCTATATGGTGTTGTTCCAAAATCAGAAAGCTTAGAGTTTATTTCTAAGTTTTTTATTATCACATTTTTATAACTTCGCTCTTCAATACGAGATAAATAATCTTTATTTTCATCAAAAGCTATAGATCTAAAATCTAAAGGGTTGGCTTCTTTAAACTTTTTCATCCATTTATCAGATTTTTTATAATCCTCTATACCTTTTAAAGCTTGTGCGTATCTAAAATAGTATTCTGGATCTAATGGGTTTTGATGCTCTAAATTCATTAATTTTTCATACCACTTTACGGCGTCTTCCATTTTATTATTGAAATAAAAAGAATTTCCTAGTTTCTGAAATAACTCGGAAGACTCATAGCCTTTTTCTGCTACTTTCAACAATATTTCACTTGTGGTAACATAGGCTAAATAATCGTAGTTTTTAGATATCTTTTCTATGTTTATGTCTTGAGCATTTATTAAACCTATAATAAAGGTAAACACTACTGCAATAATGTGTTTTATATTTTTCATTCTATTTTATTTAGAAAAATCTTGGTGATAATAATTTGCCTAATTCCTGTAACTCAAAGCGTAACATAATTTCATAAGTTCCACTATTATAACTATTTAAAGCTGTTGTTGTAAAATCATAAGAATACCCTATTAGTAAACCTTCAGATAATTGAAATCCTAACATTCCGCTAACAGAATCGTCCCATCTATAAGCTAACCCTAAAGTAAATTTGTTATTAAATAAAGCGCTCATGGAAAGATCGGCTATTAAAGGAGCTCCCGAAACACCTTTCACTAAAAAAGCGGGTTTTAATTTTGTGTTTTCATTTATATCAAACACGTAGCCTCCTATTAAAAAATAGTGCAAGCGTTCTTTAGCTATAGATTGCTGTATGTCATCATAATGATCTGTATTTAATATATTAGGTACTGATAATCCTATATACCATTTTTGAGAATGCACATAAAAACCACCACCCAAAGTAGGAGATAATAACGTTAAATTCTGGGGTGTTTCTCTTCCCGGTCTCAATACTACATGGTCCCAATTAGTATCCAGGCTATGAAGTCCTGCTTTAAGCCCAAAAGATAATTCTAAATCTCCATAGAGGTCTAAAGGTATGGTATATGAAAAATTACCATCTACACTTGTTTCTTTTGAAGGTCCCAATTGATCGCTTACTACATTTAAACCTAAACCTATACGTTCATTTCTAAGTGGTGTATGTACTCCAAAGGTTAATGTTTTAGGTGCGCCATCTATACCTACCCACTGTGTTCTATATAATCCTGTTACGCTTAACACATCTCGCTGTCCGGCATACCCTGGATTTACAGTCATTGTGTTATACATGTAATGTGTAAACTGAGGGTCTTGCTGCGCTGCTATATCTAAACTTAGCAGTATGGTAAAGCCTAATAAAATAAAGCTTTTTATATATGATAATTTATCTATCATTCTTTTTAATCTTTTTTACTTTAATATTATCTATTTATGTATAACCAACCAACTTTAGGTTTAGATCCATCACCTAAATCTAATATGTAATAGTAGGTACCTACGGGTAATTTATCTGAATCATTAACAGTAGCTCTTCCATTAGAAGTTCCGTCCCAGCCATTGGCATTCACATAGCCTTGTTTTTTATAAACAATGTTACCCCAACGGTTATAAACTTCAAAGTTATTATTTGGATAACGCTCTATACAATCTATAATTAAGGTATCGTTATTGCCATCGCCATTCGGAGAAAACTCCTTATCAACTAAACTGCAACCGGCATCTACAAAGGCACTAGCCGAATCATTTGTAGGGTTTGTATCCATACCACCATTTAAACTACTAATAGTTGCAGTGTTTAAATAGTCTCCATAACCTAATACTTTCACTGTAATCTCTAATAGCTCAACATCGCTTTCATTAATTACAGGTACAGTCCATGCTCCATCAAACTCTGAATATGTACCTGAAGTTGCTAAATAAGATACAAATTCATATCCACTTGGAAGCGTTTCTTCTACAACAATATTGGTTGCTGTTACAGATCCTTCATTAGTTAATGTAATAGTAAATACAACTTGATCGTTAACTATTGGGTTTATATTATCTACTTCTTTATCAATACCAATATCTGAAGATCCGTTAAACACACTTATTGTTGGGTCCTCTGGATCCCCATCATTATCTATATCAACATTAGTTGTATTATTAGGATCATCTGAATCTTCTCTTATAAAGATGTTAGAATTAATAATTGTGCCATCTACATAAGCTAGATTTTCAACTACACCTTCATCAATATCGGCGGTTGTAATAACATGTTCTGCTGTTGCCGTAAACGTTTCTCCTGGAGCTAAAATAGAGGTTGTAGCTCCACTAACAATTGTGGCATTAGGATCTATTAGGGCTAGATTAATTAAAGTTACATTTCCTGTATTTGTAACATTTATGGTATAAGTTAGCATATTACCGATATTAGAATATGTAGTCATATTCACAGTTTTCGTGATATCTAAAATAGCCAACTGTGGTGTATTAGTAACCGTAGCATCATCTGGCTCTCCATCTCCATTTGCATCATTATTTGTTGGATTATCGGGGTCATCAGATTCGTCTGTAACGATACCTCCATTAGTATCTTCTGCTGTGACTAGCGCGGTATTAGTTACAAAACCAGTATCTAAATCGTTTTGAGTAATGCTATGGCTTGCCGATAAAGCTACAGATTCTCCTGGTGCCAAGGCTATTATTTGAGCAGGCATAATACTTCCTACATCTGCATTGTTATCTGTAACCACAAGGTTTGATAATGTTACATTTCCTGTATTTACAACTTCTAAACTATACGTAATAACCTCCCCTAAGGTATCCCACAAGCCATCGGGTGCTAAGTCTGCTGATTTAGTAAGGGATAATGATGGAGCTTGTTTGATTGTGGTATTTGTAATATCATCTGGTTCTCCATCTCCATTGATATCTTCGTTGGTTATGTTATTTGGATCATCGGATGTATCCTCCACCAAGTTTCCAAAAGGATCCGTTGCTTCTACCGTTGCTGAATTTGAGACATTTCCTGTATCAATATCTGCTTGTGTTAAATTATGTGTTGCCAATACAGAAACACTTTCTCCAGGAACTAACAAGGTTATACTAGAAGGAAGTAAACGATCTGCATTGGTATCTATAACCTTAATACTGGTTAAGGTGGTAGTACCTGTATTTGTGACTGTAATATTATAACCAATTTGCTCGCCAACCGTATCATAAGCCCCATCGTTAGCAGCTAACGCTTCTTTAATAATACTTATACTTCCTTTTGTTGGTAAGGTTGTCATGGTATCGTCATCTGGGTTACCATCATTATTATCATCTACATCTCTTGGATTATTTGGATCGTCAGAATAATCTAAAATTGTATTTCCATTAGGATCCTGAGCGGTAGCTATAGCTGTATTGGTAATTTGTCCTGAATCTAAATCAAACTGACTTATAGTATAAACAGCACTAAATGTTGTGGTGTCTGTTTGTCCAGGAATTAAATCTATTGGACCGCCATTCACTGCTACTAAAGCATCTGTCACTAAAACATTTGTAGCTGTAACGTTTCCTGTATTTGTAACTCCAAAGTTATAGGTTATGGTTTCACCAACATTTGCTAATCCATTTCCGTTAATATCATTAAATATTCCTGTTTTAATTAAACTTAATTCGGGATTACCAGTAAGCTCGGTTACTGTTGGATCATCGGGGTCACCGTCTCCATCAATATCTTCGTTTATAGGGTTATCAGGATCATCGGAATAATCACTAACATCTGTAACCGTACCACCGTCATTATCTTCTCCAACGGCTAGTGCTGTATTGGTTAAATTACCGGAATCTATATCCGATTGTTGTATCGTATATTCTGCCGTAAAGGTGGTACTATCTAAATCGCCAGGGTTTAAATCAATCGGTCCTCCAATTACAGCTACAATTGGATCTGTAATTACAATATTAAACACCGTTACATTACCTGTGTTTCTTATATCAAAAACATAAGAAATAGTTTCTCCACTTTGAGGAATACCATCGCCATTTTCATCATTAAAAATTCCTGTTTTATATAACGCTAATTCTGGATCTCTAGCCAGACTTGTTACTGTGGCGTCATTATCATTTACTGTTGTTGGATCATCGGAATCATCTGTTATTATATTTCCAGAAGGGTCTGTTCCCGAAACAGTTGCTGTGTTTTCAACAAAACCGCTGTTTACATCGTCTTGTGTTAATTCGTAAAGTGCGGTAAATGTGTTACTATTAGTTTCACCAGGAATTAAAGTTATTGTATTTCCTGACACCGTTACTAAAGGGTCTGTAATTACAATATTAGACATAGTAACGTTTCCTGTATTAGATACATCAAAAACATATTTTATATTTTCGCCTACTTGTGCCAGTCCATCACCATTTGCATCAATAAAGGTTCCGGTTTTTGATACTTTTAATTCTGGCTTTTTTAATAAATTTGTTATTGTAGTATCATCTGGCTCACCATCTCCATTAATATCATTATCGGTTGTATCATTGGGATCATCGGAGGTATCTGTTACCGCTCCCCCATTGGTATCTGTTGCTTTTACAGTTGCTGTATTTGAAATACTTCCCAAATCTAAATCTGCCTGAGTAATAACATATTCGGCATAGAATGTTGAATGATTTTCTTCTGAAGGCATTAAGCTAATTGGTCCTCCTTTTACGGTGACCTTTGCATCTGAAATAATAATATTGCTTAAAGTTACATTTCCAGTATTGACTACTGAGAAATTATAAATTATTATTTCTCCTTTTTGAGGAATACCATCTCCATTATTATCTTTAAACACGAAGGTTTTTTCTAATTCTATAGATGAATTTTGCTTTATACTTGTGTTTGTTACATCATCTGGTTCCCCATCGCCGTTTGTATCATTATCCGTTGTATTATTTGGATCATCAGAATCATCTGTTACCGAATTTCCGAATGGATCTAAACCTTCAACTGAAGCGGTATTGGAAACAACTCCTAGATTTATTTCTTCTTGGGTTATGGTATGCTCTGCATTTACTGTAACACTTGTCCCTGGTGCTATTGAAGCTATATTTGATGGCGTAATACTTCCTGAGTCTGCATTAACATCTGTAACACGCACATCTGTTAATGTTGTATTTCCTGTATTGGTTATTATGAGTTGATATGTAATTTTTTCACCAACACTATCGTAATTTCCATCGGTTGCTGGTAAAGCGCTTTTTGTTAAACTTATACCGCCTTTAAATGGTAAACTTGTAATGGTTACATCATCTGGCTCTCCGTCACCATTGGTATCATTATTTGTTGGATTATTAGGATCGTCCGAAGTATCTGTTACAACCAGTCCATTTGGGTCTTTACCTGTAACCATTGCGGTGTTCGCAATATATCCAGCATCTACATCCAATTGTGTTATGGTATAAACTGCTACATATGTAGTGTTATCATTTTCCGTAGGATTTAAACTAATTTCTCCTCCTGAAACCATAACCAATGCATCGGTAACTTCAATATTACTAATAGTTACATTTCCCGTATTTGTTATATTAAAAGCATAAACAATTGTTTCTCCAACTTGTGCTATTCCATCTCCATTTTCATCTTTAAAAACTCCTGTTTTGGTAACACTTATTTGCGGATTAGCAGATAAGATTGTTACTGTATTATCATCAGGATCTCCATTACCATCTAAATCGACGTTCATTGGGTTGTTAGGATCATCAGAAGTGTCTGACACAACACTACCGTTTGGATCTTTACCGCTTGCCATTGCTGTATTTGTAACTTTTCCTGTATTTATGTCTGCTAGGGTTATGACATAATTTGCTGTAAAGGTAGAATTATCCCTTTCATTTGGCTTTAAGGTAATTAATCCTCCACTAACCGTAACTTTTGCATCGGTAATTTCAATATCACTGATAGTCACATTTCCTGTATTTCTAATATCGAAAATATAAGTAATACTCTCTCCTATTTCTGGATAACCATTACCGTTTTCATCATTAAATTGAGAGGTTTTCAATAAAGATAATTGAGGGTTTTGCAATAACGACGTTATTGTAGCATCATTATCGGCTGTGGTGGTTGGATCATCAGAGTCGTCGCTAACTATAACGCCACGCAATGTTTTTCCTAAAACAGTTGCGATATTGGTAACACTTCCTTCGTCTATATCTTTTTGTGTTAACACATAATTAGCTGTAAACGTCGTGTTATCAATTTCTCTTGGAGCTAAAGTTATTGGTTCCCCAGAGACTGTCACTAAATCATCCGTAATTGAAATATCAAAAACAGTAACATTTCCTGTATTTAAAACATCAAATGTATATGCTATTGTTTCTCCTACTTGAGCAGTGCCATCGCCATTAGAATCTATAAACACCCCTGTTTTTGAAACTTTTAATTGTGGGTTTTCTTCAAAAGTAAATACCGTTATATCATCTGGTTCTCCATCACTATCAACATCATGATCAGTAGCATTATTGGGATCATCTGACGTATCTGAAACAATACCTCCATTAGGACTGTTCCCTGATACTGTTGCCGAATTTGTAACACGTCCTGAATCTATATTCTCTTGTGTAATAATATAGGTTGCATAAAAGGTACTATCATCAAAATCTGTAGGTAATAAATTTATTGGCCCACCTTTAACAGCAACTAATGGGTCGGCTATAGAAATATTGCTTAATGTTACATTCCCTGTATTAATAACTTTGAAAGCATACGTTAATGTTTCATTTTTTTGAGCGATTCCATCTTCATTTTCATCATTAAATACTACTGTTTTTTCTAAAGACACAGAAGGGTTTTGAGACAATATCGTAATTGTATCATCATTAGGCTCTGCTGTAGTTGGATCATCGGAATCACTTAAAACTAATGTTCCACATGGATCTACACCTGATGCTACTGCTTTATTTACAACTTGCCCTGCATCTAAATCTGCCTGAGTAATGGTATGGGAAGCTGTAAAAGTGACTAACCCCATAGCTGGAATTGTAGTAACATTTGTAGGTAAAACACTTCCAGAATCGGCATTAGTATCTTCAATACTAACATGACTCAATTCAACCTCATTTATATTCTCTATGGTAATCTCGTATTGAATAACTTCTCCAACGGTATCGTAACTTCCATCTATAGCCGGTAATGTAGATTTTTTAACTAACATTTCAGCTTGCGGACTAACAATTACAACATATTCATAAGAATCGCCAACGCAACCATTAACTGAAGTTGGTGTTATCGTGTAAATAACTGTTTGTTCTAATCCTGAAACATTAATTAAAGTATCTGTAATTAAAGAACCTGTTGAAGCTGTTGTAGTTTCTCCATTAACATCTACGTTATTGGAAGCCACCCATGAAAAAGTAGTTCCTGCTAAATCAACATCAGCACTTAAATCATGATTTAAAGTCTTATTACTGCATGTTATATCTTTTGGTAATGTTGAAACAAAAGGCTCCGGCTGAATAGATACTACTAATTCAAAAGGTGTTCCTTCACAACCATTGCTATTAAAAGGTATTATTGTATACAACACCTCTTGAACCACTCCACTACGATTTGTTATAGCATCTAATATTTGTCTACCACTCCCATTTGATGCGCCACTTACCTCTGCATTTGGTGTTATTGTCCATTTAAAAGTTACACCTGATAATGTTGTTAAACTTGTCAAATCGTAATCAAGAGGCAAATCACTGCAATTCATAACATTTGTATTAGCTATATCCAATGTAGATGTTACATCAATGGTATATGTATAAATATACACGGAAGAATTACCGCCGCAATCTGTATATGTAAAAGTAAACATCTTTTCCCCATCACAAATTACATCTGCACTTTCTGTTATTACAGGGACTATATTGTTCCCACAAGAATCTTTAACTTCCGGCGCTATTGGTTGTATAGCATCTACAATATCCATTACCGTACTACCTGCATCAGCAGGAACAACAGGTAATATTGTTTTATCTATTTTATAGGTATAAGTGTATACCGAAACATTTCCTGCACAATCCGTATAGGTAAAGGTGTAAATCTTATCTCCTTCACATACTGGATCCGTGTTTTCGGTGATCACGGGGGTAATGTCATTACCACAAACATCTTTGACCTCTGGTGCTGTTGGCTGTGTGGCATCGGCTAAGCATTCAACGGTGCTCGATCCATTGGCTGGAACTACGGGTAAGGTCGTTACATCCAGAGTATAAGTGTAAGTGTATACCGAAACATTCCCGGCGCAATCCGTATAGGTAAAGGTGTAAACCTTATCCCCTTCACATAAAGGATCCGTGTTTTCGGTGATTATTGGTGTGATTGGGTTTCCACAAACATCTTTGACCTCTGGCGCTGTTGGTTGCGTGGCATCGGCTAAGCATTCAACGGTGCTGGATCCATTGGCTGGAACTACGGGTAAGGTCGTCACATCCAGAGTATAAGTGTAAGTATAAACCGAAGAATTCCCGGCGCAATCCGTATAGGTAAAGGTGTAAATCTTATCCCCTTCACATAAAGGATCCATGTTTTCGGTGATTATTGGTGTGATTGTGTTTC
>NZ_VOGY01000009.1 GCF_008033385.1 Algibacter pacificus | reverse complement strand
ACCACTGGTGCTGTTGGTTGTGTGGCATCGGCTAAACATTCAACGGTGCTGGATCCATTGGCTGGAACTACGGGTAAGGTCGTTACATCCAGAGTGTAGGTGTAGGTGTAAACCGAAACATTTCCTGCACAATCCGTATAGGTAAAGGTGTAAATCTTATCGCCTTCACATAAAGGATCCATGTTTTCGGTGATTATTGGTGTGATTGGGTTTCCACAAACATCTTTGACCTCTGGCGCTGTCGGTTGCGTGGCATCGGCTAAGCATTCAACGGTGCTGGATCCATTGGCTGGAACTACGGGTAAGGTCGTTACATCCAGAGTGTAGGTGTAGGTGTAAACCGAAACATTTCCTGCGCAATCCGTATAGGTAAAGGTGTAAACCTTATTGCCTTCACATACTGGATCCGTGTTTTCGGTGATCACGGGGGTAATGTCATTACCACAAACATCTTTGACCTCTGGTGCTGTTGGCTGTGTGGCATCGGCTAAACATTCAACGGTACTGCTGGCGTTTGCTGGAACTACGGGTAAGGTCGTCACATCCAGAGTATAAGTGTAAGTGTATACCGAAGAATTCCCGGCGCAATCCGTATAGGTAAAGGTGTAAATCTTATCCCCTTCACATAAAGGATCCATGTTTTCGGTGATCACGGGGGTAATGTCATTACCACAAACATCTTTGACCTCTGGTGCTGTTGGCTGCGTGGCATCGGCTAAGCATTCAACGGTGCTCGATCCATTGGCTGGAACTACGGGTAAGGTCGTTACATCCAGAGTATAAGTGTAAGTGTATACCGAAACATTCCCGGCGCAATCCGTATAGGTAAAGGTGTAAATCTTATCGCCTTCACATACTGGATCCGTGTTTTCGGTGATTATTGGTGTGATTGGGTTTCCACAAACATCTTTGACCACTGGTGCTGTTGGTTGTGTGGCATCGGCTAAACATTCAACGGTGCTGGATCCATTGGCTGGAACTACGGGTAAGGTCGTTACATCCAGAGTATAAGTGTAAGTGTATACCGAAACATTTCCTGCACAATCCGTATAGGTAAAGGTGTAAATCTTATCGCCTTCACATAAAGGATCCGTGTTTTCGGTGATTATTGGTGTGATGTCATTACCACAAACATCTTTGACCTCTGGTGCTGTCGGTTGTGTGGCATCGGCTAAACATTCAACGGTACTGCTGGCGTTTGCTGGAACTACGGGTAAGGTCGTTACATCCAGAGTATAAGTGTAGGTGTAAACCGAAACATTTCCTGCACAATCCGTATAGGTAAAGGTGTAAATCTTATCCCCTTCACATAAAGGATCCGTGTTTTCGGTGATTATTGGTGTGATTGTGTTTCCACAAACATCTTTGACCACTGGTGCTGTTGGTTGCGTGGCATCGGCTAAACATTCAACGGTGCTGGATCCATTGGCTGGAACTACGGGTAAGGTCGTCACATCCAGAGTATAAGTGTAAGTGTATACCGAAACATTCCCGGCGCAATCCGTATAGGTAAAGGTGTAAATCTTATCGCCTTCACATAAAGGATCCGTGTTTTCGGTGATTATTGCTGTGATGTCATTACCACAAACATCTTTGACCACTGGTGCTGTCGGTTGCGTGGCATCGGCTAAACATTCAACGGTGCTACTGGCGTTTGATGGAACTACGGGTAAGGTCGTTACATCCAGAGTGTAGGTGTAGGTGTAAACCGAAACATTTCCTGCACAATCCGTATAGGTAAAGGTGTAAATCTTATCGCCTTCACATAAAGGATCCGTGTTTTCGGTGATTATTGCTGTGATGTCATTACCACAAACATCTTTGACCACTGGTGCTGTTGGTTGCGTGGCATCGGCTAAGCATTCAACAGTACTGCTGGCGTTTGCTGGAACTACGGGTAAGGTCGTTACATCAAGGGTGTAGGTATAAGTATAAACCGAAGAATTCCCGGCACAATCCGTATAGGTAAAGGTGTAAATCTTATCCCCTTCACATAAAGGATCCGTGTTTTCGGTGATTATTGGTGTGATTGGGTTTCCACAAACATCTTTGACCACTGGTGCTGTTGGTTGCGTGGCATCGGCTAAACATTCAACGGTGCTCGATCCATTGGCTGGAACTACGGGTAAGGTCGTTACATCCAGAGTATAAGTGTAAGTGTATACCGAAGAATTCCCGGCGCAATCCGTATAGGTAAAGGTGTAAATCTTATCCCCTTCACATACTGGATCCGTGTTTTCGGTGATTATTGGTGTGATTGGGTTTCCACAAACATCTTTGACCTCTGGTGCTGTTGGCTGCGTGGCATCGGCTAAGCATTCAACGGTGCTCGATCCATTGGCTGGAACTACGGGTAAGGTCGTTACATCCAGAGTATAAGTGTAGGTGTAAACCGAAACATTCCCGGCGCAATCCGTATAGGTAAAGGTGTAAATCTTATCCCCTTCACATAAAGGATCCATGTTTTCGGTGATTATTGGTGTGATTGTGTTTCCACAAACATCTTTGACCTCTGGCGCTGTCGGTTGCGTGGCATCGGCTAAACATTCAACGGTGCTACTGGCGTTTGCTGGAACTACGGGTAAGGTCGTCACATCCAGAGTGTAGGTGTAGGTGTAAACCGAAACATTCCCGGCGCAATCCGTATAGGTAAAGGTGTAAATCTTATCCCCTTCACATATTGGATCCGTGTTTTCGGTGATTATTGGTGTGATGTCATTACCACAAACATCTTTGACCACTGGTGCTGTTGGTTGCGTGGCATCGGCTAAACATTCAACGGTACTGCTGGCGTTTGCTGGAACTACGGGTAACGTCGTCACATCCAGAGTATAAGTGTAAGTGTAAACCGAAACATTCCCGGCGCAATCCGTATAGGTAAAAGTGTAAATCTTATCGCCTTCACATAAAGGATCCGTGTTTTCGGTGATTATTGGTGTGATTGTGTTTCCACAAACATCTTTGACCTCTGGCGCTGTCGGTTGCGTGGCATCGGCTAAGCATTCAACGGTGCTACTGGCGTTTGCTGGAACTACGGGTAAGGTCGTCACATCAAGGGTGTAGGTATAAGTATAAACCGAAGAATTCCCGGCGCAATCCGTATAGGTAAAGGTGTAAATCTTATCCCCTTCACATACTGGATCCGTGTTTTCGGTGATTATTGGTGTGATTGGGTTTCCACAAACATCTTTGACCTCTGGCGCTGTTGGTTGCGTGGCATCGGCTAAACATTCAACGGTACTGCTGGCGTTTGCTGGAACTACGGGTAAGGTCGTTACATCCAGAGTGTAGGTGTAGGTGTAAACCGAAACATTTCCTGCGCAATCCGTATAGGTAAAGGTGTAAACCTTATTGCCTTCACATAAAGGATCCGTGTTTTCGGTGATCACGGGGGTAATGTCATTACCACAAACATCTTTGACTACTGGTGCTGTTGGTTGCGTGGCATCGGCTAAACATTCAACGGTGCTGGATCCATTGGCTGGAACTACGGGTAAGGTCGTTACATCCAGAGTGTAAGTGTAGGTGTAAACCGAAACATTTCCTGCACAATTAGGATCCGTATAAGTAAACGTGTAAACTTTATCCCCTTCACATACAGGATCTGTATTTTCTGTAATAACAGGAGTAATAGCTGTTCCATTAAAATCGTTCACCACAGGTGTTAGTGGCTGTATTGCTTCTGCTAAACAATTTACGGTATCAACATCATTCTCTGGAACGACTAATTGAGAATGCACAGTTACTTTATATTTGTAAACATCTTTAACAACTCCAGAAACGGTCACTGTAATAGTATACTCTACAATTTGATCTATCCCTGACTCATTCAACAAAGTATCTGCTATAGAAGTTGATGTTGAAGCAGAAGTCGTTTCACCAGAAACATTTGCGTTATCTGTAGCAAACCAACTATATGTCGCTCCTGTAAAGGTATTATCTCCCGTTAAGTCATGATTTAAAGTTTCACCACTACATATAACCTCTATAGGATGCACTGTAACCAAGACATTTGCTGTAGGATCGATAAAGCTTTCCGTACTTGGCGTTCCTGTAGCTGTTACCGTATTAGTAATATTTGCTTGATTTGAAATATCTATAGCTGTTACCAAATATGTTGCAGTCCAAGTCCCTGTTTCCCCAGGCGCTAAAATATCTATTTGATTATCAGAATTATCGGCATCGGTTCCTGTAGTACTTTGAAGTTCTGGTGTTGATAAAGTTCCATTAGCTATATGAGCATCATTAATACTAACATTATTAATGGTAACATTGTTATCATTCGTAACAACATATGTATAAGTTATCGTTTGTCCTTCAGCTACATGAAAATAATCATCTACAACTTTTGTAACAGATAAAGATGGCGTTGAAATTAGCGGTGTAATTGTTGGATCTGCTGCGGTAACTTTATTCGGGATATCATCTGTTGTAGTTGGATCATCTGGATCATCAGATAAATCTGTGACACTTCCCATACCGGGATCTAAACTCCCAACTGTTGCTGTATTAACCACCTCTCCTTTATCTAAATCTTCTTGTGTTAGAAAATGTTTTATAGTAAAGGTTGCGGTTTCATTTGGATTTAAACTTTCAACCCTACCATCAGAATTATCTGTATCTGTACCTGTAGTACTTGTTAACTCTATAACATCTGCATTTGGATCAACAATATTAACATCTGTCAAAGTAACATTTCCAACACTGGTAGCTATTACAGTATAAATTATCTCCTCACCTACCGTATCGAAAGCTCCATCTATCGCTGGCGCATCTACTTTAGTTACTTGCAATTGCCCATACTGTGGTACAGAAACGACTGTTGCATCATTAGGAGTTGCTGTTGTAGGATCATCAGATTGATCCATAACAGTCGTCCCCTCTACAATCTCTGTACCAGTAGCTGTTGCTGTATTAATAACACTTCCTGTATTAAAATCATTTAATACAATAGTATGCTGAGCAGAAAATACTGCCGATTCTCCAACAGGTAAATTTGCAATAGACGCCGGCGAAATACTACCTGAATCTGCCATGGGGTCTGTTACAGTCACATTATTTAAACTCACATTACCTGTATTAAACACCGTAATTTCATAAGTAATAATTTCCCCGGCCGTATCATATAATCCATCTGGAGCCGGTTGTGCTATTTTCTCTACCAATATCCCTCCTTTTTGGTCTATGGGTGTTATTGTTGGGTCATCAATAGTGTTATTTGAATTATCTGGATCGTCTGAAATATCAGATATAACAAAGCCATTAGATAAAGTTGCCTGTGCTGTAGCCGAATTAACAACTTGATCTGCCTCAATATCAGCTTGTGTAATAGTATGAGTTGCTGTAAAATTTGCTGAAGCTCCAATAGCTAAATTAGCTACTGAACTTGGTGATAAACTTCCTGAATCTATTTTAGAATCCGTAATTGTAATATTTGTTAATGCCGTATCCCCTGTATTTGTGACAACAAAATCATACGTTATAACTTCACCTACCGTATCAAAACTTCCATCAAGGGGAGCTCTATCTGTTTTGGTTAATTCAATTTCACTATTTATTATAGTAACCTGTTCTGTATCATCATCTGGAATAACATCACCCTCAACTTCATTTTGTGTATTAGAAATTGTATTAGTAACTGTAGTAGTTGCGGTAACTTCATTAACAGTAGCAACAATATCAATTTGATGTATTTCGCCACTAGACATATTTCCAATAGTCCAATTGGGAGCACTCCAAGAACCGTAATTAGGGGCAGCACTTACAAATGATAATTCTGGAGGCAACGCATCATTAATTACAAGACCTGTTACAAGGTTTTCACCTAAAGATTCTACTGTAACGGTAAATGTTACCGTATCTCCTTCTAACACGGGCGTAGCATCAACTGTTTTGGTTAATACTATTTCAGGGTCACAATTGTACACCGATAAAATTGCAGAATCATAGCTACAGCCTCCTTTGGTAACCTTAACATAAAAATCACCTGCTTCTGTGGGAGTATAAGAACTTTGGGTTACACCTTCGGATACAGATACTCCATTTTGAAACCATTCATAATACTCAAAACCACCAGTAACTTCTTTAATTTCAGCACCAGGTAAACATCCTCCTCCAGTAACACTTATTTCTACAATTGGCACTGTATCAAAACCAGAAAAATAACCTGCAACACCAGCATTACCACTAACACCAAAAAACCCTACAGCTATTGGTCCAGTAGACTGCACTCTTACATCGCCATCTAAACCAGAAATGGTAATGGTTTTCCATTCTGTAGTACCCGCAACTACTTTAGACGCAGGTTTTGTAACTAGTACATTGTTTTCATAAACCTCGATATTACTGTCTAATGTTGAAGTAGAAGCTATAATAGTAATTCCACCTGTATAATTTAAATTAGCAACATCTCTAATGTCATGAATATTATCCATAATATCTGGTAATAAACAATTTACAGGAGCAATAAAATTTAACCCTCCTGTTTGAGATGCTGATGCTCCTGCTATATTTTGATACGCATATGATTCTTTTGAAGTAGTAACATACATATTACCACCGGTAGAATTTGTAGAATAATTAGATCCCGGAATTACAAAATAATCTCCTTTATTAATAGTTGCAATAGGAGTTGCTTGTCCATTTACATAAATACCTGTTCCATTTTGTGTCCCAATAATTATTGGAGTTTCATTTACATTGGTACCTCCAGCCCTCACAAACACATATTCTCTTCCTAGGACATTTTCTGGAACAGGTTGATCAATTCCTGCATCTCTATTATTAGCACTGGTTAAAGGTGCTCCATTTAAATTACCATTAGAAATAGCAATTTTCTTATCCGATTTAATAGTTGTTCCTAACCAACAATCAATATTAGCACTACCATTATTTCTTGGAGCTTCATACACATAACTCTCACCTGCATCTAACATAATAGTCATACTGGTAGCACCACCAATAGGAAAACCATCAGCATCATTCCCATTTCTAAAAGTACACCCAGAATCATAACCATAAATTTCAACAGTTGTTGCATTTTCCGTTGCCATAATACCCAAAACAGCATTTAAGGTTTTCTCCCCTTTTCCATAATTTGGTCGCCCTCCCCATTTAAAAAGTGTCCCTAACGCTACGCGTCCTTTAGAAGTTAAAGATGTGCCTTGGGCACTTGAACGCCCTCTATAATTTACATAAAACTTTTCCCCACCTGAAGATTCTATACGAAGCCCAGCATTATTAAGAACTTTTCCTGTGTTAGCAGTGGAAACTAAAGCAATTCCATTGTTTCCGTTAGGAAGTCCATAGGACTGAGAGTTTGTATTTGACAGTCCTGATATTGTTGTTAACAAAGTACCATTACCTCTATAAACCGACACATTGAAAGGTGTAGTTTCTGGAGTAGAGAAATATAGTTTTTGTTGGAGTATAGAGCCTGTACCTCCATCACCTTGCTTTAATGGTGGGAGGTAATGTAAATCACTAAGCTGCGCAAAACTGTTTGTTAATAAAGAAAAAGTTAATAAAATAAGGAGTAATATTCTTTTCATATGAATAATATTATATCAAATGCTTTTTTCGAGTTTTTCATTTAAAACTAAGTTATATATCAAATAATTTTAAATAAATTTTAACACTAAAATACTATTAATCACTCAGAAAACCGCATATAACGGACTAAAAGGTTAAAAAAAAGTTAAAAAACCTATTGTTTAACTTTTAAAAACAGTATTTCTTTTAAAATAAAAAACCACCTCTCTAAAAATCAAACAATTAATACAAAAACAAAGACTCTAGCGCTAATATAATTTTAAACAGTTCGGTTTTTAGGGAAGTCTACACGGAAACTTTTAGTAATGTAGACTCTAGAAAACAACTCTTAGCAAGAAGCCAATACGTACTCTATAAAGCTCCTAATAAATGGACTCCAAATCAACACGTAAGAACCAAAATTCTATTTGAGGAATATCTAGGTCTAAAAAAGGCATATAAAATAGTACAAGAATTAAGAACTATATTCCATACTACTAAATCTATTGAAGTTGAAAAATCCGAGTTAAAAACTTTTAAAACCATATCAAATACAATAAAACTGAATTATAGATCAATCTGAAATTATTTTAAAAACAGAAGCACTAATGCGTCTGCCGAATCCTTTAATGCCAAAATAAAAGCTTTTAGAGCACAGTTTAGAGGGGTTAGGAATGTAGAATTCTTCCTCTATAGATTAACAACAATTTTTGCGTAAACACAACAATTTGGATTAATCCAATATTTGCCAAACTATTGACTTTAATGCACAAAAAAAGAGTAACCATTTCTGATTACTCTTGCTTAGTAGCGGGAACTGGACTCGAACCAGTGACCTTCGGGTTATGAGCCCGACGAGCTACCTACTGCTCTATCCCTATAAATATCAACACTTTAACACTCTATATTTATCATAGACCTTCATAAATATTAATAGCCATTTATAAAGTGATGCCGAAAAGTGTGCCTTATTTACTCTGCAATACTATTTGGCAATGGTATTTATCTTTGATTAGAATTTCAATAGTTACCTCTTTAAATATACACTGATTAACTTTAGATTTTAGATAACTGTAATGAGTTAGCTCAAATTCGTAAATTACACTATAGAGTATATCTGCATTATATTGTAAAATTACATTACTTGAAAAAGGTACTTCTAATAGTGTTTTAAAATCTCCTTTTATATACTCATAGTTTTCTAATTCTAATCCATTACTAAAAGTTGATTCTAAAGTCTTAAGATTAAACTCATTTAACTCATACTGTTCTCCAATCTTAAAGCGTAATTCTTTTAATAAGGAATTACACATACCCTAATTAAAAGTATATTGATACTGATAACTTTGTTGGTTTATGGATTCTTGATACACATTAACATTATCTACAGAACCATAAAAGCGCATTTCAGCTTGAGATGAATCTTCAATATAAAATTCTAACTCAAAGCTTACTGTATTCTCTGGAATCTCTACACTAACTATATTTTGAGTATAATCGAAATCTGAATTAATTGTCGACTCTGTACCATCTTCTAAAGTCAATGTAGTTGTTAACCCTACAGATACCCAACTTTCAAGAGTTCCTGTTGTAAACTCTACTATATGAGATTGACTAATTTGTTGTTCTTCTTCCTGATTGTCATCATCACTTGAACAGGCTGTAAATGCAAAAATTGCTATTAATAATAAAAATGTATTCTTCATTATATTTGGTTTTAGTTTTTAAAAATTATGGATATAAGTATAGTTTACTTCTGAAATAGTTTGCTCATCTATAATGTTACCTTCAGAACTAATTAGCTTGATATTTACTTCTGAACCTCCTTCAATATAGAAATTCGATTCTATTTTAATTGGATTTAAATCTGTTTCTACTGTAACAGTTCTAGTATCTTCATCATAACCAACTTCTTTAAACTCAAAGGAATCTTCATATGTAATTGTATTTCCTGCTCTTACTACATAATAACTAGGCAATACACCTGTAGTATATACTAACTTATAACTGAGGTTAGCATTTGTCATTTCTGCAACCTCACCATCTTCATCACTAGAACAAGCTGTAAATGCTAAAATGGCTATTAATGCTAAAAAAATATTCTTCATAATTTATAATTTATTGGTTAATTGATTTTTTGTTAAAATGGCAAGTCATTATCTGCTTCATCTAAAAAGCTAACTGGTTCTTGCTGTGTTTGTATTTGAGGTGTAGGCTGTTCACTATTTACAAGCTCTATTCTCCAACCTTGAATAGCATTAAAGTATTTAGTTACTCCCTCTGGACTAACCCACTCTCTACCCCTTAAATTAAGAGCAATTTTTACTTCTTGACCTACATCAAAGTTATCTAGCAAATCACACTTATCTTGTATGAACTCTACTAAAATATGTTGAGGATACTGTTCTTCTGTAGTAATAACAACCTCTCTTTTTCTAAAGCCATTATCACCTAGGACTTGAGTCCCATTTAAAATTTTTATCTTTCCTATTAAGTCCATTTGTTGACGTTTTAATTTTCATTATAATATCTTTAAGACACACCTCTTCTTTACTAAATGGTTTTGTGGTTTCAAAACTCTTATTTACATCTTCATATAGCTCTGTGAATAGTAATTCTATTATGAAAGATTTTTGCTCTCTTAAGTTTCTATCTGGAAATTCAGCTTCTAAAGTGTCTTTAATTTTACTTAAACCAATGTATCTTTCTTCATGTTTAAGCAACCACCAAGCAACTTTATCCCTACTACAAAAACCTTCAAGATTTAATAGAGCTTCTAGCTCTTCTATTACCTCTTTAAACCTCATAATAAACTATTTCACGTATTGCCATTATTGGGTTACAAAAAGTATCTTCCTTATATTGATTCAAGCAATTTCCATACTTATCATATTCATAATTGAGTTTTCCATACAAACTCTCATCATACCTATAGAGCATGCTATAAATTTTATTATTGTTAAGGTCATATTCAAAAGTTATTCTTCCTAAACCGATACCTTCTACATTAAAATTTACCCATTCTGAAATCTTGTCTCTTTTATTGTATCTAAAACTTTTCTTCCACAATAACTTACCATCCAGATTATATTTTTTCTCCTCAATTAACTCCCCTTTATCACCATAAAACAACTTATTGCTTTCTATGTTTTTATAATATGGGTTATTGTTTTCTACAACAGTATCTGTAAGATTACCTTTTACATCAAACTCTTTTGTTATTGTGTAATCAAAAGGTTCTTGTTTCTTAACCTCACCATCATTTACAGAAATAATCCAATACTCATCTTTAATGGATTTCACAGGACCTTTCAGTTCTAATTTTTCGACATCAGACTTGACAATTGAAGTACTTAAATCTATATTCCTTTTAAGTTTTCCTTCAGCAAGACTCCCTTTAGTTTTCTTTAGTTTATATAAAAGAAAGATTAATAATAGTAAGCCTGTAAAAATTAATATGTATTCCATCTATTTAGTATTGATGAAACAAACATACTTATTTTATCATTTATGATAACCAAAACACTGCACTTAATTATCATTTTTGACAACTAGATAATAAGTGTTTTAAAATGGATGATAAAGACCAACTTCAAGTAGCAATTGGAAAACGAGTTAAAATGTTAAGAGAAAAGCAAGGAATTGCTCAACAAGACCTTGCTGCTAAATGTAATATTGAAAAATCTAACTTTAGTCGTTTAGAAGCTGGTGGAACCAACCCTACTTTATACACTTTAAAAAGGATTGCTGATAATTTAGGAATTACTTTATGTGATATTGTAAACCTAGAGGATAAAAAGTAAGATTTAGCTATTAATACTAATCTACAGGTCTTTCAAACTGCAAATTTCCTCCTAAAAAGACTACTCACACACTCATTCATACATAAACAAAAGACAAAAAGTCCCACTTTTTCCAATTCACTATATATAGAAATGGAAAAAAGAGGACTATTTTATCATTCCATTATCACTAAAACTATAAAAGTCATCTTTAGTTACTATCAAGTGGTCTAACAGTACTATATCTAAATACTGACCTGCCTGTTTTAGCTTTTGTGTTAATTTTTTATCTGCTTCACTTGGCTGAAGATTTCCTGAAGGATGATTATGAGCAATGATAATGTTTGAAGCATTACATTTAAGAGCTACGCTAAACACTAATTTTGCATCTACCACAGTAGCAGAAACACCTCCTTTTGAAAGCGGATAAACACCTAAAATTTGGTTACTCCTATTCATCATTAAAATCTTAAACTCCTCTTGTAATTCTATAGTAGAATCACTCCAACAAGCTCTTATAATATCATAAGACTGCTTACTATTACTTATTTTTAGTCTATCACTCCTGTTATTTGAGTATGAGACACTTATTTCTGAAATTTTCATATTTTTAAATTTATTTTCCTAGGAAAATAATTATCAATTTACTTGCATCTTAATTTTGGAACATATACCTTTGCCAAAGAAGTTTCTTTCTGAAACACTTCAGAACAATTCTTCGCAAAAAGTATATAAATATGGTTAGAGGGGAAGAGCTATGAAGTTTCTTTCTTTTTGGTTCTTTTTCTTTCTTAAGCAGAATTAAAACCTATTTATACTATCTTATTCTTACCTTCAAGATTAATAATATATCCTTATAGTAATAGTGTAAACTAACTACAGCTAGACTATCTTTTATTTATGAAGGTATGAGCAAACAAGTATAATAAAGTAAGGGTATTTTAAAACTCAAAAAACAAAGCCCAATCTATTTACATAGACTAGGCTTATATTTTTACTCTGCATGTTCAAGAATACCATTTTTTGAAAACACATCAGAGTTTGCAATAACATTCTGCTCATACTTTACAGCAGTTTGTTTTGGCTTTACAGCATCTTCTGTAACATACACCCATCTGTGGGATAATGTTATTTCCTCCCCTGTTTCCTTTACAACATATTCAAAAGGCTCACAGTCCTCTTTAATGATGCTTCCTGGCATTTCTGTGCCAATAAGTCCAGTACAAGTTTGTTCATCAAATGTACTTGGGATAAAAGCACGCTTTGCAGTAGCGTAGAAGTTACCTGTAGACTTGCTTAATACCATTTCAATTCCTCCTTGCAGTTCCAAAACAAAGAATGAAGTTCCATCCTCTTTTTGTCTCTCTTTGTAGTTTACGATTCTAACCATTGTTCTAAAATTTTTGAGTTGTAGTACACCACACAGAAAATCAATCTTCCATAGAATATAAATTACAGCTATCAACTTGAATTTATTTATCCTGCTAGAAAATTATCTTTACTATATAAGTGGTAGGGGGAAGTTCCTCCTGTGAATCAGTAGGGGTCATTTGAGTAAGGTACTCAGCTCTCTCATATAGCATCCAAAAAATTATTTTTCAAAAATTTTTTATATCAATAATTCTAGTTAGATTTAGACAATATTTGACAAGAACTAATTTGACTACCAAATGATACTCTCAGAATTACTAAAATCTAAAAGGGAAACTAAAAACCTATTATTGCGAGAAGTAGCTTCTATGATAGATACAGATACTGCTTTAATAAGTAAAATTGAAAAAGGAGATAGAAAGCCTACTAGAGAGCAAATAGATAAATTAGCTATTGCACTAGATATTGAACATAGTAAACTTTTAAAGTTATGGCTTAGCGAGAAAGTATATGAAGATGTAAAAGGGGAAGAAGTTGCCATAGATGCCATTAAAATAGCCTTAAAAAGAATTAAATCAGAAGAAAAGAACTAACTGTATGCCAACATTAAACTGGATAGGAAAAGAAAAAGTAATAAACCATCATCAAGATGTACCCTATAAAACATTAGAACCCCAATATACTTTTACTAATGGTAAAGTGAGTAAAGCTGCTACCTCACAAAATAAAATTATACATGGTGACAACCTAGAAGCATTAAAAAGTTTATTGCCAGAATATGAAGGTAAGATAAAATGTATCTATATAGACCCACCATACAATACAGGAAATGAAGGTTGGGTGTATAATGATAATGTAAGTGACCCAAAGTTAAAAAAGTGGCTAGGGCAAGTTGTAGGTAAAGAAAGTGAAGATTTATCTAGGCATGACAAATGGTTATGTATGATGTACCCAAGACTTAAATTATTACATAAACTTTTGGCTGATGATGGAGCTATTTTTATTTCATTAGATGATAATGAACAAGCAAATCTAAAATTAATCTGTGATGAAATTTTTGGTATTGGGAACTTTGTAGGAGATATAATATGGCAACATAGTATTCAAGGAAAAAATGATGCTAAAAAAATATCATTACATCATAATCATACATTTGTTTATTGTAAAAAAGATTTTCAAATAGGCAGATTAAAAAGAACTGATGAGCACAATAAAGCCTACTCTAACCCTGATAATGACCCTAATGGAAAATGGAGGTCTGGGGATGTTAGAAGCCCTAATTTAAGAGAAAATTTAATCTATGACATTATCACACCATCTGGAAAAAAGATTAAAGCACCTGATATAGGTTGGAGATGGAGTAAGGAATTAATTGCAAAAAAAATTAAAACTGGAGAAATCATTTTTAATGATGATGAAACGAAAATAACAAGAAAAATTTATTTAAATCAGCAACAGGGTAGAGTGGTTGAAAGTATATGGTTTGGAAAAGATGTTGGAACAACAAGAGATGCTAATAAACTCTTAAAAACAATTTTTGATAATGATGTTCCATTTGATACACCAAAACCTATAGAATTAATTGAAAGAGTTCTTGAAATTTCTACTGATAAAAATTCAATTATTCTTGATTCTTTTGCAGGCTCAGGTACAACTGCACACTCAATTCTAAACCTGAACCAACAAGATGGTGGTAACAGAAAATTCATTTTAGTAGAAATGGAAGACTACGCCAATACCATTACTGCTGAACGTGTAAAAAGAGTAATTAATGGCTATGGAGAAGGCTCTAAAGCTATTGAAGGTACTGGTGGAGATTTTACATACTATGAGTTAGGAGAACCTTTATTTTTAGATAATGGCTTTTTAAATGAAGATATTGCCTTAGATAAAATACTAGAGTATGTTTGGTATAGTGAAGCTAAAACTCCTTTTACTAAACCTAAAGAAGATTATCTACTAGGTGCTAAAAATGATACTGCTTATTATTTCTATTACCAAAAAGACAGTATCACTACTTTAGATGAAAGCTTCTTAAGGTCTATAAAAACCAAAGCTAATCAATACATTATTTATGCAGATAATTGTTTGCTAGACCAAAGCATTATGGATAAGTATAATATTGTTTTTAAAAAGATACCAAGAGATATAACTAGATTTTAGAATAATTATGATAGAAGATATTTATTTTCAAGATGAAGGAAAAGTAAAAATACTAGCTGCTTCAGTAGGTATCAGTAAAAAAAGATGGATTGCTATAACTGAAGATGAAGATGATGGAGGCAAGCATAGGGAGAAAATGTCTGAATACAGGATAGACCATTTACCTATTATTCCAAATAATGGTGTTATCACTGAATTCTACAAAACTAAAACTCCAGATAATTTTACAGAAATAGAAAAAGAGCTAATTTCTCATGAAGATGTATTACCCATAGATACTACAATTGACACTGTAATTGATAAGTTTTGTAAAGAAAAAAAATCATTTTATTTTTTGAGTTTTAATAAGGAGATTTCTGGCTTAATAACTATTGGGAACTTGAATTGTAAACAGGTTCAAGTTTATGTATTTAGTTTAGTATGTGAATTAGAAAGAGAGTTAGCTATATTCCTCAACTTTCACCTTAACAACGATGAAATTTTGAAATGGCTTAATGAAAAATCTGAAGGTTCAGAAGAGAAGGAGAATAAATACTCACAGATAGTTAATACCTACAATACTCTAGCAGCACAAGGTTTAGAAAACATGCTTACAGAGCATCTTTTTTTGGTTGATTTTTTTAATATTATTAAAAGTTATGGATTACACAATGAATTGTTATTGTCAAAACAAGTTTGGAAATCTTTCAGTAGTATTAATGAATTAAGAAATAAAATAGCACATCCTACAAGAAGTTTATTAGACAATTCTAATACTATTAATGACCTTGGAAAAAGACTATTAAAAATAAATGATTTACTGTTTAGATTAAATACATATAAAAAAACTAATAATTTGTAAAACAAATAAATGGAATTAAAACCATACCAACATAAAGTCATTAAAGATTTAGAGCATTTTTTGTCTTACACACAAAAAGAGTCTACACCTGCAAAAGCATTTAATCAATATTGGGAAGACAAGTTAGGCATACCCTATACCCCACAATTAGATGGTTCTTTTACAGGTATGAAACCTTATAAAGATAATATTCCAAATGCATTACATATAGCCATAAAAGTTCCTACTGCTGGTGGTAAAACATTTATTGCTTGTAATGCTATACACACTATAAACAAGCATTTTTATCAAGGTAATGCAAAAGCAGTTGTTTGGTTAGTCCCTTGGTCTAATTTATTACAACAAACAGTAAAAAACCTTTCAGACTCTAGTCACCCATATAGAGAAAAGTTAAATAGCCTATTTGGTAACAGAGTTGAAGTGTATGAAAAAGACCAACTTTTACAAGGTGCAAATTTCAATCCTACTTCTGTAACAGAACAGCTAAACATTTTTGTTTTCAATTTTAGTAGTTTACGTATAAACTCAAGGAAAAAGGATGATAGAAAAGTGTTTCAAGAAAATGGTGCTTTAGAGTCTTTTAGAAACACTATTGTAGATAAAGCCCTTGTGTTACCAGATACAGATGAAACTGCTTTAATTAATGTTATAAGAAGCCTCAACCCTATTGTAATTGTAGATGAAAGCCATAATGCTGAAAGTGATTTAAGTGTTGAAATGCTAAACAATTTAAACCCTTCTTTAGTTTTAGATTTAACCGCTACACCTAAAGAAAACAGTAATATCATTTCTTTTGTAAATGCATTGGCTCTTAAAAAGGAAAGTATGGTAAAGCTTCCTGTTGTGGTTTATAATCATCATAAAAAAGAAGAGGTTATAACTAGTGCATTGCATCTACAAAGACAGTTAGAACTACTAGCTATTGAAGAAGAAAAGCTAACAGGAAAATACATAAGACCTATAGTGTTATTCCAAGCTCAATCTAACATTAAAGGAAAGAACAACACTACTTTTCAGAAGATTAAAGAGCAGTTAGTGAAAATTAAGATTCCAGAGGAACAAATAAAAATAAAAACTAGTGGCATTGATGAGCTAAAAGGTATTGACCTAATGGCTAAAGACTGCCCTGTTAAATATATTATTACAGTTAATGCTTTAAAAGAAGGTTGGGATTGCCCAAATGCATATATTTTAGCATCATTAGCAGACAAATCTTCCCCTGTGGAAGTAGAACAAATTTTAGGTAGAGTTTTAAGACAGCCTTATGTGGTAAAACATAAAGAGGCATTATTAAACATGTCTTTTGTGTTAACAGCTTCAGCAAAGTTTAATGAGACCTTAAATAGTATTGTTAAAGGTTTACAAGAATCTGGTTTTAGTAAAGATGATTACTATGCAGAAGAAGCTCCAAAGGAAGAATTAACTCCAAATGAAGTATTAACTCAAGATTTATTTGCAGAAGAACCTAAATCTGATGACTATGTGCAATCTGATGAAGATTTTGATGTAGAAGCTGTTGAGTTTAATCCAGAGGAAGAAGTTACATTAGATACTATTAGTAAGCAAAATACTTTAGTATCTCATATTACAGAAAAGGCAAAAGTTGAAGGACAAACTTTTGAACAGAAAGTAAATGATATTGAGATTGATGATACCACTTCTATTTTTACAGATATTATGAAAACTGCACCTAAAATTTATAAACTAGACTCCCAATTTAAAGAAGTTGCAACTACTATTAAATTACCTCAATTCTTTAAAAAAGTGGAAGAAGGAGAACTTGGTGAGGTTAGCCTTTTTGAAGAATTAAATTCCGAAGACCAATACCTAAATAAGGTAAGTTTATTAGATGGTTTTAAGCTATCTAATTATAGCACAGAAGTAACTTTTGATGATATTTCTAAAGAGATATATGCTGTAGATTTTAATGAGCAAAAAAAGACTGCTACTGCTCAAAAAGTAAGTAAGAGAGCAAAGGATATTCTAGTTGACACCATATTGTCTAAACCTAAAGCATCGCAGGTAAATCAAATTAGTAGCATCATAGTTTCTAAACTTGGAGACATGACACCTATTTCGCAACAAGAATTACAAAAATATGTAAGTCGCGTTTTTGATAATCTATCTAGTGAGCAAATTAGAGATATAGTCGATAATGATTTTATTTATGTAAAAAAGATTAGAGATAAAATCAATGAACTAACAGACACTTATGCTAAAGAGCGTTTTAAAGTTCTTATAGATAGTAATAAGATTATTGTAAAAGACAATTTTGAATTTCCTGAAACACTAACGTTTTTAAATCCTAGTACTACTATTGGCAAATCTCTGTATGATAGAGAGGCTAGCATGAACAATTATGAGCAAAATATGATTATGGAAGTGGCTTCACTTGAAAACATAGTCTTTTGGCATAGAAACCTTGAAAGAGGTAAAGGGTTTGCTTTAAATGGGTTTAGTTCTAACCATTATCCAGACTTTATTCTTTACACTAAAAAAGGAAACATCATACTATTAGAAACCAAAGGAGATGTCTATGATAATGATGATAGTAGAAATAAAAATATTTTAGGTAAGACTTGGGCTGAAAAAGCAGGAGACAACTTTAAGTACTTTATGGTATTTGAATCTAAACAGGTTGAGAATACTTATACATCTAGAAGTGTAATTGAGGTTTTAAAAGGATTATAAAATGGCTACTGATTTACATATTATAAGTAACTGTAGGTCTTTTACACAAAACACCATTAAAGAACATAAAGATGAGTTTCTAGCTGAATTAAAGGCGCTAAAACTAGACCATATTACTGTTATTGGTTCAGGCAAACTAACAGGAGATTGGGAATATGAATTTCCAGAAATTTATTGCGAAAAACAGGATAAGATTTTACCAGATACAGAAGCTAAAGAATTAATAAGTTTTAACAGTCCTTTTGTGTTTAACATAAGAGTTTATGAGAACTGCATTGAATTGATAACTATATATAAGTATCGATTTTTATATGAAGATGAAAAGACTGATTACATTAATGAATTTAGAAAAAACATTTATGATATAATTTCAATTTTTGGAGGTACTGAAATTATTTATCTAGCCGATAATGCTTGTGATAAATTAGCTGAATATTTAGAGTGCCAAGTATGGGAAGGAGTATCATACTATGATATTAAAAAAGATATGATAAATAAAAAGTTGCCTTTTGTTTCTGATTATGACAACTTAAAATTAAACAATCTAAATTACAGAAACATTAAAGAAATAGTCTTTGACAACTTTAAAGATTTACAACAATGACAAACCACACAAAAATTATAGAAATGGGAGCTGAAGGTGGCTCTATTACTTTGTACAAGTGTACAGATAAGAAAAATGAAGATTGGTTTTACCATTCAGTTAATGAAATGAGTTATGAAGATTTAGATATTGAAGGTACTGACAAAAATTCTAAATACTCAATGTCTATTGCAGAAGCCTTTATAAAAATGCAAGGAGAATACAATAATGTATTCAGCTTATATCCTCTTTTTGTGCATCCAGAGTATAAAATTATTGCACTTGCTCTTTTGGAAGAGTATGTAAATAACATTGATAAACATATTGACTACTACCAATGGGCAAATGTGCTAGAAATGGAAGTAGAAGAACTTAAAAACAGTATTATACAGGATGATTCAAGAAACTAAAGACAAGTCATTAGCTCAACTATTTAGTGGAGAGCATAAAATAACCTATCACATACCTAAATACCAAAGAGAATACATCTGGAAAAAAGACAATTGGGAAGCTCTATTTGATGATGTTGAAGAAAGTGAAGGGAATCATTTTTTAGGTTCAATCATCTGTATTAACACAGAGAATGATGCTATGGAAGATGCAAAATTTGAGTTAGTTGATGGACAACAAAGAATGACTACTATTAGCCTACTTTATTTAGCTGTTTACAAATTCTTATCAGACCATTTGCCAGAGAACCAACAAAAGGAAATGTTTGCTCTTTGGAACTTAAAAAATAGAATTCTATTAGAGAGTTCCAACAAACCTAGACTAGAACCTTCATATACTAATAGTAACTTTGAGGATTACAACTATATTTTTTCAAAAAATATTGAAGAAATAAGAACCTTAAAAGCTCCTAAATATATTGGAAATAGACAAATTAGTAGGGCTTTTAATTATTTTATTGATAGGCTTTACCAAGTAGATGAAAATGATACTCCAATTTACACTTATCAATCTGCAAAAAACTTTCTAGATAAGTTAAACAGTTCTATTTTGGTTAAAATAGATGTTACTACTCATGATGGTGCTTTTACACTTTTTGAAACACTAAACAATAGAGGAGTTCCTTTATCTGCAATAGACCTCATTAAAAACAAACTTTTAGGAGCTTTAGAGAAAAAAGGAATTGAAACTATAGATGATAATTTTGATAGATGGAATGGTATTCTAGCTAACTTAACAGACAACTATAAAATTCAAGAACGTTTTATAAGACAGTTCTACAATGCCTTTAGATTAGAAGAGTCTATAAAGGTTAATAAAAAACCTAAAGCATTAAGGTCTAATCTTATTGGTATTTTTGAGGAACTCATAAATAGAGATGTTTCAAAAATCTTTGATAGACTAGAAAGTGCTTCTATTATCTATTCAAAAAATATCCAGTATGAGACTGATGATAATTCTACAGAGCTTACCAGAGCTTTAAGAAACCTTGAAAATGTAAATGGAGCTGATGCATACATGCTTTTACTATTTGTAGAGCACAAATTTGAAATTTCAGAGCTTCAGAAAATAGAACTCATCAACTTATTATGTAGGTACTTTATAAGAAGAAATGTTACTGACAGTCCTCCTACTAGGGATTTAACTAACTACTTCATGGATATAGTTGAGCATATAGACAGTTTAGAAACCTATAATTATGAAAATGTGAAAGCTATTCTTATTCAGTATGGTAAACCTGCTTCTAATGATGTCTTTGAACAAAAATTAAATGGCAATTTATATGAAGAAAATGTAGGTGCTACTAGATATATTTTATCAAGTTTAGAACTAGCTCAAAACAATGATAGGGAAGGTTATAAAAACTTTTATGAAAGAAGTAAAAATAAATTTGTTTGGACTATTGAACATGCTTTACCACAAGGTAAAAACATGAAACCACATTGGGTAGAAATGGTTGCTGATGGAGACAAAGAAGTAGCAAATGAGATTAGAGAAAGCTATGTTCACAAATTGGGAAATCTTACTTTAACAGGTTATAATTCTCAATTAAGTGATATGCCTTTATTAGACAAACAAAACAAAAAAGATAAGCAAGGGAATAGCATTGGGTTTAACAACGGTTTAGTATTGAATGAAAAATTGAAAGATACGCCTACTTGGAAAAAAGAACATATACAGAATAGAACAGAGACTTTAGTATCTAAAGCTTTAGAAATTTTTGAGTTATAATATGGGTAGAATAGCAACAACAGTAGATGAACAAATAAAATTACTAACAGATAGAGGTTTAGTTTTGGATTGTGGAGAACAAAAAGCTAAAGAACATCTACTTGACATAGGTTACTATAGACTAGGTTTTTATTGGAATCCATTTGAAATAGACAACAAACATAGTTTTAAAAAAGACACAAATTTTTCAACTGTAATAAATCTATATTACTTAGATGTTGATTTAAGGTATCTACTTATGAGAGCTTTAAATAGAATTGAAATTAACATCAGGACTCAAATTATTTATCAGGTATCAAATTACTATAAAAATAGTCCTACTTGGTTCTCTGACCCTAAAGTGATGAAACCTAAATTCATTCATGATTTTCCTAGATTTTATGACTATAAATTTATTGAGAACAACAAACCTATAAAAGAGCATCATAACAAATACATAAATGATATTTATGCTCCAGCATGGAAAACTTTAGAGTTTCTAACTTTTGGTAGTATTTATAGTATTTTTTACAACTTAAAGGATGGCGCTCTAAAAAAGAAGATTATTCAGTATTATGGTATCAAAAAAGTTGATGTATTTATAAACTATTTCAGAACTATCATTTTTATAAGAAACATTTGTGCTCATAGTGGACTGCTTTATGATGCTAACACACCATTAGCTGTTAAGCCAACTCCCCTTATTAAAATTAACAATAATAACAGACATTCATTGAATACTGCTATTCAGGTAATTATCCATTTTTTGGGAAAAATTTCAACTAACAGAAAAGGAGATTTAGAAAAAGATATAGAGAAACTATACCTACAACACAAAGACAATCAAGAGATTAAAGACATAATTGAAAACAAAATAGGATTTGATTTTTGTTAAAACAGTTGCAGATATGCAAGTATTTCGTATCTTTGTAAAACATTTACAGTGCCCAGCTAGTCATTTGCATTAGTGCTGCACTTAAAAAAAGTAAAATTGCCCAGACTTGCTCTGGGCTTTTTTATTGGTATAAATTTAAAATAACCCAACCTCTAAACTAATAGAGATTGGGTTCTACTCAACTCAAAAACCAACGATGTTTAGAATCACCATTGATAGCATTAGCCAATCCTTTTGTAAAATCAAAGGCATTGACATTTCTTGATAGAAAAGAATCTATATAAGAGCTCTTATTAGCTCCCGTGAAGAGATTATATACATTCCAAAGGTTAATATCTCCATTCTCGTTTCTACAAAAGCTATCATCTAAATAATAGTCTTTAGCTACTGTAGAAATCTGTCCATCATTAAGCATTAATTCTGGAATTAGAGTCTTTTCCTCTTTAGGTAAAAAGTTATATAATCTTGCTCTACCTATAAGCTGAGCAAATTGCTGTTCAGTTAAATTATGCTGTGATAGCTGCTTCATATCCTGTAAATGGGATTGTGCACTATACCCCTCTATTAAGTCCATAATTTTAGACTGTAATTCAGAATAGTTACCTACTCGCATTTCATCTTGATAGCCATCTGTAGATATACATAAGTTACAACATACCATATTCTGAAATCCAATAAAGAACTTAAATTTCTCATAAGTTTTTCTGTTATACAGATTTTCTTGGTTGTAAGCTCTAACACCTCCAACAGTTAATGAGACATCATGCCCATTTATACTTTCTGTAATAGATGGAATTCTAATGATGAACGCCATCCTTTCAAAGTACTGGGTTTTTTCATGTTCTAAAAGCTCTTTTACTGGCTTGTAAATAGCATCAGCAGTTCTGCCTTTAATTTGATGAGAAACTCTAACCTCTGGCACTTCTATTGTATGATGAGAAAAAACTTTTCCAACACAATCTTGAGCTATCTCTATAAACTCTTGATGTGCTAATGTTTTCTCATTATCTTTTGAAAACACAGGTATAATACAATCATGTTTTAAAGTAGAAAGGCTAACCTCTTTTGTGTTAGCCTCTATAAATGGGTTATGTGGATACACTTTATTTTCTGAAGGTATTTGCAAAGGATGCACAATTTCAGGAATACCTTCAGGATTATTAAATGCTCCATTACGTTGCTTGTTAAGCTCTGCTACTGATACTATTTCCATTTTGACTAAAATTTTCTGGTTTAACTAATTGTTCTAACTGGTCTTTTTTAGCTTGATACAAAGCTTTTAATGACAACTGAAAACTTGGATGCTCTTTATACAGTTCCATTAACTGACTAACAGATAAGCACTCTTCTATTTTCTGTTTTACATCTTCTTCTTTTACAGGTGAAGTACACCATTCTAAAATGCGTTTTCCTGTAGAAGTATTTATCATAAATTCAGGCTTTCCAGAAAATAGATTAGTTCTGTCCTTGCTTGCTACAGCAAAGTGCTTTATATCTATATCAAATACTATGGTAAATTCATAGGAGACATCATCTCTTTGTACAGCTTTAAGTCCAACTTTTTCAGGCACATATTTTCCATCTTTTTGTTGTAATACATAATCTTGTTTTGTTCTCATTGTAGCTATAACATGAGCATCACATTGTAAAATCTTATTGATAAATGCTTTTTGTCTTGGTGTAACTTTGTTCCAATTAGCAAATGAATTCCCTGGTAATTTTGAGTGGTAATCTAAAAGCTCATCCCATACTTGAGATATAGAGTCTAAAATTATCACTTCCATCCCTGCCTTTTCACAAACAGTGATTGCTTCTATAAATTTCTCTGGTGTATAAGGTGGTTGTAGTGGTAACACATTATAGTTGCCTAAATGAGCATAAAGGTCTGCTGAGCCATTCTCTGTGTCTATTACAGCCACTTTATCTAATTGGTCATTAGTTAGTCCTTTAGCCAATAAAAGAGAGCTTAAACTCTTGCCTGAACCTGATGAACCTTGTAGAGCCATTTTAATTTTTGCTTGTTGCCTTTCTGATTTTCGTAATTGCATAATTTTATGTTTTTGAAGGTTAATATTAATTTGAATTATTTTTAATTTGAATCTGAATAGATTCAGTACATAATGAAAAAGACCCTCATAAAATGAGAGTCTTTAATATGATTTAGAAAAGTCCTTATTTTTCCTTATTCCTATATAGTAAATTGGAAAAAGCAGGACTATTACAAAATTACTTCTGGTAAAGGTTTGTAAAGTAGATTAGGTAAGTTTTTGAAATTAAGTGATGCTACTTCATAGTAGTTAACTTTTTTCCCATCTTTAGAAGTTTGTTTTGTTTTAGGCAGATAACACACTTTAATACAAATTTTGTAAAATGTATCAACTAGAGTCTTATTCTTTATAGCAGTAATTATTGTATTCTTAAATTGAAAAACATCTGTTCCAAGTAGGAAATCATTATTTAGAAGATAATCTAAATTCTCTTTAAAATCAATCTTATAAAACTCTGTTTCAAACTTATCACTAGGAGTTATTGGCAATCTAAAAACACCATTACCCTTTTCAATTTTAGATTTATCAATTAACTCTATAAGTTGATACCATTTCTTAAAGACCTTCACACTAGTTAAATCTCTAGTTTTAAGATTCTCATTAACTTCATGAAGGTTATTACTATAAAATAAGCATGACTTTAAATAAAGCTTATACATTTCTACTTTAGCTTCCCTTAAAACAAAGTCATTTGATTTAGAGAACACAGCACTTAAAATCATTAACAAAATCTTATTCATTTCTGCTTGAGTAGCCTTTTTAGAATCTAAATTAACCAACATTTGCCCTGTTAGTTTCTCTATAAACTCTAACTTTTCATAAGCACTAAAGCTATCATAAAGATTGAACTCTTCAAATGTGTTATTAAGTTCTTCTAACTCAAAATTTAAAAAGCTTTTAACATCATCAAATAAGTTTTCTTTATCAAAATTCAATTTAGTTGAAGCCTTTATGGATTTTAATTTACAGTTTAGAAATTGATTACCAATACTTGCCCAAAGAATGTAAGCAGATAAGTTCCCTCCAAAAAATTCCTTTGTAATATACTTTTCTCCTTGATTAAGAATAAATATCTCTTTTGCAGGATATAGTAATCGATTTAAGCCTGCCCTGTTAGTTATTCTTAGTTTTTCTTCTGCATAACTTACATCATCAATCAACTTCTCATAGGCACTCTCTAAAAGTTTAGATTGACTATTAATTGAAGAGTAATTTGAGTACTTATCACTACCTCGCTTATAAGTTTCAAAGCATTCATACATCTCTCTATTTTGAATTTCAGTATAAGGTAAAGACTCTAAACTTAAACCATTAGGATTGGGTATAAAAATGTGAATATCTCCATTAGTTCTCTGTCTAGCTAAAGCCTGTACAATTACATTTGAGCCATTTGTAAACACACCTTTATTGTTTACATAGTCAACTGACAAGTCTTTAGGAAATAGTATTATTAGAGTATGTTTTTCTTGCTCAATATTAACCCCTGTACTAAAGTTAGTTCCTATATTGATTACAGTTTTACTATCAATGTATTTTTTATTCGCTTTTCGATTAAAAGCATCTGAATAACATCTATTAACTTGATGGATTTGGTTTTTAAGAACATCACTAACTTTCTTGATTTTTGAGTTTGATGTTTTATTAGTATTTATAAGCTTTTCAACTAAAGTCTTTGAGTAAACCAAAATATCAAAAGGCTTCTTTTCTTTAACTAAACTTGAAACTAAACTTACCAAATTAGAATCTTGATATAGTTTTTGGTCTACATAAAAGTTAAGATGTAGATTACTCTGTCTTGAAGGTTTGGGCAATCTTTTAGATTCAATAATAAATATGTTTTTATCTGTAAATTCAGATACATACTTTATCACCTCTTTTGAGGCTTCATTAAATGTAGCACTTATAATATATGCCTTATGTACTAAACCTTGAAAATTCCAAAGATTGAAAACAAACTGTTCTTTAAAGTTATGAATACTATCATGTATCTCATCCATTAACCAAATCACCTTTTTATCAGTGCTCTCACAATAATTTTTTAATAATTTAAAGTAGTTACTCCTAACTTTAGAAGTAAACAGGTTATCATCTCCTGGATTACCTATTAAAGCATTAATAGTCATAACATGTATTTTACTTCTTACTCTAGTCGTAATAGGCAACATGTCTACATCATTTGTATACCCCCAACTTTCTTTTTTGGTCTTATTAACACCTTTTTGAATACTGCTTTCATATTTAGATAAGTTGAAAATTTCATCTTTTGAGATATACTTTGAGCAGTCTTTAACGTATTGTTCTATTAGACTCTTATAAGGAACCGCTATTATGATAATGTAATTTGGATTACTTGCATACTTAGTTAGAACTTCTATTATCGCTCTAGTTTTTCCTTGTCCTACACCAGCATTAATAATAGTTGTATTTTGGTTATCAAGGTCTGTTTTAAGCCTAGCACTTAAATCATCACTTATGTATCCTTTTTCATTTGGTTCTAAAACCTCTTTTGGCTTTACCTTATAAAAGTTGTTATCAAAATCTTTTGGATTTATTTCTTTAAACTCAATAGGTGTTCCCTCAAAATATATGTTAGGTAAAATCATTTAGAAAATTTAACTGTGCCATAAATGTATTACAACACAGTTAATTTATTATCTTTTTTTCTTCAATTTCTTACTTAACTTACTCATTTGACTACTTACTTTGTGCTGAACTACTTTAGCATAGTGCCTTTGCGTAATAGAGATACTTGAATGCCCTAGAAGCTCAGAAACTGTTTCAATAGGAATATCATTATAAAGCAAAACTGTAGTAGCAAAAGTCTTCCTAGCTATGTGATGAGTTAATCTTTTATCAATCTCAACCAACTCAGCTATTTCTTTTAGGTAAGAATTAAACTTTTGATTGCTAATCACAGGAAGTAATCTTCCTTCAGGTCTATACTTATCTAGAATCTTTGATGCAGTAGGTAACAAAGGGATTGACACTTTAGATTTAGTTTTTTGTCTCATCATTTCAATCCAGATGCCTCCATCAAACCCTTTTATTAAATGCTCTTCCTTTAGAGTTGACATTTCTTGATATGCCAATCCTGTATAACAACAAAAGACAAACATATCTTTAACTTGATTCAATCTAGCTTGTCTAAAAGTATGATTTTCGAGTTTATCTAATTCTTTTTGATTTAGGTAAACTACTTTACTTTCATATTTTTTAGGTTTGTAAAGTATAAATGGGTCTTTCTTCAAATAGCCTTTTGCTAGAGCTAGTTTGATAATCTTTCTAACACGTTGAATACTCTTATTAATAGTAATCTGCTTTTGTTTCTTTTCAGATTTTAAATAGAAATCAAAATCATCTAAAAAGTTTTGATTGATAGATTCTAGTAGCATATCTCCTTTCTTGTATTGGAATCTTATAAAGTTTGAAACATGGTTTCTAGCCTCTGTAAACTTGTTATAAGTCGACTTTGAGTACTCAATACCTATTAGCTTCTTCATTCTATTATTATGCAATTCAAACACCTCTAAAAGCGTTTTATTAGCCTTTACATTCTTTCCTGCATACTGTAAGTAAATATCCTCTACATCAAAACTCTCATTGTTAACTTGTAGCAACAAAAAAGCCTGATTAATTTTTTGCTTAATCAGGCTCAAATGAGTATTAATGTTTTCATTTTCTTTATTAGGAGGTATTGCTTTTTGTTTTTTACTGTTCCAACAATCTACAACAGTAAATAAGCCTGTAGAGAATACTCTTCTTTTTTTTAAATAAGTAATCCTACATTTTATAGGACATTTCTCCTGTTTATTTATTTTGGTTTTGTCAATTAGAAACAAAACACTTAACTTATTATATTTCATAATGTTCTGTTTTAAATTTTGGGGTACTTTTTTTAAATTAGGGTGTGCCTTTTTCTGTGCCTTTTTTTAGTTAAATGAAAGTAATCTGTACTTTAGTAAGAATCTAAAATAATTGCCAAACAGCTGATTTTACTGCATAAAAAAAGAGTAACCATTTCTGATTACTCTTGCTTAGTAGCGGGAACTGGACTCGAACCAGTGACCTTCGGGTTATGAGCCCGACGAGCTACCTACTGCTCTATCCCGCGATGTTATGTTGAAATAATTTACTTAGCTTTTAACTCTCGGTTCATAATGCCGACTCAATTATTTCGGACAGCAAATATACAATCCTTTTTAATCTTTGCAAATAAAGTTTGCATTTAATTTAAAATAAAAACACAAAATGGTGTTTACAAACTATTTAATTTTATAAACTAACACAAAACCAACAATAAACGGCAACATTATGCCTAATAATGAATATTAAAACAATCTAATTCCTGTTTTAATTCTTCGGAAACAACTATTTATAAAGGTACTTTATAGCTTTTGTTCCATATGAATATAATACAAAATACACTATAATATATGACATATAATTATACTGAAAATCTATTTTTGAAAACTGAAGCGTAACTACTTGAGTTAACATTGTCCATACAACACTTGGAAATTCAATTATTTCTTGCCAATTATAACCAAATTGATAATACACAAAATAGCCTATTAACAAAAAATTAAAAGCCCCATAAGCAAATAAAAAAACGCGTTTCCAATGAATGGTTATAGGAATTTTATAAGGAGGAAACAAGCTGTTTTTCAAAATTTCCTTAGAATTAGCTAAAAGGTTTGGTGTCGATGTTATATCCGATAGTAACCAATACCCATCACTTCGAATAAAAGGAAATAGTTGAAAAAAATTATAGATTCCTGTTAAAAAAATCATATGCTGAAAAAGAAGTAATCCTGTTAATAGATAAAACATAATAAAAACAAGCATACACCACAACTGCATATAGACCCCTGCCAAGTTTGTTATAATTCGTTCTTGCTTTGTTGCATGCCAAATAGCAGATATATTTGAAAAAAACACGGGAAAAACAATATAAATACCAATGCCAATTTCACTAGCCTGTCCTGTAAATTTTTTACATGCCGCAACATGTCCTATTTCATGTAATAATACCGTTGGTAGGTACAGTAATATAACCCATATTACGGGGATTTTTGTAGATCCTATTATCGGGATTTTATAAATAGAAATTACAGAAGCGACGGATAATATAATAAATGCTCCCCAAAATATTTTAGGTATAAATAAATACCCGAAAACTCGAACCACTTGGTCGGTTGTTTTTTTTGAAAATAAAATTTTTTCTAATTGTAAAAAACTTTTTGTCTTAGCAGGTGCTGTACCTATTTCGCTATCCACTAAATTTACTTTTTCTAGGGTTTGTTTACAAAACGATTCAAATTCTACCCGGTTTAACTCTTGAGTAAAATGTGCATTAAATTTAATTAATGCTTCTTGTTTAGTTTTAGCGTTTGCCAAGATATCTATTAATATCTTAACATTATCTTGCACTATAAAATGTTCGCTATTAACCTCTACAACCCATTTTCCTGGCTGATAAGCGGACACTTTATAATCTACAACTATTAAAGACATTTTTTATTTGTGAAGTAAACGTAATACTAGTGCTTCATTTTCTTGTACATCGGCAATAACATCCTCCAACCATTCGGATATTTTTACAAGACTTAACGTTTTTGCAAGTAAAAGCGCTTCGTTAAAATGAAGTTTAACATAGTCAATAGCCTCGGTACCAATACCTGACACATATAATAAACGTTCTTTAAATTTGGTTAAACTTTTATCCTCTTCAATGTTTTCTGTATTTAAAAATTTAACAACACGAGCGTGCAAATAGGTCCATTGATTGTTTTCAATATCATCATTAAAATCTTCTAAATCATCATTCATTTGCATGGCCAAAAATATGTGCGTGTACATTTTACGAAGCGCCTGATAATCCCGATTACATTTAAACAAAAAATTTAAACCTGCAATAGGAATATATGCCAAACAATGTTTTGCTATGGCGTAATTTTCAAAGGCTTCTAATGAATACAAAGGCTGTTTTATACTTTGGTATTTTTCTTCCAATGTGTTTTCATAATAATCACTTAATGCTTGGTTTAGTGTGTCCCAAAACGGATGGTTTAATGGAAAAATAGAACTTAGTATTTGTATTGCAGATTGAACACTTTTTACAGCAACTAAGGTTTTATTTTCTTTAGCTACATATTGAGATTCAAAATTTACCTCGCTATCTATAATTTTATCAAACTCGAATGTAAAATAACAATACATTTCTACAGCTTTTTTAAACGCCGTAAACGCCTCAATATTTTCAATAACAAAAGCTTCTTCTAAAAAGATTACTTGGTTTTTAAAAAAAGAGAGGGTTTTCTGTTTTGCTGGTTTCATAATATGATAAAAAGTTCTAAATTGAAAAAGCTTGAACCAATTGTTTTATTGATTCAAGCTTTCTAAAATTTGTTTAAATACTAATTAATTAATTCCATCAGTAATATCTGGGTCACATTTAGGACGGCAACCTTCGTATCCTCCTCGGCCACTTTGTCCATTGGTTTCACATTGTGCATAATTAAAGTAAAAGGTAAATTCTTTTCTTTCTTCCAGTTTTTCTACCGAAAAATCGGTTAATTCTTTTTTCCAGTTTTTCATAATAACAATTTTAAGATTATTAAATTCTCTTTATTTAAAGGCATTTAAATAAAAATCGAGCTATAATTTCTCTTCGAGAATTTACTATTATCAAAGCTATTCTTTTTTTTTTCAAAATTGGAATAATTTCGTTAAACCGCACAATTATTCCTACAAAGAATCAATTTTCATTTGAATCTCTTCCCATTCGTTCATAAGTTTATTAAGTTTCTCTTTTTTAGACTGATAGCTACTAAAAAAATTTGGCTTAGAAGATACTTCATCGTAATTTAAAGCTAATTCTTCATCTATTTTCTTAATTTCCTTTTCTAACTGATTGATTTTAGATTCTGTATTACTCAATCTATTATTTAAAGATTTTAGCTTTTTCTGATCTTCGTACGATTGCTGTTTTTTTTCCTTAGGCGTATCCTTTATTACTGTGCGTTTTTCCACCTCACGCAAACTTTCAACTTTACGTTGCTCCAAATAATAATCAATATCTCCTAAATACTTTTTAATTTTTTCGTCCTTAAATTCATAAAGTGTTGTGGTGAGTCCTTGTAAAAAATCACGATCGTGAGACACTAATATAAGAGTGCCCTCAAAACGAGTTAGCGCCTCTTTTAATACATTTTTAGACTTTATATCGAGGTGATTTGTTGGCTCATCCATAATAAGCACATTAAATGGTTGGAGCATTAATTTTGCAAGCGCCAAACGGTTACGTTCTCCTCCCGAAAGTACGCGAACGTATTTTTCGGCCTCATCGCCTCTAAATAAAAACGACCCCAAAATGTCTCGCACTTTACTTCGGTTAGTTTCGTTTGCAGCATCAATCATAGTATCTAAAACCGTTTTATTTCCGTCTAAATATTCGGCTTGATTTTGAGCAAAATAACCAATTTGCACATTATGCCCTAGCTTAAGGTTCCCATCATATTGTAAATCGCCAACCAAAATTTTTGCCAATGTAGATTTACCCTGTCCATTTTGTCCAACAAAAGCCGTTTTTGCATCGCGCTCTATTAACAAACTTACATTAGACAAAACCTGATTTTCTCCGTAGTTTTTAGAAACATTTTCGGCCTCGACCACCACTTTTCCTGGTGTAATGGATACCGGAAAATTTAGTGTCATAACACTATTATCATCCTCATCCACTTCAATTCTGTCAATTTTATCTAGTTTTTTAATTAACGATTGCGCCATAGTGGCCTTGGAAGCTTTGGCTCTAAACTTTTCTATAAGTTTCTCAGTTTGTTCTATTTGCTTTTGCTGATTTTTTTGCGAGGCCAATTGCTGTGTACGCAATTCTTCTCGTAATACTAAAAACTGAGAGTATGGTTTTGGATAATCGTAAATACGCCCTAACGAAATTTCAATCGTTCTATTAGTCACATTATCCAAAAACATTTTATCGTGCGATACAATCGCAACGGCTCCGGTATAATTCTTTAAAAACCCTTCTAACCAAATAATAGATTCTATATCCAAGTGGTTGGTAGGCTCATCCAATAGCAGAATATCGTTGTTTTGAAGCAATAATTTAGCCAACTCAATACGCATACGCCAACCCCCAGAAAAGGTATCGGTAAGTTTATTAAAATCTTCACGCTTAAACCCTAAACCTTGTAAAATTTTCTCGGTATCCCCCTGATAATTATAACCACCTAAAATTTCATATTGATGCTGCAAATCGTTAATATCTACCATCAATTGGTGGTAGCCGTCACTTTCATAATCGGTACGCGTTGCCAATTGGGTGTTTACCTCCTCCATTTGAGCCTCTAAAGCCTTAATTTCAATAAAAGCCTCGTAAGCTTCTTCCAAAACGGTACGTCCTAAAATAAAATCGATATCCTGTTTTAAAAACCCTATTTTAAGTTCTTTATCTGCCGCTATTTGCCCAGTATCGGGTTCCATTTCTTTAGATAAAATTTTAAGCATGGTCGATTTCCCTGCACCATTTTTTCCAATAAGGCCAATTCTATCGCCGTTACCAAGTTTAAATGTAATATCTTCAAACAAGTATTCGCCTTGAAATGAAACCGATAAATTGTGAATGTTCATCATAGAAATGTAACTTTTATTACAAAGTTTTTAATGTAAAACCCTTACTTTTGCTTTGCAATTTCGGTTGCAAAAATACACAAATAATATGTTTAAAAAAGGATCTAAACTATATAGTATTTTTACGGGCACTTGCCCAAAATGTCAGGAAGAATCTATGTATGTTAACAAAAACCCCTATGCCATTTCAGAAACGCTAGTAATGCACGAAAAATGTAGTCATTGCCATACTAAATACAAAATTGAACCATCGTTTTTCTACGGTGCCATGTACGTAAGTTACGGCGTGGGTATTGCATTTGGAGTTGCTGCTTACGTTATTTCTGGTTTAATTTTTAAGGCCAGTATAAATGAAATTTTCATTGCAATTGTATGTACTTTAATTGCTTGTATTCCAATAATTTCTCGTCTATCCAGAAATATTTGGATAAATATTTTTATGAGTTACGATAAAAATTGGAAAAAAAAGCTGTAAAATTTTATTTGGGCGTTACCTTTTGCAATTTTACTATGCAAAATAGCCTAGTAAAATTGCAAAAGGTCGGGCTTTCACTACTCGCTCCCTCCCAAAAGGTCGGGGAGCTCAAACAAACCGTTCAATCCCTAACGCAAACCAACCTGCCTAGTTTAGTTACAAATCTAAAATGGTAGTTTATTTAATTAAACCGGTCAATATTAATTTCAGGTTCTAATGGTGTTTCTAATTCAATATATTCAAAAAGCGCTTTAGCCACATAAGGACCAATCATAACACCACGTGTCCCCAAACCGTTTAAAACATACATATTAGCCTGTGTATTATGCTTTCCTACCAGCGGACGTCTATCTTTAACTGTAGGTCGAATTCCTGCAACTTGATTTACCACTTCAAAATTGCAATTAATCACTTTTTTAAGTTTTTCTAAAAGGTTTATTCTGGCTTTATCCGTAATTTCATGAGTAGTATCACTCCAATCGTAAGTAGCACCAACCGTATATAAATGATCTCCCAACGGAATTAAAAACACACCTGCTTTCAATACAAAATTCATATTTAAATTAGGTGCATGTATGGTAAGTAACTCGCCTTTGGTGGGCACCATCGGTAAGTCACTAAAAAACGGATTTTTAACCACTCCAAAACCTTCTGCAAAAACGATATGTTTTGCCTTTATGCTATTATAGGTAACCCCATTAACATGGGTTAACAATAGCTCATAATCAAAAGTAGTTTTGAATAAAATTTCAGAATTAAACAAATGTGCTTTATAAGTTTCAATTAAAACTTTTACATCAATTCGACCTGTGGTTAAAACCTCTCCAAACCCAAATGAGGCATTGATAGCAGCGTTATCATTTTTAACTAATTTAGTTGAAAGATAAGCAGACAACCTAGGTTTATCTGATGCAGAAAACCAATCGTTCTGCTCTTCTAAGGAAGCAAATTTTCGATAAACAGGAATTTTATAATCTAACTTTACCCCAAGTTCTTTTTCTATATTTTTATACAAAGGCAAAGCCAAATTAAGCTGTTCCTCACTTTTCCAAACAGAAGTAAAACGCTTTAAAACAACCGGGTTATACAAACCTCCTGCCACAGTAGACGATTGTTGTGATGCATTATCAAACACCACAAAACGCTTGTTGTTTACTTTTAATTGCTCGCAAAAACTAACACCTGCCAACCCTATACCAACAACTATATAATCTACTTCCATACCTTAAGTTATATATTAAATAGACAAAAAAACGTTCACTAAAAAGTGAACGTTCCGTATATTTTAGAATTAATGTGGTATTAATACGCCCACATATCCGATTCAAAATCTCTAATTTTATCTTTTATTCTTTCTGATTCTAGTAATTGCATAAGCGCATTATCTTCCACGTATTCCGTAATAGTTCTATCGTTTTGAATATTTTCTTCCTTATAAATATAACCTTGGAAACGACGTGAATTTAAAATATGATCGAATGAAAATCTTGAGGCACTATTTTTACTATTAAAAGCTTTTGCTTCGTGTAAAACTTCACGCGCGTCCGGATAAAACACCCAAAACAACTCTACTAAATCTGGATTCTCATCATCAATAAAATTGACGTCTGGTGCTACTGGAGCAATACCTAATAAACGGTATTTTAATTCCGATTGGCGTTTATCAAAATACCATAGTCCTTTTATATGATATTCCCGAATTTCAGCAGCCGATATGTCACGCCTATCAATATATTCTGCAGATAAAGATTCTCCCATATTTATTTGTTCAATACCCACCTCGGTTGTATCTACTCTTGATAATGTTGACTGAATATCTTTTAAAGTTCTTTTACCATTAAAATAAGAATCATCATAAACATTTTTTATTCTACCATTTTTAATGTTTGTCATTAAAACATCATATAAAGATCTTCTGTCTCGACTTATATTATTAGTATCAATAGGGTAATACAAAGGAAAATTAACACGTTCATCCAACACAATTTTTTCCCAAGTCATTCTAGAAAATAGAATATCCCGATCTGCTACATAACCATATTCTAAAGGCTTATCGTTACTAGCAATTTTTTGCGCATCTGTAAGCACCCCTATTTCTTCTGGGCTTTTTGCATTTAAGATATTTGCCTGCGCAAACACCCCAGATATGGTACAAATAGCTGTTATGGTTAATAAAAAATTTTTCAAATTCATGTACTTACTATTTATGGGTTTTTATGAAATTTCAAAATACAGGTCCGTTCTACACGTACTTAATTCCTGATCTAGTTAGTAAGCTCAACAATAATTGGCGATACTTTTTTAAGTAATATACTAACCCCTGATGCTTTGGCTTGGATATCGAAAATGGTAACATCCGAACCACGTTTAGCTTTACGCAAAACACTTTTTGCTCTACTATCTAATTTACTACCACTAACACTGATAGTTGGTTGCCCTGGAACTTTAAATTTAAATCCAGTAACTCGCAATGGTAATTCAAAATCAAAATCATCAAACTGAGCTCCTATAGTTGAAATTTCGAGACTATTTCGTTGCATTTTAACAGCGCCACTTTCTCCTCTTACTGTTCCTGTAGGTTTTGGTAAATCTTTAATTCTAAATTTAGCATTATCACTAACTTTACCTCCATCTGGCAAGACTCCAGTTACATTAATGGTTACCTCTCTTCCAGAAATGCCTTGTGCATTCATGATATAGCGACTTCCACTTTTACGTGATAAGCCTGGTGCACTTGCTGTAACTTTATTATCTGGAATTCCTGCAAACGATATAGTCATTGGGTTTTGCACTCCTCTGTAAACCACGTTCATTTTATCTGCAGAAATAGTTGCTGCATTGGGTTTAGAAACGGTAGCAAAAGATGATTTTACTGGTACAGGAATTTCTTCACCATCTTGAGAGAAAAACAAGGTTCCTTGGATGCTATGCTCACCAACACTACCAGTGCCAATGTTAAGTTTTACTTTTCCTCCTTCAACAGTATATTGGTTTTCTGTTAGTGCTCTACCATCTAATGTTAATTCAACTCGGCTCGGTTTTGTAGAGGCATCCGTACGACCTAAAACAATTTCTCCATCGAACTGCTCACCATTAAAATAAGCAGATTTCGTGGTTTCCATTATAGTGGTGTAATTTGTCATGGAAAGTTCATTAGAAAGCGTTCCTTGCAACATGTTACTTAAAATTTCAGATTCGGTTGTTTTAATATCTGCTTGTAACTGCGTCATTTTTGTTAAAGAAGCCACCAACGGAAAGCCTTTATAGTTATGATCTAGCCACTCTACTGTACCTGCTCCTCTTTTTACATCATCTGTAGCAAATTTTTCTTTAACAGTTTTCAAAACGGCTTCCATCCCCTTGTCGTCTCCTAATAAATTAACAATCCCTTCTCGAAAGGTTATTATTTGATTTTTAAAGGCTTCACCTTCTGGTTTTAACTTCCCGCCTTTAAAAAAATATTCATCTAAAAAATCCCCTTTATCCATACTTTCGTATTCTTCAGGATTATCAACAGAAGCTTTCATTTTTTCTTTTAAATCGGCAATATAATTATCAAAATCCTTTGCTAATTTATCTAAAGCTTCTCCTTTAGATTTCATTAAACCAAATTTTTCTGGTTGCTCTTCTGCTTTAAGATTTAAATTTTCAACAAAACTTTTTATACGAAGTTCCGCAGATTGGTTAGATTCATTTAATCTTTCATTCATTAATCCAAATGCCGAAAGCACTTCCTTTGACATATTTAGCGCTAACATTGCGATAAATATTAGATACATTAGATTAATCATTTTCTGCCTTGGTGATAATTTTCCGCCAGCCATAATTCAATTAGTTTATTAGGTTAATAATTTTTAGGATTAACCCCAAACTATTTATTCATTGCAGATAACATACCTCCATAAACACCGTTTAATGATGATAAGTTTGATGCTAAAGATTGCATTTGCTCCTTTAATTTAGCAGCATTTTCTACAGCTTCCTCATTTATACTTGCTTGACGACTTGCATGTTCAACCTGTATTTTGTATAAACTATTTAAGGATTCCATTTGCGCTGCAGCCAATGACATTTCTTCGCTATATTTCTTTTGTGCAGCAATACCATCTACTGTTGGAGAAATCCCTTTTGCAGCACCTTCAAAATTTTTAATACTTTCGCCTAAACTAGCCATTAAATTAGAGTCGATTTTTGCTTCTTTTAATAAGCCATCTAATTTTTTAGATAACAAGCCTTCGGCATCGGTAGTGGCTTCTTTTTGCTTCTTTTTATCTGCCGCTTGCCCCCCTGTTAATTCTGGGTATACTAAAGCCCAATCTAACTCATCGTCTACAGGTTCAAAAGCTGAAAGCGCAAAAATAAACGCTTCAGTTACTAAACCAATTGTTAAAAGCATGTTTCCGTTTAACGGTCCAAACTCCATATGTGTAATTTTAAATAATGCTCCAAGGATTACTACTGCTGCCCCTAACCCGTAAGCCATATTCATAAACCTTTTACCTGCTTTTGATTTCGCCATTTTTTTTAATTTAATTTTTTAGTATTATTTTTTATTTTTTTTGAACTACTTGCGCACCAATATAATCTTGAACGGTTCTAAAACCGATATAACTTCGTGCTGAATCGGCATATTCATAATCTCTAGAACCTACTTGTAAAAAGTATGCTACATCTTTCCAAGAACCTCCACGAATAACTTTACGCTTATTGGCAGGATCATTAACACTCGGGTTAATACTTGATGAGTACTCATACGATCCTTGATCATAAGATGAGTTTACCCATTCAGATACATTACCAGCCATATTGTAAAGATTATAATCATTAGGATCGAAAGAATTTGCTTCTAATGTATATAAAGCATCATCGGCACCATAATCGCCTCTTAAAGGTTTAAAGTTTGCCATAAAGCATCCTCTATCATTTTTAGTATATGGTCCTCCCCAAGGGTAAGTTGCTCCTTGCAAACCACCTCTTGCGGCATACTCCCATTCGGCTTCCGACGGCAATCTAAATGCATTTACATATTCTGCATTTGCAGATTTTTGATATGAATTTTTATTTAATGTTCGCCATTCGCAAAATGCTTTAGCTTGCTTCCAGCTAACACCTACAACCGGATAATCGTCATAACCAGCGTGCCAAAAATAGTTGTTATGTCTAGGTTCATTGTATGAATATTCAAAATCTCTTATCCAAACTGTGGTGTCTGGATATACCATAATTTCTTCTTTTATAATAACATCTTCACGTTTAATTCCTCTATTTCTAGCGGCTTCTTGAATATCCATATAACTGTATTGGAATTTAAATTTTTTTACATCCCAAGTACGTTGTCCATTGTATGAAGCTTCTAAAGACAAATGCATACTATCCATAACTTCAGCATACCATACATCTGGATAATCCTCGGTATCAAAAACTAATTCAATATCTTTATTTAGTTTTCGCCCTTCGTACCCTGTAGGTCCCAATCCTGTATAATTATCGAACATATACCTTTCGTATACCGACATATCTGCTGTATCTGCATCTTTAAAAGCATACTCTCCAATACCTCCATCTTCTGGGGTCATTCCTATTTCATCTGCTAGTTTTGCCAGGTTCATTCTTAATGTAGAGTCTCTTACCCAATTAACAAACTGGCGGTATTCACTATTTGTTATTTCCGTTGCATCCATATAAAAAGAATGTACGGATACTGTTTTTGTAGGAGCGTCCTGTACACCTGCTAAATCATCATCTGCATTTCCCATAATAAATGCACCGCCAGGAATAAGCTCCATACCAAAAGGCTTTTCTGGATGCCATGTTTTCCCTTTCACACCAACTAGTTCTCCTCTATCTGTTGAGTTGCAACTAGCCATAAGTGCAAATACTGCGGTTAATAATATAAACTTCTTCATAATCATAGAAAACTCTCGGTTAATTATTTAAGCCCTAATTTTTGTGAGCGTAAACTTATTTATATATTTTTTTAAAAACAATTTTTAAATAAAAAAACTACTCTACATTGCTAAATAGTAATAATTCCTTTATTAAATATTTGTTTTTACTAAGTATTTCTTGTTAAATACTATTTTTCCGTATAGCTTTATACCAACGTTCTGGCACTATATTATTGCAAGCATCTTTATAATCTTGATGCATACAGGGTAATAACGTATGCCTTTTTAATTTATTATTAACATTTGATAAAAAAGGTATTTCTATCCACCACCTCCCTGTTTTTATACTCTTATAGAAAATTAGTTCCTCAGAATCTATTAAAGTAATGAATTTTTGATAGGTATTTTCATCAGAAAAATCATCATCTTTTATTCGATAGTTTACACCTTCAATAAAGTACCATAGCACTTGAGCTACCAACATCGCTGTCATGTCATCGTCACTAGATTGTTTATACTCATAAATACCAAAGGAAGATACTTTATTACTAATACCAGCATATCTTGCTATGGCGCAAATTTCTTTACCATCGAGGCCGTTTGGCGACATCTTTTGATTTGCACTAACCTCGGAAGCTTTAACAGCTCCAAGATCGATACTTACAATATTAGCATCTCGTAAAACAGGTTCTACTATAGTTATATCATGCGAGACTTGCCCTAATCTATACGACTCAAAATACAGACTATCCATCAAATCTATTTCTTCTTGCGAATTAAAATAAGTTTGATAACCTACTGTGGAATAATTAAAAAGATTATAAGGTTGATCTAAAATAATTTTACCTACAAAACTATTATTTTTTATAGGTTTTGTAGAATCGCCTAAATCGAATTTACTATCAATATTTACAATATTTACCATTGGTGCCAAATTATCATAAGCACGATAATTAGCATAGGTCAGGTCTTGAGATCCTCCTAAAATGACCGGTATTATATTTTTTTTAATTAAAATACTGATGGTTTCTTTTAAAGCAAAATAAGTATCCTCTACACTTTCTCCTTGTTCAATATCGCCCAAATCGGCAATAATAACATTCCAACTTCCTGGAAACAGGCTATAAAACGCATTACGAATTTCATCCAAATCGAATGATTCTCCTATATAATTAAGATCATTTCTATTTTCTAAAACGCCAAGAATTGCTATTTCAACATCCTCTAAATCTGGAATGCCATGTTGCGCAGAATGAACTTTTATCTTTCGACCCAAAGCTTGAACCGAAAGTAACTCATTATGAGCCAATACAAAGTCTGATACGGGAGACAGAAAATTAAAATTCATTAAAGTTTAGTAATTAGTCCTTTTTGCTATTATACAATAGTAACAATAAAAAAAGAAAATAAACACGTTAAATATAAAAAAATAACATTAAAAATATCCTCTATTATTTATAAATTCTATTTCTTTTTTGTTGCCGTTTTTCTCGTTGATGTTTTTTTAGGCGCTGCTTTTTTTCTTGTTTTTTTCTTAGGAGTATTAGCTTCTATTATTTTAGCAGCTTCTTCTAAGGTCATTTCGGTAACATCAACTGTTTTAGCCAGCTCTACTTTCACTTTACCTTTTATCACATTATGTCGTCCCCAACGTGCTTTTTCTACACGGATACCTTCATCTTCCCAATTATGAATAACCTTATCAATTTCTTTTTGAATTTTCACTTCAATAAGTTCAACAATATCATCATCGGATAAATTATCCCAGTCGTATTTTTTATTGACATTTATAAACATATTGTTCCATTTAATATATGGCCCAAAACGCCCTTTACCTTTTTGAACAGGCAAATCTTTATACATATAAATTGGAGCATCTGCCTTTTGTTTTTCTTTTATTAAAACAATAGCATCGTCTAGCTCCACACTTAAAGGATCTGTCCCTTTTGGAAGCGATACATAAGCAGCTCCAAACTTTACATATGGTCCAAAACGTCCGTTATTCACAACAACGTCTTCATTTTCAAAAGTTCCTAATTTTTTAGGTAATTGAAATAAATCCATCGCCTCTTCAAAAGTAATAGAATTTAATTGTTGGTCTGGGCCTAAACTGGCAAACTGGGGTTTTTCTTCATCGTCTACGGTTCCTAATTGAACCATAGGCCCAAATTTCCCTAAACGCACACTAACGCGTTTCCCTGTTTTAGGATCTTCACCTAAAATACGCTCTCCAGATTCTCTATCGGCATTTTCTTTAACATCTTCTACTATAGGGTGAAAATTATTATAAAACGATTTCATCATTTTTTTCCAATCCTCTTTCCCTTCAGCTATTTCATCAAAATCGGCTTCTACTTTTGCTGTAAAACTATAATCTAAAATAGACTCAAAATGATTCACTAAAAAGTCGGTTACAATCATTCCAATATCGGTTGGAACTAACTTCCCTTTATCCGATCCTACTTTTTCAGTTAATACATTATCTGCAACAACACCATCTTGAAGTTTCAATTGCGAATAATTACGCGCTTCACCTTCAATCGTTCCTTTTTCAACATAATTTCTATTCTGAATAGTTGAAATGGTTGGTGCATACGTAGACGGACGACCAATACCTAATTCTTCCAATTTCTTCACTAAAGACGCTTCGGTATATCTAGCTGGCGGACGCGTATAACGTTCGGTTGCCGTAATATAACTATTAAGCAATTTTTCGTTGGTTTTCATAGCCGGAAGCATACCATCTTGCTCGTCTATATCTTCATCATCGGTACCTTCTAAATACACTTTTAAAAATCCATCGAAAGTAATTACCTCACCGTTTGCAGTAAAGGTTTCTTTATGTGTTGATGCACTAATTTTAACATTGGTACGCTCTAATTGAGCTTCACTCATTTGCGAGGCAATAGCTCGTTTCCATATTAAATCGTATAAACGTGCTTGATCATAATCGATATCTACCGAGTGTACTGCAAAATTTGTTGGACGAATGGCCTCGTGAGCCTCTTGTGCACCTTTAGCTTTTCCTTTATAATTTCTAGATTTACTATATTGATCTCCATAGGCTTTTCTAATTTCAGCCTCTGCGCCTTTTTTAGCTTCGTCAGATAAATTTACACTATCTGTTCTCATATAAGTAATTAAACCTGCTTCGTAAAGGCGCTGTGCCATGGTCATGGTTTTACTTACCGAAAAATATAATTTTCTGGACGCTTCCTGTTGTAATGTAGAGGTTGTAAACGGAGCTGCTGGCGATTTTTTAGCTGGTTTTTTTTGTAAATCGGCTACTTTAAAATCGGCAATAGCATTTTTCTCTAAAAACGCTTGAGCTTCTTTTTTTGTTGAAAAGTTCTTCGGAAGTTTCGCTTTAAATGATTGTCCATCTTCATTTGAAAATTCGGCATCTATCCTATAAGAAGCTACTGGTTTAAACCCTTGAATATCGCGTTCTTTTTCAACAATTAACCGAACAGAAACCGATTGTACACGGCCCGCAGATAAGCCGCCTTTTACTTTTCTCCATAATACCGGAGAAAGCTCGTACCCTACAATTCTATCCAATACACGACGCGCTTGTTGTGCATCTACTAAATCGTAATCTATTCCACGTGGATTTTCAATAGCTTTTAAAATAGCAGTTTTTGTAATTTCATGAAAAACAATACGTTTTGTTTTGTCTTTATTTAATTTTAGCGTCTCGGCTAAATGCCATGCAATAGCTTCCCCCTCGCGATCCTCATCACTTGCCAACCAAACCATTTCGGCTTTCTTTACTAAGTCTCGTAATTTTTTTACTACTGCTTTCTTATCTGTTGAAACTTCATATTTGGGATCGAAATTACCTTCTACATCAACCCCTAATTCCTTGGACGGTAAATCGGATATATGTCCAAAACTAGACTCTACTTTAAAATCCTTTCCTAGAAATTTTTCAATGGTTTTTGCTTTTGCAGGTGACTCTACTATTACTAAATTCTTCGCCATAAATCATTTTTTAAGGCTACAAATGTATATCAAAAAAAGTTTATCTACCTAATTTCAAACATTATCTATATATTTTTTAAATAATAAACCCCACTTTTAACACTATAAAAGCAGGGTTTATTATTTTTATTTTTTTTAGCGGCTTCTAATTATTTTAAACAAAAGCCTATGTACGCACTCCTTAATATACAGGTATTGCTTTTTTAGTCCTCTACCTGAGTTCCTATTTCTTCAATAACACTATTTACATTAAAGCCAATCACTTTTTTATAAATTAAATACATAGGATGAAATAAAAAGGTTTGTAAAAACAATGAGCCAAGACCACAAGTCATCATAGACAATACCATAACCCCCATATAACTCACAATAAACAAGCCTAAACTTATGCCCCATTTTTTTGTGCCTAATTTAAAACTTGCTTTTACAATTTCTCCTGTAGTTAATTCGGAATTAAAAGCAAAAAACACCATAAAATAAGATATTGGAATAATAGTATAAAGCAATGGCAAATAGCACAAAAGCGCCGATGGCACAACGATAGCTATAGAAATCAACATTAAGGTAAACGCTTTACTTAAATATTTTCCTTTTACAAAATAGAAAAAATCTGAAGTTTCTACCACTTCATCATAATCCATACGTTTCATAATTCTGAAAAAAGACGCATGCAAAGCCATAGAAACGGCTCCTAAAACAAAAATAGCAACCACTACAAAAACAATATACAACACTGAGAGTCCGCCTAGAAAATTCTCTAAAGCTTCTTCTCCGTTTCCGCCTCCATTTTGTTGAGCTACGGCTAAACCTATAATAGGAATATAAACCATAATAATGATTGGCATCATAACAAGCATGGAAAATAACTGCAATAAAAAACCTTGCACCCAGGTTTTCTTAAAAAGCTCTATGGATTCACTAAAAATAGTACCAAAATCGAGTTGCCTGGCATTATTAATTTTCTCTATTAAATCGGTTAGTGTATTCATTCTAAAAATTAAGTTAATATAAGTAGACGTCAAAAGTAATCCAATTTATTGAAAGAAAAAACCCAGACAAACCAATGATTAAAACTTATCAACCAAAAGACGAGAACCCTAAAACAAATAACATTTCATCTCAATATTATTAAAAAAATGAGTCTGAAATTCAATTTTTATTATTTAAAAATAACACCCGAAAAAGTGAGAATAATAGCTTTTAAATTAAAACTGCCACTTTGTCACAAAACATAAATAAATTGTATCTTTGCACACTTATTGAACGATTTGAGTTTCTAGCAAACTATGGAAAAAATTATAGACGAAAATAAACAAGGCCAATCTTTAACGCTTGAACAGAAAGCAGGCAATACCCGCAAACTTTTTATTGAAAGCTACGGCTGCTCAATGAATTTTAGCGATAGTGAAATTGTAGCTTCAATTATGAAAGATCAAGGTTTTAACACCACACAAAACCTAGAAGAAGCCGATTTAGTTTTAGTAAACACCTGCTCTATTCGTGATAAAGCCGAACAAACGGTACGCAAGCGATTAGAAAAATATAACGCCGTAAAACGTGACCTAAACCCAAAAATGAAAGTGGGTGTTTTAGGTTGTATGGCCGAACGCTTAAAGACCAAATTTCTTGAAGAAGAAAAAATAGTCGATTTAGTAGTTGGCCCGGATGCATACAAAGATTTACCAAACCTTTTAGCCGAAGTTGATGAAGGTCGAGACGCAATAAACGTTATCCTTTCTAAAGAGGAAACTTATGGCGACATTTCCCCGGTACGATTAAATTCTAACGGCGTAACGGCTTTTGTTTCCATTACCCGTGGCTGCGATAATATGTGTACTTTTTGTGTGGTACCATTTACTAGAGGCCGTGAACGTAGCCGTGATCCGCAAAGTATTTTAGAAGAAATTAACGATTTATGGAACCGCGGATTTAAAGAAATAACCCTCCTTGGGCAAAATGTAGATAGTTACCTTTGGTATGGTGGCGGACTTAAAAAAGATTTCGTAAAAGCCAGCGATATGGAAAAAGCGACCGCTGTAGATTTTTCTAAATTACTAGAACTTTGCGCTAAAGAACAACCTGGTATGCGCATTCGTTTTTCAACATCGAATCCGCAAGATTTAACTTTAGATGTCGTTAAAACTATGGCGAAATTTGATAACATTTGTAACCATATTCATTTACCAGTCCAAAGTGGAAGTAATCGTATTTTAAAAGCAATGAACCGTTTACACACGCGTGAAGAATACTTCGAATTAATTGATAACATTCGTCGTATTATTCCAAATTGTGCTATTAGTCAAGATATGATTGTAGGTTTTCCAACAGAAACCGAAGATGATTTTCAAGATACCGTTTCCTTAATGGAATATGTAAAATACAATTTTGGTTATATGTTTACTTATTCGGAACGCCCAGGAACTATGGCCGGACGCAACATGGAAGACGATGTTCCGGAACCTGTAAAAAAACGTCGTTTACAAGATATAGTAGATTTACAACGTATTCATAGTGAAATAAGAACCAAAGAACACTTAAATACTATTGTAGAAGTTTTAATAGAAAAAGAATCGAAAAAATCTGCCGAACAATGGTCGGGACGCACCTCGCAAAATATTGTTTGCGTGTTCCCTAAAGGCAACTTTAAGGTAGGCGATTTTGTAAAAGTAAAAGTTAATGATTGTACTAGCGCCACGCTTATTGGCGAAGGTATCGAGTTAAGTTAAAACATATATAGATGCAATAATCAAGAATTAAAACTATTGATTATTACAATAAAACATAAAGCACAGACACTTTAGTCCTAACTTTTGAATTAAAAAAAACATGGAATCAGTTCAAGCAATAAAACAACGTTTTGGCATTATAGGTAATACACCAACGCTAAACCGCGCGATAGAAAAAGCGATACAGGTTGCCCCAACAGATATTTCGGTTTTAGTAACCGGGGAAAGTGGTGTTGGAAAAGAAAGTATTCCTAAAATAATACATCAATTATCACACAGAAAACACAATAAATACATCGCAGTAAATTGCGGTGCAATACCCGAAGGAACGATAGATTCGGAACTTTTCGGACATGAAAAAGGGGCCTTTACAGGGGCTTCACAAACCCGAGAAGGCTATTTTGAAGTGGCCGATGGTGGTACCATTTTTTTAGATGAAGTGGGAGAACTCCCCTTAACCACGCAAGTCCGACTTTTACGTGTTTTAGAAAATGGCGAATTCTTAAAAGTTGGTTCCAGTAAAGTTCAAAAAACCAATGTGCGTATTGTGGCCGCAACAAACGTAAATATGTTTGAAGCCATAGAAAAAGAAAAGTTTCGTGAAGACTTATACTACCGTTTAAGCACCGTAGATATAAACTTGCCACCACTTAGAGAACGCCCAGAAGATATTCACTTGTTGTTTAGAAAATTTGCCAGCGATTTTGCACTCAAATACAAAATGCCAACTGTAAAACTAACGGATCCGGCCGTACAAATCCTTATAAAACACCGTTGGAATGGTAATATCCGTCAGTTACGAAACATTGCCGAGCAAATCTCGGTATTAGAACAAAACAGAACTATAAACGCCGATACGCTTAAGGGGTATTTGCCTGCTTCGGGAACAAATTTTCCAGCCGTTATAAAAACATCGAAATCTGAAAGTGATTTTAGTAGCGAGCGTGAAATTCTTTATAAAGTCCTTTTTGATATGAAAAGTGATTTAAACGACTTAAAGAAACTCACCATGGAACTGATGAAACATGGAAACACGAAAGATGTTGAAAAAAACAACGAAAGTTTAATTCAGAAAATTTACAGTAATGATGACGAAGAAGTGCTTGATTTTGAAGAAAGTGTAACTAATGCCGAATTAATTTCAATTCCAGAACACACATCAAACCTTGATGACCCCGTAACTTCGCAAGACAAATACCATTTTGCTGAAGAAATTGAAGAAGAAGAAACCTTATCTATTCATGATAAAGAATTAGAATTAATTAAAAAATCGTTAGAACGTCACAGCGGAAAACGTAAATTAGCCGCAGCAGAACTCGGTATTAGCGAGCGTACTTTATACCGTAAAATTAAACAATACGATTTATAAAAAGACGTTAATAAAAACACATGTTTACCAAAAAAGCAGACATGGATTTATAAAGCAAAAAATGAAACAAGCAAAATATATCATTATCGCATTAACTATGGCAACCCTAACAAGTTGTGGTATTTACTCCTTTACAGGAGCTTCTATTTCTTCAGATATTAAAACCTATCAAGTTAATTATTTCGAAAATAATGCCCTTTTAGTAGAGCCAGGTTTAAACCGTGATTTTAAATTAGCTTTGGAAGATTTAATACAAAATCAAACCAACCTAAACCTCGTTACATCCAATGGCGATTTAGTATACGAAGGCGAAATATCAAATTATAGAATATCACCAACTACAGCAACCTCATCAGACGTTGCGGCACAAAACAGACTAACCATAGGGGTTAAAATTAGATTTTTTAATAAAAAAAATCCAGACGACGATTTAGAACAAAGTTTTACCTTTTTTTACGATTATGCTGGCGCAGAACAACTTGTGGGCTCCTTAAAAACAACAGCTCACGAAGAAATATTTGAACGTTTAACACAAGATATTTTTAATGCCACACTTGCTAAATGGTAAAGTATCATTACAATAACGATGCTGTTTAAAAAAAACCATATCAAACTAATAAAAAAAATTTGGCTTAGCCAATGAACCAAACCGCCTTTACATATTTGCTGCAACACCCAGAAGCTATTAACCACGAGAAAACCGAGGCTATTCAGTCTATTTTAGAAGCTTATCCTTATTTTCAATCGGCAAGAGCTATTCATCTTAAAGGGTTAAAAGACCAAGGTAGCTTAGCATATAATCAAGCACTAAAAACAACGGCGGCCTATACTACCGATCGTAGTGTTTTGTTCGATTTTATTACTTCAGATCATTTCATTCAAAATGAAATTTCGCAACATATTAAAAAAAACAATTCTAATTTAAATGATATAGAAATCGATATTGAAGATATTAGCATCAACAAAAACCTAACTATCGATGATACCTTAAAACAACAAATAGAGGACACAACAGGTGTTTTAGACCCTTCTCTTTTTCAACCTAAAGAAACTCAACCGGCAAAAGAAATAACGACAGTTTTAAACGAATTAGAAAAATCTGAAAAAACAGAAACTTCCACCGAAGACATCACCTCTAAAAACAACACACCAGAAGCAGTGTTAAATTTAGGCCAACCGCTTCCGTTCGATAAAAAGGAATCGCACTCCTTCAATGAATGGCTAAAACTTACAAAATTTAAACCCATTGAGCGAAAAACTGAAGTTGAAAAAAAACCTGTTAAAACAAAAACCAGCAACCCCTTAGAAATTGAAAAAAAGTTCGATTTAATAGATAAATTCATTACAAAAAACCCAAAAATAAATCCAACAAAGCCCGTTTCATTAAAAGGTAATTTGGCCAAAGTGCAATTAATGCAGCCAGAGACTTTAATGACTGAGACTTTAGCGCGTATTTATGTCGAACAAAAAAATTATTCCAAGGCAATTCAATCTTATAAAATTTTAAGTTTGAAATATCCAGAAAAAAGTGGTTTCTTTGCAAACCAAATTAGGGCAGTAGAACAATTACAAGAACAAAATAACAAGAAATAATGAGTACGTTTACAATATTTTTAGCATTAATAGTTGTGGTAGCATTTTTACTAATTGTAGTAATCATGGTTCAAAACCCAAAAGGAGGCGGATTATCTTCTTCATTTGGTGGTGGTGGCACACAGCAATTAGGCGGTGTAAAAAAGACAACCGACTTTTTAGATAAAAGCACATGGTATTTAGCTACATTTTTGTTAGTATTAATATTAACATCAAACATAGCCATTAACAAAGGGGACACTGCTTTAGAATCTAAAGCATTAGATAGTACTGATGCACCTAGCACACAACCATTGCCAACAGCTCCTACTAATACAGCAAACGATGCTGCGGCAACACTAAAAGATAGTGTAAACTAATTACACAAAACATATTTAAAGTCTTAAAATGCCAACTTATACAGTTGGCATTTTTTATTTCTGCAAGTTTGTCAGTCTATTGCTCTTGGCATATTTTTCGCTTACTATTACAGCATTAATAATAATTTAATTAATTAAAATAATATAAAAATGAGCTTAAACATTAAACCATTAGCAGACCGCGTTCTTATTGAACCAGCTGCCGCTGAAACAAAAACAGCTTCAGGAATTATTATTCCAGACAATGCCAAAGAAAAACCACAAAAAGGAACTGTTGTTGCTGCAGGAAAAGGCACCAAAGACGAGCCTATTACTGTGAAAGTTGGTGACACTGTTTTATATGGTAAATATGCAGGCACAGAACTAAAATTAGAAGGTACCGATTATTTAATTATGCGTGAGAGCGATATTCTTGCGATAATATAAATAACTTTAAGCACTGCGCCTTAAGCTTTAAGCGATGAGAGATTTCAAAAAATACGATATTTGGAAATTAAGTCATGTATTTACCTTAAAAATATATGAACTCACCAAATCTTTTCCTAAAGAGGAAATTTATGGTATGATTTCTCAAATTCGAAGAGCATCTTCTTCCATTCCAACAAATATAAGTGAAGGATGTGGCAGAGATACTGATGCTGAATTCAATCGCTTTTTAACCATAGCTTTAGGTTCGGCCTCTGAAGTTGAATATCTTATCTTACTTTCAAAGGATTTAAATTTCATAAATGAAAACTCTTTTTTAGAATTAGATAAAGATATAAATACCATTAAACGAAAAATATATTCATTAAAACAAAAATTAAACTAACGCCTAAAGCATAAAGCTTAAGGCATAAAGCATAAAAAAATGGCAAAAGATATAAAATTTGATATTGAAGCACGCGACGGATTAAAACGTGGTGTTGATGCATTAGCAAATGCAGTAAAAGTAACGTTAGGCCCTAAAGGACGTAATGTAATTATCAGTAAAAGTTTTGGTGCACCACAAGTTACTAAAGATGGTGTATCTGTAGCGAAAGAAATTGAGCTTGAAAACCCATTAGAAAATATGGGGGCACAAATGGTTAAAGAAGTTGCCTCTAAAACTAACGATTTAGCTGGTGATGGTACAACTACTGCCACCGTATTAGCGCAAGCCATTGTAAAAGAAGGTTTAAAAAACGTTGCTGCGGGTGCTAACCCAATGGATTTAAAACGTGGTATTGACAAAGCTGTTGAAGCCATTGTAGAAGACCTAGAAAAACAAGCTAAAAAAGTAGGTAACTCATCTGAAATGATTAAACAAGTTGCCGCTATTTCTGCAAATAATGATGATACTATTGGCGAATTAATCGCTACAGCTTTTAGCAAAGTTGGTAAAGAAGGTGTTATTACTGTTGAAGAAGCTAAAGGCATGGAAACTTATGTAGACGTTGTTGAAGGTATGCAATTCGACCGCGGATACTTATCGCCTTACTTTGTTACCGATGCTGATAAAATGATTGCCGATTTAGAAAATCCATACATTTTATTGTTCGACAAAAAGATTTCTAACTTAAACGAAATTCTTCCAATTTTAGAGCCTGTTGCTCAATCTGGTCGTCCTTTATTAATTATTGCTGAAGATGTTGACGGGCAAGCCCTAGCTACTTTAGTAGTAAATAAATTACGTGGTGGATTAAAAATCGCTGCTGTTAAAGCGCCTGGTTTTGGTGATCGTCGTAAAGCGATGCTAGAAGATATCGCTATTTTAACTGGTGGAACTGTAATTTCTGAAGAAAGAGGTTTCACTTTAGAAAATGCCGATTTATCTATGCTTGGTACTGCTGAAACAGTAACTATTGATAAAGATAACACGACTATCGTTAACGGTTCTGGTGATGCTGAATCAATTAAAGCTCGTGTAAATCAAATTAAATCTCAAATTGAAACAACCACTTCAGATTACGACAAAGAAAAGCTCCAAGAGCGTTTAGCGAAGTTAGCGGGTGGTGTTGCTGTACTTTATGTTGGCGCTGCAAGTGAAGTTGAAATGAAAGAGAAAAAAGACCGTGTAGATGATGCTTTACACGCAACTAGAGCAGCCGTAGAAGAAGGTATTGTTGCTGGTGGTGGTGTTGCATTAGTAAGAGCTAAATCTGTTTTAGAAAAACTTACAACCGATAACTTAGACGAAACTACAGGAATACAAATTGTAGCCCGTGCTATTGAAGCACCTTTACGCACGCTTGTTGAAAATGCAGGTGGAGAAGGTTCTGTTGTGATAAACAAAGTACTAGAAGGCAAAAAAGATTTTGGTTTCGATGCCAAATCTGACACCTATGTTGATATGCTTAAAGCTGGTATTATTGATCCTAAAAAAGTAACGCGTGTTGCTTTAGAAAATGCCGCATCTGTTTCTGGAATGATTTTAACCACAGAATGTGCGTTAATTGAAGTTAAAGAAGATGCCCCTGCTATGCCTCCAATGGGAGGTGGTGGCGGTATGCCAGGCATGATGTAGTCATGATACCAAACCATAATAAAAACGCTTTTTCCATACTTTTGGAAAGAGCGTTTTTTTATATTCTAAATAAAAGTAAAACAGTTTCTAATTTTTTAAAAATATCATTCATAACCAAAACACACCATCCTCAATTTTAAAGATATTTATATAATACCACTCGATTTCATTTTTTTAAGTTAGATTTACGAATACTAATCAACTAATCATTATAAAAATTTGAAAACGTCATATACTATTGAGGAAATTAACGAGGTATTAAAAGGTGAATTAATAGGCCATACAACTCAAGACATAAAAGGACCAGAACAATTACAACAAGCAAACAGCAATCATATCACTTTCGTTGGAAGTGTTAAATATATCAAGTTTTGGGCCAACTCAAAAGCATGTGCTGCTATAGTAAACGATAATTTAAAAATTGAACCCGGCGATAATCGCGCTATTATTAAAGTGAAAAACGCCGATTTAGCCATGGCTAAAATACTAGAGCTATACAATCAACCCGCTCCTGTTTTTGATACCGATATTCACCCAACCGCTGTGGTGCACGAAACAGCAACCATAGGAAACGGTTGTAAAATTGGTGCTAACTGCTATGTTGGTAAAGATGTAGAATTAGGTAACGAGGTTATTCTATATCCTAATGTTTGCGTTTTCGACGAGACCGTAATTGGTGATAAAACCATAGTGTGGTCGGGAACCGTAATTCGTGAGCGCTGTATTATTGGTAGTAACTGTATTTTCCATACCAACGTGAGTATTGGTGCCGACGGGTTTGGATACAGACCAAGTGACGATGGTAGAGGCTTGGTTAAAATTCCACAAATAGGAAATGTTATTATTGGACATTTTGTGGAAATTGGTGCAAATTCTTGTGTCGATAGAGCCAAATTTAGTTCCACCATTATTGGCGATGGCTGCAAAATTGACAACCTTGTACAAGTCGCTCATAATAGTGTTATGGGACGTTCTTGTATTATGGCTGGACATAGTGGATTGGCAGGTTCTGTAACTTTAGGCGATGGTGTTATTATTGGCGGAAGCGCTTCTATAAAAGACCACACTAAAATAGATTCTGGTGCCACCGTAGGTGCGGGATCGGGCGTGATGAACGATGTAAAAGCCGGACAAACCGTTTTAGGTTATCCTGCACAAGATGCTCGCGATATGCTGAAACAATGGGTAGCTATGCGTAGATTGGTAAAAAAATAACGTGTTTGTATATGGTTTGTTGCGTGGTTTAAGCATCTAATATAGTAAATAAAAACCGAATAGAAAATCCGCGAGGATTTTCGTAAGTAGGCTAGAACCAGCAATAAATTATATATAGCGGTTTGTAATAAGCTTTTAAAACAGGCTTTTGCTATCGCAAAATCTGGTCTAACCTATGATAATAATTATAGAAGTGTTTTAGTGAAAAGTTAATGAGGTTTTACTTGTTTTTTACCACAGTACTTTGTTGGAAGTCGGCCTTATTTTTTCGGGTATATGATATGATTTCTATCATACCAAACTAAATAGAAAATACCTTTATATAAAAATCCAACTGCCCTAGCTTCGATTGTATATTGTAAGTCAAATTGATATAAAGTAGGAAGTTCATTTTCTGTCATTCCACGATAGCTAGGTGCTAATATTTTTAAAAAATCTTTAGGCTGTAAATTTACTTCCTTATCCCATAAATCTATTGAATGAAACCTCAAAGCTTTAGTTAGTCGCATACTTTCGTAAGTAAATGAGGAAACTTTTTTTAGTCCTTCCAATAATCCTAATAAATCATCTCGGTCGTTAGTTTTACAATTAAAACATAAATCAGTTTTATCAAGTGATAAATAGTCAAATGCAAAAAATGGTTTTAAATTTTTTACAGAATGAAATGGAATACCTTGTTCTCCGACTTTATATTTGGATAATGAATTTATAGCATTTTCAAGTTGCTTTTTTGGGTCTGGTATATCAAATCCTTTATTCTTCTTACCCTTTTTAGCCATTTATGCAGATAATTGGGCTAAATAGAATTCTTTCATTCTATCTTTAGGAATTACGTTATTGCATCTTTCGTGAGGTGGAAAACCTTCTCTAGCTTCAATCCAAGGATTCTCACTATGAGTTAGCATTTCAAGTTCAAATGAGCTTAAAGTTCCATATTTATTTAGAACAGAGTAAATAAGTTCAAGTTGATTTTCAGTTAAATCATTTTCTGTTGCAACTTTTTCGATTCTTTCTTCCGCAGAGTCAAGTTCGTCATTAAGTACTTTAATGTCGTTATATCCGAATTGTTTTAAATCTTGATATAATTCAGGAACAACTGGTCCGTGAACCCAAGCTTCAAAATTCTCTTCAATCAATTCAGAATTAAGATGAACTAAATGCCAAGCTTCTACATAGTAAACAAGCTTCTGTAATTTTTTTGGTGATACAGGAACTCCTTTGCTATTTACATAGTCGGTTATTATATGTCCTAATACTGTCGCTTTCATTTTGCAAAAGTACTAAATATTAAATTCATAACCTAAATTATTCAATCAGTAATGTTTTTTTTAGCTTACTGCCAACTATACGATAAAATAAAAAATGACTATTTAAAAACGCCATACCTCTATTATGTAAATTATAAACGCTGCCCCTCTACTCCAACCAGTTTTTAAAATCTTTAACCCGTTCGCGAGCCACAATAACCTCATGCTCGTGATAGGATTGTAACTTTATTTGCAAACGCGAATTGGTATAACTCACCATATCTTTTATGGCATTAATATTTACATAGAATTTTCGGTTGATACGGAAGAAGGTTTGTGGTTCCAGCTCATCTTCTAACTGATCCAGCGTGGTGTCTAACAAGTAATTTCTACCTTCGGTAGTATGGGCATAGGTGCCTTTATTTTCGCTATAAAAACATTCTATTTCGTCTATATTAATCAGTTTTAAGTGTTGTCCTACTTTTACAGAAAACCGCTTTTTATAAACCCGATCTATAGGGTTTACCAATAGTTTTTTAATATCGTTGAAATCTAAGGTTACACCTTTTTTTTGTGGTGCACGTTCTTGATATTTTTTTACCGCAATTTCTAAATCTTCGTCGTCTATAGGTTTTAATAAATAATCGATACTATTGAGTTTGAAGGCTTGCAGCGCATATTCATCGTAAGCTGTGGTAAAAATTACGGCACTTTTTATTTCGATAGTTTCGAAGATTTCGAAAGACAAGCCGTCGCTTAATTGAATATCCAAAAATATTAAATCGGGATGCGGATTATCCTTAAACCATGAGATCGATTCTTCTACGGAATGTAGCATGGTTTGAGTTTCTAAATTTAAAGTTTTTAGCTGACGCTGAAGGCGGCGTGCCGATGGTTTTTCGTCTTCAATAATGATTATATTCATGTATTTTATTTCTGTTTTAAAACTACGGTTTTTCTTTTAAGGGTGCCATATGCTATGAACATGATACTATTTTTTTGATATGTATTTTACAGATTAACAAAAACACGCTCTTAAAAACTATTTCTGCAAACTTGCCCGCGTTAAGGATGGAACGGTTTGTTTGAAATCCTTTTTGTTTTGTGAAAAACAAAAAGATTGAGTAGTGACAGCCTGACCCGTTAGGGGAACGCCCTACTATTTATATGGAAACCAAATTTACTCCCATCGGGTTTGATCGTTTTTCATGTACTCCTGTATTTTTCGGTCTTCCCATTTTTTACTAAACATCCAACCTTTGGCAAACACGCCTATGGCATGAAAGGCTAAACCTATCCCCCAAAAGAAGGCTGTACTAAATGTGCCAAAATTCCAGAAATGGCCGTTGGAATGAAAGGCTACCACCCCTATTAAAATAAGATTTATGACGACGTAAAAAAATGCGTGTGAATAAAATCCTTTTAGTGCTTTTAATTGTTTTTCGGCACGTAAATAAGCGTCTTGCTTTTTAAAATCGTTGCTATTGTTATGATCTATTTGTGTCATTCTTGCTGTGTTTTTTAAGTTGGTTAATCTAATTCTAAAGGTTTCGGTCATTACGCATAAACTCTTCCATTTTACGCTTTTCCCAGTTTCTTCCAAAAACAGCTTGATTTACAAATACTCGGTAAGCTTGTATGGATAACCCAATACCCCAACCAAACATTGGGAACCAAAACCATTGTACGCCCCAAAAGGTATTATAATTTACAAAAATTAAAAAAGGAATCACTAAACAATATGTAAGAAGGTTATAATAAAATCCTTTTAGTTGGTTTACGTGATTGCGCGCTCTTAAATATTGATCGTTTACTTCTGTTTGTTGTGTGTTCATGATGGTTATTTTTTTTGTGAGCATGGGTAGGCTTACCGCAAAACTGCTCGCGTGTTGATTAATTATTATGTTTTTACTTGTTAGTAGTGCATAACGCTGCTTAATATTGTTTAAACCTACGCCTGTACTCTTTTTTACTATTTGTTTAGGTTGTAAATTGTTTTGAACTATTAAATACCCGTTGCTTTCATAAATTTTTATGTTTAATGGTTTACTAGAATTTACCGTATTGTGCTTTACGGCATTTTCTAGTAATAATTGCAAGGATAAAGGTACGACTCTACTTTCTGGGTTTTGTACGGTTTCTGGCATAGAGAAAACAATACTATCCTCGAACCTCATTTTTAACAGGGACATATAAGTTTTTGCAAATTTCAGTTCCTCGCTTACTGTTACTAATTCTTTATTTTTTTGTTCTAAAACATAGCGATATACTTTAGATAAACCTGTTGTAAATTTTTGAGCATTTATAGGGTTTTCCTCTATTAAACTGCTTAATACATTTAAACTATTAAATAGGAAATGAGGATCTAATTGGTTTTTTAGCGCATCGAATTTAGCGCTAGCCGTTCCAGCTATAACTTTCTGCTCTTTTAATTTATTTTGCTGGTAGCGGTTATAAAAAAATACGACGTGAAATCCAGTAACTATAGATAACGTTACCCATAACCCAAATTGATAACTTTGCCAATGTTGGTGCCCTAAAAATGTTTTAAATGAATATCCGTAATACATCATATCGGTTACGGCTCGTAGAAAAAACAATTCTATAAGTGTAATACAAGTAGACCCTAAAATCCCTGCAATAATACGTTTTAAATACTGGGTTGGTTTCCAATTTTTTCGATCCATATATTCGAAAAAAAACATATTAGAGTACCCCAAAACAAAGGTATAAAGTTGATAAAAAGCAAACGAAATAAATATATCGTTAAGGGAATTAAACTGAAATCTATTTTGCAAATAAGATCCAATTAAAAAAATAAAACAGCCCAACACAAAGGTGATTATAATATATTTTACTGATTTTGTCATGCTTTAATTTTAGTAGTTTTAAGATTTGTATTATTAAATTTTGTTCTTTTTCTAATCGCTTCCTCTAATTTTAATTCTTATTTGTTCCATGATAATTTATTTCTTTATTAATGATGATACAAATATCTAACAGAACTATTAATTTTTTAAAATTGAATTACCGAACCGTATTTTTTTTAAGATGAATTGTAATTTACAAAAAAAGCAGCCTAAAAAATGTTTTAGACTGCTTGTGTATAAAATTAAACTATTATTATTACTGTTCGTATTTAAAAAATATTGGCACAGCATAAGCTACTTTAACCGGTTTACCACGTTGTTTCCCTGGTTGCATGGTTGGCAACTTACTAATAATGCGTTCTGCTTCGGTTTCTAATATTTTATCGGGTCCTCGAGAACGGATACCTTTTACATGTCCTTTAGTATCAATTACAAAAATAACAGAAACACGACCTTGAATTCCCATATCTAGCGCTGCTTGGGGGTATGTAAAGTTTTTTACCACGTGCTCTTGCATTTTTTTCTGAAAACAAGCTTTAGTTTTTGCTTTATCCAACCCTTCACAGCCTGGAAACACAGGAACATCTTCTATAACCGCAAAAGCCACTTCAACTTCTTCTTCTACTTCTTCAACAACAACATCACCAACAGCAACTATATGTTCTGAAATAGCATCGTCTTGTCCGGTTTCAGTACTTTCAAAAACGGTTTCTTCAATATCGATCGCATCATCTTCAATAACTTCAATACTTTCGGTAACCACTACAGGTGGTGCGGCTGGTGGCGGCGGTACACTTGCCTTAATGATAGGAATATCATCTTCATAAATAACATCCATGTTAACAACATCCAAAGTAACATCTTCATCTGTCTCGTAACTTTTAAATTCTAAAGCTTGCCAAGACAGGAATAACATCAAACTAAGTCCGATAGCAAAATATATACTACTATTACGACCTATTTCCAATTGTGGGTTCTTTTTAACTTCCATGACTACTTTTTTTAGTACTATAAAATTATTATAATTCCCCACAAGCAACAATGACAATTGTCATATTACCACAAAATAACTATTATAATTACGATATCCATAAAACACTATAAATGAACACTTCATATTTAAAAGATAGTGCAAAAAAAAAGACTGTCCCTTTGGACAGCCTTTGATAACATATAATATTTATTTTATGTGTATTAAAATCTAAAGTTATCTAGTTAACCTTCCCGATGTATTACCACCTAAAATTCCCATAACTTCTTTTACAGTAGCCAAATTTACATCCCCTTCATAAGTGTGTTTTAAAGCACAAGCAGCACTTGCAAATTCAATGGCTCTGTAATCGTCATTCAATTCTTCTAAACCATATATAAGTCCGGCGGCAAAGGCATCACCTGTTCCAATTCTATCCACCACATGTGTAATATCCAAATCTTTGGTTTCTCTAAACTCAATACCATTCCACATTCTAGCCCGTATTTTATGCCATGATGCATTTACGGATGTTCTAATTTTATCGAAAACTTTTTCTATAGTAGGAAATGTTTCTATTAATTGTTTACTGGCTTCAACAAAATCTTCATTGGAATATCCATAATGAGTTCCTAAAACTTCATTCATTTCATTAATTCCACCAATAAAAATAGTTGAATAATGCAATAATTCTATTAAAGCCTGTTTAGGGTCCTGACCATATTTCCATAACCCACTTCTATAAGTAGGATCGGCAGAAATGGTTAAACCTTTTTGTTTTGCTAAAACGAGTCCTTCTCTTAAGGTATCATAACTTCCTTGGGTAAGCGCTGGAGTAATCCCGGTCCAGTGCAACCATTTACCACCATGTAAAGCTTTTTCCCAATTTACCATAGTTGGTAAAATCTCTGAAAATGATGAGTGCGAGCGATTGTAAGAAATATTACTTGGGCGCATTACAGCACCAACCTCGAAGAAATAAACTCCTAAAGGCCGGTTAGACAAACTAATAGCAGAGGTATCAACTCCAAATTTATTAATATAGGAAAGTGCTGTTTCTCCAATAAAATCGTTCGACACTGCACTAATATGCCTCACCTTTCCTCCAAAATTTGCTATAGAAATCCCAACATTTAATTCGGTACCCCCAAAATAAAATTCAACCATATTAGATTGAATAAATTTTTTATGTCCGCGAGGTGATATACGCATTAACACTTCTCCAAAGGTGATTATCTGACTCATAAATAAGGTTATAATTAAAATTATTACCACAAATTTAACATTTGATTTTGGTATAACTCAATAATTACCTGTGTTTTTTAACAAAGTAGCACATATCATGGTTTACTTGTAAAGCAATTAAAATTAGAGTAACTTCGTATATATGGTTTACATAGAAATAAATTAGCCCTTTTTTTTCAAAGTATGAAAATAATTTCCACCAACACTGCCACACCTACCACCATAATTTGGAATAAAAAAGAAGTTGTAACAGGTATTTACAAAACCCCAACAAACACAGCTATTTTCTTAGGAAAAACCGATGTAGCAAAAGACACGGTTACCGATCGTAAATATCACGGTGGGGAATTTAAAGCTTGCTATATTTTTTCTGAAAAACATTATGACTATTGGAAAAAACGCTATCCAAATTTAAATTGGAACTGGGGCATGTTTGGTGAAAATTTAACAATTTCTAATTTCGATGAATCGGAAATATATATCGGCAGTATTTACAAAATTGGAGAAGCTTTGGTACAGATTACGCAACCCCGTGAACCTTGTTTTAAATTGGGTGTAAAATTTAAGAATCAAAATATACTAAAAGCTTTTATAAACCATGAATTTCCAGGAAGCTACATTCGGGTTTTAAAAGAAGGTTTTGTAAAAGCAGGAGACCTTATGATTTTACAAGAAGAAGCTAAAAATTCCTTAACCGTACAAGACATGTTTCGTTTAATTTACACTAAAAACAAAGACCAAAACCTATTAAAATTAGCGATTAAAAACGAAGCGCTTCCGAAGAAAAAAAGAAACAAATTAGCAACGTATTTAAAATAAGCTGAAGTGGTTTATAGTATCTTTGCAGTAAATTATTATACATGTCATTTAAAGACTTACAATTAAATCGCCCAATATTAAGAGCCGTAGCCGAAGCCGGTTACGATAATCCGACTTTGGTTCAAGAAAAAACCATTCCATTAGTTTTAAACGGAAAAGATATTATTGTTTCGGCACAAACTGGCACAGGAAAAACGGCAGCTTTTGCGCTACCTATTTTACAGCGTTTGTTTAATAACCAAGATGCTCCCAAAAAAGGAAAAAAAATTAAGGCTTTAATTATTAGCCCAACACGTGAATTAGCGATTCAAATTGAGAATAATTTTAAACGCTATAGTACGTATACCAATTTAACAACTTCTGTTATTTTTGGTGGTACAGCTATTGAACCTCAAAAAGAGATATTAAAAAAAGGTGTCGATATTTTAATTGCTACCCCGGGACGTTTACTCGATTTACATAAACAAGATGCGTTAAATTTAGATTACGTAGAAACCCTTGTTTTGGATGAAGCCGATTTAATGCTCGATATGGGATTTATTGACGATGTTAAAAAAGTAGAACGTTTATGTACTAGCGAAAAACAAATTTTATTGTTTTCGGCAACGATTCCATATAAAGTAGAGCAATTAGCAAATACCATATTAAACGAACCTGAACGTGTTGAAGTGGCCCAAAACTCTTCAACATCCAAAAACGTTAATCAATTATTATATTTTGTACCTAAACAAAGTAAAATAGAATTGGGATTACATTTACTTAGAAATACCATAAAAGGTCATATTATTATTTTTAGACGTACTAAATTTGGTGTCGATAAGCTTGAAAAAACCTTAACAAAAAATGGCTATAAAGTGGATAGTATTCATGGTGATAAAAGCCAAACGACACGCCAAGATGCTTTACTTCGCTTTAAAAATGGCGAGGTTAATATTCTTATTGCCACCGATGTTGCTGCACGAGGTATTGATATTAGCGATTTGGACGCCGTAGTAAACTTTGACATCCCTAACATACCCGAAACTTATGTACACCGTATTGGAAGAACCGCCAGAGCAGGAAAAACAGGGATGGCATATTCCTTGTGCTCCGCAGATGAAAAAAGCTACATATTAGCCATACAACAGCTTATACAAATGCAGATAGATATTATCGATGAGCATCCTTACCCTTTAGATCCAAAAGCAAAACCTATAGTACATAAATCGAAAAAAACGGGAAGCAAACACAAAAAGGGTCGTAAAAGTGTAGCTTCTAAAAAGAAGAAAAAACGCTGGTATTAGTTTGCTTATAATAAAGAATAAGACATTAATATATTCAGTATAGAGCAAAAAAAAAGAACCCAAATAGGTTCTTTTTTTGCTTTATTTCACGTTATAAAAACGTTACTATTTATTTTTTATCAACAGCTGGCGCATTAAGCTTCGCACTCATTTCCGAAGAAAGTGCTGAACGCTCATATTTTAATTTCCCAGACATGGTTTCTATAACACAGCTATCATCTTTTTCATTGATTTCAAAAATTTTACCATGTAAACCACTTTTAGTGATTACTCTATCACCGCGTTTTAATTCGGCTATAAACTTTTTTTCCTTTTTTGCTCGTTTCATTTGTGGTGCAATCATAAAGAAATACACAACTACAAACATTAATACAAACGGTAATAAACTACCAATTCCTTCTCCCATTATATTTTAATTAATCGTTATTAAGACCTTCGTGGTCGGGTTGTATGCTAAACTTATTGCAAATACTTAAAACCGTTGATTTATATAAACTTATGCTGGCGCATTAGAATCTGTTTTAACAATTGCCGTAATTTTAACCACTTCTTTCCCTTTTTCTGTATTTGCTGTAAGGGTTAAGCTTTTAGATATTTTACCAGAACCGCTACCATTATATTTAACGGTAAATTCGGCCGTTTCACCAACAGGCAATGGTTCTCTAGACCAATTTTCCGGTACTGTACACCCGCAAGACGTTGCTATGTGTGTAATAACCAAAGGCGCTTCTCCAACATTTTTATATTTAAAAACGGTTTCAACAGATTTTTTTGCTTCAATTTCGCCAAAATCATGAATTGTTTCTTCAAATTCAATTACAGGAAATTTAGAGGCTTTTGCATCTCTTTCTGCTGCTGCTGCAACATTAGCTTCTTCAATTTTTTTAGCGGCATTGTTATCTTTACATGATGTTAATGCTAACAAGCATAAGGCACCTAATCCTAAAAGTATTTTTCTCATTTTTAATAATTTTAAATTGAAGTTGTAAAAATAGTAATTATTTAATGGTTTTTAAATTTTTAAAACACTCTTAACATAAATTAACCTACAGCAATCCGCGGCCAATTTTGTTTAAGGCTCCTGCTTCGGTATATTCTTTCACTAACTTATCCAAAATACCATTAATAAACACACTACTTTTTGGTGTAGAATATTCTTTTGCAATTTCCAAATACTCATTAATAGTCACTTTTGCTGGAATAGAAGGAAAGTTCTTTACTTCACAAATAGCCATTTGCAATAGCACATAATCTACATTAGCAATACGATCTGAATCCCAGTTTTTTGTTTTCAATGCTATCTCCTTATTTATGGCTGTTCTATTCAACAAGGTTTTTCTAAACAAATCGATAGCAAATTGTTTATCTTCTAAATCCTTATATAATTTTGGTGTAAAATGATTTTCTATAGATGAAGGCTTCACCTTTCTAAGTAACTTTAAAATGGTGGTATTTACCGTCGGCAAATCGTCCAACCATGTTAAATTTTTATCTTCTAAATATTCGTAAAGTTTGTCGTTTGGCGCAATAATTTCTTTAAAAACATCTACTAAAAACTCTCTATCTTCTTTAAAACTAGAGGTGTTAGTTTTCATATAGTCTTCATACAACTCACTAGTAGTAATGGCTTTAAAAACAACATCGACATACTCTCCATCTAGTTCCCAATCTTTTATATTGTAGAGTTCCAATTTGTCTTTTAAATCGGTGCTATTCAATAATACCTGAAACACTTCATTATTAACAAACTTCCGGTTGGGATCTTTATCTTCCTTAGTTGCAAGATGTTTATTTTGTTTTTTCTCTAAATTACTTTCGGCTTTTTTTTGCACTTCTATAATTAGTGAAATAAGTAACAGATAAAGATTATACATATTATCTATACTGTACAGCAGAAATTTTTGATCTTTACTAAAATCATCGCTTTCACTACCTTTAAAGGCATATAGGGTTTGCATTACTTTTACACGAATATGTCTTCTATTTAACATCATTACAAAGAACTTCTTTTAGGTTGAAAATTTTTTATTGCTTTCCTTCGGCAAAAATAACACTATATTTAAATAAAAACAGATTTTAAACACTTTATTATTTGGAAACCCTTTAGACTATATTTAACAATTGCTTATAATATATCGACATTATAAATTACAATGAATACCGTATATTTGCCACTTATTTCCTTTAAAATAAATGAAAGAATTACAACATTTAAATAAGTACTTTCTAAAATATAAAACTAACCTTTTAATCGGGATTTTTATAACTATAATAGCCCGAATATTTTTGCTTTTTACACCTCGTTATGTAAAAAAAATATTTATTGTCATCGAAAAATATTTTAACGGCAATATTCCTATTGAAGATTTTAAGGCGGAACTTTTTGAAACGATTCTATACATTATTGGTGCCGCTATTATTGGCGGTATCCTTACTTTTTTTATGCGTCAATATATTATTAATGTATCGCGATATATTGAATTCGATTTAAAAAATGAAATCTACGAACAGTACCAAAAACTATCTTTAAATTTTTATAAAAAAAATAGAACCGGTGATTTAATGAACCGGATTAGCGAAGATGTTGGGCGTGTTCGTATGTATGCTGGCCCAGCCATAATGTACAGTATAAACACAATAACCCTTTTTGTTATTGCCCTAATTTATATGTTTAAGGAATCGCCGTCGTTAGCAATGTACACCATTATTCCTTTGCCAATTCTATCCATTGTTATTTATAAATTAAGTAAAGAAATACATAGACGAAGCACTATTGTACAAGAATATTTATCCAAACTTTCCACCTTTACTCAGGAATCTTTTAGCGGAATTTCAGTAATAAAAGCCTATGGCATTGAGCCACAAACGGCAGAAAACTTCTCGATTCTGGCTAAAAAAAGCAAAGAAAAACAAATTAGCTTAGCCCAAGTACAAGCCTGGTTTTTCCCTATGATGCTTTTATTAATTGGCATTAGCAACCTTATTGTAATTTACATTGGTGGCATGCAATATATTAATGGTGAAATTGAAAGTATTGGTACCATTGCCGAATTTATAATTTATGTAAACTTACTAACTTGGCCCGTAGCGACTGTAGGTTGGGTAACCTCTATTGTGCAACAAGCAGAAGCCTCGCAAAAACGAATTAACGAATTTTTGCAAACAGAACCAGAAATTAAAAACACGGTTAAAACTGAAACAGAAATCACTGGTGATATCGAGTTTAAAAATGTATCCTTTACTTATGATGACACTAATATTCAAGCTTTACATGATGTTAGCTTTAATATCACCGAAGGAGAAACACTTGCTATTATTGGTAAAACCGGATCTGGAAAAACAACCATTTTAGACTTAATTGGTCGCCTTTACGATATAGATAAAGGAAGCATTACCATTAACAAACAAGAAATTAACCAAGTAAACTTAACAAATTTACGAGACGCTATTGGTTATGTTCCACAAGAAGCTTTCCTGTTTTCCGATAGTTTAAAAAACAATATTAAATTCGGAAAACAAGATGCTACCGATGACGAAGTGATTCAAGCTGCGAAAAACGCACAAGTTCATAAAAACATTATGAAATTTAATAATGGCTACGATACCATTTTAGGCGAACGTGGTATTACCCTTTCCGGAGGACAAAAACAACGAGTTTCCATTGCCCGCGCTATTATAAAGCTACCAAAAATATTACTTTTCGATGATTGCTTATCGGCTGTCGACACCGAAACCGAAGAGAAAATCCTTAAAAACTTAAACAAACTTACCAAAGGAAAAACCACAATTATAGTTAGTCACCGCGTATCATCGGCTAAAAACGCAGATAAAATAATAGTTTTGGAAGATGGTAAAATTGTTCAGCAAGGCACACACGACACCCTTATTGATATCGATGGCTATTATCAACATTTATATTTAAAGCAACTTAGCGAAACAACCTCAAAATAAAACACTTACAACAAATTAATCGATTCTTTCGGTAATTAAATTTCACTTTTTTAAAAGAAACTCATTAAAATGTTGGTTTACTTAGGTTTTTTTTAGATTTTTGAAACACTAGAATAAAAAACAAATTTCTATATAATTATGAACAATAATGGTATGATGGAGAAAGAGGAGATTTTTTCAAAAGTATTGAGAGCAGGAAGACGCACTTATTTTTTTGATGTAAGAGCAACAAAAGCAGAAGATTATTATTTAACAATTACTGAAAGTAAAAAATTCACGAATGATGATGGCTCCTTTCATTACAAAAAACATAAAATTTATATTTATAAAGAAGATTTTACTGAGTTTAAAGATATTCTAAGCGAAATGACCGATTATATCATAAAAGAAAAAGGTGATGAAGTGATTAGTGAGCGTCATCAAAAAGATTTCAAAAAAGAATATGATTCCAGTGAAGATAATAGTTCGCGAGTTACCGAAGCCGATTTAAAAACTCCAGAAAGTTTTACGGATATTAACTTTGACGATATTTAATAGATTAAATAAAAAAAACCGTTACATAAAATTGTAACGGTTTTTTTTATGCCCTTGTGGTTAATAAAGCAAGCACAAACATACTTTTAACTCCCATACATAGGGAGTCAATAAATTTACAATGGTTAACGGTAATACGAGTTAAACAGCACCAAACACACTACATATAATATTAATGTTCACATCGGTTAAAACGTCTTAAAATCACAAAACAGGAGTTCCGTTTTTCACTTTGTGCTCTGGGTTTAACAACATAACATCTTTAGCCTTTACCGCGCCTACAACCAAGCACTCACTCATAAATTTGGCGATCTGTTTCTTCGGAAAATTAACAACAGCCACAATTTGTTTTTCCAATAAATCGTCTTTTCTGTAAAGTGTAGTTATTTGTGCCGATGTTTTTTTAACGCCTAAATCCCCAAAATCGATAGTTAATTGATAAGCTGGTTTTCTAGCCTCAGGAAAATCGTTCACTTTGATTATGGTTCCTATGCGTAAATCGACTTTAGAAAAATCTTCAAAAGTTATTAGTTCGTTCATTTTTTAAAAATACAAAAAATTGCGAACTTAGCATAAAAATTTTATTTATGGCTCAAACCCCATCAAATATGCTGCCTTTAGGAACAAAAGCACCTTATTTTTCATTACCCGATACGGTTTCTGGAACAACTTTAAACCTTAATGATTTAAAGGGTGAAGTTGGCACTATTATTATGTTTATTTGCAACCACTGTCCATTTGTAATTCATGTAAATGAAGCATTGGTTCGACTGGCTAATGATTATTCTGAAAAAGGTATTACCTGTATCGCTATTTCCAGTAACGATAGTGTTAATTACCCGCAAGACAGCCCTGAAAAAATGAAGATTCATGCCCTTAATGAAGGCTACCCCTTCCCTTATTTATATGATGAAAGCCAAGCAACGGCAAAAGCTTACGATGCTGCTTGCACCCCTGATTTTTATGTATTCAATTCAAATCTTGAATTAACTTACAGAGGACAACTTGACGATTCGCGACCTGGCAATAACATTCCCGTTACAGGTAAAGATTTACGCCACGCATTAAATTGCTTAATTAGTAATATAGATAATGATAGCCCACAAAAACCGAGCATAGGTTGTGGTATTAAATGGAAAAAAGCTTAATTAAGTTTCAATTGAAAAATACCAACATCTAGCCAAGTGTCAAACTTAAAACCAACGTCTTTTAGAAGGGCAACTTGAGTAAACCCAAACTTTTCATGCAGCTTAACACTCGCTGGGTTTGGTATGGTTAAAACGCCCAAAACCGATTTAAATTTTTGTTGCTTTAAACCTGCTATTAACTCGGCGTATAATTTAGATCCTATTTGCTTGCCATGCGCTCCATTTTTAACATAAACCGTAGATTCTACAGTGTAATTATAAGCGGGTTTTGGTCTGAATTTACTACCGTAGGCAAAGCCTAAAATTTCATTATGTTCTTCATAGACGAAAAAAGGGTAACCTTTTAAAATAAGTGCTATTTTTTCTTTAAAAACACTTAAAGATATAGGGGTTTCATCAAAAGTAACCACGGTATTTATAACATAATAGTTGTAAATTTCTAAAAGTGCCTTAGCATCGGTAAGCGTTGCTTTTCTTATCATTTTAAATCCAGCCTTTTAATTTCATTAGATTTTCAATATGAGCATAATGGTGATTGCTATGCCAAGCATAGTTGCCAATATTATAATTTAACGGCACTTCACTTTGGGTTTCCGGATGAATAAAACAAACTTGTAAATCTTCTTCCGATAAGGTTTTTAGTAAATACACTAATTTAAAATGAATGGCACGTAAATGTGCTAAAGACATAGCTATCGGTGCCGATTTGGAGTCTATTAATTCTGCCCAACGTTCTTCAAAATAAGCTTTTATTACAGGCTTATCTTCTGTTAAAGCCCATTTAAAACGGGTGTAACTGTGGTGGTGACTATCGGATAAATGATGAACCACCTGCCTAATAGTCCAACCTTCTGGTCGGTATGGAGTATCTAGCTGCTGGTTTGTTAATCCTTTTACTAAATGATTTAATCTATCAGGGAAGTGTTCTAATATTGAAATCCAACTTTCAAGATGTTGTAAAGTAATTTTTTCTGGACAAATAAATTGACCTATGGGGTATTTAAGTTTTTGAAGTTCTTTATCTGTCATGGAAACAAATATAAAACAATACTAGATCATTTCTACCATATCATTTTCGACAAAATTAACAGCTATATCTAACGCTGTAAAATGTTTTATATTCCCTTTAAAAAACAATTTTTCTATCTCCAAATTAGAAAATCTAGATTTATCAAACACCACAATATAAGATTTTAAGAGATAATTATTATTAAAAAATTTTATCCAATCGGTGGCTATAACAGAATATGAATTTACCCTATTAGAAATAAAATTAACAGTCGCACCATTGGATGTTCCAAGAAAACCAAAAACATCCTGTATAATAGTTCGTCCATTATCCCAACCAAAATCGATACCTTCGTCAATTTCAGAAAGAACAAATTTGTCGAAAATAAAAACATTTCCAAACGGATAATTAAACTCCTTTAACACTTGAGGATAAAAACTTGTTTCAACTATACTATTCATGTTGCAAAAGTATATTTTAAAGTACTTTGGGAAGAATAAATTCGATAAATTAAAAACATCACCAGTTTGTTGGTATTAAGAAAACGATTAAAAGAAAAAACACCTCTATAAGAGGTGCTTTTCCATGATATATTCTAAATATTGAAGTTTCACTCGGCATAAGCGATTCACTAACTTTTTTTTTCAAAAAAAGTTGTTCTCTGCTTACTTTACAGCCATAAGTTCTACATCGAAAATTAAAGTTGCATTTGGAGGAATTACTCCACCAGCACCAGCGCTTCCGTATCCTAAATGACTAGGAATTACTAAACGGGCTTTATCTCCAACTTTTAATAAGCCAATACCTTCATCCCATCCTGGAATAACTTGTCCTACGCCAATAGCAAAATCGATTGGAGCATTACGTTTGTATGAAGAATCGAAAACTGTACCATCAGATAATTGTCCTTTATAATGAACAGAAACCGTTTTACCTTTTTCAGCTTTTACTCCATTACCTTCTTGTAAAATTTGGTAACGTAAACCACTTTCAGTTTTATTAAATCCAGATGCTAATTTATCCAGTTCTGCTTCGGCTGCCGCCTTAGCTTCTGCTTCTCGTTTTGCACGAGATCCTTCAAAAGTTCTAAAAGATTCTACCGCATTAAAAGCTTCTGCTTCTGCACCAACTCTAATAATTTCTAAACGATCTATTAAGTCTCCTTGAGCAATAGTATTTACCACATCTTGTCCTTCAACCACTTTTCCAAAAACGGTATGTTTACCATCTAACCAAGCTGTTTCAACATGGGTAATAAAAAACTGACTTCCATTGGTTCCTGGTCCTGCATTGGCCATAGATAATACGCCTGGTCCGTCGTGTTTTAAATCTGGATGAAATTCATCATCAAATTTATAACCTGGGTTTCCTGCTCCTGTTCCTTGTGGACATCCCCCTTGAATCATGAAATCTTCAATAACTCGGTGGAATTTTAATCCATCGTAATAAGGTGTTCCTTGTGGTTTTACTTTGTTTTCAAGGTTTCCTTCAGCTAAAGCTACAAAATGCCCTACTGTTCCTGGTGTTTTTTTGTACTCTAAACCAACTAGAATTTCTCCTTTAGTGGTGTTAAATTTTGCGTATAATCCGTCTTGCATCATTGTTATTTTTAAGAAAGTGCAAATATAAGGAAGTAAGTTTGTAGTTAAGAATCTTGTGCTTTGTTTTTTCGGTTACATAGAAAATATGAAGCTTTTAAAACCAAAAATGCAATTCTATAAAAAGGCTATATTAATTAGCAACTTCACTTATAAATTTGATACGGTATAACCGTAGCTCTTCATCGTCATAATCACCATCAAACTCTTCTATCGCCTCGTCTATATTATCGCTTTCAGATTCCATAAAATAATCGTGTATCTCTTCCTGCTGATCTTCATCTAAAATATCATCTATCCAATAATCGATGTTCAATTTGGTTCCAGAATACACAATAGCCTCCATTTCTTTTATAAAATCTTCCATAGACATGCCTTTAGACGATGCAATATCATCTAACGGTAATTTCCTATCGACATTTTGAATAATATAGAGTTTATTGGTCGAATTTGTCCCCGTCGATTTCACAACCAAATCATCTGGACGTGTAATATCATTATCCTCTACATATTGAGCAATAAGTGCTACAAAATCTTTTCCGTATTTTTTAGCTTTCCCATCTCCAACACCGTGTACATTACCAAGTTCGGCAATAGTTACCGGATATTTTAACGCCATATCTTCGAGCGATGGATCTTGAAATACGACAAATGGTGGCACACCTAATTTTTTGGCATTCTTTTTTCGTAAATCTTTAAGCATGCGCATTAAAGCAGCATCGGCAACGGCATTTGCTCCTTTGGCTGCTGTAATTACAGAGCCATCTTCTTGTGTTCCATCAAAAATATGATCTTCCGTCATCATAAATGATACTGGGTTTTCCATAAACGCCTTTCCAGAATCTTTTATATTTATGACACCATAGGTTTCGATATCCTTTTTAAGGAAACCGAAAACTAACACCTGACGTAATAGTGCCATCCAATACTTATTATCCTTATGTTTTCCTTTGCCAAAAAACTCTTGTTCGTTTGTTTTGTGAGAATTTATTAAGGCATTTTCTTTACCTGTTAATACATTTACTAAATCTTTAGACTTATACTTTTCATTAGTTTTGGATATAATTTCAAGTAATAATTTCACATCATCCTTAGCTTCAACTTTCTTTTTTGGATGCCTAACATTATCATCCATATCACCGCCTTCTCCAGTTTCCGTATCAAATTCTTCACCAAAATAATGTAGAATAAACTTACGCCGCGAAATAGATGTTTCCGCAAAAGCAACTACTTCTTGAAGCAAAGCATGCCCAATTTCCTGTTCGGCTACGGGTTTACCCGACATAAATTTTTCTAACTTTTCAATATCCTTATAAGCGTAGTATGCTAAGCAATGACCCTCTCCGCCATCGCGACCTGCACGACCGGTTTCTTGGTAATAACTTTCGATACTTTTTGGAATATCGTGATGAATTACAAACCGTACATCTGGCTTATCTATTCCCATCCCGAAAGCTATAGTTGCCACAATAACATCACAATCTTCCATTAAAAATAGGTCTTGATGTTTAGATCTTGTTTTAGCATCTAAACCGGCATGATAAGGCAATGCATTTACACCATTAACTTGTAATACTTGGGCTAATTCCTCTACACGTTTACGACTTAAACAATATATAATACCCGATTTGCCTTCATTTTGTTTTACAAACCGAATAATATCGGCATCTACATTTTTAGTTTTTGGACGTACTTCATAATATAAATTAGGTCTATTAAACGAAGCTTTAAAAGTGGTTGCCCCAGAAATACCTAAATTTTTAATAATATCTTCTTGAACTTTTGGTGTCGCGGTTGCCGTTAAACCAATTATTGGAATATTATCACCTATACGCCCAATAATATGTCTTAAATTACGATATTCTGGTCTAAAATCATGTCCCCATTCACTTATACAATGCGCCTCATCAACGGCCATAAATGATATTTTTACCGTACGCAAAAACTCAACATTTTCTTCTTTTGTCAACGACTCGGGAGCAACATATAACAGTTTGGTTACCCCGTTAATAATATCTTCTTTTACTCGCTTAACTTCGGTTTTGTTTAAAGATGAATTTAGCACGTGTGCCACACCTTCATCGTTAGAAATCCCACGAATGGCATCGACCTGATTTTTCATTAATGCTATTAAAGGAGACACCACAATGGCTGTACCTTCTTTCATTAACGCCGGTAATTGATAACATAAAGATTTACCGCCTCCGGTAGGCATAATCACAAATGTATGATTTCCAGAAATAATACTTGTTACTACATCTTCTTGTAGGCCTTTGAATTGATTAAATCCAAAATATTTTTTTAAGGCACTATGAATCTCGTTTTTTATTGTCAACATGAATGGTATAAATTACTTTTCACTTACTTAGAATGCCCATGTACGAAGACTGTTAATTGCAGTCAATTTCATTCCGTATTTAGAGTGTCTCATTCTTTTTTTCGTTAGTTTTGCAACGAAAAGTATAAGTCAAAATAAAATTAAATTTGGTTATCAAGTTTAAAGATAATAAAATCTTTAATGGTTAACCTATAAAAAAATAATAAATTTTGAGTAAAGAAAATTCTATTATTAAAACCGCAAGGCAAACTATTGAAATGGAAAGTAAAGCCATTTTAAATTTGTCTAGTTTAGTCACAGATGATTTTTCTGCAGCGGTACAACTTATTTACAAATCTAAAGGACGTGTAATTATTACTGGCATAGGTAAAAGCGCTATTATTGGAAATAAAATTGTAGCAACCTTAAACTCTACAGGAACCCCCGCTATTTTTATGCATGCTGCCGATGCTATCCATGGTGATTTGGGCTTAATTTTAAAAGACGATGTTGTTATTTGTTTATCTAAAAGTGGAAATACTCCGGAGATAAAAGTGATTATCCCTTTAATAAAACGGGCTAACAATAAAATGATAGCCATTACAGGCAACACCAATTCGTTCTTAGCGGAACATGCCGATTATGTTTTAAATGCCTATGTTGAAAAAGAAGCTTGCCCAAATAACTTGGCGCCAACAACAAGCACTACAGCTCAACTGGTTATTGGAGACGCTCTTGCGGTTTGCTTGTTAAACTTACGAGGCTTTTCTAGCACCGATTTTGCCAAGTACCATCCTGGTGGAGCTTTAGGCAAAAAACTATATTTAAAGGTTCAAGATATTTCTTCTACCAACGAAAAACCTGCGGTAAAAAGTACAGCTACCATTAAAGAAGTTATAGTAGAAATTACAAAAAAAATGCTAGGTGTTACAGCTGTAGTTGATAACCACAAAATTATAGGCATTATTACCGATGGTGATTTACGTAGAATGTTAACCAAAGTTGACGATTTCTCTAAACTTACCGCTAGCGACATTATGGGTGCAAACCCAAAACGTATAGAAGCAAACGCTATGGCTATAGATGCTTTAGAGCTAATGGAAGCTAACGATATTTCGCAACTTTTAGTTGAAGAAAACGGCAAATATGCAGGCGTAGTACACATTCACGATTTAATAAAAGAAGGTATTATATAATGGCAAAGAAAGATATTAACGAGATGTCTTTTCTAGACCATCTTGAAGATTTACGCTGGCACTTAATTAGAATTTGTTCGGCGGTAATGATAGTAGCAACATTAGCATACATTTTTAGTCGTTTTATTTTCGATCAAATTATTTTTGCGCCACTACACATGGATTTTCCAACTTACGATTTTTTATGTAAGGTGGCTCAGTTTTTAGAAGTAGACACCACATTTTGTGCCGACAAAATTCCACTAATACTACAAAACAGAACCATGGCGGGGCAATTTTCTGCCGATATTTGGACGGCTATTTTGGCTGGTTTTGTAATTTCATTCCCCTATGTTATTTACCAACTATGGAGCTTTATTAGTCCAGGATTACATAGCAATGAGCGCAAACATTCTCGTGGCTTCATCATTATCTGTTCTATTCTGTTTTTTATAGGCGTGCTATTTGGTTACTACATCATCACCCCGCTATCCATTAACTTTTTAGCAAATTACAGTATTTCTACCATGGTAGATAACCAAATAGACATTAGCTCCTACATTGCCTTAGTACGAGCTTCGGCATTGGCTTCGGGCTTAATTTTCGAACTCCCCATAATTATCTATTTTTTAACAAAAGTAGGTTTGGTAACTCCCGAAGTTCTAAAAAAATACAGAAAATATGCCATGGTAATTGTCCTTATTTTATCGGCGGTCATTACGCCGCCAGATATTGCAAGTCAAGTTATTGTAGCTATCCCCATTCTAATTTTATATCAAATAAGTATTACTATTTCTAAAATAGTAGTTAGAAATCAAAAACGAAAAGAGAAAAAAGATGTCAGAGTCCGTTAAAGCTTTCAACGATTACCGTGCTAAAATGAACGATAAAATTTTAGCCGATAACAACAAAATTATAAAACGCATTTTTAATTTAGACACTAACGCTTACGCGGAAGGTGCTCTAGATGTAAAAACCAAAGAATTACTTGGCTTGGTAGCTTCGGCTGTTTTACGCTGCGACGATTGTATAAAATACCATTTAGAAACCAGCTATAAAATAGGATTAAAAAAAGACGAAGTTGTAGAAGCTTTAAGTATTGCAACCTTAGTAGGCGGCACGATTGTTATTCCGCATTTACGCCGAGCGTATGAATTTTGGGACGAGCTGGAAGCCAACCATAAAACCCAATAAAAACATAAAAAACCAACAACTGTTAAAAAAGTGTATATGATTTCACTATTTTTAACCTTCATTACAAAGATATGATTTTAAAAGCCGAAAATTTAATGAAGTCCTACAGCGGACGCAAAGTGGTAAAAGATGTTTCCCTAAAAGTAAATCAAGGTGAAATTGTTGGATTATTAGGCCCCAATGGTGCTGGAAAAACCACCTCGTTTTACATGATTGTTGGTTTAGTAAAACCCAATGGCGGACACATTTTTCTTGATAACCAAGAAATCACCAACTACCCTATGTACAAACGTGCACAAAATGGCATTGGTTATTTAGCACAAGAAGCATCGGTTTTTAGAAAATTAAGTATTGAAGATAATATTTTAAGCGTGCTCCAACTTACTAAACTAAGTAAAAAGGAACAAATGCATAAAATGGAATCGCTTATTGAAGAGTTTGGTTTAGGCCACATTAGAAAATCTCGTGGCGATTTATTATCGGGTGGAGAACGCCGTAGAACAGAAATTGCACGGGCCTTGGCAACCGACCCGAGTTTTATTTTGTTAGATGAACCTTTTGCGGGAGTAGATCCCGTAGCCGTAGAAGATATCCAACGTATTGTTGCCCAACTAACTAAAAAGAATATCGGCATCTTAATAACAGACCATAACGTACAAGAAACCCTTGCTATTACCGACCGAACCTATTTAATGTTTGAAGGCAGTATTTTAAAAGCAGGAGAACCCGAAGAATTAGCTAATGACGAGATGGTACGTAAAGTATATTTAGGCCAAAACTTCGAGTTACGTAAAAAAAATATTAGAGAATAATAATTAATTCTATTCTGTAATATTTCTAATTTTAATGGATGTAACGCGATCAACACATGATAATTTCGTTACTAAATCGTAAGTATAAGGAATAGCTTGTTTTATATCAATACGCGTAATACTTCTAGGTGCACTAAAAACAATAATCACTTTATCATCCACTATTTCATGCTCCTGATATTGTCCAGATATACCAACATAAACAGTTTTTAACGCTCTCATTCTATAATTTGTGTTTATAGTATTTATTCGAATTTCTAGCAAATACAAATCGTCTGTTACTGATTTAAAACTACAACTAAGATTACCTGATAAAACAGCATTATGATCATATTGATAAGATTTAGGTAATAACTCAAAAGAGGTATCATAAATATACTTCCCATCTAACGAAACAAAAGTTAAATCATCATCAATTAATTGTCCTGGAGTAATTTCCCATGAGTTTTTTTCAGAAGTAGAATCTATAACCTCAGACTCCGGTGTATTTAAAGAATTTAAAACCTCCAAAGCTATAGGCTCTAATTTAGGAATACTTAAACCACTTATTTCAGAAACAGTCATCCCTTCTATATTATCCACTTTTAATGCGCTATTATTTATGGTAAAAGAACGCAATTTAATATCTGTTTTTACAATTTTATTAACCTTCAACTCCTTTTTTACAGGTTTTATTTGGCTAAAAAGTGTACTACTAAACAATAAAAAAGAAAATAGTGGAAATAATATTTTTAGATGCTTCATAATAAAGTTTTAAATTCTTACAAATCCGTAATATACTCATTTTTTCAAAAACAACACAACCTATTTAACTAATAACCAAAAAGATACCATAAAACATGTAGTTTTTTTGTGTTATTACCCCATTATTTCTTAAATGCTTTTAAAATAGCTCCAAATAATTTCACTAGTAACAAAACTACTAAGCCAACTCCTAAACCAATAACCGCATCTTTTACAAATGCAGGAATGGATTCTAATGTCTCTAAATAGTGATGCAAAAACTCAATATTGTGCGTAAAAATACCACCCGCAACTAATATGAGCGCAATAGTTCCTATAACAGACAAACTCTTGATAATAATTGGAAGCGCTTTTACCAAAACATGACCTATACTTGCTAAAAACCCCTTTCCGTCCTTACTGCTTTTTATTAAACGATAGCCCATATCATCCATTCTAACAATTAAAGCCACAATACCGTACACGCCAATAGTGGCAATAATAGCCACAATAGACACGACTAATACCTGAAACAAAAGCGGCTTTCCAACTACGGTTCCTAAAGCAATAATAACAATTTCTATGGATAAAATAAAATCGGTAAATATAGCCGATTTCACCTTTGTTTTTTCCTTTAATAAAAGGGCTTCTTCTGAAAGTGGTGCCTCTATAACACTTTTAACTTCAAGCTCATGTGGAAAAAAATATTCAACTATTTTTTCTACACCTTCATAAGCTAAATAAACACCTCCTAAAACTAAAATTAAAGTCACAACCCAAGGCAAAAAGTAACTGAGTAAAAAAGCAATGGGCAAAATAATGAGTTTATTTAAAAACGATCCTTTTGTAATAGCCCATAATACGGGCAATTCTCTAGAAGACACAAACCCAGTCGCTTTTTCAGCATTTACAGCCAAATCGTCTCCTAAAATCCCAGCCGTTTTCTTGGTGGTAATTTTACTCATTACCACTACATCGTCCATGAGTGCAGCAATATCATCGAATAACGCAAAAAATCCTGAGGCCATAATATTTCTTTAAATTATTGTTTTTTTGGAATCACATTATCTAAAACAGACATGCCTATATATAATAATATGATTAATGGTATTGCTGCAAACTGTAAAACGATTAAAAGCACAACGCATAAAATTATAAAAACATAGCGCATAACATTATCGCTAAAACCATAATTTTTAAATTTTAATGCGAATAGTTTTATGTTAGCGTTTAATATATAACAGCTTACCAAAGTGAGTATTATTAAAAACCATGGATTTAAAATAATAGCATTTATAACATCACTATTTTGAAATTCAATAATAAGAGGCAACGACAGTATCAATAAAGCATTAGCTGGTGTTGGCAAGCCTTTAAAATAAGTTTGCTGATCTTCATCTATATTAAATTTTGCTAATCTATATGCCGATGCTAAAGTAATTAACAACCCCATTAACGGCAAAATTTCTAACTTTGTGTCCATCCAATTTGAATGTTCTTGCCAATGAGAAGCTTCGGTATAAGTTTCAAAACCACCCGTGGCCATAAGTAACAATTTGTACATAATAACACCCGGAACCAAACCACTAGTTACCATATCGGCCAAAGAATCTAACTGTAAACCCAACGGACTAGAGACCTTTAATTTCCTAGCAGCAAAACCATCAAAAAAATCGAAAAATATACCTAAAAACACAAATAAAGCTGCGGCAACAAAATCGTTATTTACAGCTAAAATTACAGCAATACAACCACTCAGTAAATTTAAAAGTGTAATCGCGTTTGGAATGTGCCTTTTCATATAAAATTATTTAAAGTTGTAAAAATAGCAAACAATTTTCGTCTAAAACAATATCTCTAATAATTTCAAGTTTATAAACTTAAATAAGTTGAAGTTTCAATTTTAATTTTATGATTAAATGGGTATAATGTGCATCTTTGTAAAAAAAAATCGATTGAAACCATTTCTTAGCTTTTTATTTTTCACCCTTAGTATGTCAGTATTTAGCCAAACGGTTAGAAAATACTCCAATGAATTTATGAATATTGGTGTAGATGCAGCAGCTTTAGGTATGAGTGGCGCTGTAACGGCTCAAACTTCCGATGTTAATTCCGGTTATTGGAATCCTGCAGGGCTTTTAAAATTAGAAGACAATCAACTGTCCTTAATGCACTCGAGCTACTTTGCTAATATTGCAAATTACGATTATGCCGCTTTTGCTATGCCTTTGGATGATAGAAGTGCTATTGGCATCTCGCTAATTCGCTTTGCGGTAGACGATATTTTAAACACCACGCAGCTTATTGATGCACAAGGCAATATTAATTACGACAGAATAAGTTTGTTCTCTACCGCCGATTATGGTTTAACCTTTTCATACGCACATGCCTTACCAGTACAAGGTTTAAATTACGGCGTAAATGCCAAAGTTATTCGCCGAGTTATTGGTGAATTTGCATCGTCTTGGGGTTTTGGTTTCGATGTAGGAATGCAATTTGAAACCAATAATAATTGGAAATTCGGAATTATGGCTCGCGATATTACTACCACATTTAATGCTTGGGCTATAGATGAAGAAGAATTTGCAACGGTACAAGATGCCGTTGAAGGACAAAACCAAGAACTTCCTGAAACTACCGAAATCACCATTCCTAAATTACAAATAGGAATTTCAAAACTTATTGATTTCCACTATGATTATACCCTATTAACTGCCGTTAATTTGAATATCAGGTTTGCTGAAAACAACGATATTATATCCACATCGGTGGCGAGTATAAACCCTGCTTTAGGTTTTGAATTTGGGTATATCGACATGGTGTATTTACGTGGTGGCATGGGAAATTTTCAAAATGAGTTACAAATTGATAATACAGAACAATTAAGCTTTCAGCCTAGTTTTGGTGTTGGTTTTAAATACCGTGGCATCCAAATAGATTATGCTTTTACCGATATTGGCGACCAAAGTGTGGCATTATATTCTAATGTATTTTCATTAAAAGTAGACTTAAGCGTCTTTAGATAATATTCAATATTCATGAAAAAAATATGCTTTTTACTGCTTCTAATATTTTCATTTGAATTTATACAAGCACAAGAAAACCTACTATCGAATACTGCTGAAATTAGCGTGCTTACCGTTGGTCCCGGAACTGAATTAAATGATGCTTTTGGACATAGTGCCTTCAGAATAAAAGATACTTCGAAAGGATTAGATGTAGTTTATGGCTATGGTGAATACGATTTTGATTCGCCTAATTTCTATTTAAAATTCGCTCAAGGCAAATTAGATTATTTAATTAGTAAAACAGAATTTAATAGATTTTATCAAGTTTACGTTTACTATAATCGCACTATAAAATCGCAAGTTTTAAATTTATCTCAAACTGAAAAACAAAAGCTTTACGATTTTCTAATTAATAATTATAAACCCGAAAACAGACGCTATTTATACGAGTTCTTTTTTGATAATTGCGCCACTAGAATAAAAGATGTTACCAATATAGCTGTAAACAACACGCTTACATTTAATAAACCAAAAGATTTTGAAGATGCTACATTTCGAACTTTAATTTATGGAAATGTAAACAAAAATTCTTGGGGGAGTTTTGGTATCGATTTGGCTTTAGGCTCCGTAATTGATAGACAAGCAACGCCTGAAGAGCACATGTTTCTACCCGAAAATATTTATAAATTCTTTGAAGTAGCCACTATAAATAATGGAGAGACACCGTTAGTATTGCAAAGCCAGGTTTTATTCAAAAAAAAAGACAAATTCGTTTCTAATTCATTTTTAGCGAGTCCGTTATTTATAATAGGACTTATAGGATGCTTTATTATTTTCATCACTTATAAAGACTATAAAAACCAAACCCGAAGCAACTGGTTAGATGTAAGTTTATCTGTTATTACCGGCGTTATCGGTATTATTATTTTACTACTTTGGTTTGCTACAGACCACACGGGAACACACCAAAATTACAATCTCCTCTGGGCGTTTGTTCTAAATATTTTTGTAATTGGGCAATTTTTTAAAGATACGCCAAGTGCTTGGTTTGGTAAATATTTAAAACTTTTAGTCATTATGCTATGCTTACTTACCTTGCATTGGATTATTGGTGTTCAAGTTTTTGCTATTGGACTCATCCCGCTTTTAATAGCGCTATTTATCCGATATATATTCTTGATAAAACATTATAACTAAAACCTCCTTTTTTAAAAGCTTTTAAGCCTACTGTCCTCTAAAAAAAATAATGGTACTTATTGTTTTTACTACAATATTAAAATCTAAAAAAAAGCTACGATATTTAATATAAAACAAATCGTACTGTAGTTTTAATAAACTATCGTCGGTAGAATTTCCATATTTCATTTTTACCTGTGCCCAACCGGTAAGCCCTGGTTTTACCATGTGTCTTGTTTCATAAAAAGGTATTAGTGCAGACAGCTCTTTTACAAAAGGAGGGCGTTCTGGTCGTGGCCCAATCAAGCTCATTTCGCCTTTTAAAATATTGATAAATTGTGGTATTTCATCTAACCTTGAATAGCGTAAAAACCGCCCAAATGGTGTTATTCTAACATCATTTTTTTCTGCCCAAACGGCTCTATCTTTTTCTGCATTTTTAATCATGCTTCTAAATTTTATCATTTGAAATAACCTTCCATTTTTACCTACGCGTTCTTGCTTGTAAAATAGTTTACCTCGGTTCCCTATTATATTCCCTATTAAAATTAAAGGCAACAGAATGCCTCCCCCAATAATGCCAATTACTGAAATAATGATATCGAACAGGCGTCTAAAAAACAAATACAACTTATTTTGGTTATTTCTACTAAACGGAAAGTACTTATAAAAATCTTTTCCTATAAATTGTACGGGCACACTTTGGGTCATTTCCTCATAAATTTGGGTGTACTCTTTAATAGGGAAACCGCTTTCCAACAAAGTAATTAAATCACGATAAATTTCAACGGTAATAGCTTCTGGGTGATAACTTGCTATAACAATTTCTGATATTTTTTCTTCTTCAACAACCTGACAAATATCCTTTGGATTAAATTCTTTTAAACCGTCAAATTTTATACCGTTGTCTCGATCTATTTCTGTGTTTACAAACCCAACAATATGATAATTTGGATCGGAAGTTTTAAATTCTGCAACAACCGCTTTTATGTTAGAAAACTCCCCAACAACTAAAGCTTTTTTATAAAACCTGGGTGAGGCAATAAAGCTAATATACATCCACCGCCAGATAAATAAGCCTAATAATATAGACCCGTAAAAATATAGAATTTGCAAACGGTTATCGGGTAAAAATGGCGAATAAAAAGGGGTTAATAAATAAAACAATACGGTCGTAGAAACCGTAAGCACAATATTTGCAAAGGTTTTATCAATTTTACTCGCCTTTTGCAAGTCGTAAAGTTCAAAAATAGCTCCAAATAAAGCTAAATAAATAACGAGTATAACTATGCCTTTCCAGTTTGCTCTATTTATTACAAAATAATTAAATTCGAAAATATGGCTAACGCCATATAAAACCAATAATACAGATAAAATATCTAATACCTTCAAAAGCACCTTGCGCTCCGAAATATTAAAATGGATACTAAATTTGGACATTTTTAAGTAAATTAGGGTGCTGTAAAGATATAAAAGTATAGCAAACCAGACTTAATCATCTTAACAGATTGCACCATTTTAGCCTAACTTTATCCCAATCGTAATCTTCCGCCCTTCTCTTTGCATTATTAGCAATTTTGTAGGTATTATCTTTATTAATCATCATTTTTTTAATAGCCAAAACAAAGGCATCTACGCTATTTGCCTTTACTAATACCCCATCTATATTATTTTTTATTAAAAAAGGCATTCCCCCTACATGTGTTGATATCACTGGCAAACCTAAAGCCATGGCTTCAATAACGCTTACGGGAGTATTATCAATATTTGTTGTATTTATAAAAATATTAAAATCTTGTGCTTTTTTATGCCATTGTTTTTTTGTTAACCGTCCTGGAAACTCAACCTCAACTTGTAGTTTTTGTGCTAAACTTTTAACGGTTTTCATACTACCATCTTTTTCTGGACCAATCATACATAATTCGGCTTTTATATTTTCATCTTTTAAAGCTTTTAAAATTTTAACGGCTAGTGAAGGATTATATATTACTGAAAATGAGCGCACCCAAAGCATTTTAACTGTATCATAGTTTTTTGTTTGAAATTGATATGTTTTTAGCGCAATAGCATTAGGTATAAATAGGATGTTAGTATAACCATTTGTTTCGAAATGCGATTTTAGATATAATGAAGGTGCCACATTTTTATATGAATAATTAAAAACAGCTTTTGATAATTTAGGTGATGTTTTTAGCCTAGTAGGTAAGCTACCACCATGTAATATTGGTATATATTTTAAATGAAACAATCGGCATAATTGACTTACTGCAAAAGCATAATAAAAATTTAACGTGCTGTAGGTATCAATTAAAACATAATCTGTGGTTTTACGATACTTAAAAACCGCCCAAATCATATCAATAAATCGAAGTAAAATAGATTTATAGCTTGATGCATAGACAACCTGAAACCCCAATTCTTCCAACCCTTTTCCCAAAGTGTCGATCGTGGAATCCGTTTTACCTTTTTGCGATAACTTGTTTCCTATGTACAGGATTTTTTTCATTTACAATATCTAATAAACTTAAAGCATAAATAAACGCTGGTGCTGCAATTCGCATAGCGGAATGGTTAATTGTTAATAACCAAAATAGGTAAAAGGCATAAAAAAACACATTAGATTTATTCCCTAATCTTAAAAAAAGTGGGGCTAATAATAAAACTAAAAAGGCTAAAATACCAAATAAGCCATGTTCTGCAATGATCCGACTGACTTCGTTATGTGATGCCGCATGGATACCCGTTTTTTGAAACCTCACTTCTTTGGCTCGCCCAACGCCTATGCCAAAAAAAGGGTTATTAAAAAACTCTTCAATTTCTAGTAAAAATAAATCGCCCCGCCCTGTAGTAACATCCTTTTTTTCATGCCCCATAGCGTTTTGATTAGCGTATCGCTTATCAATATACCCATTGGTTTGAATGGACGAAAATAACACAGTAACTCCTGCTATGATACAAAAAACAAATCCAGAAAAAACCAAACCTTTACGTTCATGCTTTTTCATTGTTCTAAACTGGAAAAACATAAAAGCAAAAATCATGAGAACAGCGGTAATTACACCGCCTCTACTAAACGTTACAATGGCTCTAAATGCAAACAAAAAAATTAAGAGTAAATCTAAATATTTATGCCATTTGGTTGTTGAAAAATAGAAAAACCGAGCCGCCACCAAAAACATACCTAAACCTAAAACCGTTGCTACTTGGTTAGGGCCAAAACCTCCCGACGAGGCAAAATTAGAAGCTGTTCCTGTGGCAACATCAGATACATTAGGATTATATAAAAAAATATAAACTAATGTACTTACCAAGGGATAAATGGCATAATTAAAAATAGTTTCCAATTGTGTTTTAGTAATTTTTACACCAAAACAAAACAGTGCTGCAATTGCCAAACAAACCGGACCACTTAAATTAAAGGCAATGGCCTTTCTTATATTAATATCAGCATCTAACAACTCTAAAGACACATAAATACTAGGGATTAGTAAAACAATATATAGTAAATAAACACTCGCCTTTTTATTAAACCCATGGTGCATAAGTCCCATAATGGCAAGCAAAATTATTATGTATTTATTTGCTTCATAAAACAATATACCGCCAGACATTCTAAGGACCACCTCTGCCCCAATAACATAACTACCTGCTTTTAATATTTCAAACGCTTTTAATTTTTGAGGCGCATTTATTATTCTTAGTAAAAAATAGCCAACAATACCAAATAAAAATAAATTACCATACCCTCTGAACAGGAATAAAAACACACCAATTAAAATATGTAAGCCTAATATATTAAAATAGGAGTTTTTCATTACTAGCGAGTAATAGTTTTATAAACGGCAATTATTTGAGGTATAACAGATATTTTAGAAAAATGAGATTCCACCTGTTTTCTTAAAGCTTTCCCCATAAGAAGACTTTCAGCCTTGTTTTTAATTATATCTAGGAGTCCGTTATAAAGTGAATTTTCATTTTCAGGACTAACTAGTACCCCTAAACTCTTATTTTCTATAACTTTTGCACAATCTCCAACATGAGTTACAGCCACAGGTAAACCTGCTAAACCATATTCTAACAAAGCCAAAGGTAAGCCTTCTGATTTTGATGCCAAAACACCAATATCACTTTGCTTTAATATTTCGGAAACATCGTTACATGTTCCATAAAAATAAACATGTTTGGTGAGTTTTTCGTTTTTTATAAATTGAAAAACGGCTTCAGAACAACGATCATTAAAATTTTTCCCAACAAGATGTAAACTCCAATTGGACTCTATTTTAATAAGCAATTTAAATGCCTTTAATAAATTTAAATGATCTTTTTGAGGTCGTAGATTAGCCAAACAGACTATACGTTTACCCGCCATACCATTTAACAGGGTTTCTTGTACCGTATTTTTCACTGTTGCAAAATTAGGTAAATAACTTACCGATTTAGCATTTAGTTCCTGCTCTACCCAAACTTTCAATTTTGTATTTACACAAAACACATGATTAAAAAAGAAAGAACATAACTTTAAAATACGTTTAGGTCTTAGGGTTAAAAAATCACTATCGCCGTAATGGTCATGCCAAACTAATTTTAGTTCTGTATTTAAAATTTTTATTAGTGTTGCTAAAAAAAAGGAAGATGCATGTGCGTGAATAATAGAAATTTTATGCTTTTTAATAAAGCCCCGTAGCCGAAATATAGCTTTAAAATCTAGAGTTGAATTTTTGTTTAAAAACAAATACCCAACGTCTTTGTTAATTCTATTTTTTAGTAAACCCTCCTTTCGAGTGGCACATAAATACGATTTTTCAACTTCGGGCACCAAACTATTCGCTAAGTTTACCGCAACCCGTTCTGCGCCTCCAGCTTCTAAACTATCAATTAATTGAAGTACACGCATTATTTAGTGAGTAATTTTTTAATTTCCGATTCAAAATAATCTAAGGTATAATTTTGAGACCACTGAGCCGCTAATTTAGACATCTTATTTAAATCCTTTTCATCTAGCACACTTATAATTTTATTAACAGCACTATCAACCTCAGCTTCAATTAGAATCCCTCTACGCCCATCATCTAACATATTAGACACACAAGATACCGCTGTTGAAATAGGAATAGCTCCAAAAAACATGGCCTCGGCAACCGCTTTTGGCCAGCCTTCAGATTTTGATGGTAATAATGAGAAATGAGCTGTTTTTAAGTTTTCCTTAATAACTGATAGGGGTTGATTTCCTTCTAAAACAATAAATGAATTTAAATTATTGACATTAACATAATTTATCAATGACTCTTTTAAAATTCCATCCCCATACAACGTTAATTTAGCTTGCACACCTTTGCCGACTAAACCCTCAACTATTTTAATAGCTAACTCTGGACGTTTACCTGACACTAAACTCCCTACAAAAACAAAATTCAACACCGCTTTATAATTCCGACGTTCAACATCTTCTTTTTCTGAGTTTTTAAAAGACGCCGTAAAAAAAGGTTTAATATTTTTGGTTTGATGTTCCCATTCCCCATAAACAAGAACGGTCATGTTTTTAGTTAGAAACGTATTGCTTAAAATCCATTTCTGAAATTTATAGCTTAAAGGTTGTTTAGCTTTTGGATCCCAATTGCCCGCATATTTTGCCGTTTTTATTTTCTTCGGAAAACATATTTGAACGAAGCACCCTAATAAACCAATATTTCCGGGGCAGCGCAGATGGATATGATTGGCACGTTTACACGCTCGAAATAATCTAAACAAAATAAACGGTATGGCTAATAATGATTTTAAACCACTGCTAAAATTGATAAAAGCAATGGCTGGTATTTGCGTGAATTTAATATTATCGTGTTGATATGCAATATCTATTTCTGAAATTGACGTATCAATTATTGGGGCTACAATCTCAACCTCATCTATATGTTTTAGCCATAAATTCATCTCGCGTACGTAGGGTGCGTAAGCGTACCATTGTTTGGCATTTGATTTGTGTAGGACATGAGTTATTATTAAAAATTTTACCATTATTTTAATTAATGAGTTTTTGTCATAAAAAAAGAATGATTTATTACATTAATCTTGTCATTATTATAAATCACATCATAAAATTGTTTAAAATGTTTTTTTGTAAAATCACTTTTAATAGTTTTCCCCAACTCTACAGTTTTATTAAAATATGCTTCTTCTTTTTCTCCTAAATCCAATCCGTAAATTTCAATTGGTTTCTTCCCATAATAAGCTATTATATATGTAAAAACTAAAAGCACATAACCTGAATTCACACCAAAAAAATTAATTTCTAATTCTTTTTTTAAAAAATCTATTAATTCGTTATGTATATGATTTAATACATGATGCTCATTTGTATTTGTTATAATAGCTTCTTTTTTACTTCTGGTTTTTGTTTTAATATACGTATTCAACAAATCAAACTCTCTACTATTTTTTCTTGTTTTTGTTGTAAAATACCAAAAAAACGTCCCTTTCCAATTTGAGGGACTTTTAAATTTCTTCAAGTATTTGACTAAACAATATCCGTCATTTACTAAATATACAAAAGGCATATTCTTCATCAAATACAAAGCTCTATTAGTACAAAAGTATAAATTTTCTTTATTGTAATTCAAACTTCGAGATGATGGACCAGTAGCAACAATTACTATTGATTTGTATTTTTCAACCTCTAAATAATTAACAATAGATTGTATGTCTGGAAAACAACTAAAATCAGGTTTACTATTTCCCACACCTTTTGGATAAGGTTTCAATAAATGGTAAAAATGCTTATAATTACTTTTATTAAAAAAAGAAGCTAATTTCATATTTATAGTTTTATTCTCTTAAAATTTTCGGTTTATCAAACAGTAAAAACAACCATCCAATAGTTCTTCCTAGACTACCGGTTAAGGCTTCTTTTTTCTGGTTAGAATTTATAATATTTCCAAACCTAATTAAAGTTAATAATAATGATGTAGCATGGAATTTAAATCGTGCATTAAGATTTGGTTTCGGATATTTTACACGCCAAATATACCAACTGTTTCTAACCACCATTTTACCATAACGATATTGATTAGGGCGCCCTGAACCATCATGATAATGCGCTAAATTAGCCTTAGTATTAATATATAATTTTCCAATTTTAGCAAGTCGTAAAGAAAAATCGGCATCTTCATACAAACCATAACCTTCAAAATAGGTTGAGAATTTTATTTTCTGAAACACTTCTTTTTTATAACTAGATACTCCACCCATTATTTGTTCTACTTCATAAATTTTACCCGATGGCGGTAAAAAACTAACGGAACGTCCATGTGCAAAGGTTGGCAAAAACCCTGGAGCTTTATCAGGTTGTAAACCTAGTTTTTTTCGCATTTTAAAACGAGATGGCTCATTTCTCATCCAACCATCATAATAAAATTTTGATGGATTATTTTTATTATCTGATGCTTCCCACTGAACTTCGTTTGTAATATATCCACCAACTGCTAAGGCTTCTGGATGGGTTTTGTAAGTGGATAATAATTGTTCAAAATAATGAGGCTCCAAAACCACGTCGTCATCCAAAAAACAGATGATATTTGATGTGTTAGATACTTTTGAAATACCAATATTACGTTGTTTAGTCAAGCCTCTATTAGCATCATCGACTTTATAATAGCTTAAATTTTTAAATGTATTTTTATTTAAAACTGTTTCCGTTTTATTATCTGTAGAACCATCAATAATTAAAATTTCATCTGGATACAAAGTCTGTAAAGTTACAGATTGTAATAACGTAACAATCGCTTTGGACCGCATGTATGTGCAAATTACTAATGAAAATGATGGACTCATTATTGTTTTATTTTTTTAAACTGCTTAGCTATTTCTATATAATAAACATCGCGTCTTAAAGTCGTTAACCATAACTCACGATTTGATTTTTGTATGTTTTCAAATTCTGAATCCGATAAACTATTATGAAATTGTAATATTTGCTCCTCAATACTTTCAACTTTAGTTTCATCTAAAATTAAAATATGCTTTGACCAATCCATACTATTATGCAAAGGCAAACGACAATCTGTATTTAATAAAATCGGGATCCGTCCTACAGCTAGAGCTTCATAAAAACGAACTGAAAAATTACCCACTCCTCGACTACAAAATGTATATGCATTATTGAAAATATTATCGTAAAATTGTTGCGTACTTTCTTTTTGCGTCTGCACCGTATGTGATCCCGCCCTGTATTTGTTTCGTAATATAAATTCTGTTTTTAAACTGTCTTTTGAGGCTAATTTACTTAAATAATTTGCACGTTTGATACTGGAAGGATAAAAGGATTGCTTATCAGCGAGCAACCTGTTTAAGATTCTTTTTACTTGATATTTTAAATGATTGGTATATTCTTTAAAATATTTTAAAAGTCCAGATTGTGCATGACCAACAAAGCCAATACTGGGCTTATTTTCTTTTTTTAAAGGTAAAAAACCATTAGGTAAATATACGGCATAAGGATCATTAATAAAAGAAGGGATAATATTGGTAGTACGATCTAATTTACTATCAAAACCGCCTAACCTAAAAGTATAACTGTTGGCTATATAAGTAGAAAACCCATAATCGCCAGCCGTATAAATCCATATTGGTTTTTGATGTTGCTTTGCTAATTGAAGTAAACTTATAAATGCGGCATTTTGTTTTAAAAACATGCCGTAATCAACAGGAAACACAACAATATCGGCATCCGAAACAGTATCCACTATTCTATAATGCTCTAAAAGAGTTTTATTATTCAAAAATACCAAATCGAATAACAACGGAAAGACTTGACGTCGATACGTTTCTGTTAGAAATTCTTTTTTTGTGTATAGTTTAAGCATTTGTTTTAGACTTCAGTTTAGAACTCCATAATTGACTCTGTCTCCATTGTTTATTATAACTCTTTATATAATTAAGAGGGTTTTTAGTTTTAGTATGTTTAAAGTTACGGATACCTAGCAATAATTTATAGCCTAAAAGTTGTTCCTTTGTAAAATATGTTTCATTCAAAAGCATAATAGTTGGAGATGGCTTAGGCTGAATAGCATCATCTGCCCAAGGCTGTTTCACTTTAGTGCGGTACCCACCAATTGGCGCTTTAATATGATCTATTTTTATATCTGAAAAATAAATAACATCCTCTCCAGACAATCTAATTTGCATTCCAAAATCGGTATCCTCTCCATAATTAAACTCATACTTTGAATTAAAAAAAACAGTACTAAGCAAGCTGCTTTTTATAATAGCATTTCCCCCTCCGAAAATAGAAGTCTGTCCCGTTTTAAAAAAGGATTGTTTTTCATGTGATTGTAAATATACAGTCAAACCAGAAGCAACTCCAAAACATGAAATACGATCCAATAATTCCTCTATTAAAAACTCATTAAATCTATTATCATCATCCCCCAATAACACCCATTCACTAGTGACTTGAGACAATGCCATATTACGAGCATTGACCACACCTAATTGGTGCGTAAAGGTGTGTTTAATAATAAATGGCCAATTTTCAGTTTTTAAATAGTCTAATTCAGACACCGATTCCTGTAAAGGATTCTGTTCTACAATAATAACGTTTTTAGGTAAGAGCGTTTGTGCTGCTAAATCTTGTAAAACATCATATAAGTATTGTTTACGGCCTATGGTTGGGATAATAACATCTATTGTTTTAGTATCAATTATTGTTTTAGTAGATTTTACAGGTATGGCTTCCAAGTTTAAATCCGTTGATAACTGCTTAAAAAACAAACTTTTTAGTAAAGGAAATAATACTATTTTCTTTTCATAAACAAAATAACTTATTGATAAAAAAAACACCCAAACCCATTTATAATGTTGCTTTACAAATAGAAATAAATCAGATATTGAAGCTTGTTGCGTTTCAACTATAACCGAAGTGTTTTCTTGTAATAATTTAGGTTCTGAGTAACAGAATAAACCATTTACCATAGCCCGTTTAGCTAAGGAATTTAAAAAATAATCGAAGCTTACTTTAGGATTCAACTGATTTACTAAAGAATTAATAACACTAGAATATACACCTCCAATATTACTACTTGTTAACCAAGTAGGATAACTTACTGATGTCTTTATTTTCAAGAAAAACTCTCGATCGATATATCCTATTTGATTTGGTAAATAATTAACAAAAGAAGGATTGTAGCTGGCCAATATCCGTTTATGATGAAAAATAGATGAAAGAGCTGCTGTATTAATACTATTAACAAAAGCTTCGTGACACCAAATAATTAAAGTCTCAGGAAATTGTTTTGATACTTCAATTAATGCAATTGGAATCTGCTTATTCAAAGACACTTCTATTACCTCCAAATCAAAGTTTAAAAGCTGTACTGTTTTAGTATTATCATGGACTAAAATGATCATGCAAGAATCGTTTTATAATATGCTATATTAATTTCTGCATTAGTATTAATATCAAAAGTGGACTCGACTTTTTCTCTTGCCTTCCCCCCTATTTGCAAACACAACTCTTTATCGTTAAAAAGTTGTAAAATGCGTTGACCATACTTTTCAATATTTGAGGGATGAACTAAATAACCATTAATACCATCGTCTATTAATTCTTGCGCCCAACCTATACTAGTATTAACTACAGGTTTTTGTAAAGCCATACTTTCTATAGTTACCATACCTAAGGTTTCTGCAAAACTCGGAAACACACATACATGTGCTTGTTTTATTTGATTTTTAACTTCGGAATATGGAATTTGTCCTAAATACTCAACATTGCTTTTTGCTTTTTCAGAAAACAAATCTTGCATTAATGCATAGGTTGACGTTGATCCTGTTTTTATATCAGGCGCATTGCCTCCAATTAATTTTAATTTTGCATCAGGCTCTGCTTCTATAATTTTATTGAAAATTTCAGCCAATTCTAAAACGCCTTTTTTACGAATCATAGTCCCTATATAAAGTAGAGTTTTATCTTGGTAAACCTCGGGATTTTCATTTTCGAAATGATCCAGTTGCAACCCGTAATGAATCGTTTTTATTTTTTTTCGGTTTAAACCAAATATTTTAGCCGTTTCTTCACCCGCAAAAGTGGTTGGAGCAATATAAGCATCAGCATTAAGTAAGGCCCATTTTTCAAAAACAAAATTTTTGAATTTTTGTTTACGTTTATCCAATTTACAAAAATAAGCATCACTGCCATGAAACCGAATAACCAATGGCCCTTTTAAACGCATAAATGCTGTAATCCCCGTCCAATCTGGGGCTTCTAAAATATCAATTTGCTTTTTATTAACAATTTTATTGACATAATTCTGAATGTGTTTCCTATAGAAAAACCATGTAAATAATTTGTAATTTTTCTTTTTTATAAGATGAATTTCCACACCTTGATCTACAAAAACAGCATTTTCATTTTGATGATATACAAAGACTGTAACATCAATACCTTTTTTTACTAAAGTGATGGCTAGATTTTTAATACTGGTTGCAATACCGGCTGCATGGGTTACTTTCGGATGTGGATATTCGGACGTGATGTAGCCTACGTGCATGATATAATTTTATTTATAGCCTCCCAAATCTTCTCAGAAGCTTTCGTTGGCGTTTTACCAACAATAATCTCGTACCATTTTTTGCCTTCTTCGACATTAGATAACTGTCCATCCAAAATTTGCTTAACTAAACCCTCTAGTTGTGTTTTGTCTGTACAAAACACTGCTGCTTTATCACTTGGCATGGATCTAAAATGCACATATTTATAATTTTGCCCAATGTCTCGAATGCCCTTTTTAAGTTGTGGTTGTTCATAATTATAATAAATACACGGTTTGTTATGCGCTACAAAATCGAATACTGTGGACGAACAGACGTTGGTTACAAATTCCGAATGTTCACAAACATTATACAGCATTTTAAAGTCTTCCTTTGCTGGTAACACTTGATTCCATTGGTCACCAATCTGTTTCCAAATGGGGTCTATAACTTCAATAACATCTTTATTTGCTTTTATAACGGCATCGTATCTTGTGGTAAAATCTACTGGACACTTTCTATAGATAATCCCTAAATTATAACCTTTACCGTTTAAACTACGTACGGCGTTTGCTAAATCTTCTAAATAAAACTGATCTAATGGAGAAGTCGTTTCATCATCCCCAGAATAGCAGATATATTTTTTGTTTTCGTCTAAATTATTTTCTTTAAAAAATTCCGACCGAGTTTGTAATAAACGCGTATCATAATGAGGTTCAAATTGTGGTGTACCGGTAACAAAAACCTGTTCTTCCTTTACAAAAGGATAATATTTTAAAACTTCTTCCTTCATTAAATCGCTCCAAACAAAATAGAAATCGGTTTCTACTACTTGCATGGCTTTGGGCACATTATCCCAAGAATAGACAAAAGCTACGGTAGGAATCCCTAAATCTTTTGCTGCCAACAATGCACTTATCGATTGAGTAGCACGTTGGGTGGTACAAAAAACCAAATTAGGTTTATGTTCCTGTAATTGAGCTTTACAATACTTATATTTTTCGGTGGAACGTTCTAAGGTATTTATCTTTTTTCGTATTTTAATAATCCCTTTTTCTGAAGAATTCAAACCTATTAAAAGCGAAATATAACTGCTTTTAACACTGTTTTTTAAACCTTTATAACTTAACGGAAATTTATAGGTTGGATAGACCTCATCATTAAATTTATCTCTTGAAACATTAAGTTCAATACGTTTTCTAATTCTTGAATAAATTGGCGTTAAGGGATGAATTTTATGGTTTTCAATTTTAACTTCGTTAAACCCTAAATTATCTTTTAAAGAGAATATGGTATTGTTCCAATAATGAATATCGAAACTCATTTTTTCTCCAATATTTTTAAAATCGGTAAATGCAAAATTCCTTAGCCCAACGCCATCGGGGAAAAACACAAAAATTTTATTCTTCATTATTAAGTTTTCTATCCTTTTTGATTCTTTAATTTATCGCGTTGTACCTGTTCAATAGGTAAAATATCTTGATTTTTAAAACTTAATGCTTTATGTACTGCATTTAAATCTCGAGACAGTTTACGTAAACCCATAGGTTCTAAAGACGCTGCATGGTCGGTCCCTTTCCAAGTTCTATCTATGGTATAATGGCGCTCTATAACATTTGCACCCAAAGTATATGCAGCAACATCCACAGCAATCCCTAAATGGTGACCAGAAAACCCAATATGCTTTACTTCATCTTTATACTTTTCTATTAAAAGATTAATATCTAATAAGCAAACATCCTCAAATGGTACGGGATAACCCGATGTGCAATTATAAAGCACTAAATCCTTATTCCTACTGTATTTTTTGAAAAGTGACACCAAATCTTCAATTTCATTTTTGGTTGTCATACCGGTTGAAATGTGCAGTTCGCCTTTATAATTCTGACACAACCATTCCAACATAGCCATATTATTATTACAGGCTGAAGGTATCTTAATAAATTCTGGATTTAAAGCGGTTATTTCCTTAGCTGATGTCACATCCCAAACGGAGGTTGAATAAGTAATTCCAATCGCTTCGCAATAGGTTTTTAATTCCTGATGCTGGGTCAAGCTGAACTCTAAAAATTCCCGATGCTCACCATAAGTATCGCCATATGAATTTGCAGGGTTTGGGTGTGGTTGGTTGTATTGTTCCTCGGTTAAAAGCTCCTTATTATGCCGTTTTTGAAATTTTACCGCATCGGCATTACAAAAAATCTTGGCAACTTTAATAAGTTCTTTGGCTATTTCCATATCACCTTTGTGGTTGCACCCTATTTCTGCAATAATGTATGGCTTTTTATATAATTTTACTTGAGACATATTGTTAAAATCGTTTGTTATAATTCATTATAAACTGGCAAGCCTCTCGAATGGCTCCTGCTCCTGAGTTTTTTGATAGTACCACGTCGGCATTCTGCTTCACCACATCGGTAGCATTGTTGGGAGCTAAAGACCAACCTACACTACATATATTGGTTAAATCATTAACATCATCTCCCAGATAAGCGACATTATTAATTGATATATTTTCTTTTAATATAATATTTTGAAGCAGCGTGTATTTGTCTTTTACCCCAAGAAATACATTTTCTATTTTAAGTTTTTCCATACGACGCGCAACGAGTGCTGAGTTTTCGGAAGTCATAATCATGACTTTTACATTAAACTGACGTAGAATTTCTAAGCCCATGCCATCTCGCATATCGAAGCCCTTTGTGTGTTCACCATCTTTAGTATAAGTAATAGTACCATCGGTAAAAACACCATCAACATCTAACACCACATGGGTTATTTTTTTAGATTCCTTTGCCCGTTGCTGGCGGTTAATTAATAATTGTTGGATAGCGATCCAATCACTTTCGGAATCAATTTCCATCAAAGAATCTTCACTCATTTTAACCACTGCCACTTTATTCCCCAAACGATTTTGGTTTTGTAACAAAGCCGTTTTTGTTATGGTATAAACAGCTCCATTTTCTACTAGTAAACCATCAAAATCTTGACGCCTTGGACGTTTTAGGGGATTGTAATTTATCGGAGTTCCGTCACTATTCCATAAAAACCGATGGGTATTCACGACAGTTAAGGCAGAGTCATAATTAGCACTCAGTTTTTCCAAACAGGTATTTATATCACTTCTTTGAGTAAAAGGTGATGTGGCCTGCAGTAAACAAAACACATCAAAATTATAATCTATTTTTTTGCAAAATTCTAAAATTGCAGATTCAGTAGAAGCGGTATCTGTAGCACTTTCGTCACTTCTTAAAACAGCTTTTACTTTATGAGTCCAATGATATTCTTTAGCTATAAAATCAATAATATTTTCATCATCAGTATAAACAAAAACTTCATCTAAATGAGAAAAAATAGCTTCACATAAAACCCATGTAAATAATGGTCGGCCAACCATTTTTCGTTTGTTTTTATTTGGGATGCCTTTAGAGTTTTTTCTTAGAGGTATAAAGCCTATTTTTTTCATAGAATTATTGTTTGTAGGGCGAAGTGCTAAATATAGATATTTTTATACTGAGAATAAATACTTTTAGCTTTCATTTTTTTGCCTCTTTAAAGACTTTTTATAAACTGACTAATTTCTGTCGTAAAAATTTTAGCGCCATCTTTTGTTAAATGTGAAACATCATAAAAGTACCTGTCATTTTTATACGCGGGATTTAACGTATCATAAACAAACACCTTGTTTTCTGGAAACATAAGCTGTTTAAATCTATTGTAAAAATTAGAATTAAAAACCATAAAATTTGGTGGAAACACAAAAATAATTTGAATATTGTTTTTTTTACAAATGGACTGCATGTTTTTAAAGGCTTGAATATAACTAGCCGTCTCAACATGTATTGAATAATCTGGCAATACCTTAGAATAAACCAACTCGCCTTTAGGTTTCAATATAATAGGTCGCGATCCACAGGACTCAAAAGGATTTAAACTAGGCGGGTTTACCTTGGTTGTTTTAAACATATTGGTGCTAACCCTATCTATGTATAGTAATTTAGACAAAACTGTTCGCTTGTCTTGATTAATTAATTCACTATTAATATAATTATATTTAGACAATGGGAATAAGCGATCGTTTCTAAATCGCATTCCTGTATTTCCATTAAATTCTGCAGGATTATCAATAGCCATTACTATTTTTTTAGGCGGATTATTATACGCAATAACCGTTTTTAAAATAAATTCTTGATATAATAAATTTGCTGCTTGATAAGACAAATTATACGATGAAAACCCTGTTTCCTTTTCTAATTGAGCCGCTAGTATATTGCCACTCCCTCTCGATGAGCCAAAAACCAGTAGCTCCTTATTTATCTCACCTTCCATGAGCATCTCTAAACGCTTATCATACTCTAAACTAGAAGCTCTATCTAAAATAAAATAACTACACTGAGCTAAAACAAAAAAAACAGAGCCAAAAAATGTTATATTTTTAAAAAATGTTTTCATACCTAAAATTGAAAATAAATAAATTCTTGTTCTTCGCCCTTGAAAATAAAAATACACCCAATTAAAACCATGTAAAAAGCCCAACGAAGTGCTCTACTGTTATTAGAAAACAAAGTTTCTAATGTATGTTTACCATGTCTCCCCAACCATTCAATTATAATAAACAACACAACAATTACAATTAAATAGGTTGGCCGTACCGTTGGAAGTTTAAATAACGTATTCGAAAAAATTCTAGAAATAAAATTCATGGCGTGTGCTATAGAGTCAGCTCGAAAAAATATCCAAGCAAAAACAGACAAACAAAAGGTAAACCCCATTTGCAACAGCTCGATAAATGAAGGCAAACTACGGTTTTCGGCAACAATATTCGTGTTAATTCTATTTCTATGCCATAATAAAAGCGGCAAAAAATATAACGCGTTTAAAAAGCCCCAAACAATATACGTCCAGTTTGCTCCATGCCAAAAACCACTCACTAAAAATATAATCAAGGTGTTGCGTACACTAACTCTAGTACTGCCTCTACTTCCACCTAATGGAATATAAAGATAATCACGAAACCAAGTAGATAATGATATATGCCAACGCCTCCAAAACTCAGCCATATCTCTTGAAAAATAAGGCGTTGCAAAATTTTGCTTTAAGTTGAAACCAAACAATCGAGAGGTTCCGATAGCAATATCGGAATATCCTGAAAAATCACCATAAATTTGAAATGTAAAAAACACGGCACCAATAACTAACGTACTACCCGAATACTCGTTTGTATCATTAAATATTTGATTCGCATATTCGGCACAATTATCGGCAATGACAATTTTTTTAAATAACCCCCAAAGTATTTGTCTACAACCATCTACCGCTTTATTGTACTGAAACTTCCGTTTTTTATAAAACTGAGGTAATAAATTTGTTGCTCGCTCTATTGGGCCTGCAACCAATTGCGGAAAGAAACTAACAAAGGCTAAAAATGAAATAAAATCTGTTGTGGGTTCTAATTTCCGTTTATAAACATCTATAGTATAACTTAAGGTTTGAAAGGTATAAAAGCTAATCCCTACAGGTAATATAATATTTAACGTATTTGAACTAATTTGCTTCCCGAAAAATGAAAACACCTCAACAAAATTATCTGCAAAAAAATTATAGTATTTAAAAAAACCTAAAAAGCCGAGATTAAAAACTATACTTAACCCAAGGAGTCGTTTTCTTCTTGATGATTTTCTATCCTTTTTTAGTTGTAATCCAATACTATAATCAACTATAGAACTCAAAAAAATTAAGGCTAAAAACCGATAATCCCACCAACCATAAAACACGTAACTAGCAACAACTAATAACAGGTTTTGATGTTTTAAATTTTTACTCGTTATAAACCAATACAGCAAAAAAACTACAGGTAAAAAAACGGCAAAATCTAAAGAGTTAAAAAGCATTTATGCAGAATAGTTTAATTGTTTTAAATCGAGCTTTATGGTTTCGGGTTTTACTGGCTTCCTATATTTTAAAACCCCTGGCAAATTAACTAAAGTAGAAAAACACACCTTGAAAAACAACTTAAAATAATGAACATCACTTAACGCATATTTTTTAAAATTGTGAAATAATAACTTTATTATTTTAAAAACGGGGGTTGGATAATAAACTAAATAAAACCTTATAGCATTTTGTAATTGATGCTCAAAACGGAAATAATTTCGACCTTGAAGTTTTCTTTTTTCAATATCTATACGATGATTCACTTTTATATCGGGTTGATAAAATATTTGATATCCCAAATCTAAAACCTCTAAAGCCAAGGCGGGCTCTTCTCCATAAATATCAATCCATAACGGAAAACCATTGGTTTCTTGATACACTTTCCTTTTAATGGCAAACCCACAACCAACAAAATCTTTTGTAAAATGAGCAACTCTATATTTTGATTGTTTTAAAGCCTCTGCATCCGACAAAAACAAGCCTCGTACTTCCTGAAAAGCTATAATACCTATATTGCTATTTTTACGAAATACGGTTTCAACCTCCTGAATAAAATTTAACGATATGGGGTGTGAATCATCATCCAAACCAATAAAAATATCGCCTTTTGCTTTTTTATAAAGAACTGCTCGAGCTGGCGAAGCGCTTACCGATGGTTTAGCAACCGTCCATTTTACCCAATTATATTGTGTAACTAAAGGCTCCGTTTTACTGCAGCCATCGATAAAAACTAAAACTTCATGGATAGACAAATCGATTAATGCTTTCAATCGCATCAATGTAAACACCAAATCTTCTGGTCTATTTTTAGTAACTATTAAAAATGAAATTTTCATTTAAAGGGTTCTGCTTTTATATTTTTATAAAGCTTTACAATTTGCGGTAGCAATTTACTTCTATTATAATTGCTGTTTATAAAATTAACATTGAAATTTTGAGCTTCTTTTCGTAATTTTTCATTCTTCAAAGCTTGTTCTATTAGTTTAGCTATGACTTTTTCATCTATCGGATTATCAATTAGTAAACCGTTTTTATTATGTTCGATAACCTCATCCCCTACACCTCCTGGATTAGATTGAATAGGAAATGCTCCCATTCCCATTGCTTCTAACAATGCATTTGGCATACCATCGGAAATACTATTTGCTATATGGATACAACTTGCTCCCATTAAAGCTAATAAGTTTCTGTTTGGGATAAAATCAGTTCTATAATAGATTTTGATATTTAAATTTAAAAGAAACTTAGATTGATCTATCTGGAGTTTCAACCCCCGATCGGCACTATAAATTATTATCTTTTTACTAGTTAGTAGAACTTGATCAACTAGCTCTAAAGCTTTTAAAACGATTGAAGCTTTCCCAACACCATCATCATACCCTTTTATTAAAATAGTGTTTCTTGTTTCACTTATTTCTATATTGGATTGATTAATGTCTATACCTCCATTACCTGGGAACACCCCCAAAAAACTAGAATTAAATCCATTTTGGATTGCTATTTTATAATCGCGTTTGCAATCGGTAATTAAATAGTTTACTCGAGCTAAAAATGTTTTCACCTCAATTTCACCAACCCCTAAAGCTTTATAGTTAAACATATCACTACCCCAAGAAGAATAAATTAAAGGGGTTTTATTTTTTAGCATTATTGGTAAAATTGGTAATCCTGCCAGCTGCATTTCGAACACATGTACAACATCTGGCTTGATTTCATTTAACGTTTTTTCAAACGTTGAAAGCACTGAATTTTCATTAAACCTTTGAATGCTCTTATATAGTTTGGGAGTATTCTTTTTAATTGAAGATCTCCACGGAAAATCCCATCGCAATTTCCATCCTTTTATTTGGGTGACCCATTTTATTTTTTTCGACTTAGGACCACCGTCCGTAACATCAAACCAGTACACATGATATCCAGAGTTTTTCAACTGGTTTATCCATTGAAAAAAATGATGATTTGGTATGGCGACCATTAGTATTTTCATTGTTTACAAAAATAAGTCTTGATAGGATTTATTGAATTTTTCAATATTAAAGTGTTTTGTGGCATATTTTTTTGAGTTAAAAGCTAATTTGGACATCAATAAGTTATCGCAAATTAAATCTTCAATTTTCTCAACAAATTCTTCAATTAGTACTGCTTTAGATTTAGAATTTATTAACATTCCATTTTCTAAATGACTAACGTGTTGACTTATACCACCAACATTAGTCGATATAGGTATTACTCCAAATATCATAGACTCCATAAAAACCATTGGAAATCCTTCTGAAATAGATGTTATTACCACTCCTGTTAGGCTCTTATACAATTTATTCATTTGAGTAAAATTTGTAATTTCACCTAAATATTCAACTCCTGAATTGTTTATTAACCTGATATTAGGTTTCATTCCGGTTCCTGCCATTACAAAATGAACTTTAGGATATTTTATTTTTATTTGTTTGGCTACGGCTAGAAAAATTTCAGGCCGTTTTTCTTCAGACCATCTGCCAACAAATCCAAATGTAATATTGGTTTTAGATTGATTTTTTTCTGTATCGGCTTCAATAATATTAATACCATTTTCTATTATTTTAATCCTTTCAGTATAAGTTTTATTAATATTATTTTGTTTATAAATTAAAATTAAATCGTTTTTTGCTTTTTGATTAATACACACTCTATAACTTATGGTTTTAGCCGTTTTTGCAAATGTTAATGCACGTTCATCGTTTGGGCTTATGGCATGAATTAAATCTATTTTTTTTAAATGGTTATCAAACTTGGCTACTACCGAATAAAAATAATTTGTGTTACTGCCAAAAACAGTATGTATTGTATTACTATTATTTATGGTTTTAATTATGTTTTTGTCTAAACGCTTTTGTAAAAAATAAGATTTTTTATTTCTAATACTATTTATTTCAACAATTTCGGCATGCTTTTTAAACGCATCATAAAAATTAGTGGTTGCCGATAAATGGGTGAAAATAACACAACATTTTTGATGACTTAATGCTTTAACAATGTTAAGGTGTACTTTTTCGGCACCTCCGGTGTGATAGTATGGTAAAATAAAAACAATATGGGCTTGTTTTATTTTTTTTGTTTCAGTAATTCTGAATTTTAAATAATTAAAATAACCTTGAATTACTTTAATGATCCACTTTATAAACTTAATCATTTTTAAATAGGCGTTTTTTTTATTAGTAAAAACTAAGTTAAGTTTATAATTAAATCTTTTAGCTTTCTTTTCAAATAATAAAACACATTATGAACAAATAACAACCCCTTTAGTTTAAACTTTTTAAATATTGAAATTATTTGATGTTTATAAAACAAATTAATTAACGTGTTATTCTGTTTTACTAAATTTAATTGGCTTGGAAACATAAAATCTCTAAACCAAACTTTTAAATAACGGCTTAAATACTTTTTTAAATCTGTTTTGTTTACCTCCTCTAAGCTTTGACTTACTTCTGGAATAAATAGTATCAAACTTTGGTAGTATTTATCTTTTAATGCCACCCAATTTATTACATTCATATTATAAACGGTATCATAATTAGCTTTGGTAAAAACCTTAAACTTTACATTTGGCACAAGCAAAGCTCTTATCATTAACTCTGGGTCATTTAGTCTTGGGTAACTGGCTTTAAACCCTTTTAGGTTTTGTATAAATTCTTTTTTCCAAATAGGACACATGGTTTGCCAATGCAATTTGTAATTCAAAAAATCGTTTAGATAAGATTCACTTTCCGGGATTTTATAGTCAATAATTTCTCCCTTTTTTTTTATTGCCATGGGAAAAACTAAAAAATCTTTATCCCGATTTCTTTCAAATTCAAGTACTCTATTTTCTAAACAGGTTTCCATAAGATAATCATCAGAATCTAAAAAAATGATATAATCGCCTTTAGAAAAAAACAATCCTATATTTCGGCAAGACGACGCTCCTTTGGTGATATCTGAAGAGCGACTTAATACTTTAAAACGAGCATCTTTTTCTGTGTATTTCTTTAAAACCGGTAAAGTATTATCTATAGAGCCATCATCAACAATTACACATTCCCAATTAGAATAAGTTTGCTTTAAGATAGATTGAAGCGCATTTTCAATTACATGCGATCGATTATATGTAGGAATTATTATTGATACCATTTATCCAAATTATATTATTTTTAAAACATAAAATATCAATTTAACACTATCCAACCTTGATGTTTCTAGGTTGAAATAATTACATTTAGTACAATTCTAAATAATTATACAAAAATTACCTCACTCAATATAGTGCTTTCCTAGTTTCTTGTTTATAGTTCTACTAATGTATATACCCTCTTTTATTCTTTTTATTAACCTAAGTTCTGCCTTACAGTTATTAGCGATTTTAAAACTAAATTTTAAATATGATTTAAAAAGTCTTTTCTTTAGCACTTCAATCCTATTATAGATTAAAGTTTGACTTTCAATATTAACATTGGCCCATCTAATTTTGTACTGTTTTTCTTTTTCCTTTATACTATTATAATCTACATTTTTTTGATCTAAAACACGCTCTCTATCGTGCATAATAAATGTACTAGTTACTACACCTACTTTAAAACCATGATAATTTAACCTTTGGCAGTAATTAACATCTTCTCCATAATGAAAAAACAAAGGATCAAACCCCCCAATTTTATCTAGTGTATTTTTTGATAATAGCCAAGCTGCGGCATTAACAAAAGGAACTTGATATATTGGGTATAGTTTATTCTTAATTGCATCAAAATAAAAGGTTTCATTATAATCATAACTTAAATAATGTGAAAACAACCTATCTAATTTACTCCCTTCTCCATTAAGATGTATTGGGCTTAAAACTCCATATTCCGGATTGTTTTTTTGATGCCAAACTAACTTTGCTAAACAATCATCAACAATATAAGCGTCTTGATTTAGTAAAAAAACATGATTAGCTCCATGTTTCAACGCAAAAGAAATCCCTAGATTATTTGCTTGACCAAATCCTAAATTAAAACTCTGCTTAAATAGTTTTATTTTTGAATAATTATTTTCAATAAAAGAAACGGTTCCATCTTTAGAATTATTATCAACAACTATAACAGGGTAATCTTTACAACTGTCTAAACATTTTTGCAACCATGGCATTCCATTGTAGGTAACAATAACAATATAAATTTTATCATATTTATTACACATGCGAACAGACTATTATATGTTGAAATGTAACCCACTCTTTATTAATTTTCTTAATAATATTATACTTCCAATTAAATTTAGATCCAATAGCATCTCTGGCTCTTAATTTGGCCTCATAAACATCCAAATTTAATTCACTATGAGCTACTAAACTTTCTACATCTTTTTTTGTAAACCAACGTAAATGTGTTGCATCAAATATTCCTCTGGAATTTTTAGGCCAAGTTCCTTTTACAAATAATTGTATAAATGTTTCTACATGAGCTATATTGGGTAATGAAATTATGATTTTACCATCAGGTTTTAATAACGTTTTTAATTCTTTTAAAACAGCATATGGATCTAATAAATGCTCAAGAATATCTCCAAATAAAATATAATCAAACTTAATATTACATTTTAAAATGTCACTTCTAAAAGATTTAGAGTTTAGGTCACCTGCAAATACTTTGGAATAATTATTTTCTGCAACTGCAGACATCTCTTTATCAAACTCAATTCCATATACAATTTCCGCAATATCATTCTCCAACAAATAATTTCCGTTAGTTCCATTAGCACAGCCAACATCAAGTACATTATTATTCTTACCTGAAATATATTTTATTAAGTCTGACCTGAGTCCTATATAAGATTGATTAAAATTTTTCAATTATTTTCTTGTTTTATTATAGATTTAAAATGAAAATTGCCCCAAGAATTATCCCATTTATAAGTATTCCCTCCTTCTAAATTAATCTCATTAAAAACATCAAATCCAATGGCTTCATATACATTATCCAACATTTCAAGGTTATTTTCTCTAAAGCGTCCTTTTGAAATAGAAAAATTCATATAATATTCTCCTAAAGCTAAATTTGAATTTAATATTGTTAGGTTTATTTTCATTTCACCTTTGTGAAGGCGAAAAGAGTCTGAGAAAAAAGAACCAAGTATTTCTTCTTTACTATTGCAAATAGTACCTGTTACACATACCATGTTATTAACAAAATTAATTGTTTTCAAAACAATTTCTAATTCTATTACTTTATTTAACAATGACTCTTTAGATATCAATTTTACACTTTTCAGTATACTTTCTTTTGATCTGCTTTTTCTTCTGTGCGCATCGTTTAATAGAACATAATTTTTATTAATTTCTCTTGTATTTGAGAAATAATAATCGACACTTTCATTTTGACCTCCATCAAAAACAATTCTACCTTGCTGTAAAACAATTGCCCTAGTACACAAATTCTTCACCGCCGCCATATTATGACTAACAAACAACACCGTTCTCCCTTCACCACGTGAAATATCCTGCATTTTCCCAATAGCCTTCTTTTGAAACTCAGCATCTCCTACAGCAAGGACCTCATCAATCACCAATATTTCAGGCTCCAAAAAAGCAGCGACTGCAAAGGCCAAACGCACCGTCATACCCGAACTATAGCGTTTTACCGGAGTATCTATATAACGTTGACAACCAGAAAACTCTATAATTTCATCAATTTTGGATGCTATTTCTTTTTTAGTCATTCCTAAAATAGCACCATTAAGATAAACATTTTCACGCCCAGTCATTTCACCATGAAACCCTGTACCAACTTCTAATAAAGACGCGATACGTCCTCTAGTTTTAATTTCTCCAGTGGTTGGTCCAGTAACTTTAGATAGAATTTTTAAAAGCGTAGATTTCCCAGCGCCATTTTTACCAATAATTCCTAAAACTTCGCCGCGCTTAACTTCAAAATTAATATCTTGTAATGCCCAAACATATTCAGAATTTCCTTTAGTGCTTCGATCGTTAGATTCGCCTACTTTTAAATAAGGATCTTCTTTCCCTCGTATTTTAGACCACCAGCGGTTTAAATCGTGACTAATAGTTCCTGTACCAACAAGCCCCAAACGGTATTGTTTTGAGATATTCTCGGCTTTTAAAATAATATCTTTATTCCCCATATTAAACCGTATCTATAAATGATTTTTCAGTTTTATTAAATATAACTAATCCTACCAAAAAAAATACGACACTCACAATTCCAGCATATAAAAATCTAGAAAACAAAAAATCTCCTACACCTAAAGTCATATACCTAAAGAGTTCAATAATAGTTGCCATTGGGTTATATTCTATAATCCATGAATATTCCGGTATTTTTTCCTGAAAATAAGATAGAGGATACATAACAGCCGATGCGTACATTAAAAGCTGTACACCAAAACTAACCAAGAAAGTTAAATCACGATATTTAGTAGTCATAGACGAAATAACCATCCCAAATCCTAAACCAAACAGTCCCATAAAAGCTACTAAAACGGGTAATAAAAGTAAGGAGAATTGTGGCAAAGCACTATAAGCTGAATCTGTAAAAAACACAAAATAAATATAAAAAAAAGTAAATACTAAAAGTTGAATCCCAAACTTAATTAAATTTGAAAACACCACAGATAACGGGGTAATAACTCTTGGAAAATAAACTTTACCAAAGATACCTTGATTTGCTTTAAAAGTATCACTAGTACCTGTTAAACATGAGCTAAAATAGTTCCAAGAGGTAATCCCTGCTAGATTAAACAAAAACGACGGGATACCATTACCAGTAGGTATAGCTGCTAAATTATTGAAAATTAAAGTAAATATAACACTTGTAAACAAGGGTTGAATAAAATACCATAAAGGGCCTAAAATGGTTTGCTTGTATTGCGTAATAATATCACGTTTTACAAACAAAAACAACAAATCTCGATAACGCCAAATTTCTTTAAAATTTAGATCTATCAGTTTTTTCTTAGGAGAAATAGTATAAAGCCAATTTGTATCTTGTTTATTCAATTTTTATTCAATTAATTATTATCCATTTATATAGACAAACCCGCTATATTAAGCTACTATTTTGATTTACTAAATTTATTTTTTTCTAATATTTTACTTATCATTCATCATGATAATCTCCGTAGCCGTAGCCGTATCCATAGCCGTAGCCATAACCATGCTTGCCTTTTACATTGTAGAAATTATATATAAAACTTATATTTTTTACCACACCATTTTTATACTTGTCATTAATTAAGGCCAGCATATCTTTTTGCGTATAATCTTGCCTAATCACATAAAGCGATGCATCTACATATTCTAAAAGTTCCAAAGCATCAGCTACCAACCCTACGGGAGGTGTATCCAGAACGATATAATCATATGTGGCTTTTAGTTCATCAATAAATTTATCCATTGTTTCATTTATCAAAAGCTCAGAGGGATTTGGCGGTACTGGACCAGAAGTAATAACATCTAAATTTTCAACACTAGTGTTTTGAACAATGTCGTTTAATGAATTTTGACCAATTAAATAATTAACCACTCCAATGTTATTTTTTAGTCCAAAATCATCAAAAATCCTAGGTTTCCTTAAGTCTAACCCAACCAAAACAGTGCGCTTACCACTTAATGCAAAAACCGATGCTATATTTATAGCTGTAAAAGTTTTTCCTTCTCCACTAATAGACGATGTTACTAACACCGTTTTGCTTCCAGCCAAATCATATTTTTTATATATAAATTGTAAGCTCGATCGCACCCCCCTAAACGCTTCTGCAATAGCAGACTGAGATTTATTTATAACGACTAAGTTGTTAGCTAAATCATTTTGCCCAATAACACCTAATAATGGAATACTGCTCAATTTTTCTAAATCTGCAGGCGTATGAATTTTAGTATCGAAAAATGTAACAATAAATGCAATTAAAAATACCGGGATTAATACCGTAAAAAAAGCAAATATATATCGTGTATTTAAATTAACCGTATTTCGTGTTTGCCCTGTATCTTTTGCTGGTTCTATTAAAACAATATCCGAAACATTAGAAGCTTTGATTAAATCGGCTTCGCCTCGTTTTGCTAAATATAAATTATATGTACTCTGACTTAATAAATATTCGCGTTCTATACCTTCTAATTTTTGTTGACTTTCAGGTATTACAGAATACTTATGTTTTGAATTATAAATCTTAGAATCTAGCACTTTTATCTGTGATTTCAAATTCGATTTGGCAGAAGTAATATTTTCTAAAACCACTTGTTTTAAAGCAGTAATCTGTCGATTTAAATCATCAAAAACAGAAGCATCATCCCGCACTGAATAAGCTAATTTAGATTTTTCGGCCGATAACAACACTATTTTAGACACATTACTCCCTATATTTCCATCGGCAATTCCTATCGCTGTAGGTGCCTGTAAATTACTATAATCACTATTGGTTATTAAATAGTTTTTCAATAAATCTAAAGATAAAATCTGCTCATTTAACGATTCTTTTTGTCCACTATAATCTTCAATTTTAGTATTAAGTAATGTACGCTCTTCTTCTATATTAAATAACTTATTTGTTTTTCTGAAATCGTTTAAAGAGTCGGCTTTTTTTGTCAGCTCTCGTTTAACTCGTGCTAACTGCTTATCAATAAAGGATATCGTATTAATAGCGTATTGATTTTTACGTTGCAGTTGATCGCGATCTAGAATAAAAACTGATGTATTGATATAATCGACTATTTTATCTTTATTTTTATCGGTTAATTTCACGGTTAATAAAGGTGAGTTAGCTTCATTTCGAACTGAATAAGCCTTAATAAAACTCGAGACTGTTGCATTAAAATTATTAAACTGAATAAAATATTCCGATTGTGGAACAAGGCGCAAACCATCTCGTTTAACAAGTCTGCCTTTTAAAAATGGTAAATCTATCGCTTCCTCAAATTGGTAAATTCTGGATAGCTTTTTTTCGCTAACAATCAACGACTTAACATCTTTATCCTTAAAATTTTGTACTGCAATTTCTTTTTCTTCTCCAAAAGTGTAAGTTAATTGAAACGTATTTTCATTTAAAAGTGTAATTTTTAAAGGGTGACCTATTATTTGATAACCATCATGATTAATTTCAAATTCAAATGGGGCTTGCTTGTATATATCTGTTTTATAAAAACGTCCTTGTTTTAAATAAGTTAGATATAAATTTAAACTATCTACAACTTTCTCATGGTGTTTTCTAGATGTTAGATTTAATAAAACTTCTTGAACTTTCCCTGAAATACCCCCATAGTTAAAAACTAAACTCGTATTTGAAGTAAACAACGGGTTTTTATCATCTTGAACTGTAATCGACGCCCCTAAAGTATAAGGAAATTCACGCCTAATGTTTTGATGGTAAACCACATAAAATGCAATACACAAACCTAACACGATCCACTTCCAATAACTTAAAGCACGAAAAAGAAAGTCCTTAAAATCAAAATTTTGACTATTTTGTAAACCCAACTCATCTTCCATATTCTACAAATTCTTAACTAAAAAATAAGTACTAACTAGCACTGAAAATATACTAGCAATTGTGGTTAAGGTTTCGGTAGCTGTTTCTCCGGCTCCTAATGCCTTACGTTTTAATGGTTTTACCATAATAATATCGTTGGGCTGAATATAATAAAACTCAGATTTCATTGCAGCAATATCGGTTAAATCTATATGATGAATTTTTTGCCCATTAGGATATTGCCTAACAATTAAAACATCGGCACGGTCTCCTGTTTGCATAATATCTCCAGCATTGGCTATGGCTTCAATAATATTAACGCGGTCTTGATATATAACCTGTACACCTTTAGTCGAAATTTCACCAACAGTGGTATACTTTAATCCTGCCAGTTTAACCGTTACAAATATTTGAGCCGTTTCTTTAAAATATTGCTGTAAAAGTTCGCGTTTCACCTTAGCCTCTATTTCTTTAACGGTAAAACCAAGTACATTTATATCTCCTAAAATAGGAAACTTGATATTGCCATGTAAATCGACAGTAAATCCTGTAAAATAAAGTGATTCTTGATTTCTTTGATTATTTCCATTTGTACCACCAGATGTTGGGTTGAAAATATCGACTAATTCTTTATCTAATGCCTTAACATTTATACTTAAAATATCGTTAATTTGAACCCGGTATGGCTTAGCTAAGGCCTGTATTTGCAACGAATCGCTAACAGCCGTGCCTTTATCTTGTAAATAAACCACATCTTTATTTGTAATACAAGAAATATTACAAATAGAAACTAGGGCAAATATTAAAATGACAAATTGTTTTAACATATAGGTCAGTAGATTAGCCACAAATATAAGTTTTCGTTATGAAGAATAAAACTTATACCTGTTTTTTTGGTTTTTTATCCGTTCTTTGTAAAAAAGAAATCACCTTGAATTATTTAACAGTAGAAAACTTATCAAAATCTTACGGAGAACTTGAACTTTTTAGCGACATCTCTTTTAGTGTCCACAAAGACCAAAAAATAGCGTTCGTTGCTAAAAATGGTACAGGAAAAACCTCAATTTTAAACATTCTTTCAGGAAAAGACGAACCCAATTCAGGCAGCGTAATTTTCCGAAAAGGCATTGCTATTTCCTTTTTATCTCAAGACCCTAATTTTGATAATAGTTTAACTATTGAAGAAACCATTTTAGCCAGTGAAAACCCCATTTTAAAAGTCATTTCAAATTATGAAAAATCGCTTTTAAACCCGGATGATACAGATGCTTACCAAACTGCTTTTGATGCTATGGAACGTCATCATGCTTGGGATTTTGAAACGCTTTACAAACAGATACTTTTCAAATTAAAACTGGAAGATTTATCTCAAAAAGTAAGCGCCCTTTCTGGCGGACAAATAAAACGTTTAGCATTAGCTAACGCGCTTATAAACAAACCGGATTTACTTATTTTAGATGAGCCAACCAATCATTTAGATTTAGAAATGATAGAATGGTTAGAGTCCTTTTTTGCCAAAGAAAACATTACACTTTTTATGGTGACTCACGACCGGTATTTTTTAGAACGTGTGTGTAACGAAATTATAGAACTCGATGAAGGACAAATCTATAATTATAAAGGAAATTACTCGTATTACTTAGAAAAAAGAGAAGCGCGTATAGAAAATGAGGCTATAGAAACCAATAAAGCCAAGCAACTTTTTAAAAAAGAACTAACTTGGATGCGCCGTCAACCCAAGGCAAGAACTACCAAATCGAAATCTAGAATTAACGATTTTGCCGATATAAAACATCGTGCTCACCAACGCCGTAACGACCATGAAGTTCAATTAGAATTGAATATGGAACGTTTGGGAAGTAAAATTTTAGAATTTCATAAAGTTTCAAAACGCTTTAAAGACAAAACCATTCTCGATAATTTCAGTTACATGTTCCAAAAAGGAGAACGTGTAGGTATTATTGGAAAAAACGGAACCGGAAAAACCACATTTTTAAATATTTTAACCCAAACAGCAGCTCCCGATTCTGGTAAAGTCACCAAAGGGGAAACTGTTAAATTTGGTTATTACACTCAAAACGGCATTACGATAAAACCCGAACAAAAAGTTATCGATGTTATTCGTGAGTTTGGCGATTATATCCCTCTTAAAAAAGGACGTCAAATATCCGCTCAACAGTTATTAGAACGCTTTTTATTCAGTAGAAAAAAACAATATGATTTTGTTGAAAAACTAAGTGGTGGCGAACGAAAACGATTGTATTTATGTACCGTTTTAATTCAGAATCCAAACTTTTTAATCCTCGATGAGCCGACTAACGATTTAGATATTGTAACTCTAAACGTACTAGAAAGTTTCCTTTTAGATTTCCCTGGCTGCGTTATTGTGGTAACACACGATAGGTATTTTATGGATAAAGTTATCGACCACTTATTTGTTTTTAAAGGTGAAGGTGTAATTGAGGATTTCCCTGGAAACTACACCGATTATCGTATTTATGAAGATAGTCAAGACGTGATTTCTGAAGTTGATACTGAAGATAAAAAAGACAAAAATGCTTGGAAAAAAAACGATGCTAAAAAACTTTCTTACAATGAAGAAAAAGAATTAAATAACATTGAAAGCAAGATAAAATCTTTAAATTTTGATAAAAAGGAATTAGAAGAAAAATTTAATAATCCCGATTTAACACCCGAGGAAATAAACACACTATCGGAACAACTTCAAGTTATTATTGATACTATTGATGAAAAAGAAGAGCGCTGGCTTGAACTTTCAGCAAAACTTGAGGATTAAACTTAAAGGCTGCCTAAAAATCTATTATATTTTATTTATTCGGTTGAGTTTGTCGAAACCGATATAGATTATCTGTAAATTAAAACATTCTAACAAGCCCAATAGAGCATAAAATAAATACTTTTTAGGCGGCATTATAAATTAGTGACTACTCATGCTTTCCAAAAGCTTTTACTCCAGCTTCTACTCGTGTTTTTATATAATTTCGTCGTGGCACAATAGGGCAAGAATATTTACTATTATAAGCACAGTACGGATTATACGCTTTATTAAAATCAATTATTAAAGTATCGGCATCGGGTATTCTTAAATCGATATAGCGTCCACCGCCATAACTTTCTAAACCATTCGTTTCATCTAAAAAAGGTAAAAACAAATAATCTTCAAAACCCGCTTTCTGCATTAATTCTTCACCTTGATATACTTGTAAACTGTACTTTTCTCCTTTTAATTCAAAACTTAAAACACCAAAAACACGCTCTTTGGAAACTCTATCTGTGGTTGTTTTCATATTAAACCATTTAGAATTTTCAACACGTTTTAATTCTGCTGTAACCACATAAGTAGAATCGAATTTAAAGAACTCTAAGCCTTCAAACACCTTTCTGTCTTCATCTTTTAATGGCGAGGTAGAAGCATCTTTATATTCTGCATTTATCGTTTTCTGAAATGCAGTTTCTCCTTTTATGGGACGTTTCTTTTGTTGGCAACTTAAAACGGAAACCAATAGAATGGTTATTAAAATAAAATGTTTCATTACTTTTCTCAATTAAAAGATGGATTAGTATTGGATTGATAGGATTGCATTAAACTACTTGAAAACTGATTAAAAACATCTTCGTCTGAAAATGATTTAATTTTTTCTGGATCAAAGCGGCCTTGTAAATAATAAGCCGTTGTTTCGTTTTTACTACTGTTAAATATAATAGCATCGGTTACCAATGCTCCTAATTCTTTAACCGAAATTATCCGGGTATTATCCACATCATTCTTTCTAAAAATATCGGTATAACCATTTTTAGTAACCGCGTTCATTTCGGCTATTAAACTTTCTTGCTTAAATTTACTAAGCGCATCAAACTTAATATATTTTAAATCCGAAATATTACCTATAGTATATTTTACTTCAGGTGAAATTTGACTTAAAAGCGCTTTCATAAAATTAGGGACTTGAAAAGAGGTTGTCCCCATATCTGCTTTATGATTGTTATAAAACCCTTGAAAACTACTGCCGCAAGATAACAGCAAAAAACACAAACTAAAACTTATATATATTTTCTTCATCCGTAAATTATTTCATTTCAAAAATACAACTTAAGAAAATTTTAGATCAAATAAAAACGGAAAAACTAAAGCTTTATTAATTACCTAAGACCATTAAATGGGCTTAATTCCCTTCTGTTTTACAACACGAGAAAGCACAATATTTGTTTTAGATTCTCCGTAACTAATCAACTGATCGATAAAGGTTTCTAAATGCTTGTGGTTTTTTAAAACCACTTCCATAACAATATTTTCATCGCCAGTAATACGGTAGCAGTTTACCACCTCATCATAAGTTTTAACTTTGTCTAAAAAGGGTTTTAGCTTGCCCATAAAAGCACGAAGTGTAATGATGGCTTTTAGCTGATAGCCAATTTCAAAAGGAGAAACAATAGCCTTGTATGCTTCAATAATACCTAAGTCTTCCATTTTTTTTATCCGCTCGGAAACTGCAGGCGATGTTATACCAACTTGCCTACCAATTTCCGCATTAGACATACGCGCATTTTCCTGTAAACATTTCAAAATCTTAGAATTAAGTACATCTAGTTTCATTTAAAAGAATTTTAAGCACAAAAACATAACATTTAAAGCAAATATACGTTTTTACTTTAAAATCTAAAGCGAAATATAATTTCTTGTCGCTAAATTTGATCAAATTGCTAGAGAAAAAAAATAATGAACCCAAATACCCCACCAAACCTATCGGAATTACCGATTTATAAAAAAGCCATTGAGATTTTATCACTATCTCAAAGGATTTCTACCTATTTAAATCATGATTTATCGGGTTTAAAAGCTGATGGTACAGAAGATGCTGATATTTATTTTTCTGGCGATATTATCCAACAATCTGTATCACTAGTTCCTGAAATTGTAAATGCAGAATTAGAGCGTTATTCCGAAAGAAAACACAAACATATTGCTTCTTTAAAACGATTAACAAATAGACTTTATAAAAACGCCTACCGCTTAGAAAAATCGAACAGCAACGGGAAAGATTTTTTACCTATTCTGCGTAGCGAATTAAGAAAATTTAAAAAATTGCAACGCAGTTGGTTGCTTACCTTGTAATTATTTGCTTTTTATATTTTTAGTTCACAAAGACATCATTATATTTACGCCCGATTTAAAACCTTAAATGCGCACGTGGCGGAATTGGTAGACGCGCTGGCTTGAGGGGCCAGTATCCGTTTTAGGATGTGGAAGTTCGAATCTTCTCGTGCGCACTTTATAATTTTTCTACCAACCTTTTTAATTTACTACATGGATGGGTTGCCCTTCCAAAAAGGCTTCAATATTTTCCACAGTTGTTTGCATTAATCGCGCTCTAGCTTCTCTTGATGCCCAAGCAATATGCGGCGTGATAATGATATTATCGGCTTCTAATAATGGGTTATCTCTTTTTATAGGCTCGGTAGACACCACATCCACTGCTGCTCCAGCTAGTTTTCCAGAGTTAAGTGCCTTTTTTAAATCGTCTTCAACTATTAATCCGCCTCTTGATGTGTTTATCAGAAAAGCGCCGTCCTTCATTTTGGCTATAGATTTACTGTTTATCAATCCTTCGGTACTTTCCGTTAGCGGACAATGTAAACTCACAAAATCTGATTGCTCAAGAAGTTCATCCAACGCCACATACTTTAAAGTTTCAGATTCTAATCTTAAATCTTGACTTCGGTTATAAGCTAAAATATGTAACCCGAAAGCCTTTGCTATTTTTGCTGTCGCCTGCCCTATTCGTCCAAAACCAATAATGCCAAGGGTTTTCCCAGATAGCTCGATGAGCGGGGAATTCCAAAAACAAAAATCTTTAGAATTAGTCCAATCGCCATTTTTAACCGCTGTATTATGATCCCCAACATGATGACACAATTCTAAAAGAAGCGCCATGGTGAATTGCCCAACGGCCTGTGTGCCATAAATAGGAACGTTACTTACAACAATTCCTAAATCTTTTGCAGTATCAACATCGATAATATTGTAACCCGTAGCTAAAACACCTATATATTTAAGATTAGGTACGTTTTCCAAAACGGCCTTTGGTAATGGTGTTTTGTTGGTTAAAACCATTTCAGCATCACCAATATTCTTAATAATGGTGTCGTTATCAAAAGCGGTTCTTTCGTGTACTTTTAATACTCCGAAAGCTTCAACTCCCTTCCAACTTAAATCTCCTGGGTTTAATGTGTATCCGTCTAGAACTACTATTTTCATTTTCTTATGTTTTTTTATGGTGCTTCGACAAGCTCAGCGTGACATTAGGAATATTAATTAGCTTCTGTTTTGTGTTTTAAATCGACACATTTTTTCTAAAATATATCAATATCAAAAAAAACAATTCCCTAAAGACCTTCAACTATAAAGCTATGTAAATTCTAAATAAATCACAAAAAAAAGAGCAACACTTTCGTGCTGCTCTTTTCAATATATATTTTAGAAAAAGCTTAAGCTAAAACTTCTTGAACTTTATCTGCAGCCTCTTGGAATTCTGTAGCACTCATTACCGCTAAACCAGAATTATCAATTAATTCTTTTGCAATATCCGCATTGGTTCCTTGTAAACGTACAATAATTGGCACGTTAATAGTTCCCATGTTTTTATAAGCATCAATAACACCTTGAGCAACACGATCGCAACGCACGATACCCCCAAAAATGTTAATTAAAATCGCTTTTACCGCTGGATCTTTCAATATAATTTTAAAAGCCGCTTCAACACGAGCTGCATCGGCCGTACCACCAACATCTAAAAAGTTAGCAGGTTCTCCTCCGGCTTGCTTAATTAAATCCATAGTTGCCATTGCTAAACCAGCACCATTAACCATACAACCAACGTTTCCGTCAAGATCAACATAGTTTAAGCCAAGTTCTCCAGCTTCTACTTCAATGGCACTTTCTTCACGAGTATCACGTAAAGCTAAGTAATCTTTATGTCTGTAAAGGGCATTATCATCGATAGTCACTTTAGCATCAACCGCCATAATTAAATTATCACTCGTTTTTAAAACGGGATTAATTTCAAATAAAGAAGAATCAGATTTTACGTAAGCCGTATATAAAGCTGTAACAAATTTTGTCATTTCTTTAAATGCCAATCCTGATAATCCCAAATTAAAAGCTACACGACGCGCTTGAAAAGGTAATAATCCAGTTGTAGGATCTACTTCTTCAGTAAAAATTAAATGAGGTGTTTTTTCAGCAACCGTTTCAATATCCATTCCTCCTTCGGTAGAATACATAATCATGTTACGTCCTGTTCCTCTATTTAATAAAACGGACATATAAAACTCGCTAGTTTCAGTTTCACCTGGATAGTAAACATCCTCGGCAACTAAAACTTGGTGTACTCTTTTACCAGCAGCAGAAGTTTGAGGTGTTACTAAGTCCATCCCAATAATTTGTCCTGCAATATCTTCAACTTCTTGAAGATTTTTAGCCAATTTTACGCCGCCACCTTTTCCACGACCACCTGCATGAACCTGTGCTTTAATCACGTGCCAGCTAGTTCCTGTTTCAGAAGTTAATTGTTTTGCGGCAGCAACTGCCTCCTGTGCATTTTGAGCAACAATACCACGTTGGATACGCACGCCAAAACTGCTTAATATTTCTTTACCTTGATATTCGTGTAAATTCATAATCTGCTTGATAATTTTAAGTGCTACAAATGTAAATAATCGATAGTAATTACACTAATTTATTTTAAGTTGAAATTATGAATTAACATTTAGATCGTGTTAAATAATTAACAAAATGTTTAATGTGTATAATTTTTGCTTTATTTATTTTTTATTGAAGCAAAAAAAATATCTTTGACAAAAATTAAAAAACCATGCAAGAGAGTCAATTGCTTAAAATTGCCAACGAATTTGGCAGCCCTGTATATGTTTATGACGGTCATAAAATTGAAAACCAATATCATCGTCTTACAAATGCATTTAAAAATGTAAAGAAATTAAAAATTAATTATGCGGTAAAAGCATTATCGAATATTTCTATTTTAAAGCTTTTACATAATTTAGGTTCTGGTATTGATACCGTTTCTATACAAGAAGTGCAATTAGGGTTGGCTGCAGGTTTTAAACCAGAGCAAATTATTTTTACTCCAAATGGTGTGTCTTTAAATGAAATTGAAGAAGCCGCGCAATTAGGTGTTAAAATTAATATTGATAACTTGTCTATTTTAGAGCAATTTGGAACGAAACACCCAAACACACCCGTTTGTATTCGTATAAACCCACATGTGATGGCTGGCGGAAATGCTAATATTTCTGTGGGACATATTGATTCTAAATTCGGAATTTCAATTCACCAAATCCCTCATATTTTACGTATTGTTGAAAATACTAAAATGAATATTAACGGCATTCACATGCACACCGGAAGCGACATTTTAGATATTGAAGTGTTTCTTTATGCAAGTGAAATTTTATTTGAAACAGCAAAACAATTTGATAATTTAGAATTTATCGATTTTGGATCTGGTTTTAAAGTGCCCTACAAGCCAGGTGATATAGAAACTAATATTGAAGAATTAGGCAAAAAACTTTCAAAACGATTTAACGATTTTTGTAAAGATTACGGAAAAGAATTAACCTTAGCTTTCGAGCCTGGTAAATTTTTAGTGAGTGAATCTGGATATTTTTTAGCTGAAGTCAATGCTGTAAAACAAACCACTTCAACGGTTTTTGCACAGGTAGATTCTGGATTTAATCATTTAATTCGCCCGATGTTTTACGGGTCGCATCATGATATTATCAACATTTCTAACTTAAAAGGTCGTGAGCGTTTTTATACGGTTGTAGGTTATATTTGTGAAACCGATACTTTTGGAAACAACCGAAGAATAAATGAAATTAATGAAGGGGATGTTTTAGCGTTTAAAAATGCAGGCGCTTACTGCTTCTCTATGGCGAGTAATTACAACTCACGTTTACGCCCTGCGGAAGTTTTATGGTATAACGACCAAGCCCATTTAATTAGAAAAAGAGAAACTTTTGATGATATTTTAAACAATCAAATAGCTGTCGATTTTTCAACAAAAAAAGAAGCTGTAGCTACTAAATAAGCTGCTTTTAATAAAATTTAAATCCGTTTTAAGGTAAAATTATCTTAAAACGGATTTTTTTATTCAAAAAAACTCTTTTTATTAAGGTTTTCGAGCAAAATCAAGGTATTTTTGGAGACAAACAAATATTTTTAATGGATTTTACAAACCCTTTAGTATATGGCGTTCCTTGTTTTTTAGGACTCATATTATTAGAACTCTCATACAGCAAGCATCGTAAAGAAGAACGAAGTCAGAAATTATACAACTGGAAAGATTTAGCAGCCAGCTTAACTATGGGTATTGGTTCCGCTTTGTTAGCACCGCTAACAAAAACCATTGCAGCTATTGTACTTTTTAATTATGTATATGAGGTTTTTAACCCTATAGTCGATGGTGTTCGCACTAATATTATGGGTTACGAATCTTTTGGATATGCTTGGTATGTTTGGATAATTTGTCAATTATTAGACGATTTTAGTTACTATTGGTTTCACCGCCAAAACCACAATGTGCGCTTTTTATGGGCGGCACATATTGTGCATCATTCATCCGACAACTTTAACTTAGGAACTGCCGTAAGAAATGGTTGGTTTACTATTTTATACAAACCATTTTTTTATATGTGGATTGTCGCTATTGGGTTTCCACCAGAAATGCTAGTGGTTTGTTTAGGTATTGAAGCGCTTTGGCAATTTCAATTACATTCTGTTTACATACCAAAACTAGGGTTTCTAGAAAAATTTATGAATACACACACCATGCACCAAGTTCATCATGCTCAAAACTTTGAGTATATGGATAAAAACCATGGAGGTTTTCTAAATATTTTTGACAAAATGTTTGGAACTTGGAAAGAACTCGATGAAACTATTGAAATTAAATATGGAGTAACTCATGCACCAAATTCATACAATCCCTTGGTGATTTTAACACATGAATACAAAGATATTTGGAACGACATGAAAAAATCTAAAAACTGGTATCACAAATTCATGTACGCTTTTGCAGCGCCTGGTTGGAGTCATGATGGTAGTACACTCACCATAAAACAACAACGAAAACTATTAAAGAAACAAGGCTTGAGCGCTTAACTTATTGTTAAATTTTTACTCGAATTTATACGGCTATTTTGACAAAAGAATAGCCGTTTTTTATGCCCTAATTTCTAAATTAATAATTATTTTTTCACCTTTCCGGTAAAGAAATTTATATTAGGATGGATAGGGTTTCCAGAAGCTCGGCGCAGAGTTACCAGTTGACCACAATGCCAAATAGCATCAGAAATAGGCCCATTTATCATATACCAAAAGGATCGATTCCCCGAATCGTATTGTGAAATATCTTCACAGGCTCTTAAAATATCTGACGCTTTTTTTAAGCAATTTAAGGTTTGTTTCCTTTGCTCTTGAAATGATAGTTTAGTACCATCGTTTTTATTATCTTTTGAAACCGCATTTAAAATAGATCGAGACAAGTTATAAATATGCTCAATAGTTTCTTCACTTGTTCTAGCAGATTCACTCGGTTTATAACTCAAATCTGTACTGGTTAATCCTTCGGTTGCCCAATAATATCTAAAGCCTAAAGCATCAACCATCCGAGAAGCAACACTACCGGCCGTATAATTTTCTGCAAATTTTGGAATCTCATAATATGGCAAATTTTCTTTTTGTGCCTCTATTACATTCGACATTACAAGTACAAGAATAACAACTAGTTTCTTCATTTTTAGTAGAGTTTAACATTAATATTACTATAAGTTACTCGTTATCAAGCTGTGCTTTATAACTTTTTAAATTTGATTTAATTTTATCACTTAGTTCTGGTTCCTGAATATCCGTATGTGCCATAAGATTATCATATAAAATTTTTGCCACCAATAATCTAGCTGTGGGTTTATCGTCCGCCGGAATAACAAACCATGGCGCATGCAGTTTCGAGGTTCTATTAATAGCCTCTTGATAACAATTTTGATATTGATCCCAAAGTTTACGTTCTTTTAAATCGTCTGGAGAGAATTTCCAATTTTTGGAAGGTTTATCCAATCGGCGTAACAATCTGCTTTTTTGTTCTTCTTTAGATAAGTTTAAAAAGAACTTAAAAATGATAGTGCCATTATTTGCCAAATGCTTTTCAAAATTATTTATTTCCTCAAAACGTTTATCCCAAAAGGCTTCATTTACATCCTCAACAGCATTTATACCCGGTATATTTTCGCCTAAAATATATTCTGGATGCACTCGGGTTACCAAAACATTTTCATAATGCGTACGGTTAAACACGCCAAACTTACCACGTGGTGGCAACACTAAATAATGACGCCATAAATAATCGTGACCACGCTCTAAATCTGTTGGGACTTTAAAGCTATGGCATTCTATACCACGCACATTAAATTCCTTAAAAACTTCGCGCACCAAACTATCTTTACCAGACGTGTCCATGCCTTGTAAACATACTAAAACGGCGTACTTATCATGGGCATACATCATGTTTTGCCATTCGCCTAGTTTTTTTCGAATATCCTTTAGCTCTTTTTTAGCATCGGAATAAACTTCTTTTGTTACTGAATTTTTTAAGTCTATTTCTGAAGTGACTTTATAGTCGGAAATCTTTATCTTTTTCATCTGCTTTTATATTTAAAATGACCGTCTTGGCTGAAAAATTTACAAATTATTTACTGGCAAATAACTTAACATCTTGTTCGCTAACCTCAGATCCACCAAGAATAATAAGGCGTTCCACCACATTACGTAACTCACGAATATTACCTGTCCAATCGTACTCTTGTAATAATTTTACAGCTTTATCGGTAAACTTTTTTTCTACAGTGCCTTGTTCTCTAGATATTTTAGCCGAAAAATGTTTAATAAGTAAAGGAATATCATCACGTCTCTCATTTAATGCAGGAACTTTAACCAAAATAACCGCTAATCGATGGTATAAATCTTCTCTAAAATTACCATCTTCAATTTCTTTCTTTAAGTCTTTATTGGTTGCTGCTATTACCCGTACATTTACCTTTATATCCTTATCGCTTCCTACACGTTGAATACGACTTTCCTGTAAGGCGCGTAATACTTTGGCTTGCGCCGAAAGACTCATATCGCCTATTTCATCTAAAAAAATAGTGCCACCATTAGCCGCTTCAAATTTACCAGCACGATCTTTATTTGCACTTGTAAACGCCCCTTTTACGTGGCCAAACAACTCACTTTCAATCAACTCACTCGGGATAGCTGCACAATTCACTTCTATTAAACTGCCTTTTGCACGGTCGCTTTTTTCGTGTAACCAGTGCGCCACAAGTTCTTTTCCTGTACCGTTTGGCCCTGTAATTAAAACCCGCGCATCGGTAGGCGCTACTTTATCTATTATGGCTTTAATTTGTGAAATTTCATCGCTTTCGCCAATCATTTCATATTTCTTGCTTACTTTTTTCTTTAGAATTTTGTTTTCTACAACCAGTTCTTTTCGATCTAAAGCATTACGAACCGTATTTAGTAAACGGTTTAAATCTGGTGGTTTCGAGATATAATCGAAAGCCCCTAAACGCATGGTATTTACGGCGGTATCCAAATCGCCATGCCCAGAAATCATCACCATTGGTATTTCGGGTTTAATTTTTTTAGTCGCTTCTAATACTTCAACACCATCCATTTTAGGCATTTTAATATCGCAAAGTACTAAATCATAATCTTCATTTTTAATCTTTTCAATACCTACTAATCCATCTTCAGCTTGATCTACTTGGTAGGTATTATTTTCTTCTGAAAGGATTTTTACAAGCACTCGTCTAATTGCTGCTTCATCCTCAATTACTAATATTTTTGGCATTTTTATATTTTAAATTTTAGTCCACTTCTTAAATAGAACGCATTAATATCGTCTAATTTAAAAATTTCATCTCTATTTTTATCCCTTATCACATTATTTAATCGCACGGTATGTCCTGTGTAAAGATAAGCGACTAAATGTTTGGTAAAACAATATTCGTAGCCAAGCCCACTAACAGCAACCGATAGCGAAATATGATCGGCTGTTTTTCCCTTTATAACCAATGGTTTTTGAAGATGCGCCAAATACCCATCAAGCCCAGTAAACACTTGAATATTATTTTTTTCGTTGAAAATATACTTTATATTCGATTTTGGAATTCCAGCCGTATACGTCCAATGGGCGTCAATTTTCCTGAAATAACTAATAAAAGGTAACGGAAAAGGTAATCCTGTGGTGGCGTTATAAGTTAAACCTAAAATTAATCGGCTATCGCGTTTTATATTTTCATCGGCTTTTTTTCTGTTTACAAAAAACACACCGCCATTCATAAAAAAATCTTCAGAACTTAAAGAGTGTGTCAAGGTGGATGCAATTCTGGGACTAAACTTAACTCCAAAACGCCATTTTTTATTCCACTTAAAGGTATAAGCAAAATTTAAATCGATAACATGAATTTTATTTAAACTTGAGGTTTCAAAATCATAATCATCTTCTAAATTTAATAGAATACGATTGTACTCGCCTCCCACGATAAAATAAGCATCCTTTTTAAGTTTAATTGGATAATTTATAAGCGCTTTTAATCTGGTGTATTGATCTTCTGATTTACTTTTAGGAATAAAAGAATATTCTAAACGCGCCAAATCTGTTAATTGTGCATTCGCAAATTGAAAACTTACAATAAACACTAAAATTAACGCCGTTTTAAATTCCTGTTTTTTAATCAAAACCTATCAAATATCTATTATTTTTTGATATGAATATCTCTTTGCGGGAAAGGGATTGAAATGTTATTTTCTCGAAATAACCTATCTATTTCAAATCGGATATCACTTTTCGGAATGGCACTTTGAAAACTATCATTTAAAGTAAAAACCACTTTAAACTCTAAAGCACTATCTCCAAAATTTAAAAAGTAAACCAGCGGAGCGGGGTATTTCATAACCAACGGATGACTTGTAGCGGCTTGTAAAAGTAATTCTTTAACCAATTGTACGTCGCTTCCATAAGCAACACCAATCTCGACTCCTTCTCGGGTTGTTGAACCATTTTGAGTCCAATTGTACAAACTATTTGCTAAATACAAATGGTTGGGTATTATTAAAACCCTATTATCGATAGTTACGGCTCTAGTGGTACGAAGTTTAATTTCTTCAACTCGCCCCACTTTACCTTCAATTTCAATAATATCGCCAACATGAACCGATTGGTCTATTAATATAAAAATTCCAGAAATAATATCCTGAAACAAGGTTTGCAGCGCCAACCCCACACCAATTAATAAAGCTGCCGAAGCCGCAAACACGGCAGTAACATTAATGCCTATAGAATCTAGCGCCACCAACAAAACGATTAAATAAATTAACCATCTTGCAAATGAAAAAACCGTAATAAACTTGGCTTTATCCTCTTTAGGTAATTTACGGGTTAATAAATTACGTGCAAAACGTAAAAAATACGTAGTCGTTATTAAAATGATGATAACAGCAAGAATAGATTTAACCTTTAATACGCCGGTTTCTACCCCACTTCCATCGGTAATGGTGTACGTATAAACGTTATAATTAAGAAACCCCATAAACTGCTCCCATAGGGAACTTTGTTCTAGCGTATCTTCTAATTTATCTATAACCTTGTCTTGCATTTTAATACTTCATCCATTTAATTAACGCTTTGTAAGTTGGCTTTTTGCCGTACATTAAAATACCTACACGGTAAATTTTTGCAGCAAACCAAACCGTAAGTATAAAGGTACCTACTAAAATTGAGAACGACAACACTTGTTGCCAAATAGGTACACCAAAAGGAATACGCATAAGCATTACCACAGGCGATGTTAATGGTATAAACGAAAAAACAGTTGAAATAGTACCGTGTGGATCTTCTACCACTGTAAATATACCAATATAAACTGCTAAAACTAACGGCATTATTACCGGCATCATAAATTGTTGGGTATCGGTTTCGTTATCTACTGCAGCACCAATAGCTGCGTAAAACGAGCTGTATAATAAATAACCACCAATAAAAAACAAGATAAAAGCCACCACCAAATTAAATAACGGGAGGTTGTAAAATGCGGTTAACACATCTTGAATTTTCATATTTAATTCGGGATTTTCCATAGCTTGCCTTACCACTTGTTGGTGTGGCGTTTGTACTTGTGCTAAATCTATCCCAAAAACAGCCGATACAATTAACATTAATACAAAACCTAAAATAGTCCAAATTAAAAATTGTGTAATTCCAGCCAAAGATGTTCCGAAAATTTTTCCCAACATAAGTTGTACTGGTTTTACTGAAGAAATAATAACTTCTATAATTCTACTGGTTTTTTCCTCAATAACACTTCGCATAATCATGTTACCATAAATAATGATAAACATAAAAAGTAAATACCCCAACGCCCCACCAAAAGCAATTTTAATGACACTATCAATTTTTGATGTTTTTTCGCCATCGAAACTTTCTTGGGCTATTTCTACTGGAATTTTAGAAGCATTAATCATATCCAAATCCACGCCATTTTTAAGAAGCGTCATATTTGTCAACTTAGATTCTATTTGAGTTTCTAAGTCTGAAATGGTATTTATAGACGGTGATTCTTCAGAATAAAACGTGATATGTTTGGCTATTGTTTTTACATCGTTCATTTTATCGATGTGCAATAAACCATACGCCTCTGTTTCTTTAGATAAAGCCTTAGCGTCCTTTAAAGACATCTGTTCTAAAACATGATAGACTGTATGGCCCGTATCTTTAAAAATATTTTTTACTAAACCAGATTCGTCTAGCACCGAAATAACTCGTATTTTATCGTTATTTAACTGGGTTAAATAAGCAACAACACCAATAAGCACTACAAAAATAATAGGGCTTAAAAAGGTCATAATTATAAACGATTTATTTCTAACTTTATTAAGATATTCTCGTTTTATAATAAGTGGTAAATGATTCATAAAAATTAATTATTCTTTACAGTTTGAATAAAAATATCGTTAACACTTGGTATTAATTCTACAAAATGAGAGAGCTCGCCTTTACTTGCTAAAAAGCCTAGTAAATCGTTTGATTTTTCGTTATCTTGAAGTTTAATATTTAATTTTAACTCGTTTTCTAAGGTTTTAAAGGTAGCATTGGAAACGTTAAATTTTTGAGCTAACTCTTGTCTTAATTCTGGTTGATTATTTGATCGAATTCCTACTTCGTAAGTATTGGATTTAAACTGTCGTTTTACATCAACCAGTTTACCTTCCAATATTTTATTCGATTTATTAATTAAAGCGATATCATCGCATAATTCTTCTACCGATTCCATTCTATGTGTTGAAAAAATAATAGTTGCCCCTTGATTTCTTAAATGTAAAATTTCATCTTTAATGATATCGGCATTTATAGGATCGAAACCAGAGAAAGGTTCATCGAAAATAAGTAGTTTAGGTTCGTGTAAAACCGTAACCACAAACTGAACTTTTTGTGCCATACCTTTTGAAAGCTCTTGAACTTTTTTATTCCACCAATCACCAATATCCAACCGGTCGAACCAATATTTTAATCGTGCTTTAGCTTCGGTTTTACTTAAGCCTTTAAGTTGTGCTAAATAAAGTGCCTGCTCGCCTACTTTCATGGTTTTATATAAACCGCGTTCTTCGGGTAAATATCCAATATCTTTAATGTGTTTTCCCTGCAAGGCTTCTCCGTCTAAAAAAACCGTTCCAGAATCGGGCATCGTAATTTGATTAATTATACGTATTAAGGTGGTTTTCCCTGCACCGTTTGGACCTAAAAGCCCAAAAATACTCCCTTTTGGAACCGAAAGTGAGACTTTGTTTAATGCTGTAAAGTTGTCGAAATTTTTAGAAACTTCATTAACTTCTAATAAATTACTCATTAATATTATAGTTGACTTGTTTGCCGTAAAGGTATTAAATGTTTATGGGAGTGCTTATGTGGTTTTAAGAATAATTAACGATGTGCGCTTTTAAACATATCTCGTTGTTTTTGCGTATTTGTTTATATGAATAAAAAAAGTGAGGGTTCTAAAAACAAAACCCACCCTTAAAAAAACGATTTAAGGATGGGAAAAAAAATTGCTATGAAAAAGAAAAATTATCATTAAACTTCATTAATGATTCTTCAAATATAACTTTTTATTGATAATTATCAATAAAATTGCATCAATTATTCCTGTTTAAACAAAAAAACCCACTAAAAATAGTGGATTTTTTATTTCGAATTCAATTTTACATTCTTTGTCCTATCAAAAAAAACACAACATTTTTTAAGAAAACATATCTTTTACTTTCTCAAAAAAAGATTTATCAGATTTTTCTGGTTTTGGAGAAAAATGATCATCACTTTTCATGGCTTCAAAAAACTCTCTTTGCTGTTTGTTTAATGTTTTTGGTGTCCATACATTAACATGTACTAATAAGTCTCCTGTTCCATAACCGTTAATACTTGGAATCCCTTTTCCGCGTAAGCGTAATATTTTTCCAGATTGCACACCGGCTTCTACTTTAATACGTACTTTACCCGTTACGGTATCTATTTCTTGCGATGTACCAAGTACAGCATCTGGCAAACTAATGTACATATCGTAATGTAAATTATCACCTTCACGTTGCAAGGTTTCATGCTCTGCCTCTTCAATAGCCACTAATAAATCTCCCGAGACACCATTTCCAGGAGCTTCGTTTCCTTTTCCAGACACTTTAAGTTGCATACCATCTACAACACCTGCAGGAATTTTAATGCTCACTGTTTCTTCCGATACTTTTAATCCTTGTGCATCGGCATCGGCTGGTTTTTTATCAATAATTTGACCAGATCCACCGCAAACATTACAAGGTGAAGAAGTTTGCATTCTACCCAAAATAGTATTCGCAATACGGGTTACTTGTCCGCTACCATTACAAGTAGAACAAGTTTTATAAGTAGTACCTGGCGCCTGTATTTTTCGTTTTACTTTTATTTTCTTTTCTACGCCGTTAGCAATTTCTTCTAATGTTAATTTTACACGAATACGTAGGTTACTGCCTTTAACACGACGTTGGCCGCCGCCACCGCCAAAACCAGAAAAACCACCACCAAAGCCGCCGCCACCGCCGCCGAAAATATCACCAAACTGACTGAATATGTCGTCCATATTCATGCCACCGCCGCCAAAGCCGCCACCGCCGCCATTCTCGAAGGCTTGATGTCCAAATTGATCGTAACGTGCTTTTTTATTTTCGTCGCTTAAAACTTCATACGCTTCGGCTGCTTCTTTAAACTTACCTTCAGCACTTTTATCATCTGGATTTTTATCTGGATGAAATTCAATTGCTTTTTTTCGATACGCTTTTTTTATTTCTGCTGCCGACGCTCCTTTGCTAATGCCTAATATTTCGTAATAATCTCTCTTTGCCATTGCTGTGTGAACTTTTCCGAAAAGGAAAAATCTGTTTTAGTTAATAATACGTTCTTATTGTCCGATAACCACTTTTGGAAAACGAATTACTTTTTCGCCAAGTTTGTATCCTTTTTCAACCACATCAATAATTTTTCCTTTTAAATCATCGGTTGGTGCAGGAATTTGAGTTATAGCCTCATGATTATCAGCATTAAAGACTTCGCCTTTTTCTACTACAATAGCTTTTAAGCCTTTTTGATCTAAGGTGTTTACCAATTTTTGATAAATTAAAAGCACTCCTTTTCTTAATTCTTCTGCTTCTTTATCCTCTTCAATATGGCTTAAAGCACGTTCAAAATCATCAAGAACAGGTAATAAGGTTTTCATAACATCCTCGCTTGCTGTTGCAAACAATTCAATACGTTCTCTTGATGTTCTTTTTTTATAGTTTTCAAATTCTGCAAACAGACGTAAAAACTTGTCTTTTTCCTGCTTTACTTCTTCTTGTAATTTTTCTTCAACCGTCTGTTCCTCAACCTCTTGTTCCTCAACGACTACGTTTTCAACCTGATTTTCTTCAACTTGCTCGTTTTCTTTATCCTTTTTATCTTTATTACTCATTGTAATTTCGGTTTTGCAATTCTTAAAATTAGTTGGCAAAAGTACTGCCAATATTATTAAAATGCCATAATGTCACTAAATTATTTTATTGTAAATTCTTTACATTAAAATTCGTTTTGTGTAATTTTACCCACTAAACTATTAAACCATTTAACAATGAAAAAGAAATTTGTTAGTATTTTATTTATTAGTGTATTAAGTCTTTCTGTTTTTAACTGTAAAAACAAAGCTAAAGAAGCAACGACAACTGAAGCTGAAACCCCTGTTGAAAATGAAGCTGAAAACATTGAAGTTTACCCCGTAGATCTTGCGGCATCATCTATAGCTTGGACAGGTTTTAAACCTACAGGGTCGCACAATGGAACCATTAGTATAGAAGAAGGAATGCTTAATGTTTCTAACGGAAAAGTTGTTGGAGGATCGTTTATTATTGATATGAAATCTATTAAGGTTTTAGATATTCCTGCTGATGATAAAGCCCATGCTAAATTGTATAACCACCTAACAAATGCCGACTTTTTTGATGTTGAAAAATACCCGAATGCTATTTTTACAATTACCGAGGTTAAAGAAGTTGCTGGAAAAACTATGCTTTCTGGAAATTTAACACTTAAAGACGTTAAAAACAATGTTACTTTTCCTGTAACTATTGCAAACCAAGATGGAGCTACTACTATTACCAGTGAGGTTTTCTCTATCGATAGAACAAAATGGAACGTACAATACGGATCGAAATCTATTTTTGATAATTTAGGTGATAAATTTATTAACGACGATATTGAATTAAAAATAACTGTTAAAGCTGGAAAGTCTTAATTAGAGCATCTATTAAAAATAACATCCTAAAAAGGCAGTTCTTAATTTTAAGAGCTGCTTTTTTTTATACCTATCTCTTAAATAAGTAGGTCTGATAATGCGGGTTGCAAATGGTGAAATTTAAATTCGTATCCAGCATCTTCAATTTTTGTAGCGCTTACACGCTGACTTTCGAACAATAACACATGCATTTCTCCAAGCACTAACCTCATTACAAACTTTGGAATATTAGGCATAAAAAACGGGCGTTCCATTGTGGTGGCTATGGTTTTAATTAATTCGTAATTAGTGGTTGGATTTGGAGCAACCGCATTAAACACGCCTTCTAATTTTTCTAAAAAGACGAACATAAAAATCTGTGATAAATCTTCAATATGAATCCACGATTGCCATTGTTTTCCACTACCAAAAGCAGCCCCTAAACCCACTTTTACAGGTTTTATCATTTCGGATAATGCCCCGCCATTTTCGGCTAAAACTAAACCAATTCTAACTTTAGACACTTTAATATTTAATTCTGAAAATCGATCAACGGCTGTTTCCCAAGCACTCACAACTTGACTTAAAAACGAATTGGGGGTGTTATTTTCAAAATCCTCAGTATAATATTTGGTTAAAGAATCCGGATATAAACCAATAGCACTTGCCGATATGATTTGAGTAATATTATGTGGTATTTTTTTTAGACTATCGAAGAGTAACTGAAGACTATCTACTCGACTAGATAAAATTATTTTTTTATACGAGGTAGTCCATCGTTTTGAAATTGTAGCCCCAGCTAGATTAATAATAGCATCTACATTTTTAAAACACTCTAAATCGATTTCTTTCGTTTCAGGGTTCCAAAAAAAACCTTGATAATTTTTATTTTTCACAAGTTTAGATTTACTCGTGGTTAAAAAGTTAACTTGAATATTTTGTATGTGGCAGAGATTCACAATATTTTGTCCAACTAATCCCGTTGCCCCAGTAATTAAAACGCGCATATCTTTTTTTTTAAATTTACAAAAAAACTCCAGGCTTTTATTACTTTTTATAGAAGGTTTAACACACTATTTATTATAAAGTTTCCTTTTTTTTATTGAACATAAAAATTAATTTTTAAACTAATTTAGAGCCCCGCAACATCTCCCGTTTTCCAGGAGGCCCTTCTAAACGTTCTACGGTAAAACCAACAGCTTGCATAGCACGACGCACACTACCTTTTGCAGCATAAGTTACCAAAACCCCATTTGGCTTTAAGGCTTTATACATGCTTTTAAATATAGGTTCTGTCCATAATTCGGGTTGCACACGCGCGCCAAAAGCATCAAAATAAATGAGATTAAAAACAGCTTCATCTTCTATTTCTGCAAAAAACTTCTGCTGTTTTTCAATTGAAAAAAAGGTCGTTATTTCTTGTTTTCTATTCCAAGCCACTTCATGTAACCTCTTAAAAACAGACTCGTTTGCTTCTGCTTTTAACTCGTTTATATAATTTAACAAACGGATTTCTTCCGTGGAAACGGGATAAGCTTCTACGCCAACATAATCTATTTTTAAGTTTAACTTTTCAGCTTCTAAAAGGGTGATAAAAGCATTTAATCCGGTGCCAAAACCAATTTCTAATATAGAAAGAGCCTTATCAGACTTTATATTTTCAGAATAAAAATAGTGCAAACCATGTTTTATAAATACATGATAAGCTTCCTGTATAGCGCCGTGTTTAGAATGATATTGCTCGTCCCAATCTGGCAAATGAATGGTTGATGAACCATCGGCCGTTATGACAACTTCTCTTTTCAAAAATACTATTTTTAGAGAACTCTTACCGTTTTAAAAGAAAACGTTTCTAAGGTTCTATTATTTACACAATTGTCTTTTATTTAATTTTTGTAAGATAACACTTAAAAAGCATGAATAATTAGCAAGAAAAAGAACTTACCTTACTGAATGTTTCTATTTTAAACAATTTATGTAAATATACCTAAATTTTAAAAACGAATTTACTTAAATTTACCGTCTAAATTAAAAGAATATGAGTGCTATAATCAACAACGTCGAGATTATAAAAACAAAATCTACAAAAATTAACGATGTAGATTTTGATGATTTAAAGTTTGGAAGTGTTTTTTCAGACCACATGTTAGTGTGCAACTATGAAAATGGCAAGTGGCAAGCTCCAAAGGTAACCCCTTACGAACCTATCACTTTAGACCCATCGTCTAAGATTTTCCATTACGGACAATCTATTTTTGAGGGAATGAAAGCCTATAAAGATGTTGATGAAAAGGTCTGGTTATTTCGTCCGTTAGATAATTTTAAACGTTTAAATATTTCAGCAAAACGCTTAGCAATTCCAGAATTACCTGAAAATTATTTCATGGATGGTTTAAAAGCATTATTAGAAGTTGATAGCGATTGGATTCCTAAAAACGAAGGGAGTTCGTTATATATTCGTCCGTTTATTTTCGCTTCAGGAAATGGTTTTCATGCCTCGCCTGCCGATGCTTATAAATTTATAATTTGCACCGCACCATCTGGCGCTTATTTCTCTGGAAAGGTAAACGTTTTAATTGAAGAAAAATACTCACGCTCTGCTAACGGTGGGGTTGGTTTTGCAAAAGCTGGCGGTAATTATGCTGGGCAATTTTACCCAACACAATTAGCCATAGAAAAAGGCTACCAACAAGTTATTTGGACCGATGACAATACCCACGAATATATTGAAGAAGCTGGCGCTATGAATATTTTTGTACGTATTAACGACACCTTAATAACAGGCCCTACAAGCGATAGAATTCTGGATGGTATTACCCGTAAAAGCATTATTCAATTAGCTGAATCTGAAAATATACCAGTTGAAGTTAGAAAAATAACCGTTAAAGAAGTTATCGATTCTGCCAAAGACGGCTCGTTAAAAGAGATGTTTGGCGCAGGTACAGCTGCTGTAATTTCTCCAATTTCTGGTTTTGGATATAAAGATGAAGATTTTGATTTACCAGAATTAGAAGATACTTACGCAAGTTACTTAAAAAAGCGCATTACGGATATTCAAACGAATAAATCTGAAGATCCTTTTGGATGGCGTTACGCTGTGAAATAATTTTTCACCTTGAATTAAGATAAAAAAAAAGAGAGAATTCTAAAAATAGCTTTCTCTCTTTTTTGTATTCATCTATTTCTTTAAAATTTCAGCTATATTCGGTTTAAAATAGTTTGGTCCTTTTAATACTTTTCCGTCCTCTCGGTAAATAGGTTCTCCGCCCTCTCCTAATTTACTCATATTACTGCGTTGAATTTCATCAAAAACTGCTTCAATTTTATATTGCATACCATGTTCTATAATGGTGCCACATAATATATAAAGCATATCGCCCAAAGCATCGGCAACCTCAACCAAATCGTTATTATTTGCAGCCTCTAAATATTCTTCGTTTTCTTCTTTCATTAAATCGAAACGCAAGGTGTTTTTAGCGTTACCTAAATCTGCTTTTGGTGTTTCTCTATGACCTATTTTAAAGGCGGTATGAAAGGCTTTTACTGCTTCTATTTTATTTTTCATAAGATTTCTTTCTAATTTTTAATTTCTACGAAGATAGAAATCTAGCAACTATTAAGTAAATTTGCAAAAAAAACGATATGTTTAGTACAGAACAAAAAATTTTTGGAGCAGTATTCTTTATAGTATTTGCTATAATTATAGGCTTTATGTATCGAAAAGATTTAAAACTACACAAACAATTTTACAAAGGAAGTATTTGGGTTTTGTTTGCTTTTATTGCTTTTATTCTTTCTATTGCGGCTATTAAATTTTTCTTCAAATAGATTAAAGCAAACAATAAACAGATTTCATTGGTATTATTTATAGCTCTCACTTAGTCTAATTTATGGTCATTATACACCTTGGCAAAACATTAATTTTTCAGCAACATTATTTAAACCAAATAAGCTTGTTCCGCTGATTTATAAAAATTTATATGTTTTTTGACGCAACCTTTTTTCTAATAGTGTATCTATAAGATATGCTATTAAAATAAATCAATTATGAATCTATTAATCATTATCGGTGCGCTTATTTTATTTAACTTGCTACTTTTAGCTTTTAGTGTAAACAAAAAGACCGAACCTTGAATTAAAGATTCGGTCTTTTTGTTTTTATTAGTAATTTTTATATTTAGTTTACCTAAGGGAAATACTATAACTATTGCAGTAGAATAGCTTTTAAAAACCAAAAAATTATTTTTTCAACTTTTACATTCACTTTTTTTCCCTTAAAAAGCTTATTTCACCAACAAAAAAATAGTATACCTTATTAAAGTTAGTTTTGGAATTTTTAAATTGATTACCTTTGGGTAGATATTTTCTCACTAAAAAAACACCATGAAAGCTTTTAAGTATCTATTATTTCTTCTACTTATTATCATTATTGGGGCTTCTATCTATATAGAGGTACAGCCAAACACATATACCTTTTCACGAAGCCGAATTATTGCGGCTCCTACCCCAGTGATTTTCAATGAAGTTAACGATTACAAAAATTGGCCTCATTTTTCGCCATGGCTAGAACAAGAACCCGAAGTCCAACTTACTTACTTAGAAAAAACGAGTGATATTGGCGCTGGTTACGCTTGGAAGGGTACTATTTTAGGTGAAGGAAAGATGACCACTTTAGCCGTTTCTGAAAATAAATCGATTGCTCAAAAAATTAATTTTATTAAGCCTTTTGAAAGTGAATCTGATATTCACTGGACTTTTGAACCTCAAAATGATAGTACAAAAGTCACTTGGACTATGAGTGGAAAATTAGATTTTATGTCTAAAATGTACACCACCTTTTCTGCGCCTTTTGAAAAAACGGTTGGTCCCGATTTTGAACGCGGTTTATTTAAACTAGACAGTGTTTCCATGGCAAGCATGAAAGCCTACAGCATTAAAGTTATGGGAATTACCCAACACGGCGGTGGTTATTATTTATACAAAACAACCTCTTGTAAAATAAGCGAATTACCCAATAAAACACAAACCATGTTGCCAACAATAGCGGCATACGTATACAAAAACAACATTTCAACAAACGGGATACCTTTTGTTAATTATCACAAATGGGACGAGGAAAATAATGCCGTTATGTTTTCCTGTTGCATACCAACCACCGAGAAAATGATCTCGACTGAGAGTGATATTTTAACAGGGCAATTACCGCCATTTTCAGCAGTTAAAACCATATTAAAAGGAAACTACAGCTATCTAAATGAAGCCTGGGCAAAAGGCGCTAGCTATATTCAAGAAAACGGTTTAGAAACTTTAGAACAAGGCCCGACTATTGAAGTATACAGTAACTTAGAACGCAACTTACCAAATCCCGCAGATTGGATTACAGAAATATATATTGCCATACAACCACTAGAGGACTCATTTAAAATGAAATAATTTATATTGGTTTTTCTCGGAGGTTTACTCTGTTGAAACTTTACTTACTAAAATCATTTATTTTTAAAGGGAAAAGATTTCACTAGCTTTGCTTACCTGTCAGTTTTGCAACTAAATTTTTAGACTTATTTTAGCGAATATTTTCAACAAAAGGAAACCTTTAAAAACACAAACGGCACTCACCGAAAACCCTAAAAAAACGTGTATCAAATTATCCAATATTTTAAATTTCTTTTAAAATCAACTAACCAACACGGTGTGCACTCCCCTTTTGTTTACAATTTGGTTACTAAATGTTTTTATGATAAAACGAAATACAGCGATTATAAAACATTAAAAAACTACCGAAAAGCACTTTTAAATAATAAAAAGACTATAGCCGTAACCGATTTAGGCGCAGGTTCGCAAACCATGACACAGGAAAATCGCCAAATTTCACAAATGGCAAAAACTGCTGGATCGACCTATAAACGCACCAAACTTTTATACCGCCTTTCCCAGTATTTTAACCCTGAAACGGTTCTGGAATTAGGAACATCGTTAGGAATTTCTACATCGGCATTATCCTTAGGAAACCCCAATGCAAATATCACCACTATTGAAGGTTGCCCAAATATTTCGGAATTTACAAAACAGAATTTTGAAAAGTTTAACTTGAAAAACATCACTTTAAAAACAGGTGATTTTAATGATGAACTTAATCATTTTAAAACCAACACTTTCGATTTTGTTTTCTTTGATGGCAACCACCAAAAACAACCCACTTTACAATATTTTGAAACGCTAATAGAAACCGTACACAACAATTCTGTGTTTATATTTGACGACATTTATTGGTCTGAAGACATGAAAGCTGCTTGGGAACTTATAAAAAAACACCCAAAAGTAACCGTAACCATTGATACCTTTTTCTGGGGCTTTGTGTTTTTTAGAAAAGAACAGCCGAAAGAACATTTTAAAATACGAGTTTAAGTTTTAATTTGTACTCAAGTTTTGCTCCTATTTTTTTTATTTTAAACCATTAACTTTTAACTTGCGTAACTTATGAAAATCTATACTAAAACAGGAGATAACGGTACCACCGCATTATTTGGTGGCACTCGGGTACCCAAACACCATATCCGTATTGAAAGTTATGGCACCATCGATGAGTTAAACTCGCATTTAGGACTTATTCGCGACCAAGACATTCATGAAGATTACAAGGAATTGCTTACTGAAATTCAGCATAAATTATTCACCGTTGGGGCTATTTTGGCTACCGACCCTGAGAAAGCTGTTTTAAAAAATGGCAAAGACCGACTTAATATTGAGAAAATATCTACTCAAGATATTGAGCATTTAGAACAAGCCATGGATCAGATGAATGAAGCTTTACCCGAAATGACACACTTTGTATTGCCAGGCGGCCATCAAACCGTGTCATTTTGTCATATAGCACGCTGTGTGTGCCGTAGAGCGGAGCGTTTAGCCACGGCACTTAACGACATTGAGTCTTTTGAAGCCAATGCTTTGAAGTATTTAAACCGCCTTTCGGACTATCTTTTTGTATTGGCACGAAAGTTGTCTTTAGACCTGCAAGCAAATGAAATTAAATGGATTCCTGAAAAATATTAATTATTTTAAAGGAACTTTAAGCTAAAAAGCCTTATTTTAATTTGGAAGCGAAAACTGCGTTAGGGATTGAGGCATTGTTGAAGCTCTTTTTTGTTTTTCTCAAAAAAAGCGACTGCCGAAAGCCCGACCCTTGTGGTAACGCCAAAAAAAAAAAAAAAAAAAAACGGCAAACAAAATTGCTAGTAATATTAACAAAGCAATAATAAATTTCAACTGTTTAGAGTACAAAAAGATACGTTCTTAAAATTAATGATTAAATAATTCATTTTTTTCTTGTGTGTTTAAACTAAAAATTTATTTTTGCAAAAAAATTAAACGCATTAACACATGTATTGGACTTTAGAATTAGCATCTTATTTAAGTGATGCGCCTTGGCCAGCGACCAAAGACGAATTGATAGATTACGCCATTAGAACTGGTGCACCTTTAGAGGTTGTAGAAAATTTACAGTCGATTGAGGACGAAGGGGATTCGTACGATTCGATTGAAGAAATATGGTCGGATTATCCTACAGATGAAGATTATCTGTGGAATGAAGATGAATATTAAGAATATAGCATAAAGAATAGTTAAAAAGTCTCGGATTGAGGCTTTTTTTTTGTTCTAAAAGGTATCTTTGGCATTAATACAAGTAGGACTTACAGGTTGCGTTTATCTGTCCGAAAAAGAGCTTGTATTAATACTTTAATTTAACCGAATAACACCTAGGATTGTCCTAGAAAACATATTTATATAAAATTAAAAACATGACATTTTTAGATTCTATACTAAAACTATTTGTTGGCGATAAATCGAAACAAGATGTAAAAGCCATTACACCTATTGTTAAACAAATTACTACATACGAGGCCGCTTTAGAAGCATTATCGCACGACCAATTAAGAGCTAAAACAGCCGAATTTAAAGCTAAAATTGCCGAAGCTACTCAAGCTACCAACGATAACATTGCCAGCTTAACTAACGAAGCCGAATCTACAGACGATATTGACCGCCGTGAGGATATTTACCAAGAAATTGATAAATTAAAAGACGACGCTTACAAAATTACAGAAGATGTTTTAAACACTATTTTACCAGAAGCTTTTGCTGTGGTAAAAGAAACCGCAAAACGTTTTGCAAACAATACTGAAATAAAAGTTACGGCTAACGAGTTCGATAGATCTATTTCTGCCAATAAAGGCTATGTTACCTTAGAAGGCGATCAAGCTACTTGGGCAAACTCTTGGGATGCTGCTGGAAAACCCATTACTTGGGATATGGTGCATTACGATGTACAACTTATTGGTGGTATTGCCATGCACCAAGGTAAAATTGCAGAAATGCAAACAGGTGAAGGTAAAACCCTTGTGGCAACCCTACCAGTTTACTTAAATGCCCTTGCTGGTAAAGGCGTGCATTTAGTAACGGTTAACGACTATTTAGCAAAACGTGATAGCGCGTGGATGGCTCCAATTTTCGAATTCCATGGCTTAAGCGTATCCTGTATAGACTACTTTAAACCTAACTCGCCAGAACGTAAAGAAGCTTATAATGCCGATATTACTTATGGTACAAATAACGAATTTGGTTTCGATTATTTACGTGATAACATGGCACATTCGCCAGACGATTTAGTGCAACGCCCACACCACTACGCCATTGTGGATGAGGTGGATTCGGTTTTAGTAGATGATGCCCGTACACCTTTAATTATTTCTGGTCCTATACCTCAAGGTGAGCACCATGAATTTACAGTGCTTAAACCAAAAGTTGACGATATTGTATCGGTACAACGTAAATATTTAACGGGTGTTTTGGCCGAGGCTAAAAAACTAATTAAAGATGGAGACACTAAAGAAGGTGGTTTAAAACTGTTACGTGTGTACCGTGGTATTCCTAAAAACAAAGCCTTAATCAAGTTTTTATCTGAAGAAGGTGTAAAACAACTGCTTCAAAAAACGGAAAACTATTACATGCAAGACAACAACCGCGAAATGCCAAAGGTTGATGAAGAACTTTACTATGTAATTGAAGAAAAAAACAATCAAGTTGAATTAACAGATAAAGGCGTAGAATATATTTCTGGAAAGGATAATCCAGATTTTTTCATCTTACCAGAAATTGGACTTGAAATTGCAAAAATTGAAAAACAAGGCCTTTCTAAAGAAGAAGAAGCTGAGAAAAAAGAAGACCTTTATAAAGATTTCGGTGTGAAATCTGAACGTATCCATACTTTAAATCAGCTTTTAAAAGCCTATGCTTTATTTGAAAAAGACACCCAATACGTGGTGATGGAAAATAAAGTGATGATTGTAGACGAGCAAACAGGTCGTATTATGGATGGCCGTCGTTACTCTGATGGATTACACCAAGCCATTGAAGCCAAAGAAAATGTAAAAATTGAAGATGCCACTCAAACTTTTGCAACCGTAACATTACAAAATTACTTTAGAATGTACCGTAAACTATCTGGTATGACGGGTACTGCGGTTACAGAAGCTGGTGAGTTTTGGGAAATTTATAAATTAGATGTTGTTGAAATTCCTACCAATCGCCCGATTGCTCGTGATGATAAAGAAGATTTAGTTTACAAAACCAAACGCGAAAAATACAATGCCGTTATTGATGATGTTACTAAATTATCCGAAGCTGGACGCCCAGTTTTAATTGGTACTACATCGGTAGAAATTTCGGAATTATTAGGAAAAATGCTTAGCATTCGAAAAATTCCACACAATGTATTAAACGCCAAACAACACAAAAAAGAAGCTGAAATTGTAGATCAAGCTGGTAAATCTGGACAAGTAACCATTGCAACCAATATGGCTGGTCGTGGTACCGATATTAAATTATCTGCCGAAGTTAAAGCTGCGGGTGGTTTAGCCATTGTGGGTACAGAACGTCATGATTCACGCCGTGTAGACAGACAGTTACGTGGTCGTGCTGGTCGTCAAGGAGATCCAGGAAGTTCTCAGTTTTACGTATCGCTAGAAGATAATTTAATGCGATTATTTGGTAGTGAACGTATTGCCAAAATGATGGATAAAATGGGATTACAAGAAGGTGAAGTGATTCAGCATTCTATGATTTCGAAATCTATTGAGCGTGCACAGAAAAAAGTGGAAGAAAACCAATTTGGTGTTCGTAAGCGTTTATTAGAATATGATGATGTTATGAACGCCCAACGTGAGGTGGTTTACAAACGTCGTCACCATGCCCTTTTCGGAGAGCGTTTACGTGTAGATTTAGCTAACATGATTTTCGATACTTCGGAAGGCATTACGGAAACTAACAAAGGTGCAAACGATTACAAAAACTTTGAATTCGAATTAATTCGTTATTTCTCAATGAGTTCTCCGGTAACGGAAGCGGAATTCGGAAAACTTTCGGCCCAAGATATTACGGGTAAAATTTACAAAGCAGCATTCGAGAATTACAAAGAAAAAATGACACGTAATGCAGACATTGCATTCCCTGTTATTAAAAATGTATATGAAACACAACGTGATAAATTTAAACGTATCGTTGTTCCATTTACCGATGGTATTAAAACGTTAAATGTAGTTACCGATCTTGAAAAAGCTTACGAAACTCAAGGAAAACAATTAATTACCGATTTTGAAAAGAATATTACTTTAGCCATTATTGATGATGCTTGGAAAACGCATTTACGTAAAATGGACGAATTAAAACAATCGGTTCAATTGGCAGTTCACGAACAAAAAGATCCTTTACTAATCTATAAGTTTGAAGCTTTCGAATTGTTTAAAGCCATGATTGATGAAGTGAATAAAGATGTAATTTCATTCTTATTCAAGGGAGAATTACCTCAAGAAACTCAAGATACTATTCAAGAAGCGCGTGAACGTAAACAAGAACAATTAAAAACGCAAAAGGACGAAATTCCTAATTTGGACGAACGTTCTGCACAAAGTAGAGCTGCCGGAAATACGCAACCGCAACAACAGCAAGTTACGGAAACGATAGTACGCGATCAGCCAAAAATTGGACGTAACGATCGTGTTACTATTAAAAACGTCATGAACGGTGAAAACAAAACGGTTAAATACAAACAAGCCGAACCCCTTTTAGCTAAAGGCGAATGGGTTTTAGTTGAAGATTAAAACTTAATATATAATTTCGCTACTGCGAAATAACAAAAAATCCCGATAGTTTCTATTGGGATTTTTTTGTTTCAGATTATAAAAAAACTAATTTATAACGAAATCCTCTAGAGAACAAGCTTAAAAAGTACGCTGTTTTGTTTACACCTCACCGCTAAGTATTTTTTACCGCATTAGTATAAGCTTATTATAATCTATCTATTAGATTAAAACCAATCTCATTTATAATTCCGTAAAGAACCGCTTTATCAAGTATAACAAGCCTTTTCAAATCATCTTTTTTTTAAGAAACGGCATTTAACCACGAACCAACATTTATAAAACACAAGATTTTAATTCCATTATTTTAAAGAAGTCTATATTTGCAGCATGCAACCCAAAGTCCTCTTTATAACACCACCGTTCACGCAGTTAAACACAGCATATCCAGCAACCGCTTATTTAAAGGGGTTTCTGGAAATACACAATATAGCTGTTCCACATTGCGATTTAAGCATCGAGCTGTTTACCTCTGTTTTTTCGAGCACCTTTTTACAGGAGATGTTCGAGGAGGCACAAGCCTTGGAGAATAACCATTACCCAGAAGTGAGCAACATGAAAGCACAGTATATTGCTTGCGTAGATATTGTTATTGCTTTTCTACAAAAACACGATATATCAACGGCAAAACACATATTAAAAACAGATTTTTTACCCGCTGGGCATCGCTTAAAACATGTTAATACAGAAATTAAATGGGCCGCTGGCGACATCGGAATCATCGATAAAGCCAAACATTATGCCACCCTTTTTATCGAAGAAATAGGCGATTTTATTCAAGCCAATGTCGACGAGTTTTTTGCATTCACCAAATACGCCGAGCAAATAGCAACCTCAGCAAGTAGCTTCGACCAAATAGATGAATTCCTAAGCTACCAACCTACCCTTATCGAAGAAAAAATGCTCGATATTTTAGTAGCACAAATAGAATATCACCAACCAAAACTGGTATGTTTTACCATTCCTTTTCCAGGAAATTTATTTGCTGCCCTACGCTGTTCACAATTTATAAAACAGCTTTTTCCAGATATCCATGTGGCTTTTGGTGGAGGTTATTGCAACACCGAATTACGTGCTCTCGAAGATCCAAGAATTTTCGAATTTATAGATTTTATTTCTTTAGATGATGGCGAAGGTCCGCTACTAAAAATAGTAAATTATCTCGAAGGTAAAGTCGATATAAACCAACTGGAACGCACCTTTGTTTTAGAAAACAATCAAGTAGTTTACAAAAACAAAATCCCCAACACCATTTACCACCACCGCAACTTGCCGGCACCAAATTACTCAGGTTTACCCTATCACAAATACGTGTCGTTTCTAGATGTGGTAAACCCCATGCACCGCATGTGGACTGATGCCCGATGGAACAAACTCACTATTTCGCACGGCTGCTATTGGAAACAATGCTCCTTTTGCGATGTTAACCTCGATTATATTGGCAATTACCAAAACACCACCGCAGACGATTTAGTAAATAAAATTGAAAAAATAATTAAAGACACCGGCATTACGGGCTTTCATTTTGTTGACGAAGCCGCACCACCAAAAATGCTACGCGCCCTATCCAATACGTTAATAGAACGTAACATAAACATCACATGGTGGACCAACATTCGGTTCGAAAAAACATTCGATTTCGAACTATGCCAACTCATGGCAAAATCGGGATGCATAGCAGTAACTGGCGGTTTGGAAGTTGCCTCGGACCGCTTATTATCTAAAATGAAAAAAGGTGTCGATATCGCTCAAGTTACCCGAGTTACTCATCATTTCTCGCAAAATAACATCATGGTTCACGCTTACCTCATGTATGGTTTCCCAACAGAAACCGAACAAGAAACTATAGATTCACTCGAAATTGTGCGTCAACTATTCCAAAAAAACTGTATTCAATCTGCTTTTTGGCATCAGTTTACAACCACAATTCATAGCCCAATTGGAAAAAACCCCGAAGCTTTTGGTATTGAAATAACAGGTCCAGAATTCGAAGGTTTCGCTCAAAACGATTTATACCATAAAGATCCCCAAGGCGCCAATCATCCAAAATATACCAAAGGGCTAAACCTTGCTTTACACAACTATTTAAACAATGCCGGATTTGATGTCCCCTTACAAAAATGGTTCAATTTTCCAGTTGTCCCAACCACACATCCTAAAAATTTAATCGAAAGTTTTTTATCAGAAATCGCCGTAAAATAATTTGGGTGTAACAAGTTTGATATGCTGAATTCTATACTATATTAAAGAACTATAAAACATAAATACTAACATTAGTCGTGGGTACAATTCCTAAATATTAATCCTAGAAGCAAACTAAAACTTTTCAAAAAAAAATCGATAACTTCGTTTTAACTATAATATAAAAACCAAACTTACATATTTAAATACGTGTAGAAAACAGAAAAAATGGAAACTGTTAAAACATATAAAAACGTAAATTCCGAAAAAAAAAATATCCATTTTGGAATTTCAAAAATGGAAACAATCTACAACAACCGCGGTGGAAAAATAGACGTCCCACACCGGCACAATTACTATACCGTTTTAATTATTAAGAAAGCAAACGGATTTCATAAAATAGATTTTAATTCGTATCCATTAGCTAATCGACAAATTTTCTTTGTTGCTCCTGGACAAGTACACCAAGTTATAGAAACTGAGAAATCTATAGGTTTCGCTATGACATTTTCTAATCAGTTTTTAGTAGAAAATTCTATCCCGCTATCATTTATAAATAGCTTAAATCTTTTTCAGAATTATGGACAAACACCACCATTATTACCAAATGAAGCTCAATTTGATACTATTGAAAACTATAGCAACCAAATCTTTACTTTGTTTTTCAGCCATGCTAAAATGAAATATTTATCCATTGGATCTTTTCTAAAATTACTACTTATAGAATGTAATGATATTTGCGCCATGAATCCAATATCATTAGACGTTAATTTCACGAGAGACCACCTAATCCAAAATTTTAAAACTTTAGTTGATAAACATTACAAAACAGAACATTCTACTTCTTATTATGCTACGGAACTTCATATGACACCTGATAATTTAAACAGAAATGTAAAAACTAAAATAGGAAAAACTGCTAAAGAATATATTCAATCTAGAATACTTACCGAAGCTAAAAGACTGCTTTATTTTACTAATTTATCTAACAAAGAAATTGGTTATCAATTAGGTTATAATGTACCTGCTAACTTTAGTGCTTTTTTCAAAAAACATACCCAATTATCGCCTTTGAACTTTAAAAAGAAAGAAAATAGGTCTGAATAACGGATTTTCATAAGTTTAGACCTGTTTTTCATATTCCATAAATTTACAAATGGCCTCATTTTTGTATTGCAATTAATAATTAAAACCAACACACTATGAAAACCATAATTCATAAAGCAGAAACCAGAGGAAAAACAAATCATGGTTGGTTAAATTCAAACCACACGTTTAGCTTTGCTAATTATCACCATACGGAACGCATGCATTTTGGTGTACTTCGCGTTTTAAATGACGATTGCGTACAAGCAGGCATGGGTTTTGGCACCCATCCACATGACAATATGGAAATTATTTCAATACCATTAGAAGGCGATTTAGAACACAAAGACAGTCTTGGAAATGTAACCGTAATAAAAGAAGGTGATATACAAATAATGAGTGCTGGAACGGGAGTTACACATTCTGAATACAATAAAAGTAAAGACAAAGCGGTGAAGTTTTTACAAATTTGGATATTCCCAAAATTAAAAAATGTAAGCCCGCGTTACGGTCAAATTACTATTAAAAACCTTGAAAAAGAAAATGTATTTTACCAAGTACTTTCTCCAAATAAAGATGACCAAGGCCTTTGGTTAAATCAAGATGCTTGGTTTCATATTGGTCAATTCGCAAAAGGAAAATCAGACACTTATAACATAAAAAAAGCAGGTAATGGCGTTTATGCTTTTATTTTAGAAGGTGAAGTAGAAATTAACGACAACCAACTAGCCCATAGAGATGGTATCGGTATTTGGGATACCAAATCTATATATTTAAAAGCGATCAACATTGCACGCGTGCTTTTAATGGAAGTGCCCATGCTTAGGTAATTTTCATTTAAACAAAAGAAGTGTATTATAGTTTACTAAATATAACATGATACCTACTTAATTTACCCCAAAGCATTGACTTAAAGTCCTAACAATATATTAGGATTTGGACAATTATTCTTATAAAACTCTAAATCCTTTTTAGCACAAACCCCAGGGTAATCGCCAACATAATTTTGAATATCTTTTATTATTTGAAAATGTAAATGCGGTGGATAATCCCCATTTACCGAAGCATCACCCAAAACAGCAAAAGATTCGCCTTGTTTAATAGGAGTCCCAATTTCTAAATCGGCGATAGACCCCAAACTTAAATGCCCATAAAGTGTATAAAACGGAACACCTTCAATAGTATGTTTTAAAATAATGGTTGGACCATAATCGCCAAAATTCGTGTTATTTTTAAAGCTATGCACCGTGGCATCAAATACGGCATAAATAGGTGTTTCTGCAGGACACCATAAATCCATCCCGATATGAATGTTGCGCTCCTCTTCAGCCTGACTATTAAAATATTCACTGCGTTTATAAATAGTTCTAACTTCCAAATAACCACCAAAAGCCACTTGTGCGTCGTTTATATTTATATGATGATTTACAAAAACGGCTAACTTCTCCGAGGAGGATACATCCACAGTATTTAAAGTGCTATTGGTTTCCGATAAATCTATGGCCGTAAATTTACTTTTAGGAATGGACACCCCTAAAACACCAAATGCTTTTGGAGCGATATTTTTCAAAAATGATTTAAAAGCTATTGTTTCCATAGAGTTTAAAGATAGAAAGGTATTTTATTTTTTTCTGATGAATAATTTTGCACTATAACACACTTATTATGACATCACTAAGATTAATTAACTTGAAAAATTTCGTGATAGGATTACAAAAAACATTAAACAGCGTCAATATCAACACCATAAACGGTTAATAATCCAGCAACACCATCTAAGGAAAACTTGGCGCCTTTCAACTTATTCTTTCCCGGGTGAATAGCATAATTAATGGCTTTACGGAAATCTGCTTTTTCAAGATTGGTGTTTTCAAAAGTAGCCCCTTGTAAGTCGCAACCCTCAAAACTAGATTTGCTTAAATCGCTTTCAGAAAAATCAGCATGTATTAGTTTCGTGTTAGAAAACTGAACATATTTTAATTCCATTTGATAAAACGATGCGTGATTTAATTGGCAATTTTCAAAAAAAACAGCAAAACCAAATGGGTTGCAACTTTCAAAATGCAAACCCAATAATTTACAACCAACAAATTTCACCTCTTGAAAGGTAGAACCCGCAATATTTGCCGAACTTAAATTACAATCGATAAACTCACATTCTAAAAAGCGAACGCCCTATAAAAATCCTTCGGAAAAGTTACAGTTATTAAAGATGCAATATTCATAATCGGCTATTTCCAATCGGTTTTTAGAAAAATCCTGTTTCTCAAAAATTTTATCTTCAATTAAATCTTTCGGCATATTTTTCAGCTTTTATAAATTCGAAGTTAATTCATTTTACACTAAAACACATAAAGTCTGTAATACAACATTATCATATATTTTATTCGTGAAATGAATAATAGTGTTTTTAAATAAGATTCTTGGATTCGTGGCTACCCCCTAATCTTTATCAATAACACTCAATGCCAAGCGGATTTTAAAATAATCAATCGATTCATTAAAATAGTCAAAATAGGCTCGTAAAGCTTTCGGTCCTTTCAATTCCTTTCTTGCTTTTTTAACAGCTTCAACTTCACTTTTACTGACAAAATCGTAAATATTTATTTTTTTGCCTGTGCTATATAATTTTGCAATATGCGAATAAATAGTTGTTGTGCCAAGTTTGCGTTGCATGGCTATTTCATCTATAGATAAACCCGATTTATAAAGCTCGTAAGTTTTTAAATAGGTATCGCCTCGTTTTGCTTTTTTAGGTTTAGAGCCCATGAAATTCATAATTTCTGCCATAAACTCATCGCCATAAACCTCAAGCTTACGTTGCCCTACGCCGCTAATTCGTAAAAAATCGTCTTCACTCAAAGGGCGTTCCTTTTCAATTTCTTTCAGCGTAGCATCACTAAACACTAAATACGCTGGAATATCTTCTTCCTGCGCTATTTTATAACGCAATCTGCGTAAACGTTCAAATAAATTATCGGCTGGAGCTTTAGTTTTAGCCCGCGTTTTAGTTCTTGTTTTAGTTGCTCGCGTACGTTTTTCCTTAATTACAGGTTTAATTTCGGTAACCACAACAGGTTTTGTTAGTGCCACTTGTGCGCCTTTAAACAAGACATTATTAGAAAACTCAGTGAGCTGCAACGCATTATTTTTATGAAAAGCTATTTCGCAATACCCTTGATTGATAAGTTGAATTACAAAATGTTGCCAGTGTTTCCAGGCAATATCTTTACCAATACCAAAGGTGCGCACATTTTGATAGCCTTTTGCTAAAACCGCCGCATTTTGCGAACCTCGAAGTACATCGATAATCATGCCCATGGCTTCCTTTTCTTGCAAGCGATAGACTGCTGAAAGAATTTTTTGAGCAATAATAGTTCCATTAAAAAACTGAGGTGGATTTTTACAAACATCACAATTACCACAATTATCGCCCAATAACTCACCAAAATAACTGAGTAAAATTTTTCGTCGGCAAGTATTGGCTTCGGCAAACTGTTTCATCCTGTCCAATTTGGCAATTTGAACATCTTCATTAGAAGCGCCACTTGCAAAATTTTGTAGCTGAATTACATCGGCATAACTATGAAACAACAAGGCATGAGATTTTAATCCATCGCGACCAGCACGACCAATTTCTTGATAATAGCCTTCGATATTTTTTGGCATATTGTAATGCACCACCCAACGCACGTTAGATTTATCGATTCCCATACCAAACGCAACCGTAGCACAAACAATTTGCGTTTTATCCCGAATAAAAGATTCTTGAACCTTGCTTCGTTTTTCAAAATTTAACCCCGCATGATAGGCTTCCGCAGGAATTTTATTAGCCTTTAACTTTTTAGCGAGTTGCTCTGTTGTTTTTCGGCTTAAACAATAAATAATACCAGACTGATTGGGTCTTGTGTTTATAAATTTTACAACTTGTGAAATACGGTTATTGGCCACACGCACTTCTAACGCAATATTTTTTCTATCGAAAGATGAAATAAATTGTTGTGCATGTTCTATACGAAGCTGTTTTGCTATATCGCCTCGTGTGGCTTTATCGGCTGTTGCAGTTAATGCAATAAATGGAATATTTGGAAGCGTGGATTTTAAAAACCCTAGTTGCTGATAGGACGGACGAAAATCGTGTCCCCAAGAGGAAATACAGTGCGCCTCGTCTATGGCAATACAACTAATATATTTTTCGGTTAAAATATTTTGTAGAGACGCTAAACTCTCGGGCGCCACGTAAAGGAGTTTTATTTCGGCACGAATAACGTTTTCTATAATGACCGACTGCTCTTCGCCGCTTTGGCTACTGTTAAAATATTCCGCAGAAATTCCGTTAGCATTTAAACCATCCACTTGGTCTTTCATTAAAGCTATTAAAGGAGAAATAACAATAGTAACGCCTTTAAAAGATAAAGCCGGAAGCTGAAAACACATGGATTTCCCGCCACCAGTTGGCATAATTACCAAACAATCTTTTTTGTTTAAAACAGCTTCAACAATTTCTTGCTGATTGGCTCTAAAACTATCGTAACCAAAATAGTTTTTTAAATTTGAAAACACCTGTTCCCTGGTGGTTGTTTCTGGCATTAACTAAATTATAAATAGGTAAATGTATCTCGTAAAAAGTGTTACCATTCACGTTTTTTATTCAAAGCTTCAAGTGCTGCTAGATCCTTTTGAGATGCCACTTTTAAAAAAGAGGTGTGCTGCTCAATGGCATATTCTATTTTTTTCACAATATCATCGTGAGTATCATTTTCGTAATCAATTTCTAAAGGTGCTTTTATTTCAAAAGATTGAAGAATATTTTTCTTTTTAATAAATAGTCCTTTTTTATCAAAAGATCTACGAAAACCATCGATAACAATAGGAACAACAATTGGTTTATAGCGTTTAATAATATGTGCCGTACCTTTTCTAATCGGTTTAAAAGGAGTGGTTGTGCCTTGCGGAAAGGTAATTACCCAACCATCGTTTAACGCTTTCCCAATATTCGATATATCGCTCATTTTAACCTGACGGTTAACTTCTTTACCTTGCGATCTCCAAGTCCTTTCAATACTTATCGAACCCATATAGGCTAAAATTTTTGGTAAAAGCCCCGCTTTCATCGTTTCTTTTGCTGCTATATAGTAGATGTTAAGTTTTGGTTTCCAAATATAACCTATGTTTTTAATGGAATCTGTCCTACCACTTAAACTAGCGTTAAATACATGAAACATGGCCACTACATCGGCAAAATAAGTTTGATGGTTTGAAACAAATAGTACATTGGTATTTGGTAAATCTTTTATAATCTCCGAACCTTCAATTTGTAGTTCGTTAAAGCCACGAAACCTTCTATGTGTTATAACACCAAAGATTCTAATGAGCCATTTTTTTAAAAATAATATATGTCCGAATGGATTTTTCTTAAACAATCCCATAAATCACGCGTCAAATTGATTAGTTAAATAGTGTTTACAAATGTAACAATTCTGGCAAACTACTAAAGCTGTTTTAATAAGTCTTTAATTTCACTTAACATCATAGCCGTGGCACCCCAAACCACATGTCCGTTTAAATTAAATGCAGGCACCTCAACTTCAACACTATAAGATGTTTTCACAAATTCTTTTATCACACTTTTTTCATCTAAAAAATGTTTTAATTTTATTTCTATAATGCGCTCTACTTCTTTATCTTGTTTTACAAAATTAGGCTTTTCAAAAGTAATTCCTAAAAAAGGATGCACATAAAAGTTGCTTGGCGGAATATAAACTTTCGTTAAACCTCGCATTATTTTAATATGTTCTATGGCTACCCCAACCTCCTCGAAGGTTTCTCGCACCGCGGCAGCTTCTAAAGATATATCGCTAGTTTCCAGCTTTCCTCCAGGGAATGCTACCTGACCAGAGTGTGCTCCTTTATATATTTTCCGTAATATTAAAACAAAGGATGTTTCATTATTTTCATTTGGATAAAATAAAGCTAAAACACCTGCTTGTTTGGCCTTTTTAATAGCATCTTTTTGTTGTCTTAACAGCTCGTGACGAAAAGGAGGTACCATTTTAAACTGAGAAGCCTCGGCTGGTAGCGGTATATTTTTTATTTTTGAAATAGATTTTAAAAATTCATCAAAATTCATTGATATGCGTATTGTATTGCTTTTTTGTTTCTTTTTTTTATTTCTGAATTGTGAAGATAAGCAATCTAAGAAGAAAATAACACCCGAAAATCCAGTAACAAAAATTAATAAAAAGGATACCGTTTCTGAAGATCCTGATACTTTTGAAAAGCTAGATTCTAGAAGTGCTATGGAATTTTTTTTAGCATACGATAAGAAGCATAAAGAAAATAAAGTTCGCATTACTACAGATTTTGGTAGCTTTGATATCCTACTTTTTAACGAAACGAAATTTCATAGATCTAACTTTATTTTTTTAACCAAAAGGAAGTACTTTGTTGATACGCAATTTTACAGGGTAATTAACAATTATATGGTACAAGCTGGAAATAGTGACGATATTAAGATTTCTAAAAAACGAGGTAAAATAGGTAAATATTTACTTCCACCAGACACCAAACGTGGCTTTAAACATGACCGCGGTGTTATTTCCATGCCGAGTAGCGAAATAGACAATCCGCATAAATTAGCATCCCCTTTCGAGTTTTTTATTATCCAACAGCATGGCGGTTCGCATTTTCTCGATGGCGACTATACCGTTTTTGGACGTGTAACTCGTGGAATGGATGTTATTGATAAAATTGCAGCGGTAAAAACCGGTGAAGGCGATTGGCCCTTACAAAATATTTTTATTCGTGATTGTGAAATTATTGAATAATACCATGTATTAAAAAACAATTTTACTCTATAGGAAAACTGAAATACGTATTAGGAAAAGGTTCCCCTCTTAATGTAAAATGCCACCATTCTTTTGAGTAATTACGAAAACCATGTTTTAACATTACCGCTTGAAGTATTTGACGGTTTTCTTTTTGTTTTTCTGAAATATGAGGATAATTAACCCAAGAGACTTCCCCAAAAAAATCAAAAGGACTTCCCATATCTAAGGCCATTCCTGTACGGCTGTCCATTAGGGTTAAATCTATGGTACTGCCGCGGCTATGTCCCGATCTTGTAGCAATATATCCCGCTTTAAATAAATTCCGTTTTTTTATGTTAGGATAAAAAATAGCTTTATTAATGGTGTCGTTTAAATCTCTTGCCCAACGCATAAAATGATTTACAGCTTGTTGTGGTCTATAGCCGTCATAAACTTTTAAACATAAGTTTTTAGTTTCCAATTCTTCTTGTACTAAACGTAAAGCTTCGGCAGCCTGTTTCGTTAAAATTAAACAATTTGTTTTATAAGCATCTATCGGATGCCCAACAAAATTAAACGAGGTATGATAACGTAATTCTACTTCCAAATCTGGAATAATGTCTTTTACATATACAAAGTCTTCAGGCAATTGTCCAAATGAAAATACGGAATGTAATAAGACTAAAAAAAGAAATTTAAGCTTCATAATAGCTAAGTTAGCTAAAATTACGAATTTCAAAAAACAATAAACAAAAAAAACCGAGTTTTCTCAAACTCGGCTGACCTTATTTGCTTTTTTCATGAAATTGGATCTGGAAACCCGTTTCAATAAATAATGCAAAAACTATAATTAACCCATTATCTAAAAAAAAATATTTTTAGAACGAAGCAAATATAAAATAAGAAAGTTTAAACAGGGATAAAAAACCTATTAAATCGATAAAACGCACGGAAATTTAACATTTATCAGATTAAAACACTCTAATTATCGACAAAACACACTTTAATTGTTTTTCGAATTAAATATTTAAAGCAAAAAAAGCACCCGTAAAACGGGTGCTTTTTCTCTAACTAACCAATCAAAATATGAGTTAAACTTTTAAGTTTAAAGTAACCACTCAATAAACTATTTTCTAAAAGCATAACTGTTTTTATATTATCAAATTATATGCCAAACTTATAATATTAACCTTTTTAAGTCGTTTTTTTTATTAAAATAATTCAATAACGGGCATTAGTATTTAAAATATAAAAGTGAGATATTTGCTTTTCTTAAAAAATCACATTTTTATATGAATAAAATACTTGGAATTTTTTTGGTTTCTTTAATGATGTCTTGCGGAAAGAAACAGCATGATTTAACGGTTAAAGGCCATATTGAAGGTTTAAAGAAAGGCACTGTTTATTTGAAAAAAATAAAAGACTCTGGACTTGTTAGTGTAGATTCTTTAAAGATAAACGGGAACCCTAATTTTGAATTACATAGTTCGTTGGATACACCAGAAGTTTATTTTTTATTTTTAAATAAAAATAGTAAAAGAGAAGATGCCATTTCTTTCTTTGCCGATAAAGGTACCACAGAAATTAACACGACACTAAAAAACTTTATTTTTGATGCTAAGATTAACGGATCTGAACAACAAAAGGTTTGGGAACAATATCAAGAAATGATTAGAAAGTTTAACGGAAATAACTTGGATTTAATAAAAGAAAAGTTTGAAGCACAAATAGCAAAAGACACCGCTAAATTAAATAGCCTACAAAAACAAGCCGAAAATATTTTAAGACGAAAATATTTATTTACAGTTAATTTTGCTCTTAATAATAAAGACAGTGAAGTAGCACCTTATTTAGCACTAACCGAAATTTATAATGCCAAAACTAGCCTATTAGACACTATTAACGTATCGCTTACAGAAAAGGTTAAAGCTTCTAAGTATGGAAAAGAATTACAATCCTTTTTAGAGGTTATTAAAAGTGAAGAATAATTTTAATTAACATATACAAAAGTGGGGGTATGGTTTACAAACGTAAAGCCATGCCCCACTTTTAAATCCTTAAAATTTATATTCAGCAAGCCCTTTAGGAAAAGCTTCTGGGTTTTCGGCTAAATAGTAACGTGGATCATCAATATCTTCAACGATAACTTCGCTAAATTTAGGGTTAGATTTGCAAAGTAAAAGTTTACAATCTTCACTTAAATGTTTCAATTTAATAGATTTTCCTTCGGCCTTGTATTTTTCAACTAAATTATAAATAGCCTCTATAGCAGAGTGGTCGCTAATTCGAGATTCTATAAAATCAATTTCAACTTGTTGTGGATCGGTTTTAACATCAAACTTTTCATTAAAGGCTTGTATAGACCCAAAAAACAAAGGTCCCCAAATTTCGTAAGTTTTAATATTTCCATCTTCTGAGGTACGTTTTCGTGCTCTAATTTTCTTAGCATTTTCCCATGCGAACACCAACGCAGAAATAATTACCCCTACAAAAACAGCTATCGCTAAGTCGAAGAAAACCGTTACAGCCGATACAATAATTAACACAAAAGCATCAGATCTCGGTATTTTTTTCATTATTCTAAAACTAGACCATGCAAAGGTTTCAATCACCATCATAAACATAACCCCAACCAAAGCAGCAATTGGTACCTGTTCGATATACTTATCGGCAAATAAAATAAAAGTTAATAAGGTTACGGCCATCATAACACCTGATAAACGACCACGCCCACCTGCATTCACATTAATTACTGTTTGTCCAATCATGCCACAACCACCTGTACCTCCAAATAACCCACTAAGAATATTTCCGGTGCCTTGCGCTATACATTCTTTATTACCATCACCTCTAGTTTCAGTTAGCTCATCGACTAAATTCATCGTCATAAGAGTTTCAATCAAACCAACAGAAGCGGCTAAAAAAGCATACGGTGCAATAAATTTTAAAGTATCTAAATTAAAAGGTAAGTTGCTCCAAAGTTCTTTTAGGTTAAGGTTTTTAGATAATTCGTCGAACCCATTTAAACCAGCGCCTCCACCGTCTCTAATAAATTCACCTACGTTTATTGTTTGAAGCCCACCAAAAACAGCAATTAAGGTAACTATTAAAATAGCTGTTAAAGCCGCCGGAACTTTGGTTGTTAACTTAGGTAACCCCCACACAATAAGCATGGTTAATAGAACTAGACCTACCATGATATACAATGGTTTTCCTTGCAATGTAGATTTTACAACACCACTATCTTTAACAGAGTAAAACCCATTATCTTTTATATTGAATACTACTTTTTTGGTTTTAGCATCGAAAACTTGAGTATCGGATATGATATAAACAACTTCTCCTGTATTAATGTTTTTAACCAATTTATCATGAATTGAAAACACCTCTATATTAGAAGCTATATCTTTTACAGCCCCATCGCTAACATTATAGATAAGTTCTTTAGACTCCGTTTTACGCATATTTTGACCAAAAACATCCTTAGTATTCTCGGTAAACATTCCTAATTGAGCCATAAAAATAACGATAGCTAGACCATTTACAAAGCCCAACATAACAGGATGTGGAATAAGCCGTACAAACTTACCTAACTTAAAAATACCCGCCAATATTTGAATACACCCCATTAAAACTACGGCAGCTAACAAATAAAAATACCCCATATTTTCTACGGGTTGGTCAAACAATAAACCCTTGGCATGGCCTTCTTGTATCATATGAACAAAAATAACAGCGACCGCACCAGCTGCACCTGAAATAAGCCCTGGTCTTCCTCCTAAAACGGCGGAAGTTATCCCGATAACAAAGGCTCCAAAAAGCGCTACAATAGGACTAATTTGAGCCACAAAAGCGAAAGCCACAACTTCTGGAATCATGGCTAATGAAGTTGTAATACCTGCTAAAACATCATCTTTAGCATTAGGAATAATTTTCCTTATAAAATCTGTCATGGTTAGTTCTTTTTGAAGGAGCAAATTTACATTTTATATATGGACAGACAAGTAGATGCGTTATTATTTGGCAACAACAACAACTAAAACGTTTGAAAAATAATAATAGTTATTTTTTCTTCAACCAATTCAGTGCCTCTTCTCGAGTTCTAAAGAGCTTTATATTATCATGAACTTCACGACTAACTTGAATAAGTGTTTCGGTTGAAAGAATGGCGCCTGCTGTTTTAACCACAATAGCGACAGCCTTTAATTCCTTTAAATCCGTTATACTTCTTTGCGCTTTAAAGGTATAAGTATACGCATGCAATTTATTTATCAATAAAGAAAACGGAGCATCTAATACATTAAGAAGTACATCATGATATTCAGCCACCTCTATCTCATCTATAACCGCACCTTCATTTACTATAACCTCAGCAAGCTTTGAGTTAACAACACGAATTATACAGAAGGACAACTTATAAACTTTCATTTTTTTAAAGAAAAAAATTGCTCGAAAAACAATCTATATATCTTGTAATTTTTTAGCTAATTATAGTTTTTATATAACTATTGAAAGGTAGTACATTTTTATTTAGATATTCATTTTTATCAAATACAAACTCGTTTTTTTTATCATTACGAAATATTATTTATAAACAATTAATTTTCAATAAATTAAACCCCCTTATAAACTTAAATATTCAATAAAATATATTGATAAAAAATTAAATTTATTTTAAAAGCAATACTCTTCTTACATTTTACTTGAAACAAAACTCACAACTTCAACAATAAAGCGTTTAAACACAACAATTCAATGCAATATCTATTTCCAATTTAATAAAACTTTGTTAAAACCTTTTTTTCAAACTAAACACTTGTTTAGTTTTGTGCTATCTTAAAAAATTAATGGCTAGAAAGAAAGAATATATCGAAGAGGTTGTCGTCGAAAAAGCAATGCAGCTTTTTTGGCGCCATGGCTATGGAGCAACCTCGATGCAAATGCTTGAAAAAGAAATGGGCATTAACAAATTCTCAATCTATTCTAGTTTTGGAAGCAAACATGGCCTTTTTCTGGAAAGCTTAAAATGCTATAAAAAAAAAGTAAATAGTACATTAGAAAAATTTAAAAATGCATCAAATGGCATTGAAGGTATTAAACAATTTTTTTATGATTCTGTAAGTTTTAATTTTAAAGACGACAATATAAAAGGTTGCTTGGTAACAAATACTTACTATGAATTTTCTAATAGTGAAGATGAATTGATAAAAGCGCAAATGAATGCTTTTATGAATAATTTAAAAACAATTATAATTAAAAAGCTAGAAACAGATGGTACAAAAAATAAAGAAACCATTTTTAAACAAGCTAATTATTTACTTTTAGCAAAACATGGTTTAGCTACCGCAGCACGAGTTAACACAAAACAAGAAATTGAAGATTATATTGAAATGACCTTTAAAAATTTATAAATCCTTTTTTTTAAACAATAACTAAACGAATGTTTAGATAAGATTAACATAAATAATAAAACAAAAAAATTATGACCACTTTAAAAATTCACAACACTGAAACCGCTCCTGTAGAAAGTAATCCTTTATTAGAAAACTCTCTAAAAGCATACGGAATGATTCCTGGTTTACATGGTGTTTTAGCGGCTTCACCACAAACCCTATCGGCATACCAAAAATTACATGAGCTATTTACACAAACCTCCTTTAATGAAGAAGAATTAACCGTAGTTTGGCAAGCTATAAACGTGGAACACGCCTGCCATTATTGTGTTCCAGCACATACTGGAATTGCAAAAATGATGAAAGTTGATGATAGTATTACCGAAGCTTTACGTAATGAAACACCTTTAGAAAACCCTAAATTAGAAGCCTTACGTAGCATGACTTTAACTATAGTTCGTAATCGTGGCCATGTTTCTCAAGAAGATTTAACAGCTTTTTACGCTGCTGGTTACGGAGAACAACAAGTATTAGAAATTATTTTAGGTCTATCTCAAAAAGTAATTAGCAACTACACCAATCATATTGCAAATACACCGGTAGACGCTCCTTTTAAAGAATTTGCTTGGTCTAAAGAAAACGTTATTTCTTAAAACCTTACAACTGCTCATTAGCTTTAAACCTTTCGTTGTATTTACGAAAGGTTTATTAGCTAATAAAATACATTTCTATGATAATTGCATTAGTAATCGACCAACTAAGTTTGAAATTAGTAAAGTGAAAACATTTTCAAAAAAATGACAAACAAAATAAAAATAGATATCGTTTCCGATGTAGTATGTCCTTGGTGTACCATTGGATACAAACGCTTAGAAAAAGCAATAAAACAACTTGGTGCTGAAAATAAAGTGGATATAACATGGCAACCGTTTGAACTAAACCCTAATATGCCTGCAAAAGGCCAAAATATAACCGAACATATTGAAGAAAAATACGGTTCTACAGCAGAACAGCAAAAAGAATCGCAACAAAATATGACTGATATAGGTGAAAATCTAGGTTTTAAATTCGATTATTTCAAAGAAATGCGGATGGTAAACACCTTCGATGCGCATGTTTTATTAGAATATGCCAAAGATTTCGGAAAACAAACCGAACTAAAAATGTGCTTAACCACATCTTTTTTTAGTGAGCGTAAAGATGTTTCTAAAAGAGACATTTTAAAAGAAGCTCTAGAAACTGTTGGTTTAAATGCTAAAGAAGGTTTATCCAAATTGGATAATGAGTCTGCAAGAAAGACAATAACAACCAAACAAAATTACTGGAAAAGCTTAGGTGTTAACTCGGTTCCCACTATTGTTTTCAACAAAAAAAGCGCCATTACAGGAGCGCAACCTATTGACACCTTTAAACAAATTTTAACGGAGTTAATAGCTGAACAGTAAGCGATTTAAACTAGCATTATTTTATAAAATAAAAAAAACACTTAGGGAAGCATATGCAGGAAATTAATTTGCAGATTAAAAAAAGAGCTTTGCATAATTTTATTTAAAATACGAACTTCAATATTAGTTATCTTTGAGCTTCATAATAAAAATATGGCCTTTACATTACTTTCCTCTCCATTACAAGGTTTTACCGATTTTAGATTCCGAAATGCCTTTCACCATTATTTTGGAGGTATTGATACCTTTTATTCTCCTTATATTCGATTAAACGGAAAATTCAAAATAAAGAGTTCCTATCAAAACGATTTATTGATAGAAAACAATTCCAGCTTAGAAGTAATTCCGCAAATTATCACCAATGATGCAGAAGAATTTTTATACGTTGCCAAATATGTGCAGAGTTTAGGTTATAAGGAATTAAATTGGAATTTAGGTTGCCCATACCCTATGGTTGCAAAATCTGGTATGGGTTCTGGCTTAATTTGTAACCCTTCAAAAATTGATACTATTTTAGAACGCACCCATAAAGAAACCGATATTTTGGTCTCTATGAAAATGCGCATGGGTTATAATCATGCTGAAGAAATCTTGGATGTTTTACCTATTTTAGATCAATACCCACTTAAAAATATTGCTATTCATGCCCGTATTGGCAAACAGCTTTACAAAGGCCCGGTCGATTTAGATGCTTTTGAACGGTGCATAACAAGCACCAAACATAAACTCTATTATAACGGCGATATTACTAGTGTAGCATCTTTTAAAAGTATACAAGAGCGTTTTCCTAGTTTAGATCATTTTATGATTGGTCGTGGCTTAATTGCCGATCCGTTTTTACCACAAATGATAAAAAATAACAGCACAACATATCCAGAAAACCGTTGGGATATTTTTGAGGAATTTCATAATACCATTTACAAACAGTACGACGAATATCTATCTGGCCCAACGCCCATAAAAATGAAAATGTTAGGGTTTTGGGAATTTTTCTCACAGACTTGCTCTAATCCTCAAAAAACATACAAAGCCATTAAAAAAGCAGGAACCCCTTACAAATACAAACAAGCTGTTAACGCGATATTAGCAAATGAAAGAAAATTGAATCTACTAAAATGAGACGATCTATTTACATATAAAATATAGCACACATAACAATATAAAATCTAATATATAACGCACAAAGCAAAACCTTGTGTTTTTTATTAAATATTCTTCATGAGTGCTAAAGTACCACAAACCCTAAAAGATTGAGGCTTGTTGAGCAAATCAAAAACCGAGTTTAAAACCGACAAATATAGCAGTATTTAAAGCATCCTTAAAATAGGAACTCTACGCCGAAAGAATGATAAAAAATAAATAATAGCATTGCACATATTTAATATTCAACTTCAATAAGCTTTCGCTCGGTCTTTGTTTGTCTTGGTATAATTAGTTAGTTAACTTGTGTTGATAAGTGGACTGGAAACATATACTAAAAAGTAAACTGTTTCATTTGGTAGGGCTAATTTACATTATTTTTTTTTATTATAACACCAAATGTTTCAAAAAAACTCATATTTTGTTTTTTTAGATACAGATTATTGAGTTTTTCGCAAAAATGAATATAATTTTTAAATGTCTGTTTTTAAAATCAAGAATAATTTGTATTGAATTTACAATTCATTGTTCCAAATTAAAAAAGCATTCTTAATGTACATATATTAACAATAATAAATTTCTATAAAATTAAGAACATCTCCATGTCTTGTAACAAAAAACACCTTATTATTTTAAATTGTTCATATTTCTATTTTAATGTATTATTTTTTAGAAACACCTTAATATAAAAAAAACTGTTGTTTTTGTTTTTGCAAAGCATCCTTTATAAATTATTTAAAGTTTTGCTTTTAAATTTAAATATCCCCTTCTTCTTTAACTAAACTCTGAAAAATATATTTCAGTCCGGTATGCTATTCTATTAAATATTAATTTTAGCGTAAAAGGTTGCTTAAAAAAAGTAGTTAATACCTATTGAAACATGACAAATGAAAGTTATTTATTGAAAAAATAAACCTAATTTTACACCACAGAGCTTAAAATAAATTATTCACCTTTATAAATTAAAACATGTATAAAGCAGTTATTTTTGATTTAGATGGCACCTTAGTTAACTCCATAGAAGATATCGCCGACGCGATGAATACCGTTCTTAACAACTACAATTATCCTACTCACACTTACGACACCTACAAAACTCTTGTTGGAAGTGGTATAAAAAGTTTAGTTGTGAATGCCTTGCCCAAATCTAACAGAAGTGAATTACAAATAAACCTTTGCTTAAACGCCATGATGACGGTTTACAGTGAGCAGTGCACAAACAAAACAAAGCCTTATGATGGCATAGCTGAATTATTGAATCATTTAAAATCTAAACCATTAAAAATAAGTGTATTCTCTAACAAAGCCGATGCATTAACAAAAAAAATAGTATTAGCCTTATTTCCTGATTATTTTGAACCCGTTTTAGGTTTAAAAGAAGAAGCGCTGAAAAAACCAAATCCGGTGGTAGCCTTAGAAATATGTAAAACACTACATGTACTACCCGAAGAAACCATATATGTTGGCGATACTGGTATTGATATACAAACAGCCAAAAACGCAAACATGCTCCCTGTTGGTGTAACTTGGGGTTTCCGAGATAAAAATGAATTAATTGAACATGGTGCAAAACATATATTAAACCATCCGCTAGATTTAATTTCTATTTTATAAAAAACGCATTAAAACGCAATATTTCTGGTTTATATCTTCATGATTATATAAAAAACAAAAACTCTTGCAATGCAAGAGTTTTTGTTTGGACATAAAACTATTTTTATGTTATTTTAAATAAGCCAAAACATTAGTTTCAATGCGTTCTTGAATATTAGAAACATCAGCTTTTACAAACGTTTCGCCTGTGATATTTTCGTAAAGTTCAATATAACGATCGGATACCGATTGAATGTATTCATCGCTCATAACAGGAACGGTTTGCCCTTCTAATCCTTGAAAATTATTAGCAATTAACCATTGACGAACAAACTCTTTAGAAAGTTGTTTTTGAGCTTCTCCGTTGTCTTGACGTTCTTGGTAACCATCGACATAAAAATAACGCGAAGAATCTGGTGTATGAATTTCATCAATTAACACAATTTTTCCGTCTTTAGTTTTTCCAAATTCGTATTTAGTATCCACTAAAATTAATCCTCTGGATGCTGCTATTTCCGTGCCACGTTGAAATAATTTTCGAGTATAATCTTCCAAAACCAGATAATCTTCTTCTGAAACAATACCACGTTTTAAAATATCTTCACGTGAAATATCTTCATCATGGTCGCCCATTTCTGCTTTTGTAGCAGGTGTAATTATCGGACTTGGAAATTTATCATTTTCCTTCATCCCTTCTGGCATAGGCACACCACATAATAGGCGTTTTCCTGCTTTATATTCACGTGCTGCATGCCCAGACATATAGCCACGAATTACCATTTCCACTTTAAAAGGCTCGCATAAGTGCCCAACAGCTACATTAGGATCGGGTGTTGCGGTTAGCCAATTTGGAACAATATCTTCGGTGGCAGCCATCATTTTTGTGGCTATTTGGTTTAGTATTTGTCCTTTGTACGGGATACCTTTTGGCATAACGACATCGAATGCAGATAGCCTATCGGTGGCAATCATGACTAACTCTTCGTCATTAATATTATATACAGCTCTTACTTTTCCCTTGTACAGACTTTTTTGTCCTGGGAAATTAAAATTGGTATCTATTATGGTATTACTCATTTTGTTTTGTTGGTTTATGAGTTGAATTTCTAATTATTTGCAAATTTAACTTAAATGATACACTTTTTTAGGTTTTTAAATTCACTATCTTTTTTTGATATGAATTTCTCTTTTTACTTTACAAATCTGCGATACTGCTAATAAATTAACACAAGCTTTGGCAGATGGTTTAGCCCCGATTGATGCGGCATCCTTTTTATGTGCGTCCCTAAACTCTATTTATACCGAAACTGTACATATACCGAATACTTTTATATGATACAAAAACCTATGTAGCACATAAAAAGATATAGCGGAAAGCGGGATGAGCTTCAAATAAAAAAGCTAATCTATATTCTCGATACTTTTATACGCTTCAATTACTTTTTTAACGAGTTTATGGCGCACCACATCTTTATCGTCTAGAAAAATCATGCCTACGCCTTCGACATTTTTCAAAATTAAAAGCGCTTCTTTTAATCCGGAAATGGTACGGCGCGGTAAATCGATTTGCCCAGGATCGCCAGTTAATAAAAACTTGGCATGTTTGCCCATACGGGTTAAAAACATTTTCATTTGGGCGTGCGTGGTATTTTGACCTTCGTCTAAAATCACAAATGCATTATCCAAAGTTCTACCACGCATAAAAGCTAATGGTGCAATTTGGATGGTGCCATTTTCGATGTATTGTGCTAATTTTTCGGCAGGAATCATATCGCGAAGCGCATCATAAAGCGGTTGCATATAGGGATCTAATTTCTCCTTTAAATCACCTGGTAAAAACCCTAAATTCTCTCCGGCTTCTACGGCTGGTCGCGTTAAAATAATACGTTTTACTTGTTTATTTTTAAGCGCTTGAACGGCTAGAGCAACGCCTGTATAGGTTTTCCCTGTTCCGGCTGGCCCGATAGCAAAAACCATGTCGTTTTTATGCATGAGTTCTACCAATTTGCGTTGGTTGGCGGTTTGTGCTTTTATAAGCTTGCCACCAACACCGTGCACAATAACCTCTCCACCTTTGGCAGAAGCTATGTAATCGTCACTACTTTGGCTAGTTAACACGCGTTCTATGACGTTTTCGTCCAATTTGTTGTATTTGGCAAAATGTTTTAAAAGCATGGTAAGTCGTCGATCGAATTCATCGAGCATTTCTTCTTCTCCAAAGGCTTTAATTTGATTGCCGCGTGCTACAATTTTTAATTTAGGAAAGTACTTTTTTAAAAGTTCAATGTTTACATTTTGTGTCCCAAAAAATTCTTTGGGTGTAATTTCTTCTAATTCAATGATGATTTCATTCAAAGGCGTTGTTTTAATTTTAATTAAAATTAGATATTAAAACCTCTCAATTTTCATTTAAAATATAAAAACAAAAACAAAAATTTATGTAGGTTTGTATCTCGTAAGTGTTCATCTCAAAAATACATAATTTTAGATGACAAAACGCTAAAAACATATCAACATTTTTTGCATGGCAATTATCACTTTAACTTCGGATTTTGGTCCAAAAGACCACTTTACTGGCGCAACCAAAGGCGCCATCTATAGTGAGTTGCCCGATGTTAATATTGTTGATATCTCGCATAATGTATCGCCTTTTAATATTCCAGAGGCCGCTTATATTATCCAAAACGCTTATAATAGTTTTCCTAAAGGCACCATTCATATTATTGGTATCGACTCGGAAATTAACGCGGAGAATAAGCATATTGCCGTTAAACTGGATGGACATTATTTTATTTGTGCCAATAATGGTATTATGAGTATGATTTGCTCGGAAATTGTACCCGAGAAAATTGTAGAAATTAATATTCATGATAAAATATTAAGCAGTTTCCCTGTACTGGATGTGTTTGTTAAAGTAGCTTGCCATATTGCTCGCGGTGGTACTTTGGATGTTATTGGAAAAACAATAACTAGTATTAAGCCCATACAAAACATAAAACCTTTTGTAAAAGAGGATCAAACCCAAATTATTGGTAGCGTGATTTATATTGATAATTATGGCAATGTGGTTACCAATATAAAACGAAACTTTTTTGAAAGTATACAAAAGGGACGTGAATTTGAAATATCGGCAAGGAGTTATAAATTTAAAAAAATACATAAAAATTATAGCGACATTGTAAATTTTGATATTCCTATTGAAAAACGACAAGATGAAGGTCGGAAATTAGTCGTGTTTAACTCGGGTGGTTTTTTGGAAATAGCCCTGTTTAAAAGTAACCCCAAAACTAACGGAAGCGCCTCTACACTATTAGGTTTAGGGATTATGGATACGGTGACTGTAAATTTCACCTCCACCCCCATTGATACCACAAAAACGCATATTGCCTTAGACGAGCGCTTTTAATTAAAAAACTACAAAAACAGTAAAATATGTTAGTCCGAATTGTTAAAATGGGTTTTTACAAACAAAATATTGATGTTTTTTTACAAAAATTTCAAAACAACAAAACAGAAATTAGAGCGTTTAATGGCTGTACGTTTTTAGCTTTATACCAAGCCACAGACAATCCAACAGTATTTTTCACCTATAGCTATTGGGAAAGTGATAGCCAATTGCAAGCCTATCGCCAATCGAAAGCATTTAGAACGCTTTGGAAACAATTAAAACCACTGTTTAGTATAAGACCAGAAGCTTGGAGCGTTAACAAATTAGAGACTTTGGATTGATCGTGAAAATAAATTATTTTAAATTATTACTATAGCAATAAAACACATGCTTTCCATACTTAAAAAAGAAATAAACGCATTTTTCGCATCGCCTATAGGGTATTTAGTAATTGCTATTTTTTTATTACTAAACGGACTATTTTTATGGGTTTTTAAAGGCGATTTTAATATTTTAGATTATGGCTTTGCCGATTTATCGTCTTTCTTTTTACTGGCGCCTTGGATTTTAATTTTCCTAATTCCTGCGGTTACTATGCGCAGTTTTTCCGATGAAAAAAAACAAGGCACTTTAGAACTTTTACTCACAAAACCCATTTCGCACACGCAGATTGTATTGGGGAAATATTTTGGAGCTCTTATTTTAATTTTAATAGCACTAGCTCCAACACTACTTTATGTTTACACTGTAAATCAATTAGAAAACCCGGAAGGAAATTTAGATTTTGGGAGTACAGTTGGCTCCTATTTTGGGTTGCTTTTTTTAGTAGCTGCCTACACCGCCATTGGTGTATTTACTTCTATTTTTACCGATAACCAAATTGTAGCTTTTATAAGTTCCGTTTTTATATGTTTCTTATTCTATATTGGTTTTGAAGGCCTAGCCGATATTACTTCTAGCTTTTTTATTGATCAATTAGGCATGAGTTCCCATTATAAAAGTATGAGTCTTGGTGTGATTGATACACGCGATATTTTATACTTTTTAAGTGTTACTATTTTTTTCATATTTATAACCATTAAAGGCATTAAAAACGAAAAACTACACAAAACATCATGGCTACAAATGGCGGGAGTTTTTGCTGGTTTATTTATTTTGAATATCGCCCTAAACAACACCCATAAACGTTTTGATCTTACTAAAGATTCACGCTATACTTTAAGCACCGCAAGTTTAGATATTATAAAACATGTTGAAACACCTCTAATTATAGATATCTTTTTGGATGGCGAAAATTTCCCTTCGGAATTTAGACGTCTGCAAACCGAAACCAAGCAATTGCTAGAAGAGTTTGCTTCGGAAAACGGGAATATTATTTTTAATTTTTTCAATCCGTTGGAAGATGAAGCCCATCGCGATGTGATTATAAAACAACTTACACAACGCGGTTTAACTCCCATGCAAATGCGTGTTCAAGAAAACGGATCGTCCACTCAAGCTATTATTTTTCCGTGGGCTTTGGCGAGTTACAACAACCAAACCGTAACAATTCCGCTAATTAAAAACAAAATAGGCAGCAATCAACAAGAACTAGTAACCAACTCGGTTCAGCATTTAGAATACGCTTTTGCCGATGCTTTTAGCAAACTAACTAAACCAAAACGCAAAAAAATAGCGATTTTAAAAGGGAACCAACAATTGGAAGATAAATACATTGCCGATTTTGTAAAAAAATTAGGCGAGTATTATTTAATAGCACCTTTTACTTTAGATAGCGTTGCCAAACACCCACAAAACACATTAAAAGCATTAAACGCTTTCGATTTAATAATTTCGGCTAAACCCACCGAAGCTTTTACCGAAAAAGAAAAGTTAGTTTTAGATCAATATACGATGAATGGTGGAAAAAGTCTTTGGCTTATAGATGCCGTTGCTATGGAAAAGGATAGTTTATACAATGCCTCGGGAACAAATTATGCCGTACCCCGAGATTTAAACTTAACCGATTTTTTCTTTAAATATGGCGCACGTATTAATCCACTCATAGTAGCTTCGCTATATTCTGCCCCCATTACTTTGGCTATGGGAGAAGGTAGCCAGGCACAATTTCAAAATTTACGTTGGCCGTATTCACCTTTCGGGAATTCGAACAGTAATCATCCTATTGTAAATAATTTAGACTTGGTGAAATTTGATTTTGCCAACCCAATAGACACGCTTAAAAATGGACTTAAAAAAACCATTCTTTTAGAAACAGCACCGCTAACCCGACTGGAAGGTACGCCACGAAAAATTAGTTTAGACTTAGTTACCAAAGAACAAAATCCTGCCGATTTTAACAAAGGCAAACAAAATGTAGCGGTTTTATTGGAAGGTGAATTTCCTTCGGTTTATAGTAACCGAATTAAACCTTTTAAACTTGATAACGACATGGACAAAAGCCTGGCTACTAAAATGGTCATTATTGCCGATGGCGACGTTATTAAAAACGATGTGGTTAAAAATATACCTCAAGAGTTAGGTTTTGATAGGTGGACTGGTAAAAACTACGGCAACAAAGAATTTTTACTGAATACGGTAAATTATCTACTGGACGATAATGGACTTATAAACATTAGATCGAAAGAAATTGCCGTTGCCTTTTTAAATCAGCAAAAAATTGCCGCCGAAAAAACCAAATGGCAACTTATAAACACCTTGTTACCACTAGCATTACTAGTGATATTTAGTTTTATCTTTAATTACTTCAGAAACAAAAAATACGCTTCTTAAATGTTAATAAGTTTGTTTCTTAATATAAGACATATAGAATATATTTGTAAATAGCATATTTACAAATTAAATAAAGTTAATAAATGAACCTTTTATTACTAAACCTGCAAGTTCCTGTTTAGAATGATATAATAAATGTGGCATTTAACCTCTAAAAAATATACTTCAACTCATGAAATTTATAGTATCAAGTACTTATTTATTAAAACAATTACAGGTTTTAGGTGGTGTTATTAACAGTTCGAACACCTTACCTATTTTAGATAATTTTTTATTTGAATTAGACCATAATAAACTGACGGTTTCGGCTAGTGATTTAGAAACCACAATGGCTTCTACCTTAGATGTTGAAAGTGATAGCGAAGGTAGTGTTGCTATTCCTGCGCGTTTGTTATTAGATACTTTAAAAACTTTCCCAGAGCAACCTCTAACATTTGTTGTTGAAGATAATAATACCATTGAAATTAGCTCGAACCACGGTAAATATGCTTTAGCTTATGCTGATGGTAATGAGTTTCCAAAAGCAGTCGCTTTAGAAGACCCAAGTAAAACCATTATTCTTGGTGATGTTTTAGCAACAGCGATTAGCAAAACTATTTTTGCTGCTGGAAATGATGATTTACGTCCGGTGATGAGCGGTGTGTTTTTTCAGTTTTCTACCGAAGGCTTAACTTTTGTTGCAACCGACGCACACAAATTGGTAAAATATACTCGTGCTGATATACAAGCTAACCAAGTAGCAGAATTTATTATGCCTAAAAAACCTTTAAATTTATTAAAAGGCATTTTAGCGGGTAGTGAAGATGAAGTGACTATTGAATACAACGACAGTAATGCGAAGTTTACTTTTGAGAATTCGGAATTAATTTGTCGTTTAATTGATGGGAAATACCCGAATTATGAAGCGGTAATCCCAAAGGAAAACCCAAATAAATTAGCGATTGATAGAACTCAATTTTTAAATTCTGTGCGTCGTGTTAGTATTTTCTCTAACAAAACCACGCATCAAATTCGTTTAAAAATTGCGGGGGCGGAATTAAATATTTCTGCTGAAGATGTTGATTACAGCAACAAAGCCGAAGAACGTTTAACTTGTGCTTACCAAGGTGATGATATGCAAATTGGTTTTAACTCTCGTTTTTTAACCGAAATGTTAAACAATTTAGGTTCTGATGAAGTGCAACTAGAAATGAGCATGCCTAACCGCGCTGGTATTTTAACCCCTGTTGATGGTTTGGATGAGGGCGAACGTATTACCATGCTAGTCATGCCTGTAATGTTAAACGGCTAAAATAAAAATATAATAATACCATTCTAAATTGATAAAAAAGGTTATCCGGTTATATTCGGATAGCCTTTTTTTGATTTATACGATTTGCTAGCGGTTAAAAAACAAATGTCTTTTTTTAGAAAACCCCATAGCCACACGCCCGCGTTAAGGATTGCAGTGGAAAGCCCACAGCACCCCTGATGTAATCGGGGTGCGAGGACTTGCAACGGAAAGCCTGACCCGGAGGGTAACGCCCAAAACAAAAAAAACGTTCACTTAAATAGCAAACGTTTTATAATCTCTAATTAATAACTAATAAAATTAAGAGATAATATGAAGTGTGAATGGATATGCAGGTGTTTCGCCACGGCTTACTTTTAGTGCATTTACTATGGGTAAAATAATAGACAGAATTCCTAAAACTAGAAACCCGAGTAGCCCTAAACCAAACAATAATATTAGCGGGACGCAAATGACAAACCAAATAATTAAACTGAGTTGAAAGTTGATGATGCTTTTTCCGTGTGCGTCCATTTGATCTACTTTATCTTTATTTACTAGCCATAAAATTAACGGGAGTAGTAAACTTCCGAAGCCTGTTACCAAACAAATTAATTGACTTAAATGTGTGAGGATAAGGAGTTGCTTATCTTTTTTCATGATTATTTTATTTTGTTGATTGATATTTATATGACGGTGGTTTCTTTAATTTGTTACAGTCCGATACACTAATAATTTATAAATTAAATGTGCTATAATATTTTGCTTGTTGTATTTTTGGCACAATAAATGATTTATGCCACGTTATAACATTAAAACAAAATTACGTATGATGCGTTTAACCTTATTTATAGCTTTATTTTTTACAATAGCCACACAGGCACAGAATAATGCGATTGCTCCTAATGAAAAGTTAGTTTATACGGCATCGTACAACATGTCGGGTATTTTAACCGATATTGCGCAGGTTACCATGGAAACCTCTAGTGTAAAAACCTCTAAAGCGACTTTAATGCGCTTAAAAACCACTGCTGTTACTTACAGCAAATGGGACAACTTTTTTAAAATTAGAGATTTGTATGAAAGTTATGTAAATCCAAAAACTTTAACACCTTATTTATATAAACGAGATATTAACGAGGGTGGCTATTACAAAGCCATGAAATACACGTTTAGCCACAAATCTAATACGGTTAAAACGGTACAAACTAAAAAGAATAATTGGGTAGAAAACAAAACGGTTTCTATTAATAGTGGTACAAAAGATATTGTTTCGGCGCTATATTACATTCGTTTGTTTGATTATGCTAGCATGAGCACAGGAAGCAGCAAAAGCTTAAACATTATTTTTGATAGAAAAGAATTTAACGGTAAGATTACTTATTTAGGTAAAGAAACCATTTCTACTGCTATTGGTAGTAAAGTTTGCTACAAACTATCTATTGGTGCAGGGAGTGCCAGTGGTTTAGAGGGATCGAGTAACTTTTTATGGTTAACCGCCGATGAAAATAAAATTCCGGTTTATGGTAAATTTAAAATACCGGTTGGAAATGGCGAATTGAAAATTAAATCGGCTACAGGTTTAAAAAACTAACGGCTTTTTTTTACTTATTTTTAATTACCAAATACAAAAAACATATAACCCATGAAAAAGATATTCACCATACTAGCGGTAATAGCATCGGTTTTTGCTATTATCTTTTCGGTATTACCTATTTCTAACTTAGCTATTTTTCCTGCGGCGGCAGCGCTTATTTTTGGAGGCGTGGCTTTTTATCTCTCTAAAAAGACTGGTGAAGTAAAAAAAATAATTCAGTTTTCGTTTCTATTAACCATTGCGGCTTTAGCTATTGTAACTTACAAATCTGTTTTTACAGAAACTGAAGTTGCTAGCACAGAAATTATTGAAGCTAAAGAAGTGGAGTCTGAAGCAGAAGCCATAGATGAATTAGAAAGCTTAGAAATAGAAGATTTAGAAATTGATGATACAGACTTAGAATTTGATGATGCTGAATTAGAAATTGATGACTCCGAATTAGATATTCAAACAGAGCACTTAGAGGAGAATGATCCTAAATTAAATATCAAAACTGAAAAGTTAGAAATTAACGAAAAAGACTTAGAGATTCTTGAAGATGATATGGAAATCAACGAATCGGACCTAGAAGATATTGAGTTTTAAGAATATATTTAAAGCATAATATTGCTCTTTATAATAAAGAAATTTTAGATGCACAGCCCAAGTTAAATTATTTAGCTTGGGCTGTGTCGATTTTTAATTTTATAATATCTTAGCAGATAAAATCAATTTTTATGAAAAAATTACTTCCACTATGTTTAGTGATGTTCTTACTAATGAACTGTAGTAGCGCTCAAAGCGAAGCAAAAACTATGGCTAATGCCAAAACTTTTGCTAAAACAATAACGGCATCAGAATTAAAGGATATGCTTTACACTTATGCCTCGGATGCGTATGAAGGGCGCCGAACAGGTGAACCTGGCCAAAAGAAAGCTATAGAGTTTATAAAGCAGGGATATGCAGCGAATGGTATTCCCTCTCCTATTGCTGATGGCGATTATTTTCAAGAGATTCCAGCATCCTTTTTTAAAGATGGTATAAAACCTTCTGAAAATGTTTTAGCCTATATTAAAGGGACTGAAAAACCAGATGAAATTATCATTGTTTCGGCTCATTTAGATCATATTGGTATATCCAAAAATGGTGAGATTAATAATGGTGCTGATGACGATGGCTCGGGAACAGTTGCAGTAATGGAAATTGCTGAAGCTTTTAAAAAAGCTGCCGATAAGGGTTTTGGTCCAAAACGTTCTATTTTATTTTTACATGTTACTGGTGAAGAACTTGGTCTGTACGGTTCTCGGTATTATGCCGATGTAGATCCTATTTTCCCTTTAGCGAACACAGTAGCTGATTTAAATATAGATATGATTGGTCGCGTAGATCCGAAACATGAAGATAACCCAAACTACCTTTATTTAATTGGTGCAGATAAACTAAGTCAAGAATTACACGATATCTCGGAAGCTGTAAATAAAGAATATACCAAAATAGAATTCGATTATACTTATAATGACGAAAACGACCCGAACCGTTTCTATTACAGATCGGATCATTACAACTTTGCTAAAAATAATATTCCTGTAATATTCTATTTTAATGGTACACATGCCGATTACCATAAACCAAGTGACACACCTGATAAAATTAGATACGATTTATTAGAAACTCGTGCTCGATTAGTATTCTATACAGCATGGAATATAGCAAATCGTGCAGAACGAATTAAACTTAACTAAAATTAGATTCACTTAAATCCACAAAAAAAGCCTTTCAAGAAATTGAAAGGCTTTTATTTTTGGGTGGAAGACCGGATTCGAACCGGCGACCCTTGGTACCACAAACCAATGCTCTAACCAGCTGAGCTACAACCACCATGTAACTTGCATTTTGTAATGCGTGTGCAAATGTATATTATTTAAACGTTATCTACAAAGACTTTTTAAACAAATTATTTAAAAATTTAAAAATAATTTACAGCAACGCTGTAACTACTTTAAATCGAACAAACTACCAACAGCTGGTAAACGCTCTACATTAAAACCTTCTGCATAAGGCACACCAACCAACCGACCTAAGTCTTGTGCGCGGTAAACTACGCTATCTGTAAAATTTTTACTAGAAATAGGTGTTACAGGAGCTTTACTATCTGGGTCGTAAAACTGTGTTTTATAAGCTAATACAGCCTCCTGCTTTTTTTCTATAACACTAGAGATATCTACAACAAAATCTGGTTCTAAGCTTTTCCATTGTATATAATGGTACACTTGCTTTGGCCTCCATGCAGTTTGCTGAGCTCCATTATCTACAGTTTCAATTTTAATAAGACCACTTAAAAAACAGGCATCACTAACTAATTTACTTCCTTTACCATGATCAATATGTCTATCATCAAAAGCGTTACATAAAACAATTTCCGGCTTATACTTACGTATCATTTTTATAACCTCCAATTGATGCTCTTTATTATTAACAAAAAAGCCGTCGGCAAAGCCTAAGTTTTCACGAATAGAAATACCCAATATTTTCGCTGCATTACTTGCTTCCTCAAATCGAGTTATAGCGGTTCCTCGGGTTCCTAATTCTCCTTGGGTTAAATCTATAATACCCACTTTTTTACCATTTTCAATTTCTTTCGCTATTGTACCTCCACAACCCAACTCTACATCGTCTGGATGCGCCCCAAAGGCTAGAATGTCTAATTTCATTTCAACTTCGTTTTAATTTTTATATCACTTTTCAACATACATAATCACAATAACTTACGAAAAATTAGAAATATCATAAAACTTACAATTGCGCAAACGTATTCGTAATTATTTTTTATACATAATATGTCGCAAATATAATAATAATGAAAAAATTGAGGCTAAATCTAAAGTATGACTTTCGTCATAATTACTTATCTAGTTCTACTGTAATTTTACCATATAATTATTAAAGCACATATAAAGTGCCAAACTAACAAACAATTATAAATATATGATCTACTTTATTCTTTTAATTTTATCAACAACCTTAAGTAGATTTAATAACATTAATTTTTACGCCAATAATATGGCTATTATAAAATAATAAGCAATTTTAAAAATTTAAAAATTAGTAAAATAAAAACAACAGAAGACATGAAAACAAATCCTGATTTAAAACAGTACGGTATTGAAAACGCAAAAGTAAACTGGAATTTATCTCCAGAAGAACTTCAAAAAATAACAGTAGAAGCAGGTCAAGGTAAAGAAACTGCCAATGGAACTTTAGTCATTAACACAGGTAAATTTACCGGACGTTCTCCACAAGATCGCTTTATTGTAAAAGATGATTATACTGCAGAACGCGTTTGGTGGGGAAAAACCAATAAAGCGGTATCACCAGAAAATTTTGATAAATTAGAAAAAGAAATTACAAAATACCTTTCTGGAAAAGAAATATATGCAAGAGATGGTTATGTATGTGCAGAACCAGAATTTAGAACAAATATTAGAACAATTACAGAATACTCATGGTCTAGTATGTTTGTTTTCAATATGTTTTTACGCCCAAGTGCAAGCGAACTAGAAAACTTTACTGAAGATTGGTTAGTACTTTGCGCTCCGGGTTATGAATGTCCAGATCCTAAAGCTTATGGTATTCGTCAAGGAAACTTCTCTATTTTAAACTTTACAAAAAAGATTGCTTTAGTAGGAGGTTCTGGCTATACAGGAGAAATTAAAAAAGGTATTTTCTCTGCTATGAACATGGTTTTACCAGTAGAAAAAAATGTTTTACCAATGCACTGCTCTGCTAACGTAGGTAAAAAAGGTGACACGGCTATTTTCTTCGGATTATCTGGAACAGGAAAAACAACTCTTTCAGCCGATCCAGAAAGAAAACTAATTGGAGATGATGAACACGGATGGACAGCAGATAATACCATTTTTAACTTTGAAGGTGGATGCTATGCAAAAGTTATCGATTTATCTGAAGAAAAAGAACCAGACATCTTTAGAGCTGTTAAACCAGGTGCTTTACTTGAAAACATCTTAATAAAAGAAGATGGAGAGCCAGATTATTTAGATAGTAGTATTACTCAAAATACACGTGTAAGCTACCCTATTTATCATATTGATAATATCCAAGAAACACTTTACGCAAACAACCCTAAAAATATCTTCTTTTTAACTTGTGATGCTTTTGGTGTATTACCTCCAGTATCAAAATTAACTCCTGGTCAAGCGGCTTACCACTTTATCTCTGGTTATACTGCTAAAGTTGCGGGAACAGAAGCTGGAATTACAGAACCTGTACCATCTTTCTCTGCTTGTTTTGGTGAACCTTTTATGCCATTACACCCAACAGTTTACGGAGAAATGTTAAGTAAAAAAATGACAGAAGCTGGTGTTAACGTTTGGTTAATAAATACAGGATGGAGTGCTGGACCTTACGGTGTAGGATCTCGTATTAAATTAAAATATACAAGAGCGATGATTACGGCCATTCTAAACGGTGAGTTAGAAGGTGTAGATTACGATCAAAACTTTATTTTTGGATTACACATGCCTAAATACTGTCCTGGTGTACCAACTGAAATTTTAGATCCAATGAATACTTGGTTGAAAAAAGGTGATTATGTTGGAAAAGCTATTCAATTAGCGCACTCATTCCACTTAAACTTTGAAAAATTCTCAGCACAAGCTTCAGAACAAATTATAGAAGGTGGACCACTAATTGATGAACACCACCACTTACACGAAAGTTTTTAAATAAGAATTTTTAATAGCAATTAAAGGAGCTCGTAATAGGGCTCCTTTTTTTTTTAAGACTATTACAATTCACCTTTAGCATAATATCTTTTACCATTTGAAATTATAATTGGTATAATAAAACCATAAAACGTTTATCAATTTAATAAGTACATTATGGCTTTATTACATGCTCAATTGTATAATAGAACCTAAAAAAACAAATAAAATACTAGGTATTACATATTCCCATATACATCATTTTGAGTAGAAATTATTGTATGGATATGTATTCTAAAGAAAAAAGCTAACTATGATAGTTAAATCATGAAATAAGGCAGTGTCTCATAAACTGTACAAGCTTATAATTTTCGCTTAACCGAACCAGCGAAGTCTTCAATATCATCCTTCACTTGATCTAGTTCTTTTTTTATATCACTAGTAATACTAGTATCAATGCCACTATTTTCGGCAGTTTTTGTTATTTCTTGCTTTATATCATTGGTCGCATCTTTTAAGGTGCGCATACCTTTTCCTAAACCTCTGGCTATTTCGGGTATTTTATCGGCACCAAAAACCATCACGACTATAAATAGTATGAAACCTATTTCTGCGCCACTTATAAATAAGAATGTTGCTTGTTGTATCACAGCACAAATATAGTAACTTGTTTTATTAGATTAAAGATTTTTTAATTTGTTTAACTCAAAACAGCAAATTAAATTTAAAAAAAAGCCAACTTTAACAAGTTGGCTATAGTAAAATTTTGAATTGCTATTAATCAGTCTTTTACTTTTTCTTTAAATTTATTAAAAGGAGTGTCATTTTCTTTTTTAGGCCAAGTATTATTAGTTGTATCAACATCGGCAGTTTCTAAATCTGGATCGACCACAAAATGGGCTATTGCTTTTTCTGTTTTAAAGACTTTTGATACTTCATTTTCATTGTATCTCCAAATTTCGGCAGGATATGTTTTTCTTTCTTTCGAGCCATCTTCATAATTAATTTCTAAAATAATTGGCATTACTAATCCGCCTGGTTTTTCAAAAGTTACTTCATAAAAATATTTTGGAGCTTCTTTTAACTTCGCTTTTTCTTCAGGAGACAAAGAACTTAGGTATGAATTAAGTTCTGGAAAATCTGAAACATTCTTAGCATCTTGAGGCACAACACCATTTTCAGCTTGAGCATAATAAATTAATTTGCCCTCATAATCATCTAGATTAATTCTATAACGCTTAGCATCTTCTATAGCTTTTTCGGTTGGTTTATCTGTTAAATAAAACTGCTTAACACCTTTAATGCCAATATCGGTATAATCTGTAGTATAAAACCAACCTCTCCAAAACCAATCTAAATCCATTGCAGAAGCATCTTCCATTGATCTAAAAAAGTCCGCTGGTGTAGGGTGTTTAAACATCCAACGTTGAGAATAGGTTCTAAATGCATAATCGAACAATTCTGGTCCCATAATAGTTTGGCGCAACATATATAGTGCGGCGGCTGGTTTGGTGTAAGCATTTGGTCCAAATTGATGCACATAATCCCCTTGCGACATAATTGGAGAAATATTACTTTGATCGCCTCCCATATATGGCACAATATCTTTTGGTAAGTTTCCTGTAATAAAATTTGGATCGTAATCTAGTTCTGCCAATGTTTCAACAAACGAGTTTAAACCTTCGTCCATCCATGTCCATTGGCGCTCATCACTATTTACAATCATAGGGAAAAAGTTATGACCAACTTCATGTGTAATTACACCTATCATGCCTCGTTTTAATCTTTCAGAATAAGTTCCATCAGGCTTTGGACGTCCATAATTAAAACAAATCATTGGGTATTCCATACCCATTTCTGCATGAACAGAAACGGCTTTATTATAAGGATAATCGAAAGTTAATTTGGAATATTCTTCTAGTGTATTGGCAACAACTCGCGTTGAATGTTCTTCCCATAATGGATTTCCTTCTTTAGAATATAAAGAAATAGCCATTACCGAACGACCATTAATATCTACAGCCATGGCGTCCCAAAGAAATTTTCTAGACGTTGCAAAGGCAAAATCTCTAACATTATCCGCTTTAAAATGCCATGTTTTTAATTTATTACTACGTTGTTTTTCTGCGGCTTCGGCTTCTTCTTGCGTGACAATAAACACAGGATCTTTAAACGATTTTTTCGCTTGCTCGAAACGTTTAATTTGTTCTTTAGTTAAAACCTCCTTGGGGTTTTGCAAATCACCAGTTGCTTCCATTTTATGATCTGCAGGTACGGTTAACTTCACATCAAAATTTCCAAACTCTAAAGCAAATTCACTTCTGCCCCAAAATTGCATATTCTGCCAGCCTTCAACATTATTATAAACACATAATCTTGGATAAAATTGAGCAATAACATAAGTATTATTACCATCAGGGAAAGCTTCGTAACCAGAGCGACCACCTTGAGTTACATGGTTATTTATATTGTACCACCATTTTATTTGAAATTTAAATTCCTCGCCAGGAGCTAATGGTTTTGGTAAATTAATCCGCATCATGGTTTGATTAATCATATACGACAAATCGGAGCCATTATTATTTTTTACATAATCTATATTAAAACCTCCTTCGAAGTTTTTTTCAAGGTGATCTTTAGTAAATTTTTTAACCCCATTAAACGGCGTTTCAAAATTTTCTGTTTTTATATCTGGTGTTTTAGAATCTTGAGCACGCATGTTTTGATCCAATTGCACCCATAAATACGGTAAATAATCTTTAGAATTATTATGGTAAGTAATTTTTTCTTCACCAAAAATTTGACTTGTATTTTCGTCTAAACGAATATCCATAACATAATCAACCTGTTGTTGGGTGTACTTATATCCTGGAGCTCCAGAAGCAGTTCTTGTTTCGTTTGGAGTAGCTAACAAATCTTTCATTTGCCTAAACTTATTTTGATCGGTATGACCTTGTTGTTTAGCTGGGGTAGATTGTTGTGCAAAAAGACTTGAAGAAATAGAAATAACAAACAGGAAGCAATAGTTTAAGATTCTCATTTTAGCTGTAAATAGATTTAACAAATTTCAAGTTTTTAGTTTTCGTTTCAAAAAATCAACTTATTAAAACTAAAAACGCTCGAAAATAATAAATCTAGAAGTCAATTAACCTAAAATTAATTAAAATTTAACAACGCAGAGGTATTATCTATTGTTAGTATCATGCTTTTCTGCTTGGCATTTATTTTAGTTTTTATAATATTTTGCTGCGTTGGACAAACTTCAAAAAGCATGGTATTAGATACTTTAAACGAATTAATGGTTTTAACTTCAGGTATTTCAACATAAAAACGCATGATATCCCCATCATATTCTTTACCTATAAATTGAAAGATCCTTGGTTGTTTATTAACAGAAATTAGAAGGTTATCGTTAATATACTGCTCTAGATATCTGTTTATTGAGTTTGTTTCGTTATCCTCATCCAAGGTTATATCTTCATCATAATTAAAGCGAAGTGCCTTCTCTAAATCGTCAATAAAAACTCTAGAAATAATTTGAACGGATTGTTGTTTTTTTACGTATTCCACCTGAGTTACACCTATGTAATACTTATGAAAACTAGAGAATGACAAAAAACTAAATACTGCGAGAAGTAAAACTATTTTATACTGGTTCATTAATTCTTTTTTTTGCTAAAGTAATTATTTCAAAGCTTCAAAAAGCATTCCAAAAACAAAAGATGTTACTTTACCCATTAATTATCACTCGTATATTCTTTATACTTCATCCTTAAAAACATAAGTACTTTAAAATCGTCCTGATTTTTACAACGTTTCAAGAAGTTAACATCATCAGAACAAAAATAGAAAAAATCCATTCTATAGTCTTCATCCAAAGGGTTCGATGCAAAGAAATCTTTACTCAATCGGCTTTTTATACGTTCCATGAGTGCTGTTTTTTCTTCAATCTTAACCCGGTTTTTTAGCTTTTTTGTTCTACCCGTAATTGCATTAATTATAGGCGTAAAACCAACCGATGCCCCCAATCCAAAACCAGAACTTCCTAAACTAGGTTTAAAATCCGAAGCTTCACTTAATCGTCTTTCACTTTGAGTTGCAATCTTTCCTGTGTACCCAGGAATACCAACGTCGTAAAAATTAATAGGCCCATCTCCTTTCATATTATTAATATCTGTAAGCAAATTTCCGGTTAATATGCTACCAACAACAACTTCATCCAACGTATTAATATGCTCGTCCAATTTTACTAAAACAGCCCGATTATTTAACATCTGGTGGGTAACAACAATATCTTTTAGTTTGTATTGAATTGAGGAAAACATTAAAGTATCATTTAATTTTACGGGAATTTTAAACTCTCCATTTTTGTCGGTTATAGTAAATGATTGTGCAGAAGTATTCATAACATGAATATTTTCAAGGTCACTAATACCAGTAACCTTCCCAAGTATTTCAATAGATTGACTATAGATACTAAGGGTAGTAAAAAAAAAGATATAAAGTAATTTTTGCTTCAAACTTTGCCTTTTAGAACTACGAATTACGTTTATAGTTTCTTAAAAAAAGCCCAAAACCCATGTAATATTTTGTTAAACCTACAGTTTTATTCCTGAAGTTTCCCTTTCAAAAACGCCATACTCTTGGCATTAAGCAATTCTAAAAAAGCCATTTCCTTCCCGGCATTAAGCAAGCTGAAATCAAAATTATCACCTTGTACAAACTGAATAAACTCTTCAACACGATGCTCCGGAATATTAAAATTATCAACCAAAAACTCAGAACCAAAATAATATTTAACAGCCTCGATAGGCACCTCTGGAATTCCTTTTTCTTTTTTATTCTTTACCTTAGACCTAAATAACGGCAATAACAACTGGTCTACAACATTTATTACATTAAGTCCATTAACCATTGGTAAGTACGCCCCATTTATAGCCGTATTAACCGTTTTAGTACTGTAGTCATTAGCAAACTCAAATTCATCTTTGTGTTTTATTCCATAATAAAGCGCATCCAATTTAGGCGAAAACGGTTTTGCCTCTTCCATATCTGCGGCCAAATCTCCAGTTAATTTTTGTGGTAACAAAATAATTTCATCCAACTTATTAATCTCCATTATTAAAAAAATCTTCATTTTTTTGGATCCCATAATATCCTCATTAACGGTAAACTTAATATTCTGAAACTGCAAAGCACTCACCTCTATAACATCATTAAGCCTAACTGCTAAAGTAAATTCACCATTATCGTTGGTAATTGTCCCCGCATTTGCCGAAGCATTAAAAACGGTAATTCCTCCAAGCTCACTACTTTCAACAATAATTTTTCCATCAACATTATAACGTTGAAAATCTTGCGAAAAAGCTAAAGAGCTTATTAAACAAACCAGAAAAAATAAATTATTTTTCATATCTCTTTTTTACTAAAAGTACATTATAAACAATAATAATTCAAGTAAAACATAAAATATTACGTTCAAAACATAAAATTATTTAGCTTTACTTTCTAAATCATACTTCATGCAACAAATAACTATTGCCAGCACATCAACGGTACACGGATCCGGATATTTAGAATACATATTAGATTATTTAAACGAATTTTTCAAAAACGCCGAAACAATACTTTTTATTCCATACGCACGGCCAGGAGGTATAAGTCACGATACTTATACAAAAACTGTTGAAAAAGCATTCTTAAAAATTAACAAAACAGTAACCGGTATTCATACACACCAAAACCCTGTTGAAGCCATAAAACAAGCAGAAGCCATTTTTGTTGGCGGTGGAAACACCTTTGTACTCACCAATCAGTTATACAAAAACAACCTCATAAAACCGTTGCAAACCGCTATAAAAACAGGCACACCATATTTAGGCACGAGTGCAGGCAGTAATATTTGCGGACTTACCATAAAAAACACCAACGATATGCCTATAATCTACCCCCCAAGTTTTAACGCTTTAGCCTTGGTTCCATTTAACATAAACCCTCACTATTTAGACCCTGAACCAAATAGTACACACATGGGAGAAACTAGAGAAACACGTATAAAAGAATTCCATAATTTTAATACCAATCCAGTCATCGGCCTACGCGAAGGCAGTTGGCTAGCAGTATCCAGAAACTCCATCACTCTAAAAGGAAACTTAACAGCCCGTATTTTTGAGTATAACAAAACACCTTACGAAGTGGCTCCAGAAACTGAATTAAACCATCTAAAATAACATAAATTTGAAATTATTATTTCGGGCGGGTTTTTAAGAAAAATAAAAACCGCGCTATCCGTTATATCTTTTTACGAGTGTATTTACAACTGGCCAATAAATAATCGTGCTTAACCAAAGTCTCTAAACCATTAATACCATAAAGTCATTCGTAAAAAGGATGCCACTACTATCGCTCCCGCAACCACCAGCCAAGGAAATAATAAAATCTTAGACCACTTCTGTCCTGTTGTAGCAATAGTTACCACCTTCATTCTAAAAAGGCAACAAACAACCTCCTAAAATGGTAATAACACATAACACTTTCCCTTTCCATAAAAATTAAA
>NZ_VOGY01000008.1 GCF_008033385.1 Algibacter pacificus | reverse complement strand
TCCTGATAATGGATTAAATGATACTTATGCCAATGATGATGCTTATAACGGAAACATCAACGATCCAATAGCAGGAAATGTATTAGATAATGATAGTGATCCAGAAGATGATACACAAACAGTAAACACAACCCCGATAAGCGGACCAGAAAATGGAGATGTCACAATCAACCCGGACGGTACGTTTACTTACACCCCAGATGCAAATTATACAGGACCAGATAGTTTTGTATATGAAGTATGTGATAGTGGAAGCCCAATGGCTTGTGATCAAGCAACAGTAATTCTTACTGTGAATCCTGTGAATACAACAGATGCTATTCCTGACTTTAACAATACGTATGTTAATCTAGCCGTTTCTGGTAATGTATTGACTAATGATGAAGATGCTCAAGGTGATATGCAAACAGTCACTGCCTTTGACGGTGTAAGCACACCAGGGGGAGGAGTTGTTAGTATGAATACAAATGGAATTTATATTTATACACCAGATACTGGTTTTGTAGGAACAGATACGTTTGCTTATACAGTATGTGATGATGGTACACCAGTAGCATGTGATTCAACTATTGTAACTATTGAAGTATTAGCAGATCCTAATTTAGATATCAATGAAGTTATAGCAAATGATGATACCGCTACAACAGAATCTGGAACACCAGTAGATGGAAACTTAATTGTCAATGATTTTGATCCAGAAGGTGATAACATTACAATTAACACAACTCCAGTAACGGTTCCTGATAATGGTACTGTAGTAATCAATCCTGACGGAACGTTTACTTACACACCAAACCCTGAATTTGTAGGAGAAGATACTTTCATCTACGAAGTATGTGATGATGGAACGCCACAAGATTGTGATCAAGCAACAGTAACAATAACAGTAGATCCATTAGATTTAACTGATAATGATACTTATGCAAATGATGATGCTTATAATGGTGATCCAAACCAACCTATAATAGGGAATGTATTAGATAATGATACAGATCCAGAGGGAGACGCACAAACAGTAAGTGTCGTAGATACACCAGATAATGGTACGTTGGTATTAAATCCAGATGGTACATTTACATTCACACCAGATCTAGACTTTACAGGAACTGATAGTTTCGTATATGAAACTTGTGATGATGGTACGCCTGAAGCTTGTGATCAAGCAACTGTAATAATTACTATAAACCCCGTAAACAGTACAGATGCTATTCCTGACTTTAATAATACTTACGTTGATACAGAGGTTAGAGGTAATGTATTAACTAATGATGAAGATGATGAAGGGGATACACAAACCGTAACTACTTTTGATGCTTTAAGTATTGAAGGAGGTGCCGTAATAGTGAACAATGACGGTCGTTATACTTACACTCCAGCACCTGGATTTACAGGAACTGATACGTTTACATATACTATTTGTGATGATGGTACACCTGTAGCTTGTGATACAACTACGGTAACAATCGAAGTTTTATCAGATCCAAATTTAGATATCAACGAAGTTATAGCGAATAATGATACGGCTACAACAGAATCTGGTACACCAGTAGATGGAAACTTAATTGTAAATGATTTTGATCCAGAAGGTGATAACATCGTAATTAACACAATTCCAGTAACGGTTCCTGATAATGGTACTGTAGTAATCAATCCTGACGGAACGTTTACTTACACACCAAATCCTGAATTTGTAGGAGAAGATACTTTCATCTATGAAGTATGTGATGATGGAACACCACAAGCTTGTGATCAAGCAACAGTAACGATAACAGTAGATCCATTAGATCTAACAGATAACGATACTTATGCAAATGATGATGCTTATAATGGTGATCCAAACGAACCTATTACAGGAAACGTATTAGATAACGATACCGATCCAGAGGGAGACGCACAAACAGTAACTGTTGTAGATGCACCTGATAATGGTACCTTAGTTTTAAATCCAGATGGTACATTTACCTATACACCAAATGAAGACTCTACTGGACCAGATAGTTTCGTATATGAAGTATGTGATGACGGTACACCTCAAGCTTGTGATCAAGCTACGGTAATCTTAACGATTAACCCAACTAATAGTACCGATGCTATTCCAGACTTCAACAATACATTTGTTAATCTAGCCGTTTCGGGTAATGTATTAACAAATGATGAAGATACTGAAGGCGATATGCAAACAGTAACTGCTTTTGATGGTGTAAGCACACCAGGCGGAGGAGTTGTTAGTATGAATCCAGATGGTGTTTATATATACACACCGGCTACAGGGTTTACAGGAACGGATACATTTGTTTATACCGTATGTGATGATGGTGTGCCACAAGCTTGTGATTCAACTATTGTTACTATAGAGGTATTAGAAGATCCTAATTTAGATATCAACGAAGTTATTGCAAATGATGATACCGCTACAACAGAGTCAGGTACACCTGTTAACGGTAATTTAATTGTAAATGATTTTGATCCAGAAGGTGATAACATCGTAATTAATACAACTCCAGTAACGGTTCCAGATAACGGTACAGTAGTAATCAATCCAGATGGTACGTTTACTTACACACCAAACCCTGAATTTGTAGGAGAAGATACTTTTATTTATGAAGTATGTGATGATGGAACGCCACAAGATTGTGATCAAGCAACAGTAACGATAACCGTAGATCCATTAGATTTAACAGATAACGATACTTACGCTAATGATGATGCTTACAATGGTAACCCTAACAGACCAATAGCTGGAAATGTATTAGATAACGATACAGATCCGGAAGGTGATTCACAAACGGTAAGTGTTGTGGATACACCAGATAACGGTACGTTAGTATTAAACCCTGATGGTACATTTATTTTCACACCAAATACAGACTTTATAGGAACGGATAGTTTCATATATGAAGTTTGTGATGATGGAACACCTCAAGCCTGTGATCAAGCTACGGTAATCTTAACGATTAACCCAGCTAATGGAACAGACGCTATTCCAGATTTCAATAACACTTATATGAATCTTGCCGTAATGGGTAATGTACTTACTAACGACGAAGATGTAGAAGGTGATATGCAAACAGTAACTGCTTTTGATGGTGTAAGTACGCCTGGAGGTGGAGTTGTTAGTATGAATTCAAACGGAATCTATATTTATACACCTGCTACGGGCTTTACGGGAACAGATACATTTGCTTATACTGTATGTGATAATGGTGTGCCACAAGCATGTGATGCAACGATTGTTACAATTGAAGTATTAGCAGATCCAAGTTTAGATATCAATGAAGTTATTGCTAATAATGATACAGCAACAACAGAAGCAGGTACACCTGTTGACGGTAATTTAATTGTAAATGATTTTGATCCAGAAGGTGATAATATCATAATAAATACAACACCGGTGGAGGTTCCAACTAATGGTACTGTGGTAATTAATCCTGATGGAACATTTACTTATACACCAAATCCTGGATTTGTAGGTGAAGATACTTTTACTTATGAAGTTTGTGATGATGGAACACCGCAAGCTTGTGATCAAGCAACGGTTACAGTAACTGTAGATCCTTTAGATCCTACCGATAACGATACTTATGCTAATGATGATGCTTATAATGTTAATTTAAATCATCCTATAAACGGAAACGTATTAGATAATGATAATGATCCAGAAGGTGATATTCAAACGGTAAATACAACACCGGTAGATGCACCAAATAATGGTACGTTGGTATTAAACACAGATGGAACATTTACTTATACACCAAATCCAGGCTTTACAGGAGATGATAGTTTCATATATGAAGTATGTGATTCTGGAACACCACAAGCTTGCGATCAAGCAACGGTAGTTATAACAGTGAATCCTTTTAATGGTACTGATGCTGTTCCTGACTTTAACAATACGTATGTTGATATAGCAGTTCGTGGTAATGTGTTAACTAATGATGAAGATACTGAAGGTGATATACAAGCAGTAACAGCGTTTGATGCATCAAGTGCTAAAGGAGGAGTTGTACAAGTAAATAATGATGGTAGTTATATATACACACCACCAGCAGGCTTTACAGGAACCGATACCTTTACATATACTATATGTGATGATGGGATGCCTCAAGCTTGTGATACAACTACGGTAACTATTGAAGTCTTAGCAGATCCAAATTTAGATATCAATGAAGTTATTGCTAATAATGATACGGCTACAACCGAATCTGGAGTTCCAGTAAGTGGTAACTTAGTAGTAAATGATTTTGATCCAGAAGGGGATAACCTTGTAATCAATACCATACCAGTAACAGATCCAACCAATGGTACGTTAGTAATTAATCCTGACGGAACATTTACTTATACACCATTTGGAGGATTTGAAGGGGAAGATACTTTTACTTACGAGGTATGTGATGATGGAGATCCACAAGCATGTGATCAAGCTACCGTAACAATTACCGTTGAGCCATTCGATGCTCTAGATAATGATACTTATGCCAATGATGATGCTTATAATGGCGATGCAAATGAACCTATTGCTGGAAATGTTTTAGATAACGATACAGATCCAGAAGGTGATATGCAAGCAGTGAGTGTGGTAGACCAACCAGATAATGGTGCTTTAGTTTTAAACCCAGATGGTACATTTACATTCACACCAAACCCTAACTTTACAGGAACAGATAGTTTCATATATGAAGTTTGCGATGCAGGAACCCCTCAAGCTTGTGATCAAGCTACAGTAATCTTAACGGTTAACGAAACGTTAGCAGATTTAGAATTAACTAAAGTGGTTTCAGATGATAATTACAGTCCTATATTTGGTGATGATATCACCTTTGATATTGAGGTAACTAATTACGGTCCTAAAACAGCTACAGGTGTTGAAGTTTTAGATTTATTACCTTGTGGATATGAGTATGTTAGTCACTCAGTAACATCGGGTGTATATACTCCTGAAACTGGAATGTGGATTGGTTTAGATAACCTTGCATTGGGAGATTCTCAAACTTTAACAATCACAGCAACTGTTTTAGATACATGTTCAGATTATAACAATATAGCAGAAATTATGGCTGCAGATCAATCAGATCCAGATTCAACTGTTGGTAATGGGATATTAGATGAGGATGATATGGACGACGTAGATGTAACACCAATAGAGCGACCTTCATCATGTGTTGTTGTTAATAATATTTTCACACCGCACGAAGTGGATGGAATAAATGATTATTTAACAATCGATTGTATAGAACATTTCCCTGATAATACAATAGAAATTTATAACCGATGGGGTAATAAGGTGTATTCTGCTAAAGGTTACTTAAATACTTGGGACGGTATTTCTAATGGAAGAGTAACTATTAAAAAAGGTGAAAAAGTACCTGTAGGAACCTACTATTATGTATTAAAATTAGGTAATGGAGATAAACCTCTATCGGGATGGTTGTACGTTAATTAAGCACTAATTAAAAAGTAAATAGAAAAGAAATGAAAACACAAATCAATATAATAAAGCTTTGTGCCTTGCTAATGTTCTTCTTTACATTTAGTAAAGAAGGACAAGCTCAGCAAGATCCTCAATATACACAGTACATGTATAACACCATGTCTGTAAATCCAGGGTATGCAGGTTCTAGAGGTATATTTAGTGTTACTGGTTTACACCGCTCACAATGGGTCGGTATAACAGGGGCGCCACAAACGCAGACTTTAGGGATAGAATCACCTGTTACAGATAAAGTGGGGTTAGGGTTTAATATTGTTAATGATAAATTAGGGCCTTCTCAAGAAGTGTATTTAGATGGAAATTTTTCATATTCTATTCCTACTACATTACACTCTAATCTTTATTTTGGATTAAAAGCAGGATTACGTTTCTTAGATGTCGATTTCTCTAAAGGTACAGCCAGTCAACAAAATGATCCCAATTTAGAAAATATTAATTCTAAGTTTTTACCCACAGTTGGCTTAGGGGTTTATTATGATTTTGATTCTAGATGGTATGTTGGATTATCAGTCCCAAATTTGCTTACAACAAAACATTATGATAGGTTTGAGCAAGCAGTTGCGAAAGAACGGTTACATGTATATTTAATAGGTGGTTATGTATTTGATATAAATAGAAATATACAATTTAAACCTGCTGTTTTAGCTAAAGCTGTTTCCGGTTCACCACTATCAGTAGATGGTTCTGCTAACTTTTTATTTAATAACACGTTAACACTAGGTGTAGGATATCGTTGGGGAGATTCTGTTGGTGCTTTGGCTGGTTTTCAAGTAAATGAAGGACTGTTTATTGGTTATGCCTATGATTATACAACTAGTGGTTTAAATGCTGTAACTAGTGGTTCTCACGAAATTATGTTGCGTTTTGATCTTGTTAACCCAGGACGTATAAAATCTCCAAGATTCTTCTAAAAATAAATATTATGGTCAAAAACAAATTATTATTACTCATAGTACTGTGTTTTGCAGGAACAAGTTTATTTGGACAAAACAAATCTGTAGCCGATCGATATTTTAAAGAATATAGTTATATAAAATCGGCAAGATTGTATAGTGCAATTGTTAAGCGTGGAGACTCCACCCAAAATACCTTAGAACGCTTGGCGGATTCGTATTATAATAATGCAGATATCGATCAAGCAAAAGTGTGGTATGCTATTTTATTAAAGAAATATGAAAGTAGTGTAGATAGTGAGTATTATTTTAAATACGCTCAAACATTAAAATCTTCTGGAGAGAAAGAATTATCTGATACATGGTTTGATAAATATAAATCGGTAACTAAAGATGAAGTGCGTTCTAAGTATCTACAGGATGATTTAAACGTTCACGAAACCGACTATACAATATATAAAAATATTAGAAACTTAGGTATAAATACAAAGTATTCTGATTTTAATGGTTTCGTTCATAAAAATAGGTTGGCAGTGTTTTCTACCAGACCAGGCGAGGGAAGTAAGATTTATAAATGGAATCAGCAACCGTTTTTAAATGCTTACAGTGGTGCTATTGGGGATGAAAATCAAGTTGGAGAGTTAGAACTCTTTAAAGGTGATGTTAATAGCGAATATCACGAAGCAACCTTAGCAATTACTAAAGACGGTAAAACGATGTATTTTACTAGAGATAATTTTAAAAAGAAATTTTTAGGAAAATCTAAAGATAATACTACCCATTTAAAATTATATAAAGCAGTGTGGGATAATGGTAAATGGAAAAATGTTATCGAGTTACCTTTTAATAGTGAAGAGTATTCTGTTGGACACCCAACATTAAGTTCTGATGAGAAAACGCTATATTTTGCCTCGGATATGCCTGGATCGCTTGGAGGAACAGACATATTTAAAGTAGCAATTAAAGGGAACGATAAATATGGAATCCCTGAAAATTTAGGAGAGGTTGTTAATACAGAAGGAATGGAAATGTTCCCATATATTAGTAATGATAATATATTGTATTTTTCATCTAATGGGCGTCCAGGTTTAGGACTTTTAGATATTTATAAGGTCGATTTATCAAACTTAACAGTCAATAGTGTTTATAACCTAGGAAGTACTATAAATAGTGTTATGGACGATTTTGCATTTGTTCTAAATGGTGAAAACTCTGGTTATTTTTCGTCTAATAGATCTGGTGGTAAGGGAGATGATGATGTTTATACCTTTAATCTAGGGAGTACACTTTGTTTAGAAAATATAGCAGGAATTGTTACCGATATAAAAACAAACTTACCAATAGAAAATGCTACGGTTCAATTAATGGATGAAGAGGGGCAAGTGATAGAAGTTGCAAAGACCAAAGATGATGGATCGTATGAGTTTTTGGAAAAACCTTGTAGTAGTAAGTTTGTAATTCGAGCTGATAAAGCCGATTATGAAGGTGCTGTGGGTAAAATTGAATTATTAAAAGAGAACGGTAAAACAAGAAACTTAGATTTACAATTAAAACCATTAATTATAGGAGATCAAATTGTAATCAGACCTATTTATTTTGATTTTGACAAATCATATATTAGACCAGATGCACAGTACGAACTTGAAGATATTGTTACGGTAATGGAAAATAATCCAGAAATGATTATTAAAATTGAATCGCATACCGATTGTAGAGGAAGCCACGCTTATAACAGAAGCTTATCAGATCGTAGAGCAAAATCTACACGCGATTATATTTATTCACGTGGTATAGCCAAAAACCGTATTCAAAGTGCCATAGGTTATGGTGAGAGTCAATTATTAAACCATTGTGATGATGCACATGCAAGTCAATGTTCAGAAGAAGAACATCAATTAAATAGACGTTCTTATTTCTATATTCTTAATGGGCCTAATAATGTAAAAGTCTCAGGTCAAGAGAAAGATAATACTAATAATTAATATTAATATTTAAACATAAAAAAACGTCTAGAAAAAAAATCTAGACGTTTTTTGTGTTTTTTTAGCAAGGAATAATTAAGTGTTTTAAAGTTTTAAATACAAGTATTTCTTTTCGTAATCAATAATACCTTTACCCTTTTTTAAAATATCGGCACCAATAATACCATCGACAGGTTTGGAATTATGGTTTATAAGAGCACTATTTACATGAGATAGATTAAACAAAACCAAGACGACCTTGTTATGACTCCATTTGCCAATTTTAACTTTATTTTTTTTAGACATTTTAGTATCCATATCGGTCGCTCCAGCACCAGCGGCTTTAATTAAAGAATCTTCAGCGTCTAATTTAAACGTTTCAATAGCTTCAAAGCCAACACAAGAACTTGAGGCTCCAGTATCTAAAATAAATAAACCTTTTTTACCGTTAATTGTGGCTTTTATCTCAAAATGATTCGTCTTTGTTAAATGAAGTTTTACTTTGGTATAGCCTTTATTTAAAAGGAACTCTTGAAGATTTGTTGTCATTGCGTTTTAATTTCATGGCCAAAAATACTATAAACAAGGTAATTAATATACCAATGCAAATATAAATCGTAAAGTTTTTTGTTTTCGGTGTCACCAATTCGCCATAATAAACAAAGGCGCTCCAATAGTAAGGCGATTTTTTAACGTTACTAATCGACTCGTTTTTTAAATAACTAATTTTAGATGTCCGATTAGCAATATAAGCCGATTGAGATTCCTTGTAATTTTTGTAAAAAGACGCCATAATTTGGGCTGTTGATAAATCGTTAATTTGCCAAAGCGAGAACAATATATTTTCTGCGCCAGCATATTGAAATCCGCGCGCTATACTCATCGCACCTTCTCCTTTGTATAATTTACCTATGCCGGTCTCGCAGGCGCTTAAAACGACTAAATTCGGGTTTAAATCCTGACTATAGAGTTCATTTAAAAATAAAGTATCATCAAAAAAGGATAAGTTCGATGGTTTTACAAAATCGCCACTACTAGCATGTGTGGATAAATGAATAATATCATAGTCTGAAGCATTTTTAAAAAAGTTATTTTTGGTAGCATCTGCTTTCATAAATAATTTCGAAGGCATATAATCTGCAATAGCATGGGCTTCATTTATGGAATAAGTTAAAGCTTGATTGGTGTTTTCAAAAACAGGAAAAAAGCCTAAAACTTCATTATTATGCTTTTGTTTTTTGGTTTCATTTAAATATAAGATAATACTGCTATTATAAATAATGTTTTGGTTTTCGATAACAAATGGCATTCTTGAAAAAGCGGTGGTTTCTGTTTTTTTGGTGAGCAAAGCTTCAAAAGGTAGAAAGTTAAGTAAGCCGTCCGGAATGATAATAGCATTTTCAGTTGTCGAAAGCGCTTTTAAATTCAATAATTTATAAATAGAAAATGCTTGTTTTGTGTAATTGGAAATATCGTTATTTATAGTTGAAGGCGCATTAAATAGATTGATAAACGCTGAAATTTGATTTTTAACATCGGCATTATATTCAATTCGGTTAAGGCTAATAGATTTACCTGAAATAATGAATTGATAAATGCTATTTTTACCATAGAAATATTCGGCTAAAGTAGCATGATCTTTTAGTAATTTAGAGTTGAGATTAGTTAATTGAAACGGCACATCTTCATTGGGATGTTTTTCTAAAATACGTCTGTTTAATGATTTTAATTGCATGCTTATGTTGCTCAGTTGTATACTTAAATCATTAATTTTTTTAGAACCCAAACCCGCTTTTACCAATAAACTAGTAAGCTGTTCTTGTGTTTTTAATAGTTTAAATTCTTTAATTAATAAACTATCTTTTGGAAAACGTTGCAAGCGTAATTTCTTTAAAAACATGGTTTTTAAAACCGAAGATTTACTGTTTTCAGCATATTGAAGTGCCGTTTTTAAATAAGAGGTATCTTGAGTTTCGTTAAAAGCGTTATAAAGGATATCGATGCATTTTTCACTTCGGATTCTATTATTGGTTTCGTTTAAAATTTTAGTTTCTTGCGATGTCCAACTACTTTGTAATAAACTAGAAACATAAAAACTAAGCTCTAAACTTTGTAAGGCTTTTTCAGAACTTGTTTCAATTTCGGCATATAAATCAAAAATATCTATAAATTTATTCTCGGCATATAATTGATGTTTGGTTGGAAAGCCATCACCGTTATATTCTGGTAATAGCATTTTTAAAGCCATATTTAAAAAAGTTAAAGCTTTTTCGGATTGTTTCAAAAGGAAATAAAGTTGGGCCTCCTCAATATAAAGTTGTTCCGTTTCACGTTTTGTAAGATGCTTTTGTAATTCATTTTTTTTATAAGAAGAAAATGCCGTGAAGGCTTTTTTATAATCCTTCTTTTTTAAATGAAGCAAGTAATTCTGTCTATCATTTTTAAAGCTTGACGATGCCGAAAATAGGTTTAAAGCATTAAGACTTTCTGTTTTTATTTGAAGTAAATGTCTTTTTTGAGTTTCAGAACTATTGTTAATTTTTAAACCTTCATCCACGGTTTTTATTGCAGTTTCATGTTTTCCTAAAGTGGCATACAATTTAGCTAAATTAATAATACCACTTATTTGATGCTTGGTTTGGTGTGTTTTTTCGGCTAAAAAAATATACTGATTTATAGTATTTAACGCATTGGTGAAATCGCCCGTTTTAGTATATAAAGTCCCTAACGGATTTAAACAATTATCAATAATATCGAAATCTGAAATTTGAGAAAGTTGGTTTTCATTAAATCTATTTAAGGCATCTTCATAAGTGATAATAGCCTTTGTTAATTCCGATTGCTGAAATAAATAAAAAGCTTTATGTGTTTGCAGAAAAACTAATGCTAGCTGTTCTTCTTTTGATTTTACTTGATTTTTAAAAAGGCTTTCCTGTTTGTTTAAAAGTTTTAGCGACTCGGTTTTTTTATTTTCAATAAACCGTTCTGCTGCCAAATAAATAGTTTCTTCTAAGTTTTGAGCAACACTACTTAGGGTGATAAAAAATAGAAGAAAGCAACAAATTTTCATTTAATTGAGTTTAATAAATAGTCTCTGGATTTTTTCAACTTAAAATTTCCAAATGGCATAAAACTGCCAATAATTGAAGTTGTCTTCAAAATTCAAAATATATCTTGCGCCTAAGCTTGGACCAATTCTTGCAAACCCTGCGGTGGCCTCAAAAAGTAAACCTGTTCGCACATTGCTGTAAGATTTACTCTTGGTTTCGTTTTCTTCAAATGTATTAAATGGTTTATTATTTGTTTGTATGGCATCGCCATCAAATTGTTCTATCAATCTGTTTTCTGTTTGTTTTTCACTTACCGAAATGGTGTTTTGAAACCCAGCTCCAAGCCCAATATAGTTATTCAAATTATAGCGTAATAACATGGGAATATCCCAATCGATGTTTTCATAAGTCGATGCGCTAGTTGTACGTTCTATAAAAGGGAAGCCTACGGCGCTCTCGTCTACATTGGCAGTGGTTACAGTAGTTTCTCCATCATAATTATGAAAGTTGTTTAGTAGTTCCACTTGCCAATACCATCGGTATGATTTGTAAGGTGAAAGCGTGGCGCCGATAAAATAACTTTCGGAATTTTTTAAATCGGCAAAGGAATTATAACCCACTTTTGCCCCAATAGAAATTCCTGGCAAAAATCGGGTTGTGGAATAATTGGTGATAATGGGATCGTTTTTATCAAAAATAATAGCCGTTCTACTTTTGGTTTTTGTTTTATGAAAATCTTTGGCAAATTTTATGCTGTATTTTACAAAGCCTTTGGTAGAGTCGTATTCCTTTACGTTTTTTTGCTCGCTACCGGGCAGATAAATATTTTTAAAGGTGAAAATAGCCTGAGTATCGGTAAAAGTGGTATCCAAACAACTGTAAAGTACTTCGCGATCGGGACATATTTCGCATTTGGGATACATATCGACCACTTTTAAAGTCGATTTATCAAGCATATCTGGAATATCAGTTTCTAATTTTATGGTGTTTGCTGGCCCTTCGCCATTATTTTGAAACTTGATTTTATATTTTAAAGTTTTAAAACGTACCAATCTATAATTCATAAAAGTACTATTCGAAGACATTTTATTAGGATCGTGCGAAGTTACAATTTCCATTTCCATGTCTTTTACTTTGTGGTTGTCGTAATTAGAATCTGGCACATAAATACCCCGAACCGAGATAATAGCGCTAGTATCTTTAACCATTTCGGGAGTGGTTTTTAAGCTGAAAAAAATATGACGTTCTTCTTCGGGTTGCATATTATCGAACTCTAAAACTTCCCAGTTTTTGTACAGCGCTTGAGCTTCGGATACACTTAAAGGTAAATTTGTTTTTATAGTAGAATCTTGGGCTACGGTTTTATAGTTTGTTTCTTCATTATTTAAAGAAGCCAAAAAAGTATCATCGTTTTCAATGTTTTGTGTGGAAGCAAAAACATCGGTTTCTATGTTTTTTTCATTGTGATATAATCGGGTATCGGTTAATTCAAAATTGTTGGCTTTGTATTTTAATTCATTAAAAAAGAGATATATCTTCCCGTTTGTGGTGTAGTCTTTGGTGTTTTTATAGCTTAAAATAGTAACAATCTCTTGGTTTGGTACGGGTTCTCTATTGCGTTTTAATGTAAAATCGGTTTCCATAGAGGCTTCCTCTTGAAAATCTTCAGTAACCGAACTGATGTTTATTTTTTTTGGTCGGGTGGTTGGTGGCTTTCCGGTATCATAATTATTGGTTGCCCAAAGTTTTACTTCGTATTCGCCTTTCTTTTTATAAATATGTTTTGGGTTTTCTTCCTTGCTATAGCTGCCATCGCCCATTTCCCAGTAATGGGTGTAAAAGGCTTTTGGAGCACCAGCAATTTGATTTAATTCTGGTGTTTCGGGAGTAAATAAAACAGCATTTCCTATTATATCGGCTTTAATAGTAGCCTTACGAGTAATGGTATCATTAATGGATTCTTGTCCAAAAACAAATAGGGGTAATGCTATAATAAGACATAGAAAGGCGTGCTTTTTCATAATAGAGTTTAGTTGATTTGCTTATAAATATACAAAAGAGAATGTGTTTAAAATTAAAAATGATGTTTAACCCGTTTAGTTAGCCGGAGTTGGTGATTAAATTTTAATATTAAAAACCCAGAAACAAGAGTTTCTGGGTTAAAATAAGCCCTGTTTAACTTATTTGAAATAATTGAGGAACATGAGCTAAAAAATTAAGGCAAAGCGTTTATAATGCTGGTAAGTTGGGTTTGGGTAACAACAGATGTTTCGCTATCAGTAAAGGTAATTACACCGTTTTCTACTATGGTTACGGCTTTTACTGCGTATTTCCAATCGTTAGCTTCTTCGGTTACAAAAATAACGTGACATTCTAATCCTATGGGAATTTGTCCGTAATGCTCGCTAAATAAACCAGAATTAGCATCGTAAGTATCTAAGTTGGCTAAACCTGTATCTTCGCCGTCATAAGATAAAAACACAGAGCAATTTTGATTATCGTAACCTTCTGGAACCCCCACTAAAATAGTTGTTTTTTCACGAGGGTCGTTATAAAAACGATCCACATTAGACCATCCAAAATCGCTAAGAAATGCATAGTATTGGTTGCCTTCGGCAAAAACACCTCTTTTGTCTTGGTCTTCATTTGCTTCTTCCCAGGCTAGGTTACCATCTTCATCAATATTACCGTTCCATAGAATCATGTCGTTATCCACGCCTCCTGTTAAATCGGTTGGGATGCCTAATTGAATATCGCATCCAATTTCTAGATTAGCACCGTTTTGTGTGGCGTTTATAAAAAACTCACCACCTGTTAAAAGCAAGGCTTTATCACCATTCGGCATAACGCCCATAGTTGGTTTGTTGGTAATAAGCATATTTCCTTTGTCGAAAATTTCAATAAATTCTAAATCTACTTGTCCGGTAACAGCATTTCCGTTTAAAGTTAAACAGGTGCCGTTAATGTAGATAGATACACCGTTTTCCGAGGTTAAAGAAACATAAGGATCTTCTGCATTAAACTGAAAGTTTTGGGTAATGCTTTCCAAAGCATCGTCTTGTAAATTATTATACTCGCCGGCCGTTGCACGTACCGCAGTATATTCGGCGTCGTTTTTGTCGTCACAGCTTGTAAATAATAACGCTGTTAGTAATAGTGTTCCTAAAATGTGGTTTAAAGTTTTCATAATATTTAGTTTTAATTGTTTATTCACTGATATATAAACTAGGTTATGGTTTTGTTACCCAGTTTTGGATTTTATTTTTAATTTATTGTTGTGGCTGACTGATAATTATTTTATCCACAATGACATCGCCCGAGGCTACAAGCGCAATCATTTTATGAGCATAAGCTTCGGAAGACGAATAACCTCTTGCCGTTGCCGTTGCGGTTTTTACTTCCCAGAAATAATTTCTGTTTTCATTTGTATTCACATCACTTTTCAGTATAAAATAACTGGTAATTTTTTGGTCTCTCACAATTTCCCCGCTGCTCGATAAAGCAATCATACGTTCGGCTTGTTTTAAACTTAATGCGGTTCCGGCGTATTCGCTTTTATTGGTTTTTACTTCCCATTCAAAAACTTGAGCGATGTTGTTTTCTGTAAGTTCAGTTGAAGGATTAAGGGGCATTTTTTCATTGGTAGCATGCATATTTAATATGGATAATACGACCATTCCGATAATTAAAATTGAATTTTTCATAATTTATAAATGTTTAGTTTGATTAAAAAAAGGTATGTCTATTTGACTGTTACACCCTTATATCAAAACCATTTTAAATTTGTTACCCTTTATGTTGAAACTTTTTTTACTTTAGTAGCAAATACAAGGGTTAATGAGTGATAAAAAAATACACGAAGACCAAAAATATATCGATGGGTTATTAAAAAACAACAGTTTTATAATACAAGCCATTTACGATAAATTTGTGCCAAAAGTGATTAATTATATTAAACAGAATAGCGGTAATAGCGATCAGGCTCAAGATGTTATACAAGACACGCTTGTTACTATTTATAACCAAGCCAGCGAAAAAGGATTGCAGCTTACCTGCCCATTCGATGCTTATTTTTTCTTGCTATGCAAACGCAAATGGCTAAACGTTTTAAAAAAAACATCGAATAAAGAGGTAACAATTAATGAAGAGGTGCTATCTAAAGGAGACGAGGCTCTAGAACTAGCATTCGAAACGTCGGTATTTGGCGAAAAACAAGCATTATTTGCCGAAATGTTCGAAAAAATGGGTGACGCTTGTAAAGATTTGTTGAAAGCAACCTTTAAAATGAAATCTATGGAAGATGTTGCCAAAAGCTTAAACATAACCTATGCTTATGCACGAAAAAAGAAATCCTTGTGCATTGGCAAACTTACCGAGTTGGTTCGTGAATCTCCTAAATTTAACCAACTTAAAAATTAACCATCATGGAAGAAAAAGATTATATACAATTTGAAGATTACCTTTTCGGAACCTTAAGCAAAACCGAAACCGAGGTGTTCGAAAATAAACTAAAAACCAATAACGCTTTCGCGGAAGCATTTCAGACGTATAAAAATTTATCAAATTATTTAAGTGATAAATATGGGAATGAGACAGAATCGGCTGCTTTTAGAGCTAATTTAAGCGATATTTCGAACAAATATTTTAAAGAAAAACTAGCGATTTCCGAAGAAAAAAGTAGTAAAAAACCTTTCGAATTTTATAAATATGTTATTGCAGCCTGTGTGGTTGTTATGTTGGGTGTTTTTACGTTTAACCAGTTTTCCAGCCCGTCGTATAGCGATTTTAATAATTTCGATCCGGTAAGTTTAACGGTTAGAGGTGAAAATGATGCCCTTTTAAAAATCGCCGAAAAAGCCTTTAATTCTAGAGATTTCGCTGCCGCGGAAAAAGCTTTTGCCCAGTTAATTGAAACTGATCAAAATAATGAAGCGTGGAATCTTTACAACGCCATTAGTAAGATAGAATTAAATCATTATGATGAAGCAGACGATATATTAACCGAAATAGCCAATGGCAATTCGGCTTATAAAAATAAAGCTATTTGGTATTTAGCATTGAGTAAATTAAAACAGGAAGATACTTTAACTTGTATTGATATTTTAAAAACCATTCCCGAAGATGCTGATGATTATGAGCGGGCTCAGAAATTATTAGACCAATTGGATTAACTCACATTTCAGTAAAAGAAAAATCAAAATAAAAGCCCTTTCATATTTTTTTATGAAAGGGCTTTTGGTATGTGTTAAGTTTTAGAATAAAGGAAGTAATTTGTTATTACAAATCGATAGCTTTTAAACTTTCAATTCTATTTCTAACCAAGAAATCGTCGATAGTTTCAAAATGTTCGATAACGCGTTTTTCTTTAAATTCGAATACTTTGTTGGATAAACCTTGAAGAAAATCTCGGTCATGCGAAACTAAAATAAGGGTGCCATCAAAATCGAGAAGCGCTTCCTTTAAAACATCCTTAGATTTTAAATCTAAATGGTTTGTTGGTTCATCGAGAATAAGCAAATTTACAGGTTCTAATAAAAGTTTTACCATTGCTAATCTGGTTTTTTCACCACCCGAAAGTACACTTACTTTTTTATCGATATCTTCGCCTTTAAACATAAAACGCCCCAAGATGTTTTTTATTTGAGTACGAACATCGCCTTTGGCAACTTCGTTCACGGTTTGGAAAATGGTTAAATCTTCATCTAATAAAGCGGCTTGGTTTTGTGCAAAGTAACCTACCTGTACGTTGTGACCTAATGCGCATTCCCCATCCACATTAATTTCACCTAAAATAGCTTTTATCATGGTCGATTTTCCTTCTCCATTTCGCCCAACAAAACTCACTTTTTCACCACGGGCAATAGACATGTTGGCGTTATTAAATACCACGTGTTCTCCATAAGATTTTGAAACATCTTTAACTGTAACCGGATAATCTCCCGAACGCTGTGTTTTAGGAAATCGTAGTTTTAAAGCCGAGGTATCTACATCGTCAATTTCAATAATTTCCAATTTTTCTAGCATACGCTCCCGCGATGAGACTTGGTTGGTTTTAGAAAAAGTTCCTTTAAAACGATCGATAAATGCTTGGTTGTCGGCAATAAATTTTTGTTGTTCTTGGTAGGCTTTTATTTGGTGTGAGCGTCTGTCTTCTCGTAATTGTAAGTAATGGCTATAATTGGCTTTGTAATCGTAAATACGTCCCATAGTCACTTCTATGGTGCGGTTTGTAATGTTATCGATAAAGGCTTTATCATGTGAAATAACAACTACGGCATTGGCTTTGTTTAAAAGGAAATCTTCCAACCAAATTACCGATTCTATATCAATATGGTTTGTAGGCTCATCCAATAATATAAGGTCTGGTTTTTGAAGTAGAATTTTAGCCAATTCAATGCGCATACGCCATCCACCACTAAATTCGTTGGTGTTTCGTGTAAAATCGTCTTGTTTAAATCCTAAACCTTTTAGGGCTTTTTCAACTTCAGCATCGTAATTAACATCTTCAAGGGCATAATATTTTTCACCTAAATCGGATACACGCTCAATAATTTTCATGTAGTCGTCCGATTCGTAATCAGTGCGCGTTTCCAATTGTTTGTTTAAGTCTTCCATTTCGTCACGCATGGTGAATACGTGGCTAAAGGCTTTACTGGCTTCATCGAAAACAGTAGTATCATCTTCCGTTAATAAATGTTGCGGTAAATAGGCTATAACAGCTTCTTTTGGGTAACGTACATGACCGCGGGTGGCAGATTGTACACCGGCTATAATTTTCATCATGGTAGATTTTCCGGCACCATTTTTTCCCATTAAGGCAATTTTATCGTTTTCATTAATGGTAAACGATACATCGCTAAATAAGGTATGCCCGCTAAACTCGACTGCTAAATTATCAACTGAAATCATATTATATCTATAAGAAAACGCAAAACTAACAAAAGAGAATTATTAGAAAACATAATAATTTAAAAAAAAACATATATATAATGAATTGACTTAAAGTGCTGTAAATCAGTGTTTTTTTTGTGCTTTAAATAGGCGAATTTTAAAGGGTGGAATAAATATATAATATAAACCTGTAATTTTTTATTTGATAAACCGTCTTAAAGTGCTCAATCTTTAAAACCAAACAATGTTATGAAAATTAAATTATTTTTAGCGATAATTACAGTATTTAGTATTGGGATACAAAATACTCAAGCTCAAATTAATCCAGACGGGTTTTTTAACAAAAAAGGAGAAGCAAATATTTCGCTTTCTTATACTTTTGCAACTTATGAGAAGTTCTATTTAGGAACAGATAAGCAAGATGCCGTGCCAGCGCACAACCAAATTGACCAAAACATATATAATGTCTATGCAAATTATGGTTTAGCAGATAATATTACGGCTATTATAAATTTACCTTATATTCAAGCTGAAGGTGATGGTGCTGCCGATCCTGTAAATGGCTCTACAGAGCAATCCGATCTGCAAGATATTAGTTTATTAATTAAGTGGGCGCCTTTTGTAACAAAGTATGAACATGGTAGTATGACTGGGGTTATAGCTGTAGGAGGATCCTATGCTTTTGATTATGAATCTAACGGGATTCTTTCTCTAGGAAATGGTGCGTCATCTATTGATGGTAAATTAGGCTTTCAATACAATAATAATTCTGGATTTTTCGGTAATGCTTTTGTAGGATACTCTATTCGAGGAGAAGCAGATAATACTTTAGGCTTAGGTACGGGGGCTAAATTTGATGTTCCTAATAGTGTAAATGCTCAAATAAAATTAGGATATGCAGGAAAATCATTCTATGCAGATGCTTGGTTTGACGCACAAAAAACTAATGGTGGTTTAGATATTAACTCACCTAACTTTGCAGGTAATTTTCCGGAAACTAAAGTGAATTTTTCTAGAATAGGATTAAACCTTTATGCTCCTATATCAAAAACTATAGGTGTAAGTGTTGGGTCTGGTACTGTAGTAAGTGGTAGAAACATAGGTAAAGGAACATACTATTCTGGAGGTGTTACCATAGGATTGGGTAAATAAGCGATAATTATTGTAAAGTAAAAAAGCTAGATAAATTTGATTTATCTAGCTTTTTTTATAACCCTACATCTAATTATCTTAAAGTCTTATATATCAATACTTTTAAATTTATTAAAAGAATATACCACACTATTTGGTAATCAAATATATAATCGTAAATTTGCAAACTCTTTTTAAGAGAGGAATGTTTAATAAAAAATAATTAAAAACGTGGACACATTAAGCTACAAAACGATTTCAGCCAACAAAGCAACTGTAAATAAGCAGTGGGTTTTAGTTGATGCTGAAGGACAAGCACTTGGTCGTTTAGCTTCTAAAGTTGCAAAACTTTTAAGAGGTAAACACAAGCCAAACTTCACACCTCACGTTGATTGTGGTGATAACGTAATTGTTATCAACGCAGAAAAAATCAGTTTATCTGGTAACAAATGGAACGATAAAACGTACATTCGTCACACTGGATATCCAGGAGGTCAAAGAAGTTTAACTGCTACAGAATTGTTTGGAAAAGATCCTTCAAGAGTAGTAGAAAAATCAGTTAAAGGAATGCTACCTAAAAACAAATTAGGTGCCGAGTTATTCCGTAATCTTACCGTTGTTGTTGGAACAGCTCATAAACATGAAGCTCAAAAACCAGCTGTAATTAATCTAGAAGAATTTAAATAACATGGAAGTAATTCACAAAATTGGCCGTAGAAAGACGGCTGTTGCTCGTGCTTATGTTTCTACAGGAACAGGAAACATTACGATTAATAAAAAAGACTTAACTAATTATTTTCCTACAGCTACTTTACAGTACAAGGTAAAACAACCATTAGTTTTGACTAACAATGACAGCAACTTTGATATTACAGTAAATGTATATGGAGGTGGTATTACTGGACAAGCTGAGGCTGTTCGTTTAGCAATTTCTCGCGCAATGTGTGAGCTTGATGCAGAGAACAGACTAATCTTGAAACCAGAAGGTTTATTAACTAGAGACCCTAGAATGGTTGAACGTAAGAAATTCGGTCAGAAAAAAGCGCGTAAGAAATTCCAATTCTCGAAACGTTAATATCCTGGACATGGTTCAGGATCTGTTTTTCAGATGCCTGGTATCATTTCAAACAAAATAAAAAAACAAGTTATTGTTGCCCTATTATTAATAAAATTAATAGGATTTAGTTTAGCATCTAAATGAAGCCAAAAGCCTAAAATGCTTAAATGGAACATTGCTAATTCAACAGAACGTAAACTATTATTACAAAATGGCAGTAGAAGTAAAAGAATTACTTGAAGCAGGTGTACATTTCGGACACCTTACACGTAAGTGGGATCCAAACATGGCGCCTTACGTATATATGGAGCGTAACGGTATTCATATAATTAATTTATACAAAACAGCAGCTAAAATTGAAGAAGCTGGAGATGCATTAGCTAAAATAGCTAACTCTGGTCGTAAAATTTTATTTGTTGCAACAAAAAAACAAGCTAAAGATATCGTTGCTGAAAAAGCGGGATCTATAAACATGCCTTACATTACTGAGCGTTGGCCAGGTGGTATGTTAACTAACTTTGTTACTATTAGAAAAGCGGTTAAAAAAATGGCTACTATTGATAGAATGAAGAAAGATGGTACGTTTTTAACCTTATCTAAAAAAGAGCGTTTACAAGTTGACCGTTTAAGATCGAAGTTAGAAAAAAACTTAGGTTCTATAACTGATATGACACGTTTACCTGGAGCTTTATTTGTTGTAGATATTAAGCGTGAGCATATCGCGATTAAAGAAGCACAAAAATTAAACATTCCAATTTTTGCAATGGTTGATACAAACTCTGATCCACGCCAAGTGGATTATGTAATCCCTGCAAATGACGATGCTTCTAAATCTATCGATAAAATTTTATCTCACGTAACTTCTGCAATATCTCAAGGATTGGCTGAACGTAAAGCAGATAAAGATGCTGCTGCCTCTGCGAAAGCAGAAGCGCCTAAAGCAAAAGCTGCACCAGCACCAAAAGCTACTGCTGAAGAAGAAGAATAAAAATAACATTAACAAAACACAAATAAGTCGTTTAGTTCTTTTCTTTGTAGAAAATATATTGAACGACTTTTTTAAATTATAATAACTATGAGTACTACAGTAAAAATTACAGCCGCTGAAGTAAACAAATTAAGACAAGCTACTGGCGCAGGAATGATGGACTGCAAAAAAGCTTTAGTTGAAGCGGAAGGCGATTTCGATAAAGCTATTGAGGTTTTACGTAAAAAAGGACAAAAAGTAGCTGAAAAAAGAGCCGATAGAGACTCTTCTGAAGGTGCTGCTGTTTCTAAAATTAATGCAGATCAAACTGAAGGTGTTGCTATTGTTTTAGGTTGTGAAACTGATTTTGTTGGTAAAAATGAAAACTTTTTAGCTTTAGCAAATCAATTGGCTGACATTGCATTAAATTGCGATTCTAAAGACGCTTTTTTAGCTGCTGATTTTGATGGAATGACGGTTGCTGAAAAATTAACAGAGCAAACAGGTGTTATTGGTGAAAAACTAGATATTACTGGTTTTGAAAAATTACAAGCAGCATTTGTTGGAACTTATGTGCACATTAATAAAATTGCTGCTTTAGTTGGTTTATCTGCAAAAGTTGATAACGCTGAGGTTTTAGTTAAAGATGTGGCTATGCAAGTAGCATCAATGGGAGCAACTACATTATCTTATAAAGATTTTGATCCTGCTTTTGTTGCATCGGAAACAGAAGCTAGAATAGCGGTTATTGAAAAAGATAATATCGAGTTAGGGCGTTTAGGAAAAACTCTTAAAAACGTACCTCAATACATTTCTATGTCTCAATTATCTGATGAGGTTTTAGCTCAAGCTGAGGAAGCTGCGAAAGCAGAATTAAAAGCTGAAGGTAAACCAGAACAAATTTGGGACAGAATTTTACCTGGTAAAATGGAGCGTTTCATTTCTGATAACACCACATTAGACAAAGAAAAATGTTTATTAGACCAAAATTTCATTAAAGACGAAAAATCTACTGTAGCAAAATATGTTGCATCTTACGGTGAAGTTGAAATTACAGGTTTCAAACGTGTATCTGTTGGATAATTAATAGTGATTTAATTTTCGCTTAAACGAAACTAAAACATAATAAAAACCACTACGCTTATTAGCTGTAGTGGTTTTTTTATGTTTTATTTTTGCATTTTATAATGCAAACTTTTAATCTCAGAAATAATCTGTTTACCTTTTGTTTAATGTAGCTTATTCATTATAAGGTAATAAGTTTAAGACTTGTTGCATAGCTTCAATTCTGGCTTGACTTTTTCTATTTGCTTTTATAATAATCCAAGGCGAAATTTCAGTATTTGTTTTTTCAAACATTTTGTTTTTATAATCGGTGTAGGAATCCCAAAGTTTTATGGCATTTTGATCTACTTTGCTAAATTTCCATTTTTTTAAAGGACTCGATTTTATATCTTCAAATCGTTTAAGTTGTTCGTTCTTCGAAATAGAAAAATAAAATTTTATCAATCGGGTTCCCGATTCAATAAGCATACGTTCAAAATCGTTAACTTGATTCATAAAAATGTTATATTCTTCTTGAGTACAAAAACCATTAACAGGTTCTACAACCGCACGATTATACCAACTTCTATCAAAAAAAACTATTTTTCCTTTTCTTGGAAGGTTGTTTATATAGCGTTGAAAATACCATTCTCCTTGCTCTTCCTCGGTTGGTTTAGGTAAAGCAACTACTCTAAATTCTCGTGGGTTTAAATGCTGTGTTATACGCCTAATAGCTCCGCCTTTTCCTGCAGCATCTCGTCCTTCAAATAGAATTACCACCTTTTCGTCGTTGTTTTCTACCCATTCTTGAAGTTTTCTTAACTCTACTTGTAATTTTTTAAGCTTTGTTTCATAATTCAATAATTTCACTGCTTTTAAAGGAGTCATCGTCTCGTCTAACAAAAAATATTTTAAACCCTTTTTGCTGTTTAATTTGGTTATGCTTTTATCTGATATTTTTGCCATCTTTTAATCAATTTGTTTAACCATTCTATGGTAGCGTTGCACTATATTTGGATCTGGTAAAATGGGTGTTCCGGAGTTTCCTTTTCCATCATAATTAAATTTCGATAGTACATAACGAATACTTTCTAAGCGAGCGGCTTTTTTTTCATTGGTTTTTATAATTATCCAAGGGCTAAAAGTGGTATGTGTTTTACTAAACATTTGTTCCTTGTAATGGGTATATTTATTCCAAAGTTTTTGCCCTTCTTTATCCACCTCGCTAAATTTCCATTGTTTTAAAGGGTTTTTTAGCCGTGAATCAAATCGTCTTACTTGTTCATCTTTGGAAATAGAAAACCAGAATTTTATTAATTCCACCCCATCTTCGTAAAGCATATGTTCAAATTCTGTAACTTGAACCATAAACTTATTATATTCTTGTTCGGTACAAAAGCCCATTACAGGCTCCACTACGGCCCGGTTATACCAACTTCTATCAAAAAAAACCAATTCTCCAGGGTTGGGTAATTCTTTAATATATCGTCTAAAATACCATTGGCCACGTTCTACGTTGGTTGGTTTTGTAAGGGCAACAACGCGCATAGATCTTGGGTTTAAATGTTCTGTAAAACGCCTAATGGCACCACCTTTTCCTGCAGCATCTCGGCCTTCAAAAATAACACAAACTCGTTTGTTATATTTTGCAACCCATTGTTGTAAGTCTACAAGTTCTGCTTGTAATTTTATAAGTTGTTTTTCATAATTAATAGAATGCATTAAGCCTTGGAAGTCTTCTTCGGATAATTTATTGCGGAGTAATTCTATAAATTCTTCTTGATTTTTACTTTTTTCTAAATCTTGTTGTGTTAGCATATATTTTGATTAAAGAAGGAATTCCCAAATTTTAATTCAAGAAAAATACAATTTTTTATCGTTTTTAGTGAAATAAAATTACATTTTAAATCGATAATTATTTTAAGTTCTGTTGGGTGAAACACATAAAATGTTGGGTTGCATTAATTAAATTACCAATTATTAAATATGGGTAAGTAGTTATTTTGCTATTTATAGGTGAAAATCTCATTTCATATAAATTCAAAAAAATAAAAATTTTATGTAGCTTTGCGAAACTTTTGTTTGCAGGAAAACGAACATCTCATAATTTATAAAATGAAATATAAAAGAATACTTCTAAAATTATCAGGCGAAGCCTTAATGGGTGAACGTCAATACGGTATAGATCCAGATCGTTTATCTGAATATGCACAAGACATTAAAACCATTACCGATCAAGGCGTTGAAGTTGCGATAGTTATTGGAGGCGGAAACATTTTTAGAGGTGTTGCCGGAGCTAGTAAAGGTATGGACCGAGTTCAAGGTGATTATATGGGAATGTTAGCAACCGTAATTAACGGTTTAGCATTACAAGGTGCTTTAGAAGATGCCGATATTCCAACACGTTTGCAAACCGCCATTAAAATAAATGAAGTTGCAGAGCCTTTTATAAGAAGAAAAGCCATGCGTCATTTAGAAAAAGGACGTGTCGTTATTTTTGGAGGAGGAACAGGAAACCCTTATTTTACCACAGATTCTGCTGCAGTATTAAGAGCTATTGAAATAGAAGCCGATGTTATTTTAAAAGGAACTCGTGTAGACGGTATTTACACTGCAGATCCCGAAAAAGACTCGAAAGCAATAAAATTTGATAATATTTCTTTTGATGACGTTTTACGCAAAGGTCTTAAAGTAATGGATACCACGGCATTTACATTAAGTCAAGAAAATGAATTACCTATTATTGTTTTCGATATGAATACCAATGGTAATTTACTTAAAGTGGTTTCTGGTGAAAAAATAGGTACAAAAGTGAACGTTTAAAACTTGGCGGAAATTTTGGATATAGCAAAACCTTATTAAAGTTAAAACAATGAACGAGGATATTGAATTTATATTAGATAGTACAAAAGAGGCAATGGATAACGCCATTAAGCATCTTGAAAAACAATTTATAAATATTAGAGCAGGTAAAGCTACTCCAGCCATGCTTGGTAGTGTTATGGTAAATTACTATGGCTCTCAAACTCCAATTGGGCAAGTGGCTAATATTAACACGCCAGATGGTAGAACCATTACTGTACAGCCATGGGAGAAAAATATGCTACAGGAAATTGAACGAGGAATTGCTTATGCAAATTTAGGTTTTAACCCAATGAACAATGGTGATATACTAATAATTAGTGTGCCACCATTAACCGAAGAACGACGTAGAGATTTAGCAAAACAAGCTAAAGCTGAAGCAGAAGATGCTAAAGTGAGTATCCGTACGGCACGTAAAGATGCTAATAACGAGATTAAGAAAAATGACGATATATCGGAAGATATAAAAAAGAATACAGAAATTGATGTGCAACAAATGACAGATAGGCACGTTAAAAAAGTAGATGAACTTTTTGAATTAAAAGAAAAAGAAATCATGACTGTGTAAACGAAAGTTTATTTCAGAGAAAAAATAAAAAGCGACAAATTTGTCGCTTTTTTTATCATTTTTATTCCTCTTGCTTTAAATGAAACATAGAATTCTGTTTTTATTTATTTTATGCGCTGTCGTTTTAAACGCGCAAAATGAAGTTCCAACGGAACCAGCGCAAGATTCTATTAAAAGGAAGGCTTTTTTAAAACAGCTTGGCAATGGCTTTTTTCCAACAAATTATTTTAATTTCGATTTACGATATTTAATAAAATACAACCAATACGAAGGGGTTAGAACCGGTATTGGTGCAGAGACAAATCGAGCGTTTTCAGAAAAATATCGTGTAAACTCTTATTTAGTTTATGGCTTTAGAGATGCTAGATTTAAATATAGCTTGGGTGGCGGTTTTAGAGTATCCGAAGTTTCAAATACCTGGTTAAATTTATCGTACACCGATGATTTACAAGAAACAGGAAGTACTAATTTTTTAACCGATAAACGTTTTTTTCAGTTTTTCGAACCTCGATTACTTAACATCGATTTGTTTCATAAACATATAACCAAATCGATTTCTATAGAGCATGAGTTTTCATCTAAAATTTTAAGTGAAACGCAATTTTCTACGAGTAAAATAGATCCAACTTATGAGTATGGGTTTAACCTTGGTGGCAATGTGTTTAATAATTTTACTATTAGTTCGGCTAAAACAACGTTGCAATGGAGCCCGTTTAGTAAGTTTGAATCTACAAAAGAAGGCATAAAAGAAACCAAAGATGGTTTTCCTAAGTTTACCTTACAATACACCAAAAGTTTTAAAAATGTTTTAAAAAGTAATTTTAATTTTTCTAAATTCGATTTTAGAACAATTTACCAAATTGGAGATTCTAAAAGTGCACATTCCAGAATAACAATCGTGTCGGGAATAGCTAGTGGCGATACCCCTTTAACCCATTTATACCACGCTTATCCAAACAATATTAACAAAGCTACTATTTTGCAACGCTTTTCGGTAGCTGGATTGAATAGTTTTGAAACGATGTTTTTTAATGAGTTTTTTTCCGATAAGTTTGCCACTTTTCAGTTTAAACATTATTTAGCGCCTTTTAAAATTACCGAACGTTACAAACCTCAAATGGTTTTAATATCACGCTATGCTATTGGCGATATGGCACATTCGCAGCGTCATGAAAATATTACTTTTGGATCCTTAGAGAAGGGGTACACCGAATCTGGTTTCGAACTTAATAAATTGTTTTTTGGTTTTGGTTTAAGCTTTACCTACCGTTATGGTGCTTATCACTTACCTGAAATTGGTGACAATGTTGCTTTTAAGTTTACATTTAACGTCTCTTTATGAGGTAATCTATTCCTTTTTTCTACCTTTGCGCATCTTTTAAATAAAGCATGTTTAAACTATTTACTAAGAACTTTTGGAACATAATTGCGGGATTAATTTTACGCAATAAAATTATTATACTTATTTGCATTCTTGCGACTACTATTTTCTTTAGTAGGCAGTGGGATAACATGCGGTTTACTTATACCGAAGCTAATTTATTGCCGGACGATCATGAGGTTAATATTGTTTATAACAATTTTTTAAAAATATTTGGCGAAGAAGGGAACTTAATTGTACTTGGTGTAAATGACTCTACACTTTTTACGGTTGAGAAACTAAATGCTTGGAATAACTTGTCGGAAAGTTTTGCAAATTCATCCGATGCTGTAGAATCTGTTATTTCAATTAAAGAACTTCAAAAACTGGTAAAAGACACCAAAAATGAGCGTTTTGTATTAGAACCTTTTATTAAGGATTCTATTAGCTCGATAGCGGAAATTGAAACTTTGGAAAATGATCTTTTCAAAAAATATCCATTTTACGATAATTTCTTATTCAATAAAGATACAAAAACAATTCGATCGGCTATTTACATGAATAAGGCCATTGTAAATACATCGGCTAGGAAAGATTTTGTAATAGATGTTTTAATTCCTAGAGTTGAAGCCTTTGAGGCTAAATACAATTTAGATGTTCGTATATCGGGTATGCCTTATATTCGAACTTTAAATTCTACTAATATCGTTTCGGAAATAGGTCTTTTTGTTGGAGCCGCATTATTAGTAACTTCTCTTATTTTCTTTTTCTTTTTTAGATCGTTTCGTGCTACTTTAATTTCAATTGTAGTGGTTTGTATTGGTGTTATGTGGACACTTGGTATTATTGGCTTGTTAAATTATGAAATCACGGTTTTAACCGCTTTAATTCCGCCTTTAATTATTGTAATAGGGATTCCTAATTGTATTTTCCTGATTAATAAATATCAGCACGAAGTAAAATTGCATGGTAATAAAGCCAAATCATTACAACGGGTTATTACCAAAATTGGTAATGCAACGTTAATGACAAATGTAACTACGGCTTGTGGTTTTGCAACTTTTATACTTACAGAAAGTAAACTTTTAAAAGAGTTTGGTTTAGTGGCTTCGCTAAGTATTTTTTCAATTTTTATATTATGTATTCTTATAATTCCTATTGTATATTCCTTTTTACCTTATCCAAAGGATCGCCATTTAGAGCATCTTAATAAACGTTGGATTGGTGGTTTTGTTAACTGGATGGAGCACATGGTAAAACATAAGCGTATTACTATTTATATTACATCTGTTGTGCTTTTAGCTCTAAGTATTATTGGTGTTTATCAAATAAAAATTTCTGGAAGTTTAATAGAAGATATGCCTCAAGAATCGGATTTTGTAAACGATATTCGGTTTTTTGAACAAGAGTTTAATGGTATTATGCCTTTAGAAATAATGATAGATACTAAACGTAAAAAAGGCGTTATGAAACTATCTACTTTAAAGCGCATGGACGAGTTGGAAGAGCTTATTGTAGAAACGCCAGAACTTTCAAAACCTATTTCGGTGGTTGGTTTGGTTAAGTATTCTAAACAAGCTTATTATAATGGGAATACTAAGTTTTATCAGTTGCCAACGTCGCAAGAAAATAGTTTTATTTTATCCTATGCTAAAAACTCAACATCCAACAGTAATTTACTTAGTGATTTTGTTGATAAAACTGGTCAGTATGCCAGAATTACCACGTTTATAAAAGATGTTGGTACAGATAGAATGGAGCGTATTCAGGAAAATCTTCAAGATAAAATAGATAAAGTTTTTCCTAAAGAAAGATATGAGGTAACCATGACGGGTAAAGCATTGGTTTTTCAAAAAGGAACAAAATATTTAGTCAAAAATTTAGCCATTTCATTATCGTTAGCCATATTTTTAATAGCACTTTTTATGGCTTATATGTTCCGTTCCTTCCGAATGATTGTTATTTCGCTAATCCCGAATTTATTGCCTTTAATTATAACAGCAGGTTTAATGGGGTACTTAGGGGTGCCTATAAAACCATCTACAATACTAGTATTTAGTATCGCTTTTGGTATTTCTGTGGATGATACTATTCATTTTTTGGCAAAATATCGTCAAGAACTGCAAGCCAATAATTGGAAAATTAAGGTGTCAGTTTATGGGGCATTGAGAGAAACAGGTGTTAGTATGTTTTATACATCCATTGTATTGTTTTTTGGGTTCTCTGTATTTACCATTTCAAGTTTTGGCGGAACAGTAGCACTTGGCGCATTAGTTTCTGCAACCTTATTATTTGCTATGTTATCTAACTTATTATTACTACCGTCCTTATTGCTTTCTTTAGAGCGTAGCATTGCTAATAAGGAAGTACTACGTAAACCCTCTATAAATATTATACCAGAAGAAGATGGAAGTTCTAGTGAAAATTAGTCATTTTAATTACACTTTAAAACATCTTAACACCTAATAAATAAAAATTTTCATAATTTTCGAATTTATTATTTTAATTTTTACTGTTGAAACCATTATATTTACATTTCAAAATTAGTTTATATGCAATCACGTACTGTTTCAGAATTATTAAAACAAAACACCACATTACTTGAAGTTGATATAAAAGGTTGGGTTAGGACGTTTAGAGCTAACCGATTTATTGCCTTAAATGATGGTTCAACCATAAATAATATTCAGTGTGTTGTAGATTTTGAAAACTTTGATGAAGCGCTTTTAAAACGCGTAACCACAGGTGCCGCAATACATATAAAAGGAGAATTGGTAGAGAGCCAAGGTAAAGGTCAAAAAGTAGAAATTCAAGTGAGTCATTTGGAAGTTCTTGGAGATTCAGACCCTGAAACCTATCCTATTCAACCAAAAAAACATTCGTTTGAATTTTTAAGAGAAAATGCACATTTACGCACAAGAACTAATACATTTAGTGCGGTTATGCGATTAAGATCGGCCCTTTCTTTTGCCGTTCATAAATATTTTAATGAAAATAGTTTCTATTATATGCACTCGCCAATTATAACGGGTAGTGATGCAGAAGGCGCTGGAGAAATGTTTAGAGTGTCTAGTTTAGATAATAAAAATTTACCTTTAAATGAAGACGGAAAAGTAGATTATACCAAAGATTTCTTCGGAAAGGAAACAAATTTAACCGTGTCGGGGCAATTAGAAGCAGAAACTTATGCCATGTCTCTGGGGAAAGTATATACCTTTGGACCTACATTTAGAGCTGAAAATTCAAATACATCAAGACATTTAGCCGAATTCTGGATGATAGAACCGGAAGTCGCTTTTATGGATTTAGCCGGGAATATGGATCTTGCAGAAGATTTTTTGAAATCGGTAATTACACATGTGTTAGAGCATAACCGAGAAGATCTAGAGTTTTTAGAAAATCGATTATTAAACGAAGAAAAAACAAAACCACAGGCCGAACGTAGTGATATGAGTTTAATTGAAAAATTAAATTTTGTTACTGAAAATAACTTTAAACGTGTAAGTTATACCGAAGCTATTGATATTTTGCGCCAATCTAAACCTAATAAAAAGAAGAAATTCAAGTATTTAGTAGGGGAGTGGGGCATGGATTTACAAAGTGAACATGAACGCTTTTTAGTTGAAAAACATTTTAAATGTCCAGTAATTTTGTTCGATTATCCAGCGGATATTAAGGCGTTTTATATGCGTTTGAATGACGATGGAAAAACCGTTCGTGCTATGGATATTTTATTTCCTGGTATTGGGGAAATTGTTGGAGGAGCGCAACGTGAAGAACGTTTGGATGTGCTAAAACAAAAAATGGTCGCTATAGATATTCCAGAAGATGATCTTTGGTGGTATCTAGATTTACGTAAATATGGAACAGCAGTACATTCTGGTTTTGGTTTAGGTTTCGAACGTTTAGTAATGTTTGCTACAGGCATGTGTAATATTAGAGATGTTATTCCATTTCCTAGAACGCCTCAAAATGCAGAGTTTTAGTAAAAATCAATCTGTTTATTAAGTTTATACTTGGCTATTAGCTGTGCTTTTATTTATCTTTGAAGGGTGTGATTTAAATCATACTATTGATTAATTTATTTGTTTCTAATCGTTTATTTAGATTAGTCATTCAACCTTAATTCAAATCATGCTTAAGCAATATCTACAATTTAAACTCTCGCAAAAACTGTCGCCACAGCAAATTCAGTTAATGAAACTGATTCAGCTACCTACACAAGCTTTTGAACAACGTTTAAAACAAGAATTAGAGGAAAATCCTGCGCTAGAAGGAGGGAAAGAAGAAGTCGATAGCGACTATGATTCGGATTTAGATAATTCTGACGATTTTGGAGATAATGAAATTATAAGTGCAGAGGATATTAATGTTGATGAGTATTTAAGTGATGATGAAATTCCGGAGTACCGTACACAAGCTAATAATTATAGTGCCGATGATGAAGAAAAAACTATGCCTTACGCTGCAGGAACATCATTTACCCAGCATTTAATTAATCAATTAAACACGTATAGATTAAACGACGAAGAGCGAGATATTGCCGAATTTTTAGTAGGAAGTGTGGATGAAAGTGGATATATCCGTCGGGAGTTAAGCGATATTGCCGACGATTTAGCGTTTACTCAAAATGTATATACCGAGGAACCTCGTATAGAAAAAGTACTTAAAATTGTTCATCAATTAGATCCGGCAGGGGTGGGTGCACGTAACCTTCAAGAGTGTTTAAGCATTCAGTTGCATAGAAAAAATAAAACAGCCGATACAGCTTTAGCCATTGATATTATAGATACAGCTTTCGATCAATTCACGAAAAAGCATTATAAAAAATTGCTCCAAAAGTTTAATATTACCGAAGCGCAGTTAAAAGATGCTATAAAGGAAATAGAACACTTAAATCCAAAACCAGGAGGGTCTTATGCAGGAAACAATCGTATTGTAGAGCATGTGGTTCCAGATTTTGCAATAAAAATTGTGGATGGTGAATTAGAGTTAAGTTTAAATGGTCGTAATGCTCCAGAACTTCATGTGTCTCGAGAGTACAATAATATGCTTAAAGGTTATAAGGAATCTAAAGATAAATCTAAATCGCAAAAAGATGCAGTTGTTTTTATAAAGCAAAAACTAGACGCGGCAAAATGGTTTATTGAGGCTATAAAACAACGTCAGCAAACGTTATTTGTTACTATGAGTGCTATCATGCATTACCAGAGGGAATACTTTTTAACTGGTGATGAGCGTAACTTAAAACCTATGATTCTTAAAGATATTGCCGACGAAATTTCAATGGATGTTTCTACCGTATCTCGTGTGGCAAATAGTAAATATGTAGACACACCTTATGGCACCAAATTGATAAAAGAGTTCTTTTCTGAGTCGATGAAAAATGATCAAGGTGAAGATGTTTCCACTCGGGAAATAAAGAAAATTTTGGAAACGGTTATTGACGAAGAAAATAAGAAGAAGCCATTAACAGATGAAACATTGGCTTCAATTTTAAAGGAAAAAGGATACCCTATTGCTCGTAGAACGGTTGCTAAGTACAGAGAGCAACTTGATATTCCTGTGGCTCGTTTACGTAAAAAAATATAATGAATAAAGTCCTTAAAAGTATTTCATATATTTTTCATCCGTTATTTATGCCATTAGTTGGTGTGCTGTTCTATTATTATATTTCACCACGATTTGTAGCACAAGAAATTGTAGAAGCCAAGCTGTTTTCGTTATTTATACTCATGGTTTTATTGCCTATTTTAATGTTTTTTTTATTAAAAACTATAGGCAAAGCGCTAACTATTCATTTGGTAACTACTCGCGAACGTATTTACCCACTGGCTTTATATTGTTTTCTGCTTATATTGGTACTTAAACGTGTCATTACAATATCAGAGTGGTTAGAGTTGTATTATTTTTTTGTAGGTATATTAATATCTAATATGATATGTTTAACGCTTGCTGTCTTTAAATTTAAGGCCAGTATTCACATGATAGGTATATCAGGTGTGTTTATGTTTATTTTGGCCTTAGGAGTGCATTTTTCTATTAATATTACTGGGATACTAGCTTTTTTAGTTGTGTCTATAGGAGGTGTAGCAACTTCGAGGTTGCATGTAAAAGCACACACCATTAAGGAATTAGTTTTCGGTTTTTTTATTGGTGTTATGCCACAAGTTTTATTGGTGAATTTTTGGTTGTAAGTTTTATTACAATCTAGATGTCCATGGTTTTTAAAACCATTCTTAGTTTTAAATCTTTATTGTGTAAAAAGGCTTCTTTAAAACAGGTAAAGCAATAATTTTGTTAGTAGTATTGAGAGCTTTTAACGAATGAAATTTAATGATTCATTGTTACCAATAAGCTTTTAATTATTTTAGGGTAATTTGTTTTAAGCTTGTTCGGTAATGCTCGTTTTCATAGTCTTTCAGGCTTCTTCTTTTGATAATTTGTAATAATCGTCATTGTTCTATTTTTAGGAATTTCCTTTGCTAAATGTTCTGCGAATTTTAAACGATCACTATTTTTAATAATTTTAATGGTATTCGTTGTTTTGTCTTTACAACCAGTAAATAATACTATGGATAAAAGAGTTATTATGTATTTGATTTTTTCAGAAGTCAATACAGGTATGTTACAGAATGTAGAACATGAGTCCTATTTTTATAGCATTAAAATTTATGGTTTTGCCGTCAAGTTTGGCGGCTTTCGAAAAAATAGGATTTAAAGCGTAGTAAAAGTGTATGTTCCAAGTGTTATATCCTGCACTAAGGGATAATCCATATTGGAAATTGTTAAAATCTGAAATATTAGAGTGTTTAAAGCTTCCTAAGTCACCTTTATATTTCGTGTTATGAGCTAAGAGGTAGCTAAATTTAAACCCCGCGTAAATGCGCCAAAATTCGTATGAAGTGGCTGTTGAAGTTCGCCATCTAAATTCTAAAGGGATTTCTACAAAATGGGTTGAAAATTTGTTTTTAGAGAATGTGTTCGAATCGGTTATTAAGCTGTAATTAAAGGAGTTTGTATTGTTAACATCAATAAATACATTTTGGTTATATGTATTACTCGAAAGTCCTAGCCCTAATCCTATGGCTACATTTCGAGCTTTGTTAACGGGCATATCTTTTATAAAACCAAAGTGGATTCCAGGGGAAAAACCAGTTTGATTGAGATGTGATGGGGTTCGGTTTAGTAAATTATATGTAACACCTATATAAAATTGATCTTCTTTATAATGCTTATCAATTATTGGTGTTTGTCCTTCTTGCGAAAAGCATATTGGGGTTTGAAATAAAACTAGTAAGGCTATTATATATTTTATGCTACTCATTTGTAAAGATAGTCTAGAGTTGAAGGTTCCAATAGCAAAAATAAAAGGCGTTTTGAATATTTCAAAACGCCTTTTATTATAAAATTAAGAGGATAAATTAATTGTTCTCAATAACACTACCTTTCTTAGTTGTGTAGTTTATTTTAAGAGCATTTACTTTACGTAGTTCTTGTTTAATATCGCCAATTAATCCCATATTAGCATTACTATCAACTTTTAAAGCTGTAGTTAAAAATGGAACTAATTCCTCTCTTTTAGAGGCGCGCTCTGCATTAATAAAAGAAGCGATTTCCCTAACATCCGCAAACTTGTCATTCAATTGAATTCTAGATTCGTTTCCGTATTGTTTATAGTTAGCACTTGGTTTACCAGCGTAGATGTACATTACCAAATCTTTTTTATCAAGTTTTTCAACTTGATCTGCAAATGGTAAGTTATTTTCTATCATTAAGGTATTTTGCCGCATTACTGTAGCTACCATGAAAAAGAATAATAACATAAATACAATATCTGGTAAAGAAGCCGTATTAACCGCTGGCATTTCGCCACTTTTTTTCTTTTTAAATTTAGACATATTTAATGAATGTTAAATTATTTCTGTACTTCTGAGAGTTTTTGAGGATATTCAGTTTTTATCTGTTCAATCTTCTTTTTTAACTCTGCTTTATTTCCAGGCCAGTTTACATCTTTTTGGTAGGCTTCCATTTCTTGGAAAGACATGCCAAATAAGGCCTCGGATCTCTTGTTTCTTAAATCGTTATATGCTGCAACTAATTCGTTTTGTACTGCGATATACGTTTTGTAAGTGGTCTCTCTATCATTTGCTAATGAAATAATGGCTTTGTCTGGATTATCGGATGATTTTTCATCTCTTGCTCCATTACAATAGTCACATTTTCCATCGCCACCATTATCTAGAAAAGCAATGGCTGCTTGACGCAAATCTTTAAGTTCCATTGGTTCATCTTCAACCAATAAATCATCATTCTTATTTACAATTACTGTAAAAATATTTTTCATTTTAATAACAGGCGGATCTGTTTGTTCTTCCATTGGAGGCAGCTTTCTGTTAATACCAGAATCTGTTTCAATAGTTGTTGTTACTAAGAAAAATATTAATAATAAGAAAGCAATGTCGGCCATTGAGCCTGCATTAACTTCTGGTGCTGCTCTTTTTGCCATAATTTATTTGTTAAATATTTTTTTCACTCCACCAAATAGCATTGATCCAATTGCTAAAATAGCTAGAGCATAAAACGTATATAAACCCGCTCCTACATTTTTAGAAATACCTTCAGTAATACCTAAACCTTTATCATTAAATGGTTTTAGGTCTAAATCTGAACCAGATGATAAGGTATAGGATATAAATACAATTGCTAAAAATGCGCCTACAGTCATCAAAGTTTTTTTGATATCTCCTGTAACTAATCCTTTTAAAACAAAGATTAGGACTAAGGCTATTACTATGCCTAATACGGCATAAGTAATATAAAGTATGTTTTCAATCATCGCTTCGGAACCAGTCATAATCATCAGCGCAAATATTGAGCCGAGAATTGCCAGAGCAAAAGCCACGATTTTAAGTATTTTGTGAATTTTCATAATTTTAAAATTTTATATTATTACTTTTTGTGTCTAATTAATAGATCCATTAACGTGATAGAAGCATCTTCCATATCGTTAACAATACTATCAATTTTAGCAATAATATAATTGTAAAAAATTTGAAGAATAATTGCTACTACAAGACCAAATACAGTTGTTAAAAGAGCTACTTTAATACCACCCGCAACAAGTGAAGGTTGCATATCACCAGCAGCTTCAATTTTATCAAACGCCTGAATCATACCAATTACCGTACCCATGAAACCAAGCATTGGTGCAAGTGCGATAAATAATGAAATCCATGATACGTTTTTCTCTAATTGACCCATTTGAACACCACCGTAAGCTACAACAGCTTTTTCAACAGCTTCAATACCTTCGTCATTTCTATCTAAACCTTGATAGTAAATAGACGCGATAGGTCCTTTAGTATTTCTACAAACTTCTTTTGCAGCATCAACACCTCCAGAAGCAAGTGCGTCTTCAACAGATTGTGTTAATTTCTTAGTGTTTGTGGTTGATAAGTTTAAAAAGATAATTCTTTCTATAGCAATTGCTAATCCAAGAATTAAACATAATAGTACAATACCCATGAATCCTGGACCACCTTCAATAAAACGTTTTTTCAAATCTTGGTGAAATCCGACATCAGCAGCAGGTGCGGCGTCATCTTGAGTTGTTGTGGTTACAGTTGTTACAGCTGTACTTGTGTTTGCAATGGTTGTTGCATTAGCAGTTCCAAATGCCATCATTACTGTAACGGCAAGGATAGAAAATAATCTTTTCATGTTCTAGAATCTTAATTTTATTAGTTAAAGTGTTAAAGATATAAAAAAAAAGCAATTAAAAAATAAAAAATTTAAGCAGAGAGGAAGGGATTCGAACCCTCGATACCCTTTTGAGGTATACACACTTTCCAGGCGTGCGCCTTCGACCACTCGGCCACCTCTCTATTCTCCTTTTTTAAGAGCTTTTATTCTGGGTATGAAATAACAAAAAAATCTTTGAACGCTAAAATTTTCACAGTTAATTTTAAGTCAATTCTCCAATTAAAGATGTTTCATAGGTGGTTTTGAAGCTTTTAGGGGGAATATTTTTTCCTAGTAGATACATTAATTTAGCAAGTGCAGCCTCTGTGGTTATGTCTTTTCCAGAGATAATCCCCTCTTTTTTTAACATATCACTGGTTTCATAGTGCCCCATCATAACACTTCCGCCCGAACATTGCGTAATATTCACAATATGGATGCCTTTTTTAATGGTTTCTTTTAGCATATTAATGAACCAGGTTTCTGTAGTACAATTTCCAGAACCATAGGTTTCCAAAATGACTGCTTTTAAGTCTGGTGTATTGAAAATATTCTTTAAAACTATTTTTGAAATACCTGGGTACAGTTTTATAAGCGCAATATTTTGATCTAAATTTTTGTGAACTTGGAATTTTTTGTTGGTGTTGGGCTGAAACAAATATTTATGATTAATTTTTAAATGTACGCCAGATTCGGCTAGGTCGGGATAATTAAGTGATGCAAAAGCTTGAAAATGCTCGGCATTAATTTTTGTAGTTCTATTAGCACGGTACAGTTTGTATTCAAAATAGAGGCATACTTCCTTTATTACAGGTGTTTTGTTTTTTTGTAACGACGCCACTTGTATGGATGTAATAAGGTTTTCTTTCGCATCGGTTCGTAAATCACCTATGGGTAATTGAGAGCCTGTGAATATGACTGGTTTTGCCAAGTTTTCTAGCATAAAACTTAATGCCGATGCCGTGTAACTCATGGTGTCACTGCCATGGAGTACCACAAAACCATCGAAATCATTATATTTTTCTTCGATAACCTCGGCTATTTGTACCCAATGTTTAGGATTCATATTACTCGAATCTATAGGATTTTCAAATGAAAAGGTTTCAATATTACAATCCAGCAGTTGTATTTCTGGAATTTGTTGTAATAGGTTTTTAAAATTGAAAGCTTTTAGTACACCAGATTTAAAGTCTTTTACCATACCAATAGTACCACCAGTATATATAAGGAGTATATTTGCTTGCATAGGTTATATTTTAAAGATGGCTTTGGAGTTTGCTGTTGTAATATCGGCTATGGTTTTTTCGGGTACATTATATATGGTAGACATTTTTTCTAATACCTTTAATATATAAGCACTTTCGTTTCGTTTTCCTCTATATGGTGTTGGTGCCAAATAAGGCGCATCGGTTTCTAAAACAATATGTTTTAAATCAATTTCATTTAAGAACCGATCTATTTTACCGTTTTTAAAGGTTGATACACCACCAATACCTAAAGTCATATTGTAAGAAATGGCTTGATGTGCTTGTTCTAAAGTTCCAGTAAAACAGTGGAAAACTCCAAATAGATCGTCGCCTTTTTCACTTTCTAAAACTTCGAAAACTTCATCGAAAGCGTCGCGGCAATGAATGGCTATAGGAAGTTTATACTGTTTGGCTAATTTTATTTGATGTTGAAAAGCTGCTTTTTGAATATCTAAAGTGGATTTATCCCAATATAAATCGATACCAATTTCTCCAATAGCATAATATTTATGAGAGGCAAGCATCTGTTCTATATGAAGGAGTTCGTCCTTATAATTATCTTTTACATGGGTGGGATGCAAACCAGACATTAAAAAGATGTTTTCTGGATATTCTTTTTCAAGTTGAAGCATGGCTTCGGTGTAAGTAGAATCTATGGCCGGAATAAAAAAACGAGTAACGCCTTGTGCTATGGCGCGAGAAATCATGTCGTTTCTATCCTCGTCGAAGGCTTCGCTATATAAATGGGTGTGGGTATCTGTAATTATCATGTTGCAAAAATAGGAAAGTGTTTATATTATGAACAGAATTTGCTTAATAATTGGAGGAATTACAATGTTCTTGTAAATGTATGTGATATTTTATTGGTGAAATGACAAGTATGGTGTAAAAACAACTTGATTTTGTCACTTCGAGGCTAGGAGAAGTCTCATGAAGGTGCTAAGAAAAAGTTGAGCAAGGTTATGTGATTTCTCTCTACGTTCGAAATGACAAAAAAATGAGGGAATACATAATGAATAAAAGCATTCCGTATCGCTTTGTCCACGAATTAGGTAACTTCTACAACTTCGAAGTATTTAGAAGTCTCATAACAGTGAGTGCTAAATACTTGATTTCAAATTTCTAATGCGTATTTTAGAAACCATGTGTATGCGGGAAAGGCTATGACGTACAGGTTGAAAACAGGTCTTTGCAAGTATGCCCGCGTTAGGGATAGTAGTGGAAAGCCCACAGCGCCCACGAAGTTTTTAGGGCGCGAGGACTTGTAACGGAAAGCCCGACCCTTGTGGTAACGCCCAAATATTTATCGCATTAATAATGGATTGATTTTATTATTATGTTGAACCATTAATTTTTGACTATTTTTGCAACGCTATGCAAGAACTACAACTATCAGATTGGTTACCTACCACAAATAAAGAGGTGAAAATACGCGGATGGGAAGCGCTAGATGTTATCCTATTTAGTGGCGACGCTTATGTGGATCACCCTACTTTTGGGCCTGCGGTTATTGGGCGGATGCTAGAAAGTTTTGGTTTGCGTGTGGCTATTGTACCGCAGCCTAATGTGAATGATAATCTTCAGGATTTTGTAAAGCTTGGGGCGCCAAAATTATTTTTTGGTGTTACGGGAGGTTGTATGGACCCAATGATTAGCAATTATAATGCGAACAAAAAACGCCGGGATAAGGATGCCTATACTCCAAATGGAGATATTGGGTTTCGTCCGGATTACGCCACAACCGTTTATTCTAAAATTTTAAAAGAAAAATGGCCAGATACTCCGGTTTTAATTGGTGGTATTGAGGCATCGTTGCGCCGTGTTACGCATTACGATTATTGGAGCGATAAATTGTTACCTTCTATTTTAGAAACGTCTAAGGCCGATATGTTGGTTTATGGAATGGGCGAGCAGCCGTTGCGCGAAGTGGTGCGTTTACTAGAAAAGGGCGTGCCTTTTAGAAGTATAAATACCGTTAATCAAACAGCAGTACTTTTAAATGAAGATGAAAAAATACCAAAAAATAGCAATTGGGAAGATGTTGAAATAGCATCACATGAAGTTTGTTTAAAGGATAAGAAAAAATACGCTTCTAACTTTAAAGTGATTGAGCAGGAATCTAACAAATTGGCTGCGCGACGTATTTTTCAGAAAATTGGGGATAAAACGTTGATGATTAATCCGCCTTATCCAACCATGACGGAAGCTGAAATTGATGCTTCTTTCGATTATCCGTACACACGATTACCACACCCAAAATATAATAAGCGTGGGCCCATTCCAGCTTTCGAAATGATAAAGTTTTCTATTAACATTCACCGTGGATGTTTTGGAGGCTGTAGTTTTTGTACCATATCGGCACACCAAGGCAAATTTATTGCGTCTCGTAGTCAGGAATCTATTTTAAAAGAAGTGGATACGGTTGCTAATATGCCAGATTTTAAAGGGTATTTGTCTGATATTGGTGGGCCTAGTGCCAACATGTACCAGATGAAAGGGAAAGTGCAATCTATTTGCGATAAATGTGTGGCGCCTTCTTGTATTTCGCCGGTTATTTGTAGTAATTTAGACACGTCTCATAAGCCTTTAACGGAATTGTATCAGGCGGTTGATAATCATCCAAAAGTGAAAAAATCCTTTATTGGTTCGGGAATCCGACATGATATGTTGGTTCCAGAATTTAATAAAAATGCCGATCCTAAAGAGTTAGACGCTTACACGGAAGAGGTGATGACTAAGCATGTTTCTGGACGATTAAAAGTAGCGCCAGAACATACTAGTGATCCTGTATTGAAACTGATGCGTAAACCATCGTTTAGTTATTTTCATAAGTTTAAGGAGCGTTTCGATAAAATCAATATTAAGAAAGGATTAAAACTTCAGTTAATTCCATATTTTATATCCAATCATCCGGCTTGTGAAGTGGAAGATATGGCGAATCTTGCTGCCGAAACTAAAGATATGGGTTTCCAACTGGAGCAAGTACAGGGGTTTACCCCAACACCTATGACGGTGGCTACGGTAATTTATTACTCGGGTTACCACCCATACACGCTTAAAAAAGTAAACACGCCTAAAACAAGAAAGGAGAAAGATGAACAGCATCGATTCTTTTTTTGGTATAAAGACGAAAATAAAGCCTGGATAAAAAAGACCTTAAATAAAGTGGGGCGCCCAGATTTACTTAAAGTGCTACTTCCGGAAAAAACAGAGAAATGGCGTAAAAATAAGCCTAAAGGAGAAGCAAAACATACGTTTGATGATGCGGTGCCTTTTAATAAAAGGAAGAATAAGGCTAAGTTTAGGTCTAAGAAGAAACGTAGATAGTGTATCTTATATAACTTCGTGGAGGCCTAGAATAGGGGGCTTGTTTTACATGAGAAGCTTTGTGGACACCCCTATAATCCCCTCGAGGGGATATTAGCTCGGTCTTATTGTTTTGTTTTTTAGGTTTTTACTACAATATTTTGGACTCTTAATTTACAAATTACATCTAAATATGTCATGGGTAGGATTGTCCCCTTGAGGGGACTGTAGGGGTGTTTTCTAGAGATGAGTAAGTTTATAATTTTAGATCTTTTTTTAAAAACCTCCAATAATCCCCTCGAGGGGATATTGGCTTGGTCTTATTGTTTTGTTTTTTGGCGTATTGGTGTGTGTTTAACTTTCTGAATTACAATTTTAGTTTTTGATATTCATCAAACAGTAATGTCTTCTAGAGGTGACTACGGCGGGTATTTTACATGAGAAGCTTTGTGGACACCCCTATAATCCCCTCAAGGGGATATTGACTCAGTCTTATTGTTTTACATGAGAAGCTTTGTGGACACCCCTATAATCCCCTCGAGGGGATATTAGCTCGGTCTTATTGTTTTGTTTTTTAGGTTTTTACTACAATATTCTGGACTCTTAATTTACAAATTACATCTAAATATGTCATGGGTAGTGTTGTCCCCTTGAGGGGACTGTAGGGGTGTTTTCTAGAGATGAGTAAGTTTATAATTTTAGATCTTTTTTTAAAAACCTCCAATAATCCCCTCGAGGGATATTGACTCGGTCTCATTGTTTTGTTTTTTGGGTTTTTACTACAATATTTTGGACTCTTAATTTATAAATTACATCTAAATATGTCATGGGTAGTGTTGTCCCCTTGAGGGGACCATAGGGGTGTTTTTTACATGAGAAGCTTTACCAAAAACCTCCACTGCTATAATCCTTTTTTAAGGAAAAATCAGTGAAATTTTATTTTTCGAATTATTATAGGTATATTTTAATCATTGTATCCTTAGAGAAACTTATTAGATACAGCAGGGTAATAATTATGAGAAATAAAATAATTCCATACAATCCCAAACTAAAACTACTCGCTAGACAATTAAGAAAAAATAGTACACTACCCGAAGTTTTACTTTGGCAGAAGATAAAGCAACGTGCTTATGGTGTTCAGTTTCATAGGCAAGTTCCTATGCTAAATTATATTACAGATTTTTATTGTCACGAAATAGGTTTAGCGATTGAAATTGATGGTTCTAGCCACGACCACAGTTTTTTATATGATGCAAAACGGCAAGGTGAATTGGAAGCTTATGGGGTTACCTTTTTGAGGTTTTCAAATGAAGAGGTTAAAAAGAATATGTTTAGCGTTTTGTTGGTTATTGAGGATAAGGTTAAGGAATTGGTTGATTAAATTGCGGACACCCCTATAATCCCCTCAAGGGGATATTGACTCAGTCTTATTGTTTTGTTTTTTAGGTTTTTACTACAATATTTTGGACTTTTAATTTACAAATTACATCTAAATATATCATGGGTAGTGTTGTCCCCTTGAGGGGACCGTAGGGGTGTTTTTAGTTATAGTTGTAGTTTTTTGTACCCCTATAATCCCCTCGAGGGGATATTGACTTGGTCTTCTTGTTTTTAATTTAAGCGTTTTAAGGCGGATTTAAACTTTCTAAACTACCAGGTTTTATCCTAAAGTATTTATCAAACAGTAATAATGCCCTTTGGAGGAGAGATTAGCTAATTCAAATTATTTTAAATAAGCAACAATATTATCTAAAACCTTTTCACTTAACCTTACAAAGGCTTGTTGTGTTCGCCCAGTGGCAACTTCTACACAATTTACATTGGGATTTTTTAAAAGCTGCGTGTCGCCTAAAGCGCCAATGGTATCGCAATATACTTCGTTTCTACCTGTTTCTATCCAGGCTTTAAACGGTTCGGCATCCCATGCTGGAGATAATCCTGTGTTAAATAGAATTTTATGCTGCCCGAGTTTGGTAAATTCTTGTTCGTGTAATAAAATTGTATTTTTATTTAGGCAGGTTATAATCACTTCATTTGTTTCCATAAGTTGGTCTAATGGTAAAAAAGTGTAACCTTTGGTTTTAGCGGCTTGTTTTTCGCTTCGTGCAAAATAGCTGATTTCGGCACCTAGAAATTTAAGCGCATCGGCTATCATACCACCCGATGTTCCAAGGCCTACAATACCCACTTTTAGTCCGGTAATTTCACGTGGTATACCTGTCCATGGGGTTCTTGGTTTTCCGTCGGCTGTGGTTCCAAAGCCATGCAAACACCTTACTAATTCGCTAATTACATATTCTACTACACCTTCGTCGCCATAATCGCGAACCCCTGTTACGGTAATCCCTTTAGAATTAGCATAGTTAATATCTACATTTGCACTTTCTGGGGTATACAAGGAACAGCACATGCCTATGTATTTCACATTAGGGCAACGTTCTAAAATAGCCTTGGTTAATGTGGTGGTGTAACTTAATAGAACGGCATCGGCATCCCCAATACGCTCTACAATCTCATTAGCAGTGGTGGGCATATCGCTATGTAATACCACCGTTTCTGCGAAAGATTCTAATGTTTTATTTGCTGAAGGAATTAATGCTAAGGGCTCTATACCAACTAGTTTTTTAAACATGATGTGTTTTGTTTTTATGGTTTAATTTGAAACAAGGCAACATAGTAAATACTCCTAATATAAACCAAGGTTTTGGCTTAATTTTAGGGTTTATGAGGGATTGGTAGTGATATTTATAGAATTACATTTTTTTAGTTTTTTTCAAGTAATGATGAACTCCATTTATAGCTATTTCTGCTGAATAGTTTTTACTTAATTCTTTTTTTGCAGTTAGATCACCATATCCTGAAGCAATCAAATAGAATTTTATTGCATCTTTTTTAGAAGTTCCTAGTTCGTTTCCTAAGTGCTTTTGGTTTTTAAATATAGCATAAAGAATTTTTTTTGATTTTTTCATTGGATTTGTTTTTTTGAAGATTACCATTTAATAATACCAAAGATAATTAAATGATACTTATTGTATGTTGATTTTGGCATACAATAAGTATAGTTTCGATTAATGGTAAATAAATTTATTCTGAAAGAATTTGGACAAAGAATTCGAGAGTTAAGACTCGAAAATAAATTAAGTCAAGAAAAACTTTCTTTTAAAACAGGATTTCATAGGACTTATATTGGCATGATTGAAAGAGGGGAGAGAAATATATCTCTTACTAACATTGCTGTCTTTTCAAAAGCTTTTGAAATGGATATTTCTGATTTATTGAATTTTAAAAATCAGAACTCTAAACTAAGCTATCACGATTATAAATTAAAAACGGATAGCAATGAATAGAGCTTATTATAATAATTCTATTTTAGGGTTTTTAAAAGATGATTCTAATTACATTTTAGGTAAACTTAGTTTAAATCATACTAATCGTCATTTAGAAGATTTACAAAAAAATGCTTGGGTTGAACAAATAGAAATTTTAAAAAGAGAGTTGCAAGAATTTGAAGGTGAAATCTATTTCGAGTTTCAAATTCCACGAATGGGAAAACGTGTAGATAACATCATAATTATTAACGATTGTATTTTTGTTGTTGAATTTAAAGTTGGTGATGAAAAATATGAAAAACATGCAGAATTACAAGTAATAGATTATAGTTTAGATTTACAGAATTTTCATGAAGGGAGTCATCATGCTAAACTTATTCCTGTATTGGTTTCAACAAATGCAAAAGCTTTACCCTTTAATGTTGATGAAGTTTTAGAATTAAATAAGGTAGCCAAATGTAATAAGTTTACTATTAAAGAAACTTTGAGTGAATTTCTTATAAACCCTTATAATAAACTTGATACAATAATTTGGGAAAATTCAAAATACAAACCAACACCCACAATTATAGAATTTGCTCAAGCATTATATAAAGGACATAATGTTGAAGAAATTTCAAGACATGATTCTGATAAAATCAATTTAACAAAAACTTCTGATTGTATAAATAGGGTTATTGAATATTCAAAAAATAATAATAAAAAATCAATTTGTTTTATAACTGGTGTTCCTGGTGCAGGGAAAACTTTGGCAGGATTGAATATCGCTAATGAAAGAATGAAAGCAGATGAAGATGAACATGCAGTATTTTTATCAGGAAATGGACCTTTAGTGGATGTTCTTAGAGAAGCTTTAGCAATGGATTTATTTAAAACTATTAAAGAAAATGGAGAAAAAATAACAAAAGGAGACGCTAGAAGAAGAACAAGCGCATTTATTCAAAATATACATCATTTTAGAGATGAGTATTTAAAAAACACAATTGAACCAACAGAAAAGGTAGTTGTTTTTGATGAGGCCCAACGCGCTTGGACTAAACAACAAGCAAATTCTTTTATGAAGCGTAAAAAAGGAATTGAAAATTTTGGGATGTCAGAACCAGAATTTTTAATTGATGTTATGAATCGTCATCAGGATTGGTGTACAATTGTTTGTCTTATTGGGGGAGGACAAGAAATTAACACTGGAGAAGCTGGTCTTGAAGAATGGGTTAATGCGTTTGAAAATAATTACAAGGATTGGAATATTCATTTTTCTAATTTAATTGTAGATAGTCCCAATTATATCAAAACGGATAAGCATAAAAATTGGTTAAAAAACAATGCTCATTCAGAACAAGAGTTACACTTATCTGCATCGGTAAGGTCTTTTCGGTCAGAATTAGTTTCCGAATTTGTTCATGAACTGTTAGAACTAAATTTAGAAAAAGCAAGAGAGCTATTTTTAGAGGTTAATAAAACATTTCCTATTGTTTTAACTAGAAATTTAGGAAAAGCTAAAGAATGGCTGAGAAGTAAAAGCAAAGGAACTGAAAGAATTGGATTAGTTGCTTCTTCTGGAGCAAGACGTTTAAAAGCTTTAGGTCTAGATGTGAAAAATGAAATTTCAGCACCCAATTGGTTTCTAAATGATAGTGATGATATTAGGTCTTCTTATTTTCTTGAGGATATAGCTACAGAATTTGATATTCAAGGTTTAGAAATTGATAGAACTTGCTTAACCTGGGGTGCAAATTTTCATATTGATAATCATGAATGGAAGTACCAAAGTTTTAAGGGTACAAAATGGATGAATATAAATCAAGAGATAAGTAAAGACTACCTCAAAAATACTTATCGTGTTCTGCTAACTAGAGCTAGACAAGGAATGATAATTTTTATCCCTAAAGGTTCAGATATTGACCAAACTCGACCAAATAGTTTTTATGATGGAACTTATAGTTATTTAAAAGAAATTGGTCTTGAAGAATTATTCTAATGCCCTAAAAATTCTTTCAAAATAGGCAAATCTGCTTCAGCCCAGCCTAATTTAGTTAATTCTTCTTTATGAACTAAAACATAATCAGCATGTTCCTTTAATTCTAGATCTCCGGAAGTATATTCAGCTATAAAAGGAATCAGCTTTATTTTAAAATCCGGGTATTGATGAGTTACAGGAGTTAACCTTTCTTTGACTTCAATTTGAATATTTAATTCTTCAAAAATTTCTCTTTTAATGCAATCAATTTCAGATTCTCCTGCTTCAATTTTTCCACCTGCAAATTCCCATTTCAAAGGAAGTTTCATTGTTTTGCTTCTTTGAACAGCCAAAACTTTATCCTTAAAATGAATGATGGCGCAAGTGACTGAAATTGTTTTCATCTTATTTTAAAAAAGGATATTAGTAGGTGGTTCTTATATACTTTATGCTGACAATTTAACTTCATTCAAAAAAATATCTAGCTCATTTTCTGTATTAAAGTGAAAATTGCACTCAGATTTATTTTGGAAGAAAGTAATTAATTCTAAATGTGTTTTAAATAATCGAAAAGAAATGCCTTCATAGTTGTAAACAAAGAATACTTCACTTAAGTTTTTATAAGACACTAGTACCGTTTCAATAGTTCTGGACGGTCTTAAATATTCTGTTTGTATAGTTTTGTATTCATTCATAAATAAATTATATTATTTTAATGCGCTTCCAACCAATTCAGCCCCGTATCCAATTCCACATCAAGCGGCACATCCATTTTAAAGGCCTGTTCCATTTCGGTTTTAATTAAGGTTTTCATATCCTCTAATTCAGGTTTAAAAACATCGAATACTAATTCATCATGCACTTGCAGAAGCATTTTGGTTTTATAGTTGCCAGCCTCTAATTTATTAAAAATATTAATCATGGCAATTTTAATAATATCGGCAGCAGATCCTTGTATAGGGGCGTTTACAGCATTACGTTCTGCGCCACTGCGCACCATACCATTTCTAGAATTAATATCTTTTAAATAGCGACGACGCCCTAAAACGGTTTGCACATAGCCGTTATCGCGTGCAAAATCGACCTGCTCGCTCATGTATTTTTTTAGCTTTGGGTAGGTCTCGTAATAGGTGTCAATAAGTTCTTTGGCTTCACCACGCGATAAATCGGTTTGGTTACTTAACCCAAAGGCAGACACGCCATAAATAATTCCGAAGTTTACGGTTTTGGCGTTGCTACGTTGCTCGCGAGTCACTTCATCTAAAGGCACATTAAATACTTTAGATGCGGTAGAAGCATGAATATCTTCGCCATTTTTAAAGGCTTCAATCATGGTTTCCTCCTTACTTAAGGCGGCAATAATACGCAGTTCTATTTGGCTATAATCGGCCGCTAATAAAATATAATCGTCATTGCGAGGCACAAAGGCTTTACGTACTTGGCGACCACGCTCGGTACGGATAGGGATATTCTGTAAGTTGGGGTTGTTACTACTTAAACGGCCTGTGGCAGCAACGGTTTGCATATAATCGGTATGTACACGACCTGTTGCAGGTTCAACCTGTGTTGGTAAGGCATCAACATAAGTGCTTTTCAGTTTTGCTAGTCCACGATATTCTAAAATATGCTGAATTATTTCGTGATCTTTAGCGAGGTAAGATAAAATTTCTTCCCCTGTGGCGTACTGTCCTGTTTTGGTTTTTTTAGGCTTATCTACCAGTTTTAATTTTTCAAACAAGATAATCCCTAATTGTTTTGGAGACCCGATATTAAATTCCTCGCCTGCGGCGTCGTAAATGCTTTTTTCTAAGGTTTCAATATCGTTATTTAGAGCTTCAGCTAAAGAATTTAGAAACTCTTTATCCAAATTAATCCCTTCCAATTCCATGGCAGCTAGTACACGAAGTAACGGAATTTCAATATCATCAAATAATTTTTGAGTATTGGCTTGGCCGAGTTCATTGGTGAAATGTGCTTTTAATTGCAGGGTAATATCGGCATCTTCAACAGCGTATTCGGTTTGTTTTTCCAAGGGCACATCGCGCATGGATAATTGGTTTTTTCCCTTTTTACCAATTAATTCGGTGATAGCAATAGGCGTGTAGTTTAGATAGGTTTCGGCCAAGATATCCATATTGTGGCGCATATCTGGATTAATAAGATAATGGGCGAGCATGGTATCGAACAGTTTACCTTTAACATCGACATTGTATTTTGCTAATACTTTAATGTCGTATTTTAAATTCTGACCCACTTTTTCAATACTTTCACTTTCAAAGAACGGTCGTAATTGCTCGATGAGGTCTTGGGCTTCGGTTTTATCCTCCGGAAATGGGATGTAAAAGCCTTTTCCAATTTCCCATGAAAATGAAATACCAACCAGTTCTGCGGTTAGTGGGTTTAAGCCTGTAGTTTCGGTATCAAAACACACCGAGGTTTGACTCATTAAATTTTTAAGAAATAACTTTGTCCCCATTCCTGCGGCTACACTTTGATAAAAATGCGAGGTGTTTTCGGCTGTTTTTCGGCTGTGCTCGGTAACCACTTCGGTGGTGGTTGATGGATCTCCACCAAACAATGAAAATTGCCCTGCGCCAGCCGAAGCTTCTTCTTTTGGGGTCGGTTTTTCACTGGTGTTTTTTTCAGTGGTTTCTGTTGAAGTGGCTGCTGCTTGAACCGCAAAAGTTTTTGTGAAATTATCGATTAAACGTCTAAATTCTAATTCTTCAAAAATTTCGGTTACTTTCGGAATATCTGGTTGATCTAATTCGAAATCTTTCGCATTAAATTCCACCGGAACATCCAACATAATCGTGGCCAATTTTTTAGATAGTAAACCGAGTTCTTGGTTGGCTTCTACCTTTTCTTTCATCTTTCCTTTAAGCTCGTGCGAGTTTGCAAAAAGGTTTTCCATAGAGCCATAAGCGGCAAGGAATTTCTTGGCTGTTTTTTCGCCAACGCCAGGTAATCCAGGGATATTATCACTGGCATCACCCATCATGCCTAAGAAATCAATTACTTGCAATGGATCGGTAACTTCAAACTTTTTCTGAACTTCGGGAATACCCCAAGTTTCGTAACCCCCACCAAAAACGGGGCGATACATAAATATATTTTCGCTTACTAATTGTGCAAAATCTTTATCTGGTGTTACCATAAAGGTTTGGTAACCTTCTTTTTCGGCTTGTTTGGCAAGTGTTCCAATAACATCATCGGCCTCGAAACCTGCTTTTACCATAATAGGGATGTGCATGGCTCTCAAAATATCCTGAATAATTGGTACGGCAATTTTTATGGCTTCGGGTGTTTCGTCTCTATTGGCTTTATAGGCTTCGAACATTTCAACACGATCGGCACTGCCACCTTTATCGAAACAAACGGCTAAATGGTCTGGTCTTTCCCGTTTTATAACGTCTAAAAGGGAGTTCATAAATCCTAAAATAGCTGAGGTATCTACACCTTTAGAATTTATTCTTGGGTTTTTTATAAAGGCATAGTAGCCACGGAAAATTAATGCAAAAGCATCAACTAGAAATACGCGTTTGTTATCGGACATGTTGTAATTTTTGATAGAATTCAAAACTACAAAAAGTTATGGTTATTATTTGAATAATATAAGTGTTTGGTTTTTTTATTCGAAGAAATTATGGAGGTTTCTAGAATTGATACTTTATAAAAAAGGGAAGCACAACCAAAAATGTGGTCTTGCTTCCCTTTAAAAAATGGATTAATAAGGCTTTTAATGTTTTATTGAATCACTATTTTTTTAGAGGTTTGGCCTTGGCTCGTTTTAATTCTTACTAAATACAATCCAGGGTTTAGGTTGCTGATGTCTATTTTTTTATTGTTTGTTGACATTATTTTTTTCCCTAATATAGTATACAACTCCACCGATGTTATAGATTGGTTATCCGACATGGAAATATTTAATTCGGTATCTGCTGGATTAGGGTAAATACTGGTGCTATTTTCCACACTAACATTTTGAGTACTTAACGTGGAGGTGCTATGGATAGAAAAACTTTTATATGAATTATTATCGGCTTGTGCTAGTGTTCTAAAGACTCTCAGTTTATAGGTGGTTCCACTCGTTAAGTTGGGGGTGGAACCTTCATTTTCAAAACAGTTTATTTGATTTCCACTACAGGCATCATAAATAGCAAATTTGTTCCAAGCAATGGTGCCGTCAATAATTATATATCCATCAATAGGCATGGTGAAATTGTACCAAATATCGGCATAATCTTCTGCTGTTGTTCCAGCGCAACCCACTTCGTTATTTATAGCAGCTCCGCCAATTCCAAAGTTTATGGTTGTAGGCGTGTTTGTTATGGTTATGTTTTCCGCGGAAGCGCAATCGTCGTTAGTTATGATTTCAAAAGCTTGAATTTTAAAATTTAGATGCGAGTTTTCGGCATCAGCTCTGGTTCTAAACAGGCGTAATTTGTAGTTGGTTCCTGCGGTTAACCCTGTAAAAAGTCCGTTGGCAGATACACATTGTATTTCTGTTCCTCCGCAACTATCATAGAGTGCAAATTTATTCCAGTTATAGGTGCCGTTGATGTATAAATTCCCGTTTACAGGCATGTTGATATTATACCAAATATCGACGTATTCTTCGGCAGTTGTGCCAGCACAGCCCTCTTCGTTATTGACTGTTGCTCCGCCAATGTTAAAGTTTACTGTAGATTCTGCAGTGGTTACGGTTATATTTTCCGCGGAAGCGCAATCATCATTAGTGGGTGCTTCAAAAGCTTGAATTTTAAAACTTAATGGTGTGTTTTCAGCGTTCGCTCTGGTTCTAAACAGGCGTAATTTGTAGTTGGTCGCGGCGGTTAATCCTGTAAAAAGTCCGTTGGCAGATACACATTGTATTTCTGTTCCTCCGCAACTATTGTAGAGTGCAAATTTATTCCAATTATAGGTACCGTTGATGTATAAATTTCCGTTTACAGGCATGTTGATATTATACCAAATATCGACGTATTCTTCGGCAGTTGTGCCAGTACATCCCTCTTCGTTATTAACTGTTGCTCCGCCAATGTTAAAGTTTACTGTAGATTCTGTAGTGGTTACGGTTATATTTTCCGCGGAAGCGCAATCATCATTCGCGGGTGCTTCAAAAGCTTGAATTTTAAAACTTAATTGTGTGTTTTCAGCGTTAGCTCTGGTTCTAAATAAACGTAATTTGTAGTTGGTTCCAGAAGTTAGTCCTGTAAAAAGGCCGTTAGCAGATATGCATTGTATTTCTGTGCCTCCGCAACTATCGTAGAGTGCAAATTTGTTCCAATTATAGGTGCCATTGATGTATAAATTCCCGTTTACAGGCATGTTGATATTATACCAAACATCTACGTATTCTTCGGCCGTGGTACCAGCACAGCCCTCTTCGTTATTAACTGTGGCTCCGCCAATGTTAAAGTTTACCGTAGATTCTGCGGTGGTCACGGTTATATTTTCCGCGGAAGCGCAATCATCATTAGAGGTTTCTTCAAAAGCTTGGATTTTAAAGCTTTGATAGCTTGTGTTTGATGCTGTAGATGTGTTTCTGTATACTCTTAAGAAGTATGTGGTTCCAGAGGTTAGATTTGTAAACAAACCGTTAGTTGTACTGCATTGTATTTCGGTACCACCGCAACTACTGTATAGTGCGAAATTATTCCAATTGATCGTACCGTTAATATAAATATTGCCATTATAAGGCATAGAGAATTGGTACCAAACATCGGCAAAGTCGGCAGTTGTAGTGCAAATAGTTTCATTTTGTATTGTAGTCGTGTTAATATCGAAAACAATATTTGTGTTTGTGCTAGAAACAGCTATAAGCTCGGCGTTGGCACAATTGTCGTTGGTTGGTTGTGCAAATGTGACGGCTGTTATTAAAAGCGCGATAAATAAAAAGTAGTTTTTTTTCATAGTTAGTGTTTTAAGTCTTTAAATATAAGTGTTTTATATTTCAGTTTGTAGGTTTTTTACGATATATTGTTGTGTTGACTATTTGAGATTGTTTTTCTTTTACATAAAAAAGGGAATAACAGCTGCTATTCCCTTAATTGCTTCGGTATATTTTTCTTGTTTTAAAAATAATGCGCCACGAAGATCGTAAGTAAATGCTAGCATATTATTTAAATTATTGACAGTATAATAATCGTGTGCTTTTTCAAGAAACAAGGCACTTTTTTTTAACGCTTCATTTTTTAAATAGGCTTTAGCTAGGTTTAAGTCGGAACTCGCCATAGAGCGTGGGTGCCCCTTTTCTTCAGTTTTTAGTTTTTTACAAAGTTCTAAGGCTTTAATTGCTTCAGGGGTTTTATTAAAGTTTAAAAGCAAATCACCTTTATTAGAGATAATAACCCCGGCGTTTACAGTTGCACTCATGTTTAATGCAACCTTGTAAGCTTCGTCATAATAAAAGATGGCCTCTTCATAATCGTCCATTTGATTATAAAAGTTAGCCAAGGAGTTGTTTAAAACCAAATCTTGACCTTTGTACGAGCGCTTTTTTTCTTCGGTAAATTCCGAAGGGTCTATTTTTTGAAGCACATTTAGGGTGCAATTTGTTTATTTCTTCTTGAGAAAAGAGGCCTAAAGGAAGGAGAAAAAGGAACACAAAAAGGGGCGTAAGTTTCAAAAGAAATAGTTTTTAAATAGTTAATAAAATCCAGTTGTATTTTCCGACTTCGAAATAATTGAATATTCTATATAAAAAAATTAAAAACCTGTTTTTTATTAGTTATTGGCGTAAAATAAAAAAAAATTAAACGCTTAAAGAGTCGATAAGGTTTGTTTTTAGTCGTTAATTCTTAACAATTCGTTAAATACATTTTCCTTCTTAAACATTGCTATATATTACCATTATCTTTGAACTAAAAAAAGAGTATATGCTACGTTGGATTATATTTTTAGTTGTTTTTCTAATTGCCGATTATTACGCTTTTCAAGCCTTTAAAACGGTCGTTAAAAACAACTGGATTCATATATTATATTGGGGTATTACCCTGTTAATTTTAGGGAATTTTGTGTTTCAATTTTATGGATTTAGCCGTCGGAATGGTTTTTCGCACGCACATTCCTATGCCATTGGGTTGTTTATAGCTATTTTGGTGCCTAAAATTATGTTGTTGTTAGGGATGTTTATTGAAGATGTTTTTCGAGTTCCTCAAGCTGTGTACCGTTATTTTACGGTTGGTGAAGCCGCAAAAGGAAACTACTTTGCATCGCGCCGCCAGTTTATAAGTAAAGTGGCTTTGGGCTTAGCGGCCATTCCTTTAGCTTCTATAATTTATGGTATTTATAAAGGAAAATACAATTATAAAGTTTTAAAATACACCTTGCATTTTGAAGATTTGCCTGAGGCTTTTGATGGATACAAACTCACGCAAATTAGTGATATTCATTCCGGAAGTTTCGACAATATGGATAAAGTGAAATATGCTGTAGATTTAATTAATGAACAAGAAAGCGATGTGATTCTTTTTACCGGAGATATGGTAAATAATAAAGCAGAAGAATTGTTGCCATACAAAGAGGTTTTTAACAAATTGAAAGCAAAAGATGGCTTGTATTCTATACTCGGAAATCACGATTATGGCGATTATATAAACTGGGATTCTGAAGAAGCGAAGCGCCAGAATTTAGAAGACCTGAAAGCGCTTCAAAAAGACATAGGTTTTAATTTACTTTTAAATGAAAGTGCTTATCTTGAAAAAAAGGGCGAACGGATGGCTTTGGTAGGTGTTGAAAACTGGGGAACGGGCGGATTTAAAACGGCTGGCGATTTGCATAAAGCTGCAGAAAAAATTGATAAAAACGACTTTAAGATTTTAATGAGTCACGATCCTTCGCATTGGGAAAAAAAGGTGATTGACGATGATTATCATTATCATTTAACACTAAGCGGGCATACGCACGGTATGCAATTTGGAATTGAAATTCCAGGCTGGTTTAAATGGAGTCCTGTAAAATGGCGTTACAAATATTGGGCTGGTATTTATAAAGAAAAAGGACAATATATTAATGTAAACCGTGGTTTTGGTTATCTTGCTTTTCCTGGTCGCGTTGGTATTTGGCCAGAAATTACCGTAATTGAGTTGAAAAAAGGTGTAAAAACAGCATAAACCGCCTTTATTATTGCTGTTTATACTAAATTGTTTATATTTATAATAATCTAATAAAATCGATAAATACGATTTTATATCCAATAGAAAACTATTAAATAGACCTAAAACCTTATTATATGTCAAAATTTGGTGAACTTATCGATGTTGATATTCCAGTACTGTTAGACTTTTTTGCAGAGGAGAGTGAGGCTTCTCATCCTATGCATGCTGTTTTACATGAAGTAGCGGGTACTTTAGGAAATAAGATAAAAGTGATAAAAATTGATGTTGAAAAAAACCAACAATTAGCCGAAGCGCTTCAAGTTAAAGGATTACCAACATTAATTGTTTATAAAGATGGCGAAATGAAATGGCGCTATACTGGAGAACGAGATGCGAATACGCTTATTCGCGTGGTAGAAGCATTTCTATAAAAGGGCAATTTCTTCTTATTTAATTTCTGTCTTTTTTAATTCTTTAGTGAATTCAACTTTTTCATATTAGGAATTTTGTGTTTGAAGTAAGGGATGAAATCCTTATTATTATAAATCTTTAATTGGCTGTTTTATTCATTTTAAGATGTATTGACAATTCATACCTTAAAAATGACACTTCGGAAACAGCGGTTTTTGTAGTCCACGTAATTATCTCAAATTTGAAGTGTTACACTTAAAGAACTTCAAATGAAAGACGCTATTACAATTTTAATATACATTCACGCCTTTTTTGGTGCTGTTGGATTAATTACAGGCATAGGAAGTGTTATTGTTAAAAAGGGGAGTGCGATCCATAAAAAAATGGGAAAGTTGTTTTCCGTAGGTATGCTAATTAGTTCCCTTATTTCTTTAGTAATTACCTGTTTGCCGCAGCATGAAAATACCTTTTTATTTTTAATAGGTTTGTTTACAATCTACTTAGTTTTGGCTGGAAATCGAGCGCTGACTTTTAAATTGAAAAGGGAGGCCGATTGGAAAGATAAAATGATTTCTGGTACGATGCTTTTCTTTTCGGTAATCATGATTTTAAATGGTATTTACGGTCTTTTTAATGAGGTAAATATGAGTGTTTTGTTTTTGTTCTTTGGAAGTTTTGGACTGTTTATGAGTCTTCAAGATTTTCGGTTTTACAGAAATCCCGAAAAGCCAAAAAACATCTGGTTGCGTTTGCATATCGGAAAAATGATTGGTGCTTTAATAGCGTCGTTTACAGCTTTTATTGTGGCTGGATTAGGAATTGGAAATATCATTTCTTGGACACTTCCAACTATTATTGGAACGCTTTATATTGTGTATTGGAAACGTAAAATAAACGCTAAAGTTCCAGCGAAGTCTTAAAGAGCTATCGATTTAAAAACAAAACCTTGATCGGTAAAATATTTTAAAACTTTTGGCAGTGTCGCTTGCATATTTTTAGAGGCTTTTACACTGTCGTGAAAAACAATAATACTTCCGTTTTTGGTTTTTGAAATCGCATTTTTAAAGCAAGTGTCTTCGCTAATGTTGCGGTTCCAATCGATAGACAAAACATCCCACATTATTATTTTATAACCAAGTTTCATTAAAGCATTCGCTTGTTGAGTTGTTATTTTTCCGTAAGGTGGCCGAAATAATTTTGCAGCTTTAAAAGTTGAGCTGTGTGGTTGTGGTTTTTCTTTTTGAATATGTTCTTCGGCTTGTGCTACTTCAGAGAGGTAATCATCGGTTTTAGTTTTCCAGCCTTTTACGTGGTTTTGGGTGTGGTTCCCAATAGCATGACCGTTTTTTATAATATTACGAAAAAGTTCTGGGTACTTTTCAACATTGTTTCCTATGCAGAAAAATGTGGCTTTAGCATTATAGGTTTTTAAAGTATCTAAAATCCAATTTGTGATGTCTGGAGTTGGGCCATCATCAAAGGTGAGATAAATAATTTTTTCATTTGTTGCGATGTCCCAAATATAATTTGGGAACATCTTTTTAACAACAAGTGGTATTTTTACTGGTGTTAAGGTCATGCCTTAGTCTATCGGTTCAATAGTATCTGTGCTTACTGCCGGCGGAATATCGTTGTCTGTTTTTGGTTCGTATTCATCGCTAGAATCTTCACCATAAAAGTATTTAAATAATTTTAAATGGTCGTTAAAAATATTACCTTCAGTTTTAGCAAAATCGACATCGTATTTAATTAAAATATCAACTAAAGCTTTATAGCGTTGTATATCGGTATAAATATCTTCAAACAAACGCTCTTGATTACTTGTTTTTAAACCGCTGTAATATTCTAAGTTTTCTTGATATTTTTTGGCAACGTCTTTAAATAATTGTCGTGCTTTTTCTTTATTTCCAATTTCATAGTAAGCATTAATATAAGGTTCTAAAAGGGTGTAATATCCAAAATATTCAACAGGCATGTTATCCATGGCTATGTCGGCTATTTCTTCAGCTTTATCCAGTTTATCTTCATTAATTAATTGTTCTACTAATCGTGCTAAATTACCACGGTAGGTAATTGAGTTTTTTCGAGTTTCTACGTCGTGATAAATATCTGGGCTTCCGCTATTTCCCCAATCCCATTTTTTTACTTTTTCATACATTAAATCGCTATCTACACGACCCATATCAAACGGGTTAGATCGATCTACATGTGTTTTAATAGGAACTAATTTATAGCACATCCCATCAAGTTGCAGGTAGTCTTTCATCCAAATATAATCATCATCACCAAAACTTCCTCCGGTGAAATAAATAGGACGTTTCCATTCGTTGTTAGCCACAATATCTAGCATAAGCAAACGGTTTTTGTAAAGTGCCCCACCTTTAATGGTTAAATCGATGTATGGAACAATTTTATCCGCATCTTCTGGTTTAACAATTCCTGAGTTTAATGCGTTTTGCTTATTTACAGGTAAACGCAACGTTTCTGTAGGTAAATAACTTGCTTTTAAATCTTGACTTCTAACTTGAGAGATATCTACACCTTGTTGTTCTAAAACATATTTATATTTGGTTTTAGGATTGTTGCTGGCAATAAAGTCTAAAAACTGCTTAACTTCTATAGTATCTTTAGTAACAGGCTCTATCACAATATAATCGTTGGTGCCGTATTGATATAAGTCGTGTGTTAGTTGAGAGGGCACTGGGTCACTCTCATAAGCTTTACGTTTCATTTGATCGATGTACCAGTCGGTTTGGAATAAACTGGTGTTTACTATACGAACATCGGTTCTGTAACCTTCAATTTCTTGAGCGTACCAAAGGGCGAAGGTATCGTTATCTCCAATGGTAAATAAAATACCATTTTCTGCACAAGAATCTAAATACATTTTCGCCATAGCATTGGCAGTGTATTTTTGAGAACGGTCATGGTCGTCCCAATTGCTTGCTCCCATAATACAAGGCACTAAAATTAAACAAGCTATTGTAACTATGGGTGCAGTAAGTTGTTTTGGTAAATATTTTTTGAAAAAATCAAACAAGGCATATACGCCAAAACCAATCCATAAGGCAAATACATAGTATGAACCTACCACCGAGTAATCGCGTTCGCGAGGTTCAAATGGGCGAACATTGGTGTAAACTTGTATGGCAATTCCTGTGAATAAGAAAAATACAAGCATGACCCAAAATAATTTTTTGTCTTTGTTATAAAGAAAAAATAAGCCAATTATACCTAAAATAAGAGGAAGCATGTAATAGGCATTTCTAGCTTTGTTGTTTATAACATCGCTTGGTAAATTATCTTGCGAGTAGCCTAAATGCCATTCGTCAATAAATTTTATGCCGGTAATCCAGTTACCATGGTTGTCATAGCGTCCTTGAATATCGTCTTGTCTTCCAGAGAAATTCCACATAAAATAACGCCAGTACATGTAGCCTAATTGGTATTCGAACATGTAAATAATGTTGCTTATAAGCGAGGGTTTTTCAACATCAATTAGACTTTTTTCTGTTTTTAAAAAGTTGTTATAATCGGCATAATCAACCTTGCCTTGTGCAACTTGCTTTCTAAAATCGTTAATTTGAGCCTTGTATTTTGTGATTTGATTTAAAGCATACGTTTTTGCTTGTTCCTCGGTTGCTCCAGCGTTAATGGCGCTTCTGTAATAAGTGTTTTGAGCATCTGGTTTTACTTTAAAGTCTAAAAACCCGGAAAACATCATATAGTTTTCGGCATGCTCGGGGCTCCACATTCTTGGTAAAATAGAGGCGTGTTTAGAGTTGTAGTTTTGTTTTGCTTTTTTCCAATCGTTTACAATAACATATTTGCCAAGAGCTTCGTCTTTTTCATATTTAGGTTTGTCGTCTACATACGGATTGTTTTCATCTAAATAAGCATATTGATCGGTAAATTGAGGTCCGTAAAACAAGTGTGTTTCAGGGTATTGCTCTAAGTTGTAGTAGGCTAATAATTCTCTAGCACTCGACGGATTATTTTCATTAATAACCACATTAGCATTAGCGCGAATAGGTAGCATTAACCAAGTTGAAAACCCGATAATAACAAAGGTTAAACATAGAATAGCGGTGTTTAAATGCACAAAATGTTTCTTTCTCGTGTATTTTAAACCATAAGAAATAAGCGCTACAAGTAATAAACCTGCAATAATAGATCCTGAATTAAAGGGTAAGCCAATAGTGTTGACGAAAAATATTTCGAAGGCACTAAATATTTTAAGAATATTAGGGGCTAAAAGTTTAAAAACGAATAATAGAATTCCGACCGATACGATGTTAGCAATTATGAAGTTTTTTACTGTAACGGTTTTGTAATTCTTAAAAAAGTAAATTAACCCTATGGCTGGGATGGTTAATAATCCCATAAAGTGAACTCCAAAAGAAAGTCCGATAACAAACGCAATTAAAACAAGCCAGCGGTTTCCTCTTGGGGTATCCATATCTTGTTCCCAACGCAGTGCTAGCCAAAATAACGCCGACATAATTAATGTGGCCATGGCATACACTTCAGTTTCAACAGCATTAAACCAAAACGAGTCGGTAAAAGAAAATGCTAAACTTCCAACTAAACCACTACCTAAAATAGCAAATGCTTGGTTTTTGTTTATCTCAGTATTATTAGCAACTAATTTTTTTAATAAAATAGTAATGGTCCAAAACATAAAAAGAATAGTGAAAGCACTAGAAACGGCACTCATCATATTCATCATCCAACCTATTAAGGCATTATTTCCAAAGGTAAAAATGGAGAAGAAGGCACCGAGCATTTGAAATAATGGTGCTCCAGGTGGGTGACCAACTTGCAGTTTTGAAGAGGTTAAAATATATTCCCCTGCATCCCAGAAACTCACTGTAGGCTCAACAGTTAGGCTATAAGTAATAAGAGCTATTAAAAAAGAGAACCAACCTAAAATGGTATTCCATTTTTTAAAGTTAAAATTTGTCATAAAAATCTATACATTAATTGCTTCGGCGAATTTAATAATAAATACTTAATCCCGATTGTTTTTAAGGAAACGTTAAGTAATGAAAAAAAATATTTCAAAAAAAAATTAAAAAAGTTTGCACAAAGGAAAAAAAGTTCTAAATTTGCCGTCTCGAATAAAGAATGGCCCATGGTGTAACTGGCAACACGTTGGTTTTTGGTACCAAAGAGTCTAGGTTCGAGCCCTAGTGGGCCAACTCTGAAAGCAACCCTAATTATGAAAATAGTTAGGGTTTTTTCATGTCTAAATTTTAAAAGTAATCACTGGTCGTTTGGCGTGGTTTACGAGATCTTCACTAATACTACCGTTAAAAAAATGCGAAATACCTTGTCGGCCATGCGTGCTCATGCCAATTAGTTCTGCTGAAATGGATTCGGAAAAATTCATAATGCCAGTTTCAATATTTATATCGTTGTAAATGTTAATCGATTGATGAGGGTAGTCAAAATCATCAGCAAAAGTTTGCATCGCTAACAAAGATTCGCCTGAAGTTTTAAAATTATTAGGCGTGTTAACTATTAATAAATGCATGTTGGCGTTAAAAATTTTAGCAAAATGAAGTGCTTTTTGGTAGCTTGGTTTGTTTTCTTTTTTAAAATCCGATGCAAAAACAAAGTTGGTAACCTTAAAAGATTGGTGTTCATTTTTAATAACTAAAACAGGCGTTTCGGATGTTCTAACAATTTTTTCAGTATTACTTCCAATAATCATTTCTTTAAGTCCGCTTGCACCATTAGAGCCCATAATAATTAAATCGATATCATGTTTTTTGCTAGCGTGAAATACACCTTTAAAAATTTCTTGAAACCCAACACTTTCGTAAATATTTATACCTTCAAGGTAATCTTCATTTTTTAGTTTGTTGAATTTTTTATGAGCTAATTTCATAAAAAAAATAGCTTCCGGAAATTCGCTATGCGATGTTAAAGCGTCAACTTCATTCAAGGGAAGTTCAATAACGTGTAATAAATGAATTTCGCAGTTATGAGTACGTGCTAGTTGGGCAGCAACTTTTAAAGCGTTTTCTGCTTGTTCGGAAAAGTCTGTGGGTACAAGAATTTTTTTCATAGGATAGTTGGTTGTTTATTGAGTTTATTTAGTTGTTGTAAAGGGAATCTGGTATCTAAATTTATGGAAAATTACTTTAAAAATCAATAATATTTTATATATTTGCACCGTTGAAAGGCGAATTAAGGAAATGAGGGGACGGAAAGTCCCCTCTTTTTATACTAGAAAATGTTTAAAACTACCGTAAAAAATTTACTCGAAGAAGCGTTAATAGAGCGACAAGATTTATTTCTTATTAGTTTATCTATTAATGGGGACAGTCATATTAATATTGTTATCGATGGTGATAATGGTGTTTTGGTTGACGATTGTATATATATAAGTAGAACAATTGAGAATAATTTAGATAGAGAAGAACACGATTATTCTATAGAAGTGATGTCGGCAGGAGCAACCGCACCTCTTGTTCATCAACGCCAATATGTTAAAAATATAAGTAGAACGCTTAGTGTGCGTACAAAAACCGAAGATATAGAAGGGGTTTTAACAAACGCTACCGAAAATGATATTTTCCTAGAATGGAAAACGAGAGAGCCTAAACCATTAGGTAAAGGAAAAGTTACGGTAAAAAAGCAAGCAAATATAGCTTACGAAGATATTATCGAAGCAAAAGTTGTGATAAAATTTTAAATCAAAACCAATTATGGAAAATATTGCGTTAATTGAATCTTTTTCAGAATTCAAAGACGATAAGCTTATTGACAGAGTTACGTTAATGGCCATTTTAGAAGACGTTTTTAGAAGTGCCTTAAAACGAAAATTTGGAGATGATGATAATTTTGATATTATTGTAAATCCAGATAAAGGGGATTTAGAAATTTGGAGAAATAGAGTTGTTGTTGCCGATGGTGAAGTGGAAGATCCTAATCAGGAAATCTCAATAACTGAAGCACGTAAAATAGAACCCGATTTTGAAGTAGGTGAAGATGTATCGGAAGAAGTGAAACTTATCGATTTAGGTCGTCGTGCTATTTTAGCATTACGTCAAAATTTGATTTCTAAAATTCATGAACATGATAATACAATCATCTTTAAACATTTTAAAGATTTAGTTGGTGAAATTTATACCGCAGAAGTACACCATATCCGTCATAGAGCCGTTATTTTGTTGGACGATGAAGGAAACGAAATCGTGCTTCCAAAAGACAAACAAATTCCATCGGACTTTTTTAGAAAAGGAGATAATGTGCGTGGTGTTATTGATAGTGTAGAGCTTAAAGGTGCAAAACCAACGATTATCATGTCGAGAAGTTCCCCTGTATTTTTGGAGAAATTATTCGAACAAGAAATTCCAGAAGTTTTTGATGGATTAATTACCATTAAAAAAGTCGTAAGAATCCCAGGCGAAAAGGCAAAAGTGGCTGTAGATTCTTATGATGATAGAATAGACCCCGTTGGTGCTTGTGTTGGTATGAAAGGGTCTCGTATTCACGGTATTGTTCGTGAATTAGGAAACGAAAATATCGATGTAATAAATTATACTAGTAACTTACCATTGTTTGTTACTAGAGCATTAAGCCCAGCTCGTGTAACTTCGGTTAAATTAAACGAAGAAACAAAACGTGCTGAGGTGATATTAAAACCAGAAGAAGTAAGTAAAGCTATTGGTAGAGGCGGTCATAACATCCGTTTAGCAGGGCAACTTACCGGTTTTGAAATCGATGTATTTAGAGAAGGCGCAGAGGAAGATGTAGAATTACGTGAATTCTCTGACGAAATCGAATCATGGATTATTGAAGAATTTAGTAAAGCTGGATTAGACACTGCTAAGAGTATTTTAGAGCAAGAAGTGAAAGATTTAGTGAAAAGAACAGACTTAGAGGAGGAAACCATTAACGATGTTCTTAGGATTTTAAGAGAAGAATTCGAAGAATAATATCAATTTCATAAAAATTATAAGTAATTATCGTTAGATGTTTCTTAATTTTATGATAGAATTGGTATAATATATATATTTGAGTATTTTAAAGGCAATTATGGCTGAAACAATTAGATTAAATAAAGTATTACGCGAGCTTAATATCTCTCTAGATCGTGCCGTAGAATTTTTGGATTCTAAAGGTGTCGAAATAGAGAAGCGCCCGACTACGAAAATTTCAGAGGAAACTTATAAAATTCTTTCTGGTGAATTTCAAACGGATGCGAACAAAAAAGTAGCATCCCTAGAAGTTAGTGAGGCAAAGCTTAAAGAAAAAGAAGTGTTGCGTGAGCAACGCGAGCGTGAGCTTGAAGAAAAGCAAAAAGCAGCTGCCAAAAGAGAGGAAATTATAAAAGCAACTAAGCCCCTTACTGGTCCTAAAAAAGTTGGTAAAATTGATTTAGAACCTAAAAAAGCAGACCCAAAACCTGTAGTAGAGGATAAACCACCAGTAGTGGTTGAACCTAAGGTTGAAAAGGCTCCTGTGGTTAAGGAAGTTCCTAATGAAGTTGTAAAAGAGGAGGTTGTTGAAAAAGAAGTAGTTCCTGAAGTAGTAAAACCTGTTGAAGAGGTTAAAAAGGAGCCTGCTAAAGTTGAAGATAAGAAACCTAAAGTTCAGGAAAAACCAGTAGAAAAAGCAAAAGAAACCCCTGTAAAAGCGGAAGAAAAACAAGTACCTACTGAAAAAATAACGAAGCAAGAAAGCATTATTGTTGATGGCGAAGTTGTTATCCCTGAAGAGCGTGTAAAAACGCAATATCAAAAACTTTCTGGGCCTAAAATTGCAGGAGAAAAAATTGATTTATCTCAATTTAATAAACCTAAGAAAAAACCAGTAGAAAAGAAACCTGCAGCAGGTGCAGCGGCAAATAAGAAAAAACGTCGTCGTATTAGTAAAGCAGGAGGTCCTGGAGATAATAGACCAAGTACTGCTAGACCAGGTACACCAAGAACAGGTGGAAACGATCGCTTTAGAGGCAAACCAGGACAAGGACGCCGAAACATTGTAAAAGAAGAACCTAGTGAAGAAGATGTTAAAAAACAAGTGCGCGAAACACTTGAAAAACTTCAAGGGAAATCTAACAAAGGTAGAGGGGCTAAAAATAGAAGAGATAAAAGAGATAAGCATAGAGAGCAGACTGAAATTGATCAACAAATAGAAGCTGCAGAAAGTAAAATTCTTAAAGTTACCGAGTTTGTTACGGCAAGCGAAATGGCAACTATGATGGATGTTGGGGTAACTCAAATTATTTCGGCATGTATGTCCTTAGGAATGATGGTTACTATGAATCAACGTTTGGATGCTGAAACCTTATCTATTGTTGCAGATGAGTTTGGTTACCAAGTAGAATTTGTAACTGCAGATATTGAAGAATCTATTGAAGAAGTAGAGGATAAACCAGAAGATTTAAAATTACGTGCGCCAATAGTAACGGTAATGGGTCACGTTGATCACGGTAAAACATCGCTTCTAGATTATATTCGTAAAGAAAATGTTATCGCAGGAGAATCTGGTGGAATTACACAACATATTGGAGCTTACGGCGTAGAATTGGAGAATGGACAAAAAATAGCCTTCTTAGATACACCAGGTCACGAGGCCTTTACCGCCATGCGTGCACGTGGTGCTCAAGTTACCGATATTGCTATTATTGTAGCCGCTGCAGATGATGCTATTATGCCACAAACAAAGGAGGCTATTTCGCATGCGCAAGCGGCGGGAGTTCCTATTGTTTTTGCTATTAATAAAATAGATAAACCCGATGCTAACCCAGAAAGAATTAAAGAAGGTTTAGCTCAAATGAATCTTTTAGTTGAAGATTGGGGTGGTAAAATTCAATCGCATGATATCTCTGCAAAAGTAGGTACAGGTGTTAAAGAATTATTAGAAAAAGTATTGCTTGAAGCAGAGTTGTTAGAACTTAAAGCAAATCCAGATAAACCAGCTGTAGGTACTGTAGTCGAAGCCTTTTTAGATAAAGGTCGTGGTTATGTATCAACTATTTTAGTACAAGCCGGAACTCTTCGCGTTGGCGATTATGTTTTAGCAGGTAGAAATAGTGGTAAAGTTAAAGCCATGCAGGATGAACGTGGAAATAATGTTACAGCGGCTGGGCCGTCAACACCAGTTTCTATATTAGGTTTAGATGGTGCGCCACAAGCAGGTGATAAATTTAATGTATTTGAAGATGAACGTGAAGCCAAACAAATTGCTTCTAAACGTGCTCAATTACAGCGTGAACAATCGGTTAGAACACAACGTCATATTACGTTAGACGAAATTGGTCGTCGTATTGCACTTGGTGATTTCCAAGAATTAAACATTATCCTTAAAGGGGATGTGGATGGTTCTGTGGAAGCTTTAACAGATTCGTTCCAAAAACTTTCAACTGAAGAAATTCAAGTTAATATTCTTCATAAAGGCGTTGGTGCTATTACCGAAAGTGATGTATTGTTAGCTTCGGCTTCCGATGCTATTATTGTTGGTTTTAACGTACGTCCAGTTGGAAATGCAAGATCTATTGCTGATAAAGAAGAAATCGATATCCGTACATACTCAATTATCTATGATGCCATAAATGATCTTAAAGATGCTATGGAAGGTATGTTATCTCCAGAATTGAAAGAGGAAATTTTAGGTACAGCAGAAATTAGAGAAATCTTTAAAGTTTCTAAAATTGGTACTATTGCAGGTTGTATGGTAACTAATGGTAAAATAACGCGTAATGCAGGTATTCGTTTAATACGTGATGGTGTGGTTGTTTACACAGGTGAATTAACGTCGTTAAAACGATTTAAAGATGATGCTAAAGAAGTAACAAAAGGTTACGATTGTGGTATGCAAATTAAAAACTACAACGATATTAAGGAAGGTGATGTGATAGAAGCATTCCATGAAGTAGAGGTTAAGAAAAAATTGAAGTAATTCAGTTTTAAACTTTATAAATATATTAAAAGTCAGAACTCACGTTCTGGCTTTTTTGTTTTGTAGGCAGATGTATTTGTAATACTTTTAATTAAAATAAAACATGTTATGAAAACCATTGGCTTAATAGGAGGGATTACCCCAGAATCTACAGTGCTATATTATAGAATATTGAATCATTTAGCGCAATCTACTTATGGCGAACCGCATTCAGCAAAACTGATTATTAATTCTGTTGATTTTGGACAAATTGTTCAACTTCAAAAAGAAAATCGTTGGGATGTATTAGATGATATCATGAAGCAGGCCGCAGTAAGTTTAGAACAGGCTGGTGCATCTTGTATTCTAATTTGTGCCAATACCATGCATTTAACCATTGAAGCCGTTAAAAAGGGTGTAAATATTCCGGTAATTCATATTGCTGAAGCGACTTCGAAAGAAATTCTTGCCAAAGGCTTAAAAAAAGTAGCTCTTTTAGGAACAAAATATACCATGGAAAAAACATTTTATACCGATGTTTTAAAAGGTTTTGGTATTGAAACTATTATTCCTGAATTTGAAGATAGAAATGAAATCCACCGAATTATTTATAGTGAATTGTCTAAAGGCCTATTAACAGCAGCGTCTAAAGTTATTTATCTTAAAATTATAAACAAATTAATAGCAGATGGGGCAGAAGGTATTATTTTAGGATGTACCGAAATTCCTTTACTTATAGAACAAAGCGATGTTGAGGTTCCTGTTTTTGATACAACCACAATTCATGCGCAGGCTGCTTTTAAATTAGCTTTAGAATAATCTGTTATCAAATATGTTTTTGATGTTATTCTGTTTTATAATGTTGTAACGCAATTGGTCCTTCTAAAACGTCTTTTACAATTTGTAAAGTACCATCGTCTTTGGTTGAGATGCTCCATTTTATAAGTGAAATTTCTCCATGTTCAATTTCAATACCGGTTATGCTTCTTGGGTGTACGCAACTTCCGTCGTTAAAAAAAGCAATATCTCCAGGTTTTGGGAATCGGGGTCTATGGGTATGTCCAACAACGGTTATTAAATTGTTGTTTTCAGCAATCCAAGTTTTTGTACGTCGTTCTACTTTTATAAGTTCAGTATAGTTTTTAGCAGGTGTGGTTGGGTCGGCAATACCCATTACGTTTAATGGTTTCCAAAGGATACGGACTAAAAATCGGCTCCATTTCCAAAAATCGTAATTCCACCAATCGGCTTGATGTCCGTGGGTTAAAAATACTTCTTGTTTTGTAGCGCAGTGTTTTAAAATAATGCCTTCGTGGTATGTTATATCTTTAAATAACTCTTCGTCTTTACCTGTTTTGGGGTCAAAATAAGTCGATAAATGTTTTTCAACATAATCGGGATTTCTATAAACCATATCGTGATTTCCCCAAATCATGTGTAATCTACGTTCCTCATGAAATGCTTTCATAAGCATATATACATTTTTATGCGCATTTAAAATGGAATCAAAAGATAGGTTTTCCCAAAGTTCGTCGCCATCTCCAATTTCACAATACTGAAAATTATTGTCGTAATAATATTTTAAGGCGTGGAAATAGATGTTTCTGTTATTCGCAAAATCGTCTGCAAAGCTGTTATCTCCGCGGTGGCAATCACTAAAAAGTATAAACTTGCTATCGTCGTCAAAATCTAGGACTTTAGCATTTTTATAGGCGTTATCTAATCTTTTTTTTGCTGAAAACATAAAGTAAAAGTAAACAAAAAAGCGTTTCAATTTGAAACGCTTTTTAATGATTTAAAAATTAGTATATAAATAAAAACAAAAAATTATTTTCTATACAAAGGATCTGCACCAATGGTGCCTTCAAGTTCTTTTAAATAGGTTTCAGATTTTACATGGCTATAGTGTTCTTTAGCCGCATGCAAGCGATCTTCAATATTCATTTCGTGTACAAGAATATCATTGTTAGGATTTTTTATAAAATCTTCTAAATATTCTATTTGCGCCGCATAAAAACCAAGGTCTTTCTCTTGTTTTAAAAGTAAGCGTTCTTTGTACCAATCGCTATTTAGCACATAGTCTCTATTAAAATATTGGCGCAATTCAGGGTGGCTAATGTTTTTACCTTCATAGTGGCCATAAGCCATAATATGTAACAATATTTTTAAAGGTGGAATAGCCGATGTTATACTGCCATCTTCAAAATATCTTAAAGCAACTTTTTCTTGGGCTTCAACAATATTATTAATACCGTCTACATAATCTTCTAGTCCTTGTAATTCTGGTTTTAACATTTTTTCATTAAAAACAGCGGTTGGTTCATCGAATAAACGATTTAAACATCTTAAAGAAAATGTTTTGGTTATTCTATACCCTAATCGGCTAGCCAAAACGGTTTTTCCTTCGTATTCAAAATCCTCAAGTTTTTCTAAAGCACCATGTTTTATTAATTGTTTTGGATCTCTATCTTCAGGTGTTAAACGTGCCCAGATTTCTGGAATTAATAAACTAATATCGTGATCTACTTTATTGTCGCCACCAACATATCCAGCAGCGGTACTAAATGCATCAGATTCTGTTAAAATATGCGATAATAAGGCGTTGTTTAAATCGGTTGTTGGGGTTAACATATTGAAAGGGCCTTTGGTTAAAGCACCTTCTGAGCCTGCACCCGTTGTTGATGGCGATTTACCTGTTAAGCTACAAATAAAATCCATGAATAATTCTGGGGTTTCTTGGTAGTGTATCGGGTTATAAACCGCTAATGGGCGTATGCCTGCCTCTCTGTCTGCGGGGTTGTTTCTTCGTCCTGGTAAAACGGCATTTACAACTTGAATTACAGGGTCTTCCGAAGGAATTTTTCTAAATAAACGAATACCTATTTCACCTAAATAACTCTCTTTTGTCTCTTCTATATTTACATTACGTTCTAGGTAACGTGGGTTTTTTGTGGGCTCGCCATTTACAATTCTTGTATGCGATGGTAAAGCAAAATACTCTTCTTCTTTCGGACTATTAATTACACTTGTAATTAAGTCTTTTACAGGCTGGGTGTACTTGTCAAAATTAATGGTATCCTCATAAATTTCAATAGCATCTTTTTTATTTAGTAATTCGTAATTGGTTAAATACGTGTTGGGTGATACAATATCTCTTTCCGCATTTTTATCATAACCACGAACAATGGCTTCGTCGGGTCTTTGAAATAGATACGACTCGCAATTTGCTACAACCTTCAAACTTTTATTTTGAAACTTTGGACTTAGATGCTTAAAGCGTTCACGAGGAATGGTGATGGACGCAGAAATATCATCTTCGGTTTGAATTTTTATACTTGCTGAAAAATCGGAACGTAATTTGTTTAAAAGCCAATTACTGTTTTGATTGAAACCAATGCGAACATAACTACCAACTACAGGGGTGTTGTTGTACAGTAATCCCGTGCCTTTTTTTCCGTTGATAAATTCAACAGACATGCAATCCTTCCAACTTAAATTTTCGAAATCTTGGCGATACAATCGCTTAACAAACAAGACTAAAGAACGAATATGTACGGGGATATTCTCTACAAACTTGTTATATTCATCGGTACATTTATCTGATGGTGTTAATAATTTTACCGCAGATCCCAAGGTTCGTCCTTTACTTAAAAAACTTCTCGAAGGCGGTAAAGTAGGATCGTAATCTTTCCAACGTTTTGAATAATCGTATTCTATAATTTCGTCGGCTTTCTTAAAATCTTCATCAATATCTATAATGTTAAACGTGCTATAAGTAATGGCATTTAGCATGGATTTTGAAATTTCAGACTTTCCTCCTCCAGAAACCGTGCAGGGTTTGTGGCAAAAGATGCCTTCGGCCATAGTATTAACAATACGCCATAGCGGAATAGCGGGGTGTTTTTCTAAAGTGAATTTATTCCCAGTAGGGTGTACATATTTCTTTTTTGGAGATAACTTGAGTTTTTGCGGTTCGCCATTATATGTCCAAGTGATACTATTGGTATTTGTATTGATGTATGCCGATTCCGGAATATAAATAATATCTGGGTATTTTTTATCGATAGCGTAGTTTTCGGGTTGTACCTCAATACGGTCTCCTAATAAATGTTTAACATCTTCAAATGTAAACTTATTACCATGTTTTCCCGAGAAGGCAACGCCGTCTACAATAGCGCCCATAACACCTCTAGGGTATGCAATTGCACCGCCCGAGTGTTCTTCTTCTACTAAGCCAAACAGATTAGCAGAATAGCTTATTTGAGTTTTAATTTCTTTTTTAGAATAACCGTAGTAATTATCTGCTATAATAGTTACAACAACACCTCTATCGTCTCTGCAAGTAATTTTAAAAGCACTACCATCGTTATAGAGTTCGTCTTCGTTTTTCCAGCACATGCCTTCACTTTTCTGACGATCTGTAGCATCATCAAAATGTGGTAATCCGACATCTTTCTTTTTTAACGTTCTTAATTGAGGAGCCAAAATAACACAGCCCGTATGTCCTGTCCAGTGCTCGGTGTCTAGTCCAGCATCATTTTGAGCTAAATTAGGGTTTCCTGCATTTCCGAAAATAGATTCAACAAAATCTAAATTACTTACTAAACTTCCTGGCGCAAAGAAACGAACTTCTAAAGATTTTTTCGAAATCACGTTGGGTACTTCTGGGCAAACCATGGGGCGAAGTAACATAGAAACAATTGTTTTGGCTTGGTCTTTTTGATTGGAAGTAAAGGGTAATGTTTTTAATTCGTCGGAAGGATTAAAAGCAGCATGTAAGAAGTGAGCAAAAGCAATTTTTGGTACTTCTTTTTTATCTAAAGGAACGGGTAAATCACCTTCAACAATATGAAAGGTGCCTTTTGTTGTTCTTTTATCATGTAAAGGATTATTTAAAATCCCCTGTTTTATTCTATGCGAGGTGACATTGTCGCTTTTAAATGAATTGCCGTTTGGCGGTAAACTCACCTCTCGAGCATGTCCTTTTTTCGATAAAATTAAGGTGTCGTTTGGTAATATGTACGGTTTATCAATAGAAACATCTTTTAAATAGTCGTTTAAAAAATTTTGAATTCTCGTGTCTACAGGAGAGTGATGGTTAGCCAAAAGTCTCGATTTTTCGCGAATACTTTTTATTAAACCACTTGTTAATTCTTCAAATTTTGGATCGCAAAACTTTTCTAAACTATCTTCCTGATCTCTGTAAATAGGCTGCCCTAGTGAGGCTAATTGAAGATTAATAAATTGAATGATGTCTTTTCTTGATTCTTCCATAATACTGTTTTGAGCTTTTAAACCTTGTAAAGGATTCTTTTCTATGTAAAGATAAAAAGGAAATAGTTTAAAAAAACTGTCAAATGTTAGTAAATAAAAAAATGACGAACTAATGGTTTAATAAATACATATTTTGGCATTTATTAAAAAGGAATAAATCTTGTGATATCTAAAGGGATGATTAACAGGTACGTTTGTGGAAAATAGCGTTTTTTAGATTTTTTAGTTTGACGTATAATTAGTTCTGTTTTATCAAAAAAAAACGAGTTATATAATATGTTTTTAAAGAATAATCAGTAGAAAGATTACATTTTTAGGTAGAAATCTTTGGTTAGGTTTTTGTAATCTTTGGTGTAAATATGTCTTTCCGTTTCAATAATAAGAGTTTCGGTTATGGTGTCGCTTTCGCTGAAGGAGAGCGTTAACAGACTTCGTTTTATGTCGGTTTCAGGATTCCCTTTTACATGACATATTTTATTAGGAAACAATTGGAAGTGGCTCGCTAATGCGATAAATTTTTCTTCTTCATTAAAAGGAATAATAACATTGAAAGTCCCTTCGGGAGCTAATAAAACTGAAACACTTTGCAGTAAATGTTCAAAAGGCATCGCATCTTGAAAACGCGCTAAATCGCGCGATTCATTTTCAGTTTTATAATCTTCGGCATAAAAAGGTGGATTACAAATTATTAAATCGTATTCATCATCTATTTCTTCCGCAAATTCTTCTAATGTGGCATGGTAACAAAATAGACGATCTGCCCAGGGCGATTGTTCAAAATTATCCACACACTGCTCGTAAGCATTGTCGTCAATTTCAATAGCATCAATAACTTTGGCGTGGCTGCGTTGTGCTAACATTAAGCCTAAAATACCCGTTCCAGCGCCAATATCTAAAATAGCAAAAGGATTTTGTTCTAAGCTTGCCCATGCGCCAAGTAAAACGCCATCGGTACCAATTTTCATGGCACATTGATCTTGATTAACGCTAAATTGTTTGAATTTAAATGGTTTCAAAATAGAGGTATAAATTTCAAATTAGAGAAAAGACATTCTGGAAAGTAATGAGGGTTTTAAAATAGGTTTATTCCAAATATAAATCGATTAATCCTTCTGGGGTTTCTACTATAATAGTTTTGTTTTCACGATCTACTTTAGTGATAAACTCATCGTTCATGGGTATTAAAATTTCAATACCATCTCTATCGATTTCAAAAATAGATTGTGCTGTAGAATCGTTAATAGCCTTAATAATACCAACCGTTCCAAAGTTAACATCTTCCACAGTAAAGCCCATAACTTCATGAAAATAGAATTTATTGCCTTCTAATTTTGGTAACAAATCTAACGGGAGGTAGAGTCCGCTTTTCATAATAGCATCGGCATCGGCTTCTTCATCAACATCTTCAAATTTAATTCGAAGTAATTCCGATTTATGTAACTGCGAACTTTCAATAAAAAAAGGCACCAAATTATTTCGAAGTTCTAAAAATATAGCATCTAAATTTTCGTAAATATCCGGCTCGTCGGTATCTAATTTAGCTAAAACTTCACCTTTAAAACTATACTTTTTTACAATTTTACCTAAGTAAAAACAATCTTCTTTTTTCATTGAATGCTATGTTTTTTTATTTCCGCGAAGGCGGAATTCTATACAATATAATCGTTTTAGTTTAAAAATTCCCTGCTTCAAGGGAATATGCAAAAAATATTTTGCATAAAAAACTCCGATATTGCTATCGGAGTTTAAAAGTATAAAAAATTTGTGTTTTTTATTCTTCTTCGTTTGATGCTTCTGCTTCAACTTCTGGAGCAGCTTCTTCTTCAACAACAGGAGTTGCTGCAGCAATTCTTGCTTCGTTAACTGCTTTTTCTGCAGCTAATGCCTCAGCTTTAGCTTTTGCTTGAGCTTCAGATAAACCATCTGCTTTAGCTTGAACTTTTCCTGTTTTTTCTTCTAACCAAGCATTGAATTTTGCTTCTGCTTGCTCTTCAGTTAAAGCGCCTTTTCTAACACCACCTGCAAGGTGATTTTTTAGTAAAGCTCCTTTGTAAGACAATAAAGTTTTAGCCGTATCGGTTGGTTGTGCACCGTTTTGTAACCATGTTACAGCACCATCAACGTTTAATTCAACAGTTGCTGGGTTTGTGTTTGGATTGTAGATACCTAATTTTTCTAAGTATTTACCATCTCTTTTTGATCTTGCATCGGCTGCAACGATCCAGTAAAAAGGTTTTCCTTTTTTACCGTGTCTTTGTAATCTAATTTTTACTGCCATAATAATTAATTATTTGAGGTTCTCGACCTCGGTTATTAATGAGGGCGCAAAGATACTATAAAAATTTAATTATCAGCTTATTATTTTTTTGAAATTATTTAAAAAGATAGAGGTTTGTTAAAATAATAGACAAACCGGTGTTGGTACGGCATAATCTTTTAAAAACACGAGTTTTCCAGAGGTTGTGTCTCTACTAAAAACAGCGATGTTATTACTTCGTCTATTGGCTACTAATACAAATTTTCCTGTTGGATCTAAGGTGAAATTTCTTGGCCAATCGCCATGAACGCTTATATTCTGAATTTTATCTATCGTTCCTTTTCTTCTGTTTCTTTTAAAAACAGCAATAGAATTTTCGCCACGATTGGAACCGTAAATAAAACGTTCGTCTTTGGATAAATGAATATCGGCACAGAAACTTTTTCCAGTAAAGTTTTCATCTAAAGTAGAATCGAAATCAATTTGTTTAAAGCCTTTTTTGGTATGTTTAACCGAAGTTATGGAGTTGCCATACTCACTTATTATATAAATAAATTTATTGTTTTTACTAATTGAAAAATGGCGAGGCCCAGGATTGCCTTTCATTTCAACGACAGCGGTCGATTTTAATTTATAAGTATCGCCATCTAGTTGGTATTGATAAAGTCCGTTTCGTCCCAAATCTGAAACAAATAAATTATTTTTACTAAATTTAGCAGAATGCGCATGAGATTTTTCGGTGTCCGAATTATGATCAAAAACTTGCGATGCCTCGTTTAAACTTCCATCTTTATTTATGTCGTAAAGAGAAACTGTACCGCTATTATAACTAGAAACAACAGCTTTAGTCCCTGCTTGGTTTACCGAAATATGGCAAGATCCTTTTCCTTGGCTGTTCACTTTGTTTATTGCGAAGAGCGAACCATCAGCTTCTATTTTAAATGCCGTTACATAATCTGGTTTTGTGTTGTCCGTAGTTCTATTTACTGCATAAACATATGATTTGTTTGAAGAATACGTGATAAAAGAAGGGCTTGTTGTTTTTACAGATAACTTTTTATTGGTTAATTCTCCTGTGTTTGTGTTAAATTGATATTGGTAAATACCTTCACTGTCTTCAGTGGTAAAAGTGCCAACGTATAGAGGAATGTTTTGGGCGTAAATATTAAAAAAAGACAATATAAGTGTGGGAATTATTATTTTAAATTTCATAGGTTGTAAATGTTGTAGTATTCAAAAATATAATAATTAAAACGAAGTTTAATAAAACACACTTGCTTTTTTATTTACATTGTTGAAAACTCATATTACTTTCGGCTAAAAAAAGAAAAAATTCTCTGTATTTTTATAAACTTTTTCTACTGAAATTTTCTTTTTAAAAATAAAGAGAATTTTAAAAGTTAATTAGCTTAACCTCAAAGACTAAAATACAGCATGTACTTAATTTTCGATACTGAAACTACTGGATTACCAAAGCGTTGGGATGCGCCCATAACCGATACGGACAATTGGCCAAGGTGTATTCAAATTGCATGGCAGTTGCACGATGAGATGGGGAACTGTATTGAGCATCAAGATTATTTGGTAAAACCTGAAGGATTTAATATTCCTTATGATGCCGAAAAAATTCACGGTATTTCTACCGAATTGGCAGAGGAACAAGGGATTCCATTAGCTGAAGTTTTAGAAAAATTTAATGCAGCCTTAGGGAAAACTAAATTTGTTGTCGGACAAAATGTAAAGTTCGATTTAAATATTATGGGCGCCGAGTTTGTGCGTGGTGCTGTTGAAAACCCTTTACAAGAACTTCCGGTTTTAGATACTTGTACCGAGCATACCGCCAGTTTATGCCAAATTCCTGGTGGACGCTATGGTAAGTTTAAACTGCCAACTTTATCAGAATTACACGAGCATTTATTTCAAGTAGGCTTCTCCGAAGCGCACAACGCGACTGCTGATGTTGAAGCTACTACACGTTGCTTTTTTGAGTTGGTGCGTTTGGGGGAATATACCAAAGAACAATTAGACGTTGCCCCAGAATATTTTAAGAATTTTAATGAGGCTAACCCAGGAACCATTGAGCTTATTGGGTTAAAACACATTAATTTAAAACGCGAAAGTGCAAAAATTCTTGAGCGTATCAGGAAAAGTGAAGATGTCGGTATATCTGCCGAAGATATCAAGCAAAATGTTTCCGACTTAGCCGATGTCGATTTTGCTCATTTGCATAATCATTCCCAGTTTTCGGTATTGCAATCTACTATGGGGGTTGCCGATATTGTTTCCGCTGCAGCGGAATATAATATGGGTGCCGTAGCTCTTACCGATCATGCTAATATGATGGGAGCTTTTCACTTTGTAAACGCTATAAATAAACATAATAGTGGTGTAAAAAATAAAATAAAAGAAGCCGAAGTTACTGGAGCAACAGTAACAGCAAAAGAAATGAAACCTATTATTGGTTGCGAGTTTTTTGTGTGTGAAAATCATTTAGATAAGTCTAGAAAAGATAATGGTTATCAAATTGTAATCATTGCAAAAAATAAAAATGGCTATCATAATTTAGCAAAATTATCATCGCATGCCTTTGTAAATGGGTTTTATTATATACCGAGAATTGATAAAAAATTAATTGAAAAATATAAAGAAGATTTAATTGTTTTAACCGGGAATTTATACGGGGAAGTACCGAGTAAAATTCTAAATATTGGTGAAAATCAAGCCGAGGAAGCTTTGCTTTGGTGGAAAGAACAATTTGGAGACGATTTGTATGTGGAACTTATGCGCCACAATCAAGAAGACGAAAATCGTGTAAATCCAACATTAATTTCGTTAGCACAAAAGCACGATGTTAAATTAATTGCAACCAACAACACCTATTATAGAAAGAAAGAAGATGCCAATGCGCACGATATTTTATTGTGTGTAAAAGATGGTGAAAAACAGGCAACTCCAATTGGTCGTGGACGAGGTTATCGTTATGGTATGCCAAATCAGGAATACTATTTTAAGTCTCCCGATGAAATGAAAGCGCTTTTTAAGGATATTCCCGAAGCTATTTCTAATGTACAGGAAGTGGTCGATAAAGTGGAAGCTTATCAATTGGCGCGTGATGTATTGTTACCAGCCTTTGATATTCCGGAAGAATTTAGACATGAAGAGGATTTAATCGATGGTGGAAAACGTGGTGAAAATGCATTTTTACGCCATTTAGTATATGAAGGCGCTAAAAAACGTTATGGCGAAGAACTATCGGAAGTGGTTGTTGAGCGTCTCGATTTTGAGTTAGGCGTAATTGAAAAAACAGGGTATCCGGGGTATTTTCTTATTGTTGAAGATTTTATTCGCGAAGCCCGAAAAATGGATGTGTCTGTTGGGCCTGGTCGTGGATCGGCAGCGGGTTCGGTTGCCGCATATTGTTTGTGGATTACCAATATAGACCCGCTTAAATACGATTTACTTTTTGAGCGTTTCCTAAATCCCGATCGTGTAAGTATGCCCGATATCGATATTGATTTTGATGATGAAGGTCGAAGTCGTGTTATGGATTACGTGATTGAAAAATATGGAGCCAATCAAGTAGCACAAATTATTACCTATGGTACCATGGCGGCAAAGTCGTCTATTCGTGATACGGCTCGTGTGCTCGATTTACCATTGTTCGATGCCGATAGAATAGCCAAGTTAATTCCAAATATGTCTAAACTCGGAAAGATTTTTGGACTTTCGGAAAAGGAATTAGCAGGTAAGTTTAGAGCAGAAGAATTAGAAAAGGTAAACGAGCTTTTAAACATTGCCGATGGAAGTGATTTACAAGCCGAAACATTAAATCTTGCTCGAACCTTAGAAGGTTCGGTAAGAAATACAGGAATTCATGCTTGTGGTGTTATTATTACACCCGATGATATTACCAAATTCGTTCCTGTTTCATTAGCAAAAGACTCCGATTTATACGTTACCCAGTTTGATAACTCGGTGGTGGAAGATGCGGGACTACTAAAAATGGATTTCTTAGGGTTAAAAACATTAACCCTTATTAAAGATACCGTTAAAATTGTAAAAGCAAGGCATGATATTTTACTGGATCCTGAAACTTTTCCGCTCGACGATGAAGAAACCTATGCTTTATTTCAACGCGGCGAAACAGTTGGGGTGTTTCAGTATGAATCGCCTGGTATGCAAAAGCACTTACGCGATTTAAAGCCTACTGTTTTTGAAGATTTAATTGCCATGAATGCCTTGTATCGTCCAGGGCCTATGGAATATATTCCAAGTTTCGTACGCAGAAAACACGGGGATGAAGAAATAGAGTACGATTTACCGGCCATGGAAGAATACCTTAAGGAAACTTATGGTATTACCGTTTACCAAGAGCAAGTAATGCTCCTGTCGCAAAGTTTGGCTGGTTTTACCAAAGGTGAAGCCGATGTTTTGCGTAAAGCCATGGGTAAAAAACAAATTGCGGTTCTCGATAAAATGAAACCTAAGTTTATTGACCAGGCTAGTGCCAACGGACACGATGCTAAAATTTTAGAGAAAGTTTGGAAGGATTGGGAGGCCTTTGCTAGTTATGCCTTTAATAAATCGCACTCTACTTGTTACGCATGGATTGCTTACCAAACGGCATATTTAAAAGCGCATTATCCTGCCGAATATATGGCAGCTGTTTTATCGAATAACATGAACGATATTAAACAGGTGACCTTCTTTATGGAAGAATGTAAACGTATGAAACTTGATGTTCTCGGGCCAGATATCAACGAATCGTTTTATAAGTTTTCAGTAAATAAAGATTATGCTGTTCGTTTTGGAATGGGAGCAATAAAAGGTGTGGGGCATGGTGCCGTAATGACCATTGTTGAAAATAGAGAAAAAGATGGGCCTTATAAATCTATTTTCGATTTTGCTAAACGTATAGATTTACGTGCAGCCAATAAAAAAGCCTTTGAAAATTTAGCCTTATCTGGTGGTTTTGATAGTTTGGCAGATACGCATCGTGCGCAATATTTTCATGATGATGGCGATGGCATTACCTTTTTAGAAAAAGCCATTAAATATGCACACAAGCATAAGGAAAATGAAAACTCGGCTCAAGTGAGTTTGTTTGGTGAAGCTAGTGATGTGCAAATTCCAGAACCCGAAGTGCCGCCTTGTGAAGAGTGGGGAACCATGGAAAAATTAAGCAAAGAGCGCGAAGTGGTTGGGGTTTATATTTCAGGACATCCGTTAGACGATTTTAAAACAGAAATGAAAACGTTTTGCAACGGAACCGTTGGTATGTTTGCTAATTTGGAACCTTATGTAAATCGGGAAATTGTCTTTGGTGGCGTAGTAACCGATGTGCAACACCGTGTGAGTAAACAGGGTAAAGGTTGGGCTATGTTTACCATTGAAGATTATACAGATAGTTTTGAGTTTCGAATGTTTGGAGAAGAATATTTAAAATTCAGACATTTTTTAATGATTAATAGTTTTGTGTTTGTTAAAACTTTTGTTCGCGAAGGTTGGACGAATAAAGATACAGGAAAGAAAAGTGATCCGCGTTTGCAGTTTAATAGTTTTCAATTACTGCACGATGTTATGGAAAACTATGCTAAAAAGCTTTCTATCCAATTAGACGTGAAAGATTTAACCGAACAGAAAATTATAGCTTTAAAAGAACTCATTAACGAGCATCCGGGAAGCCAAGCGCTTAATTTTTTAGTTTATGATATGAAGGAAAAAATAAAGCTTTCTATGATTAGCCGTAAACAAAAGGTAAAGGTTTGTCAAGAACTTTTAAATGAGTTAGAAACTCAAGATGTGAAGTATCGGTTGAATTAAGTTGGGTTCTATAGCAGAATAGGAGTTGAGTATTACAAATTAAAAAAGCGCATAGTAAAAATGTTTACATGCGCTTTTTTTATTTCGGTTTAACTGTTTCTGTGTTCTAAAGTGGTTTATAAAACACTTCGAGTTATCTAAGTGATTGTTTTTTAGTTTAAAACAAGAATATCACGCTGAGCTTTTTGAAGCAGAACAGATACTAAATTAATTTATTTAATGGTTTCGAGTATATTTAAAAAAGCCCATTTATTTCGGCATCAATGGTGTTTATTACAGATCCTAAATCTTCAGGGTTGTCTACAAAATCTAAGTGATCTACATCTATAATAAGCAGTTTTCCTTTGTTGTAACCGTGTATCCAAGCTTCGTAACGTTCGTTTAATCGGCTTAAATAATCAATACTTATGGAGTTTTCATATTCGCGACCACGTTTCTGAATTTGCGATACTAAGTTAGGCGTAGTACTCCGTAGATAAATTAAGATATCTGGACCTTGAACTAAAGATTCCATGAGTTCAAAAAGAGATTTGTAGTTTTCGAAATCACGATTTGTCATCAATCCCATAGCATGCAAATTGGGTGCGAAAATATGAGCATCTTCATAAATAGTTCGATCCTGAATAATAGCTTTTCCGCTTTGGCGAATTTGTAATACTTGACGAAATCTGCTATTTAAAAAATAAACTTGCAGATTAAAACTCCAACGTTCCATTTGGTTGTAAAAGTCGTCTAGGTACGGGTTGTCCACCACATCTTCTAGCTGTGCTTCCCAATTGTAATGTTTGGCTAACAGTTTGGTAAGCGTCGTTTTTCCGGCGCCTATATTTCCAGCAATGGCAATGTGCATGTTATTTTATTTTTAAATGGAACTCTTGTAACGTTTTCTGGTTGTAAATATACAAGGTTTCGTTCATTACAAAAAACCGATTTATTATAAAGTTTGATAGGTTTAAGGCAATAGGTTGTAAGTTGTTTTCATTCAGATAGAACAATCTGTTATCTTTTTTTAAAATTAAATTTTCATTTAGTATAGCGATAGAGTTGAAGTTGTTGTTTGGAATTTTTTCTAGTAAACTCCCAAAATAATTATAGATATAAAGGAATTTTTTGGTGAGTAGCCAACACCGATTGTAATTGCTTTTTAAATCTAAAACAGTACTTTGTATAGGTTGTGTTTCTGCACGAGTATGTTTCAATTTATAATCAAAAAGTTCCAGTTTTTGGTTGGTTTGATTAAAAATCCACACAGTATTATCATGGCCTGTAGATGTATAGGATACGTTTTTGTAGTTTTTTAAATTATTAAAATCTACTCTATAAATTTCAGATAAGCGGTTGTCTAAAATTATTAAAGTATTAAAATCTTGATAAAATAAATTAATTTTTAAAGGGTTAAAGGTGTTTACACCAGTTAAATTGCCTAGTTGTAAATTGTTGTAACTTAACGTAGTTTGGTTTTGCCTCTTATAAAAAACATTTTTAGTTATATAATAAGTTGCTCCAAAATTGTTTATTGCAACTAAATGATCAACATCTAGTTTTGTTTCTTTAATAAAAGACGTTTCAATAGGTTCTTGAGCGAAAATTGAAACTGTAAAGAAAAACAGTATAAAGGAGGCTTGTTTCATTATATATTTTGAAAATACAAAAATAGCGTTAGTTTTGGTTAGTTTAATAAGAGTATTTGTTTTAAGAATATTTTAACATTTTAATATTAAACTTAGAAGCATGGTTGGAGTCTAAAAATAATATTGAACTTAATTATAAATATAAAATATAAATAGAATGAAGTTTTTTACTTTTAAATCCATGGTAACTGCAATGTTACTTTTTATTTCTATAATATCATTTGGTCAAAAAGATTTTCAAGGTAAGGCTTATTATGAGTCGAAAACTACCGTGGATATGAGTAATTTTGGTGGAAGTAATATGCCAGAAGAGCGTAGAACTGAAATTGTAAATAGAATGAAAAGCTTATTAGAAAAATCATTTGTACTTACTTTTAATCAAACCGAATCTACTTATAAAGAAGTAAAAAGTGAAGAAGGTCAAGATGAAGACCGTAGAGGAAGACGATTTGCTCAAATGCTCAATTATACCGGTGGCGATATGTATAAAAACGTTAGAAAATTAGAGGTTTTACAAGAGCAAGAATTTTTTGGAAAACAGTTTTTAATAAAAGATAGCTTGCCAAAATTAGATTGGAAATTGGGTACCGAAACTAAAATTGTTGGTGACTATACTTGCTATAAAGCTACAGCAGAAACCACGACTACCGCATTCGATTTTAGTAATTTTGGAAAACGCCCAGACGAAAATGAGTCTAAAGTAGATCGAGAAACGAGAAGAAAAAGAGAACTAGAACCAAAGCCACGAGATATCGTAATAACGGCTTGGTTTACTTTAGAAATACCTGTAAACCAAGGACCAGGAAAATACTGGGGATTGCCTGGTTTAATTTTAGAGCTTAACTCGGAAAATACGACTATTTATTGCTCTAAAATTGTTTTAAACACATCTGAAAAAGATGAATTGAAAGTCCCTTCAGAAGGAAAAGAAATCTCACAAGCTAAGTTTAATGCCGTTGTAAAGAAAAAAATGGCCGAATTAGATGCAAGACGCCAACAAAGAGGTAACCGTGGCCCAGGTGGTGGTGGAAGACGCTAGTTTTCAGCTACAGTTTCCAAAAAGCTTTATTTTTTAAAATTATTTTAAAAAATAAAGCTTTTTGTTTTGTAGAATTAAGAAACAATAATATATTTGCCGTCGGTTTTGGGGAGATACTCAAGCGGCCAACGAGGGCAGACTGTAAATCTGCTGACTACGTCTTCGCAGGTTCGAATCCTGCTCTCCCCACTTTAACTTTTAAAGCCTGCATATTGCAGGCTTTTTTATTTAAAAAAAATCTTCATGTTCTGTTCTCTATATGGTGTTGTTTTTTGATTTTTTGTTAAATAGAACCTAAACCTATTTTATTCCTATCATAATTTTGTTACATTTGGCTGCAAATTAATTTAACACATAAAAATGAAAACAATTAAAGTTTTAAGCCTAGTTGCTGTTACAGCATTAATGGCATCTTGTAATAATACAGGAGTTACCAAAAAGCCTATAAAAACAGAATTAGACTCCGTAAGTTATGCTATTGGTTTGGATGTTGCTAGAAATGTAAAAGCAAGTTTTACAGAATTTGATAACGATTTATTTATCCAAGGGTTTAAGAACGCTATTGATTCTACAGATATTTTAATCGAACCAGCAGATGCTCAAAAAGTAGTGCAAGCTTATTTTATGAAAAAGCAACAAGCTGATATGGCCAAACAACAAGAAGCGGCGGCTAAAAAAGCTGAAGCAGAATTTGGTGAAAATAAAATTGCTGGTGAAAAATTTTTAGAAGAAAATAAATCTAAAGAAGGTGTTCATGTAACAGATAGTGGACTACAATATATTATTGAAAAAGAAGGAACAGGTGAAAAGCCAACAACAGCGTCTCAGGTAAAAGTTCATTACCATGGTACATTAACCGATGGAACTGTTTTTGATAGTTCTGTAGATCGTGGAACTCCTGCTACTTTTGGAGTAACTCAAGTTATTCCAGGTTGGACAGAAGGTTTACAGTTAATGTCTGTAGGTTCTAAATATAAATTCTTTATTCCTCAGGAATTAGGTTATGGAGCTACTCCAAGAGGTGGAAAAATTAAACCTTTCGATGTTTTAGTATTCGATGTTGAATTATTAGACATCGTTAAGTAATTAAATTTTACTACGTAATAGTTTATAAAAGACTGTCTGTAAAAGGCAGTCTTTTTTTGTTATAATAAAATCAAAAAAAATAAAGGTTGTAACTTTGCAACTTAATAAATTGAATACTATGAGCCATAAAGCAGGTTTTGTAAATATTATCGGGAATCCAAATGTTGGAAAATCGACACTAATGAATGCCTTTATAGGTGAAAAATTATCCATTATTACCTCTAAGGCGCAAACCACACGCCATAGAATTTTAGGTATTGTAAATGGCGACGATTTTCAAGTGGTTTTAAGTGATACTCCAGGTATTATTAAACCGGCTTATGAGTTGCAAGAATCTATGATGGGGTTTGTGAAATCGGCCTTCGAAGATGCTGATGTATTGATTTATATGGTTGAAATTGGAGAGCAGGCCTTAAAGGATGAAGCCTTTTTTAATAAAATAAAATCGTCTAAAATTCCAGTATTATTACTATTAAATAAAATAGATATATCCGATCAGGCTCAATTGGAAGCACAAGTACAACTTTGGGCAGAAAAAGTGCCAAGTGCCGAAATTATTCCTATTTCAGCATTGCAAGGGTTTCAGGTAAAAGAAGTTTTTCATAGAATTATCGAATTATTGCCAGAATCTCCGGCTTTTTATCCAAAAGATCAATTAACCGATAAACCAGAACGTTTTTTTATCAATGAAACCATTCGCGAAAAAATACTTCTTCATTATAAAAAAGAAATTCCTTATGCCGTAGAAATTGAAACGGAAGAATTTTTCGAGGAAGAAAACATTATTAGAATGCGTTCTGTAATTATGGTCGAGCGCGAAACTCAAAAAGGCATTATTATAGGGCATAAAGGTTCGGCTTTAAAACGTGTAGGGGTAGAGGCTCGAAAAGATTTAGAGAAATTTTTTGGCAAGCAAATTCATTTAGAACTTTATGTAAAAGTGAATAAAAACTGGCGTAGCAACCAAAAGCAATTAAAACGTTTTGGTTACAATCAATAAAAACTAACGTTATCTTTTTAGTTAGGTAACCTTTAGTTAAAGCTTGAACCGCATCTTTGTACCATTCAAAATTGGTAATTTGGATATAGTTTGAGTTAGTTTAGTTTAAAAGCTTTAATTGGTAGCAATTAGAGCTTTTATTATGTCTTAATTTTTAAAATATTAGTGTTTGGTTCATTTAATATTTCTAGCATAAAATCTTGGAGTGTTTGCATTTCTGCTTTGCTAGAAGCTCTTCCTATACGACCTCCAAAATATAATGCCACCCAAATAATAACCATTAAAAGCATTAGGCTTATTTGAAAAATGTAATCTGTTTTTAAAGTCCAATTGCTATAAGCCCAAACTCCAAAAGCTATAAACAGGCTAGCAATTATAAAATGAAAAAACATAAATAAAGTCCACATGGTTGGGCTTGGGCCAATTAAGCCTTGTAAAACACATCTGTTAGCGTCGATCTTATTAATTTCTAAATGTAACTGAGGCGACCAAAAATGTTCAATGTATTTTGGCTGTTTTATAAAAACGTGATCGTCTAATCTATTGACTATAATATCGGTTTGAGTGGTTTTACTTTTTTCAAAATCTTCTAAAACACTAGTGTTACTCCTAGGGATTTCAATTTTAAATCGTGGTCTAAGTACAATGTCATTTATAGATGTATTCATAATAAATTCATTAGCGGGAGTAAAATACTCATTTCTATTGAACTAAACACTATCTTTGCAGCCGCTTGCAGGATATGTAATGCATAAAAACAAAAAATATGAGTAATATAGTAGCAATAGTAGGAAGACCAAATGTTGGTAAATCAACTTTTTTTAATCGTTTAATACAACGTCGTGAGGCTATTGTAGATGCCGTTAGTGGGGTAACAAGAGACCGTCATTACGGGAAAAGTGATTGGAATGGCAAAGAATTCTCGTTAATTGATACCGGTGGATACGTTTTAGGAAGTGATGATGTGTTTGAAGCAGAAATCGATAAACAAGTTGAATTAGCAATAGAAGAAGCCGATGCCATTATTTTTATGGTAGATGTTGAAGCTGGTGTAACAGGAATGGATGAAGATGTTGCAAATTTACTTAGAAAAGTAAGCAAGCCTGTTTTTCTAGTTGTAAATAAGGTAGATAACGGAAAACGTGCGGAAGATGCTGTAGAGTTTTATGCTTTAGGTTTAGGTGAATATTATACTATTGCGAGTATTAATGGTAGCGGAACAGGAGATTTGTTGGATGCTTTAGTTGAAGCTTTACCTGAAAAAGAGGAGGTTGTAGAAGAAGCGTTACCACGTTTTGCGGTAGTTGGCCGTCCAAACGCAGGGAAGTCATCTTTTATAAATGCTTTAATTGGCGAGGAGCGCTATATTGTTACAGATATTGCAGGCACGACCCGTGATTCTATTGATACCAAATATAACCGTTTTGGATTTGAATTTAATTTAGTTGATACTGCCGGAATTAGACGCAAATCTAAGGTAAAAGAAGATTTAGAATTTTACTCGGTAATGCGTTCTGTTCGTGCTATAGAACACTCGGATGTGTGCTTGGTGGTTTTAGATGCAACTCGTGGTTTTGACGGACAAGTACAAAATATTTTTTGGTTAGCAGAACGAAATAGAAAAGGGATTGTTGTTCTTGTCAATAAATGGGATTTAGTAGAGAAGGATCATAAGTCTATGAAAGAGTACGAGCGTGCTCTAAAAAAACAAATGGAGCCCTTTACAGATGTGCCTATTGTTTTTATATCAGCATTAACCAAACAACGTATTTTTAAAGCGATTGAAACCGCTGTTGAGGTTTATAAAAACCGATCTAAAAAAATAAAAACAAGTAAACTTAACGAGGTGTTTTTACCAATTATAGAAAACTATCCACCACCGGCGTATAAAGCTAAATTTGTTAAGATTAAGTATATTATGCAGTTGCCTACGCCGCAACCGCAATTTGCGTTTTTCTGTAATTTACCACAATATGTAAAAGAACCTTACAAACGTTTTCTGGAAAACAAACTACGTGAGCAGTTCGATTTTAAAGGCGTGCCTATTAGTGTGTACATGCGTAAAAAGTAAACTAGAAATTCTTATTTCAATGGTGTTTTTAGATTAAGTTATGTATTTTTATATGTTCATAACTTAATCTAATTACAATGAAAAATTGCCTTACAAAAAAACGTGCTATTTATTTAATAATGGTTAATGTCGTCTTGTTTTCATGTACTTCAAATACCAAAGAAAAAATGAATAAAATAGACAACCCTCTAGTGCAAAAAAGCACATTACAATATCAAACGCCCCCTTTTGATAAAATAAAAGATGACGATTTTGTTCCTGCCTTTAAAGAAGGTTTAAAACAGCACAATATTGAAATTGATGCTATTACAAACAATACCGATGCCCCAACATTTGAAAACACTGTATTAGCCTTAGAACTAAGTGGTGAGGTTTTAGGCAGAGCAAAAAGTGTATTTTATAATCTTACCGGATCTAATACAAATCCAAAGCTTCAAGCAATAGAAAAGGAATATGCACCAATATTTTCTGCGCATTCCGATAAAATATATCTTAATTCTAAAATTTACAATCGTATCAAATCTTTAGATATTTCTACTTTAAAAGGAGAAGATGTCAAGTTGGTCGATTATTATTTAAAGAAATTTGAAATGGCTGGAGCTAGTTTGTCTAGCGATGATAAAGCCAAGATGATGGATATTAACAAAAAACTTTCTGTGTTAAGCACCGAGTTTAGTAGCAGATTATTAAAAGCACGTAAAGATGGCGCGTTATTAGTAGATACTGAAGCTGAATTAGATGGTTTAAGTGCCGATGATATTAACAGAGCAAAAGCAAAAGCAAAAGAAGCAGGGCACGATGGTAAATTTTTGTTAGGCTTATCTAACACCACCCAACAACCTTTGTTGGCCGTTTTGAAAAATAGAGAAACTAGAAAGCAATTATTTAAAGCGTCTTGGTTAAGATCTGAAAAAAATAATGACGCCGATACAAGAAAAATTATTAAAGAGATTGCTCTTTTGCGTATGCAAAAAGCGCAATTAATGGGTAAAAAAAACTATGCAGAATGGAATTTGCAAAATCAAATGGCTAAAACCCCAGAGCGTGCTTTAGATTTATTAGCAGAACTCGGGAAGGCATCGGTTGGAAAAGCAAATAAAGAAGCTGCCAATATTCAACGTATAATTGATGCTCAAAATGGCGGATTTAAATTAGAGCCATGGGATTGGAATTTTTATGCCGAGCAAGTTAAAAAAGCCAAATACGATTTGGATCAAAAAGAACTAGAACCTTATTTTGAGTTAAATTCAGTTTTAGAGAATGGTGTATTTTATGCTGCAGAGCAGATGTACGGTATTACGTTTAAAAAACGCACAGATTTACCTGTTTATCATCCAGATGTTATTACTTATGAAGTTTTTGATAAAGATGGATCTAGCATGGCACTTTACTATTTAGATTTTTACACTAGAGACGAAAAAAGAGGCGGTGCTTGGATGAATAATTTTGTAGATCAATCGCATTATTTAAAGCAAAAACCAGTAATAGTTAACGTATTTAATTACATAAAACCAACAGCAGGACATCCATCGTTAATTAGTTTTGATAATGTGACCACCATGTTTCATGAGTTTGGGCATACCTTGCATGGTTTGTTTGCAAATCAGCAATATGTATCTTTATCGGGAACCAATGTGCCTAGGGATTATGTTGAATTTCCTTCACAGATAAATGAGCACGCTGCTTTAGAGCCTGCGATTTTAAAAAACTATGCCATACATTACAAAACTAAAGAAGCAATTCCGCAAGCTTTAATTGATAAAATTATGAAAGCAAGCACTTTTAATAGCGGTTATGATGTTACAGAATTATTAGCGGCATCCGTAATCGATATGATGTGGCATACAGTTGAGAATGAAGCTGATTTTAAACCAGTATTAGAGTTTGAAAATGAAGCACTTTCTAAAAACGGTTTATTGGTAAATGAAGTGCCGCCTAGATACCATACGCCCTATTTCGCCCATGTTTGGGGAGGAGGATATGCAGCTGGATATTACGCTTACACCTGGAGTAAAACATTAGATTATAATACTTACGATTGGATTAAAGCCCATGGAGGAATGAATCGTGAAAATGGAGAACGTTTTAGAAAATATATATTGTCTGTCGGTAATAGTGTCGACTTAAATAAAGCCTTTACCGATTTTGTTGGACATGATATGGAAGTCGAAGCGTATATCAATAACGCGGGATTTTAATACATAACCGAATTGTTTTATAAGAAATGAAAAAGGAGGAATTATTAATTCCTCCTTTTTTTATAAGATATTTTTACCAGCCTCCAGAAGCGCCGCCGCCACCAAAGCCGCCGCCGCCGAAACCTCCACCGAAGCCGCCGCCTCCGCTAAAGCCGCCGCCCGAGCTTCCCCCAAACCCAGAGCCTCCGCTATAATTTCCTCGACCTAAATTACTTAAAATAATGGCTTCGAGTAAACCAGATCCTGATGACCTATGTCCACCATTATTTCCGCCACCGCCACGCTTATTTTTAGATATTGAAAGCATAATGATGATGAAAATAAAAATGAGGATGACTATAAACCCCGGAGGAAATCCATCTTGGTTAGAGGTTTGTCTTGTGCCTTTATATTCGCCTTTTAAAACTTCAAAAATAACATCGGCACCACGGTTTAATCCACCGTAATAATCGTTTTGTTTAAAATAAGGAATTATGTCTTGATTAATAATTCTATTAGCTAGTGCATCGGTTAGTAAATGTTCTACACCATAACCAGTATTAATAGCTATACGCCTATCGTCTCGAGCTAATAAAATAAGAACACCGTTATCTTTATTTTCTTGACCAATACCCCAAGCTTGTCCCCATTTAGCACCTAAAAAGTTGATGTTTTCTCCTTCGGTAGATGCAATAATAGCCACAACAATTTGGGTGGAAGTCGTATCGGAATATTTTACAAGTTTAGCTTCTAAACTCTTTTTTTGAGACGCACTTAAAAGGTTATAGTAGTCGTAAACACTGGTTTGAAAATCTGGAGTTTTAGGAATTTCAAATTGTGCAAATGAAAAACTAAAAGATAATAAAGCAACAATTAAAGGTATGAAAAAGGTGCTTTTCATCTTAAATGTTACCTTATTATTGAATGTTGAGTATGTCATATTTGTGTTACTCACCTTTTGAAATTTCGTTAGATAATTCATCAATATCATCCTGTTTCCAAGGGAAAAATGTTGCTAATTGTTCACCTGCTTTTAGGATACCTTCAATAATACCTTGTTTAAATTTACCTAATTTAAATTGCGTTTGCATAGCATCTTTAGTGCTATCCCAAAAATTTTCGGGAACCACTTTATTAATGCCTTCATCTCCATAAATAACAAAAGCTTTGTCATTTATAGCTACATAAATGAGCACACCGTTTTGAAGCTTGGTATTGTCCATTTTTAAATAATGAAACACCTCTAAAGCACGATGTGTGGCATCGCCATTAGCCGAGTTTTCAATATGAACTCGTATTTCGCCAGATGTGTTTAATTCGGATAAACGAATCGCTTCAACAATCTCTTGCTCTTCTTCGCTTGTTAAAAAGTCTTCAACTTTAGACATTAAAATTCAACTTTTGGAGCGTTTTCACTTCCTGCATCCGATTTGTATAGCGACATTCCTTCAAACCCACCAAAACTTGCTATAAAATTGGTTGGTATTTGTTTAATGAAGATGTTGTATTTTCCTGCTAAATCGTTAAAGCGGTTACGTTCTACGTTAATGCGGTTTTCTGTACCTTCAAGTTGAGATTGTAGTTCTAAAAAATTCTGATTTGCTTTTAAGTCGGGATATTTTTCAACCGTAACCAAAAGACGAGATAATGCGCTACTTAAACCTTGTTGTGCTTTTTGAAACGCGGCCATTTTTTCTGCTGTTAATGGGCCATCTCCTATATTTATTTCTGGTTTTGTTGCGGCAGCACGTGCATTAATAACGCCTTCTAGGGTTTCTTTTTCGTGGGCAGCATAACCTTTTACTGTAGATACTAAGTTAGGTATTAAATCTGCACGACGTTGGTACGAGCTTTCAACATTGGCCCATTGCGCTTGAGCTACACCTTCTTTTTCTATTATAGTGTTGTGTATTCCAATTCCCCATTTTATAAGTCCGAATACAACAACGCCGATTATGATTAGTGGTAAAAATTTTTTCATGATAAAATATTTATGTTTTAATGTTTAATAATATAAGACTCATCATTTGCCAAAAAGTTACTTGTTTTTTAAAAAATTAATGCTCTAAATTTATAATAAGTTTAATTGTCTTATAAATGTGTTTTTATATTTAGAAGTTGGGCTTTTATGTTTTCTAAAGTATCGATAATTTCAAAGTTGTTAAGTGCGGCTTTATCTTTTTCTTTTAGATGTGTTTTTGCACCGTCTAAAGTATAACCACGTTCTTTTACCAAATGATAAATGAGCTTTAGGTTTTTAATATCTTCGGGCGTAAATTTTCGATTACCTTTGGCGTTTTTTTTGGGTTTAAGCACATGGAATTCTTTTTCCCAAAAACGGATTAAAGAGGCGTTTACTCCAAAGGCTTTGGCAACTTCTCCAATAGCATAATATCGTTTTTCTGGTAAATCTATATGCATTAATCTAAAGATTGATTTTCTAGTGAAGCGTGTTCTAACAGCTCACTATATTCTTCAGCAGTTAAACTGCCGTAATAGAAATTCATGGGGTTAATACGTTGGCCGTCTTTAAAAATTTCATAATGTAAATGTGGAGCTTGAGACCGGCCAGTGCTACCTACAAAGCCAATTAAATCACCGCGTTTTACTTTTTGGTTTTTTCTTACATTATATTTATATAAATGAGCATAAAGGCTAATGTAACCAAAACCGTGATCTATTCTAATGTGGTTTCCGTACCCTGTAGAACGTGAATCGGCACGAACCACAACACCATCGCCGGTAGCGTAAATTGGTGTGCCTCGAGGTGCAGTAAAATCCATACCCCAGTGCATTTTTCTTACTTTAGTAAAAGGGTCTGAACGCATGCCAAAACCCGATGCCATACGTGTTAAGTCTTTATTGTTAACAGGTTGAATAGCGGGAATGGCAGCTAGTAAGCTTTCTTTTTCTTTAGCAAGTACCGTAATTTCGTCGAGCGATTTAGATTGTACAACTATTTGCTTTTGTATAATATCTAAACGTTTATTACTTTCAATAATTAATTTAGAATTATCAAAACCTTCCAAACTTTTATAGCGGTTAATTCCTCCAAAACCAGCTCTTCTTTGGCCTTCCGGAATAGGGTTGGCTTCAAAATAAACCCGATAGATATTATTATCTCTATCGGCAACATTAGCCAAAACGTTTTCAGCTTCCTCCATTTTTTTATTTAGCAATTCATACTGCAATTGCATGTTGTGTAATTCTCTGGCTAGAGTGCGTTCTTTTGGCGATGCGATATATTGACTTCCTATAAAAACAAATAGAAAACCAAAAAGCGCAGAAGCCAAAATAAACATAAAAGCGTACTTAAATGCTGTACTTTTTTTGCGCTCTATCTTTCTGTATGAAAGTGATTCGGAATCGTAATAATATTTTACCTTACTCATTACTAATTTTATACTATTTTTGCGTTGTACAATTTTTAGTTTTTACACTTAAATATTGAAAGCAAAACGAACAAAACTAATCATTTATTATTAAAAGAAAGGTAAATGATTAGTCTTGTAAATTCAAAATTTGATAGTAAAGATAAAAATTGTTTTGCAATTAATTGATAATAACAGAAAAGAGAATAATTTATATATGAAGTCTCAAGAGATTCGCGCTAAGTTTTTAAGTTTTTTTGAAGAAAAAAAGCACAGTATCGTGCCATCGGCGCCCATGGTTTTAAAAGATGATCCAACCCTAATGTTTGTAAATGCTGGGATGGCGCCTTTTAAAGAGTATTTTTTAGGAAATGCCCAACCAAAAAATAATAGAATTGCCGATACACAAAAATGTTTGCGTGTTTCTGGAAAACATAATGATTTAGAGGAAGTTGGTTACGATACTTATCATCATACCTTGTTTGAAATGCTTGGGAATTGGAGTTTTGGTGATTATTTTAAAAAGGAAGCCATTGCTTGGGCTTGGGAACTTTTAACCGAAGTTTATGGTGTCGATAAAGATATTTTATATGTTACTGTTTTTGAGGGTAGCGATGATGCCGATAATTTAGGCATGGATACCGAAGCTTACGATTTCTGGAAACAGTACATCTCGGAAGACCGCATTTTAAAAGGTAATAAGAAAGATAATTTCTGGGAAATGGGCGATCAAGGACCCTGTGGGCCATGTAGTGAAATACACGTGGATATTCGTTCTGCTGAAGAAAAAGCCAAAGTTTCAGGGAAAGATTTAGTAAACATGGATCATCCGCAAGTGGTTGAAATTTGGAACCTAGTTTTCATGCAATACAACCGAAAAGCTAACGGAAGCCTTGAAGCTTTACCAGACAAACATATTGATACCGGTATGGGATTCGAGCGTCTTTGTATGGTTTTACAAGGCGTGCAGTCTAATTATGATACCGATGTTTTTACACCGATAATTCGAGAAATTGAAACCATAACCAATAAAACTTACAACAAAGAGAAAGAGGTCGATGTTGCTATTCGTGTGATTTCCGATCACGTTCGTGCCGTGGCGTTTTCAATAGCCGATGGGCAGTTGCCAAGTAATACCGGAGCGGGTTACGTAATTCGAAGAATTTTACGTCGTGCGGTGCGTTACGGCTTTACATTTTTAGATAAAAAAGAACCTTTTATTTATAGATTGGTTGAGGTTTTAAGCGATAAAATGGGAGAAGCTTTCCCAGAATTAAAAGCGCAAAAACAACTGATTGAAAATGTTATAAAAGAAGAAGAACAGTCGTTTTTAAGAACTTTAGATCAAGGTTTAGTATTATTAAATGGAATTGTTGAAACCACAAAAGGAGATACAGTTACAGGAGGAAAAGTTTTCGAATTGTATGATACTTATGGATTTCCAATAGATTTAACCGCCCTTATTCTTTCTGAAAAAGGATTAAAATTAGATGAAAAAGGCTTTAATGAAGAATTGCAAAAACAAAAAAATCGTTCGCGTGCAGCCAGTGAAATGTCTACCGATGATTGGGTTGTTTTAAGAGACGATACCGAGGAGGAGTTTGTAGGTTATGATACGCTTGAAGCAAATGTAAAACTAACTAGATACAGAAAAGTAGTGTCTAAAAAAGACGGCGAAATGTATCAGTTGGTGTTTAATATTACACCGTTTTATGCAGAAGGTGGCGGCCAGGTTGGCGATAAAGGCTATTTGGAAGATGCCCGCGGAGATGTTATTTATATTTTAAATACTAAAAAAGAAAGCAACTTGATTATTCATTTTGCTAAAAATTTACCAAAACATATTCACGATAGTTTTAAGGCCGTTGTTGATGCTAAACAACGACATAGAACCGAAAGTAATCATACGGCAACACACTTATTGCATCAAGCTTTAAGAGAGGTTTTAGGAACGCATGTGGAACAAAAAGGATCGGCTGTAAATTCTAAATATTTACGTTTCGATTTTTCTCATTTTTCAAAATTAACAGCAGAAGAATTACAAGATGTTGAAAATTTTGTAAATGCTAGAATTGGTGGAAAATTACCTTTAATTGAAAAAAGAAATGTGCCCAAAGAAGAAGCGATTGCCGATGGTGCTATGAGTTTGTTTGGTGAAAAGTACGGCGATACCGTTCGTGCTATTCGTTTTGGACAATCGATAGAACTTTGTGGAGGAACACATGTTAAAAATACAGGAGATATTTGGCATTTTAAAATTGTTTCTGAAGGTGCGGTTGCTGCCGGAATAAGAAGAATAGAAGCCATTACAAATGATGCTGTAAAAGATTTTTATTTTCAAAATAACCGTGCTTATTTTGAAATGAAAGATTTGCTTAATAATGTAAAAGAACCTGTAAAAGCACTTCAGAATTTACAAGATGAAAATGCGAGTCTTAAAAAACAAATTGAAGGTTTATTAAAAGATAAAGCTAAGAATATAAAAGGGGAGCTTAAAGCGGAATTAACAGAAATTAATGGCGTTCGTTTTTTAGCTAAAAAATTAGATTTAGATGCTGCTGGATTAAAAGATGTGGCTTTCGATTTAGGAAGTCAGTTTGATGATTTATTTTTATTATTCGCCACCGAGCAAGGAGGGAAAGCCTTATTATCTTGCTATATTTCTAAAGAATTAGTAGCGAGTAAAGGGTTAAATGCAGGTTTAGTAGTTCGCGAACTTGGTAAACATATCCAAGGCGGTGGTGGCGGACAACCGTTTTTTGCAACTGCCGGAGGTAAAAATCCAGATGGCATTGCTAAAGCATTAGAAGCCGCAAAAGCTTATATTGAGTAAATAGAAAAAGCGTTAAACTAAAATGAGTTTAGCGCTTTTTTATAAGTAGAAATAGCACGTTCGCGTGCAAATTTATGTTCAACGATGGGTTGAGGATATGATAGTTCGTCATAATCTTTAACCCATTGTCGTATATATTCGGCATTTTTATCGAATTTCTTTAATTGCTCGGCAGGATTAAAAACTCTAAAATAGGGGGCCGCATCACAGCCTGTTCCAGCAGCCCATTGCCAGTTTCCGTTGTTTGCCGATAAGTCGTAGTCTAAAAGTTTTTCGGCAAAATAAGCTTCACCCCAACGCCAATCTATCAGTAAATGTTTGCATAAAAAGCCAGCGGTAATCATGCGTACCCGATTGTGCATATAACCTGTTTTGTTTAATTCGCGCATTCCGGCATCTACCATGGGATAGCCTGTTTTTCCTTCGCACCACGCTTTAAATTCACGTTCATTATTCCGCCAAGGAATGGCATCATATTTTTGTTTAAAATTATGGGTCACCACTTTTGGGAAATGAAAAAGGATTTGCATAAAAAATTCGCGCCAAATCAATTCGCTTAAAAATACTGCATTGGTTTGTAATGCAAGTTTTATCATTTTCCGAGTACTTACCAGTCCGAATCTTAAATACGGAGAAAGGTATGAGGTTTTGTCTTGCGCAGGAAAATTTCTAACGTCCTCGTAATTGTTTAAAGCGGATAGATTGTATGGTTTTACACGGATGTTACTGGTTGTAAACCCCATGTTCTCTAATGAAGGAAACGGGTGTTTTTGTTTGTAAAAATGGGCTGTGTCAATGTGGTAATTAAAAAGGTCAACCTGTTCATCAAATTTTTTAAGCCACTTGTTTTTAAACGGCGTGTATATGGTATAAGGCGTGTTATCGTTTTTTAAAATATCGTGTTCTTCAAAAATAACTTGATCTTTAAAGGACTTGACTTCAATACCGTAAGATTGCAGTAATTCTGAAACTTCAAGATCGCGCTTAATAGCATAAGGTTCGTAATCTTTATTGAAAAAGACTTGTTCAATATAATATTCCGAAAGTAAATGGTTCCAAACCTGTAATGGTTTTCCTTTTTTAATGAGCAGGCCAGATTCAAATTCAGAAAGGGTTTTATTTATTGACGCTAAGGTTTGATGTATAAACGTCACTCTAGCATCGTTTTTTGGTAATGACTCTAAAATATCATCATCAAAAATAAAAATAGGCAATACATTTTCGCTAGACTTTAATGCGAAATGTAAGGCTGCGTTATCATCCAATCTCAAATCTCTTCGGAACCAAAATATGGTTATTTTATTTTTCATTAAAATAGCTTTCTAAAGTTTGAAATCGGTATTCGAAAATCGTTTTAAGTTGTTGTTTTATAAATAGTATTTGAGCGATATTACCTAAAAAACCAAACGGTAATTTATATGAAATTTTATCTTTCATGAGTGTATTTCCGTTGGGTTGCTCATAAAACCAATGTTCGTGATGCCACATTTTATAAGGGCCAAAACGCTGTTCATCTATAAAAAACGATTCATGTTCTACCTGAGTAATTTCTGTAACCCAATTGGATTTAATGCCTGGAAATATGCCAACTTTATAAGTTATTATTTGTCCGGCATAGGCTTTTTTATCTATTTGTGAGGTGATTTTGAATCCCATTTCCGAAGGTGTAATTTTTTCTAAATTATTTGGGGAGCTAAAAAATGCCCAAGCTTCGTGTAATGGAATATTAATTTCTTGCGCGGTTTCTAGTGTATAGATTCCGGAATGTTTTTTTATTTGAACCATAAATAATGTAACTTAAAGTTTTAAACTTGTTATCCCAGCATCTATCGGGAACGTTTGTCCGGAAATAGATTTAGCATCGCTAGATAACAGATATTGGGTTAGTGCGGCAACTTCTTTGGGGTCTAAAATAGATTTTAAAGGATGGCGTTCGCTCATGGTTTCACGCTGTTTGTCATTGCGCAAAAGCCTGGAGGCTAATGGTGTATCTGTTATGGTTGGAGCAATAATATTGAAACGGATTTTTGTAGTATATTCTGCGGCTAAGGATTTTGTTAAGCCTTCTAAAGCGGCTTTGCTAGTTGCTATACTGGCGTGAAAAGGCATGCCCATTTGTGTGGCCACACTGCTGAATAAAACTACAGAACCTTGCCCTTGTATTAGTGCTTTTTCGTAATGTTTGATGGTTTTTATAGCGCCCAAAACATTGATGTTGAAATCGTTTTGAAAGTCGTCGAGATCCAGCCTAGATAGCGCTTTTAGGTTTATGCTTCCCGGGCAATATACTAGGGCGTCGATAGCGTCTATTATGGGTAAATCATCTTCTAAAATATTAACCGTATGGTGGGTGATATTGTTAGTTGTTTCAATAGTTGTACGACTTATGTTTATAATGCTATAGGTGTCTTTTAAAAGGGTTATTATGGCTTGTCCAATACCTTTACTTCCTCCAATAATGACTAGTTTTTTCATGAATAATTTATTTAGGTCTTTGGTAGGTTAATCGCTTATTTTTTGTGGGTATGGCATAGGTGTCTAATCCGTTTACAACAGCGGTTTTTGCTTTCATTAAATCAATAAAACCATCCGGTTCTATTATGGCGTCATTAATGTGTAAATCTGTTATTTCTCCTAATATTAAAATGGTGCCATTGGCTTTAATATCTATGCTTTGAAGATGTTTTAATCCAATTTGTACAGCCGATTGTTTTACAAAAGGAGCATAAAAATCGTTTTTAAATTCTTCTTTTAATTCAGTTTTATCAAATTCAGAAATACCCTCGGGATATTTAGCCGATGTATGATGGGCATCTTCAATTATAGCTTCATTTATATGATTTATAGTATAATATTTAGTGTCTAAAATATTATCGTAAGTATTTCTCTTTACTGTTGTTGGCCGTAAAACAAAGCCTAAAATGGGCGGATTGGAACCATAGTGAACCACAGAACTAAATACGGCTACATTGGTTTCGCCTGTTTTAGATTTAGTACCGATTAAATTCGCCGATTTATAACCCGAAATACTATTAATCATATTTATTTTATAAAAATGCTCCAAGGCATCGATGTTATTTCGGGTAAAATACATTTATAAGGATTTGTAATTATTGATAATAATGTGGTTTGGTTTTAAATCGTGCATCAGGTTATATAGGCCAAAAAAGGTTCTGTTTATATATATGAAATGTTTTGATCCGCGATTCCCATTCATCTTTTTTAGTTCGGTACTTTGAGCGTATTTAGTGCTTAATTCAGCTATTTTGTTAAAGAATGTTGGATTTTCGAAATCGAAAACCTCCTGTTGTAATGGTGTTGTAAACAGCGAAAGCATTTCGTGAAATAATGCTTTAAAAAAGACAGTTTCTTCGGGTGTGTCTGTAGGTTTTAAAATCTCTAATTCGTATAATTTCTTTTCGAAAAAAGCGGGGTTTTCAATGTTTTCTTTTTCAGCCAATTCAAAGTACGGGATGTAAAAATTAAGAGGCACTTCTTTCATACAACCAAAATCTATGGCGATTAATTGATTTTCTGGTGATACTAAAAAGTTTCCAGGATGCGGATCGGCATGCACTTTTTTTAATTGATGCATTTGAAACATATAGAAATCCCATAAAGCTTGACCAAGTTGGTTTGAAACCACTGGATCATTATTCTTTTTTGTAAATTCCGAAATATGAGTACCATGCATCCAATCCATGGTTAAAATTTTTCCAGATGAAAACGCTTCGTAATATTTAGGGAATTTTAAATTGGGGATATGTTTACAGGCTTCGGCAATTTCAATACTTTGTTTAAGTTCTAACGTGTAATCGGTTTCCTCAATGAGTTTGTTTTCTATTTCTTTAAAATAGTCATCGGTACCTTCGCCTTTTATATTAAACATACGCATGGCAATAGGTTTAACTAAAGCTAAATCTGAAGAAATACTATCGGCAACTCCTGGGTATTGAATTTTAACAGCAAGTTCCTTATTATCTTTTGTGGCCTTATGCACTTGCCCAATACTGGCGGCATTTACAGATTCGGCTGTAAAGGTGTCAAAAACCTGTGTGGGTATTTTTCCAAAGTATTTTTTGAATGTTTTTGCTACTAATGGCGCTGATAGTGGTGGTACCGAAAATTGCGACAATGAGAATTTTTCAACATAGGCGTTTGGCAGTATGTTTTTTTCCATACTAAGCATTTGTGCTACTTTTAGAGCAGAGCCTTTCAGGTTTTTTAATCCATCGTAAATATCTGTAGCGTTAGATTCGTTTAAATTATCTTTAGCTTCAGCTTCGGTTTTTACCATTTTTTCACCATAATATTTGGCGTAATTAACCCCCACTTTAAGGCCGGTGCTTACTAATTTAGAGGCACGTTGTATTTTGGATGTGGGTATTTTATCTATTGTTTTCATGTTGACATCGTTTTTTCTTTCCATAAAAACTTAGCAAAGTCTAAAACACTTTCTAATGGTTTTATGTTTTTTAAATCGAAACTGGCTTGGACTGATTTTTCAATAAAAATATCGGTCTTCTCAAAATTAGGCGATGTGTCTTCAATCCAAAATTGCATAGTGAATAGGAGTTGTGCCCAGGCGGTTTCGTTCACGCCTTTTTTCGATATTGAGTTTAATGTTTTGTTCTTTAAATCTATAGTTTGTTCATAAATTTCGGCTTCTATATACTTTAAAAAGGTGACGCGGAGTTTAGATAATAGTTTTAAAGCGTCTAATTTATTTTTATTTTGAGCTAATTTTAAATATACAAAAGATCGATTGGCGTTAAGCATTTCGAAAAAGGTATAATAAAAACTGAGTAATTTATTTATAGGTGTGTAGGTTGCATAGTCTTCATTTTCCATGAGCATGGCTATGGTGTTTTCACAAAAGAGTGAGAATATTTGTTTTTCTAAAACCTCGAAACTGCCAAAATATTTATAGAATTCGCTTTCTTCAAAGTTATTGGCATGAGCGAATGCATAAACAGTTTTTGGGATTTCGTTTTCTAGTAATAGTGTCGACATATACAGGTCGATTATTTTTTCTGCGGTCATATTTTTTTTTCGTGCCATGTTTTTTGTTTTAATTGTTGAATACAATGTAGGCGTTTAAGCTTGTTGCAATAGTCATCCATATTAAATATGGAAGTATAAATAGGCTGTAATACTTTACGGTTTTTAAGTATTTAAATGTCAAGTAGCCAATGAGTAACCATAAGGCGGTTATGGATATTAAAGCGACTACTGTGAGGTGCTGGTTAAAAAATAGTAAATTCCATAACACATTTAAAATCCATTGTAAAGCATATAGCTTTATGATCGGTTTGTGTGCAAATGGAAACTTAAAGCTTAAAGCCGTCATGTATATGGCAAAGGCAACCATTATGGAGGTCCATGCCACGCCAAACACCCAACCTGCTGGTGTCCATGGGGCCTTGTTTAGTTCCATATACCAAGCCGATTGTGGTCCGTTTTGCATTAACCAAACCCCGATACCTAAGGCTAAAAAATTAACACAAAGAAAGATTAGAAATCGTACTATTTTATTGTTTTTCATGTGTGTTTTGTTTTAAATAGTTGAAAATTAATTGAATTGAAAACAATAAGTTGAAGGCGTAAAAAACATCTTCAAAAGGTATGGTAAATATTCTAAAACCTAAGTTTTCATTGTTGTTATACCAAACAACGGGTTCGCTTATAAAACTTCCTGTAAGTATGCCATTCACAATTAGAAAAGGGATTAAAATAATGAGAAAACTCAAAAAATAACGTTGTAAAACTTCTAAGTGATATTTTAAACTATAGGTTAAAAGCAATATGAAAAAAGTGAAATTTATGGTTGTGTACCATTTTCCTAAATGGAACAATAACAATACAAAAATTAAAATTAGAACTAATATTCCACTAATTATGGTTGCTGATTTAGAGAGTTTAAAATTTGGTAAATAATAGGTTAAAACTTCATGTGTAAACAGGCAAGCATAGGGGATGCAAAAGAAAAACAACCATTCTTCTATGGGTATTCCTAAAAGTGATATTGGTAAATGATAACTGTTATTAAAACCCCAAACACCAAATTTTGTAAAAAGCACGTCCCAAATTATAAAAGGTACGGCCATTATTAAAATACTAATAAACGCTATTTTGGCATATTGAATAAAATGAAATTTTTTTTCAAAGATGCTATATAGCAAGGGAATGCTTAAACTCCCTAAATTTAATATGAGATATAAGTATGACATTATTGTACCTTTTTAAAATATTTTAAAGGCACGAAAAGCATTCCAAAACATTCGCCATCTGGTTTATCTAGATGTTTATGATGTATTTTATGTCCTTTTCTTAAGCCGCGTAAGTACCAGTTTTTCGTGTTTTTAAACCAATTAAATCGTCGGTGGATTAATACATCGTGAATTAAGAAATAGGCAATACCGTATAATAAAATCCCGAGGCCAATAAAAAATAAATAGTTCAGTTCCGGACGAATTCCAAAAAAGAATAATAGAATACTTGGTGTTGCAAATATGATAAAGTAAGCGTCATTTTTTTCAAAAACATGTGGGTATCCAGGTTGGTGGTGGTCGGCATGTAGCACCCAGCCAAACCCATGCATAATGTATTTATGTGTACACCAAGTAACTCCTTCCATAATTATGAAAGTGATTAGAGTGATTAATACAAAGAATAAAATAATCATAACGTTGTGTTATTTTTAATGTACGGATCTAAATAATCGGTACGGTCTGTTATTTTTAATAATTCTGATAAAAACAATTTGTCATTTTCAATTTCAGAGTTATAGTTTAATAGTTTTGGTAACTGCTCTTGGATAACTAAACGCACATAGCGTAAATCGGCATTGGTTTTGTTTTTACTAATAAGCCGTTCAAGCTTTTGTTTACCTTTATTAAAAATATTTAATTTTTGCCAAGGAAAATGTTTGTATTCTGCTTGTTTCATTTCTAAGGAAATTACATAGGCTTGTATACTTACTGTGGTGTTCTTTTTGTATTTTGTAATAAATGCTAATTCCTTGTTTTTACTCGTTATATCATGGTATTCAATAACGTATTTTGGTGTGTTGTTTTGAAATAAAAACAGTAAAACACATAGAAAATACATTACATTAAATTTAGTTTATATTTTACGTAACTCCTAGCTAGAAGGTTTATTTTCATAGGGTTTGACACTCTAATCCTAGTGTTGATGATTTTTGATGATGGCGTGTTTTTTAGTTTCTTTAATAACTTTCTGTAATATCTATATGCCATATACACCCCAAATTTAGCCTCAATAGGAAGGTTTAAGATACCGTTTTTATAAGCAAATTCAAAATCCGATTCAATATCTTGTATAATGATGTTTTTAGAAATAGCGTCTAATTCTTTCAAATTGATATTTGGAAAATACGAACGGTTTAAAACGTTAATATCATCCTTTAAGTCTCTTAGGAAATTTACTTTCTGAAATGCCGACCCTAAACGTTTGGCGGCTTCTTTTAAATCTTCATATTGTTCGTCGTTTCCATTTACAAATACTTTTAAACACATTAATCCTACCACATCGGCAGAGCCATATATGTAGGCTTTGTATTCTTCATCAGTATGGTATTCGGTTTTGTGTAAATCGGCACGCATACTTTTTAGAAAAGCCTGTATTAAGTGATCTGGAATTTTATAAGCGTTTACTGTGTGTATAAAAGCGTTTAAAATAGGGTTTAAGCTAATGCCTTCTTCTTTTGAATTATAGTAATCTGCTTCAAATTTATTTAATAAACTTTCTTTGTCAAAATCATGAAAAGAGTCTACGATCTCGTCTGCAAAACGGACAAAGCCATAAATGTTATAAATAGCCGAACGTATTTTTGGCGACAACATTTTTGTAGCTAAAGAAAACGAAGTGCTATATTTTTTAGTTACCAACTTACTACAAGAGTAAGAAACTTCATCAAATAAGTGTTTCATAGTTGTCGTTTTTTAAGATTAAGTTAGAAGCTATTTTTCCGGAAATTAAAGCAGGCGGAACTCCTGGTCCAGGGACTGTTAATTGCCCAGTAAAGTACAAGTTGTTCACCTTTTTACTTTTTATTTTAGGTCTTAAAAAGGCGGTTTGTGTTAATATATTGGCTAAGCCATAAGCGTTACCTTTGTATGAATTATAGTCTTCTTTAAAATCGTTAACACAAAAGCTTTCTTTGAATAATATATGGTCTGTAACGTTTTGGTTTGTTAAAGATTCTAATCTTTTAATAATGATATTGAAATATTTCTCCCTTAACTCTGGAGTATCTTCTAAATCTGGCGCTAACGGAATTAAAAATGTAGCTGCTTCTTTGTGTTTTGGGGCAAAAGAGTCATCGGTAACCGAAGGGAAACTGGCATAAAATAAAGGTTCTTTTGGCCAACTTGGCGTGTCGTAAATGGTTTTAGCGTGGATATCGAAATCGGTGTCAAAAAACAAAGTATGATGGCATATATTTTCTAGTTTTTTATCAAACCCAACATAAAATAATAAAGATGAAGGAGCAAAGACTTTGCTATCCCAATATTTTTCCGAATATTGACGAAATTGTTTTGGTAGCAAGCTTTCTGTGTGGTGGTAGTCGGCACCGCTTAAAACAAGTTTTGCTGGTGTATACATGCCATTAATACTAATGCTTGTTATTTGGTTTTGTCTATTTACAGTAAAGCCATCAACATTTGCATTTGTAGTAAAGGTAACTCCTAAGCTTTTAGCTAGTTCTATCATAGCATCAACAACGTTAAACATACCGCCTTTTGGGTGCCAAGTACCAAGTCCAAAATCGGCATAATTCATAAAGTTATAAAAAGCTGGCGTATTACTGGGCTTTGCACCTAAAAATAATACAGGAAATTCTAGAATTTCTATTAATTTAGAACTTTTAATATGCCTTCTAACTTCGGTTCTTATGGTTGAAAAGAATTGTGTTATTTTACTTATTGTTGTTGGTGTTATTAATTCTAACGGAGATACGCCGGGTCTGTAAACCAAATCGTTAATTGAAACATCATAATTATACTTTGCTGATTTTAAAAAGTTTTTTAAATGTTTAGCGCTTCCTTTTTCTTCACGTTCAAAAAGTTCGTAAATTTCTTTAAGAGTTCCTGGAATTGTAATCGCCGTACCATCTTCAAAATAAACCTTATAAGCAGGGTCTAGTTTTTCGAGTGCATAGTAATCTGATGGTTTTTTTCCGAAATCAGAAAAGAATTTTTCAAAAACATCGGGCATCCAATACCAGGTGGGGCCCATATCGAAAGTGAAACCTTCTTTTTTTAATTGGCGCGCTCTGCCTCCAATTTGAGCGTTTTTTTCAAGTATTTCAACGCTGTATCCGGCCTTAGCTAAGTAGCATGATGCTGATAGTGCTGAAAATCCGGAACCGATTATGTATATGTGTTTTTTCATTTTGTTTAACAAATATAGTAAAAAAGTTAAACAAAATAAATAAATCAAATAGCTTTTAACAATGATACTATAGAAGGATACAATTTAATATTAGATTTAAACCTGTTTTCTTCCAGAGTTTTAAGTTTTGTGCCTGCTGCAAAAAGGCTATGTTTTTTTTGAGATAAGAGTGTGTCTAGCTCATTAAAATAGCCTTGTATTAAATCTAGCGATGGGCTAATGGTTATTGATGTGATAAATTGCATTTTCGAATCGCTTTCCAAAAAAGATTTTAAATTATCTAGCGGTAAACTTCGCCCTAAATATATGGTTTTAAACCCTTTAAGTGAAAGGGTGTAATTGGCATAGAGTAAGCCAATTTCGTGAATTTCGTTATCTGGTAAAAACAAGACGTAGGTTACTGTAGAATTTAGGTTTGTAGTCGAAAGATTTTCTGTTTCTACTAATATTTTTTGCGTAATTAAATTTGATATAAAATGCTCGTGAGCAGGAAGTAATGTGCTGGTTTGCCATAGCAATCCAACAAAGTTAAGCAGTGGTATAAAAATAGTGTTCATAATTTCGCTAAAGCTGTATTGTTGCAGCAATTTAGCATATGTAGCGTTAAATAAAGCGCTATCGAACTGAAGCATTGATAGTTTAAACTCCTGAAAAGCATGTTGCGTTTGTCCTTTTTTATGGGCTAATTCTCTAGCAGTGTCTTGAATAACATCGGCCGGCATTTCGGCAATTTTAGAAATTTTGTAATTGTTGTCTTTTAGTAAAACAATGTTTAGTAATTTTTTTAAACTGGCCGTGGTGTAATACCTAATATTGGTTTTGCTACGTTTAGGTGTTAATAAGTTATATCGTTTTTCCCAAATTCGTATTGTGTGTGCTTTTATTCCTGAAAGATTTTCAAGATCTTTAATACTAAATTTGTTTTTAATTTCGTTCAAGGTATTTGTGTTTTTGTTAAACAAATGTAGTTTTTTTTAATGAACTAAAATATAAGGTTTGTGGATTAATCCTTATTTTTGGAAGATTGAATTATGATGTTTTATGAAACTGCAAACTCAAATACCTTTATTTCCCGAAGAACATAATCAAATAGATTATAATTCTAAAACACTTTTGTTTGGGTCTTGTTTTTCTGAAAATATGAGTGAAAAATTACAGTATTTTAAGTTTCAAAATTATCAGAATCCTTTCGGGATATTGTTTCACCCAAAAGCTATTGAAACCTTAATTGAACATGTTATTCAGCATAAAATATATTCAGAAAAAGATGTGTTTTTTCATAATGAACAATGGCATTGTTTCGATGCGCATTCAAAATTAAGTGATGCGACTAAAGAGGGATTAATAGATAAACTTAATAGTCAAATTGAATGTACGAGAAATCAATTAAAAAATGCATCTCATATTATAATTACATTAGGCACCGCTTGGGTTTATAATTATATTGAAAAGAATAAAACGGTTGCAAACTGCCATAAAATACCACAGAAAAAATTTACAAAAACCATACTAACAGTTGAGGAGATTAGGGATTCGCTAAAACATATTTTAGCGCAAATTCGAGGTGTGAATGCTCATGCAACAATCATTTTTACAGTATCTCCAGTGCGCCATATTAAAGATGGTTTTGTGGAAAATACGCAAAGTAAATCACACTTATTAACAGCTATCCATCAGGTGTTAGCTTCTAGAACATATTATTTTCCTTCTTATGAAATTATGATGGATGAACTTCGAGATTATCGTTTTTATGCCGAAGATATGATTCATCCAAATTCGACAGCGATCAATTATATTTGGGAAAAGTTTCAGTTGGTTTGGATTTCAAATAAAACTTTAAAAATTATGAAGGAAGTTGATGTGGTTCAAAAGGGAATACAGCATAGACCGTTTAACCCAAATTCTGAAGCGCATTCAAAATTTCTTGAAAATTTAGAAGATAAAAAAAATAGGCTTCAACTACAATTTCCTGATATCATGTTTTGATTTAATAATAGTAAAATATATTAAAAGTACCGTTTTTTTATTTAAAATAACGGTAACTTTTATGTAACGTTGGCAACAAATAAGAGTTTTATATTTGTACCGTTAGCAATTGTTAATATAAATTACATTAGTTTAGGCTTCATATGTCGAAGCAAACTGATGTTTTTTTATTTTAGCACTATGCGAAAAATTCTATTTGGTGTTATTATTACTTTAGTTGTCTTGTTTACTTTTAAGTATTGTGGGGAAAAGCAGGATGATAAAATCGTGCTTCAAGAAAGTTCTGCGCTTATCCAAGAACAAATAAAAAATGTTGGAAAGCTTATTGTTACCGAAGGGCATTTTAGCGAAGTTTTCAACTACAAAAACTCCAAAGAAATTTTTGGAGATTATTTTACTTCAGAAAAAAAGGCGTTAGTCGTTGTAAATGCCGATGTTACTATTGCATATGATTTAAGTAAAATTGAATTTCAAATAGATGAAGCTACCAAAACACTTACAATTTTAAGTATTCCGAAGGAAGAAATAAAAATTAGCCCCGATTTTGAGTATTATGATATTCAATCCGATTTTTTAAACCCCTTTGAAGCTAAAGATTATAATGATATAAAAACCATTGTAAAACAATCTTTAGATAAAAAAATTGAGGCTTCCGACTTAAAAAATAATGCTCAAAACCGTTTAATGAGCGAGCTTTCAAAATTCTATATTTTAACCAATTCTTTAGGTTGGACCTTGCAGTATAATAGCATGCCAATTACCAAAACCGAAGCGTTATTGGATATAAAATTATAGTTTTCTCTGTAAACTTTGCCAACCGCCACCATTGGTTGCTTCTATATTATTTCTGTTTAAAATACTAGCAGCATTAGCAGAACGCATGCCACTGGCACAGCAGGTAATTACTGGTTTGTTTAATTTTTTTATATAGGCAATTTTGGTGTTCAGCGTTTGTAACGGTATGTTTTTAGACCCCGGAATTGCGCCTTGCTGGAATTCCCCCGGTGTGCGTACATCAATTATTACGGCACCTTTGTCTTTAAACTCGTTTATTGTGTTGCTTTTATCTCCAAAAAGAAAATCTAATAATCCCATTTTTTATATTTATTTCTGCAAATATCTTTATATTTTATTAAAGCCATGTAACTACTGTTACTTAATAATTTTATGTATATTCATACATTAATTTACGAAATAAAATGGAAGCATACGTTAGGTTGAATATTGAGAATAAGGTTGGATATATTGAGTTTTATCATCCAAATAGAAACTCCATGCCAAGCGATATTCTGGAATTATTGGCACAAACCATAAAAAGTGCAGGTGAAAATAAGGCTATAAACGTCATTGTTTTAAAAAGTGGAGGCGATAGAACGTTTTGTGCCGGAGCGAGTTTTAATGAAATTATAACTATTGAAGACGAGGAGGCTGGTTTTAAGTTTTTCTCGGGTTTTGCAAATGTGATAAATGCCATGCGAAAATGCCCCAAACTTATTATTGGTAGGGTGCAAGGCAAAAGTGTTGGTGGTGGCTTGGGTTTAGCTGCTGCAACCGATTATTGTTTAGCAACTCAATATGCTGCTATTAAATTGAGTGAACTTAGTATTGGTATTGGGCCGTTTGTTATTGAGCCAGCGGTTTCTAGGCGTATTGGTAAAACCGCCATGGCGCAAATGACCATAGATGCGGAAACTTTTTTTTCTTCGGAATTTGCTAAGGAAAAAGGGTTATTTTCTGAAGTGTTTAATACTACTGAAGAATTGGACGCTTCGGTTAAAAATTTAGCCGAAAAACTGGCAGGGTATAATCCTGAAGCACTAAAAGAAATGAAAAATGTGATTTGGGAAGGTACCAATCATTGGGACGATTTATTAAGTGAACGGGCTAAAATTAGTGGAAAATTAGTGCTTAGTAAGTTCACTAAAAAAACATTAAAACGCTTTAGATAGTACAGTTGTAATACTCACAAAATTTCTGGAATGTAAATCTAATTTTTATAAAACTATAAAATATGTATACTTATAAAGCAAAAATTATTGCTGTTTATGATGGTGATACGGTTACGGCTTTAGTCGATTTAGGATTTTTACACACTCAAGAAATGAAATTACGTCTGTATGGTATTGATACCCCAGAAATGCGTGGTGATGAAAAAGTGGAAGGAAAAAAAGTAAGAGATATTGTGCGCGAAATGATTTTGGATAAAGAAGTCACGATCCGGTCTTACAAAGATAAACAAGGGAAGTACGGGCGTTATTTAGCCAATATTGTTTTAGAGAATGGTTTGGATCTTAATCAGTGGCTTTTAGATAATGGCCACGCCAAGCCCTATTTATTGTAAAATAAAAAAGGCGATTCAAAATTTTTGAACCGCCTTTTTTAAAAATTATTTACTCGCTTCTGGAGGATATTTCATCATAATTTCCGAAACAAACTCTTTAATGCGTTCGTCTTTCTTTTCCATATTTCTGCTTAAGTAGCCGGTACCCATACCTTGCCAAACTAATTCTTTTTTATTGGCATCAATTAAATCTATGTATAAAACACCTTGAGTAGAGGTCGATATACTTGGTGGGGTATTCCATCCCCAGCCCCAACCAGGACCGTAGCCTCCCCAACCCCAGGCGCCCATACCCCAAGAATTGTTGTAAACATCAACGCGTTGGTTGGCTTTTGTAAATAGGCTAATTAATAAGTCTGGGTTTTCCGATTTGGTGAAACCTTTAGCAATAAGCTCGGCTTCTATAGCGCGTAAAATACGGCGTTTATCTAAATCACTAATTTCAGCCTTATCAATACCTGTTTTAAAAAAAGCAAAGGTTTTATAGTTTTTAAAATTAGCGTCTTTGTCATAATCTGCAGCTACTTTAACCGTGCTGCACGATGTTACCACTAGTAACAAAGCTAAAAATGGTAATGTTTTTAAAAATGTTTTCATAAGGAAGGGAGTTTAGTGTTTTCAATGTTCAACTTAAAATCAATTATTTAGGTTGTTTTAATGTTTTTTAAAGTTGCAATAATCATACCAAGTTAAATGGTTTATCATTGGTTTTTTATTTTTTAACAGAATTAGTATTCTTATTAAATCCGTATGGGCAATGTCTACACCCACTTTCGCAACAATATTCTCTTTTTAATAAGTATTGTGCTGTAAAACAACGATAGCCTTCGGGAGTCCAGTAAAAATCACCGTCTTCAATGGGGATAATTTTTTTCATATTTTACAAAGATAATGTAAAATGCAATTAGGGATTTCTAAAATTATCATAAATTGGATTGATTTTTGTTGCTGTTAAAGTATGATTTTTATTTCGAAATATTTGGTACCAAAAGGCTATGCTGGAATCACTATTTTTCCCTTTGTATTCTTGAAAAAGAGAACGTTAAAAGCAGATAAAGTATTGCTTAACCATGAAAGAATTCATTTAAAACAACAGCTGGAATTGTTAATTGTACCCTTTTATATATGGTATGTTTTGGAGTTTTTATATGGTTTAATGAGATACAAAAAATGGCATTTAGCTTATAGAAATATTTCATTTGAAAAAGAAGCTTATTTAAATGAAAAGGATTTACAATATTTAAATCAGCGTCTGTTTTGGAGTTTTTTAAAGTATCTTTGAAACTATGATTTTTCAACTCGAAAATAGCGTTAATCAGCGATTACATTTTCCGAATAGTAACGGCGTAGAAGTCTACTTAAAACGGGAAGACGCAATCCATGGTTTTGTTTCAGGGAATAAATACCGAAAACTTAAATATAACTTATTTGAAGCCGAAAAGTTAGGCTTTAAAACGTTGCTTACTTTTGGTGGCGCCTATTCCAATCATATTGCAGCGGTGGCATCGGCTGGCGAACTATTGGGCTTTAAAACTATTGGTGTTATTCGTGGTGAGGAATTGTTTGATAAAATTGAAAGTAATCCCACGTTAAATTACGCTCAACAATGCGGTATGCAATTTAAGTTTGTGTCGCGAGAGGTTTATAGAAATAAAATTTCCGATGATTTTCTAAATAATTTAAAGGAAGAGTTTCAGGATTTTTATACTATTCCAGAAGGGGGAACCAATGCCTTAGCGGTTAAAGGTTGTGAGGAAATTTTAACTGCTAGTGATGAAGCGTTCGATTATATATGCTGTGCCGTAGGAACTGGTGGTACAATTTCTGGACTTATTAATAAATCCAAGCCAAATCAACAGGTTTTAGGTTTTCCCGCGTTAAAAGGAGACTTTTTACAACAAGATATTAGTAAATTTGCAAAAAAAAATCATTGGAAGTTAATTTTCGATTATCATTTTGGGGGCTATGCTAAAATAAATGTAGAATTAATAAGTTTTATTAATCGATTTAAAACAGAAAATAACATTCAGTTAGATCCTGTGTATACTGGAAAAATGATGTTTGGGATTTTCGATTTAATTGAAAAAAAACAATTCCCAAAAGGTTCAAAAATATTAGCCATTCATACGGGAGGGCTTCAAGGTATCCCGGGAATGAATATGAATTTAAAAAAGAAAAAATTACCGTTAATTGAATAAAGAATGAAAAGGATATTACTGATATTATGTGTTGGAGCGATGTTGTTTAGCTGTAAATCGAAAAAAGCTGTAGCAAACAAAAAGGCACGAAAAGTAAGGACGGAAAAAGTGGTGACTAAAAAAAAGGAAGCCGAAGAGGTTAGCGTTCCAGTAGTAAAACCTAGAAAACGCAGCTCTACCGAAACGTATATCATTACCTATGCTGATGTGGCTATAGCCGAAATGCAACGTTATAATATACCTGCTAGTATTACTTTGGCGCAAGGAATTCTGGAATCGGGATCTGGAAATGGACGATTAGCAACCGAAGCTAATAATCATTTTGGAATTAAATGCCACGAGTGGGATGGCGATAGAATTTACCACGATGATGATGCGGCACAGGAATGTTTTAGAAAATATGATGATGTTAGAAATTCCTTTCGCGATCACTCCCTGTTTTTAACCGAACGTAGCCGTTATTCTAAATTATTTAAACTAAAAAAAACAGACTATAAAGGTTGGGCAAAAGGGCTAAAAGCTGCGGGATATGCTACCGATCCAAAATACCCATCTAAATTAATAAGTTTAATAGAGCGTTATGATTTGCATGATTATGATAAAAGTTCCGGGAAATCTAGGGCTAGGGTAACGCGAGACATCACTCAAAAAGTGATACATGTAGTCGTTCCTGGTGATACGCTTTATTCTATATCTAAAAAGAATAATATAACAGTAGATCGACTTAAAAAACTGAATAATTTAGAAGATAATACAATAAAAATAGGACAAAAATTACAAGTGAGTCTAAATTAAAAAATATGATTTATAAACGAAGTAGTGCCTTATTTGCAGAGGCAGAAAAAGTGATTCCGGGTGGTGTAAATTCTCCGGTTAGAGCGTTTAATGGCGTTGGTGGAACTCCAATTTTTGTAAAAGAAGCTAAAGGGGCATATTTGTATGATGAAGATGGTAACCGATTAATAGATTATATTAATTCTTGGGGTCCCATGATTTTAGGGCATGCACACGAACCTGTGGTAAAAGCTGTAGTTGAAAAAGCTAAAAAAGGAACTTCCTTTGGAATGCCAACCGAAATAGAAACGCAAATTGCAGAATTAGCAGTATCTATGGTGCCTAATATTGATAAAATACGTTTTGTGAATTCTGGAACCGAGGCTTGTATGAGTGCCGTAAGACTAGCGCGTGGCTATACAGGAAAAGATAAAATAATTAAATTTTCAGGTTGTTATCACGGGCATTCCGATTCTTTTTTAATTCAAGCGGGGAGTGGTGCTAGTACGTTTGGAACACCAAACAGTCCGGGTGTTACAAAAGGTACCGCAAAAGATACTTTGCTGGCGAATTATAATGATATTGAAAATGTAAAAGCATTAATTGAAGCGAATAAAAATGAAATCGCTTGTATTATTATTGAACCAGTTGCTGGAAATATGGGCTGTATTCCTCCAAAAAATGGTTTTTTACAAGCATTGAGAACGGTTTGTAATGCTAACAATATTTTACTGATTTTAGATGAAGTGATGACAGGATTTCGTTTAGCGAAAGGCGGCGCCCAAGAATTATTTAACATTAATGCAGATATTGTTTGTTTCGGAAAAGTAATTGGAGGTGGTTTGCCTGTTGGTGCTTTTGCCGGTAGAAATGAAATTATGGATTATTTAGCACCCATTGGTCCTGTGTATCAAGCAGGAACATTAAGTGGGAATCCACTTGCTATGGCAGCTGGTTTAGCCATGTTAACGGAATTAAATAATAAGCCTGAAACTTTTTCTAGCTTAGCCGAAAAAACAGCTTATTTACATGAAGGGATTACTAAAGTGTTAACTAAAAATAATATAACGCACAGTATCAATAGAATAGGATCTATGATTTCTGTTCATTTTAGTGAAGGTGAAGTTGTCGATTTTAAAACCGCTGCAAAAGGAAATAATGATACGTTTAAAGCGTTCTTTCACGGATTGCTAAAGGCAGGCGTTTATATTGCGCCAAGCGCTTTTGAAACCTGGTTTATTACCGATGCTTTAAGTTATGAGGATTTAGATTTTACTATTGCAGCCGTAGATGCCGTTGCTAAAACTTTGTAAGGTTTTAATAAAACGACATGGATTTAGGTCCGTTTATTTTAAAACAAAAAGCGCATGTCTAATTTAAGATATGTGCTTTTTTGTTGCTTTGATGTCATTAACAAAAAAAAGCCCGTAACCTTTAATAGGGTTGCGGGCTTTTTTAACTAACTAACTAACTTTTATGAAAAAAAACTTTTAAGGTTAACTACTCCTTAAATTCTATACAAAGAAACACCCAAAAAACGAAATCATTAATCTAGTTTAGATTTGTTTAACACGCTTTTGTTGTTTTTTATATTTTCTTTAAGAAATTGCAGTGAGAGGTGTTAATTTTTTAAGAAAATAAGTGGGGTTTGAGCTTAAAAAATGTATGTGTTTTGTTTGCAAATAGCAGGTCTCATAAAGATTTCGTTTTCTTTGGAGTATTATCAAAAAATTGAACATCTCGAGTGTTTTCTTGAACAGCAATAATTGCAAATAAATTTAGTAAATATGTCATACTGCAAAAAACCTTTTTCACTTAAAAGTAAATCGGCATTGCATAGATCAATTATAAATAGTACAATGGCTCTAACGGTCAAAAACCAACCAATGCCTTAGTATATTTCTGGTACAGGAATGTTCTCCATTCTTATTCGCAAAAGGTTTTGTATTGAAATTTCCGAGAATAATCCAAAAAGTTAGATGCAAATTTATAGGTTGCCATTTTAAAACGTGTTCAAGTTTTTTAAGCCATCCTAAATAAAATTATGTGACACTTTTAATTACTTTATTTACATTTGTGTAATGAATAAAATGATTGTTTTAATTATCTGTTTTCTAAGTTGTTTTTTTATAAAAGCGCAGCAAAACGATAGTATAATTCTTAAAAATGGTATAGATAGTCCAAATCATTTAGCAACACATCATTTTGGCATATTTAGTTCTAGAATATCAACCAATTTTAAACTTAAGGTTCTACAAAAAGCAACATTTAGTTTTAATTTATCTAGCGGCAATTCTTTCCATCCTTTCGTAGAAGCTTATTTACCTAAAGATCCCGAAACAAGAGAACGGTTAAGCCAAATAAAATGGCATGATCGTACATTTTATTTTATTAATCAAGAAACCACCCCAGCCGATTACATCAATATTGTAGTTGATGGAGTTATTAAAGAATTTCGTCCAAGTTTAACCCTACCTGTATCTAAATATCACGAATTAAATTTATCGTTACGTTCTTATCTAATTACTAAAGGGAAATATCCGTTTTCACCACTTACTAGCGATGAAAGTATTGAATGGTTTCATAGTGATGTTATTAAAAGTGAAGATCCTTATGGACGACGTTATTACGGGTTAAATCAAGTTAATTTTAAATACACCGATAGAAACGGAAACGTTTTAGAGTTTGATAATAACGACTTTTTTATTGGAGGTATTGAATTGAATCATCATTATTATCCAGAGTTCTTAATTAATAAAACGCGGAAGATTTTTATTAATTTTGGGAGTCATTTAGGTTTAAATACTTCAAAATATAATACATCGGTAGATGTTGGGGTTTCCGTTAATGCAGTGAAAAAAATTGATTTAAAAAATAGATATCAACTCCAAATAGCGATTGGCACAAATCTTTTACGCAAAAATGTAATAAATTTTAAAAATAATATAGATTTGGGTAATAATGCATACATAGCAACCGCCGAAAGTGCCATTGAAATTACCAAATACAACGGCAAGGGGCATTATCATGCTTTTGGTGTTAATTATCAATTGCAATCCCGATATTTTAAAAAAGAAGAAACGGATTATTTCCGTCTTATAGGAAAATGGGAAGAAATAAATGGAGGCTGGCAGAACGGGATTACTACACTTTATAAAACTTTAATCAATTGGGATTTTATATACACCTACGGGAAGCCTAACTTACAGCTCTCATTTTATATAAAAGAAGATTTTTTGGTAAATAACGCTCCTGATTTTCAAACAGGGTTTAACATTAAAATTCCTGTATTTGATTAGTGAAAAATCATCTTTTAAGAAAATTTAACTAAAATTTCGTTAAATTTTGCTTTAAAAACTGATAATTTTTTATAAATTAAATACTTTCACGCAATTAACCAAAAGTTCTAATTACATTGAAAAAAACAACCAAATTACTATTATTGTTTCTAACAACAATAATACTGTCTTGTAATTCTACAAAAAAGACAGCCGAAGCAAATGCTGAAAAAAAAGCCATGCTCGCTAAAAAAGAAAAAGCAGATAAACTTAAAAAGCAACAAATTCAGCCATACAGTAAAGTTATTACTAAAGATGCAAAAACAGACCAAGGTCTTTTTAAAATTCACACAATAGACGATAAATATTTATACGAAATACCAGATTCTCTTTTCGGTAGAGAAATGCTCATGGTGACTCGAATAGCAAAAACGGCAAGCGGACTTGGGTTTGGTGGCGGAAAAGAAAACACACAAGTATTACGTTGGCAAGTAAAAGATAAAAAGGTGTTACTTCGTGTGGTATCCAATAAAGTGGTTGCAAACCCATCTTTACCTGTTCATGAAGCCGTAGTAAATTCTAATTTTGAACCTGTTTTATATACGTTTCCTATTAAAGCATTTAGCAAAGATTCAACAGCAACCGTTATAGATGTTACTAATTTGTATAAAAAAGATGTAAACTCCCTTGGTTTAAGCGTTAGTACTAAAAAGCAATATAAAGTTACGCGCTTAGACGATAGTAAATCTTTTATAGAATCTATAAAAAGTTACCCGCTAAATATTGAAGCACGTCATGTGAAAACGTATTATTCAGGAAACCCACCATCGAATTCTAGTACAGGAACAATTAGTGTTGAAATGAATAATTCTATGATTTTACTTCCTAAAACACCTATGAAACGCCGGTATTTTGATAAACGTGTGGGGTGGTTTACAAGTAGTCAAATCGATTATGGTTTAGAGGCTCAAAAAAGTAAAAAAGTCACTTATTTAGACCGTTGGAAACTTGAGGTAAAAGATGAAGATATTGAGAAATTTAAACGAGGGGAACTTGTTGAACCTAAAAAACAAATTGTTTATTATATTGATAGAGCAACTCCTGTAAAATGGAGGAAATATATAAAACAAGGGATTGAAGATTGGCAAGCAGCCTTTGAAGCCGCCGGATTTAAAAATGCTATAATCGCTAAAGATCCACCAAGCGTGGAAGAAGATCCAGAATGGACGCCAGAAGATGTACGGTATTCCGTAGTGCGTTATTTAGCATCTCCAATTCCAAATGCTAATGGACCGCATGTTAGCGATCCTAGGTCTGGTGAAATTTTAGAATCGGATATCAACTGGTATCACAATGTTATGAGTTTGGTAAATGGTTGGTTTTTTACTCAAACAGCTGCCGTGAACAAAGATGCTCAAAATTCAGAATTTACCGATGAAGTTATGGGAGAACTTATTCGTTTTGTATCCTCTCACGAAGTTGGTCATACTTTAGGGTTACCTCATAATATGGGGAGTAGTTCTGCTTATAAAGTAGAAGATTTACGCGATCCAGAATTTACTAAAAAATATGGAACAGCGCCTTCTATTATGGATTATGCGCGTTTCAATTATATCGCACAACCCGAGGATGTGGGGGTGTCTTTATTTCCAAATATTGGTGTTTATGATAAGTATGCCATTGCTTGGGGATATAAGCCTATTTTAGATAAAACAGCTGAAGAAGAAAAAGAAACTTTAGATAGCTGGATTATGGCACATGATGGCGATCCGCTTTATCGATTTGGTAAACAACAACGTGAAACCATAGATCCAAGTTCGCAAACCGAAGATTTAGGTGATGATGCCGTTTTAGCAAGTACTTATGGTATTAAAAACTTAAAGCGGGTGGTGCCAAATTTAATAGATTGGACCACCAAAAACACTTCAGATTACGAAGATTTAAAAACCATGTACAGCCATGTGTTTTCTCAATTTAAAAGATATATGGGGCACGTGTCAAGCAATATTGGTGGTATTTATGAAAATTATAAAACTGCCGATCAGGAAGGCGCTGTTTATAGTCATGTTGACAAAAATCGTCAAAAGGAATCGTTACTTTTTATAAACGATCAATTGTTTGAAACTCCTAAATGGTTAATTAGCGCAGAAATTAACGATAAGATTCAATCGTCGGGTATTATAGAACGTATTAACGGGGCGCAAACTAAAACTTTAAATAGTATTTTGAGCACGTCGAGACTGAAAAGAATGATTGAAAATGAATCGCTAAATGGAAATAACGCTTACAAGCTTACAACTATGATGCGTGACCTAAGAAATGGGATTTGGAAAGAATTAAACTCAGGAAAAAATGTGGATACTTACAAACGTAATTTACAACGAGAACACATTAATAGACTAGCTTATTTAATGAACAGCAAAAGTAGTTCGGATATTAATGCGATTTCACGTGCCGAATTAACGACTTTAAGAAGTTTAATACGCTCGCGTATTGGCTCTAGAAATGCCATTACTAATATTCATCTTAGAGATATGGTTGAACAAATTAATCAAATTTTAGATCCTAAATAGTCACATATCAAACTATTAATATTTAAAAAGGCTTTCGTAAATGGAAGCCTTTTTTGTTAAATACTAGTTAAATATCCAATGGTTCTTAAACCTTTTTGAAATGTGAAAGTCCTAATAGCAAATAAACATTAAAATATAAACAAGATGAAAAAATTAATAATTATTGCGTTAGCATTTATCGGATTACAAGCAACAGCACAAAGACAAGAAGGTGGACCTAGAAACCAGGATAGAGGAGGTAAAATGATGAATTTATCTGCTGAAGAAATAGCGACTTTACAAACCAAAAAAATGACTTTATTTTTAGATTTGGATGAAGGGCAACAAAAGAAAATCTACAAAATTAATGTAGAAAATGCGACACAAAGAAAAGCCATGATGGAGGAGCGTAAAGCTAAAAAAGAAGCTGGAACTGCGGAAAAACCATCTAAGGAAGACCATTTAAAAATGATGAACGCTATGCTTGATAAAAAAATAGCGGAAAAAGCAGAGATGAAAAAGATTTTAAATGATGACCAATACGCTAAATGGGAAAAAGAAATTGCTAGTAAAAAAAATAAAAGAAAAAGCGGTAAAAAAGGCCATAAAGATGGAGACAAATCAGGTAAACGTCAAAAGAAATAAAAAAGATTTGTCGAGTAAAAATTAATAAAAAAAGTCCGTAACCTATTTAGGTGTTACGGACTTTTTTTATGACCAAAATGGCGTGTAAATATTTTAATATTCTTAAAAAATTAACACCTGCTAAGGAAGGTTCTTAAAGAAAATATAAAAAAAACAAAAGCGTGTTAAACATATCTAAACAAGGTGTACACTATCGTTTTAAGGACGTTTCTTTGTAGAGAATTTAAGGAGTAGTTAACCTTAAAAGTTTTTTCATAAAAAAGTTAGTTAGTTAGTTATTAAAAAAGCCCGTAATCTTGTTAGATGTTACGGGCTTTTTTTATGGGTAAAACAGAGTGTGAATTCTTAAAAAAATTAACACAAAGCAAAGCGTTCTCATAAAGAAAACATAAAAAACAATAAAAGCGTGTTAAACAAATCTAAACAAGGGTTATACTATCGTTTTAAGGACGTTTCTTTGTGTAGACATTAAGGAGTAGTTAACCTTAGTAGTTTTTTCATAAAAAAGTTGATTAGTTAGTTAGTTAAAAAAGCCCGTAATCTCATTAGAAATTACGGGCTTTTTTTATCCTATAAAATGCAGGAACTTACACAGCTTCCACAAACAATCCTTCGTCGGTTTTCTCAACCTTAGCCAAATTATTTTTAGTTAAACTTTTAATGGTTTTGTCCCATTTTTTATTCGATAAACCACTTTGCGTTTTTAAAGCAATTAAATCTATTTTTTCAACTTTTTGGATTAAGGCAAGTAATGCTTTTTCATCGTCGTTTAATTCAATCGATGGCGCTTTCTTTTCTGGGCGCATTTGCGGAAAGAATAAAACCTCTTGTATCGATTGGTTATTGGTTAAAAACATAATTAAACGATCCATTCCAATTCCCATACCCGATGTTGGAGGCATACCGTATTCTAAGGCACGTAAAAAATCGTAATCTATAAACTCGGTAGCTTCATCGTCACCTTTTTGAGCCAGTTTTAATTGGTGCTCAAAACGCTCACGTTGGTCAATTGGGTCGTTTAATTCCGAATAAGCATTCGCAATTTCTTTACCGCAAACCATAAGCTCAAAACGCTCGGTAAGTTCTGGGTTGTCTCGGTGCTCTTTACACAACGGACTCATTTCTTTAGGGTAATCTGTAATAAAGGTTGGTTGTATGTAGTTGCCTTCACATTTTTCACCAAAAATTTCATCAATTAATTTTCCTTTACCCATGGTGTCATCCACCTCAATGTGCATGCCTTTTGCAGCTGCTCTAATTTCATCTTCAGTTTTACCGGTAATATCAAACCCTGTAAAGTGTTTAATAGATTCCGCCATAGTCACACGCGCGTAAGGTGCTTTAAAATCAATTTTATGTTCACCAAAAGTAGCTACACTCGTTCCGTTTACCGCAATAGCACAATGCTCTAAAAGTTGTTCAGCAAAATCCATCATCCAGTTGTAATCTTTGTAAGACACATAGATTTCCATAGCTGTAAATTCCGGGTTGTGCGTTCTGTCCATTCCTTCATTTCTAAAGTTTTTCGAGAATTCGTAAACTCCATCAAAACCACCAACAATTAAACGTTTTAGGTATAATTCGTTTGCAATTCGCATATACAACGGAATATCCAAGCTGTTGTGATGTGTAATAAATGGGCGCGCCGCAGCACCACCAGGAATAGGTTGTAATACTGGAGTTTCAACCTCAAAATATCCAGCGTCGTTAAAAAACGAACGCATGGCATTAAATAATTTAGTACGCTTAACAAAAACCTCTTTCACGTGTGGGTTCACCACTAAATCGGCATAGCGTTGGCGGTAGCGTAATTCCGGATCGGTAAAAGCATCAAATACTTTTCCGTCTTTCTCTTTTGGTAAAGGCAGCGGTTTTAAAGCTTTACTTAATAAAGTGAAATCTTTTACACGAATGGTTTTTTCGCCCACTTTCGTGTTGAATAATTCGCCTTTAATTCCTACAAAATCACCTAAATCTAGTAGTTTTTTAAAGACATCGTTGTATTTGGTTTTATCCTCACCTGTACAAATTTCGTCACGGTTAAAGTAAACCTGTATGCGCCCTTCACCGTCTTGCAACTGCGCGAACGATGCTTTTCCTTGTATGTTTATTACCATCAATCTACCAGCAACAACCACCTGTTTTTCCTCAACAAAGTCCTGTTTTATCGATTTCGATGTGTGTGTTACAGGGTATAAATCCGCAGGATATGGGTTAATCCCCATAGCGCGTAATTTTACTAATTTCTCTCTTCTTACAAGTTCTTGTTCTGATAATTGCGACATAGTCTAAATGCTCTAAAAATTTTAAAGGCACAAAGATAAACATTTGATAGTCCATTTTACATTATCAATTCCCTATTTTTTTTGGGCGCTACCACAAGGGTCGGGCTTTCACTACTCGCTCCCTTCCGTTGGTCGGGGAGCTCAAACATACCGTTCAATCCCTAGCGCAATTTAGAACGTGTTTTAAAATCTAGGTATTCTGTTTAAAGATAAAGTAGCTTAGTATTCTGTTGTCAAGGTTATGCAACTTCTCATTTCATTCAAAGAGGTAATAAGTTTGTTGTGTTTTATGTAGTATTATCCCCGTACGGTTTGTCATTCGGCCTTTTATGAGAAATCTCATAACCTAGTTTAAGTTTACGTTATTTATTTTATGCGACTTCTCATTTCATTCGAAGTGACATAAGTTTATGTTAGCTTATTCATAATACGTCGTCTTTCTTGTATCATCAAACAAACGTTAAAACAAAGTGTAACAAAGCAGTAAATAAAACGTCAAATAATTAAAATCATCAATCAAAATCAAATCATTATGAGTTTCTGGAGAGTTTTACTTTCAATTATTTGTCCCCCATTAGCCGTTTTAGATAAAGGTTGCGGCTCTATAGTCATTGTTTTTCTGCTTTGGCTTTGCGGCTGGGTGCCAGGTGTTATCGCGGCATTAGTTATTTTAAATAACCCTAAAAACTAATATGTTTTTAGGGGTTAATCTTCTGTGAAAACGGTATTTAGTATTCTAAACCTGCTTTGGCTATCAGTATATTAGTAGCCATCAATAGTGGTCAAGTGTATCCTTATAACAACTTCAATAAATAGATAAGGAAAAACAAAAATATTTCGTTATTTTTGCACTTCATTTTTAATAAGATAGCGGGCTGCCATGTGCAGACAGCTAATAGAATACTAAAAACCCATGTTCAATAATTTAAGCGATAAATTAGATAAAGCCTTACACGTATTAAAAGGTCACGGAAGCATAACCGAAGTAAACGTAGCCGAAACTTTAAAAGAAGTTCGTCGCGCCCTTCTCGATGCCGATGTTAACTTTAAAATAGCTAAAGAGTTTACCAACCGCGTAAAAGAAAAAGCACTTGGTCAAAACGTTTTAACCACCCTGCAACCAGGGCAATTAATGGTTAAATTAGTTAAAGATGAGCTTACCGAACTTATGGGTGGCGATGCCGCTGGTTTAAACCTTTCTGGTACACCAAGCATTATTTTAATGTCGGGTTTACAAGGGTCTGGTAAAACAACCTTTTCTGGTAAATTGGCCAATTATTTAAAAAATAAAAAAACTAAAAAACCTTTATTGGTAGCCTGTGATGTGTATCGTCCAGCGGCAATAGATCAGTTACACGTTGTAGGTGATCAAATTGGGGTAGAGGTTTTTAGTGATAGAGGGAATACAGATCCTGTTGCCATTTCGCAAGCAGGTATTGCACATGCAAAAGCAAACGGACACAATGTGGTTATTATTGATACCGCGGGGCGTTTAGCTGTAGATGAGGCGATGATGACCGAAATTTCAAATATTCATAACGCCATAAATCCACAAGAAACCTTATTCGTGGTGGATTCTATGACGGGGCAAGATGCGGTGAATACAGCGAAAGCCTTTAACGACGTATTGAATTTTGATGGGGTTATCCTTACTAAATTGGATGGTGATACGCGCGGTGGTGCTGCCATTACAATTAAATCGGTAGTAAATAAACCAATTAAATTTATTGGTACTGGCGAGAAAATGGAAGCTATCGATGTGTTCTATCCATCACGTATGGCCGACCGTATTTTAGGTATGGGGGATGTGGTGTCGTTAGTAGAACGTGCACAAGAGCAATTTGATGAAGTTGAAGCCAGAAAACTTCAAAAGAAAATTGCAAAAAATCAGTTTGGTTTCGACGATTTCTTAAAGCAAATTCAGCAAATTAAGAAAATGGGAAATATGAAGGACCTTATGGGGATGATTCCTGGTGCTGGTAAAATGCTTAAAGATGTAGATATCGACGACGATGCTTTTAAAGGTATTGAAGCTATTATTCATTCTATGACACCAAGTGAAAGAACTAACCCTTCTATTATAAATGCTAGTAGAAAAATAAGAATAGGTAAAGGATCTGGAACATCTGTACAACAAGTTAATCAGCTTTTAAAGCAATTCAACCAAATGAGCAAAATGATGAAGATGATGCAAGGCGGTGGCGGCAAAAAGATGATGCAGATGATGAAGAATATGAAGTAAAATTTTTTAGTTTACAGTCTCAGTCTCAGTCTCAGTCTCAGTCTCAGTTTACAGTTGGAGTATGGATTTTAAAGAATTATTGGCATATAAAAAAGCATTCGATTTATCAATGCAGATTTTTAATGTGTCAAAAAGGTTTCCGAAGGAAGAGACCTATTCTTTAACCGATCAAATAAGACGGAGTTCACGTTCCGTTTGTGCAAACATAGCGGAGGCCTATCGAAAAAGACGATATCCAAAGCATTTTATTAGTAAGCTAACGGATGCCGACGGCGAGAATTCTGAAACAAACACCTGGATAGATTTTGCTTTAGCCTGCAATTATATATCCGCTGAAGAGTATTCAAGATTTTCGGAACAAGGAAAAGAGATTGGGAAACTAATAAATTATATGATTAATAACCCGGAGAAATTCGGAGTAAAAATAGAAAATTAAAATAAAATAGCGCAGTTTTAAAGTACCGAGTAAGCCCTGCGACTGTCACTGCGAATGAAAAGAAATAACCGCAAGAGTAAGCACTGTGACTGCCACTGCGACTGAAAACTAAAAAGTATGACAATTTTAGACGGAAAAAAAGTAAGTAACGATATTAAAGACGAAATCGCAGAGCACGTATCTGCTATGGTTTCTAAAGGAGAGAAAGTGCCACATCTTGCTGCTATTTTAGTAGGAACCGATGGAGCTAGTATGACTTACGTTGGGGCAAAAGTAAAAGCTTGTGAGCGTGTTGGTTTTAACTCGACTTTAATCGATTTGCCAGATTATACTACCGAAGAAGAATTACTTGAAAAAATTCACCAATTAAATACGGACGTCGATATTGATGGTTTTATAGTGCAATTACCATTGCCAAAACATATCGATGAGCAAAAGGTTTTAATGGCTGTAAACCCAGATAAAGATGTCGATGGTTTTCATCCAACAAACGTTGGGAAAATGGCTTTAGATTTGCCTACTTTTTTACCAGCAACTCCTTACGGTATTATGGAGTTGTTAGAACGTTATCAAATAGAAACTTCTGGTAAAAATGTAGTTGTTTTAGGCAGAAGTCATATTGTTGGTCGCCCAATGAGTATTTTAATGAGTCAGAAAAGAAAAGCTGGAGATGCTACAGTAACCGTTGTGCACAGTCGTTCTAAAAACTTAAAAGAAATTACTTTAGGGGCCGATATTGTTGTGGCAGCAATTGGAATTTCAGAATTTTTAACTGGAGATATGGTTAAAGAAGATGTGGTTATTATCGATGTTGGAATTACACGTGTACCAGATGCTACTAAAAAGAATGGCTACAGACTAGCAGGAGATGTGCATTTTGAAAGTGTAAGTCAAAAAGCAAGTTATATTACACCAGTTCCAGGAGGTGTTGGACCAATGACGATTGCCATGTTGCTTAAAAATACCTTGTTAGCAAGAGAAAGAAATATGTAAAAGTATTTTTAATATTGATATAAAAAAAGCCTCAAAAATTTAATTTTTTTTTGAGGCTTTTTTATGTGAGTAATTTTAATGGGTATTATTTTCGTTTTTTATTGTTTTCATACGTTTTGGTTGAATCTTCCAACAGTTTATTTAAATCTATAAATTCTTCCTTGCTTAATTCGCGATATTCACCAATGGGCATATCGAGTTTAATATTCATAATTCGAACACGTTTTAAAGTCTGAACTTCATAATTTAAGTAATCACACATTCGACGAATTTGACGGTTTAAACCTTGTGTCAAAATAATTTTAAACGTATAAGTGTTTATTTTTTGAACCTCACATTTCTTGGTAGTTTTCTTTAATTCTTCCAAAGGAATACCGCCCGCCATGCGTTCAATAAATGTTTGAGAAATGGGCTTGTCAACAGTTACGATGTATTCTTTTTCGTGATTGTTACTTGCGCGAAGTATTTTGTTTACAATATCGCCATCATCGGTTAGCAGGATTAAACCCTCACTAGGCTTATCTAATCTTCCGATAGGGAAAATACGTTTCGGGTAATTTATAAAATCGATAATATTATCTCTTTCTACAGATGTATCTGTAGTACAAACAATACCAACGGGTTTATTAAATGCTAAATACACAAACGAAGTTTTCGTGTTGGTAATTTCTTTACCATCTACACAAACCACATCGTTAGGAGCTATTTTTGTCCCCATTTCAGGAACGGTTCCGTTAATAGTCACTCTTCCAGCATCTATAAGTTTATCAGCTTCTCGACGTGAGCAATAACCAACTTCACTTAAAAATTTATTAATACGTTTTAATTGTACTTCCATCCTGCAAAAATAGGGTATTTAAGTGTTTAAAAAGTCTAAAATATGATTGTAAATAAGTTCCGATTTTAAACCATGTCCAAAGCCTGTAGAGGAAACAAACTGGGAGTTAGTGTAGTTGTGTTTATATTTTAATCCATCTTTATAAGGAATAATTCGGTCTTTTTTATCGTGAACAATTAGTCCTTTGGCTTTAAAATCTTTGGTGAATTTTGAGGCGTCAAAATAATCTGGTAAATGGTTAAAACGCTTTAAAACGTATTTATCCATAGCTTTAGAAACTTTATTGTTGTATCCCATCATATTTATATATCTCGAAAAAACACCTGTAAAATCGGCTGGTGCGCCTAAAAGGATAAGTTTTTTTATAGATTCTAAAGGGTAATTATAATTTCCGAAAGCAGTTGCCATACCTCCAACCGAATGCCCAATAATTACTGATGCATTGAATGCTTTTGCTACCGCATGGATACATTCAGAATAAATTAAAGCATTAAAAAGTTTTCCGCCAGAATTTCCGTGAGCAGGCGCATCCAAAGCCACAATGTTATAATCTTCAGCTTTTAAAAGTTCAATTAAATCTTTCCAACGGTAGCTATTGCTTTCCCAACCGTGTGCCAATAAAATGGTGTCCTTTTTGCCAGCCCATTGATAGGTTTTAATAGGAATCTTATTACAGATTAGCTCGTCTTGTTTGGCGCTTTTTAAATAAGTTTCTTGTTTTTCGTTTGTTTTTCCTTTTTTAGGGGAAGAAAACAAGGTCATAGATAAATGAGCGGCATATTGCGGAGACACCATGCCAATGGTATTTATGCTAGAACCAATAATTTTAGGGATGTATTTTTTCATTTTTAATCTTCTCTGTTTACTAAATCGATTGAAAAGGCAGGGGTACAAATCGCAATATATTCACAAACTTCTGTAAAAGGATTCGAGTATTGTACACGGGTATGTCGTTCAATTTTAATAGATTGACCAGCTTCTAATATAATAGTCTCTCCTTCAATATTAAATTGCTTTTTACCACTTATTATAAAAGTATATTCGTCAAATTCGGGAGTTTGAAAAGGTTCACTCCAACCTGCAGGCGCTTTCATGTGTGCAATGCTAATCGCTTTATTGCCGTCTGTAGTGTTTCCAAAATGCTCTTTAATGACTTTGCCATCGGTCGTTGGTACAATAAAAGGGGTGTTTTGAACGGTGTATTTCTTTTTAGACATATTTTTATTTTGCTTTTGTCTTAATGCTTTTTTAGTTCAAGCTTTTCCTTAAAATATTGTAATTTTGTATCCTATGAATAAGCAAATTGAACTGCAGGATTTAGGTTACAAAGACTACAAAGAAACTTGGGATTACCAAGAAGTCTTGTTTAAGGAAATCGTTGATACAAAAATAAAGAATAGGAGAGAGGAAACCGCTCTAAAAACCAAAAACTATTTTTTGTTTGTTACGCATCCGCATGTTTATACTTTGGGAAAAAGTGGACATTTGTCTAATTTACTTTTAACTGAAGCGCAACTTGCCGATAAGGGAGCAACGTTTTACAAAATTAACCGTGGTGGAGATATTACTTATCATGGGCCTGGGCAAATAGTGGGGTATCCTATTTTGGATTTAGAAAACTTTTTTACCGATATACACAAATATTTACGTTTTTTAGAAGAAGTTATTATTTTAACTTTAGAGGAATACGGCATAAAAGCAGAACGAAGCCCGGGAGAAACAGGCGTTTGGCTAGATGTGGGAACACCTTTTGCTCGAAAAATTTGCGCTATGGGTGTGCGTGCTAGCCGTTGGGTAACTATGCATGGATTTGCGCTTAATGTGAATGCCGATTTGGGGTATTTCGATAATATCATTCCCTGCGGAATTCGTGGTAAAGCCGTAACATCCCTTAACGTAGAATTGGCTCAAAAAACAGTCGATGAAAACGAGGTGAAAGAAAAAATATTGAAACATTTTACAACACTTTTCGAGGCTGAATTTTGTTAAATTTTCATCTGTTTTTAATTCAGTAGAAGCATTTCAAATTCTTATTATTTTTAATAAAAAAGCATCTTAAATTTGATATCACCAGCATCCATAGATTTAGTTTTTGAAACCGCCCGAGTAGAGGAGGTTATTGGCGATTTTGTAAATTTAAAAAAAGCGGGAAGTAACTTTAAAGGTTTAAGTCCTTTTAGCGACGAGCGTTCTCCGAGTTTTATGGTGTCACCAGTAAAGCAAATCTGGAAAGATTTTTCTACAGGAAAAGGTGGGACAGCGGTGTCTTTTTTAATGGAACACGAGCATTTTACTTACCCAGAAGCTATAAAGTATTTAGCAAAAAAATACAATATTGAAATTGAAGAAACGGAGCAATCTAACGAGCAAAAAGAACAGGCTAATGAACGAGAAAGCTTGTATTTAGTAAGTGAATTTGCAAATACTTATTTTCAAAACATTTTACATAAAACCGATCAAGGACGCTCTATTGGTTTAAGCTATTTTAAACAACGCGGTTTTACAGAAGAAACGATAAAAAAATTCGATTTAGGTTATTCTTTAAACGAATGGCAAGGGTTTACCGACGAGGCTTTAAAGCAAGGTTATAATATTGATTATTTAGCTAAAACCGGACTAACCATTGTTAAAGGAGATAAGCGTTTCGATCGTTTTAAAGGACGTGTTTTGTTTCCTATAAAAAGTATGAGTGGTCGCGTATTAGGTTTTGGCGGACGTATTTTGGTGCTCGATAAAAAGGCGGCTAAATACATGAATTCGCCAGAAAGTGATATTTACCACAAAAGTAAAGTACTTTATGGAATTTATCATGCCAAGCAAAGTATAGCAAAAGAGGATAATTGTTATTTAGTTGAAGGGTATACCGATGTTATTCAGTTCCATCAACGGGGGATTACCAATGTTGTGGCATCATCTGGTACGGCGTTAACACCCGATCAAATTCGGTTAATAAATAGGCTAACCAAAAATATCACCGTGCTTTTTGATGGTGATGCAGCGGGTATGCGAGCTTCTTTGCGTGGTATCGATTTAATTCTGGAACAAGGTATGAATGTTAAGGTGTGTACCTTTCCAGAAGGTGAAGATCCAGATAGTTTTGCAAAACAAAATTCGTTGGAAGAGGTAACCACTTATTTATCTGAAAACGCTAAAGATTTTATTCAGTTTAAAGCCTCTATTTTATTTGAAGAGTCTAAAAATGATCCGATAAAAAAGGCCGATACGGTTAGAGATATTGTAAATAGTATTTCTAAAATTCCCGATCATATAAAGAAAGAAATTTATATTCAGGAGTGTGCGCGTATTATGGATATTAGCGAATCGGTGTTATTTAGTACACTGGCACAAATTGATAGTAAAACGGCTAGTGATAACTCGAAGCAAGCTGCTATTAAAAAGAGTTATAATCAAGATCCTAATATGGATCCGAATCAAGACCCGCGTGAAGGGCCACCAGATAATTATCCTTTTGAGGTTGTTAAGAAAAAAGATGAGCCAGTAAAAAAAGTAGATGTTCAATATCTTTTAGAACGAAAAATTATTGAAATTTTATTGCTTTATGGTAACGAGGTGGAAGAGTTTGAGGATTTAGTTTTAAAGGAAAATGATAAAGGGGATTTAGGTTTAGAACCCGTAGTGCATCAAGCTAAAGTTTACGAGAAAATATTTTTGGATTTACAAGATGATGAAATGCAGTTTACTAATACGCAATTCAAAGATTTGTATTATGCTATCATTGAACGATTAAATCAGGATCCGAATTTTGAATTAAAAACGTTTATTAATTCAGTAAGTACAGATATGTCTAGTGAAATTACCACTATTTTAATGGACGATGAGCGTTATGCTTTAGATAATTGGAATAGAATGAATATTTTTCCGAAGGAGAAAAAAACAACCATTGCACAATTGGTAAGTGAAACCATTTTGAGTTTGCGTTGTTTTTTAATAGATCAAAAAGTAAAGGAATTTCAGCAAGAAACCATGCAAAATAAAAAAGACTCGAATAGAAACATACTTGAAGAAGTAAGAGACTATTCGGGTCTTAAAATGTTGTTGTCAAGAAAATTAAACCGTGTACTATAAGTGTTCGGCTAATTTTGCTTGATTCACTAAATCAATTAAGTTTGTTACTTTTAATTTACGCATTAATCGCGCTTTGTACGTACTTACTGTTTTTTCGTTAATATCTAATTCTTTAGATATTTCTTTGTTTTTTCTGCCTATAGTTAGAAGTTTTAAAACTTCAGCTTCTCTAGTGGATAGTTTTTTGTAGAAATTACCTGTGTCTTTGTTCGCACGTTTTCCTAATGCAAGTTGTTTAGATAACTCGTCACTTAAATAAATTTCGCCTTCATGCACTTTTACTAAAGCTTCATTAATGGTGATTACATTTACAGATTTGTGAATAAATCCAGAAGCCCCAGCTTTTATAGCGTTTATGGCGTAAACTTCTTCAGGTTCACTGCTAAAAATAACGGTTTTAATATGAGGGAATTCATTTTTTAAATACCTCAAAAGTGTTAATCCATTAAGCTTAGGGAAATTAGCTTCGGTTAGGATAATGTCTACTTCATTTTTTCGGACAAAATCTAAGATGTCATTGCCATCTTGAAGACTTCCGATAATTTCAATGTTTGGAGATGCTGAAAAAAGCATTTCCAAACCTTTCCTTGTTATAGGATGATTGTCTGCTATTAATAATTTTATCATAATATTTTGAGCTTTTTCCTTAGGGATTGAGAGAAAAAAAAAGAGTATTAAAAAAGCTCATTACAAAAGTAGGGTTTTTTGAGTTAATTCGCAAAAATTACATTAAACTACTAGGAATATCACATACAGGAATGGGGTTCATTTTATGTTTATTGCTGGAGTTGTATCTTTTATAAATTTTAAAAACTTCAAGCTCACGACCAGAAAAATCGGTTGCTGTTTTTCCAGATTCATCCATTTGCATAGCCCATTCTAACTCGGGATACGATGCTCCTATTTGATCTTCATCACTACGGGAATCTCCAAATAAACCATCGCTTGGTGCTGCTTTCATAATAGATTCTGGCACTTCTAAAAACTCACCTAATTTATAAACTTCAGATTTTAATAAATCGGCTATTGGACTTAAATCTACTCCACCATCACCGTATTTTGTGTAAAAACCAACACCAAAATCTTCTACTTTATTACCGGTGCCTGCAACTAAAAGTTTGTACAAACCAGCATAATAGTAAAGGGTTGTCATTCGTAAACGGGCTCTAGTATTTGCTAAAGCCATATCCACAATCGCTTTCTCTCCTTCTAAATTAACTTCACCTTTAAATGCTTCAAAAACAGGGGTTAAGTCTGTTCGAGTTTTTTCAACATTACTAAAACGTGTAGATAATTGATTTATATGTTCGTTCGCACGAGACACATGGCTTGCTGCTTGATGGATAGGCATTTCAATACATAAAACTTTTAAGCCTGTTTTTGCACATAATGTTGAAGTTACGGCAGAATCTATTCCGCCAGAAACACCAATAACAAATCCGTTTACACCAGCTTTAATTGCATAATCTTTTAACCAATTTACTATATAATCTACTACTTTTTCTGTTTGCATTTTAAATGAAATTTATTAATAAGAATAGTACCTTTGTCAACAAAAATAAAGCAAACCCTCAATTAATAAAAATTTATAGCGTTTAACTTTAGTATGAAACCATTAACTTTATTCATAATTATTCTTTTTTCTTTTTTTTCTTGTAAACATGAAGATAAAATAGAAGCAGCTATTGCTCAGCAAGATGTAAATATATCTGTGGAACGTTTCGATAGGTTATTTGCAAAAACAAATAAGCAGAATTTGCCTAGTCTAAAAAATACGTTTCCGTTTATGTTTCCAAAAAATGTAAACGATAGCGTTTGGATAGAAAAAACAAAAGATACTTTGCAACAAGAGTTGTTTAGTGAGGTTGAAATTGCGTTTCCAAAGTTTGATGAGACGGAAAAAGATATTGAAAACTTATTTAATCATATTCAATATTATTTTTCTGAATTTACTCCGCCACGAGTGATAACAACGACGAGTAATGTGGATTACCGAAACCGTGTTATTGTTACCGATACCATTGCTTTAATTGCGCTCGACACGTATTTAGGAAGCAGTCATAGATTCTATGCTTCCATTCCGCGTTATATAGCAAATTATTTAAAAAAAGATCAAATTGTAGTCGATTTAGCTCGTGCTTACGCCGAAAAATACACCTTTCAATCGAGTAGAAAAACATTGCTTGATGAAATGATTTATTTTGGAAAGGTTTTATATTTTCAAGATAGAGTTATTCCTTTTGTTCTCGAAAACGAACGTATAGGTTATACCGAAACACAACTAAATTGGGCAAAAAACAATGAAAGTTCTGTTTGGCAGTATTTTGTAGAACGTGAATTATTGTTTAGTACAGATAATAAATTGCCAAGTCGCTTTATAAACCCAGCGCCTTTTTCTAAATTTTATTTAGAAGGCATTGATAGAGAGTCTCCAGGTAAAATAGGACAATATATAGGCTGGCAAATAGTGAAAGCTTATATTAAACATAACGACACATCTTTTAAAGCGATGTTAATTATGAATGCCGAAGATATATTTAATAAATCAAAATTTAAACCAAGAAAAAATAATGGCTAATATAAAATCTAAAATTGAACTTACCGTAGAGTTAGATGAAAACCGAGTACCAGAAAAATTAAATTGGACAGCCGATGATGGGGGTATAACAAATGCAGAAGCAAAAGCGATGATGTTATCGGTTTGGGATTCCAAAGCCCAAGAAAGTTTACGTGTCGATTTATGGACCAAAGATATGCCGGTAGATGAAATGAAAGTGTTTTTTCATCAAACATTGGTAGCCATGAGTAATACTTTTAATCGTGCCACACAAGATGAAAAGATGACGGCTACTATGAAAGATTTTTGTGATTATTTTGCAGAAAAGCTAGAAATAAAAAAGTGATTAAAGATGAGAAAATTTGGCATTTAAAAGGAAATATATGAAAAAGGTAAACATAGAAACCACATTATACGTTTACGATAATTTAAAAGAGCTTCCTAAAGATGTCGTCTTGTTAATGGAGCAAGCTATTGAAGCTCGTGAAAAGGCCTATGCGCCTTATTCTCAATTTCATGTTGGAACAGCGTTGCTTTTGGATAATAACGAGGTTATTACTGGAAGTAATCAAGAAAATGCATCCTACCCATCGGGTTTATGTGCCGAGCGTACCGCTATTTATTATGCGGGAGCAAAATATCCCAACGCAAAAATAGTTCGTATGGCTATTACCGCAGGTTCAAAACTAAAAACAACTTCAGAGCCTATTCCTCCATGTGGTGCTTGTCGTCAAGCCATTGCCGAGTACGAAATAAAACAAAACACCCCTATAGAAATTTATTTTATGGGAGAAACTGGTAAAATTGGAAAATCAAATTCTTTGGCAAATTTGTTGCCGTTGGTTTTTGATAAATCATCACTATAAACTTTTAAATTAAGAGCACACTGCTTAAAAAAGGAGTTTTTTAATGAAACTCTATTATAATAAAGTTTTTTAATATTTTTTTTCACTTTAAGGGCATTGCGTTTTTGCAATTACTCTCAATGTGTTACTTTTGTATTTAGCGAAAATAAATTAAATACTAGTCGATGCAAAAAATCACAAAAGAGGTTTACCTCAAATGGTATGAAGACATGTTATTCTGGAGAAAGTTTGAAGACAAACTGGCTGCCGTTTACATTCAACAAAAAGTAAGAGGATTTCTTCATTTATACAATGGTCAAGAAGCTGTTTTAGCAGGTGCTTTGCATGCTATGGATTTGACTAAAGATAAAATGATCACTGCTTATAGAAATCATGTGCAACCAATCGGGATGGGTGTAGATCCAAAACGTGTTATGGCAGAATTGTACGGAAAAGTAACAGGGACATCTCATGGTATGGGAGGTTCGATGCATATTTTTTCTAAAGAATTTCGTTTCTATGGAGGTCACGGAATCGTTGGTGGTCAAATTCCTTTAGGGGCAGGTATCGCATTTGGAGATAAATATCACGGTAGCGATGCTGTTACTTTATGCTGTTTTGGTGATGGTGCAGCACGACAAGGATCACTTCACGAAGCATTCAACTTAGCTATGCTTTGGAAATTACCTGTAGTATTTGTTTGTGAAAATAATGGTTACGCTATGGGAACCTCTGTAGAAAGAACAGCAAACCATACCGATATTTGGAAATTAGGTTTAGGGTATGATATGCCATGTGGACCAGTAGATGGGATGAACCCAATAAAAGTAGCAGAAGCTTTTGATGAAGCTATTCAAAGAGGACGTCGTGGTGAAGGACCAACATTCTTAGAGTTGAAAACGTATCGTTATAGAGGTCATTCTATGAGTGATGCTCAACATTATAGAACGAAAGACGAAGTTCAAGAATACAAAAAAATTGACCCAATAACACAGGTGAAAGATATTATTCTTGAAAAGAAATATGCTTCAGAAGATGATATTAAAATCATAGACAAACGCGTAAAAGATCGTGTTGCTGAATGTGAGAAATTCGCTGAGGAATCACCATTCCCAGAAAAGCAACAGCTTTACGATATGGTTTACGAACAAGAAGATTATCCATTCATACAACACAAAATATAAGCTATGGCAATAGTAGTAAATATGCCTCGTTTAAGCGATACCATGGAAGAAGGTACCGTTGCAACTTGGTTAAAAAAAGTAGGAGATAAAATAGAAGAAGGCGATATTTTAGCCGAAATTGAAACCGATAAAGCCACTATGGAATTTGAGTCTTTTAACGAAGGGACTTTACTTCACATTGGTGTACAGGAAGGGGAAACGACGAAGGTGGATGAACTTTTAGCTATTATTGGTGATGAAGGTGAAGATATTTCTGCACTTTTAAGTGGAGGAGGAAACGCAACCGCTACGGCAGAAGTGGTAGAAGAAGAAGCGGCTCCTGTAGAGGAAGCAGCTCCTGAAGCTACAGCAGAATTACCAGAAGGTGTAATAGTTGTTACCATGCCACGTTTAAGTGATACCATGGAAGAAGGAACTGTTGCTACTTGGTTGAAAAAAGTTGGAGACAACGTAGAAGAAGGTGATATTTTAGCAGAAATTGAAACTGATAAAGCGACAATGGAATTTGAATCATTCCAGTCTGGGACTTTATTATTTGTTGGTTTGCAAGAAGGGGATTCTGCAAAAGTAGATGAGTTATTAGCTATTATTGGCCCTGCAGGAACAGACGTTTCTGGAGTTGCTGCTGGTTTTAGTTCAGCTGCGCCAGCTCCAAAAGTTGAAGCTCCAAAAAAAGCTGCTGCACCTAAAAAAGAGGAAGCTCCAAAAGTAGAGACTGCTAAACCTGCTGCACCTGTAGCACCTAAAAAATCTAACGATGGCGGACGTTTATTTGTGTCGCCTTTAGCTAAGAAAATAGCAGAAGAAAAAGGATTTAATATTTCCGATATATCAGGCTCTGGTGAAGGTGGACGTATTATTAAACGAGACGTTGAAAACTTTACTCCTCAAGCTGCGGCACCTGTTGCTGCTGCTGCCGGACCTGCCGTTGCTAATGAAGAGAGTTTTGAAGAAGTTAAAAACTCCAACATGCGTAAGGCTATTGCTAAAAACTTAGCAAAATCTAAGTTTACTGCACCTCACTATTACTTAAATGTTGAGTTTGATATGGATAAGGCTATTGCCTTCCGTAAGGAGGTAAATGCTGTTCCTGATACTAAAGTTTCATTTAATGATATTGTGGTTAAAGCTTGTGCTATGGCTTTAAAAGAACATCCGCAAGTTAACTCGCAATGGTTTGATGATAAAATGAGATTAAATAACCATGTACACATTGGTGTTGCGGTTGCTGTTGAAGACGGACTTCTTGTGCCAGTTGTTAAATTTGCAGATCAACGTAAGTTGACTCAAATTGGAGCAGCTGTTAAAGAATACGCGATTAAAGCGAAAAATAAAAAATTATCACTTGAAGAAATGGAAGGTAGTACGTTTACTATCTCTAACTTAGGTATGTTTGGTATAGATAGCTTTACATCTATTATCAATCAGCCTAATTCAGCTATTCTTTCTGTGGGAGCCATTGTTCAAAAACCAGTGGTAAAAGAAGGAGCTATTGTTGTTGGAAATACAATGAAACTTTGTTTAGCTGCCGATCACAGAACAATTGATGGTGCTACCGGTGCTCAATTCCTTCAAACATTAAAAGGATATATTGAAAATCCAATATCTATGTTATTGTAAATAGATTTTCAAATTCTAAATATAAAAGCCTGTTTCATTTCATTGAAGCAGGTTTTTTTTATCTTTAATTTTTAAATTGAAATATGAAAAAAATATTAAGTATTAGTCTTGTTTTATTAACGTGTAGTTGCTTGGCTCAAAATATAATAGAAGAAACATCTATTAAGATAAGTTTAGAGTATCTGGCCTCCGATGAACTTGAAGGTCGCAGCACGGGAAGTCAAGGTATTGAAAAAGCCGCTGTGTTTATTGAGAATGTCTTCAGGAAAAACCATATAAAACCTTTTTTTGAAACTTACCGAGACACGTTTAAAATAAAAGATATAACGGGATATAATGTGGTTGGTTATATTGAAGGCAATGATCCTGAATTAAAAAATGAATTTGTTATTCTAGGCGCGCATTATGATCATATTGGTACAGCAAAAGAAGTCAATGGCGATAGTATTGCTAATGGGGCTAACGATGATGCTTCGGGAACTGTTGCGGTATTAGAATGGGCCAAATATTTTTCGGAATCTAAAAATAATAAACGCAGCATTTTGTTTACGCTTTATGCTGCCGAAGAGATGGGCTTAAAAGGATCTGGACATTTAGCGGAGCGTTTAAAAACCGAAAACTTAAATGTTTATGCCATGATTAATTTTGAAATGATTGGTGTACCGCGTGCAGAACATGAAACGATGGCTTACCTTACAGGTTATAAGGAATCGAATATGGCCGAAAAGTTAAATGAATATGCCGGTTTTGAAATGATTGGTTTTTTACCTAAAGCTAAAGAGTTTAACTTATTTAAACGATCGGATAATTACCCGTTTTACGAAGCTTTTAAAATTCCGGCACAAGCCATTTCAACTTTCGATTTTACTAATTTTGATTATTATCATCATGTGGATGACGAAGCTGATAAAATGGATTTTAAACACATGACGACTTTTATTAATAAAATGATTCCTGCTTTGGAAGGGATGATAAATGCTTCAACTAAAGACATAAAATTAAACCATGAGTAAAAATATAATTATAACAGGCACAAGTCGAGGAATTGGTTTCGAGTTGGTGCAATTATTTGCAAAAGCAGGGCATAAGGTATTAGCGCTTTCGCGGAATGAAAAGCCTATTCAGCATTTAAACTTAGATAATGTCACTTGTTTTTCTTTCGATTTAAATGATAAAGATGCCTATAAAAAAGTAGAAGCATTTATTTCTGAAAATTGGAAGCAAGTGGATGTTTTAGTAAATAATGCTGGAGCGCTATTGAATAAACCATTTTCGGAAATAACGATGGATGAATTTGAATATGTGTATAAAACCAATGTTTTTGGAGTTGCTGAATTAACAAGAACAACACTTCCTTTTATGAAAGCAAATAGCCATGTAGTAACCATAAGTTCTATGGGTGGGGTTCAAGGGAGTATGAAGTTTCCAGGCTTGGCGGCGTACAGTTCGAGTAAAGCTGCTGTAATAACCCTTACGGAGTTGTTAGCCGAAGAATATAAAGAATCGGGGATCGCATTTAATGTTTTAGCTTTGGGAGCCGTACAAACTGAAATGCTTGAGGAAGCTTTTCCTGGCTATCAAGCACCAACAACGGCTTTGGAAATGGCGGAATATATTTTTAATTTTTCGCTAACTGCAAATAAATATTATAACGGGAAGTTGTTACAAGTTTCTAATTCTACACCTTAATTAATGAAAAGATATAAATGCATTATTTTCGATTGCGACGGTGTTTTGGTCGATAGCGAACCCATAAGTATTCAAGTGTTAGTTGATTTATCCAACGAATATGGCGCTAATATCGATTTTAACTATGGTATGAAACATTTTAAAGGTAGTTTTTTTACAGCCTGTAAGCGTATGATTTCGGAGCTTGCCGGAAAGGAACTTCCAGATTTAATAGAAGATGAATATCGAGAACGCAGTTTTGAAGCGTTTAAAAAAGATATGAAACCGGTTGAGGGAGTTAAAGACGTGCTTCAAAATTTAGACCGTCCTTTTTGTGTGGCTTCAAGCGGACCAGAAGATAAAATAGCTCTTAATTTAGGACTCACGGGATTACTTCCTTTTTTTGAAAATAAAATATTCAGTTGTTATAAAATTCAAAAATGGAAACCAGACCCAGCTGTATTTCTTTGGGCTGCAGAAACTATGGGGTTTAAACCCGAAGACTGTGTGGTTATAGAAGATAGCTTATCTGGCGTACGGGCAGCAAAAGCTGGTGGGTTCGATGTTTTTGGTTATGTGGCTCACGATTATAATAATGAATTAAAAGGCATTGCCACCGATACTTTTGATAGTATGAGTAAACTCTTAAAAATGATTTAATTTTTAAGAGTTTATTCTGGATTTCTTAAGTTTTCAATAGCTTTTACAACAGCGCTATGGCTTACGGGAGTATTAGCAAAATGTTCAATCAAAATTACTTTTTCGGCATCGGTAGCTTCAAACTGATTTAAAATATTCATCAAGTGCATTTTCATGTGTCCTTGTTGTATTCCTGTTGTTGTTAGTGATCTTAATGCTGCAAAGTTTTGGGCCAGTCCAGCAACAGCTACAATTTGCATCAATTCTTTTGCCGATGGTTTGTGTAGTAATTCTAAAGCTAATTTCACCAAAGGGTGTAAACCTGTTAAACCGCCAACGGTTCCTAGAGCTAATGGGATTTCCATCCAAAATGTAAATACGCCATCTTCAATTTTAGCGTGGGATAAACTACTGTATTTACCGTGTCTTGCTGCATAAGCGTGTACACCAGCTTCCACGGCTCTAAAATCGTTTCCAGTCGCAAGTACAACGGCATCAATACCATTCATAATGCCTTTATTGTGTGTTACGGCTCTGTAAGGTTCGGTTTCAGCAATGTTAACGGCTCGTACAAATTTTTCAGCGAAAGCTTCACCCGAAATATTTTTATTCTCGCTTAAATCTTCAACTTTACAACTTACTTCAGCACGAACCAAACAGTCCGGAACATAATTAGAAAGAATACTCATTACAATTTCGATTTGCTTTTCTTCTTCAGAAAAACCAGAAAACTCTATGGCTTCAGTTTTAAAAGTTTTAGCAAACTGCTCTAAACAGGAATTGATGAAATTTGCGCCCATAGCGTCCAAGGTTTCAAAAGATGCATGCAGTTGATAATAGCCATCAATATCGGTTGTTTTATCACGTAATTCAATATCTAAAATGCCTCCACCACGAGTTTCCATGTTTTTGGTTAGTGGTTTAGCGTCGGCAATAAGTTTAGGTTTAACGCTTTCAAAAAATGATTTTAGTTTTTCAAAATTACCATGAAACATAAAATGAACTTGTCCAATTTTTGTAGTAGAAATTACAGTGGTTTTAAATCCGCCACGATCTAGCCAGAATTTAGCAGCTTTACTAGCAGCTGCAACTACCGAACTTTCTTCAATAGCCATTGGGATGGCGTAAAGGGTGTTATTTATTAAAAAATTAGGAGCAACACCAAGTGGTAAATAGTAGTTGCTAATGGTGTTTTCTATAAATTCATCGTGTAATTGCTGTAGTTTTTCGTTATCGTTCCAATATTGTTTTAAAACTTTTTTTGTGTTTTCTGCATTAGCAAAATAGGTGTTTGCAATCCAGTCAATTTTTTTAGATTTAGACAATTTGGAAAATCCAGCAATAGTTTTACTCATAATGTATGCATTTATCGCGGTAAAGATAATACTCTTCTTAGAATAAATTGTGAAGTTGACTTTTGTGAGTTATTTATGTGTTAATATTATGGCTTTTTTGAAGTATTTTTACTAAACTTGTCGTTCTCATGAGAAATAAATATCAATTTTAATGAAATACCTAAAATTCAGCTTTCAAATTTATCTTTTTTTTACCACTTTTTTTTTATCGGCGCAAACCAAAAAAATAACTCTCGAAGATATTTGGAACGGAACCTTTAGAACAGAAAGGCTAGATGTTTTACATTCTTTGAAAAACGGACAGGAATATGCTGTTTTAAATTTTAATAGAGAAGAAAGAAGTACGTCGGTTGATGTTTATGATTATAAAACCCTTGAAAAGGTGCGTACTGTGGTTAATTCTAGTAATTTAGATGGTGTTGATTATTTTACAGATTACACCTTTAGTGCCGATGAAAGTCAGGTGATTTTAGCTACTAACGAAGAGTCGGTTTTTAGACATTCCGTTTTAGGAAATTATTACGTTTATAATGTAAACGACGGCACACTAAGTTTAATTTCTGAAGAAAAAATACAAGAACCTACCTTTTCACCTAACGGAAATAAAGTTGCTTTTGCGAAGGAAAATAATCTATATGTGAAGGATTTAATTTCTGGTGAAACTTCTCAAATTACTTTCGACGGTGAAAATAATAAAATTATTAACGGGATAACCGATTGGGTTTACGAAGAAGAATTTGCTTTTGTTCGCGCTTTTGATTGGAATGCCGATGGAACGCAAATAGCCTATATAAGATTTGATGAAACTCATGTGCCAGAATTCTCGATGGATGTTTATGGTACAGCGCTTTACCAAACACAGGAGGTGTTTAAATACCCAAAAGCAGGCGAAGCTAATTCTAAAGTATCTCTACATGTTTATAATTTAAAAACTGCAAAAACCACACCGATAAATCTTAGTGCCGATTTTGAATATATTGCAAGATTAGCTTGGACCAAGGATGCCAATATTTTAAGTGCCCAGATTTTAAATCGCCATCAAAATGATTTGGAATTAATAGCTTATAATTCAGCTACAAATAAAACGACTGTGCTTTTAAAAGAAGAGGATAAAGCTTATGTTGATGTTACCGATAACTTAACATTTTTAAAAGATAATAGCTTTATTTGGACCAGCGAAAAAGATGGTTATAATCATATTTATCATTATAGTAAAGAAGGCAAACTGATTAATCAAATCACTAAAGGGAATTGGGAGGTTACAAATTATTACGGTTTCAATGAAAAAACGAAAACTATTTTTTATCAATCGGTTGAGAATGGTTCTATAAATCGTGATGTATATTCCATAAAATTGAATGGTAGAAATAAAACAAGATTAACCAGAGAGGAAGGCACAAATAGTGCAGACTTTAGTGCCGATTTTTCATATTTTATAAACACCTTTTCTAGTGCTACTACCGCTCCAACATATACGTTAAACAGTGCGTCTTCTGGAAAGGTTATCAAATTAATTAAGGATAATAAGGCGTTAGAAAATCAACTTTCAGAATATAATATTTCTAAAAAAGAATTTGGAACTATTGCTATAAATGGGAACGATTTAAATATGTGGATGGTGAAGCCTACAGATTTTGATGCTTCAAAAGTATATCCGTTACTAATGTTTCAGTATTCGGGTCCGGGCTCTCAACAAGTTGCAAATAATTGGATAAGTTCTAACGACTATTGGCATCAATTATTAGCACAAAAAGGGTATATTGTAGTTTGTGTAGATGGGCGAGGTACAGGGTTTAAAGGAGCTGCATTTAAAAAGCTGACTCAAAATGAATTAGGTAAGTATGAGGTTGAAGATCAAATTGCTGCAGCAAAACAATTAGGCGATTTGCCATATATTGATGCAGAACGTATTGGTATTTGGGGCTGGAGTTTTGGTGGTTTTATGAGTAGTAATTGCCTATTTAAAGGAAGCGATGTTTTTAAAATGGCTATTGCTGTAGCTCCAGTAACTAGCTGGCGTTTTTACGATTCTATTTATACCGAACGTTATATGACGACACCACAAGAAAATGCTAGTGGTTACGATGAGAATTCGCCAATAAATCATGTGGATAAATTAAAAGGAGATTTTCTTTTAATTCATGGTTCCGCAGATGATAATGTGCATGTGCAAAATACCATGCGTTTAATTGAGGCCTTAGTGCAAGCAAACAAACAATTTGATTGGGGTATTTACCCTGATAAAAACCACGGTATTTACGGCGGAAATACAAGATTACATTTATATACTAAAATGACTAACTTTTTAGATGAAAATCTAGGAGATAAAATAAAATAATAAAAAAGTATTACTAATTAACAACAAATTTATGGCAGCTAAGGCATTGCAAGCACATCAAAAAGAATTATTTGGACAACCCATTGGTTTATATATTCTGTTTTTAACAGAAATGTGGGAACGTTTTTCATACTATGGCATGCGTGCCTTATTGGTTTTATACATGACAGCTTCAACTTTAGGAGATGATCCTAGAGGAATAGGATTGGGCTGGACAAGTAAAGAGGCTTTAGCGCTTTATGGGTGGTACACGATGCTGGTTTACGTGATGTCTATACCTGGTGGTATGATTGCTGATAAATTAATAGGACAGAAAAAAGCCGTTTTGTATGGTGCTATCATTCTGTGCTTAGGTCACGCTGTTTTGGTGCTTACCGATATTTGGGCATTTTATACAGGTTTAGGCTTAGTAATTTTAGGTGTTGGACTCCTAAAACCTAATATCTCTACTATGGTTGGTGGTTTGTATAAAACTGGTGATATTAGGCGAGATAAAGGGTTTAGTATTTTCTACATAGGTATTAACTTAGGATCGCTTTTAGCCACTATGATTGTTGGAGGGGTAGTTGCAAAATGGGGCTGGCACGCTGGTTTTGGTTTGGCTGGTGTAGTTATGGTTCTTGGTTTAGTAAATTATATTGGAGGCCAAAAGTATTTAGTTCAAGTAGGAAATTTTGTAGAGTCTGCTAAAGATGAAAATGAAGTTTCTTATGCTAAATTATATGGCAAACTAATTAGTTCTCCAACGCAACTATTGTTTACAGGTATTTTATTTGCAGCTTCTTTAATAGGTTGGTATTTTATGGGGTGGGCTTATGGCCTACTTTTTATGTTTTTAACGGCAATTTCGGCATTATTGATGATGATCTACAAAGGGCTAGATACCCAAGTTTACAAAGATCGTTTTGTGGTGCTACTCTTATCATTTATTATGGTTATAATCTTTTGGGGTGCTTTCGAGCAGGCCGGAGGATTAATAAATTTATATACCGATACTAAAACTAATCGTGTATTGTTTGGGTGGGAAATTCCAACCGTAATGTTTCAAAGCTTAAATGCTGGCTTTATAATTCTTTTTGCAACTTTTATTGCTGGTATTTGGGCTAAACGTAAACTGAAAGGCAAGGAAGCTTCGTCTATATTTAAAATGGCAACGGGAATTATTATTATGGGCTTAGGCTTCTTGTTTATGGTTTTTGCTGCCTTAGAGTTTGAAAGATCTGGAACCTCGAGTATGATTTGGTTAGTTTTAGCTTATTTGTTTCATACTATTGGAGAGTTATGTATTTCTCCTGTAGCATTGTCGTTTATTACAAAATTAGCACCTATGAAATATGCTTCTTTAATGATGGGGGTTTACTTTGCTGCTACTGGATTAGGAAACAAAGTAGCAGGTGTTATTGGAGAATCTGCTAGTGAGTTCGGTGAATTATATATTTTCTCCGGAATAGTCATTTTTACAGTAATCATCGGTATATTATTTGTAATGATTTTAAAGCCATTAAAGCGATTAACTCATGGCGCAGAGGATAATGAAGTTGAAATGCATACCGATGAGACCGAAGGTTTTGAATTAGCCGATAATTAAAAAAATGAAACCCTCCTTAACCGAGGGTTTTCTTCATTATAATCATTAATTAATTATTCTTTTATGAATACAGATATTGAAAACCTATTTAAAGACAAGGTTTTAGGGCATCCAACAGGTTTATTTGTCTTGTTTTTTACTGAGATGTGGGAGCGTTTTTCCTTTTATGGTATGCGCGTTTTGCTTGTTAATTTTTTAACTTTTTCTGTTATAGGTAGTAACCCAGGGTGGGGATGGTCTGCTGAAAATGCAGGCGCTCTATTTGGTACTTACGCTATGTTATTATACATAACTCCTATTATAGGAGGGATTGTTGCAGATAAATTAACAGGCTACAGATTAGCTGTTATTATTGGGTCTATTATTATGGCATTAGGTCATGCTTCAATGGCTATAGAAACAGAGTTTTCTTTATACTTAGGTCTTGGTCTATTAGTTGTTGGTACCGGTTTTTTTAAGCCAAATATTACCTCTATAATTTCTGAAATGTATAAAGAAAATCCAGAAAAAAAAGATGGCGCCTACACTATTTTTTATATGGGGGTTAATGCAGGCGCTTTTTTTGGTATGATGCTTTGTGGTTATCTCGCTGAAAAAGTTGGTTGGGCTTATGGGTTTGGATTGGCCGGAATTTTTATGCTACTGGGTACATTGCAGTTTACTTTTTCAGGAAATCTTTTTGGGAAAATAGGCGAGAAGCCTGCGGAGGTTTATGAAGTTGAAGATGTTCCTGATGGTGATGATCATATTGCAGAAATAAAAGAGAGAGAGATTGTTGAAAAACCAAATCCGTTTACACTTCTTGACAAAATTTTAATTGTTATATGTTCTGTTATAGGGTTGGGATACGCTATTAATGATCCTTTGTCTAAAATAGGATCTATAGATATGTTTTCTGCTTTTAAAATAGGAACTTTCGATGGACAATATGTCGCTATTTTAATCGCACTAGGACTGTTTTTGTTTTTAGTTATAGGACGTGTTTTAAGGTATACAGCAGTGGTAAGAGACCGTATGCTCGCCTTCATTATTTTTGCGTTTTTTACAGTGTTTTTTTGGTTGTCTTTCGAACAAGGAGCATCATCATTAGTATTGTTTGCTCGTGATAATGTAGACCGAGTTTTGGTTGGAAATTCAGCGATGGTGTTTAATATAATTAATGCTTTATTAACGGTAGTGCCCTTATGTATTATTTCTTATGTGCTATTCGATTTATGGAGGAAAACATATAATAAAATCCCTTATTCTAATATTGTATTGGTAATCTGTTTTTTATTGATGTGGTCTATTGTTGGCTGGATGCTTATAAGAGAGTTTTCTTCAGAGGTTTCAGAAATTACAGTATCATGGTTTAGTGTTTTAAATTCGTTTTTTATTATAGTATTTGCGTCCTTGTTTTCTAAATGGTGGGAGAGCAACTACAATCCATCGGCTGCTGCAAAATATGCTTTAGGTTTAATCATTATGGCTATTGGTTTTGGGTTGTTAGCATTTGGAGCTTTTGGAATTGAAGCTGGAGTAAAGGTTAGTATGGTTTGGCTAATTTTGGCTTATTTATTCCATACTTTAGGAGAATTATGTTTATCCCCAGTAGGACTTTCTTATGTTAGTAAATTAGTGCCAGCAAGAATGATTGCGCTTATGTTTGGAATGTGGTATTTAGCAATCGCTATAGGTAATAAATTAGCAGCGGTTATTGGCGGCCAAATTGAAAATATTACAAAGGAATATAGTTTATCTGTTTTTTTCCTAATATTTACTATTGTACCTGTTGTTGCTGGGTTAGTTATTTTAGGGCTTAACCCGCTACTTAAAAGACTTATGCACGGTGTACGATAACAAAATAAAATGTTAAAATATATATGAACGTTCCTTTTTTATAAACGTTTTTTGTAAGTTCGGTACGGCTTTTGCTACTTTTATGTCAAATTAAAAGTTTCAAATCCGAGAAGGGAAGCTTAATAAATTAAAATAATTGCAATGAAAAAAATGACAATGGCGTTTTTGTTAACGCTTATAACAACGGCTTACGCAAGCGCGCAAGAAATTAAATGGTTAACACTTGAAGAGGCGATAGCGCTTCAAAAAGAAACACCTAAAAAAATTATGATGGATATTTATACCAACTGGTGTGGCCCATGTAAAATGTTGGATAAAAACACCTTTCAAAATAAAGAAGTTGCGGCCTACGTTAACGAAAATTATTATGCCGTAAAATTAAACGGCGAAGGGAATGATGTTGTAAAATATAAAGATAAATCGTACGGGAATCCTAATTACGATCCTTCTAAAGCGAACAGCAGAAATTCACCACACGAATTAGCGCGTTATTTTCAAATAAATGCTTACCCAACCGTGATGTTTTTTGATGAAGAAGCAGAAGTAATTACGCCTCTAAGAGGTTATCAAACACCAACCCAATTGGAATTGTATTTAAAAATGTTTAAAAACGACGATCATAAAAATATTAAAACGCAAGATGAATTCAATGCGTATTATGAAGCTTTTAAACCTGAGTTTCAAGGATAGAAAATCTTCTTCGGTTTTTTAATATTCAATTACAAAAGCTCCCTTTTCATTCGTATTATGAAAAGGGAGTTTTCGTTTTTTACAAATACGCTTCCATTGTTCAGCATACGATTTGTAATTACTACCATCGGCAATAATGTGTTTTGGGTGAATGGAATCTATTAATCTATTCAAATTTATTTTTGGGGATTGACGGAGCAATACATAATCGGGCTTAAAAGATTTGATGTTGTAAGTATTCAAGCTATCTACTATCAAAAGTGTTTGGTTTTTCAACATATATACTGATTGTAAATTGGTTTTTTCAACGGTATTAATAAAATTTCCAACAGTATAATTTTTTATAATTGAAGTTTTTAAGAAGGAAAGACTATCTAAATCATGCGCTACTTTTAAGGTGTTTTTAGTTGAAAATCCAATGATACTATATCGACTTTTATGAAACACAATAAATGAGTTGGAAGGTTTACTGTATTTATTATAAATTATGGCGCATTGAAAACTAATAATAGCAAAAAGCACCCATTTTAAATTTTTGTAGTTCCAGTGTTTAAAGATTTTTATTAATGATAAAATGAATAAATAGGCTGCAAAAACATGCCAAATACTGAAAGGGATATCATTAAAAATTAAGTAGTCCTGTTTTGAAATAAAATTCATAATATCATTCATTCCACTAATGATACCTCCGAAAATATCGGCTAAAAATTGCGGTAATATATGTGCTGAAGTTGTTAAAATAAAGGCTATTCCGAAACCTAAAATAATTCCAAGAAAAGGAACAATAATTAAATTGGATAATAAAAATAATCCTGAAAATTGATGAAAGTAATAGAGCAGAAGAGGTGTTATGCCTACTTGTGCCGCAACGCTAATCGTTATGGTGTGCCAGCCAATATTTATTAGCTTATTTTTGGGTTGCCATAATTTGTAAAGTTTCGGGTCGATACCAACAATAGCAAAAACAGCCAAATAACTTAACTGAAAACCAACATCAAAAAGGTATAGCGGTTTAAATAATAGAATAAGGAAAATAGAAATCGCTAAAGTATTGTAAGTATTGCTTGGTCGTTTTAAATTAAGCGCAAAAGCCACAATACTAAACATAATTACCGCACGAGTTACCGATGCTGAAAGTCCAGCGATTATAGCAAAACTCCACAGAATCGTTAATATCAAAATAGTTTTTAGAGTTTTGCCATATTTCAATCGTTCTATTGGTTTTAGAATGTGACCTAGTAAAATAAAAATAACACCAATATGAAGTCCCGAAATCGCTAAAATATGTAAAGCACCAGCGTTTTTGTAATCATTATAAACATCTTCGCTAAGGTTTTGTCTCTGACCAAGAAATAGGGCGTTAATTACAGCTAGTTCATCGGGTTCAAAATGATAAGTTTTTAATTTCGAATTGATAAATACTCGAATAGCGTTGGCATATCCAAATACCGTGTGGGTGTTGTTATTAATTGGAAATAATTCCGAATGGTTTAAGTGTATTTGATGATAAATGTATTTCTTTTCTAAATAGGCTTTATAATTAAACTGGTGTGGGTTTAAAGGATATCCTAAGTTTTCAAAACCAGTTTTTGTTATAAAAACGGCATCAACTTTTAAAGGTAATTGTAAACTGTCTTTTTTAATGTTTAAAATAGATTTTCCAACAGTTTGCGTTTCGTTAATGTGTAAAACATCAATGACATATTTATCATAATAATTACTCGATTTTAAAACATCACGAATTCTAAAAGTAATGGTGTTTATGGCGTCTTCCTTATTTGAAATGTATTGTGTAAAGTGCGAGGAAAAATGCTTTTCATTATGAGAGTTTACTGTTAAAATACCAATAAATATCATGAGTAAAAAGGCCAAAGCACCAAACCAAATCGTTTTTAGTATTTGTTTTCTGGCAATAAAATAAGCAATGCCTAGTAAAAGGAATAGAGCTCCAGAAAAATATAAAGTTGTAAGTAATGGAATAGAAAAGAAATACCCAATTAGAATCCCTAGAACAAGGCAAACGGTTAGTTTAATTATGGTAAAATTGAGCAATTTCATAATTAAACTAAGATATAAAATATCTTACAAAATTCGATGTGTTTTGTAAAATGCTTTATTTGAGCGTGTTTCGTTAATTTGTTTTTTTTTAGAATAGATATGTTGTCATTTTGAACGAAGAGAGAAATTACATAAAACGAGATATCTATTATTCAAAAACTAATATTTTAATAGCGTTAATATTACAGAATCCGGCGTGCTTCATAAAAAGCTTTATTCCAGTAGCTTTCGTTAATCCAGGAGGTTGTTACGCCTTTACTACTCGTGGCATGTATAAATTCGATATCGTTATTTTTAATAGAAACAATGAGTCCAACATGATTAATTGAATTTCTGCGGTTTCCAGTTTTAAAAAATAATAAATCGCCTTTATGTACTTCTTTTAGTGGAATTTTATCGCCATGTTTAGCCATATCTCTTGAAATTCTTGGTAGATTAATATCATAAGCTCTAAACGATTCGTAAATTAAACCAGAACAATCCATACCCGATTTTGTGGTGCCTCCCCACTTGTAGCGCACGCCAATAAAATCTTCAGCATAATCAATAATATGTTCGGCTTTAGATTTAGGAGCCGAGGTTTTTTTTATAGCCGTATTAGGTGTCCATTTTTTTTCTTCGGAAGAAATAGCAACTTGTTCCTTTTTTTCAATATCCGATTTTTTAGTAATAATTTTATAAGATGTTTTCGTATTTCGTTTTGCTCGTTTTGATGATTTACAGCTACTAAAACTGATGAGGATAACAAGTATAAAAATAATTTTTTTCATCTTAATCTTTTAGGGCGCTGTAAATTAGTTGTGCTGTTTTTTCACTGGCACCTTTTCCGCCTAATTTTTTCTCCAATTCGTAGTATTCTAAAAAGAGTTTTTTACGAGCATCTCCATCTAAAATATGTTCTAATTCTTTTTTAAGGCGTTTTTTGTTAAAATCACTTTGAATAAGTTCGGTAACCACTTCGCGATCCATGACTAAATTAACTAACGAAATATATTTTAAAGTAATAATACGTTTTGCTATTTGATATGAAATATTACTGCCTTTATAGCACACCACTTGTGGTACTTTGAATAAAGCAGTTTCTAGAGTGGCTGTTCCCGAAGTAACCAACGCAGCCGTGGCCATACTCAATAAATCGTAAGTTTTATTATCGATAAATTTTGCGTTGGTAGATTTTATAAAACTTTGGTAAAAGCTATAATCCTGACTTGGCGCACCTGCAATTACAAATTGATACGCTTTAAAATCGTCAACCAAACTAAGCATTACCGATAGCATTTTGGTAATTTCCTGCTTTCGGCTTCCGGGTAGCAAAGCAATAATAGGTTTATCGCCCAGTTGATGTGTTGCTCTAAATGTTTTTTCGCTTACTTGCTCACGGTTAGCAATGGCATCAATAAGTGGATGCCCAACAAAATGGACTTTATAATCGTGTTTTTTGTAAAAATCTTCAACAAAAGGAAGAATAACATACATGGCATCTATGTCGTGTTTTATCTTTTTAACTCGACTTGCCCGTGATGCCCAAACCTGTGGTGAAATATAATAATGGGTTTTAAAATTGGCTGCTTTTGCCCATTTTGCAATGCGTAAATTAAAGCCAGAATTATCAATAAAAATTACAACATCGGGTTTAAAATCTGCAATATCTTCTTTACAAAAGTTTATGAATTTGGATATCTTCCGAAGATTCATAATAACTTCAATAAAGCCCATAAAAGCACGTTCTTTATAGTGTGTAACCAAGGTGCCACCAACAGCTTGCATAAGATCGCCACCCCAAAATCTAATATCGGCTTGGGCGTCTTCTTTTAACAGCGCTTTCATAAGGTTCGAACCGTGTAAATCACCCGATGCTTCGCCTGCTATTATATAATATTTCATGTTTTCTGTTGTTTAGCGGTGGTTTATTCTAATTGATAAAAACTTAAAACAATTTAAAAAGAAAAGTGGATACGGCAATTAAAACGGTGATTAATAATACCCCTCTAGCACGATAATCTTCTTTTCTTTTAATAAAAACAAAAAAGCTAATTAGGTTTAAAATAGCACCTAAACTAATTAATTTTCCTAAAAAGCCTTCTTCGGCGGCAGCCTTAATAACCGTTGTAAAATCGTCGCCGTTACCAAGTAAAGTTGCAATTAAAATTAAGCCAATGGCATTTGCAATAATTCCAACGAGTATGCCTATAAAAATATCTTTTTTCATTTATTTTAAATTCCAAATATTAAGTTCTTGTATAAAGTGGTGCGCGGTTAAATCGAATTGCACCGGAACTACCGAAATGTAATGGTTTTCTAAGGCCCATTCATCGGTGTCTTCACCCTTATCTAGGTTTACAAATTTACCCGAAAGCCAGTAATAATCTTTGCCCTGTGGATTTTGTCGTTTATCGAAAGATTCTACCCAATTAGATTTTGCTTGTCGGCAAATTTTAATACCTTTTATGTTATCGCTTTTTACATTTGGAATATTGACATTTAAAACAACGCCTTGTGGTAAGCCCGATTTTAACACGTTTTTTGCAATCGTTTTTATATAAGGCTTAGCGGCTTCAAAATTGGCACTCCAATTATAATCGAGTAATGAAAAACCAATAGACGGAATGCCTTCAATACCAGCTTCAATAGCGGCGCTCATGGTTCCCGAATAGATCACATTAATGGCAGAATTTGAGCCATGATTTATTCCAGAAACACATAAATCTGGTGTTCTTGGCAGTAATTCTCGAATGGCAATTTTTACACAATCGGCAGGCGTACCAGAGCAACTAAATTCTTTTTGAGGCCCGTTATCTATGGTTACGTTTTGGGCAAAAAGCATGGCATCTAAAGTTATAGCGTGCCCCATACCACTTTGTGGGCTATCTGGGGCAACAACAAAAACATCGCCTAAGCTTGTCATAACTTCAATTAGTGCCCGAATTCCTGGAGCGGTAATTCCGTCGTCATTTGTAATTAAAATAAGCGGTTTCTTTGTCATATTTATTATTAAATCATCATACAAAAATACATAAATTACGCAGGATACTTGTTATTTCTTCTGTTTAACAAAAAATTATCAGCGAAAACAGATTGTTGGCATAGTTTTTTATCTATTTTAGTAAAATGATATAAAATTCCTTAAAGAGTTTTTAAAAATAGAAGATGAAGAATATTATGAAAAAGAATTTCAAAGTACTATCGTTGCTAATGGTTTTGGCTTTTGCATCGTGTAGTTTTACTTCTAAGAAGTTCAGTAATCCTGATAAGGATAAAAAATTAATTGAGTTAATTACTTTCGTTATTGAAAACGGTCATTTTGACCCTATTGATTTTGATGACGCCTTTTCGGAAGAATTATTTTCCGATTATTTAGAAATTGTAGATCCCGTGAAGCGGTACTTTTATGCTTCGGATTATAAAGAGTTTTCAAAGTATAAAACGAGTTTAGATGACCAATTAAAAAATGTAGATATTTCATTTTTTAATTTAGTGCACCAACGCGTTTTAGAACGTATTGAGGAAGTGAAAGAGATATATCGCGATATATTGGCAAAGCCTTTCGATTATACCATAGATGAAGATTTAGATACCAATTACGAGTATACCGAATTTGTAAAAAATAAACGAGAAATGAAGGATCGTTGGAGAAAACAATTAAAATTTTCGACGCTTTCTAATTATGACGATATTTATGAAGAAGAAAAACGTGCTAAAGAAAAAGATCCTGAGTACGTTATGAAAACCGATGAGGTTATTGAAAAAGAAGCTCGTGAGGCGACTTTAAAATCTTTAGATATTTATTTTAATGATAGTGTTGATGATTTAAATCGTGACGATTGGTTTGCTGTTTATCTTAATACAATAGTTGAAGAATTTGATCCACACACCTATTATTTGGCTCCTAGAGGAAAAGAAGATTTCGATCAGCGTATGTCGGGAAAACTCGAAGGTATTGGAGCGAGACTTCAAAAACGAATGGATTACATTAAAATAGTGGAGTTAATTTCTGGAGGCCCAGCTTGGAAAAGTAAACTTTTGGAAGTTGAAGATGTTATTTTAAAAGTAAAACAAGAGGATGAAGATGTTGCGGTAGATATTGTTGGTATGCGCATTGGCGATGCTATTAAATATATAAAAGGCCCTAAAGGAACTAAAGTAACTTTAACCATTAAACGTATGGATGGTACCATTAAAGATGTTACCATTACTAGAGATGTTGTTGAGTTAATGGAAACTTATGCTAAATCGTCCATTGTTGAAAAAGATGGTTTGCGTTTTGGAGTTATAGATCTTCCTTCGTTTTATGTAGATTTTAAAGATTATAAAAATATAAATGCCGCTAAAGATGTTAAAAACGAAATTATTCGTCTTAAAAAAGATGGTATCGATGGTTTAGTTCTAGATTTACGTAATAATGGTGGCGGATCGTTGCCAACCGTTGTAGATATGGCTGGGTTGTTTGTAAAAGAAGGACCTGTAGTACAAGTCCGTGGAACGGGACAAGAAAAAGAAGTTTTAAGAGATACTGATAAATCTATTTCTTGGGATGGTCCTATGGTTGTTTTGGTTAACGAAATTTCGGCATCGGCATCAGAGATAATGGCAGCTGCAATGCAAGATTATAAACGCGCAATTATTATTGGAGGTAAACAAACTTACGGAAAAGGTACAGTACAAAATGTTATAGATCTTAATAATGTTTTGCGTAATAATTCTGGAGGCGATTTAGGTGCTATAGCACTTACTACCAAAAAGTATTATAGAATAAACGGCGGTTCTGTTCAATTAGAAGGGGTTAAAAGTGATGTGGAAGTTCCAGGTAGATTTAGTTATATTGAGGTTGGCGAAAAGGATAAAGACAATCCTTTACCTTACGATGAAATAGATGCGGCCAATTACACGCCATGGACAAGTTATTATGACTATAATGCTATTGTTGCTAAAAGTAAAGCTCGAATGGCAAATAATGAACAATTAAAACTTATTGATGAGAATGCTAAATGGGTGAAAACTAAGATGGATAATACCAAGTTTTCGTTGAATTTTGAAAAATATAAAGCAGAACTTGATAAGAATGAAGAAGAGGCTAAACGATTTGATGCCATTTCAGATTATAAAACAAATCTAACCTTCGATTCAACAAGTTATGAAAAATCACTTTTTGAAAATGATACCACCGATTTAAAAGAAAAACGTATTCGTTGGCACGAAAGTTTAAGTCAGGATGTATATGTAGAAGAAGCTTTAAATGTGTTAGAAGATTTAAATGGGGTTTCTTTAGATAAGGTGGCTGCTACACAACAGCAAGCAAAAGAATAGACAATAATATGAGTTTAAAATCTAGCTCACTAAAACAACTAGCACTCCAAAAGTTTAAAAAGAATTTTTGGGGTGTTTTTAGTTTGTGTTTTATTGGTTTTGTGGGTTTAGTTTCTGTTTTTGCTTATGTGTTTGCTCCCGATAATTCACAATATGCTAATCAAATGCATTTGGCTATTCATTCTAAACGGCCAGGGTATTCTGTAAATATGTTAACACTACCGTCTGCACTGGAAACAAATCAAAATCTGTTTGATAAATTGTTGTTTGGAAGAAAAAATACGGATACCGAGATTCCTATTTCAGAATATTATATAGATAAAGAAACTTTGACTTATACAGAATATGCTTCCGATGGGTTAGAAGGCGTTAAAAAAACAATCCCTTTAAGTCGGTTTCCAAATGGTGATGCTTCTCAATTTATAAAAGAAAAAACCTTTCTTTTTGGTACCGATAAATATGGACGTGATTTATTAAGTCGGGTGCTTGTTGGTGCGCGAATTTCTTTTTTTATTGGGTTTGTAGCCGTTTTTATTTCATTGGTTATTGGTGTTTTTATGGGAAGTATTGCAGGTTATTTTGGCGGAAAAGTAGATGCTGTTATCATGTGGATTATAAATGTTACTTGGTCTATTCCTACTTTATTATTAGTGATAGCGATTACTTTAGCCTTAGGTAAAGGGTTTTGGCAAGTGTTTATTGCGGTAGGCTTAACCATGTGGGTTGAGGTGGCGCGTGTGGTGCGCGGACAAATAATTAGCACCAAAGAAATGCAATATGTTACTGCTGCCAGAGCTTTAGGTTTTAGTGATTATAGAATAATAACAAAACATATATTACCAAATATTATGGCGCCTGTAATCGTGATTTCTGCGGCCAATTTTGCAGCCGCTATTTTAATAGAAAGCGGATTGAGTTTTTTAGGTATTGGAGCGCAACCTCCAATGGCGAGTTGGGGAGCCATGATTAAAGATCATTATAATTATATTATTTTAGGGAAGCCTTATTTGGCTTTAATTCCAGGGCTTTGTATTATGAGCTTGGTAATGGCTTTTATGCTTGTTGGTAATGCCTTACGTGATGCTTTGGATGTTAAAGGCTAATTGTTTTATTGGGTTAATTTCTTTTTAATCGTCTGTTATTTTATGTAGTTTTTTACCCAATTTATTAAATCTTCTCTATGTATATTTTTAGCAATAACGACTCCTTTATCGTTAAGGATAAAGTTTGCAGGAATGGTTTGTACACGTATGCTTTTTAAAAACGGGGCATCATCACCTTGTAAGTCCGATATTTGAATCCAACGATTGGCTCCATCGTGTTCTGCGGCAGCCAACCATGTTGCTCTATTGCTTTCTAAGGCATAAGCAATAACTTGTAATCCTTTGTTGTGGTATGTATCCCAAAGCGGAACTAAAACGTCCCTATTTTCTTTTCTGCACGGTGCACACCAAGAAGCCCATAAGTCTATAATGGTGAGTTTGCTGCCAAGCTGGTTTTTAATGGAAATACTGTCGTTATTTATAGTTGGTAACGTAATGTTAGGGAATTCGTCGCCTATTAAAACTGGTAAATTTTCTGGTTTGCTTAGTTTACATAGTTGTTGTACCCACGGGTGGTTTGGTGTTTTTTTAGTCCATGTATTGCATTGGTTTACTAAAAATTCGGGTACACGTTCGTAATCATTTACAGGGCTTACCCATCTTGTAGCAACTAAGGCCGGTAGAAGATGTGGTGTGTTGTTGGCAAAATGTATTAGCGCTGTTTGGTATTGTAACATAGAATGTTCTTTGTCCAATAATTGGTCGCCATCTTTTAAGTCCCAATGTTTTCCCGAAAGATGGGTTTGGTAGGCTTTTTGGCTAATAGTTTTTAAATCTAGTAATGCTCTATTAATTTCGGAAGGATTTTCAATAGAAAAATGATTTTGAAAATCACTTAAAGTTGATGTAATTTTTATAGGCTTGCCTGGTTCCCAAACAATCGGCATAAAGTTGGATTTAGCAGGATTGTCCGTTTGTAAATAATTAGCATGCTTGTCGGGTTGCTGTAGGGCTAATTCAAATAAGACAGGTGTTTTTGCTTTTGGAAGATTATTAAATTCAAAGCCTCCATCAGGCTGTACTGTTGCTGAATCTATTACTTTTCCTAAATAGGAAGCCGATACATCTCGAAGTTTTTCAGGTTGAATTAAATAAATTTTTAGGTTTTTATTTTTTACATTTTCTAATTTTCCTGAGATGTCCGAAGGCGTCTCACAAGCAATTAGAGTAAAGCTAATTATGATGATTTTAAAGATGTTTTTTGTAAAGGAAGTTTTCATTTTCACATAGTTTTACTGTGCTTTCATAATTCGTACAACTCTATAGGTAAATTGTCCGGGTCTGTAAAAAAGGTGAATCTTTTGTTTGTGAATTCGTCAACTCTAATCGGTTCTGGGTTAATCTTATTTGCTTTTAAAAATATAACCCAATCGTTAATATTATCAACACCAAAAGCTATGTGTCGTAAACCAGTAGCTTCAGGTTTGGTAACTCTATTTGGTGGTTTAGGAAAGGAAAATAACTCGATTAAATAGTCTTCATTAAGCGAGAGATCTAGCTTGTACGATTGTCTCGCTGCTCTGTAAATTTCTTGTTTAATAGTGAAACCCAGAATCTCAGTGTAAAATTTTTTAGATTTTTCATAGTCTGAGCAGATTATAGCAATATGATGGAGTTTGCTAATTTTCATATTTAACTATTTTGTTAGAAAATTACTAATGCGTGTCCAATTGCATATTTTCATTCAACTCATTAATATATTCTAAAACGTCGTCTTTACCAATGTCTTTAGATGAAGAGGTGATGAAATAATTTGGCATTTCTTCCCAAGTTTCAAGTAGAATGTTTTTATAGGCTTCCACGTGATTTTCAATCGCTTTGGGTCTAAGCTTGTCGGCTTTAGTAAAAATAATAGAAAAAGGAATGCCGTTTTCGCCTAGCCATACCATAAAATCCGAATCTACTGGTTGGGGCGTATGTCGAATATCAACTAAAACAAAGGCGGTAACAAGTTGTTCGCGCTGTTGGAAGTAATTGGTGATAAATTTTTGAAATACTTTTTTAGAGCTTTTTGAAACGCGTGCATAGCCGTAGCCAGGTAAATCGACTAAATGCCAGTTTTTATTAATTAAAAAATGATTAATAAGCTGTGTTTTCCCTGGTCGTCCAGAGGTTTTAGCTAAGCTTTTTCGGCTGGTGAGCATATTAATTAAAGACGATTTTCCAACGTTACTTCTCCCTATAAAAGCGTATTCTGGCAATCTGCTTTTTGGACATTTTTCAACTTCGGAATTGCTCATTACAAATTCGGCCGATTTAATATGCATCTGTTCTAAGGTGTTTAAAGTTGAGCGTTTTTATAATAGAATGATTGCTAGAATTGTCTTTTTTCTAGCCAAGAATCTAAGATTTTGTTGAATTCATCTGGGTGTTCCATCATGGCAGCGTGTCCACATTTGTCAATCCAGTGTAGCTCTGAATCTGGTAAAAGTTCATTAAATTCTTCAGCAACTTCTGGAGGTGTTACGGTGTCATTTTTACCCCAAATAATACAGGTAGGTGTATTTATGGTAGGTAAATCTTTCGCCATATTATGTCGAATAGCGCTTTTTGCTATCGCTAAGGTTTTTATTAGTTTGTTTCGGTTGTTTACGGTTTCGTAAACCTCGTCTACAATCTCTTTTGTAGCTATTTCAGGATCGTAAAAAACATCTTGTGCTTTCTTTTTAATTACTTCATAATCACTACGTTTAGGGTAGCTGCCTCCCATAGCGTTTTCATAAAGTCCAGAACTCCCTGTGATTATTAAAGCTTTTATAGTTTCTGGGTACATTTTGGTATGGTATAAGCCAATATGGCCACCAAGTGAATTCCCTAAAAGTATAACTTCATTAAAACCTTTATAAATTATAAAATCATTTAGGTATTTTGCGAAGCTTTTTACATTTGTTTTTAGTAGGGACATGGTGTAAATAGGTAATTCTGGAATAAGTATTTTGTACCCTTTTTTACTAAAAAAATTAGTAACAGCGTCAAAATTACTCAGTCCTCCCATTAATCCATGTAGCACAATAATAGGTGTGCCTTCTCCGACTTCAATATAGTTGAAGTTTCCTTCCTTTTTTAAACGATGCGTCATTAATCAATTTATCATTGCATTGAAAACAAATATAGTTATTTCGTTGAAATATCAAAGGGTTTACACTCTGCTCAATTATAATATTGTTTTACAATTTTGTTCTAGTTGCAAAATTAAGAATTTAAAAGAGGATAATAACATCAAAAAAGGGGAATTACCTACGTGTTTTTGCTTGTTAAATCGATAGATGAATGCGTTTGAACAAAAACTTGTTAACAAAGTGGTATAAAGTGGTAAAATGTGGTAATATTTTCAATATCTTTGAATCTTAAACGTTTAAACCATAGCTAAATACTAGTGAGCTTAATTACAGGAACATACGATTGTAAGGTTGATGCCAAAGGCAGACTTATGATGCCGGCTGCTATAAAAAAGCAGTTATCAACGGTGTTGGACGATGGTTTTGTGCTGCGAAGATCGGTTTTTCAAAAGTGTTTGGAGTTATATCCTATGGCAGAATGGCAAGCGTTAATGCAGAAAATGAATAAACTTAATAAGTTTAAAAAAAAGAACAACGATTTTATTCGAAGGTTTACTGCGGGAGCAAAAATTATTGAAATTGATGTTAATGGGAGACTATTAGTGCCGAAAGATTTAACGGTTTTTGCTAATATTTCCAAAAATATTGTAGTGGCTTCGGCTATCAATATAATTGAAATTTGGGATAAAGATTTATATGAACAAGCCATTGACGATGCGGCGTTAGATTTTGCAGATTTAGCCGAGGAAGTTATGGGGCAAGATGATGAAGACTATGGAATATCATAATCCGGTACTGTTAAAAGAAACGGTAGATGGTTTAAATATAAAACCAGACGGCGTTTACGTGGATGTTACTTTTGGTGGTGGCGGACACAGTAAAGAAATTTTAAAACGACTTGGTGAAAACGGAAAATTATTCGCTTTCGATCAAGATTTGGACGCTCTTGAAAATACTATTGACGATGCTCGATTTACATTAATAAATGAGAATTTTAGATTTATAAAACGGTTTTTACGATTTCACGGTGTGAAAAAAGTAGACGGTATTTTGGCAGATTTTGGTGTATCGTCCCATCAATTTGATGTAGCTGAACGTGGTTTCTCTACCCGTTTTGAGGCCGATTTAGATATGCGTATGAATCAGGAAAAAGCATTGTCTGCATTTCATGTGGTTAATGAGTATGAGGAAGAGCAACTTAAAGATGTGTTTTTGCAGTATGGAGAGTTGCGTGCAGCGCCAGCTATGGCAAGGTTAATTGTTGAACATAGGGAAAATGAGCAAATTGTTACAAGTGAGCAATTAAAAATGGTTTTGCGGAAATTTTTACCACCAAGACACGAGAATAAAGTTTTGGCGCAAATATATCAAGCTATTAGAATTGAGGTGAATCAAGAAATTGAGGCTTTAAAAGAATTTTTGTCTCAAACACCAGAGATTTTAAATGAAAATGGACGGTTGAGTTTTATATCGTACCATTCTTTAGAGGATAGATTAGTAAAACGTTTTATTAGAAACGGTTTGTTTGAAGGTGAGCCAGAGCGTGATATGTTTGGGAATTTTGAAGTCCCGCTTAAAAAGGTTGGAAGGTTAATTGTTCCTTCTGCTGAGGAGATTAAGTTAAATAATAGGGCGCGAAGTGCAAAGTTAAGAATTGCAACGAAGGCTTAATTTAAAGGAATAGAAAATAGGAATTAGTATATAAGATACAGCGTTTGTTTAGATGAAGAATCCGTGTCTTAGTTAAAATAGGAGCGGTTTTCTGGTTTTTAGAGAGTTGTGTTTATGTTTAAAATGGGGATGAAAAATAGTATATACGACATATTAAAAGGAACGTTTTTGGTAAGCGACGATTCATTTAAAAATTGGCGCATGATTTTGTTTATTTCCGCTTTAGCGATTATCATGATTGCGAGTTCGCATAGTGCTGATAAAAAGGTGTATGAAATATCGAGACTTAATAATGAAGTAAAAGAAATGCGTTCGGCATTTGTGGACGGACGTTCTAAATTACAACGGTTAAAAATGGAATCGACCGTGTTAGAAAAAATGAAGGAAAAAGGGCTGGCAACATCAACAACGCCAGCGAAAAAAATAAAAGTAAAATCTCAAAAAGACTAATAATACATTGGCAGTAAACGAGAAAGGCATATTAAACAGGTTATATTTTATAGCGGGATGCATGTTTGTGTTCGGCTTTGCTGTGCTGTTTAAATTGTTTAGTATTCAGTATTTGCAAGGTGATAAGTATCGAGCGCTTGTTGAGAAACGCGACGTTCAAAATATTACTATTCCTGCTAATCGTGGTAATGTGTATTCCGATAAAGGTGGGTTGTTGGCAACTTCAATTCCAAAATATAATATTGCTATAGATGCGGTGGTGTCGCCAACAAAAAAGTTTGAAGAATTTGTAGGGCCTTTAGCTGATTCACTTTCAAAATATTCAGGTAAATCGGCGTCGTATTATGAAAAAGCGATTCGAAAAGCGCGTGCTAATAAAAATCAATATTTGCTGTTGGCAAAAAATATTAATTATACCGATTATGTGCGTTTTAGAGGGTTTCCGCTATTAAAATTAGGGGCAATTCCTGGTGGATTAATTGTAAGTCAGAACACGAAAAGGGAATTCCCAATGGGGGCTATTGCGCAGCGTTCTATTGGTTATGAGCGTTTTGATGAAGATGGCAATGTAACGCGTGCCGGAATCGACGGTGCTTTTGGGGTAAAGTATTTACGTGGTACCGATGGGAAGCGTTTAAAGCAAAAAATTGGAAAAAATAAATGGAAACCACTTACAGATTATAACCAAGTGGAGCCAAAAGATGGTTATGATGTTTATACCACTATAGATGTAAATATTCAAGATATCGCTCATCATTCATTATTGGGGCAGTTGGAGTATTACGAAGCTGAACATGGTTGTGTTGTGGTTATGGATGTTAAAACAGGGGAGATTAAGGCTATTTCCAATTTAGGAAAAACTAAAAGTGGCGAATATTACGAGAAAAGAAATTACGCGGTTTGGGAATCGCACGAGCCAGGCTCCACATTTAAAGTTATGGCGTTAATGGCGGCTTTGGAAGATCGAGTGATTGATACGTCTACGGTTATTGATACCAAACGTGGAAGTAAGCGTTTTTACGGTAGAACCATAAGTGATTCTCATGGTCATGGGGAAATTTCGGCAGCTCGTGCTTTGGAAGTGTCTTCTAATATTGGTTTAGCTACCATCATTGATGAAAATTATTCTAAAAACCCAGAGAAGTTTATAGATAGATTAAAAAGTTGGGGTTTAAATAAGCCGTTAGGGGTGTCTATTATGGGGGAAGGTAATCCTGTAATTCCTGAGCCTGGCGATAAAATTTGGAGTAGAAATGCTTTGCCTTCTATGGCTTACGGATATAATTTACGAATTACACCGCTACAAACCTTAACGTTTTATAATGCCATTGCAAATAATGGTGAAATGGTAAAACCGCGTTTCATTAAAGCGGTTAAAGAGTTTGATAAAGAGATTGAGGTTTTTGAAAAGGAAGTGATTAATAAAAAGATTTGTTCGGATAAAACCCTTGGAGAAATTCAGGAAATCATGAAAAATATTGTGGTTCGTGGTACGGGTAGAAAACTCTATTCGCCAAATTTTTCTATGGCAGGAAAAACAGGAACGGCAAGAACAGAATATGGTAATTATGAAGAATGGCGGAAAGATAGAAAGTATATTTCTTCTTTTGCTGGTTACTTTCCAGCTGAAAATCCAAAGTATTCTTGCATCGTTGTTATTCATAAACCAAGTACCAAAAAAGGGTTTTATGGTGCCGATGTTACGGGGCCCGTTTTTAAACGTATTGCTCAAAAAATATTTACCGATACCCCTTTAATTGATGAAGTCAATTCATTAGATGTAAAAGTGGCTTCGGTGCAAGAGGAGTATAATAACTTTTATGAAACCACAAAAACCTATAAAACCATTATGCCAAATGTTGTGGGCTTACCTGCTATGGATGCTTTAGCGCTTTTGGAAAATATGGATGTAAAAATTAAGGTGAAACTTAATGGGAATGGTATTGTAAAAGCGCAATCGGTTAATAAAAGTACCAAGTTAAAAGATAATCAAATCGTGACATTAAAAGCATCATGAGTGCATTAAAAGACATATTATATAAGGTAACCTTAAATGCTGTTGTGGGAAATACGAGTATGGATGTGAATAACATTCATTTCGATTCTCGTAGCATTGTTAAAGGTGATGTTTTTGTGGCTATCCGTGGCAGTGTTGTGGATGGACATGATTATATAGATGTTGCTATTAAAAATGGTGCCATGGCTATTGTTTGTGAGGCCACTCCTGAAAATATAGTGGCTGGGATTACTTATGTTGAAGTTGATAATTCGAGTAAAGCCATGGCAATTATGGCATCGAATTTTTATGGTGTGCCGTCCGAGAATTTAAAGCTTGTTGGTGTAACTGGAACTAATGGGAAAACCACGGTTGCTAGTTTGTTATTTCAGTTATTTAAAAACGCAGGGTATAAGGTAGGTTTGCTTTCAACTGTGAAAATATTGGTAGATACTGTGGAGTATAAAGCTACGCATACCACGCCAGATTCTTTAACCATCAATAAGTATTTAAGTGAAATGAATGCTGCTGGTGTTGAGTTTTGTTTTATGGAAGTAAGCTCTCATGGTATTCATCAATTTAGAACGGAAGGGTTGCATTTTGAAGGTGGTATTTTTACCAACTTATCGCACGATCATTTAGATTATCACAACACATTTGCGGAGTATCGCGATGTTAAAAAACGTTTTTTCGATGGCTTACCGTTAACCGCGTTTGCTTTGGTGAATACCGATGATAAAAATGGAGCGATTATGCTTCAGAATACAAAAGCTAAAAAATACACGTATGCTTTAAAAGGGTATGCCGATTATAAAGCGCAAATTCTAGAAAACAGATTAAGTGGTTTATTGCTTAAGGTTAATGACAACGAAGTTTGGACACGATTAATTGGGGCTTTCAATGCTTATAATGTGTTAGCTATTTACGCTACAGCGGAATTGTTAGGGCTAGAAAAAGTAGAAATTCTTCGGTTAATTAGCGATTTGAAAAGCGTTAGCGGACGTTTTCAGTATTTTATTTCAGATGAAAAAATAACGGCTATTGTCGATTATGCACACACACCCGATGCATTGAAAAATGTATTAGAAACCATAAATAGTATCCGTACTAAAAATGAAGAACTCATTACGATTGTAGGTTGTGGTGGAGATCGCGATAAAACCAAGCGACCTAAAATGGGGCATATTGCTACGGCCTTAAGTACCAAAGTAATTTTTACGAGTGATAACCCGCGAAGTGAAGAGCCACAAGCTATTTTAGACGCCATTGAAAAAGGGGTAGAGCCTCAAAATTTTAAAAAGGCCTTAACCATTTCAGATAGAAAACAAGCGATTAAAGCGGCTTGCCAAATGGCGCAACCTAACGATATTATTTTAATTGCAGGAAAAGGGCACGAGGATTATCAGGAAATTAAAGGCGAGCGTTTTCATTTCGATGATTACGAAACCGTTCAAGAATTATTAAAGCAATTACAGAAGTGAGTTTTTGAAAGAAAGAGAAAACAGAGAAAAGCATATAGAAAATAGAGATAACCATAAATTAATAACAAGAAAGAAATAACCGAATGCTGTATTACTTATTTGAATATTTAGAAAAGCAGTTCCAGCTTCCTGGGGCATCACTCTTTGGGTTTTTAACCTTTAGAGCTGCATTGGCAATGATATTTGCTTTGCTATTCTCTACAATTTATGGTAAAAAAATAATTAGCTTTTTGGCTAAAAAACAAATGGGTGAAACCATTCGTGATTTAGGTTTAGAAGGCCAAAAAGAAAAAGCAGGAACACCGACGATGGGTGGTATTATTATCATTTTAGCAACGTTACTTCCTGTGTTGTTGTTAGCGAGATTGGATAATATCTATATCATTTTATTGATTGTTACCACGGTTTGGATGGGTATTATCGGATTTATAGACGATTATTTAAAGAAGTTTAAAAACGATAAAGATGGCTTAAAAGGGCGTTTTAAAATATTAGGTCAAGTAGGGTTAGGGATTATTGTTGGAAGTACCTTGTATTTTCATCAAGGTGTTACTATTAAGGAGAAATTACCTGTAGAACAGCAACGTGTGCTTTTAGCCGAAAACCCTAATATAGCGCCAACGAAGTTGTTTCAGAAAGAAATAAAATCGACCACAACAACAATTCCGTTTGTTAAAGGCAATGAGTTTGATTATGCCGATTTAGTCACTTGGATAAGTCCGTCGTTAGCAAAATATTCATGGATTATTTTTATAATCGCCGTTATTTTTATTATAACTGCCGTGTCTAATGGCGCAAATCTTACCGATGGTATTGATGGTCTGGCGGCAGGAACCTCGGCTATTATTGTATTCACTCTGGGGATATTTGCTTATGTATCTGGACATATCGTGTTTTCGGATTTCTTGAATATTATGTATATCCCGCGTATCGAAGAAATTACTATTTATATCGCTGCGTTTGTTGGAGCTTTAGTTGGTTTTCTTTGGTATAACACCTATCCGGCTCAAGTTTTTATGGGCGATACGGGCAGTTTAACTATTGGTGGTATTATAGCGGTAATTGCAATTGCAGTGCGTAAAGAATGGTTAATTCCTGTGCTTTGTGGCATCTTTTTAGCCGAAAATTTATCGGTAGTCATGCAGGTAAGTTGGTTTAAATATACGAAGAAGAAATATGGTGAAGGCCGTCGCATTTTCAAAATGTCGCCGTTGCATCATCATTATCAAAAATCGGGATATCACGAAAGTAAAATTGTAACACGATTTTGGATTGTTGGTATTTTGCTGGCTATTCTGTCGATTGTAACATTAAAAATAAGATAACAAAAGGTATTATTTCCACGAAAGCGAAGTGTGAAATTAAAAAGAAATGTCAAAACAACGATTAGTCATATTAGGAGGAGGAGAAAGTGGTGTAGGTACCGCGCTTTTGGCTAAAGCTAAAGGCTTTGACGTTTTTGTTTCCGATAAGGGAAAAATAAAAGAGGATTACAAAAAAGTTCTTGTAGATAATAATATTGCATGGGAAGATGAAAGCCATTCGGAAGAAAAAATTCTGAATGCCGACATCGTTATGAAAAGTCCTGGGATTCCTGATAAAGTGGCTTTGGTAAAACAAATTCGTGAAAAGGGGATTACGGTGGTTTCAGAAATTGAGTTTGCATCCAAATATACCAATGCAACACTCATTGGTATTACTGGAAGTAATGGTAAAACAACCACGGCAACATTGACGCATCACATTTTAAAAGAGGCATTAAATGTGGGTTTAGCGGGTAATATTGGCGATAGTTTTGCGAAGCAGATTTTAGAAGATGATTTTGAAAATTATGTACTTGAAATTAGCAGTTTTCAGTTGGATGATATCATTGATTTTAAACCGAAAATTGCTGTTATCACAAACATTACACCCGATCATTTAGATCGATATGATTATGAATTTGAGAATTATATCGCATCAAAATTTAGGATAGCAATGAATCAGTCGCGAGACGATTATTTAATTTATGATGCCGATGATCCTGTGATTGTAAATCATTTAAAAAACAATCCGGTTCAATCCACATTATTGCCGTTTTCATTAGTGAAAAAAATAGAAAATGGCGCCTATTTAGACAAAGAGAATATTAAAATAACAATAGATAACAACCAAATTATTATGTCAACTAAAAATATAGCATTAGAAGGTAAACACAACGTTAAGAACGCAATGGCGGCTTCTACTGTTGCGCATTTATTAAAAATTAGAAAACAAACTATTCGTGAAAGTTTAGAGAATTTTCAAGGCGTGGAGCATAGATTGGAGGAGGTTGTAAAAATTAATAAAGTCCAATATATAAACGATTCTAAGGCGACTAACGTGAATGCAACTTATTTTGCTTTAGAAAGTATGAGCGCGCCAACGGTTTGGATTGTTGGTGGTGTAGATAAAGGAAATGATTATCAAGAATTATTTCAGTTTGTAAACGAAAAAGTAAAAGCTATTATTTGTTTAGGTGCCGAAAACGAAAAGTTAATGAGCACTTTCGGGAATATGGTAGATACTATTGTGGAAACGCAATTTATGAGCGAAGCTGTAAAAATAGCTTATAAAATTGCTGAGTCTGGAGATACTGTGTTGTTATCGCCAGCATGTGCAAGTTTCGATTTATTTGAAAATTACGAAGATAGAGGTCGTCAGTTTAAAAACGCGGTTAGAAATTTATAATATAGGCTTACTTTATCTATTGGTAAGAAGTTAAAAGTAATTAGTTAAAAATTAATGCAAGCATTATTTAAAAACATAAAAGGAGATCGGTTAATTTGGGCAATAGTAGCGCTGCTTGCTATTTTGTCTTTCTTGCCTGTGTATAGTGCAGCGAGCGATTTGGCGTATAGTAAATACGATGGAAATACATTTATCTCTTTCGTAAAACACTTTATGCACTTGTTTTTAGGTTTTGTTATTATGTATGGCGTGCATAAAATACCCTACCGTTATTTTAGGGGGCTATCGATATTTATGCTTCCGGTGGTCTTTGTGCTCCTAGTTATTACTATGATGCAGGGTACTGTAATGGGTGGCGCTAGTGCGAGTCGCTGGATTAAAATTCCTGTAGTGGGGTTGTCGTTTCAAACATCAACTTTGGCATTTGTTGTTTTAATGGTGTATGTGGCTCGGTATATGTCGAAAATAAAAGATGAGGTGATTTCTTTTAAATCGTCAATTTTACCGCTTTGGGTGCCCGTATTTGTTATATTAGGTTTAATTTTGCCGTCTAATTTTTCTACCGCTGCCATTATGTTTTTAATGGTAATTATTTTAGTGTTTTTAGGCGGGTATCCTATTCGTTATATTGCTATAATTTTAGGTTCGGGTTTAGTCGCTTTAGTGCTTTTTATTATGGCAGCAAAGTTAACCACGGGACCATTAAATGTGAAAGTAACCACTTGGGAAAATAGAATAAAAAACTACTCGAATGATGAGGATTCCGATGCGGATTATCAAATTGAAAAGGCTAAAATAGCGATTGCCTCTGGTGGGGTAACCGGTGTTGGTCCGGGAAAAAGTATCCAGAAACACGCGTTACCACAATCATCTTCCGATTTTATTTTTGCCATAATTATTGAAGAATACGGTTTAATAGGCGGGGTTTCTATCATGGTTTTATACATGTGGTTGTTGTTTAGGGTTGTTATTGTCTCTCAAAAATCGGATACTGTTTTTGGAAAATTATTAGTGTTGGGCGTAGGCTTGCCTATTGTTTTTCAGGCATTAATAAATATGGCCGTAGCTGTCGAGCTGTTTCCTGTTACAGGACAAACGTTACCGCTAATTAGTAGCGGAGGAACATCTATTTGGATGACATGTTTAGCTATCGGTATTATTTTAAGTGTAAGTGCAAGACGAGAAGAAATTAAAGAAAAAGAAATAGACGAGGATAATCCGTTAGAAATCCTTTCGGAAGCTTTATAAATATTGAATTAAAAATAATGAATTCTCTCTAAGGGGGAGGTTGAAAAGGTATGAAACCATATAAAATTATATTATCAGGAGGTGGCACAGGCGGACATATTTATCCGGCTATTGCTATTGCGAACGAACTAAAGTTGCGTTTTCCTGATGCTGAATTTTTATTTGTTGGTGCGAGCGATCGTATGGAAATGGATATGGTACCTCAAGCTGGGTATAACATAAAAGGATTGTGGATTTCGGGTATTCAGCGTAAGCTAACTTTAAAGAATTTGTTATTTCCGTTTAAGTTGATAAGTAGTTTGTGGAAAGCTAATAACATTGTAAGATCGTTTAAACCTGACGTGGCTATTGGTACGGGCGGATTTGCTAGTGGACCGCTGTTGCAAATAGCAAATGCGAAAGGAATTCCGACTTTAATTCAGGAGCAAAATTCATTTCCAGGAATTACCAATAAATTTTTAGCTAAAAAGGCTAAAAAAATATGTGTGGCTTACGATAATTTGGAACGGTTTTTTCCTCAAGAAAAAATAATAAAAACAGGAAACCCTGTACGTCAAGGTTTGTTGGATATTGATACAAAACGAGATGAAGCTATAAAGCATTTCGATTTAAAACCAAGCAAAACAACGCTGTTGGTTATAGGTGGAAGTTTAGGTGCTCGACGAATTAACCAGTTAATTGAAAAAAAATTAGATTTTCTAGATACCCAAAATGTTCAAGTTATTTGGCAATGTGGAAAGTTGTATTATAAACAATACAAAATTTATGGACATACTAAAAACGTACAGGTTCATGAGTTTTTAAATAATATGGATTTAGCGTATGCAGCTGCAGATGTGGTGATTTCAAGAGCGGGAGCAAGTTCTGTTTCCGAGCTTTGTATTGTGGGAAAACCAGTTATTTTTATACCGTCTCCAAATGTAGCAGAAGATCATCAAACCAAAAATGCTATGGCGGTCGTAGATAAAGATGCGGCTTTGATTATTAAGGAAGAGGATTTACAAGCAGACTTTGAGAATAAGTTTTCGCAACTTATTGCTACACCCCAGCGAAGAAACGAATTAGGGCAAAATATTAAAAAATTAGCATTAGTAAATGCAACAAAAGATATCGTAAATGAAGTTGAAAAGCTTCTAAACAAATAAATGAATTTAGACAACGTACATAACATCTATTTTATTGGCATTGGCGGCATTGGCATGAGTGCTTTGGCGCGTTATTTTGTTGCGAATAATAAGCAGGTTGCCGGTTATGATAAAACCCAAACTCCTATCACAGATAGTTTGGTGGATTTAGGTGTGCCAGTTCATTTTGAGGATGCTATAAAACATATTAATTCAACGTTTTTAAACACTGAAAATACTTTGGTGGTTTATACCCCAGCGGTGCCTAAAGGACATTTGGAATTAAATTATTTTAAAGACAACGGTTTTAAGGTTTTAAAGCGTTCTGAAATTTTAGGATTAATTACTGAAAACACGGTGTGTTTGGCTGTGGCAGGAACGCATGGAAAAACAACAACAACTAGTATTCTTGGGCATTTAATGCATGAATGCGAAGTGCCGCTTACGGCTTTTTTAGGAGGAATAAGTGAAAACTATAATTCAAACCTAATTTTAAAAGGGACGGAAGTTTCAGTTGTTGAAGCCGATGAGTTTGATCGTTCGTTTTTAACGTTATCCCCAGATTTAGCGGGAATAACCTCTATGGATGCCGATCATTTGGATATTTATGGCGATGCTTTAGAATTAAAAAAGACTTTTGAAGATTTTTCAAAACGTATCAAACCCAACGGGAAGTTATTTATTAAAAACGGATTGCCTTTAAAAGGAATTACTTACGGTATTGAGGATGATTCTGATTATACCATTCAGAATATAAAAATAGAAAATGGCAGCTATGTGTTTGATGTGAAAACTCCAAATGCTCTGTTAGAAAATTTGGAATTTAACCTGCCCGGAAGACATAATTTATCCAATGCATTATTGGCTTTAGCTATGGCTTTGGAATATGGTTGTTCTATTGAAAGTTTACGTCAAGGGTTGGCGTCTTATAAAGGTGTGAAACGTCGGTTTACTTATCAAATTAAAACGGACGATTTGGTGTATATCGATGATTATGCACATCATCCCGAAGAAATAAATGCTGTGTATCAAGCGGTGCGGGAAATGTATCCAAATAAAAAAGTATTGGCTATTTTTCAGCCGCATTTATTCAGTAGAACAAAAGATTTTATTCATGATTTTGCGAAAAGTTTATCGCAGTTCGATGAAGTGATGTTATTGGATATTTATCCAGCACGAGAATTGCCAATTGAAGGCGTGACATCTCATTGGCTATTGGGGCTATTAACCTGTAATAATAAAAAACTGGTTAGTAAGGACGACATGCTATTTGAAGTTAAAAAAAGTAAAGCCAATATTATAATAACCATTGGAGCAGGAGATATTGGAGAGCAAGTAAAACCTATAAAAAAAGTGTTGTGTCGTGAAAATTAATTGGAATTACATAAAGATGATCGGTTTATTCGGTTTGGTGGTGTTCCTATTTGCTTTTGCATCGGACAGAAATAACGCTAGATTGGTTTCTAGTCCAGCCATAACATTTGTTGGAGAAAACAACTTATTTATTACTAATGAGACTGTTAGTAAATTGTTAATACAAAATTATGGCGGGGCTAAAAATGTTACTAAAGAAACTTTAGATTTGAATAAGTTAGAGCATACCCTTAAATCTAACCCCATGATTAAGCGTGCTGAAGTTTATGTTACAGTAAATGGCACACTTAATGCTGAAATAGAGCAAAAAACGCCATTAGCGAGAGTTAATACAGACGTATCCTATTATATTGATGATGAAGGTTTATCTATGCCTTTATCAAGTAATTATTCGGCAAGAGTGCCTCTTGTTACTGGATTTGTGGATAAAAATGATTTGAAAAATATTTTTAAAATAGCGACTAAAATTAAAGAGGATCCTTTTTTAAAAACAAATGTGATAGAAATTCATCAAAATGAAACTAAGGAATTGTTTCTAAAAATGAGACAATGTAAGTTTTTAGTGCAATTGGGTGATTTGAAATTATTAAACAAAAAAATTAATAATTTGAAAGCATTTTATCAAAAAAGCATCAAAGAAAAGACGTTAGATAATTATAGCAAGGTAAATTTGCAATTCGATAACCAAGTAGTATGTACCAAAATATAAGCCATGGAGCATAACATATCAGTAGGATTAGATATAGGAACCACAAAAATTGTGGCCATGATTGGGCGTAAAAATGATTACGGTAAACTTGAAATTTTAGGCATTGGAAAGTCTAAAAGTTTAGGTGTGCACCGCGGTGTAGTAAATAATATTACACAAACCATTCAGTCCATTCAACAAGCCGTTCAAGAAGCAGAGGCGGCAGCCGGAATGAAAATAGATGGTGTTACGGTTGGTATTGCAGGACAGCATATCAGAAGTTTACAGCATAGCGATTATATTACACGTCCAAATTCAGAACTTGTTATTGATGAAGATGATATTGATCGTTTAATTAATCAAGTGCATAAATTAGTGATGCTTCCAGGTGAAGAGATTATTCATGTATTACCACAAGAATATAAAGTTGATGGTCAAGCAGAAATAAAGGAACCTATCGGGATGTATGGTGGCCGTTTGGAAGCTAATTTTCATGTAGTGGTTGGTCAAGTATCGTCGATTCGAAATGTTGGACGTTGTATACAAAGTGCCGATTTAAATTTAGAGGGTATTACCTTAGAACCTTTAGCTTCAGCAAATGCTGTTTTAAGTCAAGAGGAAAAGGAAGCCGGTGTAGCATTAATTGATATAGGAGGCGGAACCACCGATTTAGCTATTTTTAAAGATGGCATTATCCGTCATACCGCAGTGATTCCTTTCGGAGGCAATGTAATTACAGAAGATATTAAAGAAGGTTGTTCTATTATTGAAAAACAAGCCGAATTATTAAAAATAAAGTTTGGTTCTGCATGGCCGGGTGAAAATAAAGATAACGAAATTGTATCCATTCCTGGTTTACGTGGTCGCGAACCAAAGGAAATTACATTAAAGAACTTGTCGAAAATTATTCACGCACGGGTTGTGGAAATTGTAGAGCAGGTTTATGTTGAAATTAAAAACTATGGTCACGAAGAACAAAAGAAAAATTTAATTGCAGGAATTGTTTTAACCGGTGGCGGAAGCCAGTTAAAACATTTAAAGCAGTTGGTAGAATATATTACCGGAATGGATACCAGAATAGGTTATCCAAACGAGCATTTAGCAGGAGATAGTCATGAAGATGTTACTAGTCCGCTTTTTGCAACCGCTGTTGGTTTAGTGTTAGACGGGTTAAAACGTCAAGAACGCAAGAAAATAGAAGAGCAAGTTGAAGAAGAGCAAGTTGAAGACACTACAGAAGCCCAAGAGCAACCAGCAGAGGAAGAAATTAAAGTAGAGCCCGTTAAAGAAAGACGTTCCTTTCTAGACAAACTTACCGATCGCGTTAAAGATTTTTTAGATAACGCAGAGTAGAGATTAAGAAACCCATTGAATAAAAATATTTAGTACAAAACCCAGTAAAATAGAGTTATGAGCAGCAATAAAGAAATCGAAAGCATCGCGTTTGATCTCCCAAAAAATCAATCAAATGTCATTAAAGTTATCGGCGTTGGAGGCGGTGGTAGCAACGCCATTAATCACATGTTTGAACAAGGTATAAAAGGCGTCGACTTTTATGTCTGCAATACAGATGCCCAAGCCTTACAAAATAGTGGGGTGCCAAACAAAATACAATTAGGTTTAAATTTAACCGAAGGACTCGGAGCCGGTGCAAATCCAGATATTGGAGAACAATCGGCGGTAGAAAGTTACGAGGATATTTCTCAAATGTTAGATACTAATACCAAAATGGTATTTATTACAGCCGGAATGGGTGGTGGTACAGGTACTGGAGCTGCACCTATTATCGCAAAGATGGCTAAAGATATGGATATTTTAACAGTAGGTATTGTTACTATGCCATTTCAGTTTGAAGGTAAAATGCGTATAGAACAATCGCAAAAAGGGATCGAGAAACTTAGAGGTGTAGTAGATTCATTAATTGTAATAAATAATAATAAGCTTCGTGAAGTTTATGGAAACCTTGGTTTTAAAGCAGGATTCTCCAAAGCCGATGAAGTGCTGTCTACCGCTGCTCGTGGTATAGCAGAAGTTATTACACACCACTACACACAAAACATCGATTTACGTGATGCTAAAACCGTATTAAGTAATAGTGGGACCGCTATTATGGGGTCTGCATTAGCATCGGGGCAAAACCGTGCACAAGATGCTATCCGTAAAGCTTTAGATTCACCATTATTAAACGATAATAAAATTACTGGTGCTAAAAATGTACTGCTTTTAATTGTTTCCGGTGCTCAAGAAATTACCATCGATGAAATAGGTGAAATTAATGATCATATTCAAAATGAAGCCGGTCATGGCGCTAACATTATTATGGGTGTAGGTGAAGATGAATCCTTAGAAGAATCTATTGCAGTAACTATTATAGCAACAGGTTTTAATATTGAACAACAAGATGAAATTTCGAATACCGAAACTAAAAAAGTTATTCATTCTTTAAGTGAAGAAAAAGAGATTGAAGCTAAAGAAGCTAAGCCAGAAGTAAAACCAGAAGTTCAAACACCACCAGTAGCGGCAGTTGAAAAAAAGGAAGAACCTAAAGTTGTAAAACATACATTGGATTTAGATGACGAGGAGGAATTCTCTTTTTTGGAAAAAAGCGAGATAAGAAAGGATAAATTATCTTCGCAGCCACAAAATATTAATTTAATCCCAACCTCTGAAATTTTAAAAAACATGAATGTCGTTTACGACGAAGTTCGTGTGAATGTTGAAGATGAAGACGATTTTATTATTAGTCCTATAAAAAAAGAAGTTAACGTAAAAGAAAATAAAACGCAATTTGATGCGATTACAGATGACTTTGAAGAAGAAAAGCAAATTACATTAACTTTCGATTTACCCATTAGCAATGAGCCTAAAAAAGAGGTGAAAAAGGAACCAGTTGTAGAGAATAAAGTAACCTTTAGTCTTGAAGACGATGTTAAAGATATGGCGGTTAACGATCATGTTGAGGTTACTGCGGAAGTAAAAGCGAATGAAAACGGAGATGTTAGATATACTTTAGATGATTATTCAGAAGTTGAAGATTCTTTCAATAAAAAACAAACAACAATAGAAGACGTTGTTGAAGATGTTGAAGACGATATTGTTTTTGAACGCAAAGTGGTTCAAAAAGAAGAAGTAACGAAGCAAGAGGTTGTTGAGGAAGAAGATATCGATCCAATGAATACGCCTATTTCAGAATTATTAAAAGAACGTGCTGCAGAACGTCGTCGTAAAATGAAGGATTTTAACTATAAATTCAATAATGGAAAAATTGATGATATAGAAAAAACCCCAGCATACAAACGTCAAGGTGTAAACTTAGAAGATTCTAGGCATTCATCGGATAATGATTTTTCTAGAACAAGTGTTGGTTTGGATGATAATGATGATTTACAGGTTAGACGTAATAATTCATTCTTACATGATAATGTAGATTAATAGTTTACTCATAAAAAAAGCCCGAAACTTTATAAGTTTCGGGCTTTTTTGTGTTTTTTTGAAGCATTTTTACATAAAAAACCATTAGGAATATTTTGATGGTTTTTTTTATATGTAATTGTGCTTACAATTTAGAAAATATTTTTTCCATTTTTGTTTTTTGTTCTTCGGCTAAAACAGGATCTACTAAGATACGTCCACTGTGCTCATCTGTAATTATTTTTTTACGAGCAGCAATTTCTACTTGTACTTGTGGGGGAATAGTAAAGAAAGATCCTCCAGCAGCACCACGCTCAATAGGAACAACGGCTAAGCCGTTTTTTACATTTTTACGTATTCTTATATAAGCAGCTACCAATCGTGGCTCTATATCTTTTTTGTAGTCTTCAGATTTTGTAATTAAAGCTTGCTCTTCTTTTTCAGTTTCGCTTAAAATGGCATCCAACTCATCTTTTTTATGCTTTAAATGGTCTTGGCGTTGTTTTAATCGATCTTTTGTTTCAGAGATAACTTCTTTTTTCTGTTCAATTTGTACCTTAAACTCTCTAATGTGTTTTTCAGCCAATTCAATTTCTAACTCTTGAAATTCAACCTCTTTGGTTAAAGAGTTAAACTCACGGTTGTTACGAACGTTTTTTTGTTGTTCGCTATACTTTTTTATTAAATTTTTTGATTCTTCAATTAGATTTTTCTTGTCGGCAATATCTGTGTCTATAGCTTCTAAACTTGTAATAAGTTTTTCTAATCTTATATTTAATCCGGCAACTTCATCTTCTAAATCACGAACTTCTAAAGGAAGTTCTCCACGAACATTTCTAATTTCATCTATACGAGAATCGATGAGTTGTAAATCGTATAAAGCTCTTAAGCGCTCTTCAATAGTTACTTCTTTCTTTTTAGCCATACTTTAAAAATACTTAACAGGATTGGTATTTGTCTTTGATAAAATGATGGCAAAATTAGTGATTTTTTTTGTAAGATACGCTACTAAAAGATTTTTTGTGTACTGTTCACTTTCATAATGTCCAATATCGGCCAAAAGAATATGGTTTTCTGCCATAAAAAAGTCGTGATATTTTAAATCTGCGGTTACAAAAGCATCTGCACCGGCGGCTTTTGCCGCTTGAATAGCAAAACTTCCGGATCCTCCTAAAACGGCTACTTTTTTTATGGTTTTATTTATAAATTGAGAATGGCGAATAAAACCCGTATTCATTTTTGTTTTTACATGCGATAAAAAGGTCGTTTCATCCATAGCTTTATGGAATTCACCAATCATGCCCATCCCTATATTTTGATTTTTGTTTTCTAATGTGGTTATTTCGTAGGCTACTTCTTCGTAAGAATGTGTTTTAAAAAGTGTTTCAATAATTTGAGACTCCAAATGTTTGGCGTAAGTTACCGTAATGTTGGTTTCTTCTTCAAGGTGTGTTTCTCCTTTTTTACCAATAACGGGATTGGCAATGGCATTCGGGTTAAAAGTTCCTGTACCTGCGATGTTTAAACTACAGTTGCTGTAATTGCCAATATTACCAGCTCCAGCCGAAAATAAGGCGTTACGCAGCTGTTCTGCTTTGTTTTTAGGTACGTAGGTGCTTAGTTTTTTTATGGTCCCGCTTTTGGGGGTTAAAATGCGTTGGTTTTTAAGTTGCAGTTGTTCGCATATCATGTGGTTTACACCTTGCTGTGCATTATCCAAAGCTGTATGCATGCTATAAATGGCAATATCGTTTTTTATGGCTTTTAAAACCACGCGCTCCACATAATTTTTGCCTGTTATTTTTTTTAAACCTTTAAAAATAATGGGATGAAAGCTTACAATAAGATTGCAGTTGTTTTCTATAGCTTCATCAACAACGGTTTCCAAAGTGTCTAAGGTTACCAGTACACCGGTAAGTTTGTTGTTTTTGTTGCCTACTAGTAGGCCTACATTATCAAAATCTTCAGCGTAAGCTAAAGGCGCTAATTGTTCTAAATGATTTATAACGTCTTGAATGATCATATTGAAATAAATTTTACATCAAAGATAAAATAATTACTTTCGTGGTAATGAAAATTTTAAGATACATATTGTTTCCGGTGATGCCTTTTTATTATTTGATAACTTGGCTGAGAAATTTATTATATGATTTGGGGATTAAAAAATCCAAATCGTACCCATTTCCTGTTATTTGCGTCGGGAATTTAAGTGTTGGCGGAACAGGAAAAACCCCCATGATTGAGTATTTAATTGGGGTGTTAAAAGATGATTTTAAAGTGGCCACCTTAAGTCGCGGTTATAAACGAAAAACTAAAGGGTTTCAATTAGGCGATGACCAGGCTTCGGCTGAAATTATTGGAGATGAACCATTTCAATTTTATAATAAATTTAAAGATGAGGTTTTAGTGGCAGTAGATGCCGATAGGCAAAATGGTATTCAGCAGTTGCAAAATTTACCCAACGCACCTGAAGTTATTTTACTCGATGATGCTTACCAACACCGAAAGGTTAAAGCTGGATTTAATATTTTGCTTACCACTTACCAAACCCCTTATTTTAGTGATTGGGTTTTGCCAACCGGAAATTTACGAGAACCTCGGCGCGGTGTAAATCGAGCTGATATTATTGTGGTTACAAAATGTCCTGAAAACTTATCGGATATTGATAAAAAAAAGGTTTTAAAACGGATAAATTCAAAAGAAAATCAGGACGTGTTTTTTAGTCGTATAGTATATTCAAATATGCTCATTTCTGCTGAAAAAACAATGGCTGTGAATATGTTAAGAAGTTTTACGTTAGTAACAGGAATTGCAAATCCTAAGCCGTTAGTTTGTTTTTTTAATGATAAAAATTTAAAGTTCGAGCATTTAAATTTTAAAGATCATCATGAGTTTTCTCAGGAAGATATTAATGTGTTTAGTACTAAGGAGGTTATTGTTACTACCGAGAAAGATTTTGCTCGTTTAAAATGTTATCCGGGATTAAAAAATAAGTTGTTTTATTTGCCAATTACGGTGGCGTTTGATGATGAACCACGGTTATGTGCTATTGTTAAAGCCATGGTAAATAGTTATGAAAAATGAAGGATTAGAGTTCTTTTTTTTCAGATAAAGCGAGATATAATTTTTTTTGAAACTCTTCTTGTTTGAAAGGTTTAGGAATAATGTCGGTAAATTCGGCATCCTGAAATTCTTGCATTTTATCTTCTATGGTCACGGCGGTAAGTGCAAATATGGTTAAAGTTTTATCGAATTTCCTAATACGTTTAGTGGCTTCAATACCGCTAATTCCTGGCATATGAATATCCATTAAAACAATATGATATTCGCGTTCTTTTACCATTTCTACGGCATCTTCCCCGTTGTCTACAACATCACAATTTAAGCCCATTTTGGCTAATATTTTTTTCGTAATCATTTGGTTGATTTTGTTGTCTTCAACAACCAATATTTTTATTTTTTCCAAATCGATGTCTTCTTTATTAGTGTTAAAATAATTCACTTCTTTTTCGTTTATAATTTCGCCATCATTATACTCCATTGGGATTTCGAAGAAAAATGACGTGCCTTTACCTAATTCACTTTTGATAAAGGTTGTGCCTTTTAGAATACTTATTAAACCTTTAACAATGTATAGGCCTAGTCCTGTGCCACCGTATTTTCTGTTAATTTGTATTGAGCCTTGTGAGAAACTCTCAAACATCGCGGCTTGTTTTTCCTTGGAAATACCAATACCATTATCTTTAACTTCAAAACCAACGGTGTATATTTTATCAATTTTATTGATTTTGTATGCCTTAATCCAGATGTTTCCATCTTTTGTGAATTTTATAGAATTGCCTATTAAATTTATAAGTATTTGTGAAAGTTTTAGTTGATCGGCAATAAAGTTTTCAGGTAATTCTTTATCATATTCTAAGGAAATCTTGTTATTATTATCTTGAGCAGAATTTTCTAGGGCTAGGATAATATTATTTATTTTTTTGTAGAGATTAAAGGGGGTTGGATCTAAATCTAATTTATTTGCTTCAATTTTATTAATTTGAAGGATGTCGTTTATAAAAGTTAGTAGGTGATCTCCGGAAAATTTAAGAGATTTTAAGTGTTGTATTTGCTCTGGTTTGGGGTTTTCTTCCAGCAGCATAGTGCTTAATCCGGTTACGGCATAAAGTGGTGTTCGGAGTTCATGGGTAACGGTGGATAGGAAGTTTGCTTTTGTTTTTGAGGCGAGTTCGGCTTTTTCTTTAGCTAGTAATAGTTCTCCATTTTTTTTGTGGAGCATAACATTTGTTTTTAACCGAATATTATTGTTTTTATATAATAAAAAAGTTAGTAATGATAGAATTGTAATAAGCGCGAAAGACAAAAAAGAAATTAGGGTCTTTCGGTTATTTTCTATTTCTTGCATTTTTAATTTTTCGTTTGTTTTACTGAGTTCTTCTTTTACTTCTAAAAAAGACGTGTTTAGTTCTTGATCTGTATTTATTCTTTTTTCTTTTTTTAAATTTCTAATGGAGTCGGATAAATCTAAATACGCTTTTAAATACGCTCTAGAATCTTTGTATTTTCTTAAGGTATTTGTAATATTACTAAGGGTTAAATAGGCTTCGTTACGTTTGCTTGTAAAATTATTGATTGTGGCTATATGGAGTCCTTCTTTTGCATATTCTAAACCTTTTCTTAAGTATCCTAAATTATGGCAAGTAATGGCCATATTTATTAATGCTTCTGTTTTTATTGTTAATTCATTGTTTTCTGTAGCGAGAATAATAGCTTCCTTTAAGGCTATTTTGGCCTTTTTGTATTCTTCTAAAAGGATAAAAGTTCTCCCTTCTAGTAGTAAGGCTTCGGCTACATGATCTTCTAAATCTACGTTTTTAAATAGCGTTTTCGATGTCGTAAAATAGTTTAAGGCTTTTTGAAACGATTTATTTTTTAAGTTAACGAGTCCTAAAGTTTGAAACGATTTTGCTAAATTAACAGGGTCGTCTATGCTGTCTTGAATTTTAATCGCTTTATTAAGCGATGTTATGGCGTTGTTTGGTTCGTTTAGGTTAAGTTCTAATTTGCCTTTAAAAGCATAAATAAGCGCAATGTCTTTTTGTAAATTAGCTTTTTGTGCCTGAGCTAGTGCGGCGTCAAGATTTTTTAAAGCTTCATAGTACGTATTATTATTTAGGTTATGTTGCGCTTGTTTTAAATGGTAATTGATGTTGTTTTGTATAAGTTCTCGATTTGTATTAGGCGTATTTTGAGCCAATCCTACGATACTTAAAAATGTTGTAAGAATTAATATAAAAGGTTTAAAAGCAGGCATAAAAGCTAGGGTTGTTACAAACAAATATAACTATTTGATTTGTAAAGTATCACTTTTTTGGGTTACATTAAATATTAAGTCTATTATTCTAGAGGAATATCCCGTTTCGTTATCGTACCAACCTATTATTTTTACCATATTTCCAATAACCGAGGTCATTTGAGAGTCGAAAATGCAAGAGTGGGGGTTGCCAACAATATCTATAGATACAATAGGGTCTTCTGTGTATTCTAAAACGCCCTTGTAATTTGTTTTTGAGGCGTTTTCAAATGCCATATTAATTTCTTCAATAGAAACGGTACGTTTTACATTAAAAGTAATATCGGTTAAAGATCCATTAATTACAGGAACCCGTATACCACAACCACCAATAACATTGGCTAATTCTGGAAATATTTTGGTTAAAGCTTTGGCTGCTCCCGTAGTTGTTGGTACTATAGATTGGCCAGCAGCTCGTGATCTGCGTAAATCTCGATGTGGTTGGTCGTGCAGACTTTGGTCGGTAGTATAGGAGTGTACTGTAGTAATATAAGCTTGATTAATACCGCAGAGATTGTTAATAATATCAATCATTGGTGCCGCATTGTTTGTGGTACATGATGCGTTTGATAGTATGGTTTCTGTGCCATCAATAATGTCGCCGTTTACACCAAGAACAATAGTTTTTATATCATCTTCAATAGGAGGAACACTTAAAATAACGCGTTTGGCTCCATTTTTTAAGTGCCATTGTAACTCTGGAACCGTTTTAAATTTGCCTGTAGCTTCAATAACAAAATCAACATTATATGGTGTCCAATCAATATGTTTTGGGTGGTTTTCGTTTAAGAGTGTCACTTTTTCATTATTAATAATAATGTGATTTTCATCGAAAGACACAGTGCCGTTAAAAAGGCCATGAACACTATCGTATTTTAGTAAATGGCTCAATGTTTTTGTGTCGGCCAAATCGTTTATAGCAACAACTTTGATGTTGTTGTGGTTTTGAAGTAATCTAAAAACACGGCGTCCTATTCTGCCAAAACCATTTATTGCAACGTGAATCATACTTAGTTAATATGTTTTTGAGCTCTGTAAGATGATCTTACAAGCGCACTACTTTCAACATGGCGGAAACCTAATTCTAATCCAATGTTTTCGTATTCTTTAAACTGGTCTGGATTTATAAATTGTTGTACTGGTAAGTGTTTTTTACTGGGTTGTAAGTATTGACCAATAGTAACAACATCGACATCATTGGCTTTTAAGTCGTGAAGCGTTTCAATAACTTCTTCGCGTTTTTCACCTAAACCAAGCATAATACCCGATTTTGTGCGGCGTTGCCCTTGTTGTTTTAAGTATTTTAAAACGCCTAAGCTACGATCGTATTTGGCTTGAATACGTACATCTCGTGTTAAACGTCTTACGGTTTCTATGTTATGAGATACTACTTCTGGTGCCACATCAATAATTCTATCGATATGTTGTTCAACACCTTGAAAATCTGGGATTAAAGTTTCTAAAGTGGTTTCAGGATTCATTCGGCGAACCGCTTTAACAGTTTCACTCCACATAATGCTTCCCATATCTTTTAAATCATCACGATCCACACTGGTTAAAACGGCATGTTTAATTTTCATTAATTTAATAGAACGTGCTACTTTTTCAGGTTCATCCCAATCTACGGTTTCTGGTCGGCCTGTTTTTACACCACAAAACCCACAAGAACGTGTGCACACGTTTCCTAATATCATAAAGGTTGCTGTGCCTTCTCCCCAGCATTCTCCCATATTTGGGCAGCTTCCAGAGGTGCAAATGGTATTTAAGCTATATTTATCAACCAAACCACGTAATTCGGTGTATTTTTTTCCGGTTGGTAACTTAACACGAAGCCATTTAGGTTTGGCCTGGCGTTCTGGTAATATATTTGAAGTTGTTTCGGTATTCATATTTATAAAGTGTATAAGCAAAGATACGAAGTATTCTATTAAAAGTCGTCCTGTTTACTTATCTTGAATAATCTCTGCGAGTAGTTTTTTTGCACGCAAAAGTTTAACTTTTACGTTATTCATGGGTTCATTTAATTGTTTCGAAATTTCTTTATAACTCAGCTCTTGAAAATAGCGCAAGTTTATAATTTCTTGGTAGTGAGGTTTAAGTTTTTTAATGTCACGTAGCAACTTAGCTAAATGTTGTTCGGTGATTAGAATATCTTCCGGAGAAGGCGATTCGTCTAAAACTTGAAATGCTTTTTTATCGGTATTTGAAATAACTTGGGTTATCGAGTTTTTTTCTTTCCGAAGTAAATCAATATGAAGATTTTTTGATATAGTTATCAGCCAGGTTTTAAAGGTGTATTTTTCGTCGAAAGTTTCAATTCTATCAAAAGCTTTTGAAAAAGTCTGGATGGTAATATCTTCCGCGTCATTTTCATTTTGAATGCGTTTGAGTTGAAAACCATAGACATCGTCCCAATAGAAGTGTAGTAAAAAATTAAAGGCCTTTTGGTCGTTAGATTTTGCGCGTTTTATGGCTTCGTTTATTTCCAAAAATTTGGTTTTGAGACTAAGTTATTAATAAAAATGACGAATTGCGATATAATAAGCGTAATTTCTAATATTGGAAGTAGAAATAAAATATCTAATTCTTTTAGTTTTTTTGATGACATCCCTATAATTAGGTATTGAATACTTAGTCGAAGTAAAAATAAACTTAATACAATAATCCAATTAAAATGAAAACTGAATAGTATGGTAGCTAAAACCCAAAACAAAATATTGGTTAAATAAAATAATCCCAATACTATTTTGTGTTTTGATTTGTAAAGGTTTGCAGTAGAAACATGACGTCTTTTTTGTTTAAACCAATCAGTGAAACGTGTTTTTGGAACAGAGTATGTAAAACTGTTGTTAGAAAAACTAATGGCTGTATTTTTAGAGTTGGCCACTTGGTTTATAAATAAATCGTCGTCGCCAGAACGTACTTTTATATGTTTAATAAAGCCGTTGGCATTAAAGAATTCGTTTTTTGTATAGGCTAAATTTCGTCCAACGCCCATATAAGGTACCCCTATTTTAGCGAAAGAAAAGTATTGAACGGCGGTCATTACGGTTTCAAAACGAATCAGTTTGTTTAAAAACGAATATTTAATTTTAGAGTAGCCACCGTAGCCTAAAACAATAGATTTTTTATTGCTAAAGTGTGCCGTCATTTCTTTTATCCAATGTTTAGAAGCGGGTTTGCAATCGGCATCGGTAAATAAAAGATAATCGTTTTTTGAGGCTTTTATGCCTAAAGTTAGCGCGTATTTTTTGTTTCCCCAAAAGGCTTCAATACTTTTTACATCGACAATTTTTATGTTGTGATGGTTTTTTGCGAAGGCTTCAATAATGTCTAAGGTGTCGTCGTGAGAGCTATCGTTAATTAAAACAATTTCAAAGTCGGGGTAATCTTGGTTTATTATAGAAGGGATAAACGTTTTTAAGTTTTCAGCTTCATTTTTAGCACAAATAATTACCGAAACTGCAATGTTTTTTGAAGTAGGTTTTTTTAGTTTTAGAAAAGCAAAGTTTCCAAAAATAAAAAGAAAATAAACCACTTGAATAAAGACTACGGCAATAAATGCATAGCATACAGCATCAAGTATAATCATTAAATTTTAAGAATGTTGAGGTTCATTACAATCGGCATATTGATCTGGTGTTTTTCCACAAAAGCCACAAGCTTCTCCGTTTTTATTAAGCATAGGGTTTTGGCTGGCGCAAGTTCCTGCGAATTTACCATCTTTTTTAGCCCATAATTTAATGGCTATTCCAGCGATGCCTAATCCTAATAACGCAATAGTTATCAATAATAATTTCATGATAAAATTTGATTTTGATTCTTAAATTAGTCGAAAGATGTTTTATAAAATTTCAAAAAACAAAGTGCTTTCAACCGAAAATTAAATAGGATGCAAAGATATAATTTAACCTTTAAAAAAGGAACGGATATTTAATGAATTGTGACCTGTTAATAATTATAGTGTCTAATTTATTGTGTTTAGGGCATGTTAAACAATAAATAACCATTAAATTAATCATTATGAATAAATTATTTGCAGAGTTTTTTGGAACATTTTGGCTTGTTTTTGGCGGTTGTGGTAGTGCTGTTTTTGCTGCTGCTTATCCGGAATTAGGAATTGGATTTGCAGGTGTAGCACTGGCCTTTGGTCTAACAGTTTTAACGATGGCTTTTGCTGTGGGACATATTTCTGGAGGGCATTTTAATCCAGCAGTTTCAATTGGTTTATGGGCTGGAGGAAAGTTTGAGGCTAAAGATTTGGCGGGCTATATTATCGCACAATTGATAGGAGCGGTGGCTGCAGCTGGAGCCTTGTATTTAATAGTGAGTAACAAAGCCGATTTTGAAACTATTGGAGGTTTTGCTGCAAATGGTTATGGGGAGTTATCTCCCGGTGGTTATTCTATGATGGCTGCTTTAATAGCAGAGTTTTTATTAACCATGTTTTTTCTTTTAATTATTTTAGGAAGTACCAATGCTAGAGCTCCAAAGGGTTTTGCGCCAATAGCTATTGGTTTAGGTTTAACCTTAATTCACTTAATAAGTATTCCAATAACAAATACATCGGTTAATCCGGCACGATCTACAAGTCAAGCTATATTTGCTGGCGGAGAGTTTATAGGGCAATTATGGTTGTTTTGGATGGCCCCAATAGCGGGTGCTATTGTGGCAGGGCTAATACATAAAGCTTTATTTGACAAGAAATAAAAAGAATAAACCCAGCTAGCAGTTCGTGTAGAATTGTATAGGATAGACGTTTATTAATAGCAGGAAAGCCTCATTTAAAAAAAATGGGGCTTTCTAAATTTTTTGGCTAAAAAGAATTTTAATGTAAACTAATTTCGGCAACCGAGTTTTCTACAGATGCCACGGTATTTCCACCTTTTGGTTCAATGGTAATATTTAAAGCTAAAGCATTTTCAGCATAGGGAATATTAATTAATCTACGGTCAGTTTCGTTTAAAATTCCTAAACTTATCATCCGACCTTGTAATTCTGCCCAAATTTGGTAGCATTGCTCTTCGGGTAATTTGGGTAAGGAAACGACATCAATCATAGATGTTTTTTCTTTCGGATTTATATAGGCTACGGTTTTTAAATTTTTTGCGCGTTCATTGCCCGAAATAATATATTTTTCGGTTTCTGGGTTGTTGAGTTTTAAAAGTTGCCTCATAACATTATCCAGCATTTTATTGTTTTTTTCAATATCCCCTCTTAAATCAAAAATTTCATCGACAACTACTTGGTTTTCTTTAGCTAACTTTTGGTTTTGGTGGTAGTAAAAATAGGAAGTCCCAGCAAAAATTAAAGCAGCAATACTAGCCGCAATGCTGTATTTGTACCAGGCTTTATATTTCTTTTTTGGAACTAAATTTGCAACCGGTTTTTCGTTTAGTTCGTCTAGAATATTGTTTAAAACAAATGTTGGTGCTTCTTTGCCTTTGGTTTGGATTACAATTTCTAAATTAAGTTGTAGGCTATTGTATCGGTTTTGTACTTCTGGGTATTTTGAAATAAAAGATTCCACTTGTTCTGTTTCTGCAGAAGTTGTGTCACCAATTAGATATTTTTCTAATAGGCCAGAATTTAAAAAAGTAGTTATTTCTTCATTCATGACGTTTATGGTTTATGGATTATAAATTTTTTTCAATTCACGTAATCCAATTTTTAATCTCGATTTTATGGTACCAAGTGGAATATCTAGTTCATCGCTAGCTTCTTGTTGGGTCATCCCTTCAAAAAAGAGGGCGTTAATTACAATTTGATATTTTTTCTCCAACGTATTTAGATGTTTTTGGATATCTAAAACGTCATCGTTTAATTGGTTGGCTGTTATTTTATATACGCTTGAAGTTTCTATCTGGACTTCTTTGTTGTTTTTATTTTTTAAAGCCCGTACTTTATCTATTGCGGTGTTATATGCAATGCGGTATAGCCATGTAAAAAGCTTGGCTTTACTAGGATCGTACTTTTTAGAATAGCGCCAAATTTTAACAAAAGTTTCTTGTAACACGTCTTGCGCGATATCTTCGTCACTAATTATTTTTTGAATTACGCCATACAAGGCGTCCGCGTAATTTTCATACAATAGCGTAATCCCCTTTTTGTCACCACGTTCTAGTAAATAAACAATGTCTTTTTCTATAGCTGAAATCAATATAAAATTAGTTTTATGGTATGCAAATATACCAAAGTTAAGCGTGTTTTGATTATATGATGTTAACTTCGGCTTCTATTGAAATATTAAAAAGACGTTTCACTGTTTTTTGAATGAGTTGTGAAAGTTTTAAAATATCCAAACCCTGAGCGCCTCCGTAATTTACTAATACCAAAGCTTGTTTTTTATGAACGCCATAATTACCAAATTGTTTTCCTTTAAAACCCGATTTTTCAATTAACCAGCCCGCAGGAATTTTTATTTCTTGTTCCGAAACGGGATAGTTCGGTATATCGGGGAAGTTTTTTGTTAAGGTCTCGAATTCCGATTTTGAAATCACAGGGTTTTTAAAAAAACTACCACTATTCCCAATGTTTTTTGGGTTTGGTAATTTACTTTTTCGAATGGTAATAACTGCTTTAGAAATGTCTTGAATGGTTGGCGTTTTGATGCCGTTTTCTTCAAGTTGGGTAGCTATAGTACCGTAGTTTATATGAAGGTTGTGGTTCTTTTTTGTAAGTTTAAAACAAACACTGGTGATTATGTATTTGCCTTTATTCTCTTGTTTGAAGGTGGAATTACGATATCCAAAATGACAATCTTCTTTTGAGAAATTTTCAAATTGAAGCGTTTTTAAGTTTATGGCTTCGCAAGATTCAAAAGTATCTTTTATTTCAACCCCATAAGCGCCTATGTTTTGGATAGGTGTTGTGCCTACATTTCCGGGAATTAAAGATAAATTTTCAAGACCACCAAAATCATGTTTTAAACACCATTGTACAAACTCATGCCAGTTTTCACCAGCTTGAGCCTTTACAATGGCATGGTTTTTATCTTCAGAAATTATTTTAATTCCTTTTAAATTAATATGAAGCGCCAAACCGTTAAAATCTTTAGTGAGTAGCATATTGCTTCCTCCGCCAAGTATGAGTTTGTTTGGGTAGGTCTCTAGTTTTAAAACCTTTTGTAAATCTTGAATAGTAGATACGGAAGTAAAATGTTTGGCTACTGCATCTATACCAAAGGTGTTATAAGGTTTTAGAGATATATTATTAAGTATGTGCACCGGTGCTAGTCTTTGTAAACTTTTAAAGCTTGTTTTAAAATATGAACCGCTTTTATTAAGCTTTCTTTTTTAAGTACGTAAGCAATGCGAATTTGGTTTACACCAACACCAGAGGTGGAATAAAAACCTGCAGCGGGAGCTACCATTACGGTTTCTCCATCGACATCAAAAGATTCTAAAAGCCATTTTGCAAAGTGATCGGAGTCTTTTATTGGTAACTCAACAATACAGTAAAATGCTCCTTTTGGTTTTGCAACTTTTAGGCCTTCAATTTTTTGTAGTTCTGTTATTAAGGTGTTTCGTCTTTCAACATATTCTTCAATAACATCATCAAAATAACTTTGTGGCGTTTCTAGTGCCGCTTCACTAGCTATTTGTGCGTAAGTTGGCGGACTTAATCTTGCTTGAGCAAATTTTAAAACGGTTTCCATAACTGCTTTGTTTCTTGAAACTAAACAGCCTACACGTGCACCGCACATGCTGTATCTTTTAGAAACAGAATCTATTATTATAGCATTTTCGTCTATACCTTCTTCCTGTAAAATGGAATAGTGTTGATAGCCATCGTATACAAATTCTCGGTAAACTTCGTCGGCTACTAAATATAAATCGTGTTCAATAACAATTTTAGCGAGTTGGTTAATTTCTTCTTTGGAATATAAGTATCCCGTGGGATTTCCAGGGTTACATATTAAAATAGCCTTTGTTTTTGGAGTAATTAATTTTTCAAAAGCGGCTAATGTTGGTAAAGCAAAATTATCGTCAATATTACAAACGGCTGGAACAACTTTAATTCCTGTTGCAATAGAAAAGGCGATGTAATTGGCGTAAAAAGGTTCGGAGATTATCACTTCATCACCCGGATCCATAACGCTACTGAATAGAAATTGCAACGCTTCGCTAGCACCAGTAGTGACAACAATGTCTTCTAATGTTACATTAATTTGATGCTTGGCATAATAAGCGGCAAGCTTTTCTCTGTAAGTATCAGAGCCTTGAGATCTTGAATATTCAAGAATTTCTAATGTGTTGTTTTTAACCGCTTCTAGGGCTATTTCTGGAGTTTTAATATCTGGTTGCCCAATGTTTAGATGGTAAATTGTTTTTCCTTTTTTAATGGCATCTTCTGCATAAGGAACAAGTTTACGAATTGGAGATTGGGGCATTAATAACCCTTTCTTAGAAATTGTTGGCATAAATATATTGTAACTTTGTGTGCAAAGTTGCAAAAATTATCCTAAATATTTTTTAAAATAGCATTTTAAATAGTAAAGTTCTTATAATGTTTGTTAAATTCATAACAATTTAGTTTTGTATGAGACATCTTTTTTATAGTATAGTTTTCTGGTTGTTGGTATCTAGTTTGGGGTACTCACAGGAGCAATTTATTGTAAAAAATAAAAAAGGGACGGATAAAATTGAATTTAAACTAATTAATAATCTTATTGTTATTCCTCTTGAGATTAACGGTGTTACCCTCTCTTTTTTGGTGGATACCGGAGTTAGTAAACCAATAGTTTTTAATTTTTTAAATATTTCAGATTCTCTAAAAATTAAAAACCCTCAAAGTATATTGCTTCGAGGGTTGGGGGAAGGAGAGCCTATAAATGCCTTTAGGTCTAGAAATAATGTATTTAGAATAGGAGCTGTGGTTAATAATAATCAGGACTTATATGCTATTCATGATTCTGATATAAATTTTAGTTCAAAATTAGGTATGCCTATACATGGTATTATTGGCTTCGATTTGTTTAAAGATTTAGTGGTAGAGATTAACTATAAACGTCAATTTTTAAAACTAACTAATCCAGGGAAAGAAGTTAATAAGCCATGTAGAACCTGTGAGGAGTTTGTTTTAGAATTTTATAATAATAAACCTTATATAATGGGTGAAGTAGAAATTGATAAAAAACGAATTCCTGTTAAAATGCTTATGGATTCTGGAGGGAGTGATGCGCTTTGGTTGTTTGAAAATAAAAAGGAAGGCATTGTAGTGAGTGATTATTATTTTAATGATTTTTTAGGTCATGGTTTAAGTGGAAGTGTTTATGGAAAACGTTCTAAAATTAAAGCTTTTTACTTAAAAAATTTTGCAATTAAAAACCCTAATGTGGCTTTTCCAGATTCTACTTCAATTGGCCATGTTTTAAGTCATAAAGAACGCCATGGTAGTATTGCTGCTGGTGTACTAAAAAGATTTAATCTTATTTTTAATTACCGAAAGGCAACGGTTATTTTAAAAAAGAATTCGTTTTTTAAAGCCCCATTTGGGTATAATAAAAGTGGAATTGAATTAGCACACGATGGTGTTCAGTTTGTAAAAGAGGCTGGTTATTTTGTTTCGCACACGGCTCCAAAAGTTAATCAAAAATTAGAAAACAGTACACAAACAGAGTTTAATTCTAGTTATAAGCTCACTTTAAAACCAGTTTATAGCATTGTGGAGTTGCGTGCCAATTCGCCTGCAGATAAAGCAGGACTGCAAATAGGAGATCGTATTTTGAGTATAAATAATAAGCGGGCTTATCGTTTTACGTTACAAAAATTAACGGAGTTTTTTTATGGTGATCACGGCACACGGATTAAATTAAAAATTGAGCGAGATGGCTCTATTTTTGTTTGCAATTTTAATTTAGAAGATGTTTTAAATAATAAAAAAGGCTTAAAACCGTAAGATTTTAAGCCTTTTTAATAATTATTTTAAAGTTTATTGTTGTACAATACTCTTTTTCTTTTTGTCTAGTACACTTTGTGTCGACGGATCTACAACTAAACCTTTAATTTTTAAAGCAACCGTAGGAGTTTCAGCATTAGAAATTACAGTTATTGTTTTTCTAATAGGGTTTACACGGTTGGTGTCGTATTTTACTTCTATCACTCCTGTTTTTCCAGGCATAATTGGAGCATCTGGTTTTTTAGGAATAGTACAACCACAGCTAGAAGATACTTTAGATATAATTAAAGGTTCGTTACCTGTGTTGGTAAATTTAAATTCGCGAACGCCATTAGCACCTTTTTCAATAGTTCCGTAATCTACAGTATCCGATTTAAATTCAATTTTAGCTTGTGCATCTACTGCAAAACTAATCAGTCCGATAAATAAAATTGTAATAATTTGTTTCATGATTTTTTGTTTTAATATTGTTAATGATACAAGTATCATACCATAATTTATGGTTTAAATGAATATTATCCTTTCAAAACTAAGTCAAACATACTTACTTTTTCTATCATCTGCAAAAATAATGGCTGTATTGTTCGTTTATTGATGCATTCCACTTGGATATATGGCTATTATTTTTTAACGAATAATTTAAAAAGTCTAAAGGGCATGTTTTAAATGTTTTGAATCCTGTTTATTGCTTTCACAGAAACAGAAATATAAGTACTTTTGCAAACTAATATTCAAAAATTATTCCAAAGTATGCAAATTCCATCAAAATATGATGCAAGTCAGGTAGAAAGTAAGTGGTACAGTTACTGGATGAAAAACAATTATTTTCATTCAACACCCGATAACAGAGAACCTTACACCATTGTCATTCCGCCGCCAAACGTTACTGGCGTCTTGCACATGGGGCATATGCTAAACAATACTATTCAAGATGTTTTAATTCGTCGTGCGCGTTTGTTAGGTAAGAATGCTTGCTGGGTTCCTGGAACCGATCACGCCTCTATTGCTACAGAAGCAAAAGTTGTTGCTAAATTAAAGGAGCAAGGGATTGATAAAAACGATTTAACACGCGAGGAGTTTTTAAAACACGCTTGGGAATGGACAAACGAATATGGTGGCGTAATTTTAGAGCAGTTAAAAAAATTGGGGTGCTCTTGCGATTGGGATCGAACTAAATTTACCTTGGATGACGATATGTCTCAAGCCGTGATAAAGGTGTTTATCGATTTACATGAAAAAGGGCTTATTTACCGTGGTTACCGTATGGTAAACTGGGATCCGGAAGCTAAAACAACACTTTCTGACGAGGAAGTTATTCACGAAGAACGTCAAGGAAGTTTATATTATATCAATTATAAAATTGAAGGTAGTGACGATGTGTTAACTATTGCCACCACCAGACCAGAAACTATTTTTGGGGATTCTGCAATTTGTATTAATCCTAACGATGAGCGTTTTGTGCACTTACGTGGAAAAAAAGCCATTGTGCCAATTTGCGGTCGTGTTATTCCTATTATCGAAGATGAATATGTCGATCTAGAATTTGGTACCGGCTGTTTAAAAGTAACACCGGCACACGATGAAAACGATAAGGTTTTAGGAGATAAACATAACTTAGAAGTTATCGATATTTTTAATGAAGATGCCTCGTTAAACAGTTTTGGTTTACAATTTGAAGGTCAAGACCGTTTTGTAGCCAGAAAATCGGTTGCAAAAGAACTTGAAGCTTTAGGTGTTTTAGTGAAAACCGAAGTACACATAAATAAAGTAGGAACTTCCGAAAGAACAAAAGCCGTTATCGAACCACGATTAAGCGACCAGTGGTTTCTTAAAATGGAAGAACTTGTAAAACCTGCTATGGAAGCGGTTTTAGGTGAAGATGCCGAAATAAAGTTATTTCCAAAGAAATTTGAAAATACCTACCGCCATTGGTTGGAAAATATTCGTGATTGGAATATTTCTCGTCAGTTATTATGGGGACAACAAATTCCAGCCTATTTCTATGGCGATGGAAAAGAAGATTTTGTAGTAGCCGAAAATATTGAAGCGGCTTTAGAAAAAGCAAAAATAAAAACCAATAACCAGCAACTAACCACTACTGATTTACGTCAAGATACCGATGCGCTAGATACTTGGTTTTCATCTTGGTTATGGCCTATGTCGGTTTTCGATGGTATTCGGAATCCAGAAAACGAAGAAATTAAATATTATTACCCAACCAACGATTTGGTTACAGGGCCCGATATTTTATTCTTTTGGGTGGCTAGAATGATAATTGCGGGGTACGAATATAAAGATGAAAAACCGTTTAATAACGTTTATTTAACGGGATTGGTTCGTGATAAGCAACGTCGAAAAATGAGCAAAAGTTTAGGGAATTCACCCGATGCTTTAAAACTGATTGAACAATATAGTGCCGATGGGGTTCGTGTGGGACTGTTATTAAGTTCGGCGGCCGGAAACGATTTAATGTTCGATGAAGCCCTTTGTCAACAAGGAAAAGGTTTTGGAAATAAAATTTGGAATGCTTTCAATTTAACCAATCTTTGGGAAGTGAGTGATAGTATTGCGCAACCAAATTCGAGTAAAATTGCATTAGCATGGTACGAAGCTAAATTTCAAAACGCATTAGTAGAAATTGAAGATCACTTTAGTAAATACCGGTTAAGTGACGCTTTAATGGCGATTTACAAATTAATTTACGATGATTTCTGTGGTTGGTTATTAGAGATTGTAAAACCGGCTTATCAACAACCGATTGATGCGATAACTTATAATAAAGTGATTGCTTGTTTTGAAGATAATTTAAAAATTTTACATCCGTATATGCCATTTTTAACGGAAGATATCTGGCAATATATGGCTGAAAGAACCCCAGAAGAGGCCTTAATAGTGGCAAAATGGCCAGAAGCTAAACCTATTAATACCACATTAATTACGCAGTTTGAATTTGCTTCGGAAGTTATTTCGGGTATTAGAACCATTAGAAAAGAAAAGAATATTGCGTTTAAAGATGCTATTGGTTTTTCAGTAATTAATAATGAAAATTCAGATAAAACATTCGATGAGGTTATAGCAAAATTAGGGAATTTAGAAACTTTAAAATATGTTGAACAGCCGGTTGAAGGTGCTTTAACTTTTAGAGTAAAATCTAACGAGTATTTTATACCAATGGCGGGAGCTATCGATGTGGAAGCTGAAATTAAAAAGTTAACCGAAGAATTAAATTATACCGAAGGGTTCCTGAAATCTGTACAGAAAAAGCTTTCTAACGAACGTTTTGTTGCCGGAGCACCAGAGCAAGTCGTAGCTTCTGAAAAGAAAAAAGAAGCCGATGCTTTAGCTAAAATTGAAACGTTAAAAGCCAGTTTAGCAAGTTTAGGAGCGTAAAAAGTATATAAAAATAAACATTAATTTAATATTCGTTTAGGTAATATTTTGTAAAAAAAATAATACACTGCGTTTGGTTTTGGAAGAAGTAATGCTTTGTATAACAGGTGTTTTGTGTCTTTGTAACGATAAAGGGGGATATTAAGAAGTTTACTTCAGAGGT
>NZ_VOGY01000007.1 GCF_008033385.1 Algibacter pacificus | reverse complement strand
TTAAGCACGATTATTTATTGGCCAGTTGTAAATACACTCGTAAAAAGATATAACGGATAGCGCGGTTTTTATTTTTCTTAAAAACCCGCCATGATATGTATGGAATTATTTTAGTGCATTAAATTTTGAATTTACCTTTTATACCTTGCCAGCGTAGGTTACGAATATATTTACCCTCGTCTATGGTTACTAAGGGGGTTATGTTTTCTCGTTTCGCTTTGAAGTATCCTGAAATATAATCCTTGAATAAAGTGAGACTTCTTTTTTTATAAGCTAATTTTATAGCTGAAATTAGGGTTATTGTAAATCCGTATCGCATTTTATACATGGCTTCACCTTGGAGGTATTTAGACGCTTTATTATAGCTTATACCTGTAGGTTTTAGGTGTTTTACTTGTAAAGATTCATCAGTAAGAATGTCCCAACCATAATATTTAGCTAAGAGTTCATCTACTGTATCCCATCCCATTGAAGATTTTAGTTTTCCTATTTCTAGAAAGCAAGCTTTTCTGTATGCTTTTAGAGCGCCTCTTATATGGTCTTTGTTGGTTAAGTCTTCTAGTACCCAATCGTTATTTTTTTTAATGTAGCAAAAGCCTGCAGCCATACCTAGTTTTGGATTTGAGTTGAAATGACTTGATAATTGTTGTAGGTAATGGTTTGGGAAAATGAGATCGGCATCAAATTTACATATCACGTCGTAATCTGGATCTAAAGTATTAAACCCTTTATAGAATGCATTTATAATCTTGGTTCCTGGTAAATGAGCTTTTGAAGATTGATTGTTGATTAGTGTAACAAAAGGATATTTTTCTGTAAAGTCACGAACAATTTTTTCTGTGTTATCGCTTGAATTATCATTTATAACAACAATTTTTTTAGGAAGAAGGGTTTGGTTTACTAAAGACTCTAAAGTAAGACCAATAGAGCTTTCTTCATTATGTGCGGGAATAACAATGTGTATATTCAAAACTATTTAATTATAAATTCGGATATTAAATTTAATTTGGATTTAGGCACAAAAAAGCAGTTTCTAATACCGTTATCAATGGTTCTTGCAATTGTTGGCACTTTTTTTAAACCCTGTGGTGTGTGATTATAAAATTCATAACCTAGCCCTTTAAAGAAGTGGTCTAATTCGTTTTCTATAGTATTGTATAAAGTTTCACAAATTATTATTGGTTTAAATTGTTTGATGGCGTGTTCGCCAGATTTTAGGATATCGATTTCAGTGCCTTCGGTATCTATTTTTATTAAATCTATTTGGTTTATGTTTTCTTGAGTTATAAAATGCTCTAAAGTTATGGCAGTAACCGTGTTTTTTATAAAATTGCGAGAGGTTGTTTTTGTACCAGCGTTACCTTCTCCAGATAGGTTGTATTTTAAGTTTTTATATTTTAAGCTTTCTACTTCATAAAAATCGATGATTCCTGTTTGGTTGCTTAAAGCCAAATTGATTGATTTTATTATATTTTGAAAATTATTTAGTGCAATATTTTTATTTAAGTAATGCTTTGGGCCAATAGCAGGCTCAAAGGCATATACTTTTATATTGGGGTTGGACTTTGCAGCTATAAGCGAATAGTAACCTATATTAGACCCAATATCTAAAAAAACCGTTGTGTTTTTGGAAAGTTTTTCGAAAATCTCCGAATATTCAAATGATTTATATCCATTCCAAAAAAGGAGTTGTGTGAGGTAACTCGTTTGATTGGTAGCTAATTTTATATGACCAGAGTCTGTTTTTAAGGTTATCGTTCCTGAAGGAGGAATTTTTATACCCGTCAATATTGGACTTAAACCTAAATTTATATGTCGTAATATATAATTTATATGCTTCTGATATATGATCTTGTAAAATGGTTGTAAATTCATTCGATTGTAATGTTTGGTAAATATATTGAGATTAATTCTTGATTTATATATCTACGCTACATTATTTTAAGTTTTGGTCTATTTTAAGGAGTGTAAAAAGATTATAAGTAGTTGTTGGATTTTTTATATAAAAATAGATGGAACCATTAAAAAAAAGTGAGGTAAACACCTTTTATATATTGCTATTAAAAGATATTTACCTCACTTTTGTTAAAACACTATATTTTAATGTTTATAGACAATAGCATTTATATTCATACCTGCTCCTACACTTGCAAAAAGTATAATATCACCTTTTTTAATTTCTTGATTTTCAAGTTCTCCTTTTAAGATTATGTCGAGTAAAGTTGGTACTGTTGCAACGCTAGAATTTCCTAATTTTGCTATGGACATAGGCATTATACCTTCTGGCATATCTAAGTTGTATAGTTTAAAGAAGCGTTTTACAATGGCTTCGTCCATTTTTTCGTTTGCCTGATGGATTAATACTTTTTTAACGTCTTTAATATCGATATTTGTTTCGTCTAGGCAAGATTTCATGGCTAGGGGAACATTGGTTAACGCAAATTCGTAAATTTTACGTCCGTACATTTTAATATATCGACGGTCTTCTTTTATCTCTGGGTTATTGGTTTCCCCGAAATAAATATAGAGCGCCTCATCTAAAGAATGTGTGGCTGATTTGTGATTTAGTATGCCGCCTTCATCATCTGTAGCTTCAATAATGACCGCTCCAGCTCCATCGCTATAAATCATAGAATCACGATCGTGAGGGTCAAGGATTCTAGATAGTGTTTCTGCTCCTATCACTAAGCATTTTTTTGCAATACCTGCTTTTATAAAAGCATTAGCTTGTATTACACCTTGTATCCAGCCTGGACATCCAAAAAGAAGATCGTAACTAACACAGTTAGGATTTTTTATGCGCAGTAAATGTTTAACTCGGGATGCCATACTTGGCACGGTATCACTTTGTATGCTTCCATGACGTACATCGCCATAATTATGTGCGACTATGATATAGTCTAAATCTTCTCTGTTAATTTTAGCGTTTTCAATGGCTTTTTCAGCAGCGAAGGATGCTAAATCTGATGTGTTTAAATGTTTGTCTGCATACCGACGTTCATCAATACCCGTAATGGCTTTAAATTTCCTGACAATGACTTCATTTGGTGCATTAATAAGTGTACCATCTGTATTTAAAAATTCGTTATTGTGAAAATCTTCATTTTTTTCAACGTAGGATGGAATGTAACTTCCTGTTCCAGTAATTTTAATATTCATTTTACAAAAAATTGCCGATATGGTTTATTATATCGGCAATATATAATCTTCTTAAAAAATAGAGAAATTGATTTAATTAAATTTACGATGTTCAAACGGTTTTTAAGCTTCTATATACTCTTCAATAGGTGTGCATGAGCATATTAAATTGCGATCTCCATGGGCATCATTAACGCGTCGAACACTTGGCCAGAATTTGTTTTCTCGCACGTAACCTATTGGAAAAGCTGCGGTTTCACGAGAGTAAGGGAAATTCCATTGGTCTGAAGTAATCATGTCTAAAGTATGCGGTGCGTTTTTTAATACGTTATTATCATCTTCTTTAGATACACTGTCTATCTCTTGTTTAATGGATATCATGGCGTCGCAAAAACGATCAATTTCTGCTTTACTTTCACTTTCTGTAGGTTCAATCATTAAGGTTCCGGCTACAGGAAAGGATACGGTAGGGGCATGGAATCCATAATCCATTAAGCGTTTGGCTATGTCGGTAACTTCAATACCATTTACTTTAAATGGACGACAATCTACAATCATTTCGTGAGCTGCACGGCCGCGTTCTCCAGAATATAAGGTATCAAAATTACCTTGTAAACGTTCTTTGATGTAATTGGCGTTTAAAATGGCTAGTTTTGTAGATTCGGTTAAACCTTCAGCCCCCAGCATTTTAATATATCCATAAGAAATTAAACAAACTAAAGCCGATCCAAAAGGGGCTGCAGAAATAGCAGAAATAGCTTTTTTACCACCGGTTTTTACTACTGGATTGCCTGGAAGAAAAGGAACCAATTGTTTGGCAACGCATATAGGACCAACACCAGGACCACCACCACCATGAGGAATAGCAAAAGTTTTATGTAAATTTAAATGACAAACATCTGCTCCAATATTTCCAGGGTTTGTTAGGCCTACTTGGGCATTCATGTTGGCGCCATCCATATAAACTTGTCCGCCGTTATCGTGAATTATTTGTGTAATTTCTTTAATAGCCGACTCGTAAACACCATGTGTAGATGGGTAAGTAACCATTAAACAAGCTAAATTATCCTTATGTAATTCTGCTTTTTCGCGTAAATCGTCGACATCAATATTTCCTTCTGCGGTCGATTTTGTTACTACGACTTTCATACCAGCCATAACGGCACTAGCAGGATTTGTTCCGTGTGCCGAGGATGGAATTAAACATATTTTTCTATGGGCATCTCCACGAGATTCGTGATATGCTTTTATTACCATTAAACCGGCAAACTCACCTTGAGCTCCAGAGTTTGGTTGTAATGATGTGGCTGCAAATCCAGTAATTTCTGTAAGTTGATTTTCTAATTCTTTTATTACCGTTAAGTAACCTTTGGCTTGTTTTTTAGGTACAAAAGGATGAATATTTGCCCATTTAAAAATGCTTAATGGTAACATTTCGGATGCTGCATTAAGTTTCATAGTACAAGAACCTAAAGAAATCATAGAATGATTTAGAGATAAATCTTTACGTTCTAACATTTTTATATAGCGCATTAATTCTGTTTCAGAATGGTGCGTGTTGAAAATATCGCTTGTTAAAAAATCGGATTGGCGTTGCGCAACAACATCGATATTATTAAAATTTTCAATAGCAGAAATGCGAATTGTTTTTTTATCTGCAGCTTCAGCAAAAACAGAAATTAAATAGTTAATATCTCTAATTGAAGTGGTTTCATTTATAGAAATAGTTACTGTGTTTTTATCGGGGTAGTAAAAGTTAACCTTTTTTTCTGTAGCTACTTTTTTGATTTTTTTCGCTTTCGTTTTTATTTGAAGCGTATCAAAAAACGAAGAGTTAACTTGTTTGTATCCTAATTTTTCTAAGGCATTAGCTAAAGTTACAGCTTTGTTATGCACTTTATTGGCAATGTGTTTTAAACCTTTTGGGCCGTGATATACGCCGTACATACTTGCCATAACGGCTAAAAGCACTTGAGCAGTACAAATATTTGATGTGGCTTTATCACGTTTAATATGTTGCTCACGCGTTTGTAAGGCCATACGTAAAGCACGATTACCATTGGCGTCTTTAGTAATTCCAATAATACGTCCGGGAAGATCACGTTTGTAAGCTTCTTTTGTTGCAAAGTAAGCGGCGTGAGGACCTCCATACCCCATAGGGATTCCAAAACGTTGGGTAGTTCCAACCACAACATCGGCACCAAACTTACCAGGTGCTTCTAGTTTTACTAAACTTAAAATATCTGCTGCTACGGCAACTTTTATTCTGTTATCGTTAGCTTTTGATATAAATGATTTGATGTCTGTAATTTGACCATCTTTTCCTGGATATTGAAGAATAGCACCAAAAAAATCTTCAGAAAAACTAAAGTCTTCTTCTTTGCCAACAATTAATTCAATACCAATAGGGTAGGATCTGGTTTTTAGTAAAGCTAAAGTTTGAGGCAATATATTTTCGGAAACAAAAAACTTATTAATTCCAGATTTTTTCTGGTCACGCTCTCTAACAGCAAAAAGTAAACTCATTGCTTCGGCTGCTGCAGTACTTTCATCCAGTAGCGATGCATTAGCAATTTCCATTCCGGTTAAATCAATAACCATGGTTTGGTAATTTAAAAGGGCTTCCAATCTACCTTGTGCAATTTCTGCTTGGTATGGTGTATACGCAGTGTACCAGCCTGGATTTTCTAAAATATTACGTTGGATAACTGCAGGTAATATTGTTGGGTGATATCCTAAACCTATATAAGTTGTGTAGGCTTTGTTTTTTTTCGATAATTCATGGATATGCAATAAATACTCATGTTCCGTCATGGGATCATCTAAATTCAACCCTTTTTTTAGACGAATATCATTGGGGATGGTTTCATTTATAAGCTGATCCAAAGAATCTACACCAATAGTTGTTAACATTTTTTTTTGGTCGTCTGCTTGGGGACCAATATGACGTAAAGCGAAAGCATTTGTATTCATTACAGTTACAATTTGTTATATAATTCGCAAAAATAAATAATAATTGATGTCTTGAGTTGCAGAAATAGGAAAGTTTTGAACCATTTAAATATGTTATCAACAGTTTGTTTATTTTTACGGCATGAAGCTCGTAAAACAACTTTTTAATTTTTATTTGAATAGTAGTATACATGTCGCGTTATCAGTTTATTCTTTAACATATATAACGCTTTTAGAGTTTGGTTTTTCGTATGAAAAAAATGTACTTTGTTTTGTGTTTTTTGCCTCCATTACGGGGTATAATTTTGTAAAGTATTTTGGGGTCGCCAAATTCCATCATCGTGGCTTGACTGGGTGGTTAAAGACTATTCAGGTTTTTTCTTTTTTCGCTTTTATTTTGATGTGCTACTATGGTTTTCAGTTAAGTACAAGTACTTTAGTTTGTATTGCAGGATTTGGTTTGGTCACGTTTTTGTATGCCATTCCTTTTTTACCTAAAAAGTTATTCTTAGATCAAAAGAATAATTTAAGAAGTATTGGAGGACTTAAAATTTATCTTATTGCCTTGGTTTGGATGGGCGTTACCGTATTCCTTCCCTTAGTAGAAAATAATTACACTATTGATACTGATGTGATTTTAACGGCTGGACAGCGCTATACTTACATTTTGGTATTAATGTTACCTTTTGAAATTCGAGATTTAAAATTTGATAGTTTAAAATTATCCACAGTACCTCAAAAAATTGGAGTGAAGGGGACGAAATTAATGGGGGTTTTGTTGTTGATACTGTATTTTTTATTAGAATTTTTTAAGGATGAAACCCATCAAATAAAAGTGTTAATTTTACTTATAATGTCTCTAGTTACGGGAGCGTCTGTGTTAATATCTAATAAGCAACAAAGTGTGTATTTTGCGTCGTTTTGGGTAGAATCTTTACCTATTTTATGGTTGGTTTTAATGCTTTTATAAACTAGTTTTCTTTTGTTTTTAAAGCTTGTTCTAGTTCTTTTTTCATTATTTCTTTACATTCTGGCGTTAGGCAATCTACGTGCGATTTTTTAATGCTTTTGGTTAATTTTCCATTGTTTTTAGAATAGCGTCTACAGGCTTTACAAATTGCTAAATGTAAAGTTAGTTTTAGTTTTTCCCATATGTTAGCCTCGTTGTATTGGCTTTTATCGCAAATATGATTTGCTTCATCGCAAGGTATAAATATGTTTATTTTTTTACTCATAATTAAAACCAATTTTCTTTTAAGCAGTCGGCCATAGCAGTTCGAGCTCTATGGATAATTACCCATAGGTTAGACGCAGTAATGTTTAGTTCATTACAAATTACCTCGGTTTCATAATTAAGTATGGTTTTCATTTTAAAAACACTAGCTTGTTTATAGGGTAATTTACTTAAACAGTTGTGTATAGCATTGCCTAACTCCGTGTTTTGCATGCTATCTTCTGCTGTTTTGTCGAAGGGATCTGCAATACGCTCTTCGAGCCAATTTCCTTCTGTTTCTGTGTCGTTATATTGCACTCTAACCTCTGCTTTGCCTTTATTAGAATTTATTTTTCGGTAGTGATCGATTATTTTTCTCTTTAAAATAGATACTAGCCAAGTACGTTCGCTAGCTTCTCCTTTAAAATTTTTCATTGATTTTAAACCAGCGAAAAAGGTGTCCTGTACCAAATCTTGCGCAATTTCTCGATCGTTTACACGGGTAATAGTGTAATTAAACAAGTAGTCGGCATATAAATCTATCCATTGGTCTGGATGTATTTCGTGTTTCGGCATGGCTTAAATATTTTTATCAAAAATAGAGTAAAAATATGAATATGTTTTATTTTGATGTTAATATTAACAGCTCTTACTATAAGAAAACAATAGGCTTGTAGTAAATTATTTCTTTTTTTGAAGGTAAATTGGCTAAAAGATAGCGATCAAATAAATTTTAGCAGGTTTTTACTTGTATTTGTGATTTCAACAGTATAGGACAGACTAAATGTTTTGAGCTCCCCGACCGAAGGAAGGGAGCGAGTAGTGAAAGCGCGACCCTTTTGGGTAACGCCCTAAATAAGGTATTAGTTAAGCATTTTCCATAGTGTATCTTTTAATTCGGTAATACCTTTTTGGGCTACAGACGAAATAAATAAATAAGGAATTGGAAGTTCGTTGTCTAGTTCTATTTTTAACTCGGCTTGAAGTTCGTCGTCTAGCATATCGCATTTTGATATGGCTATTATACGATCTTTATCCAGCATTTCTGGGTTGTAACGACGGAGTTCATCGAGTAAAATATCGTATTGTTTTTTAATGTCTTCTGCATCGGCAGGAATCAGAAACAACAAAATGGAGTTACGCTCAATATGACGTAAAAAGTAATGCCCTAAACCTTTACCTTCGGCGGCGCCTTCGATAATTCCAGGAATATCGGCCATAACAAAGGTTTGGAAATCACGATATTCTACAATTCCTAAATTTGGTTTTAGGGTCGTGAATTCGTAATCGGCAATTTTTGGTTTAGCAGAAGTTACTACAGATAATAGGGTTGATTTTCCTGCATTTGGAAAACCTACTAGACCCACATCGGCAAGTACTTTTAACTCTAAAGTGATGTACTTTTCTTCCATAGGTAAACCCGGTTGCGCATAGCGTGGGGTTTGGTTTGTGGAAGAGCGAAAGTGCCAGTTTCCTAGACCACCTTTTCCACCTTCGGCAATAATTTGCTCTTCTCCGTTTTCGGTGATTTCCAGAAGTATTTCGTTGGTTTCTGTATCGCGAACTACCGTTCCTAATGGTACGTCTAGGTAAAAATCTTCCCCATCGGCACCAAAACTTCTACTTTTTCCACCATTTTCTCCGTGACCGGCACGAATGTGTTTTTTAAATTTTAAATGCAGAAGGGTCCAAAGGTTAGCGTTTCCTCGCAGAATAACGTGGCCTCCACGACCACCATCTCCACCATCGGGGCCACCTTTGGTTATATATTTTTCACGATGTAAATGGGCCGATCCACGGCCACCTTTACCAGAGCTTACGTACATTTTTACGTAATCTACAAAATTTCCTTCTGTCATTTTTCTTTCTTGTTTATTTGCTTTTTTAAGTTGTTTAGTTGGTGTAATACCAAATAAGCGTATCTGTTCCTTCTAAACAGCTAATCGAATAAACGTTTACAACTTATAGATTGTCTATTGTTGTGCTTAAACGCACGGTAATTTCTTCGATACTTCCAACGCCATCAACACCAAAATATTTGTTTTGTGCGTTGTAATAATCTTTTAATATGGCGGTTTTGCTGTAATATTCTGTAATTCTATTTCTAATAATAGATTCATCAGCATCATCGGCTCTTCCACTTGTTTTTCCTCTTTCTAATAAACGACCAACTAAAATTTCATCGTCAACCTCTAGAGCAATCATGGCATCAATTTGCGAATCTTTGCTTTCCATTAATTTATCTAAAGATTCAGCTTGTGCATTTGTTCTTGGGAAACCATCGAAAATAAATCCGTTGGCATCAGAATTTTTTTCAACTTCAGCATTCAACATATCTATAGTTACTTGGTCTGGAACAAGTTCACCTTTATCAATAAACGATTTGGCTAACATACCTAAAGCGGTTTCGTTTTTAATGTTAAATCTAAAAACATCACCGGTAGAAATGTGTACCAAGTTATATTTTTCTTTTAAAAAGTTTGCTTGAGTTCCTTTACCTGCTCCTGGAGGGCCAAATAGTACTAAATTCGTCATGTGTTGTGTTTCTTTTATTTGATATATTTCTGGTATATTACGTCCTAATCCATCGTAATCTAGGCCGTAACCTACAATAAATTTATTAGGGATTTCTATACCAACATAGTGTAGTTTAAAGTCTTTTTTATACGCTTCGGGTTTGTAAAATAGCGTGGCAATTTTTAACGATTTTACATTTTCATTTTTAAAAATGCGGTGTACTTCTGCAAGCGTATTTCCAGTGTCTATAATGTCTTCCAGAATAACTACGGTACGTCCAGATAAATCTTGGGTTAAACCAATTAAACGTTGGATGTCTTCGGTAGATTTCACACCTTCATACGATGCTAATTTGATGAAAGTAACCTCACAAGGTTTTGGATATTTTTTTACAAAATCGCTTACCACCATAAAGGAACCGTTAAGAATTCCAATAAAAACAGGGATTTCATCTCCAATATCATTTGCTATATCATCGGCCATTTTTGCTAAAGCCTCATCGATTTGTTTAGCTGGAATAAATGGTTTAAAATATTTGTCGTGTAACTTGATCACCGTTATTAATTTTTAAAGTGGCAAAGATAATCAATAGATTAACGTTTTAAGCTTTTTTGATTTATGAATTGAAGCCTATTTTAAGATTATAACGTATTTTTGCTTCCAATTATGACGATTTAGTTAAAAACAAGCCAATGAATTACTTTTCCTCCAATTTTAAACTCGGTATTTTAGGCGGTGGCCAGCTGGGAAAAATGTTACTTTACAACACGCGAAAATTCGATATTTATACCTGTGTTTTAGAATCTAGCAATGAAGCGCCTTGCAAAACAGCTTGCGATGAATTTCATCTTGGAGATTTAATGGATTATGATGCGGTTTATAACTTCGGAAAACAAGTAGATGTTTTAACTATTGAAATTGAAAACGTCAATATCGACGCTTTGGAAGTGCTTGAAAAAGAAGGTGTAAAAGTATATCCGTCGGCCAAAACATTGCGTATTATTCAAAATAAAGCGACACAGAAATTGTTTTATGTAGATCACAACATTCCAACCTCGCCATTTACGCGTTTTGCTTTTACTTCGGAAATAAAGGAAGCTTTAAACCATGGCGGTTTAAGCTTGCCTTTTGTTTGGAAGTGTGCACAATTTGGGTATGACGGTACCGGTGTTAAAATTGTAAAAACGGTGGACGATTTAAACGATTTGCCAAACGTAGAATGTATTGCTGAAAATTTAGTGCCTTTTAAAAATGAATTGGCGGTTATTGTTGCAAGAAATGCCGATGGTGAAACTAAAACCTATCCGGTGGTGGAAATGGAATTTCATCCGGAAGCTAACCAAGTAGAATATGTTATTTGTCCTGCGAGAATTGATGCTGCTGTTGCTGAAAAAGCAGAAGCTGTAGCATTAAAAGTTTCTGAAGCTATTCATCATGTGGGATTATTGGCGGTAGAAATGTTTCAAACACAAAACGATGACATATTAGTGAACGAGGTGGCGCCAAGACCTCATAATTCTGGACACCAAACTATTGAAGCGAGTTACACCTCGCAGTTTGAGCAGCATATTCGTGCCGTTTTAAATTTACCTTTAGGCCGCACCGATAATAAAGTGGGTGGGGTTATGGTAAACCTTGTTGGCGCCGAAGGTTTTAGCGGCAATGTAGTTTACGAAAACATCGAAACAATCATGAAAATGGATGGTGTAACGCCACATATTTATGGTAAAAAACAAACCCGTCCGTTTAGAAAAATGGGGCATGTCACCATTGTAAATGAAGATTTAAATGAAGCCAGACGAATTGCCGAAGAGGTTAAAAAGTCTATTCGGGTCATTTCAGAATAAAAAAACAAGATGGTTTTTAAAGTTGAAACCATTCAAAATAAAATAATTATAAATTTAATTCATATAAAAAATGAATAAAGTAGGAGTTATCATGGGAAGCAAAAGCGACCTGCCAGTAATGCAAGATGCTATAGATGTTTTAAAAGGATTTGATATAGAAGTTGAAGTAGATATTGTTTCGGCACACCGCACACCCGAAAAATTATTCGATTATGGAAAACATGCACATACTAGAGGTTTTGCTGTTGTTATTGCAGGTGCAGGTGGCGCAGCACATTTACCAGGCATGATTGCATCTTTATCGCCATTACCAGTAATTGGTGTTCCTGTAAAAAGTAGTAATTCTATAGATGGTTGGGATTCTGTATTATCTATTCTGCAAATGCCAGGTGGTGTTCCAGTTGCTACGGTAGCTTTAAACGGTGCAAAAAATGCGGGCATTTTAGCAGCTCAAATTATTGGAGCTAGTGATAAAAACGTTCTCGATAAAATTATAGCCTATAAAGAAGCACTTAAAGTAAAAGTAAACGAATCGGCTAAAAATTTAGGATAAGCTTAAAAATAGAAAAACCTTGAAATATATATATCAAGGTTTTTCTTGCTATTAACAATAATCTTAAACGAGTTAGTCACCCTTAAATTGTTGTTGCTAATTTACAATATTTTATTATGTATGCATAATAAAAGTTAATAATTTTAATTAAAATGATAAAAAAATCCTTAATCACCCCATTTAAAACCCCATATCATTCAGCGCCTTTTTCAGTTATTGAAAACGATGATTATTTACCAACTATTAAGGAAGCTATAAAACAAGCTAAAGCTGAAATTGATACTATAGTAAGTAATCCCGAAGCACCGTCTTTTGAAAACACGATAGTTGCTTTAGATTTTTCGGGAGAACAATTGGATAGAATTTCGAGTATATTTTTTAATCTAAATTCTGCTGAAACTAATGAAACTATTCAGAAGATAGCACAAGAAATTTCTCCGTTATTGTCAGAATTTAGTAATGATATTACTTTAAATGAAGGTTTATTTAAGCGCGTTAAAGCGGTTTATGACACTAAAAGCGAACTAAATTTAACCACAGAACAGCAAACTTTACTTGATAAAAAATACAAAGGATTTTCTAGGAATGGAGCTAATTTACCTGAAGATAAAAAAGCAAAGCTTCGTGAAATTGATAAACAATTAAGCCAGTTAAGTTTAAAATTTGGTGAAAATGTTTTAGCTGAAACGAATAAGTTTGAGATGTTAATTTCCGATGAAAAAGATTTATCAGGTTTACCAGAAGGGACTATTGAAGCTGCGAAACAATTAGCAGAATCTAAAGAAAAGGAAGGTTGGTTATTTACATTAGATTATCCTAGTTATATCCCTTTTGTTACTTATGCCGATAATAGAGAATTACGTAAAAAAATAACTTTAGCAGCTGGGAGCAAAGGATTTAAAGGTGACGATTTAGATAATCAAGATGTGGTCCTTCAAATTGTAAATCTACGCCACGAGCGTGCTAATTTATTAGGATATAAAACGCATGCACATTTTGTTTTGGAAGAACGTATGGCGCAAACACCAGAAAAAGTACTTAGTTTTTCTAATGAATTATTAGAAAAAGCAAAACCAGCTGCGGAAAAAGAATTTAAAAACTTAGAAGCGTTCGCTAAGGAATTGGATGATATCGATCAATTAGAAAAATGGGATGGCTCTTATTATTCTGAAAAGTTGAAACAAAAATTATTCAGTTTAGATGATGAGCAACTTAAGCCATATTTTAAATTAGAAAACGTTATTGATGGTGCTTTTACAGTGGCCAATAAATTATTCGATTTAAATTTTGAAGAAATTGATACCATTGATAAATATCATGAAGATGTTTTAACTTATAAAGTAACCGATAAAAACGGGGATTTAGTAGCCATTTTTTATGCCGATTTTTTTCCAAGAGCCGGAAAACGAAATGGTGCTTGGATGACATCCTATAAACCGCAGTATATTGTTGATGGTGAAAATAGCCGTCCGCATGTTTCCATCGTTTGTAATTTCACAAAACCAACAAAAAGCAAACCGTCCTTATTAACATTTAACGAGGTGACGACCTTATTCCATGAATTTGGGCACGCCCTACACGGCATGTTAGCCAATACAACTTACCCAAGTTTATCTGGAACTAGTGTGTTTTGGGATTTTGTTGAATTGCCAAGTCAGGTTATGGAAAACTGGTGTTTCGAAAAAGAAGCCTTAGAATTGTTTGCTAAACACTATGAAACGGGTGAAATAATTCCGATGGATTTGATTGAAAAAATTAAAGATTCGGCGAGTTTTCACGAAGGGATGCAAACCTTACGCCAGTTAAGTTTCGGATTATTAGATATGAAATGGCACGGACAAGATCCTTCAGCTATTAAAAATGTTAAAGATTTTGAAACCGAAGCTTTTAAAGATACCAACTTATATCCAAAAACAGAAGAAACATGTATGAGTACCGCATTTTCTCATATTTTTCAGGGAGGGTATTCATCGGGATATTATAGTTATAAATGGGCAGAAGTTTTAGATGCTGATGCTTTTGAGTATTTTCAGGAAGCCGGAATCTTTAATAAAGAGGTCGCTACTAAATTTAAGGACAATGTGCTTTCGAAAGGAGGAACAGAAAACCCTATGGTGCTTTATAAACGTTTTAGAGGACAAGAACCAAAACCGGAAGCTTTATTAAAACGTGCTGGATTGATTAAATAGAAACTTATAATTTTAAGTATTTAACCCCATCAAATTATTAATTTGATGGGGTTTAGTTTTATAAAAACAGACATAAAATTATTTTCTATAGTGTTCTGGTGTTACAGAAATTTCCATTACAAAGTCACCGTTTTCATCGTAGTATCTATAATCCATGGTAATATTATGGTCGCGATAGAATTTTAGTTCAGGACTGTTTGTAACATTTTCAATAATTCCTGGCCTAATATATTTATTTACAGTGTCGATGTTTACTTCAGATTTTTCTATCCCAATTAGTGCGTAGTGATATATAAAATTTGTTTTTCCTTTAGTTGAAGCGCTGTCTAATCTAGAGAATTCATCAATAAACAAAGGCGTTTGTTTATTTAATTCTATTGCGGCACTTTTTAATTCTGTTTCAATATCTGTTTTTAACAAAACCTTTTTAACAAAATAATATGAGAATACGGCCGAAATAATACCAACGATAATACCAATGGTTTTGCTGTTTTTAGAGGTTTTAACTTGTTCTTTCATGTTGTGTTTTATTAGTTAATGTTTTTTAATTATCTGTTGTTAGTGCCTTCAGCATCCCTTTAAAAATAAACCCATGAAAAGGCAACACGGCATACCAGTACAATCGGCCTGCTAAGCCCAAAGGTCTAAATGTAGCTGTTTGAGTCAGTTTATTGTTAACAACTTTAAATTCTAGCCAAGCTTCTCCTGGGAGTTTCATTTCAGCAAATAAAAGTAATCGACCTTCTGTTTTGTCGGCATACAATACACGCCAAAAATCTATGGAATCTCCAACATTTATTATGGATGGATTTGTTCGGCCACGTCTAAGTCCAACGCCACCAAATACCTTATCCAAATACCCTCTAATTTTCCAGAGCCAAGTGCCATAATACCAACCGGTAGTTCCTCCAATGGCCCAAATTTTATCTATAGTTGCTTCGCGGTTATTAATAGTTTGGATTCTATGATCTTTAAAACATCCAAAGGAAGGCACATTAATAAATTCGGATATATCAAAGTTTAAGCCGCTGCTGGAGTAAGCATCTTTCCAACTTGAAAGAATTTCATTGTTTTCAATTTTACTAAAAGCCCGTTTAAGAGATTCGTTATAACTTAAAGGTGTAATTCCAAGAATGGTATTTATGCGGTTATCACGGCAAACGACCTCAATTTTCATACTATTTACAAGCGATGTTGCAAGTTTGTATGAGGTTGATGTAACAAAATAAAGCCAATAGGAGGACAATTTAGGCGTCATTATAGGTACGGTAATAATTTTGCGTTTTAATTGTCGTGCTTTTCCAAAGTTTAAAAGCATTTCTTTATAAGTGAGTATATCGGGGCCTCCAATATCAAAATTCTCATTAAAGGTTTTTGGGTTGAACAGAGACTTAGAAAGAAAAGCAAGAACATCGGAGATTCCTATGGGCTGGCATTTGGTGTTTAGCCATTTTGGAGTAATCATAATGGGGAGCTTTTCAACTAAATCCCTAATAATTTCAAAAGACGCACTTCCAGATCCTATAATAATTCCTGCTCTTAACGTTGTGAAATTGTAATTCCCTTTTGCAAGTTCTATTTCTACATTTTTTCTGGAAGATAAATGTTTAGAAAGTTCCGTTTCGTTAACAATACCACTTAAATAAATAACATGCTTTACATTGGTGTTTTTAAGCGCATTTCTAAAATTTTGAGCCGATGTTTCTTCCATAGATTTATAATCTCCGGAAGAAGACATGGAGTGCACCAAATAGTAAGCGCCATCAATATCTTTTGGGATATTTTCTAAAGACGCCTGATCTAAAAGGTCTAATTGGAGTACGGTAATATTTTTTGATAACGATTTTGGCGGATTGAATCTTTTTGGGTCTCTCACGCAACAAACAACGTCGTGGCCAGCCTCAACCAAAACAGGAATGAGTCGTTTTCCTATATATCCAGTGGAACCTGTTAGTAATATTTTCATTTTAAAAGTATGAGTTGGTATTGACGTAAAATAGATGATACCTTAATTTAAGGAGCAAAACGAAGTTAACCATTTTTTTATAAAAGAGAGATTAAAGTGTTAAAACGCCAAGTTTTAAAAATGAAATAGGTACTTTGTTTAAAATTGCACTGACAAATTAGCACAACCGATAATTGGCTTTATTTTTGATATATTTACATTAGAATTTAAAAACTAAAATAAAATGATTGGATATTATATATTATTAGGAGGTATAGCGCTGGTAAGCTGGTTAGTGAGCAGTACTTTAAAAAGGAAGTTTGCTAAATACTCCAAAGTACATTTAAGAAATGGTATGAGTGGTGCCGAAATTGCTGAAAAAATGTTAGCCGATCACGGTATTAGAGATGTGGAAGTGATTTCTACCCCAGGGCAATTAACCGACCATTATAACCCAAAAAACAAAACAGTAAACTTAAGTGAGTCTGTTTACAACCAAAGAAATGCAGCGGCGGCGGCTGTGGCAGCTCACGAGTGTGGACATGCTGTACAGCATGCTCGGGCTTATGAATGGTTGGGATTACGATCTAAATTAGTGCCTATTGTAAGTGTAACGTCTAGTATGTCGCAATGGGTTGTTATTGGCGGGTTAATGTTAGGCGCAGCAGCAGGATTAGGTTTGGGGTATTGGATTGCAGTTGCCGGATTAGTAATGATGAGTTTTGCAACTTTATTCAGTTTTGTAACGCTACCTGTAGAGTACGACGCTAGTAACCGTGCTTTGGCTTGGTTGAAAAATAAAAATATGCTATCTCAAGAGGAATATGCAGGATCAGAAGATGCGTTAAAATGGGCAGCTAGAACATACTTGGTTGCCGCTATTGGATCTTTGGCTTCGTTGGTATATTGGGCATTTCAAGTGTTTGGTGGTTCTAGGGATTAGTTGCACTACGTGAAATGAAAATTCTAATAGACCCATTTTATCATGAATTAGTTGAAGTATTAAACTAAAATAAAATAAGCTCTGAAATCTATTTTTCAGAGCTTTTTTGTTCCTTTACCAATTAAATGAATACCATGAGTGTAAATAATATAGCATATTACAAAGAACATCAAGCAAAGTACACCGCAGAAGCACAAAAGTTGCATAAGCAAATGATATCCTTAAGCATGTTGAGGTTATTGGTTTTTGTAGCAACGGGGTTTGGAATATATGTCACTTTTCAAACTTGGCAAATAGCATTGGGGATTGCTGTTGTTGGTATTGCTGTTTTTCTTTTTTTACTGTCGAAATATAATACTATTAAGCACGTACGGCTTTTTAATAAAGCATTGGTATCTATTAATGAAGAAGAAATAGAAATTGCTTCAGGGAATTTTCACAATAGAGAAACGGGTTTAAAATTTCAAGATCCAAACCATTTTTATAGTTTAGATATCGATTTGTTTGGTCGAGGATCATTTTTTCAATTTATAGATAGAACAACGATTAATGAAGGTCAAGAAAAATTAGCCGATTTATTAAAAGCAAATAACACAGAAGGTATTGTTTCTCGACAAAAAGCAATTGAGGAATTAAGTGAAAAACCAGAATGGCGCCAACATTACGCAGCAAATTCTAGTTTGATAGAAACGGAAACATCGGCAAAACATATTGTGGCTTGGTTGAAAGATTACAAAAGTTTTTTGCCAAAGTTGATGAAATGGTTACCTATATTATTTACCGTTATTTCTGTAGTGTTATTTGGGCTAACCATTTTAGAAATCATTAGTCAAGACATTGTTGGGTACTGGCTATTAGTTGGATTGGGTTTTACAGGTTTTTATGTGAAAAAAGTAAATCAACTATCTTCGGGAGCCGATAAAGTAAAAGACACCTTTCGTCAGTATGCTGTATTGTTGAATTTAATAGAAAACGAAACTTTTACTTCAGAATTACTTCAAGAAAAACAAAAACAAATTCAATCGGAACATAAACAAGCATCGCTCATTTTTAAGGAACTATCAAAAGGATTGGATGCTTTAGATAATCGGAATAATATTATTTCAGCCATTTTTTCTAATGGATTATTTTTATCAGATATTAAAAATAGCTATCGTATTGAAAAATGGATTAAAGCATATGGTGATAAAGTTGAAGATTGGTTTCAAGTGGTGTCCTTTTTCGATGCTTATAATTCTTTAGGCGGATTTCATTTTAATCATTCAGAATTTGTTTTTCCTAAAATTACCAATAAAGGTTCTATTGTAAAAGCAACTGGTTTAGGACATCCGTTATTAAATAAAACCAAACGTGTGGATAGTGATGTTACTATGGAAAACGAGCAGTTTTTTATTGTAACTGGAGCAAATATGGCGGGAAAAAGTACCTTTTTACGTACCCTGTCTTTACATATTGTTATGGCAAATGTGGGGTTGCCTGTTTGTGCTAAAACAAGTGAGTATACACCAGTAAAATTAATTACAAGTATGCGTACTACAGACTCATTAACCGATGATAGTTCGTATTTTTTCTCGGAATTAACGCGCTTAAAATACATTGTTGATGCCATTCAGAAAGAACCGTATTTTATCATTTTAGATGAAATTTTAAAAGGTACAAACAGCACCGATAAAGCTATTGGTTCACGCAAGTTTGTTGAAAAATTGGTAGCTTCCAATGCTACCGGAATTATTGCAACACACGATTTAAGTTTATGCGAAATTGAAAAAGAGTTGCCGCAAGTAAAGAACTATTATTTCGATGCTGAAATTATAAATGATGAATTGCATTTTGATTATACCTTAAAGAAAGGTGTTTGTAAAAACATGAATGCTTCCTTTTTACTGAAGAAAATGGAGATTGTTTAAAGGGGGTATGTCTATTTAAAGCAACATCACATTCGAGTGTGTTTTTGAGACTGTAATTAAGCGATTTTACTTCACATAAAATTATTTGGAGAACTAAAATTATATGGTATTTATTGTTAGAGATAGATGAAATTTTGTATAATAAATACAGGTTGCATTTAATATTTAGTGCGAAAAAAAAAGCTTAGTTTTATTATTGATATTTTTAGTTAAAGTCATCTTAAAGTAGTGACAAAACAACAAGGTTAGTGTCTAAATTTATATAATATAAAATTTAAAAATTAGATTATGAAAATTTGGATGATAGCAGCATGTATGGTTTTTGGATTAACTTTACAAGCGCAGGATGTTGTATTTAAGGAAGTGACTTATCAAGTAAAAGGAGACAAAATTTTAAAGAATGGTGTCGATGTAACAAAAGTGTTATCGGTTGAAGATCAACTACAAATAAAAGAGGCTTTTACTATTAAAAAAGCTGAATTAGAAAAAGTAAAAGCAGAAGCCGAACGAGTAAAAGAAGAGAATAAAAAGAAAGAAGCCGAACTCAAGAAGAAAGAAGACGAACGCAAAGCCAAAGAGAAAGCCCTTAAAAAAGAAGAAAAAGCGCAAAAGGAACAGGAGAAAGCCTTGAAAAAAGCTCAAAAAGAACAGAAAAAGGCTGAAAAAGCTTTAAAGGCTAAAGAGAAAGCAAAATCTAATTTTGAAAAAGCAGGTAAAAAGCACAAAGATGCTATTGCTAAGTATGAAAAGTTGAAAAATAAAGGTAAATTGTCTCCGGTTGATGAAGCTAAGTCATTAGAAAAAATAGAGAAGCTAAAAGAAAAGCTAGAAAAAGCAAAGAGTAAATTATAAAAATATAGTTACGGTATGGAAAAGGAACTTAAGGTTGCATTAATTCAAGCCAATTTGATTTGGGAAAATCCTATTAAAAACCGTGAACAGTTTACAAAGAAAATAGAGCAAATTTCAGGCAGTATAAATTTAATTATACTGCCTGAAATGTTTACAAGCGGTTTTACTATGCATGCCGAAAAAGTTGCCGAAACCATGCAAGGTGAAACGGTAAATTGGATGCAGGTTATGGCAGCAAAAATCAATGCAGCCATTGTTGGTAGTTTAGTGATTTCCGAAGAAAATAAATATTATAATAGGTTGCTTTTTGTAGAACCGTCGGGGAAAATTACGGTGTATAATAAACGCCATGCGTTTACTTTAGTGGGAGAACAAGAAACCTATGCTGAAGGGCGCGAAAAAGTAATTATAGATTATAAAGGATGGAAAATTTGCCCTTTAATTTGTTACGATTTACGTTTCCCCGTTTGGGCAAGAAACACCGAGAATTACGATGTTTTAATTTATGTGGCCAATTGGCCAAAACCCAGAATATCTGCTTGGGATACCTTATTAAAAGCCCGAGCTATCGAAAACATGAGTTATTGTATTGGGGTGAATAGAGTGGGTGTAGATGGTGTAAATTGTGAATATCCTGGACATTCGGCAGTTTACGATGTATTGGGAAATCAATTATCAACTTCTAATTTCCACGCGGAAGATACTCAAATCATTACATTAGAGAAAAGACACGTGGAAGCTTATAGAAATAAGTTTAAGTTTTTGAGTGATCGGGATCAATTTACAATCGTTTAGGGAACTTAAACAAAAATAATAAAACCCGAATGTTGCATCGGGCTTTAAAAAACGTTAACCAATTTTAATTTCTAATCTTGCTTTTTCTTAGCAAGAGTTTTGTCGTAACTTTTTTCGAAACCTTACAATAATATGTTTTGTTTATTAAAAATATGAATCTGTATTTTAAACACGATTTATAGAACCATTAAATTGCAACCTCGAATATCCGAATCATCAAAGCGGCCAATAACTTCAAAAGAACCATCGGGATTTATACGGCCTAAATCTTGAGTAGCAATAAACGAACAAGAATTGATATTTGCTAAATCTATCACATTAATGCCACCTGCTTTTCTGTTGGTGTTTATGGTTAAAGCGTCTTCGGTATCTCTTGTTAAAATTTTCATCCAACTCGGGCATTTAAAAATGCCGTTGCCTTGCGAGTAACCTTGGCTTAATAATTCTGTCATGCCATATTCACTATGTATAAAATCCACTCCAAAACCTGCTTTAAGTTGTTGGTGTAGTGCTTCGCGAATTAATTCTTTTCGGCGTCCTTTCATGCCGCCAGTTTCCATAATTATCGTGTTTTTTAAATGAAATTGATGCATGTCAACTAAATCCAATAAAGCAAAAGAAACGCCAATAAGTAATATTTTTTTACCTTCGGAATCTAATTTTATCAAGGTATCTTTTAACTCAGAAATATTATTAAGGTAAAAACCGCTTTCAGCATATTTCGATTTAGAAATCATAGCATCTACCATATATATTAAAGATGAGCCTTCGCGTTCTAAATAAGAAGGTAGTAAACCCAAAATCACATAATCTTCAATGGGACCATAAAAATGTTCAAAGCCTTTATTAAAACTTTGTTCGTAGATGCTTAAATCGGTTACTTGGTGTTTGCTTGTTGCACTTCCCGTAGTTCCCGAACTTGTAAAAGTGCTTTGTACTTTATTTGTAGAACTTAAAATGGCTTTGGTTTTAAAAAACTGAATGGGTAAAAATGGAATATCGGTGATGGTTTTTACATCACTAGGATGTTTGTATAACAAGTCGCAAAACGAACGATACACCTTGTTGTTTTTAAACTGAAATTTAAAAATCTCTAGCGCCAATGTTTCAAATTCGGCTGGAGTTTTTATCTTAAAAATGGCATTTTTATCGATCATAAATGGATTAGAATAATGGTTATATACTAAAATGAATCTTACTTTATTCTACCGTTTCATTTTATAAAAACAAAAATATATAAAATAAAAAAGCGCTACCAAAAAAGGTAACGCTATTATATTTGTCGATTGGAAAAAAAATTATTTTACAACCAGTTTTCTTGTTTCACTAACGTTATTTTCAGTTATGTTTAAAATATAAACACCTTTTTTTAAATTGGAAATATCTAAAGATTTTCCAACAAGATGTAATGCTAATACTTGTTTTCCTAAAACATTGAAAACTTTAACGCGCTTAGTTAAGTTTTTTTTAGAAGCAATATAAACCACATTCTGTTGGTTGGTTACCGGGTTTGGATAAATCGATAAGCCTTCAATTTTATCATTTTTAGATTCAAAACCTATACCGTTTTGAGCAGTTATATCTTGAATAGCAAAAAATGAAAAAATAGTAAAAAAGATAAAAAAGTAATGGTTTTTCATATCGAAAAATTTGGTATTACAAAATTAGTATAATATTGCAATTTTAATGCCAAAAAACCGTTAAGATTAGAATAAATGATTTAAAAGTTTAAGAATTTGTTTCAGTATTGTTACCTTAGTGTTATTAATTTTTTAATTTTAATGAATTGATGTTATTAGCTTTATCTTTACATCAAGAAACAGATTTTCTTTAAAAATGAAAAAAAAAGACATTAAAATTTTATTGGTTGACGATGAGCCGGACATTTTAGAAATTGTAGGCTACAATTTATCAAGTGAAGGGTATCAGGTATTTACGGCTGAAAATGGTGCTGAAGGCGTTAAGGTTGCAAAAAAAGAATTACCTCAATTAATAATTCTAGATCTTATGATGCCAGAAATGGATGGTATTGAAGCTTGCGAACTTATTAGAAAACAACCAGAATTATCAAATAGTATTATCACTTTTTTAACAGCTCGTGGTGAAGATTATTCTCAAGTTGCTGGATTTGATGCTGGAGCCGACGACTACATTACAAAACCAATTAAACCAAAAGTTTTGGTAAGTAAGGTAAAGGCGCTTTTACGTCGTTTTAAAGAAGAAGACATTGCCGATACTTTAAAAATAGGAACCTTGGTTATTAACCGAGATGAATATAAAGTAACCTCTAAAGGCAAAGAAATTATTTTACCTCGTAAAGAATTTGAACTATTATCTTTACTAGCATCAAAACCAGGAAAAGTGTTTAAACGCGACGAAATTTTAGATACCGTTTGGGGAAATGAAGTCGTTGTTGGCGGACGTACTATAGATGTTCATATTAGAAAATTACGTGAAAAACTTGGCGATAAAAGCTTTAAAACTGTTAAAGGTGTCGGGTATAAGTTTGTAGATTAAAAAGCGTATGCAAGATAAGAGATTGAAAAAAAACTATCGATTTGCGATAATGACTTCGCTTTATATTACTATATATATAACGCTCATTTTGGGCGTTTTTTTATATCATTTTTCTAATATAGAGTTTTGGGAAATCCCAGTATTAGCAGTCATAACTTTTTGGTTTTGTTTTATTATTATTCAATATCGTGTAGAACGTTTTATTTACCGTCGGGTAAAAAAAATATACGACGATTTAACACTTTTAGAATCGGCTAAACTTTCAAAAGGTGCCATAACAACTGATATGCACACGCTTACTCAAGAAATTGAAAAATTTGCTCGAGGAAAAAAATTAGAAATTGAAACACTTAAAATTAGAGAACAATACCGAAAAGAATTTATAGGTAACGTATCACACGAGTTAAAAACCCCTCTTTTTACAGTACAAGGTTATATTTTAACGCTGCTAGATGGTGCAATGAATAACAAAGAAATTCGGGAAAAATACCTTGAACGTGCCAACAAAGGTATTGAGCGGTTAAGCTATATTGTGGAGGATTTGGATATGATTACCAAACTAGAAGTTGGCGATTTAAGACTAAAAATTGAAACCTTTAATATTGTAGAGTTGGTTAACAATATTTTCGATATGCTGGAAATGAAAGCGGCAAAAAAGAAAATTACGCTTACCTTCGATATGAATTATAAAACACCAATTCTTGTAAAAGCCGATAAAGAACGTATCCAACAAGTATTAATTAATTTAATTGTAAATTCTATTAAATACGGAAGCGAAAAAGGAACAACCGAAATTAGTATAGAAAATCTAATAAAGAATAAAGTCATAGTTCGAGTAACCGATAATGGCGAAGGTATTTCTGCAACACATTTGCCACGTTTATTCGAGCGTTTCTATCGCGTCGATAAAACCGGCTCTCGAAAAGAAGGCGGTTCCGGTTTAGGCCTATCTATAGTGAAGCATATTATTGAAGCTCACAACGAAAAAATTTATGTAGAAAGTGAATTTAGTGTGGGTAGTGAGTTTTCATTCACGCTCGAAAAAGCGTAATAGTTTTTTAAAATCCACTTCAAAATTAAAAGCTTTTAAGCCCGCAAAACCCGTAATATTTTCTAGTGTTTTTAAACTAAAATCGCCCTGACTACAGGTTGGAACTAGGCGCATATCACTTAAGCGTTCAGCGAGATATTCCTGTTCAAACTGCCCAGGTGTTGGTATAAAAATGGCTTTTTTATTCAGCTTCGCTAAATCCATAACCGTCGTGTAACCGGATCGTGAAATAATTAATTCACTTTCGTTTATCGTTTGTTCCAACAAAGCAGAAGTCATAAAATTGTAAATCGTCATGTTACCGTTTACTTGCATGGTTTGTTCGCTTTCCATCACGCCTTTAACAAACACAATCTTACCTTTATAAAGCCTTAAAACTTCTAAAAGATGTTCTTCCAGCATGCTACGTTGCGGTTCTGGTCCCGAAATTAAAACCATGATATCATTTTTAATTTCAGTGTCTTTTTTCGTAAATCGGCTTAACGGGCCAATATAAGTCGTTGGAATTTCAAAACGTTTAATATGGCCAAGTTTTCCGCTTAAATTAATTTCACCAGCGGTATCGGGAACCCAACACGCGTCGAATTTATTAATAATTTTTTGGTGCATTTTAGTACTCAACCAAGTCGTGCTGCCACTAAGCACATTTAATTGATGTGTAATAAAAACCGAAGGGACTTTTTTACTGCGCACCCCCAATCGGTTATCCGAAATAATACCTTCAATTTTTTCCGCTTCAATAATATGTTTAACTACTTTTTTTTCCGCCTTAATCGCCTTCAATAGTTTTGGGGAATCCTTAATAAGCTTCAATTTAAAATGTTTTCCATTTTTAGCATAAGTAACATTGTACGATGGTAATTCCAAACATTTTACATCGGGAAATTCCTTCTTCAATAAAGCTAAAGCCACGCCATCACTGGCAATTACAGGTTCAAAATTATTTGCAATTAACGCGTTAATAATAGGGATACATCGTGTAGCGTGTCCTAAACCCCAATTTAATGGTGCAATTAAAATTCGTTTTTTCATCAATTAAATAGCTTAATAAAAAGTATACTTTGGGCGTTACCACAAGGGTCGGGCTTTCCGCTATATCTTTATTTGTGCGCTGTTTTTCAGCATATATATTAAAGAAAAGCAAACCCAAAAATTGTTGCATGTTTTTTATGTTTAAGTGAGCACAAAAAAGGATGCCGCATCAATCCCTAACGCACATTTCCGTAAATTCAAAGATAAGCATATAAACACTTGAGTATATTTCCGTAATTTTACCAAATCAAAATTAATAATAACAAATAGTTAAGATATAGTGGGTAGTAAAAATAAACTGAAACGATTTAGAGAAAACGAAACCTTTTCCAACGTATTTCAACCATCTCGCGACGAATTAGTCGGGTCAACTTTCAAATTAAAAGGCCATTGGCGTTCCGAAGTTTTTAAAAACGAGAATCCGTTAGTACTCGAGCTAGGTTGTGGAAAAGGAGAATATTCAGTCGCATTAGCAAAAAAATACCCAAATAAAAATTTTATTGGTGTCGATATTAAAGGGGCGCGTTTTTGGAGAGGCGCAAAAACAGCTATAGAAGAAAACATACCAAATGTTGCTTTTTTACGCACACAAATAGAACTTATAGATCATGCCTTTGCAAATCATGAAGTCGATGAAATTTGGATTACTTTCCCCGATCCACAAATAAAATACAAACGTACCAAACACCGCATGACGAACGCTGTTTTTTTGGAGCGCTACAAGCAAATTTTAAAACCCGATGGTGTGGTGAATTTAAAAACCGATAGTGAATTTATGCACGGTTATACGCTTGGTTTGTTGCATGGCGCTGGCCACGAAGTTTTGTATGCTAACCATAATGTTTATAAACAAGAAGGCAGCCCAGAAGAGGTAACAAGTATTCAAACCTTTTATGAATCTCAATATTTAGAACAGAATAAAGCTATTACTTATATCAAATTTAAAATAAAATAATTTTGAACATTACATTTATTTTCTTTTTAGGGTTGGTTTTTGCACTTATTGGCGTTATTCCACCGGGATTATTGAACATGACAGCAGCAAAAATTAGTCTAAAGGAAGGACATGCTCGTGGTATTATATTTTCTATTGGAGCCTGTGTTGTTGTTATTGTTCAAACGACGCTTGCAGCAGTTTTTGCACGTTATTTAAGTAAAAATCATGATGTTATAGATGTTTTACAGCGTGTAGCTTTTGTTGTTTTTGTATTGGTGGCTATTTATTTTTTGTTTATTGCAAAATCGGAACCTAAGGAGCAAGTGGAACCAAAAATAAGAAGCAAAGGGAGTCGGTTTTTTCAGGGGTTATTTCTCTCGGGGATTAATGTGTTTCCTATACCGTACCAAGCTTATATGACGATTACTTTGGCGTCCTTTGGATGGTTAGATTTTACTCAAATTAGTATTATTTCTTATGTTGCTGGAGCTGCCATGGGAACATTTGTTACCTTATATATGTATATTTTCTTTTTCGATAGAATAAAAAGTAAAACATTCACATCTCAAAAAAACATGAACCGTATTATTGGAAGTATTACTGGTATTATTGCCATTGTAACATTAATAAATATTATTAGAGAAGTATAAGTATGAAACCAGAAACGCTTAATTTTTTCGATAAAGTTTATCAGGTGGCTAAAAAGATTCCTTTTGGTCGCGTAACTAGTTATGGCGCAATTGCCAAATATTTAGGTGCAGCAAAAAGTGCTAGAATGGTGGGGTATGCCATGAATGGTTCGCATGGTAAAGATATTCCTGCGCATCGGGTAGTGAATAGAAAAGGGTTGCTAACGGGAAAACATCATTTTGATGGCACAAACCTGATGCAGCAACTTTTAGAAAGTGAAGGGATTCAGGTTATTGAAAATCAAATTCAAGATTTGGAAACGGTGTATTGGGATCCTTCCGTAGAATTATAAGTCCTTATTAAAAAGAAATACCGAATCCGGCTGTAACATTTGAAAAAGGAACACTTCCTATTTGTAAATGTTCGTAACCTAATATGTATTTGTATTGGTTTTTATGGTAATTCAATAGTCCATTAAATTTATTAATGGTTTCGCTATTCACTAAAGTCTCAGTAAAATTAGACTCTAAGCTTAAGGGTTTAACGAAAAATAATTCTGCACTTAATCCGTAAGTAAATCCGAGTTTATTAACATTACCAGCTACATAGGCAGCTCCCAACCCCCAAGAGGCATTAAAACGTTCTGTGCGTACGCGGTTGTATTTTACTAAAGCCGTATAAATTCCTAGTGAATTTCTTGGAACATTTGTGTTTTGTTCCCATAATTGTAAAAAGTCCAACTCTAATTCTATGCGTTTTAAAAACCGCAGATCTAGGTTTAAATGGTTGCCGTAAACAGAATTGCTTTCATAAACTAAACGGTTACTAATAGTGGTGGTGAAAATTTCGGTATTATCATTCCAATCATAGGAATAATGACCTGTATTAGTATTTGAATATGGGTGTTTTGTTAGATAAGCACCACTGGCTTTGTGGTTTATTTCAAAAGGACTTTCAATAGCGACGCCATAAGCGGTGTAGGCAAAAAGTTGAATAAATAGACCGCCAACAATATCCGACAGAAAGTTGTCACTATAATTGTTACTGTTGTTAAGGTTTTTGTGGTTAGTTGTATACGGGGTGGTAGTTGATGACTTTTCTTCATTTAAGTCGTCTTCAGCTTGCTTTATTTTACCTTGGCTATAGCTAATGGAATTAAATATGAGTAAAAAAATGATGGCTATTGTTTTTAGTTTCATAAATTCCAGTTGTATTTGTTATGAGAAAATTCAACATTAATTGTGCCAATTTACGCGATTTTTTAAAATATATAAAGAATAATAAAATCTTATGGACATATAAGTAAAACTTCTAATCTAGTACGTCTTATTTATAGGGTTAATTAATTATCTTTGTACTTAGATTTATTCTTAATAAAGCAATGAAATTAAATAAACAAGACATACTTAAAGCACTTGAAACGATAACAGTACCTGGTGAAGGGCAAAATATGGTGGAAAGTGGTGCAGTGAAGAACGTAGTGACTTTTGGAGATGAAGTTATTGTAGATATAACTATTAATAATCCAAGTTTACAAGCAAAAAAACGCACGGAAGTGGATATTTTAAAAACCATTCACGAGCAAGTTTACGAAAAAGCTAAAATTACCGTTAATGTAAAAGTTGATGCGCCGGCTAAACCAAAACCAAATGTAATAAAAGGAAAAGCAATTCCTGGCATTAAGAATATAGTGGCGGTGGCATCTGGTAAAGGTGGTGTTGGAAAGTCAACTGTAACGGCAAATTTAGCGGTAACTTTATCCAAAATGGGTTTTAATGTTGGTGTTTTAGATGCCGATATTTATGGACCATCTATGCCAATCATGTTCGATGTGGTAGAGCAAAAACCATTAGCGGTTAATGTTGATGGGAAATCGAAAATGAAACCTGTTGAAAATTACAGAGTAAAAATATTATCGATTGGTTTTTTCACGCAACCCGATCAAGCTGTAGTTTGGCGAGGGCCAATGGCTGCTAAAGCATTAAATCAAATGATTTTTGATGCGCATTGGGGCGAATTAGATTTCTTACTTTTAGATTTACCTCCAGGAACAGGAGATATTCATTTAAGTATTATGCAATCTCTGCCAATAACCGGAGCGGTTGTAGTGAGTACGCCGCAAAACGTGGCTTTAGCCGATGCTAAAAAAGGTGTAGCTATGTTTCAGCAAGAGAGTATAAATGTACCAGTTTTAGGTATTATTGAAAATATGGCGTATTTTTCTCCAGAAGAATTACCTAATAATAAATATTATATCTTCGGAAAAGAAGGCGCTAAAAATTTAGCCGAGGATTTAAAAGTGCCATTTTTAGGTGAAATTCCGTTGGTGCAAAGTATCCGAGAATCGGGAGATGTTGGACGACCAGCAGCGATGCAGAAAGGAACTCCTTTAGAGGGGGCGTTTGAGAAATTAACACAAAATGTTGTGGAAGAAGTTGTGAGTAGAAATGACGATTTACCTCCTACCGAAGCAATAAAAATTACAACAATGGCTGGATGTTCTGCCGTGAAAAAATAAGAATTATGACCAGCGAAGAAGTTAAAATAAATGTTGAAAAAGCGTTAGAAGAAATACGTCCGTTTTTACAAAGTGATGGGGGAGATATTTCATTATTGTCTATTGAAGATAATGATACTTTGGTAAAAGTACAGTTAAAAGGAGCTTGCGTGGGCTGCTCCGTTAACCAAATGACATTGAAATCTGGAGTAGAAATGACTATTAAAAAATATGTGCCACAAATTGAAAAGGTGGTTAATATTGATATGTAATGGCTCATATCATTTTATTTTTGAATAAAAAGAATCTTCGATTTGAGAAATTTTGAAGGTTCTTTATTTTTTTAAAAATTAATGTAAAAATAAAGAGACAAAACTTAAATTTGCGGCAGAAATTATGACGTGCCACTAAAAGAATTACAAAAAGAAACATGCAAGACATAAATATTAAAATTACAGATAGAGACGGAGTTACACACGACATTGTAGCGCCAACAGATATGGCAATGAATTTAATGGAAGTTGTACGTTCTTACGAATTGGCACCGGAAGGCACTATTGGTGTCTGTGGGGGTATGGCTATGTGTGCATCCTGCCAATGCTACGTTTTAAGTGATACCGTATTGCCTGAAATGGGAGATGATGAAGAAGCTATGCTATCGGAAGCCTTTGATGTAAAAGAAAATAGTCGTTTAGGATGTCAAATACAAATTGGTCCAGAAATGGAAGGGTTAGAAGTCGAGTTAGCTCCAGAGAGTTAGGAGTAAACGTTACTACTTTCTAATTTTAAAAGCCTTGGATTTATAAAAAAGCTACAAGTATTCAGTATACTTGTAGCGTTTTTTAAATTCTAATTCTTATCCTTTTTTGGTTTAAATATAAAGGCACTGGGAAATTTCTTTTTAATTTTTACTAGTGCGCGGTCTGCATCTAAACGGGTACTAAAATTTCCTGCCCAAATTTTAAAATTAGGAGTTTCATACTCTATTGTTGGATTCCAATTGCTAAAGGTTTCCTTAAAATCGGCTTTTGCTTTTTGCGCAGTAGCACGATTTCCTGAATAAATTTGGATTTTATAACGATTAGAATCGTATTCATTTTTATTCATTTGTTTTTTTAAATCTAGCAAAACAGATATATTCCTGTCTTGATTTAAAGCTATATGGCCTTCCTGTGCTAAACATGTCATTGATGTAAATGCTAGTCCAGATAAGTATAACAACTTAAATTTCAGGTTCAATAGGTTCATTTTTAAATTATTTTATGCAAATATATACGTTGTAATTCTATTATTGGCTTTTTTTCTTATTTAGAATTCCTCTAAATTAGTAATAATCCATGCGGTTGATTTCTAAAATCGACTTTTAATATTACTTTTGCGAGAGAATTTTTTAACTGTTTTTTTCGTTACTTGGTAATGAAAAAATCATACCAAAGTTTAGAAGTTAATTTAACCAACAATATGAGACAGGTGATTCACCGTATATTAAGTAAAAACACTCTTAGTTTCAGCTTAATTATTTTATTAGCGTTTACAACAGTCCTTTCTGCTCAGGAAGGAGATCCAGCAAAAGGAAAAACTTTATTTAATGCCAATTGTGCGGCTTGTCATCAGCTAGACAAGAAAATGACGGGACCTGCTTTACGTAATGTAGAGGCGCGTTTGTCTGAAGAGCAAGGGTTGGATCGGGACTGGATTCATTCATGGATTCGTAATAGTTCTGGACTTATAAAGTCGGGAGATGCATACGCAAACAAGGTTTACAATGACTTTGGTGGGGCAGCAATGACGGCTTTTCCTCAGTTGTCGGATGATGATATTAGTAATATATTAGCATATACTGCCGAAGAAAAGAAAGCGCCGGCTGCACCAGCTGCTGGTGCAGCGGTTGCCACACAGCCTGTAGCTGCAACGGGTGGTATTTCTAACGAAATTGTATTAGGGGCGTTAGCTATTTTATTTATTCTTTTAGCTGCTGGCTTATATTTAGTAAACAAAACATTGCGCCGTTATGCTATTGCTTCCAATATAGAACTACCTGAAGATTCAAAAAGAACACCGCTTTGGAAAGCTTTTGTGCAAAATCAGTTTTTAGTAATTGTGGTAACTATTTTCTTGTTACTATCTAGTGCGTATTTTGTTTATGGTTATTTGTCTCAAATAGGCGTAGATCAAGGTTATCAACCCGTACAACCAATTCACTTTTCACATAAAATACATGCGGGAGATAATGGGATCGATTGTAAATATTGTCACTCTTCAGCAAGAGTTAGTAAAACATCGGGTATCCCTTCTTTAAATGTTTGTATGAACTGTCATAAATCTGTATATGAATATAACGGTGAAACAACGCCAGAATATTCTAAAGAATTTTACGATGGTGAAATTAAAAAGTTATATGCTGCGGCAGGATGGGATGATTCTGAACAAAAATATACTGGGGAATCTAGTCCAGTAAAATGGGTTCGTATTCATAACTTGCCAGACTTCGCTTACTTTAATCACTCGCAGCACGTTACAGTGGCAGGGGTAGAATGTCAAACATGTCATGGTCCTGTTGAAACTATGGAAGAGGTTTATCAGTATTCTCCTTTAACTATGGGGTGGTGTATTAATTGCCATAGAGACACAAATGTTAAAGTGAAAGATAACGAGTACTATACTAAAATTCATGAAGAATTATCAAAAAAATATGGTGTAGATAACTTGACTGCCGCTCAAATGGGTGGGCTAGAATGTGGTAAATGTCATTATTAAAAGAATAGTTTTTCTTTTCCGCGGAGGCGGAAAACTCTAAATAATAATATTAAGAAGTAATTCAATTATATAATATGTCATCAAACAAGAAATACTGGAAAAGTGTTGAAGAGCTAAACGAAAATAGCTCTATTGTTGAGACGCTAAAACAAAACGAGTTTGTAGCTGAGATTCCTACTGATGAATTTTTAGGTAATAAAGAATCATTAGAAGAAAGTTCTACAACACGTCGTGATTTCTTAAAATATGTTGGGTTTAGTACTGCTGCAGCTTCTTTAGCTGCATGTGAGGGACCGGTTAAGAAAGCGATTCCTTATGTAGTTCAGCCAACAGAAATTATTCCAGGTGTTGCCAATTATTACGCAACAACTATAGCGAATGGTTTTGATTTTGCAAGTGTTTTAGTAAAAACCCGTGAAGGTCGTCCAATTAAAATACAGAATAATGTGATGGCTACTACCAATGGTAGTGCTAATGCTAGAGTAAATGCTTCTGTTTTAGGGTTGTATGATAGTTTAAGAGTTCAAGGCCCTAAAAAAGCAGGAAGCTCTATTTCTTGGGATACATTTGATAGTGAAACAACAAAAAAATTATCTGAATTAGCAGCGGCAAACGAAAGAATTGTTTTGCTAACGCAAACTTTTGCTAGTCCATCTACTAGTAAATTAATTTCAGAATTTAAAGATAAATTTGGTAATGTAAATCATGTGATTTATGATGCTATATCAGAATCTGCGGCTCTAGATGCTTACCAAGCTAAATATGGTGAGCGCGGATTAGCAAACTACGATTTTTCTAAGGCGATGACTATCGTTTCTGTTGGTGCAGATTTCTTAGGAGATTGGCAAGGTGGTGGTTTCGATTCCGGATATGCGAAAAACAAAGTGCCTAATCATGGTAAAATGTCTCGTCATATTCAGTTCGAATCTAATATGTCTCTTACCGGTGCTAATGCAGATAAGCGTGTACCGTTAACACCGTCAGAACAAAAAATAGCGTTAGCTAAATTATATAGTTATATTGTTGGAGGTTCTGTTTCTGGTACCTTGCCAGCAAAGATTGAGGAAGCAGTTAAAAATGCTGCAACCCAGATTAAAAATGCTGGAAGTAATGCTGTTGTTGTTACTGGTATTCAAGATAGGAATGCGCAAACTGTAGCTTTAGAAATAAATGAGGCTATAAAAAGTAAAGCATTTGATCCAAGCACACCAATAAAAACAAGACAAGGTAGTGATAAAGCAGTGGCTAAATTAGTTGCTGATATGAAAGCTGGAAAAATTAGCGCCTTAATTATGAGCGGTGTTAATCCGGTATATAGCCTACCAAATTCTTCAGAGTTTTTAGAAGGGTTAAAGAAAGTCGATTTATCTATTACTTTTTCATTAAAGGAAGATGAAACGTCGACTGAAACAGAATATATAGGCGCAGCACCACATTATTTAGAATCTTGGGGTGATGTTGAAATAAAAAAGGGACATTATTCTTTAATGCAACCAACAATACGTCCGCTATTTGATACGCGTCAATTTCAAGATGCTTTATTAAAGTGGACAGGGAATGATTCTTCTTATCACGATTATATAAAAGAAACTTGGGGAACCACTATTTTAGGAGGTAGTTCTTTTAATCAAGCACTACACGATGGTGTATATGTTGGTGAAATTGCTACTAGTGTTGAAGAAACCGAAGTAGAAGTTGAAGAAAAAACAAACGAAACTGTTGTAGGTAATGCGGCAAGTGCGCTTGCATCATCTGCTAAACCTAATGGTTTAGAATTAGTATTATATACCAAAGTAGGTATGGGAGATGGGCAGCAAGCCAATAACCCTTGGTTACAAGAATTTCCAGATCCAATTACAAGAACATCTTGGGATAACTATTTAACAGTTTCTAACGCTGATGCAGAAGCATTAGGTTTAATGAACAAGCACGTTGCAAACGGTGCATTAAATGGTAGTTATGCTAATGTTACTGTAAATGGTGTGAGTTTAACTGTACCTGTTTTAATCCAACCAGGGCAAGCTAAAGGATCTGTAGGTTTATCATTTGGTTACGGAAAAACAAAAGGATTAAAAGAAGAAATGCAAACCGGTGTTAACGCCTTTGCTTTATACCATAATTTCAATACAGTTCAAAATGTAACTGTAGAAGTTGCAGCTGGTGAGCATGAATTTGCTTCTGTACAGTTGCATAATACCTTAATGGGGCGTGGTGATATTATAAAAGAAACATCTTTAGAGATTTTTAATACGAAAGACAAGGATATTTGGAATCCAATGGCTGTTGTTTCTTTAAATCATGAAGAAACTCCGGTAACAGACCCAAAGGTAGATTTGTGGGATGAGTTTGATCGTTCTATAGGACATCATTTTAACTTATCAATAGATTTAAATGCTTGTACGGGTTGTGGCGCATGTGTTATAGCTTGTCACGCAGAAAATAATGTTCCTGTTGTTGGTAAATCAGAAGTACGTCGTAGTCGAGATATGCACTGGTTACGTATTGATAGATATTATTCTTCTGAAGAATCATTTGAAGGAGACAACGAAAAGAAAGAAAATATTTCTGGTTTAGGTAGTTCATTAAGCGAATTTGGTGAAATGGAACATGCCTCGGATAATCCTCAAGTAGCATTCCAACCAATCATGTGTCAACACTGTAATCACGCTCCTTGTGAAACGGTTTGTCCAGTTGCGGCAACATCACACGGTCGTCAAGGTCAAAACCATATGGCATATAACCGTTGTGTAGGTACAAGATATTGTGCAAATAACTGCCCTTATAAAGTCCGTCGTTTTAACTGGTTCTTATATAATGGTAATGATGAGTTCGATTATCATATGAATGATGATTTAGGACGTATGGTATTAAATCCAGATGTTGTAGTTCGTTCTCGTGGTGTTATGGAAAAATGTTCAATGTGTATTCAAATGACACAAAAAACAATTCTTGATGCTAAACGCGATGGACGGGTTATTAAGGATGGAGAATTCCAAACGGCTTGTTCGGCAGCTTGTAGCAGTGGGGCAATGGTATTTGGAGATATCAATGATAAAGAAAGTCAAGTTGCAAAACTTAAAGAAGATAACCGTATGTATCACTTGTTGGAACACGTTGGAACAAAACCTAACGTACAATATCAAACAAAAGTGAGAAATACAACCGAAGCATAAATCTAATTAAAGAATCAATTATATAATTATGGCGTCTCATTACGAAGCACCTATTAGAAGACCTTTAGTTACAGGAGAAAAATCATACCACGACGTTACTGTGGATGTGGCAAAACCTGTAGAAGGAAAAGCAAATAAGCAATGGTGGATAGTTTTTTCTATAGCAGTTGTGGCTTTCCTTTGGGGAATAGGATGTATTATTTATACCGTTTCAACAGGTATTGGAACTTGGGGTTTAAACAAAACCGTAGGTTGGGCCTGGGATATTACTAACTTCGTTTGGTGGGTTGGTATTGGTCACGCAGGAACTTTAATTTCTGCGGTACTATTATTATTCCGTCAAAAGTGGAGAATGGCTATTAACCGTTCGGCAGAAGCGATGACTATATTCTCTGTTGTGCAAGCTGGTTTATTTCCAATAATTCATATGGGTCGTCCATGGTTGGGATATTGGGTACTGCCAATTCCAAATCAATTTGGGTCATTATGGGTTAACTTTAATTCACCATTACTTTGGGATGTATTTGCAATTTCTACATATTTATCCGTATCATTAGTATTTTGGTGGACCGGGTTACTTCCAGATTTTGCTATGCTTAGAGATCGAGCTGTAAAACCTTTTCAGAAGAAAATTTACGCCTTGTTAAGTTTTGGTTGGTCTGGTCGTGCAAAAGATTGGCAACGTTTTGAAGAAGTATCTTTAGTGCTAGCTGGTTTAGCAACACCTTTAGTACTTTCTGTACACACAATTGTATCTTTCGATTTTGCCACATCGGTTATACCTGGATGGCATACTACAATTTTTCCTCCTTATTTCGTGGCTGGTGCGGTATTCTCAGGATTTGCTATGGTAAATACGCTTCTTATTATTATGAGAAAAGTATGTAACTTAGAAGATTATATTACAGTACAGCACATTGAATTAATGAACATAGTTATTATGATTACTGGTTCCATAGTTGGTGTGGCTTACATTACTGAGTTATTTATCGCATGGTACTCTGGTGTGGAATATGAGCAATATGCTTTCTTGAATAGAGCAACTGGACCTTACTGGTGGGCATATTGGGCTATGATGACTTGTAATGTATTCTCTCCACAATTTATGTGGTTTAAAAAATTAAGAACGAGTATTATGTTTTCTTTCTTTATTTCAATTGTAGTTAATATAGGAATGTGGTTTGAACGTTTTGTAATTATTGTAACTTCGTTACATAGAGATTATCTACCGTCATCTTGGACTATGTTTTCACCAACTTTTGTGGATATTGGAATATTTGTCGGAACTATAGGATTCTTCTTCGTGTTATTCCTGTTATATTCCAGAACATTCCCTGTAATTGCGCAGGCAGAGGTTAAAACTATATTGAAATCTTCTGGTGAACGTTATAAGAACATTAGAGAAAGAGGTGAAAGTTTAGCTGGTACGGGAGCAGATCCTAGAACAACTGTAGATAAAGTAAATAATAAAAAAAACGAAGCGTAGATAATGGAAGCATCTAAAGTAATTCACGCTATTTATACGGATGATGACGTTTTAATGTCGGCTGTTAAAAAAGTTAAGGCAGAACGTTTTCATATCGAAGAAATATATACACCATTTCCAGTTCACGGACTAGATAAAGCAATGGGGTTAGCACCTACTCGTATTGCAATTACCGCATTTATATACGGTTTAATTGGTTTAACGGTTGCAACAGTTATGATGAATTTCATCATGATAGAAGATTGGCCACAAAACATAGGTGGTAAGCCAAGTTTTAGTTATATTGAAAATATGCCAGCATTTGTTCCAATTATGTTCGAACTTACGGTGTTTTTTGCGGCCCACTTAATGGTGTTAACGTTTTATTTGAGAAGTAGAATGTGGCCATTTAAAAGTGCTGAAAATCCTGACCCAAGAACAACAGATGATCATTTTTTAATGGAAATTGCTGTTAATGGTAATGAAGAGGGATTAAAAAGTTTGTTAGCCGAAACTGGAGCCGTAGAAATTAATTTAGTTGATAAAGCGCATTAATTTAAAGTATGAAAAGCTTAATTAAAATATTAGTAATCGCAGTTGTTTTACTTGCAGTATCTTGTAAAAAGGATACAGCACCTAACTATCAGTTTATGCCAAGTATGTATGAATCTGCTGGTTATGAAACTTATGGCGAAGCCGCATTTAAAAATGGAGTAGAAGCTCAGTTACCTGCAGATGGCTCTATTGCACGAGGATACGTACCTTTTGATATAGAAAATTCTACTGCGGGATATGAATTAGCTAAAGCTACGTTAAAAAACCCGCTATCTGAAAGCGAAATAGATCTTGAAAGCGGAAAAGAGTTGTACAATATATATTGTGCTATTTGTCACGGAACAAAAGGTAACGGCCAAGGCAACCTAGTTAAACGTGAAAAAATATTGGGTATTCCTAGTTATGATGATGCCGGTAGAGCAATTAATGAAGGAAGTATCTATCATACCATTTATTATGGGAAGAATGCGATGGGATCGTATGCAAACCAAATAAACGAAGAAGAGCGTTGGCAAGTTGTGGCTTATGTTTTAAAGTTGAAAGAAGATTTAGAAAAGTAAGATTGATAAGATTATTATAGATATGTACACATTTTCAAATAAATTAAAGACATTTTCTTTCACTCTAATGATTTTAGGAGCATTAGGAGTTGGATATGGTTTTATGACATCTCATTTATCTTTTGACGAGGTTGAAACCTTACTGGCAGAAGAAGCGCATCACGGTGGTGGGCATGGAGAGGAAGCGGCACATGCTGCACCTACTCATGATGAACATACAAAAGCAAATACTCACGGTGAAACAGCCCACGCGTCGTCTGAAGATCATCATGTGGATGCTCACAAAAAACACATCGAACATGTACAGCATCAAATAGCGAATAGACCTTGGTCTGCACTATATGTTGCGGCATTTTTCTTTATGATGATAGCCTTAGGAGTTTTAGCTTTTTATGCTATACAAATTGCTTCACAGGCTGGTTGGTCTCCTGTACTTTTTAGAGTTATGGAAGGTATTACTGCCTATTTATTACCTGGAGCTTTAATAGTTTTAGCCATTGCCGTTGCCTCTGGTACTATAGGACATTACAATATTTTTATTTGGATGGATCCTGAGTTGTCAAATCCAGATAGTCCACATTTTGATAAATTAATTGCAGGTAAATCGGGATGGTTAAACATTGGATGGTTTGCTGTAAGAGGTTTAATCTTTATTGCAGGATGGAGTTTATATCGTCATTTTGCGCGTAAATTTTCTATCGCACAAGATACGGCTGAAGATAATAGTAATTTCAAAAAATCATTTCGTATAGCTGCGGCATTCTTAGTGTTCTTTATTTATTCAGAATCTATAATGTCTTGGGATTGGATTATGAGTGTTGATCCTCACTGGTTCTCAACATTATTTGGATGGTATGTATTTGCAAGTATGTTTGTAAGTGGAATTACAGTAATTGCTTTAGTTACTATTTACTTAAAATCTAAAAACTATTTAGAGTTTGTTAATGAAAACCATTTACATGATGTGGCTAAATTTATGTTTGCCATTAGTATTTTTTGGACCTACTTATGGTTCTCACAATTCATGTTAATTTGGTACTCAAATATTCCAGAAGAGGTGACGTATTTTGTAACACGTTTCCAAGATTATCAATTACCTTTCTTGGGTATGGTGGTTATGAATTTTGTATTCCCTTTATTATTGTTAATGAATGCTGATTATAAACGTATACCATGGTTTGTTGTTATGGCTGGTTTGGTAATTTTGTGCGGACATTACATAGATATTTTCAATATGATTATGCCTGCAACCGTTGGAGATAGATGGTTTATCGGAATTCCAGAAATAGCTTCTGTTTTGCTTTTCGCAGGGTTGTTTATATTTGTGGTGTTTACAGCTTTAACCAAGGCACCATTATTAGTAAAAGGTTACCCTTTTAGAAAAGAAAGTGAAGATTTTCATTATTAATTAAGAAATAAATAAAGACGAACGATACCAATGACTGCTTTATTAACAATTATAGTTTTAGTATTTATTTTAGTTGCCATATGGCAAATGGTTAAAATTTTTGATTTAGCCCAAGCTAAAGGTGAGAATTCAAGTGTTGCAACAGAAAAAGACAACACAATGAATGCGTATTTAATGATGGGCTTTTTAGCGTTCATTTATATCATTACCATAGTCTGTTTTGTAAAATGGGGAGATTTACCTTTGCTGTCCAACTCCGCATCAGAACATGGTTCCACGGTGGATAACCTTATGGTAATTTCCATGGTACTTATATTTTTTGTGCAAACAGTAACTCAGTTTTTATTACATTATTTTGCTTTTAAATATAAAGGTGAAAAAGGAAGAAAAGCGTTGTTCTTTGCCGATAATAATAAATTGGAATTTATTTGGACTATTATACCCGTAGTGGTTTTAGCCGGTTTAATAATCTATGGTTTAAATACTTGGATTAACATTACTAGTGTTGATGAAAGTGATGATCCGCTTATTATTGAATTATATGCCCAACAGTTTAACTGGAAAGCGAGATATGCTGGAGCAGATAATACTTTAGGAAAAGCAAACGTGCGATTAATTGATATCGATAAAGCGAATATTTTAGGTTTAGATGAAGCCGATCCTAATGCTCAAGATGATATTATTACCACCGAATTACATTTACCTGTAGGAAAACCTGTGTTGTTTAAAATGAGATCACAAGATGTACTGCACTCTGCTTATATGCCTCACTTTAGAGCACAAATGAACTGTGTTCCAGGTATGATTACTCAATTTGGTTTTACACCAACAGTCACTACCGCTGATATGCGCCAGACAGAGCAAATGCAAGAAAAAGTTAAACATATAAATGAAATAAGAGTTGAAAATAGTAAAGCATTAATAGCTAAAGGAGAAGATGCTTTGGAACGTTACGAGTTTGACTATTTATTAATATGTAATAAAATTTGTGGAACTTCGCACTACAATATGCAAATGAAAATTATTGTAGAAACGCAAGATGAATATGATGCTTGGATAAAAGAGCAAAAAGAATTCAAAAACTCTCTAATTAACTAATAAAAAAGATAAAACGATATAAGATTATGTCAGCACACGCAGATACTCACGCTCACGACGACGACCACGGACATCATCATAAAGAAACGTTTGTAACTAAATACATATTTAGTCAAGATCATAAAATGATTGCAAAACAATACTTGGTTACAGGTACTATTATGGGGGTTATAGGTATACTAATGTCTATGATGTTTCGTATGCAAATTGCATGGCCTGAGGAACCGAACGTATTATTTGAAGCGTTATTAGGTAAATGGGCACCGGGAGGTGTTATGGATGCCGATATTTATTTGGCATTAGTTACAATACATGGAACTATTATGGTATTCTTTGTTTTAACGGCTGGTTTAAGTGGTACGTTTAGTAACTTATTAATTCCATTACAAATAGGTGCTCGTGATATGGCATCTGGATTCCTAAACATGGTATCCTATTGGTTATTCTTTTTATCTAGTATAATCATGTTAATTTCATTATTTGTTGAAGCAGGGCCAGCTGCAGCCGGATGGACAATTTATCCCCCGTTAAGTGCATTACCAATGGCTCAAGGAGGTTCCGGAATGGGAATGACGCTATGGCTTGTTTCTATGGCTATTTTTATAGCCTCTTCATTATTAGGGTCACTAAATTATGTTGTTACAGTATTAAATTTACGTACAAAAGGGATGTCTATGACAAGATTACCTTTAACTATTTGGGCCTTTTTTGTTACTGCTATTATTGGTATTGTATCCTTCCCAGTGTTGTTATCGGCAGCGTTATTATTAATAATGGATAGAAGTTTTGGAACATCATTTTTCCTATCAGATATATTTATACAAGGTGAAGTTTTACATTATCAAGGCGGGTCTCCAGTATTGTTTGAACATTTATTTTGGTTCTTAGGTCACCCAGAGGTATATATTGTAATTTTACCTGCAATGGGCTTAGTATCCGAAATTATGGCATCAAATTCGCGTAAACCAATTTTCGGTTATCGTGCCATGATTACTTCAATATTAGCTATTGCATTCCTTTCAACTATTGTTTGGGGACATCATATGTTTGTATCAGGCATGAATCCTTTTTTAGGATCTGTATTTACCTTTACAACTTTGTTAATTGCAATTCCGTCGGCGGTTAAAGCCTTTAACTGGATTACCACACTTTGGAAAGGAAATTTACAAATGAATCCAGCGATGTTATTTTCTATTGGTTTTGTTTCTACTTTTATTACTGGTGGTTTAACAGGTATTATTCTTGGAGATTCTGCACTAGATATTAATGTTCATGATACATATTTTGTTATTGCTCACTTTCACTTGGTAATGGGTATATCTGCACTTTATGGTATGTTTGCTGGTATTTATCACTGGTATCCAAAAATGTATGGACGTATGCTAAACAAAAACTTAGGATATATTCACTTCTGGATTACCGCAGTTTGTGCTTATGGCGTATTTTTCCCTATGCACTTTATTGGTATGGCTGGTTTACCTCGTCGTTATTATACGAATTCTAATTTTCCATTATTCGATGATTTAGCTAATGTTAATGTAGTAATTACAATATTTGCCCTTATAGGTGGTGTGGTACAATTAATATATCTATATAATTTCTTTGCTAGCATGTATTATGGAAAAAAAGCAGAACAGAACCCTTGGAAAGCCACAACTTTAGAATGGACTACACCTGTAGAACATGTTCACGGAAACTGGCCTGGAGAAATTCCGCACGTTTATCGTTGGGCTTACGATTATAGTAAACCAGGTCATGATGTTGACTTTGTTCCTCAAAATGTTCCATTAATGGAGGGTGAGGAAGAGTTACAGCACTAATCTTTATACTATTTTAATAGTAATAAAACATATTATTTATAAGCCTTTCCAAATTTGGAGAGGCTTTTTATTTATCTTTGTTTTTTCTGTTCTGTATTCTTTAGAGCGGTTTTAGTATACCAAAATGTTATTTAATGAACGAAAACCTAGATCCAACCGATGCGCATTTTTCTCCAGAAGAATTGGATGTTGAAAAACAATTAAGACCGTTATCTTTTTCCGATTTTATGGGGCAAGATCAGGTGTTGGAAAATCTTAAAATATTTGTTCAGGCAGCCAACCAAAGAGGCGAAGCCTTAGATCACGCTTTATTTCATGGGCCACCAGGACTAGGAAAAACAACTTTGGCTAATATTCTTGCAAATGAGTTAAATGTTGGCATTAAAATAACGTCTGGACCTGTTCTTGATAAACCAGGAGATTTGGCTGGTTTACTTACTAACTTAGATGAACGTGACGTGCTTTTTATTGATGAAATTCATCGGTTAAGTCCTATTGTTGAGGAGTATCTATACTCGGCAATGGAGGACTATAAAATTGATATAATGATTGAAACTGGACCAAATGCTAGAACTGTTCAAATAAATTTAAATTCATTTACTTTGGTTGGAGCAACTACGCGTTCTGGTTTGCTTACTGCACCTATGCGAGCACGTTTTGGAATTCAAAGCAGATTGCAATATTATAAAACTGATCTGTTAACCAGTATTGTGCAACGTAGTGCCATGATTTTAAAGGTGCCTATTTCTATGGAAGCGGCTATTGAAATTGCAGGAAGAAGCCGTGGAACACCTAGAATAGCAAACGCCCTATTAAGGCGTGTTCGAGATTTTGCACAAATTAAAGGAAATGGAAAGATTGATATTCGTATTGCTAAATATGCTTTAGAGGCTTTGCACGTAGATGCCCATGGTTTGGATGAAATGGATAACAAAATTTTATCCACAATCATTGATAAATTTAAAGGAGGACCTGTTGGGATTTCTACCATAGCTACTGCAGTAAGTGAAAGCCCTGAAACTATTGAAGAGGTATATGAACCTTTTCTAATTCAACAAGGATTTATTATGCGAACTCCAAGAGGTCGTGAGGTAACACCAGAAGCTTATAAACATTTAGGGCGAATTAAAGGGCCAACGCAAGGAGGCTTGTTTTAGTCAATTTTACTAATTAATTTTATTTGTGATAGGCAGTAAAAGTAAATATACCGCATTAATTAAAACCGAAGCCAAACGCCTCGGTTTTTTGTCTTGTGGAATTAGTAAAGCCGAGTTTTTAGAAGAAGAAGCTCCTCGGTTAGAAAGTTATTTAGAAAAAGGTATGCATGGTGAAATGCGTTACATGGAAAATCATTTTGATAAGCGATTGAATCCTACCTTACTCGTTGAGAACTCCAAAAGTGTGGTTTCTTTATTGTTAAATTATTATCCAGCGCAACTTCAAGAATGTCAGGATGCGCCTAAATTAAGTAAATACGCCTATGGACAAGATTATCATTTTGTAATTAAAGATAAATTAAAGCAACTTTTGCATTTTATTCAAAAGGAAATAGGAGCCGTAAATGGTAGAGCGTTTGTAGACTCGGCACCTGTATTAGATAAAGCATGGGCAGCTAAATCTGGGCTAGGATGGATTGGTAAACACAGTAATTTAATAACACAACAAGTAGGATCATTTTATTTTATAGCCGAACTTATTATCGATTTAGAGTTAGAATACGACACTATTACAACCGATCATTGCGGTTCCTGTACAGCCTGTATAGATGCTTGCCCCACTCAAGCCATTACAGAGCCTTATGTTGTGGATGGTAGTAAATGTATTTCATACTTAACCATTGAGTTAAAAGAAAATCTTCCAAATGATTTTAAAGGAAAAATGGATAATTGGATGTTTGGTTGCGATATATGTCAAGATGTGTGCCCATGGAACCGGTTTTCTAAACCGCATAATGAACCGCTATTTAATCCACACCCCGAATTACTCTCTATGTCAAAAAAAGATTGGGAAGAAATTACTGAAGATACCTTTAAAAAAGTGTTTCAAAAATCTGCGGTTAAACGAACAAAGTATGCAGGATTAACTCGAAACATTAAGTTTTTAGAGACATAACACCATACGGTGTTAGTAATAAAACATTCTATTAATTTCATTCTAAAAATAATATTAACGAAACTTATAAATGATAGCTAAAAAAAAGTTGATTTTTTTGTAATACTAAATCGATTAATTCGACTTTAACCTATCAATAAAATTATTTAGATGAAAAACCTACTTAAATCATTCAGTTTATTTTTAGTATTAATTTTTATTGCTTGTAAAGAAACAAGTAAAAAAGAACAAGTAACTCATTCCCAAGTAAAAACTGCGGAAAAAGTATATCATATTCCAGATTCTTGGATACAAAAAAGAGTTAATGCAGCAAAACATAGATTAAATGCAACTAAAGCTGGACAAGTTTTATGGAACGCTATGGAGGCTCATGGAGGATTAGAAACATGGTATGCAAATGGTTATTTTTCCATGCGTTTTAATTATCAGCCACTAAATGGTAAAGGAATTAGAGATTCATACCAAACTATTGATACTTGGAGTAATAAAGCAAGGCATAACAGTGTAGAAGATCCAACATCTGTTTTTGGTTGGGATGGCAAGGAGGCTTGGGTAAAAGCAAAAGATAGTACTTCTTTTAAATATGATACTCAGTTTTGGGCATTAACGCCGTTATATTTTTCTGGACAACCTTTTGTTTTAGATGGAGAAGGTGTTAATCTTGAGTTATTACCTGAGGTTGTATTCAAAGGTGATTTACATAAAGTGATAAAAGCAACTTATGATGCTGGTGTAGGATCGGCACCAGACGATTATTATATTTTGTACGTAAATGCAAAAACTAATTTGGTAGATGCTTTTAAATATATTGTGTCTTATCCGCAATATTTTCCTAACGGCGGGCATGCTCCTGAGAAAACTACAGTAACACAAGGGATAATTAATGTAGGTGGACTTAATCTAGCAACGGGTTTTAAAACATATTGGTCGTCCAAGGAAAACCCAGACGGTTTAGGAGAATATATTACTAAAATAGATGTTAGCGATATTAGTTTTTCGCCAACTGTAGAAGATAATTTCTTTTCTAAACCAGAAGGGGCAGAAGTATTGAATAAATAATTAATCAACAAATAATATTAAAAAGCCTTAGTTGTCACAAGTTGATAATTAAGGCTTTTTATTTTATTATCTATTAAAAATAATTAAGAAACTAAAAAAAACATTATTCCATCTCTGATTTTGTAGATTCTCTCTTTATTAACGCTGTTTCAAGAGTAATAATTTTTGACGGTAGGGGCTTTTTGTTTTTTATCGCCTTCATTTCTTTGTAAAGCTGTTTAAAAGCTGTTTTGCCCATTTTATAACCCGGCTGATCTATAGTGGTTAGTGTTGGTGAAATTACCGAGGACATAAACCAGTTACTAAAACCTACTATATTAATGTCTTCTGGAACTTTTACACCATGTTTTTTAAATTCCGTCATGGCACCTATAGCGACTAAATCTGTGTTGATAAAAATACCATCAACGTCGTTATGATCTTTTAATAGTTTTCTAGCATTTTCCTTCCCTTCTTCAAAACTATTATCGCCAAGTTCGCATATGTAAACCAAAGACGGATCGTATGGAAAATTATTATCGAGTAGCGCTTTTTTATACCCAAGAAATCTATCTATAGAGTTTTGTGGTAAAAGTGCACCTCTAAAATGAGCAATACGCTTACAACCAATATCTATTAAATGTTGTGTGGCGTTATATGCCGCTTTTCGATCGTCAATGATAATTTTAGAACATTTTATTATTTTGGCAATCTTATCAAACATAACTAGTGGTTTACCTTGTTGAATAATGCCATTTAAATGACTAAAATCTGCCGTACCATTAGCTAAAGATATCAATATACCATCTACACGTTGACTTAGTAGCAGGTCAACTTGTTTTTTTTCTAGTTCATAAGATTCGTTAGATTGAAGTATAATAACCAAATAGCCTTTCTTTTCAGCTTGTGAAATGATGCCCTTAATAATATTCGAAAAAAAATGATGAACAATTACAGGGACTACTAATCCTATTGTTTTAGATTCCTTCATTCTTAAATTTACAGCAAAGGTATTGGGCTTGTAGTTTAGAGTTTTAGCAAGCTCCTTAACTAAGCCTTTTGTCTTTTTACTAACATCTGGATAATCTTTTAAGGCTTTTGAAACTGTTGTAATAGAGATGTTTAATTGCTCAGCAATGTCTTTTAATGTAACTGGTTTCATAAAAAAGAATGAATTTATGCTTAAAGATACCAATAAAAACTAAAATCTAAAACGTTTTCGGTATATTCGAAAACGTTTTCGATGTTTATTTCGTAATGTTTTACTTGTTACGTTATTAGATTCGCATTATTGAAACCTAATAATTATTAAATAACTAAATTTAAAGACAAATGAAAACAACTACAACTACAACTAAATGGAGTTTTTTGCTCCTAATGTTATTTTCAGTATCCGCAATGTTTGCGCAATCTTCTATTTCCGGATTGGTAAAAGATGAAGGAGGCGTTCCAATTGGCGGGGTAAACGTTATTTTAGAAGGTACCACTAAGGGTGCCGTAACAGATTTTGATGGAAATTATTCTATTTCTAGTGTTGAAAGTGGTGAGTATACTTTAAAAGCTACTTTTATTGGTTACAAAACATTTAGTAAAAGTATTACTGCTAGTGGTGTAGACATTGTATTAGATTTTACAATGGCCGAAGATGCTGCATCTTTAGATGAAATTGTAGTAACTGGGGTTGTTAACCCAAAATCTAAACTAGAATCGAGTGTATCGGTTTCCTCAATGAGTGTTAAACTTATAGAGCAAGCTTCTCCTAGAAGTGCAGGAGAGCTTTTTAGAAATGTTCCAGGTATTCGTGCAGAGTCTTCAGGTGGTGAGGGTAATGCCAACTTTAATGTGCGTGGTGTACCAATTTCTTCTGGTGGTTCTCGTTATTTTCAAATTCAAGAAGATGGTTTGCCTCTAAATTTATTTGGTGATACATCTTTTGGAAATGCTGATAATTTTTTAAGAATTGATTCTAATATTGGAAGAGTTGAGGCTATTAGAGGTGGATCTGCATCTACACAAACATCAAACGGACCAGCAGGTATTATTAACATGATTAGTAAAACAGGTGCTACAGAAGGTGGTTCTATTGCAACAACTTTTGGGTTAGATTATCAAACAAGTCGTTTAGATTTTGAATATGGAACACCACTTGGTAACGGATTATCTTACCATATTGGTGGGTTTATGAGAGCAGGTGAGGGACCAAGAGAAATAGGATACCAAGGAAATAAAGGTGGCCAAATTAAAGCGAACTTAACTAAAAAGTTTGATAATGGTTATGTGCGTACGTACTTTAAGTTTTTAAATGATAAAGCCGTAATGTACTTACCAATGCCAATGCAATTAGAAGGTAGTAACGATAACCCAACATATTCTAATTTACCAGGTTTCGATGCCACTTCAGATGCGTTGCACTCTGCTTACTTACAGCAAAGTGCAGGAACATCTCCTTTTACAGGTGAAAGACATGTTAACGATGTAAGAAATGGAAACAATCCAATTTCAAAAGCCTTAGGTGCAGAGTTTTCTTTCGATTTAGGAAACAATTGGAAAATTGCAGGTAAAGCAAGATATTCTAATAACAGCGGAGAATGGGTTGCACCCTTTACAGCAGCTGTTGGTACTGTTTCAGAAATTCAAAATACTTTAACTGCTGATAACGATGTTAAAACGGCTGGTGTGCAATCTCATTTAGGTGAATATGCTACAGCTGCAGATGTGCCGTCAAACTTAGTGTATACTGATGGTAATAGAGAGGCTTTTAATCCATCAAATGGTTTAGCACAAATTATTCACATGTTCGATGTTTCTATCGATGATTTAAGTAACTTTTTTAGTGATGTAAAAATTTCTAAGAAATTAGGGGATAATGTTGGTGTAACCGCAGGTTTATTTACAGCTACACAAAACACTAAAATTGGATGGCAATGGAATTCTTTCTTATCTGAAGTTAATGGAGGCGGACAAGCAAGATTAGGAGATGTAGATGGTTTTTCTAGAGGCGGACAGTTTTCTTACGGAACTCCTGTTTGGGGTAACTGCTGTCAACGTAAATACAACACAGTTCACAATGTAAACGCACCATATTTAGGTTTAGATGCAGATATTACAGAAGAATTAAACTTTGATGGTAGTGTACGTTTTGAAAATGTTAATGTTAACGGAAGTATTCAAGGTGGTCCAACAAGTCAAGGTAATTATGATTATAATGGAAACGGAATTATTGAAGGTATTGAGCAAAGTGTGCCATTAATTATTGGTAATGCTGGACAAATTGTAAACGACGATTATAACTTTATTTCCTACTCAATGGGGCTTAATTATAAATTAGATGAAGGTGCTGCAGTATTTGCAAGATATAGTTCTGGTGCATCGGGAAGAGCTGCTGATAGAAATACTTATGGTTTAAACGGAAAAGCTGATGTTCAGTATGATGAAGTATCTCAATTAGAAGTTGGTTACAAGAAAAGACTTAAAAATGGTGTGCTTAATTTAACAGGTTTTAGTAGTAAAACAGATGAAGGGTTAAGTAATGAATTGAATAGATCTGTAGGAAACCCATTTAAAGCCATTGGTTTAGAAGCAGAAACTGCTTTGTCTTTTGGAGAAAATATGTCTTTTAATGGTTCTTTTACTTGGACGAAAGCTGAAATTGATGGCGGGGCTAACAAAGGAAATACACCTAGAAGGCAGGCCGATTTAGTGTATAACTTATCACCATCTTATCTTTTTGGTGAAGCAAACCAACACAGTGTAGCCCTTAGTGTTTTAGGAACTACAAAATCTTATGCGCAAGACGATAATAGCTTAGTAATGCCAGCATATGCATACTTCAATTTAGTTGGTCGTGCAGGTTTAACTAAAGGTCTTTCAGTAGTTTTAAGTGTAAACAACCTTTTTGATACTATTGGTATTACAGAAGTAGAAGGTAATGGAGACGGTGCTTTTGGTTCTAACCGTTTAGTAAGAGCAAGATCTATTAGTGGTCGTTCTTCAACAGTATCATTACAGTATAAATTTTAAATGAATTAGTTTAGTTAGTTTTTTAGTAATAAAGGGCTGAGTGGTTTGCTAAGTCTCAGCTCTTTTTTAACTTAAATATTAAAATTATGAGAATCATTGTTTTATTTATCTTTTTTATTGTGGGTTCGTTGCAAATTAGTTTTGCTCAGGCCGTAAGTTCTACTTCACCTCATTTAGCCTTAAATACAGAAATTGAAAAAAAAGTAATTGTTGTTTATGGTAGTGATACATGCCACTACTGCATAGAAACAAAGCAATATTTAAAAGAAAATAAAATTGATTTTATGTATTATGATGTTGATATCGATCTAGATAAGCAAAACGAGATGATTATAAAGTTACAGAATGCAGGTATAGACCTTTCTAGTTTAAGTCTACCTGTAATTGATAAAAAAGGAATTATGTATCAAAATAATCCCACTCAATTTAAAGCATTTTTAAAAGTAATAACCAACTAACTCAATAAGCCCATTATGCTAAAAAAACCAAACTTAAGTTTCTGGCAAATTTTTAATATGAATGTAGGGTTCTTAGGAATTCAATTCAGTTTTGGTTTGCAACAAACAGCCGTAAATCCAATTTTTTCATTTTTGGGAGCACATCATGAAGATTTACCATTGTTAAATCTTGCAGGCCCTGTAACAGGCTTAATTATTCAGCCTATAATTGGGGCTATTTCAGATAAAACATGGTCCCCACGTTGGGGTAGGCGTAAACCGTTCTTTTTAATAGGAGCCCTAATTGGTAGTTTATGTTTATTTGCGTTTCCTTTTAGTCCAGCGCTTTGGTTTGCCGTAGGTTTATTGTGGATATTAGATGTAGGGAATAATATGGCTATGGAACCTTATCGTGCTTTTGTAGGCGATAAACTACCTAACAAACAATTAAGTTTTGGTTATCAAATGCAAAGTTTATTTGTAGGTGCTGGTATTGTATTGGCCAATGCTTCTATTTTTCTTTTTCAAGATTGGTTTGGTGGCGAAGAATCTGTTACCGAAACGGTAAAAGTTATACCGCAATGGTTATACTATTCATTTTTTATTGGTGCTATTTTATCCATATCTACCATTTTATGGTCAGTTTTAAAAACACCAGAAATTCCTCCTTCCGATAAGGAATTAATAGCTATTAAAAAACACAATGCGCTTTCGCTTTCAAATAGAATAAAAAATCCATTTATAGAGATTGTTAAGGCCATAAAAGATATGCCCAAATTTATGTGGAAACTATCTGCTGTTTATTTATTTCAGTGGTATGCTCTATTTGTGTATTGGCAATTTATTTCTCCAATGTTCGAGGAAAGTATGGGTTTCGATAAGTCTCAAGCTCTAAGTCAAGCTGCAAAAATGAACACCACATACAATCTTTCTACAATTGTTTTTGCTTTGGCATTAGTGCCGCTAGCATTAAAATTTGGAGGTAAAAAAGTATATGTACTTAGTTTGTTTTTAACCGGAGCCGCAATGCTTTCTATTCCATATATACAAGATCCCATTTTGGTTATTTTACCAATGATTTTGTTTGGTATTGGATGGGCAGCCATGATGGGTATACCTTATTCTATGGTGTCTAAAATTGTGCCACAAGAGCGTCGTGGGGTTTACATGGGGATTTTGAACATGATGATTGTTATCCCAATGGGAATTCAAACCGTAACCTTTGGTCCAATAGTAAAAAACTTGCTAAACAATAGTGCTATTAGTGCCATAGTTTTTGGGGGTGTTTTTTTTGTAATAGCTGGTATTCTAGCATTGCGCCTTAAGGAGCCTAAAACTGGTAATGATGGTAATATGGTTTTTTCTAAAGAAGCAGGACATTAGTATATAAGTAAATAAAAAAATATGAAGCATTGAAATAACCCCAGAAACAATGGATAAACATTTTGATGTTTTAGGGTAAATTCAATCTGCCTAATAAATGAAAAATAGAGTTTTAATAGATGAAAAGTAAAACAAAAAATATAGATATTTTATGCGTTGGTGAGGTTCTAGTGGATTTCATTGGCCATCAATCTGGTGTTCAAATAAACAATACTAGAGATTATCATAGGTATTTAGGCGGTTCGCCTACAAACGTAGCCATGAATTCTGCAAGACTTGGATTAAAATCCGTTATGGTTGCAACCGTAGGAAAAGATGGATTTGGGGAATATATTTTAGAGAGACTTAAAGAAGTAGGCGTGATTACAGACCATATTAAAGAGTTAAATGATAAAGCATCTAGCGTAATTTTTGTGTCGAGAACAGATAGTACTCCAGATTTTATTCCTTTTCGTGAAGCCGATTTTTGTATTTCCGAAGACCAAATTAGCGAAACCTTGCTTTTAAAAACAAAAATATACCATACTACCTGTTTTGCGTTAAGTAAAAAGCCTGCACAAACTACTATTTTAGCAAAGGCAGAGGCAGCTTATAATGCAGGATGCCAATTAAGTATTGATGTTAATTACGCTAAAAAACTTTGGGACAGTCAAGCAGAAGCACTTGCTGTAATACAAGCGTATTGCAAATTTAATCCGCTCGTTAAGATTAGTGAAGATGATATGTTAAGGCTTTTTGAAAAAGAATTAGCCCATCAAGAAATTTTTGAGTTTTTCCATTCACAGGGCGTAGATACGGTATGTTTAACATTGGGAAGTAAAGGTGTTAAGTTGTCTCAAAAAGGTAAAGATATTATTGAGTTACCAGCAATTAAAATAGATGTAGTTCAAGATGCTACAGGTGCTGGCGATGCTTTTTGGTCTGGATTTTTATTTGCTTACGTAAAAGAAAAACCTATTGAGAAATGTTTGGAAGTTGCTTTACAATTAGCGGCTTTAAAACTTCAAAATGTGGGAAGATTGCCAGACAATATTAATATACTATCAGAACTTCTGTAAATTTTTAAAATCATGTCTAAAGAAAACATAATAAGTCATGGAGTGATGCTTAATGCATACCCAGACAGTATAGGGAATAATTTAGCAGATACCATTGCTATGCTAAAAAGACCAGAGTTTAATAATGTTTTTTCATTATTCTATGTGTTGCCAACTTTTTTTAATAGTGATTTAGATCGCGGTTTTTCGGTAATAGATTATAACCTTAATCTAGATTTAGTGTCTAAAGAAGATTTAAAAGCTTTAGAGGCACTAAATATTCAACTAAAATTTGATATTGTTTTAAATCATTTATCGGTAGCATCTCCACAGTTTAAAGATTTATTAAAATACGGGAATAAATCAAAATACAAAGACTTTTTTATTAACTGGAATACCTTTTGGGAAGGTAAAGGCACCCTAGGTGAAGATGGAATTATTATCCCGAACAAAGAATTTCTTGATAAATTATTTATGAGAAAATCGGGGCTTCCCGTATTAAAAGTACTTTTTCCAGATGGTAGTGAACAGCCGTATTGGAATACCTTTTATCAACAAATTACGTATCATAAAATAAATACATCTCATTTAGATCAATTAAAGGGGTTAACTTTGGAAGACGCAAATGCGGTTTGTAACATAGTAAACCAAGCTATTGAAAATAATGAAGATCTTTCAGCTTTAAATTTTGAAAACGTTCAGCATCTAAAAGCCGAAATATTACAAATTGTAAATAAAAACCGGTCGTACTTAGGCCAAATGGATGTTAATGCAAATTCTGAGTTAGTTTGGGAGTTTTACGAAGAGACATTGCAGAAAGTTAGTGATTTTGGTTGCAAAATTCTAAGGTTAGATGCCTTTGCTTATTTACATAAAGAAATTGGACAATCTAACTTTTTTAATAAACCAGGGACTTGGGAGCATTTGGAACGGATAAAACAAATTGCTACAAAAAATAATTTAACATTGTTGCCAGAAATTCATGCCGAATATGGTTTGCATTTACATGATGAAGTTGCGGAGCAAGGTTATCAAATATACGATTTTTTCCTACCTGGATTAACCATACATACACTAGAAAATGAGAATAGTAAAGCCTTATTAACTTGGGCTAAAGAAATTATTACCAAAGGTTACAAAACGGTTAATATGCTTGGCTGTCATGATGGTATTCCCGTTTTAGATTTAAAAGGTAAAACCGTGGATGGTGTGTATAATAAAGGTTTACTAGAAGATGGTGAGATTGAAGCTATAATGAATAAAATATTAGATCGTGGTGGGCGCGTTAAAAATTTGTACGATCCAGCGGGTAATAAAATCTCTTACTATCAGGTAAATGCTACCTTTTTTAGTGCTCTAGGCGAAGATGAACAAAAACTATTACTTGCTCGTGCTATCCAAATGTTTATGCCTGGTATTCCGCAAGTGTGGTATTTAGATATTTTTGCGGGTAAGAATGATTACCAATCTGCCGATAAAGGAGGCAGTGCGGGCCATAAGGAAATTAATAGAACAACATTAACCCAACAAGATATAGACACGGGACTTAAAAAGAATATTGTTCTTCATCAATTAGAATTAATTAGATTAAGAAATACATCTAAAGCTTTTTTAGGAACAGTAAAAATTAATGATTCCGAAGCGCATCAGATAGATATTTCTTGGACTCATGAAAATGATTTTGCATATTTTAAAGCGAATCTTCAAACTAAATTATTCTCAATTAAATTTTCAGAAAATGAAATTACGAAAACATGGGGCTTTTAAGATGAACTTTATATAAACTTTAAATTTCAAAATAAAAATCAATTTTTAAAAAGAATAGCGGTTTCCTTAGTAGGATTATTATATTTGTGAGTTAGAAACAAATCGTTTTAATAGATTTGATGGTCTCGTTTTAATTGAGATTATTTTAGTAGTTAAAATGTAATCAATCATAAATATCATATCCATGAAAATGAGTGAAGAAAGTAAACGGAGAGAAGCTCTTATTTATCACGCAAAACCAACTCCGGGTAAAATAGCTGTTGTTCCAACAAAAAAATATGCAACACAGCGCGATTTATCCTTAGCCTATTCTCCAGGTGTTGCTGTGCCATGTTTAGAAATTGAAAAAGATGCAGAAGCCGTCTATAAATATACAGCAAAAGGGAATCTAGTTGCTGTAATATCCAATGGAACCGCTGTATTAGGATTAGGGAATATTGGACCAGAAGCCTCCAAGCCTGTAATGGAAGGTAAAGGCTTATTGTTTAAAATTTTTGCCGATATTGATGTTTTTGATATTGAAGTAGATACCGAAAATGTAGACGCTTTTATTGAAACCGTAAAAAATATAGCACCAACTTTTGGAGGCATTAACCTAGAAGATATAAAGGCTCCCGAAGCTTTTGAAATAGAACGTCGTTTAAAGGAAGAATTAAATATTCCTGTTATGCACGATGACCAGCACGGAACAGCAATTATTTCCTCGGCAGCATTAATAAACGCAATAGAATTAGCAGGGAAGAAATTTGAAGAGGTAAAAATTGTAATTAGTGGTGCTGGAGCGGCAGCCATTTCCTGTTCACGTTTATACCAAGCTTGTGGTGCTAAACGAGAAAATATGGTAATGTTGGATAGTAAAGGCGTTATTCGTAAAGATCGAGAAGTTCTTTCTAATGAAAAAGCAGAATTTGCTACCGATAGAAAAATAGACACTTTAGAGGAAGCTATGGTAGATGCCGATGTATTTATTGGTTTATCTATGGCCGATATTGTATCGCCAGAAATGCTTTTAACAATGGCAGAAAACCCTATTGTTTTTGCTTTGGCTAATCCAAACCCCGAAATTAAATATCAATTAGCAGTAGATACAAGGAAAGATATTATCATGGCAACGGGACGTAGCGATCATCCTAACCAAGTTAATAATGTATTAGGTTTTCCTTTTATTTTTAGAGGCGCACTAGATGTTCGCGCAACTAAAATTAATGAAGCCATGAAAATGGCAGCAGTAAAAGCCTTGGCTAAATTGGCAAAAGAGCCTGTTCCAGAGCAAGTAAATATTGCCTATGGTGAAACCCGCTTAACTTTTGGTAAAGATTATATTATTCCAAAACCGTTCGATCCACGTTTAATTAGTGAAGTACCACCAGCAGTTGCAAAAGCAGCTATGGAAAGTGGTGTGGCTAAGCATCATATCACCGATTGGGAAAACTATAAGGATAGTTTATTACAACGCATGGGATCGGATAATAAACTAGTGCGTTTGCTTTTAAATAGAGCAAAATTAGCGCCAAAGCGTATTGTTTTTGCAGAAGCAGATCAATTAGATGTTTTAAAAGCGGCGCAAATTGTACATGATGAAGGGATTGCTATCCCTATTTTATTAGGAAGAAAAGAAACCATTGCTTCCTTAATGAAGGAAATTGAATTTAATTCCGATATTTTAATTATCGATCCAAAAGAAGAAGAAGAAAACGATAGAAAAAATAAATACGCCAAAGTATATTGGGAGCAACGTAAACGCCGAGGTGTAACGCTTTATTCGGCACAACGCCTAATGCGTGAGCGTAATTATTTTGCTGCCATGATGGTGAACGAAGGTGATGCCGATGGGTTAATCTCTGGATACTCTAGAAATTATCCAACCGTTATAAAACCAATGTTGGAGTTGATAGGAATGGATAAAGGTATCACCAGAGCAGCAACAACAAACTTAATGATGACAAAGCGTGGACCGTTATTTTTAAGTGATACATCAATCAATATAGATCCTACAGCTAAAGATTTGGCTAAAATAACACAAATGACAGGAAAAGTGGTTCAAATGTTTGGTTTAGAGCCGGTAATGGCTATGGTGTCATATTCAAACTTTGGCTCATCAACCAACGAGCGTTCTTCAAAAGTAAGAGAAGCGGTAGCGTTTTTACATAAACATTACCCAGATATGATTGTGGATGGCGAGTTGCAAACAGATTTCGCTTTAAATGATGATATGCTTCGTGAAAAATTTCCCTTTTCTAAATTGGTAGGTAAAAAAGTGAATACGTTAATTTTTCCAAATTTAGATTCAGCAAATATTACATATAAGTTATTAAAGGAATTAAACGAAGCCGAATCTATTGGGCCAATTATGATGGGGATGCGTAAGCCTGTGCATATCCTTCAACTTGGAGCCAAAGTAGACGAAATTGTTAATATGGCAGCAATTGCTGTTATAGATGCACAGCATAAAGAGAAGTAGGAAATAGAATATATCTGCTTAAAATAATTTTATTACATTTGAAAGAGCACTAATAACTTGTTATGATAACACACATTCAAGGGAAACTAGTAGAAAAAAATCCAACACATGTGGTTATAGACTGCAATGGTGTTGGATATATGCTAAATATTTCTCTCCATACTTTTTCTCAAATTCCAGATGCAGAAAGCCTAAAATTATATACTCATCTTCAAATAAAAGAAGATGCGCATACTTTATACGGGTTTTCTTCGGTTGCAGAACGTGAGATTTTTAGGTTATTACTTTCTGTAAGTGGTATTGGTGCTAATATAGCCCGTACCATGCTATCTTCCTTAACTCCTAAACAAATACGAGAAGGTATCGCTACAGGTGATGTGGCGTTAATACAATCTGTAAAAGGCATTGGAGTTAAAACTGCACAACGTGTTATTCTGGATTTGAAAGATAAAATTTTAAAAATTTATGATATTGACGAAGTTTCTGTTTCTAAAGACAATACGAATAAAAATGAAGCGTTATCTGCCTTAGAAGTATTAGGTTTTGTTAAAAAACAAGCCGAACGCGTTGTGGATAAAATTGTAGTAGCAGAGCCCGATGCCACGGTGGAATCTATTATAAAACAAGCCTTAAAAAAATTATAGTAAATTTTGAAAAAAACGAACCTTTATTTTTATAAATTATTAAAGCACGTTAGTTTTATTGTATTCATAATGTGTTTTTCCGGCGTTTCTTGGGGGCAAGAAAAGGAACAAGATTCTGTTAAAAAGGGCTATCAACAAGGTGAAATTAAAACCGCACAACCCCGTGGTATTGAAACTAAATACACTTATGATGCCTTAACAGATCGTTATATTTATACTGAGAAAATTGGCCAGTTTAATATAAATTATCCCGTAATTTTAACACCAAAGGAATATTATGCCTTGGTCGCAAAGCAAAATTTAAGCAGTTATTATAAAGAGAAAGTCGATGCGTTTTCAGGACAAAAAGAAGGTTCGGAAGATGCTCAAAAAAATTTACTGCCAGAATTTTATGTTGATTCCGATTTTTTTCAATCTGTTTTTGGAGGTAATACAATCGAGGTTATTCCTCAAGGTTCTGTAGAAATGGATTTGGGAGTTTTATTTTCAAAACAAGATAACCCATCATTTTCACCTAGAAATAGAACCAATTTTTCTTTTGATTTCGATCAGAGAATTAGTTTAAGCCTTCTGGGCAAAGTGGGAACTCGACTTCAAGTTAATGCAAATTACGACACCCAATCTACATTCGATTTTCAAAATCTTATAAAATTAGAATACGAACCAACCGAGGATGATATTCTTCAAAAAATAGAAATTGGTAACGTGAGTATGCCTTTAAATAGCTCGTTAATTACAGGAGCACAAAGTCTCTTTGGTGTAAAAGCGCAGCTACAATTTGGTAAAACAACGGTAACCGGGGTGTTTTCCGAGCAAAGGTCAGAATCAAATACCGTAATTTCTCAAAGCGGAGGAACTATTCAGGATTTTGAATTTTTTGTTCAGGATTATGATGAAAACAGGCACTTTTTTTTAGCGCAATATTTTAGAGATCATTATGATGAAGCTTTAAAGAGTTATCCATATTTAAACACAAAAGGCTTACAAATTACCAGAATTGAAGTTTGGGTTACCAATAGAACAAACCAAACTGAAAATGTAAGGAATATTGTTGCGCTTCAGGATTTAGGAGAAACAGATAAAGTGTACTCGGCGGTCAATGTTTTTGGAGGACCAGGGGCATTTCCTAAAAATGAAAATAATGCCTTCGACCCAACTAAAATTGATGGTGGTGGCGCAACCTCTCAATTAACTAGTAGTATTAGGGATGTAGCAACTGTAAAATCGGGAATTAGTGTGTCTGGTATTAATGAAGGTTTCGATTATGCAACCTTAGAAAATGCAAGAAAATTAATAAATGGACAGGAGTATGTATTAAATACCGAGCTGGGTTATATCTCTTTAAACCAACGTTTAAATAATGATGAAGTTTTAGCGGTAGCTTTTCAATATACCCTTGGAGGTGAGGTTTATCAAGTGGGAGAGTTTGCTAACGATGGCGTTAATGCTACCGAGGTTACTACAAATACTAGTGGGCAAGTTACTCAAGTTACAAACAGTAATTTAATAGTCAAATTATTAAAAAGTAGTGTGACTAGTGTGGAATTGCCTATCTGGGATTTAATGATGAAAAACATCTACGATACGGGAGCCTATAATTTAAGTTCTGAGGATTTTAAACTTAATATTTTTTATAATGAAGCTTCACCTTTAAACTATATAATTCCGGTTGGAACAACAAGTTTTCCAGATCAAGACGCAGGTGAAAAACCCTTAGATGAACAGCCCTTATTACGCGTTTTTAATTTAGATAAATTAAATTATAATAACGATCCACAAACTAACGGTGATGGTTTTTTCGATTTTGTTGAAGGTATTACCGTGTTTTCACAAAATGGACAAATTATTTTTCCAAACGTAGAACCTTTTGGCGAATATTTATTTGAGGTTTTAGGAGGAGGCGATTATGAAAATGAAACATCATATAATGAAAACCAAGCTAAGTATGTGTATGATGTACTTTATAAAAGCACAAAAACAGCAGCTTTAAATGAAAATGAAAAAAATAAATTTAAATTAAAAGGAAGTTATAAATCCTCTGGAAGCGACGGTATTCCTATAGGAAGTTTTAATGTACCACAAGGTTCTGTTCGGGTTACGGCAGGAGGGAGGCTATTGGTTGAGGGTGTAGATTATACTGTAAATTATCAATTGGGACTTGTTCAAATTTTAGATTCATCGTTAAAAGCATCTAATACACCTATTGAAGTTTCAACCGAAAGTAATGCTATTTTTGCACAACAAACTAAACGGTTTACAGGTTTGAATGTGGAACATAAATTTAACGAAAATTTTGTCCTCGGTGGAACATTTTTAAATCTTAATGAACGCCCAATAACGCAAAAAGCAAATTATGGTACCGAGTCTATTAACAATACTATAATTGGGTTTAATGGAAATTATTCTACTAAAGTTCCTTTTTTAACACGTTTAGTAAACAAATTACCAAATATTGATACCGATGCCGAATCTAATTTCTCTGTTCGTGGGGAAGTTGCTTATTTATTGCCAGGATCACCCAACGCCACAAATTTAAATGGAGAAGCTACTTCTTATATTGATGACTTTGAAGGCTCTCAAAATGCGATTGATTTGCGTTCGCAAGAATCTTGGTCTTTATCCAGTAGACCTGTAGGTTTAAACGTAGCTTCCAATCCAAACGAAGATGAAAATGGCATTCAAAATGGTTATCAACGCGCGCTGCTAAACTGGTACACTATCGATCCTATTTTTTATAGTGCACGAAGACCAGATGAAATTACAGACGAAGACCTATCTAGCTTATATACTAGTCGTGTTTTTATTAATGAATTATTTCCAGAACGCGATATAGTACAAGGGCAAAGTTCTGTAATTTATACTTTAGATTTAGCATATTATCCACAAGAACGCGGGCCTTATAATTTCGATCCAGATGCCGCAGATGGCATTGATAATATAGAAGCCAAAGATAGTTGGGCAGGTATTACTAGGCAAATTACATCCACAGATTTTGAACAGCAAAATGTAGAATATATCGAGTTTTGGTTACAAGATCCTTTTCAAGAAAATAGATCAAACCCAGGGGGTAAACTCGTTTTTAACTTAGGGAATATTTCCGAAGATATTATTAAAGATGGTAGAAAATTATATGAAAACGGACTGCCTGATGATGGAAATATTGAATTGTTAAAACAAACGCCTACAGAATGGGGAACAGTAGTGCCACAAAATCAATCCTTAATTTATGCTTTTGATACCACTGGCGATGAGCGAGTAAATCAAGATGTTGGTTATGATGGTTATAATGATGCCGAAGAAGCCTCGGCTTTTGGCTCTGTTTTTGGCAACGACCCTTCAAATGATAATTATACCTATTTTTTAAATACCGAAGGTGATATTTTTGAACGTTATAAAAAATATAATGGCGTAGAAGGAAATACGCCCAATACGTTTACAGATACTAATAGAGGAGCTAATACCAAACCCGATGTAGAAGATATTAATCGTGATAATACCATGAATACGATTAATAGTTATTTTGAGTACGAATTGGATATTAAACCACAAAATTTACCAACCAGTCAGGCCGATTTTGATAATATTCCAGATAGCAATCCTTTAAAAGAATATTTAAGAGATTATAAATTTCAAAAAAGAAGCCTTCCAAATGGTGAAACTGTAGATGTAAGATGGTACCAAATAAGAATACCTGTTGAAAGTTCAAACCGTAAAGCCATTGGTGGAATATCAGATTTGCGTTCCGTTAGGTTTTCTAGAATTTACCTTAAGGAATTTACAGAAACCACAGTTTTCCGTTTTGGAACTTTAGATTTGGTAAGAAGTGATTGGCGTCGCTATACGCAAACCTTGAATAATGATATTCCCTATAATTCTAATACCGATTTCTCTGTAGAAATTGTAGGAACTATTGAAAATGAAGGAAGCTACCAAAGCCCCCCAGGAATTAATCCAGAAGAACTATATTATAATAACTCGGTTATTGAACAAAATGAACAAGCCTTAGTGCTAAAAACATGCGATTTAGAAGTTGAAGATTCTAGAGCCGTTTTTAAAAATGTAAGTTTTGATATGCGCCAATATAAACGCATACGCATGTTTATGCATGCCGATGATGATGATTCTAATAACTTAAAAGGTGATGATGATGAGCAAGAATTGGTTGGGTTTATTAGAATGGGAAATGATCTTACTGAAAACTACTATCAAATTGAAATACCTTTAAAAGTTTCAGAAGAAGGCACTACAGATAGAGATTTATTATGGCCCAATGAAATTAATTTGCCAATTGAAATTTTAGGAAAGGTTAAAGCGAAAGGTATTTCAGATAGATCCTTTTCTAATGAAGATGCTACATTTTATGATGTTATAGATGATCAGATTAGGATAGTGGATGATGCCTATTCTGGATATACCGCCAATCAGCACCGTGTAGGAATTAAAGGAAATCCAAATTATGGAGATATTAGAACCCTTATGGTAGGTGTTAAAAACGTAGCTAAAGATGGAGGTACCGTTTGCGGTAAGGTTTGGTTTAACGAAATGCGCTTGTCTGATATGGATAATGAAGGTGGTTGGGCGGCTGTGGTAAGTATGGATACTAATTTAGCAGATTTTGCTAATATTAGTGCTACCGGTAGCCAAAGTACATCTGGTTTTGGATCCATCGAGCAAGGGCCTAGCCAACGTAGTCTCGAAGATGTAAAACAATACGATGTGGTAACCAATGTTAATATTGGGCAATTATTACCAGAAAAATGGGGTATTCAATTACCATTTAATTACGGGCAGAGTGAAGAGTTAATTACTCCAAAATACGACCAGCTTTATGAAGATTTAACGTTAGATTCTAGGATAGATGCCGAGGAAACACAGGCAGATAAGGATAGGGTTAGAAAGCAATCCGAAAATTATACAAAACGTCAAAGTATTAATTTTATTGGTATTCGAAAGAATAGAACAGGCGATGCTAAACCTCGTTTTTACGATGTTGAAAACCTGACACTAAACTATTCTTATAATAAAGAACAACATCGAGATTTTGAAATAGAAAATTCTGTAAGTAAAACGGTACGGGTTGGTGCAAATTATGCGCATAATTTTGAGCCGGTTACTATTCAACCATTTAAAAAGAACGACTCCTTATTTACAGGGAAATATTGGAGAATTTTAAAAGATTTCAATCTTAATCTTATGCCTTCCAGTTTTACTATAAATACAGATTTAAATCGTCAGTTTAACAGACAAAAATTTAGAGATACCGATTTATCAGGAAGTACAAATATTGAAATAGAAGAATTATTTAGAAGGAATTACACTTTCGATTTTCAATACGGAATCAATTATAATTTAACAGAGTCATTACAATTTAATTTTATAGCTTCAAATAATAATATTGTTCGAAATTATTTTAAAGATAATATTATTAATGGTGAACAGGATCCGCTTCTCGATGTTTGGGATGGCTTTTTTGATTTTGGAGATCCCAATAGACAAACACAAAGCCTTGGCGTTACCTATAAAATACCGTTAGATAAAATACCAACCTTTAGTTTTATAAATGCTACTTATCAATATTCTGGCGATTTTCAATGGCAAAAAGGTTCCGATTTATATGGCAATATAGAATTAGACGGAGAAACGTATAACTTAGGAAATACCATTCAAAATGCCAATACTCATAATATAAATGCTGCTTTAGATATGGATAAGCTGTATAAATATATTGGTTTGGTAAAAAAACGAACAAGACGTTTACAACCTAGAACAACGAGCCCTTCTGGAAACAGAACATTTGCCAATAATAAAAAACAAAACAAAAGTAAAAAACAGTCTAAATTATTAAATACAGGAATAGATATTTTAACTTCCGTTAAAAGAATACAGTTTAATTATTCTGAAAACAATGGAACTTATTTACCAGGCTATACACAAACACCTGGTTTCATAGGAACACTTAAACCTACTTTGGGCTATACTTTTGGTAGTCAAAACGATATTAGAGATTTGGCTGCAAGAAATGGGTGGTTAACTTTATATCAGGATTTTAACCAACAATATACATCTACAAATACGAAACAATTAGATATTTCTGCGAGTTTGGAACCCGTTAAAAATTTAAAAATTGATATTGTTGGAAACCGAACATATTATAAAAACTTTACCGAAAATTATAGAGTGGATGTTAATAATGATAACCAGTATATATCGTTAACGCCAAATACATTTGGTAATTTTAATATTTCAACATTATTAATAAAAACAGCCTTTAGTAATAGTGATGAAAACACATCCGATGCCTTTAACGATTTTAGAAGTAATAGACTCATTATCGCGCGCCGTTTAGCCGCAGAAAAAGGAACCGATGTTAACGATTTAGATGATGAAGGTTACCCAAAAGGTTTTGGTAAAAACAGTCAAAATGTATTATTACCAGCGTTTTTAGCAGCATATACTGGCACAGATGCAAATAAAGTAAGCACCAGTGCTTTTAGAGATGTGCCTATACCAAATTGGGATTTAAAATATTCTGGTTTCATGAAAATGGCCTGGTTTAAAAAACGTTTCAAGCGGTTTTCTTTAACCCATGGTTACCGCTCATCCTACACTATTAATCAATTTCAATCTAATTTAGATTATAACGATATTGATTATTCTTTACCCTATGATGATTTGGCAAACGACACCAAAGATCAATCTGGAAATTATAAAAGCGAACGTTTGTTTAGTAATATTAACTTAACCGAAATGTTTAGCCCTTTAATACGAATAGATATGGAAATGAAAAATTCTGTAAAAATTCTGGCAGAAATAAAAAAAGACCGTTTACTTTCTTTAAGTTTCGATAATAATTTATTAACCGAAATTATAGGAAATGAGTTTATTTTAGGGTTAGGATATAGAATAAAGGATTTAAGAATTAGATCCAAATTGGCAGGCCCAAAACAGCGAATTGTAAGCGATTTAAATATGAAAGCCGATATATCCATACGTGATAATAAAACCATTATTCGATATTTAGATCTCGAAAATAACCAAGTAACCTCTGGACAAACCATTTGGGGCTTAAAATACTCGGCCGATTATGCCTTTAGTAAAAATTTAACAGGAATCTTTTATTTCGATTATTCGTTCTCCGAATATGCCATTTCAACAGCATTTCCGTTAACAACCATTCGTTCTGGGTTCACACTTAGATATAATTTTGGTAATTAATAAGTAATCTATTTGAAATTCAATTTTGAATAAATACATTTGTGAAAACTTATAGCACCAAGTCTATTTAATAAATTAATTGTAAAAAAAAATTGAAATGAACATTCCATCAGAATTGAAATACACAAAAGATCACGAATGGGTAAAAATTAACGACGATGTTGTTACTATTGGTATAACCGATTTTGCACAAAGTGAATTAGGCGATATTGTTTATGTTGAAGTTGAAACTTTAGACGAAACCTTAGAAGCTGAAGAGGTATTTGGAACGGTAGAAGCCGTAAAAACCGTATCCGATTTATTTTTACCAGTATCAGGTGAAATTATTGAATTTAATGAAACTTTAGAAGATGAACCAGAGAAAGTAAATTCAGATCCTTATGGTGAAGGTTGGATGATTAAAGTAAAATGTAGCGACGTGTCTCAAATCGAAGGCTTAATGTCTGCCGATGATTACAAATCCTTAATTGGTGGTTAAAAAATTAGCAATGGGAATTGCTGTATTGTACACTGGAATTCTGGTTGTGGCCTGTTTAATGTCACTTAAAAATATACCCGATGTCCACGTGTCTCATGCGGATAAAATTTTTCATTTTGGAGCATATGCTGTGTTTATCATTTTATGGTACACCGCTCTTATCTTTAACGTTAAGTTGAAAAAAATGAAAGCTTTACTATACGTTACCATATTTGCAGTAGTGTTTGGTATAATTATTGAAGTGTTACAAGGTACAATGACAGACAATCGCGCAATGGATGTTTATGATGTTGTAGCAAATACCTCTGGGGCCTTTATAGCCGCTATAATTTTGTGGCGAATTAATAAAATACAAGTTAAAAAATTATAAAGGCTTGTTTTTTTGAAAAATAAATAGTTATTTTAGCAATCTTGAAAAACTAATTAAATTTATGGAACCTAAAAAAAATTCTAAAGCAAATGTTGGACGTAACAGTTCTTTATACTTTGCTATTGGCTTGGCGTTAATGTTATTTTTAACGAACTATGCTATTAATTACAAAACTTACGATGAAGTGGTTACAGATATTGGTGTAGTAACTATGGAAGAAGTTATTGAAGAAGAAATTCCAATAACGAACTTAATGGCAACACCACCACCGCCACCACCACCACCAGCGGCTCCAGAAGTTATAGAGATTGTTGAGGATGAAGTAGAAGTAGAAGAAACCGTAATAGAATCTACAGAAGTGGATCAAGAAACCGAAATTGTAGAGGTAGAAGAAGTTGTTGAAGTGGAAGCCGTTGAGGAAGATATAGAAGTACCTTTTGCAGTTATTGAAAACGTACCTGTATTTCCAGGTTGTGAAAAAGGGAACAATGCTGCAAAGAAAAAATGTATGTCTGAAAAAATACAAAAATTTGTAACAAAAAAATTCAACACCGAGTTAGCTAGTGATTTAGGTTTATCAGGAAGACAACGTATTAACGTAATATTTAAAATTGATAAATCTGGTAAGGTTACCGGAGTTCGTTCTAGAGCACCGCACCCAGGTTTAGAAAAAGAAGCGGCTAGAGTTATCAATTTATTACCAAAAATGAAACCAGGTATGCAACGTGGAAAAGCAGTTACAGTACCTTATTCATTACCAATCGTATTTCAAGTTCAAGATTAAGTTTTTTATTGCTGTTATAAAACAGTATAGTAAATATAAAATCCCGTTACATTTAATGTAACGGGATTTCTTTTTTGTGGTACGCTTATTGTGGTTTTATCATAATATTAACATTTTAAACTTTAATAATTATGAGAAACCCAAAGGAAACTCACGAACTCATTCGGCAAAATGAGCAAATCGTGAAAAAACCGCAAAAACATGATGCAAATTTACAAAAAAACTCTACTTTTTATTTTCAGATCGGTTTAATCCTCTGTTTATTTATGGTCTACGGCCTTTTTGAAATGAAATTTGAAACAGAACTCCCCAAAGAAACGGTTATGACTTTTGATTCTGAGCCTGAAGAAATTCGGATAGAAAATTTTAAAATTTATGTAGAGCCCATTAAGGAGGTTCAACCAGAATCAAAAAAATCGACAAAAGTAATTGATAAAATTATTCAAATTGAAGATGATAATCCGGTAAAAGAAGTCCTTAAAATAAAAACACCAGAGGAAAACATACCCTCAAGTCCTGTTGAAATTAAAGATATTATAGTTGGAAAAGCGCCTATAGATGAAACTCCCGTAGATTTTATTAGTGTTGAAGAAGTCCCTATTTATCCAGGTTGTGAAAACAAAAAAACAAATAAAGACAAACGAAAATGTATGTCTGAAAAAATTACCAAATTAGTCCAGAAAAAATTTGATACTAATTTAGGTGATGAACTTGGTTTATCTGGTAAACAAGTAATTCGGACTCAATTTAAAATTGATAAAACAGGACATGTTACGGATATAAAAACTAGAGGTACACATCCTGATTTAGAAAAGGAAGCGCAACGTGTTATTAATACACTTCCAGAAATGACACCTGGTAAACAACGCGATAAAAATGTTGGGGTTATCTACACCTTACCCATAGTATTTAGTGTACAGTAGAAAAGTTACAATAATCATGCAAAAGCCGTTAACCAATATCAGTTAGTGGCTTTTGTTGTTTAAATGAAGAAGTAGAGTATCGGTCCCGTATCTAAAAAATATAGTATCTTTCGAGCTTAAAGACATTTATCTTATTTATCAATATACAATACCCGTGATGAAACAAGTTTTTGTAATAATTTTCACTTTGGTTCAATATTTTAGTTTTGCCCAAAGTAATGCGTATTCTGAAAAACCTCCAATGTTTCCAGCATGCGATAGTATTACTTTTAGTAAACAGGAAAAATGTTTCAATAATCAAATTCATAACCTCATTTACAATAATTTTAAGGTGCCAGAAAGGGTGTTAGCCGAAAATTATAAGGGACAAGTGGTTGTACTTTTTGAAGTAGATACAATAGGGCAGTTTCAAGTTATTTATGCCAATGCTATATATAATGAATTAAAAAAAGAGGCCAAAAGGGTCTTTTCAAAGCTTCCAAAAATAAAACCTGCAACCTATAATGGACGTGCAATTTTTAAACAATATGCTCTAGAAATTAACATACCTTTAGTTGATAACAGTGTAGGAAATGAAGAAATTAATACCATAAATCAAATTTCGAAATTAGAGCAACAGGCAAAACAAGAGTTCGATAAAGTAAATAAGGATTTACAAGATTTTGAAAACAAGGCTTATAAAAGTCAATTAAATATTCAATTTACGCATAGTGATTATGCTAAATTTGATAGGCAAATGAATCTTGTTGGCACCAATAGCCATACAGGGTCTAAACCTTTTGTTTATAGTGATGTTGCTCCCTATTACGACTTTGATGCTGAGGCAGAAGCTTTACACCGCGAAACTAAAACTTGGGCGGGGCAAAAGCTTTGGAATGAACATTTAGTGGAGCTGCAAAATGAGGATTATTGGTTTACCATCGATCCTATTTTCGATTTGGAAGTCGGGAAAGATACCGATGCAGCATTTAGTTCTACTTATAATAATACACGCGGATTTCTGGTACGAGGTGGTTTGGGTGAAAAATTTAATTTTTATGCATCGGTTTTTGAAAGTCAAGGGCGTTTTGCAGATTATGTAAACCGTTATGCTGAAAGTTTAAAGGCTTTTGGTCCCGATCCAGCCATTATTCCTGGTCGTGGTATTGCCAAACGGTTTAAAACAGATTCTTATGATTATCCGGTGGCAGAGGCCTATATGTCTTATGCCCCTGCAAAATATATAAATATTCAGTTTGGGCATGGTAAAAATTTTATTGGAGATGGGTATCGTTCTTTGTTGCTAAGTGATGTTGCTAGTCCATACCCCTTTTTAAAATTGAATACGAAGTTTTGGAAAATTAAGTATACAAATACCTGGATGTGGTTAAAAGATGTACGTCCGGAAGTTACGGAAGATGGTGCTTTTTTAACTAAATATATGGCCAATCATTATTTAAGTTGGAATGTATCCAAACGTTTTAATCTAGGTTTATTTGAATCGGTAATTTGGAGTAATTCCGGTAACCGTGGTTTCGATGTAAATTACTTAAACCCTATCATTTTTTATAGAGCCATTGAATTTGAAACCGGTCAAGATGCAGGTAATGCCATTATGGGTGCAACTGCAAAATATAAATGGAATGATAATGTTAATTTATACAGCCAATTTGTTTTAGACGAATTTTCTTTGGCCGATATAAAAGGAGGTGAAAAGAGTTGGAAAAACAAGTTTGGTTATCAATTAGGTGTTAAATATTACAATGCTTTTAAAATTAAAAATTTATTACTTCAATTTGAATATAATCGTATTCGTCCGTATACTTATTCACACAATACCATTGCTACAAATTACGGACATAATAACCAATCTATGGCGCACCTTTGGGGAGCGAATTTTAGTGAGGCTATTTTTATTGGGCGTTACCATTACAAGCGTTGGTTTGCCGATGCTAAGCTCATATTTGGTGTTCGAGGCTTAGATTTTAATGATGATACAGATAGCTTTAGTTACGGTGGAGACATTTTTAAAAATTATAACGATCGCCCTTTCGATTCTGGAGTAATAATAGGGCAAGGCATTAAAACCAATATTTTTAATGGTAATCTGCAAGCAGGTTATGTGGTTAATCCTGCATCCAACTTAAAATTATTTACAGACATTACGGTTCGTAATTTTAATCCAGATGCAACTACGGCTTCAACCTTTAAAAATAGTACCGTTTGGTTTAACTTCGGAATTAGAACTGATTTATTTAATTGGTATTTCGATTATTAATTTTCCCTTTACTTTAAACATATTTTTCAACTTCATAATGTATTTAAGGGGTTTTATGTTTTCATTTTTTAATGAAAACATATAGCTTAAAAACAATTTAGATTATAAACTTTTGTTGTTATATATTCTATTTTCTATGTAAATCTGTATAATTTTAACTATTAGGTATGTTAGATTGATATTTTTTTGATTAAAAAAATGGTATACTGCTAAATTATACGTATATTTGGATAACCAGTTTGGTTAACCAGTTTGATTTCTAACTATATTGTTAATTATGCCTACTTGTTTTAAACTTATCTTCTTATCAAAGTGTTTTAAAAGCCTTTTAAGGGTAAATCTAATTCTAAAACTAAATAATACTCCGATTCACTTATCATGTATTTAGGTAAAATTAACTTATAGTTGAATTGTTTGTTGTTTTATGTAAAGCGAGCCTTTTGAAATATAAAGGCTTTCTTTTATTGTATTATTAAAATCCTTAATTTATGAATAAGTTATTTGGCCTTTTATTGGTATTATTATGTTGTTTTTCTTGTAAGGAAAACATAAAGAGTTCTGGTGGCATATTAGTGAAAACTAATGCAGAGTTGCATGAAGCTATCAAAAACGCAAAACCTGGTGATAACATTGTTATGACCAATGGTACATGGAAGGATGTTCAAATAAAATTTGTAGCAGAAGGCTCTGAAAATGCTCCAATTACTTTAAGTGCAGAAACAACAGGTAATGTATTTGTTGAAGGTGCCTCTAACCTGGAAATTGCGGGACATTATTTAGTTGTAAAGGGCTTATTTTTTAGAAATGGTTATACGCCAACAGGTAATGTTATCGCGTTTAGAACAAGTGAAGAAAAAGTAGCCAACTATTCTACGGTTACTAATTGTGTTATTTTAGATTACAACCAAAAGCATCGCGATCAAGAAGATCTTTGGGTTCAGTTTTATGGAACACATAATACATTAGACCATTGTTATATTGCTGGTAAAACCAATGGAGGCCCAACAGTTAGGGTCGATTTAAAAGGAAATCAAAGCATTAGAAATTATCATCAAATTGTAAATAATCATTTTGGACCAAGACCAAGAAAAGGTGGTGCGAGAGGAGAGACTATTCAATTAGGTAGTAGTTTTACTTCTATGACTCCAAGTAACACAACGATTGCAAATAATTTATTTGAAGCATGTAACGGAGAGGTTGAAATTATTTCTAGTAAAACAAATTTTAATGAAATTAGAAATAACGTCTTCTATAAGAGTGAAGGTTCTGTAGTAACTCGTCATGGTAATTATGCCGTTATTGATGGAAATTATTTTATTGGAGATGGCGTAAATAAAAATTACGGAGGTATCAGACTTGTAAACACGGGGCATTGGGTGATAAATAATTATTTCTATAATATTATTGGTGAAAACTTTAGAAGTCCTCTTGCTGTAATGAACGGCATTCCAAAATCACCATTAAATAGATACAACCAAGTTACCGATGTTGTGGTGGCTTATAATACCTATGTAAATTGTAAATCACCTTGGCAGTTTGGAGTAGGAACCAATATTGCACAAGCCGATGTATTACCTGTTTCTGAAATACGTTCTGCAAGAGCGCTTAGAACCCATGTTGCGAACAATATTATTTACAATGAAATTGGTGATAAAAATGTAATTATTGAGCATGACAAAGCAGATGGTGTTCAGTTTAGTAATAACGTTATTAATAATCAAGGTGTAGATTTTGGTAATGCTGAAAGAATTGAGCCTAGTACATTTGAATTAGAAAAGGTTAGCGAATATATTTATATACCTAAATTAACTAAAGACTTTGTTATCTATCAGGGTTTTGGGTTTGAAAATATTACAAAAGATCTTTTTGGAAATTCTCGTGACAATAATAATTCTATTGGCGCAACCATTCAAGGTAAATTAAATGCTCCAGCCATTTTGGATAAAACTAAATATGGAGCAAGTTGGTATTCTAATGTTGTTGAACCTGCAGAACCAAATGTGATAGACGTTTCTCCAACAAATGAATCATTAGAAACTAAAATAGAATCGGCGAAAGCTGGAGACATCATCTCCTTAACTTCTGGAACATATCAGGTGTCAAAATCTATAGTAATTAATAAATCTATAACCATTCAATCTAAAGCTGGTGAAAAGGCAGAGATTGTATTTGAAGGTCAAAATCAAACACCTTTATTTGAGCTAAATCCTTATGGAATTCTAAATTTAAAAAATATTATTCTTACTGGAAATAGTTCAAATTATGCCTTTGCAAGTTTAAAGGAAAACATGTCTAATCATTTTGGGTTAACAGTTTCCGGTTGCGAAATAAGTAATTTTGATTATGCTTTAAAAGTGTATAAGGAATCTTTTGCTGAAAACATTACGTTTGAAAACACTTCCATTTCAAACTGTGAAAATGGCCTAGAATTATCTGAAGAAACAAATGATAAAGGCGATTATAATACGGAATATTTAACCGTAAATCATTGTACATTCGATAATGTAAAACAAAACGTGATTGATTATTACCGTGGCGGTTATGATGAATCCACTATTGGTGGGAATTTATTAGTGTCTAACAGTACGTTTACCAATTGTGGAGAAAAAGAACCTAATAAAATATTATTAAATCACCGAGGTATTGTTTATGTAAACATCGATAAAAACACGTTTAAAAATAACAAGGTTGAATTTGTATCGATACTTTGGGGAGCGAAAGAAAATTACGCATCGGATAATACCATCAGTAACTCTGGTAAAATAAAAACCGAAGAAAATTTAAAAATGAAGTTGATGTATTAAGACTTTAATTTGAATTCAGTTTATAGTTAATATACGTACTTTTAGAAGTCGTTTACTTTGTAAGAGTTCTTCAAAAAAAGGCTCCATAAAATTTATAAATTTTATGGAGCCTTTTTTTGAATCCTTTATAGACAGTATTTTATAAACTTTGTAAGTTTTAAAACCTCAGGGCAAAAATTGATGTTAGATTTTTATTGCGCTTTAAGTCTAACTAATGTTTCTAAAAAGTAATAATCACCATAAACAATAGGTTCATCCACTTCATCTTTTTTAGGCCAATTTCCGGTGCTGTGATCTAAAATAAAAGGTGCCTGAATCGTTTCATCTAAAAGATAATTTTTCGACTCTAGGCTGTTTACTACTTTTTTACTGTAGTTTAGGTAAGTTTCATTTTTGGTATATCCATATAATTCTACTAATGCAGACGAAACCACCGTTGCAGCTGAAACATCTCTTGGTGCATTTGGAATGGCTGGATCGTTAAAGTCCCAATACGGAATACCATCCTCGGGTAAGTTTTTATGATTTATAAAGAAATCTGCCGTAGCTTTAGCTCTATCTAAATAGCGTTTATCCTTGGTATAACGATAGGCCATAGTGTAGCCGTAAATGCCCCAACCTTGTCCACGTGCCCAAGCCGATTCATCACTATAACCTTGATGTGTCACCTTCATTCTTGGTTGGTGTGAAACCGTATCGTAATCTACCACGTGAAAACAGCTGTTATCGGGTCTAAAATGATTTTTTAAGGTGGTGTTAGCGTGTTTAATTGCTAATTTGTGGTAAGTGCTGTCTTTGGAGATTTTTGTAGCTTCAAACAGTAATTCTAAGTTCATCATGTTATCTATAATGACAGGGAATTGCCAAACGTCTTTATTGAAATCCCACGAACGAATACTACCTATGTTTTCATTAAAGCGCGTGCTTAGCGTTTTTGCACTTTCAACAATGATTTGTTTGTAATCTTCATTGTTTTCATGTTTTAAACCGCTTCCAAAACTGCAAAATATTTTAAAACCCATATCGTGTGTACGGTTATTAAACTTTTCGTTTTCAATATAAGCTGTCCATTGTTTGGCTTTGTTTTTATAAGCGTCGTTTCCTGTTAAGGCGTAAATCTGCCAAAGGTTTCCTGGGAAAAACCCACTGCACCAATCGGTAGATTTTATAGTTTTAATCTTATTTGTTTTAAAATTAATACTTCTTGGTAGAGCTAAAGAATCTAATGGATATTCTAGTAGTTTTTTATATCTCAAGTTTACAGGAGTAGTTTCTGAAATAGTTTTGTTTTTACAACTTGAAAAGGTAATTATTAGTGCAATGATTAATAGGTGTTTTTTCATCAAGATTTTGCTTTAATAGTGGTGTATTAAGTAAAACGAAAGAGGGTGTTAAAAAAAACCTCAGTATCAATTTTTGATATGAGGTTTTAAAACTAATGGTAATTAATATGCTTTTATTGGGTTTAAAGATTTGGGTTTCTCTCTTGCTCTACTTCTGGTATTGCTAATAAGTAATTGTCTTCACTAAAAGACTTTGCGCCTTCTAAACCAGATGCACTGAAAACCTCTGAACCAAGTTTTCTTCTAGCTATATCATACCATCTTTTAAGTTCGAAAGCAAGTTCTAATCGGCGTTCTTCTAAAACCATGTCTGTAAAGGTAGCTCCAGATAATCCAGAAACATCTGCTGGAGACGCACTTGGTGTACTACCTGCAGCTCCATCTCTAGCTCTTCCTCTTACTTCATTAACCCAGTCGTGAGCTTCTTGGCTTCCTGGAGTAACTTCGTTAGCAGCTTCTGCAGCAATTAATAATACTTCTGCATAACGCATCAGTAAGTATGCATGACTAGAGGCTCTACCGTTTCCGCCAGATTCCCCTCTAAAACGTGTGTATTTTGCGCAATATGGTTGGTTTTTATTTCTAGCGTCTACCGCATTAAAGCCTCCTTGACTATCTGCGTCGTCTATTAATTCTTGAGCAGTAGGAGGTTGGTTATACGCTCTTTCAACACCGTTAAAAACACCTGTAGCATCAAAACTAACCGATTTTCTGTAATCGTTGTCATCCCAAGTCGTGTATGCTTTAAGTGGTGGAACCGTAACAGCCCAGCCTTCTTGACCAGAACCATATTGATTATCTGCTCTAATTCCTGTTAATGGTACTAGATAATCTGTACTATAATTTCCAAGAGAAGTATCTCCAATATAATCTAATGTAAATATTGGTTCTTTTGAATCGCGAACTACAGATGAATTAAATAAATTTTGAAAATCTGGTTCTAAGTCATACCCGTAAATATTCTTTTTAGAGATAACATCTTTAGCTTCTGCATAAGCCATTGGGTAGTCTCCCATAGTTAAATACACCGAAGCTAGATAAGAGCTAGCAGCTCCTGCCGATGGTATAGATCTTTTATCTTGAGTTAATGGCAACCATGTTTTGGCAAAAGTAAAGTCGGCAATAATGTTTGCGTAAACATCTGCAACAGCTGTTTTTTCTATATTATTTGCTTCTTCCACATTGGTTACTGGTTCACTTAAGTAAGGAATGTCTCCAAATTGTCTTACTAAGTGATAGTAAGCTAAAGCTCTTGCAAAATAGGCTTGCGCAACAATTGCATTTATTTCTGCTTCATCTGCATCTACAGTCTCTGCACCTGCAATAGCTTGATTAGCCGCTGCTACAATTTGATACATTATTGGCCAGCTTACTAATGTTTGTCCGTTGTCATCTAAATCAGTAAATTCATCGTGGTCAATTCTTTCTTGTCTTGTGTTAGGGTCTGAAATTTCAACCATATCACTTCTAAGCATCAGTGTCAGGCCGGTTTCACGAGTTAAGAAAAACCTGTTATGCATATAACCATAAGCACCATTAACCGCTACTTGTAATTTGTCTAGAGACGTAAAATAAGTTGTAGGAGATAATAAACCTACAGGTTCTTCTTCTAAGTCTGAACAGCTTATCATTGATAGCCCTATCAATAAAAATAAATATTTATATGTTTTCATTATATCAGTTTTTTTAGTTTAGTATTAAAATTTCACATTAAGGCTCATCGTAACCGATTTTACTGTTGGGTAGTTACCAAAGTCAAATCCTTGGGTGGTGTTCGCTTTAGAATCGCTACTTCCACCAGAACCAGAATAGCTTACTTCTGGATCTAAACCAGAGTAGCTAGTGAACGTTAATAGGTTTTGCGCACTTACTGATAATCTAAGATTATCTAATCCTAACTTTTCAGTAATGTTTGCTGGTAAGTTGTAACCTAATGCAATGTTTTTTAGTCTAATATAGCTTCCGTCTTCTACAAATCTAGAAGTTGAACGTCTTACCCCAGATACTGTTGGGATATTTGAGTCTGTATTAGTTGGTGACCAGGCATCTAAAACATCTCTAGTGGTGTTAGAATCTCCAACATTAGCTTGTAGTTTTGTTAGGTTATATATCTCGCCACCTTGAACACCTTGAAAAAAGATATTTAAATCGAAATCTTTGTATGAGAAGTTATTGTTTATACCTAAAGTCCAATCTGGATTTGGATCACCTATTATCTTTTGATCGTCTGTATTAATCAATCCATCACTGTTACCAGAAGCATCCGCAACATCGGTGTATAAGGCATCTCCGGCAACGGCACCATTAAAAACAGCTGTTCCTTCAGGAATGTTAGTACCGTCATAAACACCACGGTATTCATATCCGTAAAATACACCAATAGCTTCACCTTCTCTTAAAACGTGGGTGCTACCTCCTAATGATAAATAACTTGGTGCGGCATTTAAAAATACATCTTGACCATTTAATAATTTTTTAAACTCATTTTTATTAGTAGCCCAGTTAAAATCTGTTGTCCAAGTAAAATTATCGTTTGTAATATTTCTGGTGTTTAATGATATTTCGAATCCTTGATTGTTTACCTCTCCTACGTTTCTTAAACTAGCAGCTGTAAGGAAACCTAAATATTGCGCTTGACTACCATCTTCCATTAAAAGATCTTTAGTGTCGATATTGTAATAATCTAAAGACAACGAAATTTTACTATTAAATAAACCTAAGTCTATACCAACATTTGTTTGATAGGATGTTTCCCATTTTAAATCGTCATTTGCAGCTTGATCTGGTACAACTGCATTTACAACACTGCCACCGTATAGGCCATTAATGTTATCAAATTTTGCTAAGGATTGGTAAGAATCAATAGCCTGGTTACCTGTTAACCCATAACTAGCTCTTAATTTTAAGTTTGAGATGGTTTCGTGATCTATTAAAAAATCTTCATTTGATATTTTCCAACCTATAGCTCCTGAAGGGAAAATAGCGTATTTTTCGTTTGAAGCAAAGTTAGAAGCTCCATCGCGTCTTACTGTAGCAGTAATTAAATATTTATCATCATAATCATAATTTATTCTACCAAATTGTGATTGAATTTCAGATTCTACTATCGAAGAGTCTGGAATTAATGGCGTATCTCCACCAGATAAGTTATAGAAAGAAAAATCATCATCAATTAAGTTTTGTACCCCTGCTGAAAACCTAGTGGTTGTATTTTTTTGATAGGAATAACCACCTAATAAAGTTAAATCACCTTTGCCAATAGCTGTTTTGTAGGTTAAGTAATTTTCACTTAATAAGGTTGTAGATTGTCTGTTATTGATTTCTGCAGTCCCGTTGTTTCCTCCATCTGTTATAAGTAGCGTTTTAGGAATATATGTTCCAACGTTTTCGTTAAAGGTACTATAACCAAAGGTTGTTTTAAAAGTAAAATTCTCTATGATATCGTAGTTAGCATATAAATTTGCTCTATATCTATCAGATTTTGTTTCATTAACACGTTCAGTAGCTACTGCATAAGGGTTGTCAACGTTGTCTCCAACAGAGTTAACTGTATAATCACCATTTTCATCAAAAATACCTAAATCTGGTGAAAATCTAACTAATAGTGAAATAACATCATCACCACCTCCATTAGCAGTTTCACCTGTAGATTGCGTAGAAACGCCATTTTTAGTAGCTCTACTTCCAAAAAGGTTAAACCCCAATTTTAATTTATCTGTTACTTGAGCATCAATATTTGATAAAAAGGTCATTTTTTCGTAATCTGAATTTACAATAACACCTGCTTGTTCAAAATAGTTTGCAGACGCATAGAAATTTATATTATCGCTTCCTCCAGAAAAAGAAAATTGGTGGTTTTGAGTATGGCCTGTTTTGTACAGTAGTTCTTGCCAATCTGTATCTTCGGTTCCTTGAACATAAGATGGGTTTCTTAATTGTTGGTAAGCTGCAAATTCGTCTGCATTTAATAAATCTAATTTATCTCCTGTAGTTTGCGTTGCGTAATTACTATTTATTTCAATAGATAATTTTCCGCTCTTACCTTTTTTTGTAGTTACTAAAACCACACCATTAGAACCTCTGGATCCGTAAATTGCTGTGGCAGAAGCATCTTTTAAAACTTCCATAGATTGAATATCGTTTGGTTGTGGCATACTAGCACCTACAAAACCATCAACTACAATAAGTGGACTACTACTTGCATTAATAGAGGTGTTACCTCTAATTTTAATATTGATAGGAGCACCCGGTTCCCCTCCATTATTAGATTGTACAACAACCCCGGCAGCACGTCCTTGAAGTGCTTGTTCGGCATTTAATACGGGAAATGCACTTAATTCTTCTGCTTTAACTGAAGATACAGCTCCCGTTAAGTCACTTTTTTTCCGAGCGCCATATCCAACAACTACAACTTCTTCTAGAGCGCTAACATCTTCTGCTAAGGCCACGTTAATTTTAGATTGATTTCCTATGGTTATTGTTTTGGATACATATCCAATATAGCTAAAACTTAATTCAGCAGCGCTTCCTTCTATATTTATAGAGTAATTTCCATCAAAATCTGTCGATGCTCCCGTGGTTGTTCCTTTAACTATAACATTAACGCCAGGTAGTGGCATGTTATCAGTTTCGGAAGTCACTGTTCCTGTAACAGTTTTTTGTTGTGCGTTTAGTGTAAAAGCAAAACAAAAGGCTAGTAATAATAGGTAAACCTTTTTTAATCGTTTGTGTTTTTTCATTAGTTTTATACGTTTAGATTAGAATAATAATAAGATATGTGTTGGCTGTCGTGGTGATTTAACAAACATCTTGGTTTGGTTGTTTTCTTAAATTTTTTTTAGCGTTTCATATTTTTTTATCAGTTTAAATTAAAGCTTAGTAATTAATACAAATTTTAACTGCCATACCAATTTGGTTTACCAGTTTGGTTTACCAAATATAGTTAATTTTTTATTATAAACAAGAAATGCTAGGTTTGTTTTAAATAATTTAGATAATAAAATAGGCTTAAAAGCCTGTATTGTTACTGATAATGTATGGTTTAAAAAAAATAAAATGAGTTATAATTTATTTGCTTGGTAAGTTAAGAACGGTATAAATGGTGCTTTTTTATGTTGTTTAAACAAATTGAAATCCATTTTAAACCTATTCATTTTAAAATTGGGAGTGCTTTTTATTCTATAATTTAACCTTTTTAATCAATTTGAGTATAATTTTTTAATTATTTTTTTAGGGTATCACTTATTTTTAAAAAAATAAAAATAACGTCCTAGTTGTTAAAATTTAGAATTTATAAAGCATTCTTTGGCTTATGTGATAATTATACTTATATTTGGTAAACCAAACTGGTAAACCAATTAAACTAACGACTAATCATATGAATAATTCAAGAGCTAGTTTCCTGGCTATAACGCTCGTCCTATTAATAATGCTTTCTTGTAAAGAAAAAGCAGAAAATGAAAATCAAGAAGCCATTTCTGTTGAAGCTGAAAGCAATCATCCAAACTTGATTTTAACTCAAAAAGGCGTAAAGGATATTCGGGCAAATTTAGGACATATCCCGATTTTCGATAAAAGTTTAGCTGAAACCAAAGCCGAGGTAGATACCGAGATGGCCTTAGGTATAGATACGCCCATACCAAAAGATTATTCGGGTGGGTATACGCATGCACGCCATAAACGAAACATGATCATTTTGCAAAAAGCAGGGGTTTTATATCAAATTTTAAATGATGAAAAGTATGCAAAATATGCAAAAAATATGCTTATGCAATACGAGGGTATGTACAAAACATTACCTAAACACCCTAAAACAAGATCGTATGCTAGAGGTAAATTATTCTGGCAATGTTTAAATGATTCTAATTGGTTGGTGTATGTTAGTCAGGCTTACGATTGTATTTATAATTATTTAACGGAAGAAGAAAGAAACAAATTAGAGACTAATTTATTTAAGCCGTTTGCCGATTATATTTCTATAGAGAATCCACAATTTTATAACAGAGTGCATAACCATAGTACATGGGGAAATGCCGCAGTTGGAATGATTGGTTTGGTTATGAATGACGAGGAATTAATCAACCGTGCATTATATGGTATTAGAGGTTTGGAAATGGATAAAACCGCTAAAGATGATGACGGCGGATATATTAATAAAGATGGAAAAGCAGGATTTTTAGCAAATATTGAAGAGCCTTTTTCTCCGGATGGATATTATAACGAAGGGCCATACTACCAAAGATATGCCATGTATCCTTTTTTAATTTTTGCTGAAGGTTTACATCATGTAAAACCAGAGGTGAAGATTTTTGAATATAAGGAGGGTGTACTTCTAAAATCTATAAAAGCCCTTTTGAACTTATCCGATGCCGACGGTGAGTTTTTCCCTCTTAACGATGGTCAAAAAGGCATGTCGTATTACAACAGTGCTTTAGTTAGTGCTGTAGATATTTCTTATCATTTTGGAGGACAAGATCCAGGGTTGTTAAGTATTGCAAAGCTGCAAAATAGCGTATTGTTGGACGATTCTGGTTTAGCAGTAGCACTTGGAATAAAAAATGGCGAAGAAAAACCCTTTGATAAAAAGTCGATTAACTTAACCGATGGGCCTAATGGCAATCAAGGTGGTGTAAGTATTTTGCGTAACGAAGAGATAGAACTTGTTTTTAAATATACGTCACAAGGTTCTAGTCACGGGCATTATGATAAATTATCGTATTCATTATACGACAACGGCGATGAGGTTATTCAGGATTATGGTTTAGCACGTTTTGTAAATATTGAACAAAAAGGTGGCGGGAATTATTTAAAAGAAAATAAAACTTGGGCTAAACAAACCATAGCTCATAATACAGTTACCCAAAATGAAACCTCTCATTTTAAAGGTGAATTTGAAACAGGTAATAAATATCACCCAGACCTTAATTATTTTTCTTCAAAGGATACACGTATTCAAGTAGCCAGTGCCAAAGATGTTCATGCATATCCAGGAACAGAAATGCTGCGTACCATGGCTGTTATAAAAGATGAAGATTTCGAAAAACCTTATGTTTTAGATCTTATGAGAGTAACGTCCGATAAAGCTAATCAATATGATTTTCCGTATTACTTTTTGGGGCAGGTTTTGCAAACTAATTTTGAATATAAAATACCAGAAATACTTAAACCTTTAGGAACTAAAAATGGGTACCAGCATTTATTTGTTGAAGGATCGGCAAAGGCTCAAAGTAACAATAGTAAACTATCTTGGTTAAATAACGGTAAGTTTTATACCTTAACCACAGTGACTACTGCTGCCGACGATTTGTTATTTACCCGAATAGGTGCAAACGATCCAGATTTTAATTTAAGAAGAGAGGCTGCTTTGCTTTTAAGACGTAAAAATGTAAAAAACACCACGTTTGTATCTGCAATTGAAGCTCATGGAAGTTATAGCACCGTAACAGAATCTGCGGTAAACTCTAAAAGTAACATAGCCGACTTAAAAGTCGTTTTAGATACCGAAGATTATACAGCAATCATGATTACGACTGTTAAAGGTGTTTCTAAATTATTTATAACAGCAAATACGAATACAGAACCGGAACATAAATTAACAATTAGCAATAAGAATTATGAATGGTCAGGTTCTTATTATTTCAAATAAAAACAATTAAATAAAATTATTATGAAAAGATTTAGTGAAAAGTACGTAATCACAAAAGACATGGAATGGGAAGTGCTTGGCGGCGGTGTATCCAGAAAGTTTTTAGGTTACGATAACCAAATTATGATGGTAAGAGTGAAATTTGACAAAGGCGCATTAGGGGCTCCTCATCAACATTTTCATACCCAAGCTACCTTTGTTGTTTCGGGTAAATTTGAGTTTGAAATTGATGGCGTAAAACAAATTGTAGAAGCTGGTGATGGCGTTTATATTGAGCCTAATTTATTGCATAGTGCTGTTTGCATAGAAGCAGGGGAGCTTATTGACACCTTTAGCCCAGTAAGGGAAGATTTTTTAAGTGGAGGTGAAGTGTCTTACTTTGGAAATAAATAATCAACTTAGATAGGAAATTTAATAATTTTTGCCCTTTGCGAGTCGGTTTATAGTGTAGTTAAAAATATTAGCAACATTTTTTATTTAAATTTTAATAAAAGTTCATAATTAACAAAAAAATGTATATATTTGGTAAACCAATCTGGTATACCAGATTTAAATAAAAAACATAAACTAAATATATCATGAGAACTATTAATAAAATACCATAGACTAAAAAGCAAAAAAGGACAGGTTGCCGCCTGCCCTTTTTTTAAATAATTTACTTCTTTTTGTAGCATAGTAAATTAAAACATGACGTTTCATAATAAAAAAACATGCATTCTACAAAGTTACAATTTTATAGAAAACTTAAGAGTAAAATTTATAATGTAATAGTGAATAAATAGAGGTGCTTTTTAACGTTAAATAACTTATAATTTATAGTGATGTTATCAAAAAAAAACAGAACGTTTTTTAGAAATTATTATAAAGGCAATAGTTATTTAACATGCATAGATTAATACTATATTCTAAAGTGAAATATTATAATGTGGTGCTAATACATTAAAATAACATGATTTGTTAAGTTTTACTATATAATGCAATTTAAGCTAAATAAAATCCGATAGAAATTTTTAGTGGTTTTGTATAAATTTAGCAGCATTGCTTGGTTAACCAATTGTAGGGTTAGTTAAAATATGAGTAAAAAAATGTCATAATATATGAAATTAGGAGCAATATCAGTAGGCGATAGCCAAAAAACACAAAATGAAATAATTGTTAAAATAAGAGATCTTATCAATTATAAAAATTTAGAGCCAGGTGATAAATTACCGGCAGAGCGAACCTTATCTGAAAAGTTTGGAGTAACTCGATCTAATGTTAGAGATGCTATCCAAAGATTGGAGTTTTATGGATTATTAAAGTCCATTCCTCAAAGCGGAACTTTTGTTGCCAATATTGGCGTAATCGCTATGAATGGAATGATTGAAGATATTCTAAGACTGGAAACGCCAGATTTTAAATCTTTAGTAGAAACCAGAATTCTATTAGAACTAAAAACAGTTAGGTTAGCATCTTTAAGAAGAACAGATGAAGATTTAAAAAATATAAAAGCAGCTTTAGATGCTTATAAAGAAAAAGCTTTATCCGGAGAAGATGCGGTTCAAGAAGATTTACTTTTTCATTTAGCTATTGCTAAAGCATGTGGAAATAGTACTATAAACACGTTTATGTTAACTATTACACCACAAATAATTATTGATTTTGGGAAATATCATGTTTGCGATATTAACCAAGCTGTTACTGGAATTGAAGAACACAGTGGTATTTATGAAGCCATAAAGAAACAAGATCCAGCATTGGCAAAACAAAAAATGAAAGATCATTTTAAAATTCTCTATCAGTACTGTTATAAAGTTTAAGGACTTGTAATTAAGGTAGGTAGTTTTTAAATGTTAAAATAGAAAACTTTAAAAGTATATAAATGGATAATTAAAAAGTTTAATTACCATATCAATTTAGTAAGCATATATAGTTTACTTTAAAATGTATTTATATGAAAGTAAAAGGATTACGTTGGTTTATTATTGGACTCATATTTTTGGCGTCAGTAATTAATTATATCGATAGAAGTGCGTTAGCCGTTATGTGGGGAAATGAAAACCTAGAAGGTTCCATTTCACATTCTTTAGGTTTAACAAAAGAACATTATAGTTATATTCTTAACATTTTTATGGTTGCTTATGCCTTAGGTCAATTATTTTCAGGTAAATTATTCGATAAAGTAGGCACCCGTATTGGGTATGTTATTAGTATTGGCGTTTGGGGATTATCGTCGTTTTTACACTCTACAGTAAGAGGGTTTATTGGTTTGGCTTTTTTTAGAAGTACTTTAGGTTTGTCCGAAGCAGGAAACTGGCCTGGCGGTGTTAAAAGTAATGCAGAATGGTTTCCAATTAAAGAACGGGCAATTGCTCAAGGTTTATTTAATGCCGGAGCTTCTATAGGATCTGTAGTGGCGCCACCATTTATAGCTATGCTCTTTGTAGCTTATGGATGGAGAACAACATTTATGGTGGTAGGTTCTTTTGGTATATTATGGATTATTCCTTGGTTACTTATTAATAAAGCAGGTCCAAAAAAACACCCATGGATTAAAGAAGAAGAACAGAAATATATTTTAGATGGGCAAAGTCAAGCCGATCGTGATGCCGAAGAAAGTGCAAAAGGATTAAGTTTAAGAGAAATTTTATCACATAGAGAAGCTTGGTCTATTGTTGTTGGGCGTTTCTTTTTAGAGCCAATTTGGTGGTTATTTGTAGGATGGATGCCTATTTACTTATTTGATGTTTATGGTTTCAACGTAAAAGAAGTTGGCATGTTTGCTTGGGTACCTTATGTAGGCGCAGCTATTGGTAGTATTGTTGGCGGATATGTGTCTGGCCAAATTATATCTAAAACTAACTCTATAGACAAAGGTAGAAAATATACCATTTTAATTGGTGGAATTATTATGTTCTCGGGGCTTGTGGCAACCATATTTTTTGGTAATACACCAGAGCGTTTTGTGGGTATTGTATTCGTAGTATTATTTGGTTTCCAATTTGCAATTGGTAATGTACAAACATTACCTAGCGATTTGTTTAGTGGCAAAAATGTTGGCTCGTTAGCTGGATTAGGCGGAATGGTTGGGGTATTCTCCGTTATTATCATGAATTTTATTGTGCCTATAGTAGCCAAAGTTTCTTATACACCTGTATTTATTGCCATAGCATTATTTGTACCTCTAGGAATTGGAGCTATCTATTATTTCGCAAAAGATATTAAATCTGTAGAATAAGTAATTAAGAATAAAGAAGTATAACTTAAAATAAAAAAAATGAGTAATTCAAACGAAAAAGTTGCAGTGATAACAGGAGCCACAGGAGGTATTGGTTTCGAAGTCGCAAAAAGATTAGGTAAAGATGGTTATACCATAATTTTAAATGGTATAGAGAGTGAAACAGGGGATAAACGTGTAAAGGAACTTGAAATAGCAGGTATTAAAGCTGAATATTATGGATTTGATGTTACAAATGAAGATGAAGTAACAGCAAATATTAATAAAATTGGTGAAAAATATGGAAAAATTAATGTCCTTGTTAATAATGCAGGTGGTATCGGTGTTAGAGCTAGATTTGAAGAAATGACAACGGAACAATACAGATTTGTTATGGCATTAAACTTAGATTCAGTATTTTTTGCATCAAGAGCGGCTATTCCTTTCCTTAAAAAAAGTGAAAATCCTAGCATAATTAACTATACTTCTAATGCCGCATGGAATGGAGCAGGACCTGGAGCTGGAATTTATTCAGTTTCTAAAGGTGGAGTACAATCTATCACTAGAGCTTTAGCTAAAGATTTAGCAGAATATGGAATTAGAGTCAACGCAGTATCTCCTGGTACTATCGATACGCCTTTTCATGCACAAATTAAATCTACGAAACCAGAAGTTTTTGCTTCATGGGCAAACAGTGTTTTATTAGGTCGGTTAGGCCAGCCTGAAGAAGTTGCAGGAGTGGTGTCTTTTTTAGCTAGTAAAGATGCGTCTTTTATGACTGCTGAAACTGTACAAATAGGTGGTGGTCAAGCTTTAGGTATCTAAAAAATTATAGATTTTATTAAAATAATAAAGCGCTTTTGTTTCGTTACAAAAGCGCTTTATTGTTTTTAGAAGAATCGCGAACTACTAATTCCGCATTTAAAATAATTTTATTTAGTGTTTGTTTAACGGGTTTTTGTTTAACATACTGCAAAAATGTTTTTGCTGCTTGTTGCCCAATTTCCGAACTGTGTTGTTCTATACTTGTTATGGTAGGAGACACCATGGCGGTAAAAGGCTCGTTTCCAAAACCTACTAAAGCAATGTCTTCGGGCATTTTAATCTGTTGTTCATTTAAAACCTGAAAGGCACCCAACGCAGCATAATCGCCAGCAACATAAACAGCATCGGGTCTTGTTTTAAGCGCTAACAGTTGGATCATTTTTTCTCGGCCATCTTCAGTCGTTAAGCTGCTTTCAATTAAAAGTTCGTTATCTAAAGGTAAATTATGTTTTTTTAAAGCATCCACATAACCACGAATTCTATTATTAAAAATTCGAGTACGTTTAAAACCGCCAATGTGAGCAATACGTTTACAGCCTTGTTTTACCAAGTGCTCCACAATCATATGGCTGCTATTGTAATCGTTAATTCCTATATAATCTACATTCAAATCGTTTTCACCACGATCAAATAAAATTAACGGAATGCCTTTAGATTTTATTTTTTCATAATATCCTAAATCTATAGTTTCATTGGCCATAGAGGCTATAATACCATCAACTTGGGTAAACAATAAGGTGTCTATATTATTACATTCTTTTATGTACGATTCGTTAGATTGGGTAATAATAATATTGTACCCAGCTTTATTTAAAACTTCTTCCATGTTTTGAATTACCGATGAAAAAAAGTTACTATTAGTTCGAGGAACAATAACGCCTACCAAATTACTTTTTCCTTTTCGCAATGCACTGGCTAAATGGTTGGGCTGATAGTTTAGGTTTTTGGCAACCTGTCTCACGGCTTTTTTCGTTTTTTCACTAATTCTAGAATCGTCATGAAGTGCCTTCGAAACAGCAGCAGCAGAGATATTTAAAACGTTTGCTATATCTTTTATAGTCGTTTTCTTTTTCATATTGTTTTTTTTTATACCTTTGCTTAAACGTTTAAGCAAAGGTATAGCCTTCCTTTATAGAATCAAAATATTATATTTAAAATATGTGCTTTTTGATGTTATTTCTAAATTTAAGGTTAAACGTTTAAGCAACTTTAATTAAAAATAAAATAAGTATTAAAAAATGGGTAAAGTAGTAACATTTGGAGAAATCATGCTAAGATTAGCTCCACAAGGATTTTTAAGATTTTCACAAGCAAATAATTTCGATGTTGTTTATGGTGGAGGTGAGTCTAATGTAGCAGTCTCTTTAGCTAATTACGGCGTAGATGTAGATTTTGTAACACGTTTGCCAAAGAATGATATTGGTGAGTGTGCCATGATGGAAATGCGTAAAAGAGGCGTTGGAGTTGATAAAATTGTTTACGGAGGAGATCGTTTAGGGATTTATTTCTTAGAAACGGGTGCAGTATCAAGAGGGTCTAAAGTGGTTTATGATCGTGCACATTCGGCAATTGCTGAAATTGAATCTGGAATGATTAACTGGGATGAAGTGTTCGAAGGAGCTGAATGGTTTCACTGGACAGGTATTACTCCTGCTATTTCTCAAGGGGCTGCCGATGTTTGTTTAGAAGCTGTAAAAGCGGCTAGCAAATTAGGTGTGAAAATTTCTACAGATTTAAATTACCGCGCTAAATTATGGAAATATTGTGATGATGCTCATAGAGAAGCGGTTATGACAGAGTTAACGTCATATTGTGATGTTGTGTTAGGAAATGAAGAAGATGCAGAAATGCACTTTGGCATTAAACCAGAAGGTATTTCTGTGCAAACTGAAGGCCACAACGTAAAAGCTGAAGCTTTTTTATCGGTTTGTGAGCAAATGATGGCTAAATTCCCTAGAGCTAAAAAAGTAATTACAACTTTAAGAGGTTCTATTTCTGCATCGCACAATACTTGGGCTGGTGTTTTATACGATGGAAAAACATTATTCCAAACACGTCAATACCAAATTACAGATATCGTAGATAGAGTAGGTGGTGGAGATTCATTTATGGGAGGTTTAATCTACGGATTATTAAAATACCCAGAAGACGACCAAAACGCATTAGATTTTGCAGTAGCTGCTTCTTGTTTAAAACACACCATTAAAGGTGATGCAAATTTAGTAACTGTTGCTGAAGTTGAAAAACTTATGGGTGGTGATGCCTCTGGACGTGTAGCAAGATAATATTAGTGTTTCATTGTTGAACTGTTAAATGGTTTAATATGTTTAACAGTTCAACAAAAACACAAATCAACAATTAAATATTAAATAAAAAATGGCACAATTTTCAAGATTAGAAGTGGCGCAAGCCATGAAAGATACCGGAATGATTCCTTTATTTTTTCATAACGATATAGAATTAAGTAAAAAGGTATTAAAAGCGTGTTACGATGGTGGCGCAAGATTAATGGAATTTACGGCTCGTGGTGATTTCGCTCATGAAGTTTTTGGTGAATTAACTAAATACGCTATTGCAGAATTACCAGGAATGATTATGGGGGTTGGCTCGGTTACCGATGGTGCTGCAGCTTCTCTTTATATGGCTTTAGGTGCAAACTTTATTGTAACTCCTGTTTTAAGAGAAGATATCGCCATTGCTTGTAACCGTAAAAAAGTATTATGGTCTCCAGGATGTGGTACATTAACTGAGATTGCAAGAGCTGAAGAATTAGGATGCGAAATCGTAAAACTTTTCCCTGGTGATATCTACGGACCTCAATTTGTAAAAGGTATTAAAGGGCCACAACCATGGACAAGCGTGATGCCTACAGGTGGTGTTTCTCCAACCGAAGAAAACCTAAAAGGTTGGTTCGATGCAGGTGTAACTTGCGTTGGAATGGGATCTAAATTAATTTCTAAAGAGATTATTGCTAACAAAGATTATGCAAAATTAGAGCAAGATGTTAAAGCGGCTTTAGCTATTGTAAAGTCGGTTAGAAAGTAAGTTTCAAAATAAATATATAATAAAAACCTTCCTTTTTTTAATTGAAACAGGAAGGTTTTTTTATTTTTTATAAGCGTGAAATTTTAAATGCATTTGCTGTTTATCAATGCTTCTAAAACAGATTCTACGCCTTCATTCATGTTGCTTTTAGTTTCAAAGTTGGCTATTTTCTTAACGTTTGGGTGCGCATTTTCCATAGCATAGCTAAAATGTGCTAATTCTAGCATTTGTAAATCGTTGTTATAATCGCCAAAAACCATAGTTTCATTTTTACTAATGCCCATATCTTTTTGAAGCATATGTAAGGCGTAACCTTTGTTAGCGTTTTTATGCGAAATATCGAGCCAATTTTGTCCTGAAATCGTAATTTTATAGTCTTCTTTAAGCCCCGAAATATTGGGTAGAATGCAATTCTCGGACGATTCAAAATGATAGACAGCTATTTTCATAAAATCGTCGTTGGTTACTTTTGTTAAGTCTTCAACAATTTTATAAGCGGTATAATACTCACTAAATTTTGAAATAAATTCATCATCTTTCGTTTCAACATAAGCGGCTTTTCTTCCGCATAAAACAATGTAACAACCTGGTATTTTCCGAAGTATTTCAATTGATTTAAAAACATCTTCCGAAGATAATTTTAATAAAATATTAATTTCATTTTTATATTGCATTAATCCTCCATTTTCTGCAATGATAGAAATGTCATGTTTTATGGTGTCTAGTTTATGCACAATGCTTTGGTACTGGCGTCCACTGGCAGCCACAAAATGTATGTTTCGTTTTTTTAATGCTTCAAATTGTTTAAAAAAGCGATCGCTTACTTCGCTATTATTATTTAACAACGTGCCATCCATATCGGAGACTACGAGTTTTACTTCAGATAAATTCATATAATATAATTCTTGTTACAAAAGTACAAACTAGAACTGATAGGCATGTTAGTAAACTATTAAAATAAAAAATCCTGTAAGGTTTTGAAGTCTTACAGGATTATGTTTTTAAAAACGAGTAGGTTTACTAAAATTCTTTTTTACCAAATTCACTATCAATAAATTTAGATTTGTTTTTTACCGTATTGAAGGTGTATGATAGGTTTAAGGATACCATATCGACTTCGTAAACATAATTTGTAGTGGTATAAAATTGGTCGGGTCTCGAGGTTGTAATACGTTGCTCGTTGGTATCTAACAGCCCCATATCTATGTTTTGCCATTGTAGCGTTGCCGTTAAACGATTGTCGATAAAGGTTTTTCTAAAGGCTAAATTTGGCGAGTAGAATCGTGAATCCTCACCCATAGCTGTATTTCTATCGGATAAATAATTGAATGTAAATTGTAACGATGCATTATCCCAAAATAAATAGGTTGAATTTAAGTTGAAAGAATAAATAGTCGATTTTGAATCAATACCATAACTTCTAGGAATTCCATCTCTATGATTAAAGTTTAGAACGCCATCAATAGCATAATTATAGACATTTGCACCAATAACGTTTGTCCAGTTTTTTGTAGGTTTTATGGTTGCTCCAAACTCTAAGCCTATCGCATTGCTTTTTCCAACGTTAGAATATACACGGTTTATAACACTATCAATTACGGCACCGTTAGTTTCGTAAGCTAAGGTGTTTACTCGGTTTATGACGTTGTCTACATGTCTGAAATACGTCGTGGCATAAACGGAATTGCCGCCTTTTAATTTTTTAGTAACCCCTAATTCTACTAAATCGATAAACTCTGGCAGTAAGGTGTTATCCCCTTGTTCAAAAACTTCCGAATGCTCGCGCTCTGCAAAACTATTCATTTTAAAAGTGGTGGTGCGTTCTACACGTTTACTGTAGGCGGCTTTAATATTTGTTTTGTCGTTAACGGCATATTGCACAGATGCCGAAGGGAATAATTTTACAAAATCGTATTGGTAAACATTTGGAGACTTACCTTCTAAGGTTTCTGTATAGGTTCTATCCATAGATTCTAAACGCACGCCAGCATTATAATCCCAGTTATTTTTTTTGCCTGTTAATTGCGCGTATCCAGCATGAATAGCACGTTTTAATTGGATATCACTAGAGAATGCCTCGACTAATTCACCATCACGTTCGTAAACAAACTCGCCTGTGTGATCAATATCGCGGTATTGGTAGCCAGTTTCAAGCGTTCCAAATGTGAAAGGTTTCCACGCGTAATCGAGGTTAAAGCGTGTACCGTAAAGAGGATTATCATTGGTGTTGTATTCTTGTTGGTCGTTAGAGTTGTCGGAGAATCCTAAATTATCATTCACTGTTGGTCCTCCAAGAAAAGTATATTCATATAAAATGGAAGTTGATAATTTAGAATCGTTATTAAATTTATGCGCATAATCGAAACTTCCTAAAGCAAAATCGCCTTTTCTAATTCTTAAGTTGTGGTTGTAATATGAAAAAGTATATAATCTATTTTCTGTTCCAATTGGAGAAAGGGCGTGATTATCATAATACACAATATCGGCAAGACGTTCTTTTGTGTGTTTTCCAGCGAAAAAACCTAATGAAAATTCATCGTTTTCATTTGGTGTAAAATCAATATTAAAACGACCATTATAACTAATGTCATCAAAACTACGTTCACCATCCGAAGGTAAGAAAGTGGTTTTATCTTCCGCTTGATTTACAATAAACATATCGCCTTCACGACGCCCTGTTTTATCATTACGTTGGTAACTTGCTCCAACGGAAATATTCCATTTATCGGTACGTTTATTTACAGTTGCATCTATACCGTAACGTTCTGCTGGAACTTGAGTGTCGTAAGGTTCAATAGAAGGAAAACCACCACGAACATTCACTTGAGCAAACGTACCATTTGTAGCGCCTTTTTTAGTTTTAATATTTAGAATACCTCCTTTTCCTTCGGGATCGTATTTTGCAGATGGTGCTGTAATAAGTTCTACGGTTTCTAAAGCATTTGCAGGTAATTGCGCTAAAATTGAAGCGGCATCGCCTTGCGTTGGTTTTCCGTTTACTAATACGGTAAAACCTTTACTGCCACGAACGCTAATTTCACCTTGGCCATCTACGGTAACCGATGGTAAGTTTTTTATAACATCAACGGCATTTCCACCTTCGGCATTTTGATATTTTTTAGTATCGAATACTTGACGGTCAATTTTGTGAACAACAGCAGAACGTTCGGCTTTTACCAACACTTCGTTTAATTGGCTTCCTAAAGTTAATTTGATGCTTCCTAAATTAATGGCTTGACCTTTTTTGTTCACCAAAATGGTTTCCGATTTAAAAGCGGTATATCCCATAAAAGATGCTTCTAGAAAATAGCTTCCGGTTTTTATGTTTTCTAAAGAAAACAGACCTTCTGTATTGGTTACAACACCTGTAACTAAATTGCCGTTTGTTTTGTATAGCGCAGCCGTTGCGTATTCTAATGGTTCGTTAACATCACCATCGATTATTTTTCCGGTAATTTGACTAAAAATAAATTGGGAAGAAAAGAATAGGAGTGTAAATACTACTGAAATTTTAATTTTCATTCGATATTAGTTTTATTAATTTGGATTGGTAATTTGGTGCGAAATTATACTTATTTAATAAAACAGAATGGTGTTTTTGAAAAATTTATGGTATATATGATGTTTTACTTCTAAAGGCACTAGGCGTTTTACCTACATGGCGTTTAAAGTATTTTGTAAAATGAGAGTTATCTCGAAAAGAAAGGGCGTAAGCAATTTCAGAGATGTTTTTTTCAGTATATAAAAGCAAACGCTTGGCTTCACTTAAAATAAAATCGGATAATACTTCAGAGGCTGTTTTGTTACATTCATTTCGGCAACTTTTATTTAAGTTTTGCGGACTTGTATTGAGTAAATCGGCATAGAACTTTACGCTATTAGATAACGTTTCTTGGTTGCTTAATAACCCAATAAATTCTTGGTAAATGGATTGATGGGGAAGTTCGTTTTTGTTTTCAATTTGAAGTAATTTGCTTAACAGTACTTTCAATAAACTTTCAACAATGGTTTTGTTTTTCTTGTGCTTGTTTTCAGAAATTAATAATTGAAACAACTGTTCTATCGTCCTATTATCTTCTGGTGTTAAATAAGGAAACGCACTTATTTTTACTAATTGTTGCTTTATTTCAATATCTACGCACTGCTCGATAAAAGCTTCTTTTATAATGATAACATAACCTTCAGGCTCTGAAGTTAAATGCCAATAATGAATTTGCTCCTTTCTAACTATAAAAAAAATAGGATTGGTAATTTCAATTTTAAAATGGTCGATAACATGAAAACCTGTAGCTTTTTTAAAATAAACAAATTCTAAATATTTGTTGTGCTTATGTGGTTTTGTTACTCGGGTATGTTTTCTAAACGATTCAATTTTTATATATTCTTGAGCCTTAGTTTTATCTTTTATTGTAAGTTCTGTCATATACCTATGGCTTAAAGGGAATATTTTAAAAATAAAAAAGGAAATTTTAATTGTATTTTGTAAAAATATAAAATTATTATAACTTATTTTTAGCATAGTAATTTGCAACGTGTATTTTTGTAAATTGCGTTAGCGTTATATAAAAAAATATATGGTTACATTAAAACAGTTAGCAAAAGAATTAGGCGTATCTATTTCTACGGTTTCAAAAGCATTAAATAATAGCGAAGAAATTGGAGAGGAAACAGTAAGACGTGTAAAAGAACTAGCTGAATTGTATAACTATAAACCGAATAAAGTCGCGTTAAGTTTAAAAAATAATAAAACCAAAACAATTGGTGTTATTATTCCCAATATTTTAAATAGAATTTTAGCAAAAGTCCTTTTTGGTATAGAAACGGAAGCAGCAAAACACGGTTACAATATTATTACCTGTATATCCAACGAGTCTTTAGAGAAAGAAAAACAAAGTTTACAGTTACTTGCTAATGGTAGTGTAGATGGTTTTATTTTGTCGGTTGCAGAAGAAACGCAAATTAAAAATGAAATAGAACACTTTAAAAAAACCATTAGTCAAGGCTTGCCTATTGTGATGTTCGATCGTGTGGCTCATGATGTGATGTGTGATAAGGTAATTGTGGATGATTTTGATGCCATGTATAACGCCACAAAAAGTCTTTTATTGGAAAAAAGAAAAAACATTCTTTTTGTAAGTAACATAAACGATTTAAGTGTTGGTAAATTACGCGAACGTGGTTACAATAAAGCCATTCTAGAACACGGTAAGCAAGAGCCTTTAGTTTTAAAAATAAAGAAAGGAAAAGACGATCATCAAAAAGTTATTAAGTCTTTTTTAAAGAAAAATAGAACGGTTGATGCCGTAGTAGCTGCCGATAGTTCGTCTGGAATTATTGCTTTAAACACCGCTATAAATTTAGGTTTAAAAGTTCCTAAAGATTTTTCGGTGATTGCTTTTGCTAGTAAATCCGATTCGCATCATACGATTCCAAAACTAACAACTATTCGTCAGCATGCCAAAGCCATTGGAGTAAATGCTGCTCAAATGTTAATTACCAGAATGCAAAAGGAACATGCTAATGCCGATGTAAAAACCATTATTGTAAAAACCAGTATTGTAAAAAATAAATCTACCTTATAAGGAAAATAGTATTTTTTTGTTAAAAACCGTTAAATTTTCTTATGTTTAAAAGAAAATATATGTTTATCTTTGAACAATTGGTTGCCTAAAAAATATATACTTCATTTTTTTTGTTACTGATTTATCATTAGATATTCCCTGTGGAGGTGAGAGACCCACAGGGTTTCTTCATTTTTAGTACTTACGGGTTTTAACAAAAATGGCAAAGTTCTATTAAAACTGTTCATTAAATGAGAAGTGTTGAAAGTTATCAAAGATATTTGTTAAAGTAATTTTCTAAGTTTTCAGCATTTAAGTTTATGATATTGTGTAGTAAAGATACGTTACCGTGCTCTATAAATTGATCTGGAATTCCCAGTGTTTTAATCGTGTTTTTATAATTATGATGTGCAGCAAATTCTAAAATAGCCGATCCAAAACCACCCGTAATGGCATTATCTTCAACCGTAATAATAGTTTTGTTGTCCTTAAAAACACGATGAAGTAAATTGGCATCCAAAGGTTTTACAAAACGCATATCATAATGCGAAACGTTTAAGTTTTCAATAGCTTCGCTTACATTTTTGGACATATTACCTATGCTCAAAATAGCCAGGTTTTTTCCTTTTTTTAATTCGGTAGCTTGTCCTATTCCAATTTTCGAAAAAGGCTGTTTCCAGTCTATAGTGACGCCACGACCTCTTGGATATCTAATGGCAATAGGGTATTCTAATCCTAGTTGTGCGGTGTACATGATGTTTCGTAATTCAATTTCATTTCTTGGAGCGAAAATGATTAAATTAGGAATGCAGCGTAAATACGACAAATCGAAAACCCCATGATGCGTTGCCCCATCTTCTCCAACCAAACCGGCGCGATCCAAACAAAAAATAACAGGTAATTTTTGTGTGGCCACATCGTGAATAATTTGATCGTAAGCACGTTGCAAAAAGGTGGAATAAATATTGCAAAACGGTACCAAACCTTGTGTTGCCATACCTGCGGCTAAGGTTACAGCGTGTTGCTCGGCTATGCCAACATCGAAAGCGCGGTCTGGCATGTCGTTCATCATGTATTTAAGAGAACTTCCTGTGGGCATAGCAGGCGTTATACCTACAATGTTTGGGTTTGTTTTGGCAAGTTCTACAATGGTATGTCCAAAAACATCTTGATATTTTGGAGGTTCAATAACAGGTGTTTTTATATTTAAATCGCCTGTTTTAGCATTGAATTTTCCTGGTGCGTGGTATTTTACTTGATCTTCTTCGGCCTGTTTTAAACCTTTGCCTTTCGTGGTTATTACGTGTAAAAACTTTGGACCTTTTACGGTTTTTAGTCGTTCCAACTCGGTAATAAGTTTGGGTAAATTATGCCCGTCAATAGGACCCGAATAATTAAAATTTAAGGCTTCAAAAATATTATCTTGTTTTTGTGTGCCCTTTTTTACATTGGTTAAATATTGTTTTAAAGCACCAACACTTGGGTCTATGCCTATGGCATTATCGTTTAAAATAACGAGTAAATTAGCATCGGTAACACCGGCGTGATTTAAACCTTCAAAAGCCATGCCTCCCGCAATACTAGCATCTCCAATTACGGCAATGTGTTGTTTACTAAAATCACCTTTTAATTTGGAAGCAATGGCCATGCCTAAGGCTGCGGAAATAGAGGTGGAAGCGTGTCCAACGCCAAACGTATCGTAAATACTTTCGCTGCGTTTTGGAAAACCACTTATGCCGTGTAATTGCCGATTGGTGTGAAAAATTTCGCGACGCTCGGTTAAAATTTTATGGCCGTAGGCTTGGTGGCCCACATCCCAAATAAGTTGATCGTCTGGCGTGTTAAAAACGTAATGCAATGCAATGGTGAGTTCTACTACACCAAGGCTAGCGCCCAAATGGCCTTCTTTTGTAGCGACAATGTTAATAATAAACTCACGTAATTCTTGAGCAAGTTGCGGTAAGTCTTTTTGGTTTAAAAGACGAAGTTCCTTAGGGGAGTTTATATGGTTTAAAAGATTGCTCATTAATTTACAAATGTAGTATTTCAAATTGTATTTTTGCTTTTATGATACAACCTTTTGATGATACCTATTTTATGAAACGCGCCTTACAGGAAGCCGAGGCTGCTTATGAGCAAGGCGAAATTCCGGTGGGAGCTGTAATTGTTATTGATAATAAAATTATTGCACGCGGACATAATTTAACCGAAACACTGAACGATGTAACAGCACATGCAGAAATGCAAGCTATTACGGCAGCGGCCAATTTTTTGGGTGGCAAGTATTTACAAAAATGTACGCTGTATGTTACCCTAGAGCCTTGCCAAATGTGTGCTGGGGCTTTGTATTGGAGTCAGATTTCTAATATTGTTTATGGGGCGAGAGATTTGGAACGTGGTTGTATTAATTTGAACACGAAACTACATCCTAAAACCACAATAAAAGGCGGTGTTTTAGCTGAAGAAGCTTCGGCGCTTATGAAACGTTTTTTTATTGAACGCCGAAATTTGAACTAGCATTTTTAATTTGACAATAACCAAGTACGGGTTGAAAAATGTATTTAGCAGATATACCCGCGTTAGGGATTGAACGGCCTGTTTGAGCTCCCCGACCTTTTGGGAGGGAGCGAGTAGTAAAAGCCCGACCCTTGGGTAACGCCCAAAAAATTAAATTTTTTTATCGCGTTGAGAAGCTTTCATTTTATCTAAATTTTCTTTAGTAAGCATATAATCTTTAGGGTCTTTATCTTTCCAGCGGTGGTATGAAAATATGGGGAAAACAATAAAAAATAGTCCCATAACGCCAAAACCAATGAGTTTTTCTGAATAATCGACGTCTAAAAAAAATCCGAGAAGAATACTGGTAAATGCTGCAATGGTTAAAAGAGATATAAGGTATTTCATTTAGGTTTGAATATGATATTTAGTGCTATTTGGTGAACTGAATAAGTTGTTCGCGATAGGCGGTTAATAATTTGGATTTTGAAATATAACCGTAGTATTTGCCATCTTTAGTGACTGGTAAGTTCCATGCGCCGGTGGTTTTAAACTTGGTCATAATGGTGTTCATATTATCGGTATTATAATCTATAATTCCGGCAGAGGCGTGCATGAGGCTTTGGGCATTTACGGTGTCGTATAAATCGGAATTGAACATGATATGGCGCACATCGTCTAGGCGAATAACCCCGAGAAATTCATGCTGGTCGTTAACCACGGGAAAATGATTTCGGGAGGATTTTGCTACCGCGTTTTTAAGAATATCCCCAAGTTTCATTTCGGGTTTTAGGATAATGAAATTGGTTTCAAGAATTTTATCGATATCTAAAACCATAAGGACATTTTGATCTTTATCGTGGGTCATGAGTTCGCCACGTTCAGCCAATTTTAAGGTGTAAATAGAGTGGGAAATATAGTATTTTGTGATGGTAAAGGATATGGCCGAAACAATCATTAAGGGCACAAAAAGTTCGTAACCACTGGTAATTTCCGCAATTAGGAAAATGGCGGTTAGCGGGGCGTGTAGTACACCGGCCATTAAACCCGTCATCCCAATTAATGTGAAATTAGATTCGGACACATGAAACCCAAGTCCGATGTTATTAATAATTTTAGCAAAGGCATTTCCTATGGCGCTTCCCATAACAAGCGTTGGGATAAATATACCTCCAACACCACCAGCACCAAAAGTAGTGGTCATGGCAATGGCTTTAAAAACAGCAATGCCAAATAAGAGAGCAATAACCACCCAAATGTTCGAGACATCGAAATTTAGAGGGGTTTTTCCAATAGCGGCCAAATGATCACCTTTTAATAAATTATTCATGATGCCATAGCCTTCACCGTATAATGGCGGGATAAAATAAAGCATCGTGCCAATGGCTAATCCGCCAATAAGGAGACGAACTGCTCGACTTTCAAATTGTTTAAAAAAATGGGTTATAGCGAAAAATACTTTTGAAAAATAAACAGAAGCTACCGCAGTTACTAAGCCTAAAACGAGATAGAACCCAATGTCGTTTACTTCAAATTTATCGGTTAATTCAAACCGAAGTAAAACGTCTGTTCCTAAAAACATATACGATGTTACCACGGCCGAAACCGACGCTAATAGCAACGGTACTAAAGAGGTGAAAGCAATGTCTAAACTGAAAATTTCTACAGCAAAAACAATGGCCGCAATGGGGGCTTTAAACATGGAGGCCATAGCGCCTGTTGCAGCGCAACCTATAAGTAGCAAGCGTGTTTTTGTACTCATATTAAATAAGCGTGCGGCGTTAGAACCTAATGCCGATCCTACGCTTACGGCTGGGCCTTGTAAACCTACCGATCCACCAAAACCAGCTGTTAATGGTGCTGTTATTAAGGAGGCGTAAATATTGTATCTAGGAATGATGCCGTTTAATTTTGAAATGGCATGTAATGTGGATGAAATGCCATGCCCAATATGTTTTTTTAACCAAGTTTGTTTAATAATGTAAACAAGCAGTAAGCCTATTATTGGAAAAATGAAATACAGCGCATGATGGTGATCTCTAAAGGTTTCAAATTCAAAAAGCATTTGGATATAATGCGTAAGGTTTTTTAGGGAAACGGTACCTATTCCTGCTAAAAAACCAACTAAAATGCTAAGCACATATACAAATTCGCGTTCGGAAACATGTTTGTATTTCCAAATTAAGAATTTTCGTAAGAGTTTGTTTGTGGCTGAAGGCATGGTTTTAAATGACTAAAACTTTTAGTGCTTATCTATATATAAAGCAGATTAGTGTGCTTATATCAAAAACACACTAATTTCTGTAATTTTTTTGGAATTACACGATTTAATCGCATAAATTTTGTGTTTTTAGCGAAGTGTTGAGATTTAAGATTCGGCTTGTAAATTGATAAGCTGGCGTCTATAAGAGGTTAAAAGTTTAGATTTTGTAATGAAACCATAATATTTTCCGTCTTTTTTTACGGGTAAATTCCAAGCGCTACTGTCTTGAAATTTTTTCATAATATCGGTCATTTTATCTTTATTAAGATTGATAACCTCTGGTGGTTTTTGCATTAAATCTGATGCTGTAATGTCTTTATATAACGATCTGTCGAACATAATGGATCGCAAATCGTCTAATAAAATAATGCCTTCTAATCTTTTTGTACTTGGGTTGACAACTGGGTAAATGTTTCGTTTCGATTTTATCACCGCTTTTTGAATGATTTCTTCTAAAGTCATTTTTGGATTTAAAATCGTGAAATTGGTTTCAAGAACGCGATCAATATCCATTAAGGTTAAAACCGCATGATCTTTATTGTGTGTTAATAATTCTCCTTTTCGTCCCAATTCCATATTATAAACGGAATGCGGTTTAAAGTATTTTGTGATACTAAATGAAATGGTTGCGGTTAGCATAAGTGGTACAAAAAGTTCGTAGCCACCAGTAAGTTCTGCAATTAAGAATATGGCTGTAAGTGGGGCGTGTAATACACCTGCTAAAAGGCCTGCCATACCCACTAAAGTGAAATTGCTTTCCGAAAGTTGATGTCCAAATAAACCGCTATGATTAATAATTTTCGACATGCAAAATCCCATAATGCTTCCCATAAACAATGTTGGAGCAAAAATACCACCAACACCACCAGCTCCAAAAGTAAGGGCACTTGCAATAATTTTGAATAACATAAGTGCTATAAGAAGTATGATAACGTTCCAAACATTTGTGATATCTAAGTTAAAAATATTATTAGCTATTGCTTTTTGTGGATTTCCAGCAATTAGATTATTAATAACGTCGAAACCTTCACCATATAAAGGTGGTACTAAATACACTAGTAAACCGATACCAACTCCACCAACTAAAAGTTTTTTTATAGGTGAACCTAGGGTGTCGAAAAATTTATGAATACGATCGTAAACTTCGGTGAAGTATATGGAAATGAATGCGGCTATAATTCCTAAAAGGATATAAAAAGGCGCATCGGCAAGATAGAATTTATCTTCTATTCTAAATGGTAATAATACATCGTCTCCAAAGAAAAATTGCGATGTTAAAATTGCCGAAAGTGAGGCTAGTAATAGAGGAAGCATAGAGGCGATGGTTAAATCTAAACTAAAGACCTCAATGGCAAAAATAATAGCCGCAATGGGGGCTTTAAAAATAGAACTCATGGCTCCGGCAGCAGCACAACCAACCAGTAATGTTCTGGTTGTTTGGTTCATGTGAAACATTCGGGCAATGTTAGACCCTAGGGCGGCACCTGTTGCAACCGTTGGTCCTTCCAATCCAACCGATCCACCAAAACCAACCGTTAAAGGTGCGGTTAAAATAGATCCAAACATTTGAAAGGGTTTCATGATCCCTTTACGTTTAGAAATAGCGTAAAGTGTAGACGGAATACCATGACTTACTTTATTTCTAATAATATATTTTATACTTAAATACACTAAACTTAAACCCAAAATAGGGAATAAGAAATAAAAAGCGTGATGATAATCTTTTACTAGTTTTGTTTCTAATAAATGCTGAATAAAGTGCGTTAAGTTTTTTAAAACCACGGCTCCCATTCCTGCAGTAAAACCTATAATGATACTCAATATCATTACAAATTGCTTTTTGGAAATATGTTTGGCTCTCCAAATAAGTATTTGTTTTAAGAAGGTGTTTTTAGCTGGCATTTTTAGTGTTGTGTGTTTTTGGATAAAATATCTGTTGCTAAATATTTATCGTTTTTGTTGTAATACCAAGCTCTGTTTTTTGGCATTTTAATTCCGTTTATGGTTTCTAAATCGGTTAGTAAAATGTATTCGCCGTCGTTTTTTGTTTCATCTTTAAAAAACTGATAAACTTCCATGGCGTATGTTTTTGGGTTAAAATAGAAATACCAAGTATCTTTACCTACTGCTTTGGTGTAGGTTGCTTTTAAAACTAAATAATTTTTTCCTTTGAAGGTTTTTTGAATGACGTTTTGGTCGATTATGGTGCCTTCGTCATTTAATTTCATTGGTAATCCATACAAGTAGGTATAATAATTTTTAAAAAACTTGGCCCGTTTACAATTTAGATTGTGTGCTTTTTTAAGTGCGTCTGTTAATTTGGTGTTGCCGTTAATTGATAATTGACATTCCGATTTATCAACGATAGATTCGGTAACTACAGTGTCTTTTATAATTTTTAAAGAAAAATATTCTTTGGGTAAGTTTATTTTAATTTCACTTTCTCGGTTGGGTTTGTTTGGTATTTCCATGGTAATAGCGAAATTTCCATTAAAGGTTTTCCAATTGTTATTTGGGTCGTGAAATTGGATTGATTTTTTTAATAATTCCGAACCGGTTATATTTTGGGCAAAGGTCAGGGTTGAAGTGAAAATTAGTAAAAGAAAGGTTAAGTTTTTCATATATTCGATTTACTAAAAAATCCTGCAAAAGCAGGATTTTAATATTATGATTTTAAATTAAGTTTTAAGCTTAATTCAGTTAATTGGTCATCGTCAATTGGAGCAGGAGCATCGATCATAACATCGCGGCCCGAATTGTTTTTCGGGAAGGCAATAAAATCTCGAATGGTTTCTTGTCCGCCTAAAATAGCAACCAGTCTATCTAATCCAAAAGCTAAACCGCCGTGAGGTGGTGCACCGTATTGAAAGGCATCCATTAGGAAACCAAATTGAGCTTTAGCTTCTTCTTCAGAAAAACCTAAATGTTTAAACATAATGGCTTGTGTTTCTTTATCGTGAATACGAATAGAACCCCCTCCAATTTCATTTCCATTCAACACCAAATCGTAGGCATTGGCTTTTACCTCGCCTGGATTAGAATCTAATAACTCTAATTGACCTGGTTTTGGTGAAGTAAATGGGTGGTGCATGGCGTGGTAATGTCCGGTTTCTTCATCTAATTCTAATAAAGGAAAATCGATTACCCATAAAGGCGCAAATACTTTTGGATCGCGTAAGCCTAATTGTTCGGCCAATTCCATACGTAAAGCACTTAATTGTGCGCGTACTTTGTTTTTATCGCCCGATAAAACACACACTAAATCGCCTGGTTTTGCCCCAGTAATTTCGGCCCATTTGGATAAATCCTCTTGATCGTAGAATTTATCTACTGATGATTTGAAGCTTCCGTCGTCATTACAACGCGAATAAATCATGCCTAAAGCACCAACTTGTGGGCGTTTAACCCAGTTGATTAATTTATCAATTTCTTTTCTTGTGAAACGGTTTCCGCCAGGTACAGCAATACCAACAACCAATTCGGCATTGTTGAAAACGCCAAAATCTTTGTGTTGTGTTACTTCATTTAATTCACCAAATTCCATCCCAAAACGGATATCTGGTTTGTCGTTTCCGTATAAACGCATGGCGTCATCGTACAACATTCTTGGGAATTTTTCGATCTCAACCCCATTTACTTCTTTAAGCAAGTGACGTGTTAAACCTTCAAAAACATTAAGAATATCTTCTTGCTCTACAAAAGCCATTTCGCAATCAATTTGTGTGAATTCTGGCTGACGATCGGCACGTAAATCTTCATCTCTAAAGCATTTTACAATTTGAAAATACTTGTCCATTCCACCAACCATAAGCAATTGCTTGAAGGTTTGTGGCGATTGCGGAAGGGCGTAAAATTCGCCGGCATTCATTCGAGAAGGTACCACAAAATCACGAGCGCCTTCGGGAGTAGATTTGATTAAATACGGGGTTTCAACTTCGATAAAACCTTCAGTTGAAAGATAATTTCTAACGGCTTGAGATACTTTCGATCTAAAAATTAAACTGTCTTTCACTGGATTACGACGAATATCTAAATAGCGATATTTCATTCTAATATCTTCGCCACCGTCCGTTTTATCTTCAATAGTAAATGGAGGTAGTATAGATTTGTTTAAAATGTCTAGTTTAGAAACTAATATTTCTATTTCTCCTGTTGGAATATTAGGGTTTTTTGAAGCACGTTCTATTACCGTTCCTGTAACTTGAATAACAAACTCGCGCCCTAAGTTTTGGGCTTGTTCTATTAAATCTTTGCTGGTACGCTCTTCATCGAAAACCAATTGGGTAATACCGTAACGGTCACGTAAATCGACCCATACAATAAAACCTTTATCTCTAGATTTTTGAACCCAACCAGATAGGGTAACTTCTGTATTTATATGTGCTGCTGTTAATTCGCCGCAATTATGACTTCTGTACATGTGTTGTAAAATTGAGGTGCAAATTTAATGAAATACCGCGGAGTATAAATTATTATAATTGTTTTTTTAATTAAATGAAGGCTTAATTTAAAATAATTGAAGACTTCAGTTTAAAATAGAAATGTTTGTCTTGTAATAATGTACATTTTCTAGATTGAAAATACTTTAATAGCAATTAAAACTTCAACTAAATTTAAATTAAAAACCCAGACGTTTCATTTAAGAAAGTCTGGGTTTTCGCTATTAATTGAGTTAGTCGCACAATTAAATTAATCTATATCACTGCCAATTTTATTAATATTTTTGTTGTTGGCTACTCTGTTTTTAAATAACCACATTTTAAATTGTGTTACTAAATAAAACAAAATAGGCACTACAATTAGGGTTAAAAAAGTGGCTACAAAAAGTCCGTAAATTACGGTCCAAGCCAATGGACCCCAAAATATCACGTTATCTCCACCAACATAAATATTAGCATCAAAATCGCTTAGGAATGTAAAGAAGTTAATATTTAAACCTGTAGCTAATGGAATTAAACCTAAAATTGTGGTAATTGCCGTTAGTAAAACAGGGCGTAAACGAGCCTTACCACCTCTAACAATAATTTCTAAAAGCTCGTTGGTCTCAATGTATTGATCGTCGTCTAAATCGTGTTCAATCTTTTTTCTATCTATTAAAAGTTGGGTGTAATCTAAAAGTACCACACCGTTATTTACCACGATACCTGCAAGAGAGATAATTCCCATCATGGTCATCATAATAACGAATGAGCTTCCTGTGATTACAATACCACCAAATACCCCAATTAAACTTAGAAAAATAGCTAACATGATAATGCCTGGTTTTGAAACAGAGTTAAATTGGAAAATTAAAATAAAGAAAATTAAACCTAAACCCGTGAAAAAAGCACCAAGTAAAAAGGCCATTTGTTTATTTTGTTCTTCAATTTGGCCCGTGTAATCAATGTTAACTTGGTCTGGTTGTTCGGTAAAACCTTGCATTTCGTTTCTAATTTTAGAAACAATAGCACCAGCATCGGTAAAACCAGGCGCTAAAGCAGAGTATAAAGTAACCACACGTTTTACGTCGCGGTGTTTAATAGCGCTAAAACCAGAGGTGTTTTTTTGTTTAGCTACTGTAGAAACCGGGATTTCTTTTATTTGGCCAGAAGCCATATCTCTAAACGTTATTTTTTGGTTGAAAATGGCACTGGTATTATATCGATTTTCTTCATTAAAACGCACATAGATATCGTAGTCGTCACCATCTTTTTTATAAATTCCAGCTTTAGACCCGAAAATAGAGTTACGAAGTTGTTGCCCAACCTGTCCTGCGCTTACGCCCAGTTCTCCTGCTTTTTTTCTATCAACCACAACTTGCATGGAAGGTTTCGATTTATTAACATCAATTTTTAACTCATCGATACCTTGGATATTTTTAGAATTAATAAAATCGCGCATTTTTTCGGCAGTATTTATTAATTCGGAATAATCCTCTCCTTCCAATTCTATATTGATAGGATATCCAGCAGGAGGGCCAGCCGCATCTTTTTCAACAGAAATAGCAACGCCAGGATAGATGTCTTTTAAATCTAGTTGAATTTTTTTAAGTAATTCTTTACTGTCTTGTCCTCTTCTAAATTTATACTCACGCATTGAGGCTGTAATTTTAGCACGATGTGGCATTTCTGCAGCCGAACCACCATCAGTTTGCGGATTTCCAGCACCTGCCCCCACTTGAGATACCGCACTTTCTGTTAAAAAATTATAATCACCATCTTTATAAATCGGATCGTTAATAATTTTAAACACGCGTTGCTCTATATCTTTTGTAATGGTGTTTGTTTTTTTAATATCTGTGCCTTCGGGATATTCTATATAAACTATAATTTGGTTTGGCGTGTTATCTGGGAAGAATTCTACTTTGGTACGTTGGCTACTTACGGAGGTTCCAAAGCCCATAAAAGCAATAAATAATAAAACAACCGTAGCAATGGTAATAAAAATAGGTTTTTTACCACTTAAAGCAAAGCGTAATGTTTTTTCATACATACGTTCCCAAATTGGTAAAAGATTATTTTGAAAACTATTTGTCCATTTTCTTAAAAACAGTCTGAATATCCAAAGTAAAATAACGGTAATAATCATTAAAGTTCCTAAGCCTTTGTAACTTCCGCCAAAAATGAATATTAAAACTCCTAATATTCCAAAGATTACAGAGATTCTAATAATTTGTTTTAAAGGCATATCTGTATCTTCAATAGTCATGAATTGAGATACAATTACGGAATTGAAAAATATAGCAACAAATAGCGATGAACCTAAAACTACGGAGAGTGTTATTGGAAAATAGATCATGAATTGCCCCATAACTCCCGGCCATAAACCTAAAGGAATAAAAGCGGCAACGGTAGTTGCTGTAGATATAATAATAGGAAAGGCAATTTCGCCAATACCATTTTTAGCAGCTTCAATCCTACTCATACCTTCATCACTCATAAGTCGATGAACGTTTTCTACAACTACAATACCATTATCAACCAGCATTCCTAAGCCCATGATAAGTCCGAAAAGAATCATGGTATTCATGGTGTAGCCTAAAAGTTCTAATATCATTAAAGACATAAACATAGACATTGGGATGGCAAACCCGACGAATAGGGCACTTTTAAAGCCCATAAAGAACATTAAAACGGTAACCACTAGAATGATACCAAATATAATGTTGTTTACTAAATCGTCTACTTGGCCAATGGTTTTAGATGATTGATCGTTGGCGATGGTAACCGTTAAATCTGGTGGAAAAACGTTGTCTTTAGCATTTTTAACGATGTCTTGAATTTGTTCTGCTGCGGCTACCATGTTTTTACCTGCACGTTTTTTTACATCGAGCATGACTACGGGATGTCCAAATTCTCGAGCATAGGTGGTTTTGTCCTCATCTTTAAAAGACACTTTAGCAACATCTTTTAAGTAAATAGGATTGTTATGGTCGGATTTTACAACAAAATCCTCAAGTTCCTTTGGGTTTTCAATTTCACCTAAAATACGAATCGTACGTCGTTGTCCGCTAGAAATTAAATTACCCGCAGACATGGTAATGTTTTCGTTGTTTATGGTATTAATAATATCGGAAAAACTAACTTGAGCCGCCATCATTTTATAGATATCTACAGCAACTTCAACTTCTTTTTCTTGAGCGCCACGAATATCTACTTGTTTAATTTCCTGCAAACTTTCAATTTCATCTTCAAGATATTCTCCAAATTCTTTTAATTTATCAATGCGGTAATCTCCCGAAATATTTATGTTTAAAATAGGGGTTTCTTCCGAAATGCTTAAATCGAAAACATCGGGTTCTACTTTGGCACCATTAAAGGTTGGCCAATCTTCTCCTGCAGATTCAGAATCTATTTCATCTTTAATTTTTTGTTTGGCAGCTTCAACCGAAATATTTTCGTCAAATTCAACAATAACAATAGAGTAATCTTCTTGAGATGTTGAGGTAATTTCAACAATATTACTTATGGTTTTAATTTTGTCTTCAATAGGGTCTGTAATCAGCTTTTCAATATCTTCAGCGGTATTTCCGGGGTATATTGAGCTTATATAAATTTTGGTTTCTTTTATTTCAGGAAAGTTTTCTCTGGGCATACTAAAATAGGCGCCAGTTCCTAAAAAGAGGATCATAACAATTAAAACATACATGGTTGTTTTATTGTTTATGGCCCAAGAGGATAACCAAAACTCTTTATCTACGCTTTTCTTTTTCTCAGTCATTATTTTGGTTTTTATAATTAGTTAGCGTTATTTTCAAGAATTTTTACGTTTTGTCCTTCTTTCACGCTACGTGCGCCTTCAACAATAATTTCTTCGTTGTGTTCTACACCAGATAATACTTCAATTAAATCTCCTTGTGTTTTTCCTGTTTCTATAATAACACGTTTTGCTTTAGCTATATTGTTACTTTTATCGGTTATCGTGTAAACGTATTGTTGGCCTTCGGCATTTTCTGAAATGATGCTTTGCGGAATTAAAAAGGCCTTGTTATTGGTGTAATCGTTAATTTTAAGTTTAGCTGTAAGGTTTGGTTTTATATCTCCGTTTTTATTTGGAATTTCAACTTCAACTTTAAAAGTTCTATTTGCTGGATTAATAAAATTTCCAGCTTGGCGAACTTTAGCGTCTATTTCTTTTCCTAATATTGGGAAATTGATTTTAACATCTTTACCTTTTGTAATGTCTGATACGTAACGTTCTGGAACTTCAGTTTCAATAAACATGTTGTTTAAATTTACAATTCTAAATAGTTGCGATTGCCCCGCAGCCACAACACTACCTTGATCGGTAATAACATCGTCTATCGTTCCAGAAAACGGTGCGCGAATTACCGTTTTACTCACTTGTTGTTCTAATTGGTTTACAGCTTCTTGTTGCGCTTCAAAACTAGATTTGGCTTGTAAAAATTGAATTTCACTGCCTATTTTTTGGTTCCATAGGCGCTCTTGACGTTCAAAGGTGGTTTTAGCTAAATTGGTTTGAATTTGAATTTGTGCTAATTGCTGACTTAAACCGCCATCGTCAATTTTTGCAAGTATTTGTCCTTTATTTACTTTTTGACCTTCTTTAACATACACTTTGGTTAAAACACCCGAATATTCTGGGAAAATTATTAAGTTTTGTTTCGTATCTACACTCCCCTGTAATTCTACAAAATGTGTAAAAACACTTTCCTTAACTGTAAATGTTGTTATTAAAGGTATTTTAGTTTGTGGGTTAAGGCTTTTTATTTTTGCTTCTAGTTGTTTTAATTGCGTAGAAATTTGTTGAGCAGAAAGGTCTAATTCTGTTTTCTTTTCTCTAATTAATTCAAGGTTATCTGTTGCAATAATTTCTTCAACAGATTGGTTTTTTTTACCACCACAAGATGAAAGAATTAGGGTTGTAAGTAATAGTGAATATATGTATTTCATGATATTGCTGAGTTTACTAAATTAAGTTGATTGGTTTAATTTGATTGATTCGTTATGGTTTCTAATGCCACTTTATTATTTATAACATTAAGCATGGCTTGTAAAAAATCTTGCTGTGCCGAATAAAGTTGGGTTTGTGCTTGTCGTAGCTCGAAGCTAGAGGCGATACCTTCGAAAAATTTGGTTTGATTTTTTTTCTCGATACGTTCGGCTAAATTTAAGTTTTCTTTTTTATTGCTGTATTCTTCAATGGCATATTGATAATCGCTTGTTGCCGATGCGATTTGAAGTTTTAGTTGTTGTTCCGTTTCAGTTAAATCATCTTTAGCTTTTTCTAAGTTTATTTGGGCGCGTTTTATTTTAGAATTTGTTCCTCCCGAAGAGAAAATAGGAATACTCAATTTTGCTCCAAATATAGCATAACCGTAGTATTTTTGGTCGCTATCTAAAAAGGTGAATTCTGGACTGTAGGCGCTGTATCCTCCCGTCATAAATGCGCTAAGCGTAGGTAATGTTTTGTATTTTTCTAGTTTTAATAATAATTCTTTAGAAGTTTTGTCGTTTTCTGCAATTTTATAATCTATGGTGTTTTCTACAGAAAAGGGATTGTTTGTAAACTCTAAATCGATGTTTTTTGCAGTTAAAGTTTCTAGATTATCTGTGAGTACGGTGTTATTATCAATATCTAAACCTAAGGTAATATTAAACATTTGGTAGGCTACTTTTTTTAGCCTTTTACTATTGTTTAGGGTGCTGTTAATGCTAGAAAGTGTTATTTTTAATTGCTCTACACTTTCTTCTTCTTCTAAACCATTTTCGTAAATTTTGGTAGTTTCATCCAGGTTTTTTTGAAGTGTTGCTTTGTTACGTTCTAAAATAGAGACACTTTCTTCGGTTAATAAAACATTGCCATAAGCATTAACAACAGCTTTTCTAACCTCTAAATCTGTTTTAGCTTTGGCGTTTTTAGATATTTCTAAATACACTTTAGCAGATTGTAAGCCTACGATATAAGAACCATCAAAAAGCAGCTGACTTAAAGTAGTAGATCCTATTAAACTTTGTTTTAAGCCTAAGGCTAAGGCAACGTATTCACCTTCAGGACCACCAAAGGCAGAGGCCTCGGCAACTTGTAGCTGCTGTTTTATGCTGTTTTGATAATCTACGGAGGCGCTAAGTTGCGGTAAACCGGTAGCAGTAGTTTCCCATTTTTGTTGCTTGGCAGCTTCGATATCGCGGCTGGCGTTTTTTGCAGTTCTATTATTTTCTAAGGCAAAAGAAATCGCTTCTTCTAAAGAAAAATGCTGTATATTTTCTTGAGCAGCAGCTGTTATAGAAATTAATAAACTAAAAAATACAATTAGTTTGTTTTTCATTTTTATAATTGGTTAGTGGTTATAAATTGGTTTAAAATTTTGAATCCTTTTTCGGTAACAATAGCTCTAAGGTGATACTCTAAATAGCTTTCCATTAAATAATGCATTGAAAATAGCTCCAAAGGAAAAATGCTATGATCTTTTATGCCAGACATACCATTGAAATACATTCGAGATATAAAGTTGATATCAATATTGTCACGAAACAATCCGGTATCTACACCTCTTTTAAGACTTTCGCAAACCGAGTCGTGCATTTTTTCAAATTGTTTTAAATGGAGTGTTGCATATATTTGAGGGTAATATTTTTTTAGTTGAAATTGAGGAGACGAGTTCTCGCGCTCCAAATGGTTCATGACAAACATTTTTATGTCGTATAGTTCCTCAATGGGATTTAATGATGTGCTACAAATACCATCAATGCCATCGCAAATAACATCAAAAACAGAAAACGAAACAGCTTCTACAAGTTTGGTTTTGTTAGTGAAATGAACATAAATGGTTTTTTTAGATATGCCCATTTCATGAGCAATATCATCCATGGTAACGCTTTTAAACCCTAGGTTTAAAAACAAATCGGTGGCTTTTTTTATTATCTTCTCTTTCATAATTTGCAACAAATGTACAATAGGAAACTTTAAAAACAAAAATAGTTTCCTAAGTTTTAATGATTTTTTAATATTAAATTTACGTTCTGAGTTATTAATGTGATCAATTGGTTTATTTTTGTGCCATGCTTGTAATAGAAAAATACCAAAAGGAATTTGTTGATTTTTTAAAAAATTATTCAACAGCAAAAGAACCTAAAAACCTGTATCAACCTATCCAATACATTTTAGAATTAGGAGGAAAGCGGTTGCGTCCTGTTTTAACTTTAATGGCTGCCGATATTTTTGGAGGCGATTATAAAGAAGCTCTAAACGCGGCTTTAAGTATCGAAGTTTTTCATAACTTTTCTTTAGTTCATGATGATATTATGGACGATGCTCCTTTGCGTAGAGGACATAAAACGGTCCATGAAAAATGGGATATAAATACCGGGATTCTTTCGGGTGATGCTATGCTAATTATGGCATATCAACTTTTTGAAAATTACGAAGCCCCTGTGTTTCTTGAGCTCGCAAAACTATTTAGTAAAACCGCTTTAGAGGTTTGCGAAGGGCAACAATATGATGTTGATTTTGAAACACGAACCGATGTTACGGTGGTAGAGTATTTAAAAATGATTGAATATAAAACCGCAGTTTTAGTGGCTGCTGCCATGAAAATGGGTGCTATTGTAACAAAAGCGTCAAAAGAAGATCAAGATCATATTTATAGTTTCGGACGTTATTTAGGGATTGCGTTTCAATTGCAAGACGATTATTTGGATGCTTTTGGCGATCCAGAAACCTTTGGAAAACAAGTTGGTGGCGATATTATAGAAAATAAAAAAACCTATTTGTATTTAAAAGCTTTGGAGTTTTCGAATGAAACGGATAGTGCCGAGCTTACTCAGTTATTTGCATCTAATCCAGAAGATGTGGCCACTAAAATAGAAAAAGCAAAACTGTTTTTTGTAAATTCAGGATCTGCCGATGCTACTAAAAAAGCTATAGAAACTTATACGTTAAAAGCTTTTGAAGTCTTAGAATCTTTAAATATTCCGGAAGGTAAAAAAGCGACGCTTAAAACTTTTGGTAGTAATTTAATGAGCCGTGTAGTTTAAAATTTATTTTTTCCACAGAAGTGTAAATCTCAATGATGCAAGTACCAACTAATTTTAATCAGTTAATTGAAGAAGCTAACGCTTTGGATTTATACAAACAACTTATTTTACAACTTAATAAAGATTTTTTGTTGGCCAATGTGGATTTAGATTTTCATGAAGACGTGTTACCGTCTAGTTTAAAGCTATTGTTGCACGAAACGGTCTATAGACTTATTCAGGAAAAATTTACCGAGTATTTAAACTTGCTTTACATTATTGATGTTCCGGAAAAAGATGTGAAAGCGCTAAACGGCGATGATGTATTAATGCTCTCCGAAGCGGTTTCATTTTTAATTCTGAAAAGGGAATGGCAAAAGGTCTGGTTTCGAAATAAATATTCCTAAAATTTAATAAAGATGTTTTTATCCTATTTAAAAAATCTTTGTATATTTGTAACTCAAAATTATCATTATGTTTTCTAAAGCTTGTGAATACGGAATTAAAGCAGCTATTTTTATTGCTACAAAATCTTATGAGGGTTTGCGTGTTAGCCCTAAAGAAATAGCCGAAAAAATTAATTCGCCTCAAGCGTTCACAGCAAAAATATTGCAATCCTTAGTTAGGCATCATGTTGTAAATTCTATAAAAGGGGCTCACGGTGGTTTCGAAATTCAAAAAGATAGAATTTCCGAAGTTAAATTAGCGCAAATAGTAAAAGCCATTGATGGCGATAAAATATATGTTGGTTGTGGTTTAGGTATGGAAAAGTGCGATGAAAACCACCCATGTCCCGCACACGACAAGTTTAAAATTGTTAGAGACGAGCTTAAAAACATGTTAGAAAATACCACGTTGGAAGAGTTAGCGCTTAATATTAAATCTGGAACAGCATTTTTAAAGACATAAAAAATTTTTTAAACATAAATAGGATAAATTTATCCGAAATAAAACAACCTATGGAAACACTACATAAAGACACTCAAAAACACATTGGGCAATTTGTTGCCGAAGATTTTAGAACCGCTGCGGTTTTTTCTAAATATAAAATTGATTTTTGTTGTAACGGCAACCGATCTATTGAAGAAGCTTGCCAAAAGAAAGGTATAGACCGTAATAGATTGCTAGACGAACTCGAAGCCGTATTAAATACGTCTACCGGACAATCTATAGATTATAAATCTTGGCCTTTAGATTTATTGGCAGAATATATTGAGAAAACCCATCACCGCTATGTGGAAGAAAAAATCCCTGTATTACGTCAGTTTTTAGATAAATTATGCCGAGTGCACGGCGAGCACCATCCGGAGCTTTTTAAAATTAATGAATTGTTTACAGCATCGGCCGGCGAATTATCGGCACATTTAAAAAAAGAAGAATTGATCCTTTTTCCATTCATAAAAAAAATGGTGAAAGCCACTTTAGAAAATGGAGCCGTGCAAGCACCGCATTTTGGAACCGTTGAAAACCCTATAGCTATGATGATGGAGGAACATGATACCGAAGGCGAACGTTTTAGACAAATAGCAGAACTTACGGATAATTATACGCCGCCTGCAGATGCTTGTAATACTTATAGAGTTACTTATGCCATGCTCGATGAATTTGAAAAAGATTTGCATTTACACATTCATTTAGAAAATAATATTTTATTTCCAAAGGCAGTGAAATTAGAGAAACAGTTTAATTAATAGCAAATTTTATTAGTGTAACTCTTGGAGCATTATTAGGTTTATGTTTCAAGGGTTTTCAGTAATTGGAAAATTGATTTTTATCATAGTATTTCTTTTTTATTTTGAATAGTTTTAAGAATTAATCTGTAATATCATGAAAAATATACTCTTACTTTCAGATTTTTCGAGCAATTCAAAAAATGCTATGCATTATGCCATGCACTTTTTTAAAAACGAAATCTGTACATTTTATTTAATGCATGTACATAAAATAAGAAGTTTTGTGTCCGATGATTTAATGCATTCTCCTAAAGAAAGCATTTACCAATCTATTACAAAAGTACCAAGAGAGAAATTAAATAGTATTTCTGAAGAATTAAAGACTACTTATAAAAATGATAAGCATCAATTTGAAATTCATATCGATTTTGATGTTTTTACCGATGCTGTAAAACAAGCGGTGAAAACTAAGCATATCGATTTTATTGTGATGGGAACCAATGGAATTAGTGGTGCTAAAGAAGTACTTTTTGGAAGTAACACCATAAATGTTATTAAAAAAGTGCATTGTAAAACCTTGGCTATTCCTGAAGATTATAAATTTTCTCCAATGAAAGAATTGTTTTTACCCTTAGATTCTCGTGATCATATTGAAGGGAAACATTACCTGGATTTATTGGAATTTATAGAGGCGTATCAATTAAATTTACATGTTTTAAGGATTAATCCAAATCATGAAAACCAAAAAATAGAGAAAGAGGATAAGTCTAACTTATCCATATTGGCATGTAAATATCATGTTGTAAATGGCGTGCCAATGGAATTTGCGTTACTCACTTATTTGCAAACAAATCCTATTGATGTTTTAGTTGTATTTATGAAAAAGGAGCGTGTTTTAGACACTTTATTTTCACAGAAAAGCACTCAAATAAGCATTTCTAAAATACCAAAGCCAGTACTTGTGTTACACGCTTAGTATTAAAAACACATCTGTTATATTTTATGCGCTTAAGCCGTCATTTTAATTGGTAGTTTGAATCACTAACTTTTTTAAGTCGTGTTCTAATCCCAGAACGTTTATTAAACCTTTTGGGATTTTTATTTTTAATTTAGTAGTTTATAAAACATAATAATGCCTAAAAAGTTTGTTGTAGTTTGTTTAGTTAATTTTTTAATAGCCGCCTTAATGGGTTTAGCATTGCGCTATTCTTTTATTGGTTTTGTGGGGTTAAATTATAGGTTTTTAACCCATGCACATTCGCATATAGCCATGCTGGGTTGGGTGTATTTAATGCTTTATGTTTGTATGGTGCATTATTTTGTACCAGACAAGAAACCTGCTTTTACAAAGTTGTTTTGGTTAACAGAATTTGCGGTTTTAGGCATGATGTGTAGTTTTCCGTTTCAAGGCTATGCGGCGGTTTCAATTTCCTTTTCAACCTTGCATATTTTTTGTAGTTATTATTTCGCTTATCTAGTTTGGAAACATCATAAAACGGAATCTGTAGTGGTTAGTCGTTTACTAAAAACGGCGCTAGTATTTATGTTGGTTTCCACAGCAGGCGTTTGGTGCTTAGGGCCAGCGGTGTCTATGCTAGGGCAAGCATCGGCTTTTTATCAAATAGCGATCCAATTCTTTTTACACTTTCAGTTTAACGGTTGGTTTTTAATGGCTGTTTTCGCTGTGTTTTTTCATCTATTTCAAGTTGAAAATACAAAGCAATTCAAGCTTTTTTATTGGGTTTTAGTGATCTCGACTGTATTAACTTTTGCGCTTCCTATTCAGTGGTTTGCGCCACATCCTATCTTACCTTGGATAAATGGTGTTGGTGTTATTTTACAGCTTGTAACACTTGTTTTATTCCTAAAACTTATTAAGTTTAAAGCGTATCAAAAAGTTAATAAAGATAGCCTAGTCGTCCTTAATTTATATCGTTTTGCCGTGTTGTGCTTTATTTTAAAAACGGTTTTTCAGGCCAGTTCCATCGTTTCAGAATTTTCAAATGTGGTTTATACACATCGTAATTTTGTAATTGGTTTTATTCACTTATTAATGCTTGGCGTTATTTCTGGATTTCTGTTTTCTTTTATTCTGAAAAATAATTTACTCGCCTATTCTAAAAGGCTTTATATTGGAATTTATAGCTTTTTACTGGGCTTTGTTTTAACCGAAATGCTACTGCTTATTCAAGGTTATAAGTTTTTTGTTGGAAGCGGCATGTTGTCAAACTATTACCTTTTGCTTTTTCTTTGCAGTACGTTATTGCCTTTTGGAATTGCTTTAATACTGTTTAATTTGATAAAAAATAAAGTGGTTTAATTTAGTTTTATCTGAAAAGTTGCGTCCTTTTTATTCAACAGTTTTTAATATGCTTGCAATGGTTTCTTTATTATCCACCCCTAAACCTTCTTGTTGATGAATTAATTCGCCTGCGGGATTAAACACGCTTATAATGTTTGAATGTGAAAAATCTATTGGTGAAATTTCTTTGTATTTTACAGAGAGTACATTGGCGAATTCGCGTACACCACTTTCTGTCCCTTGGAGAAACATCCATTGTTCGCCATCCATCATATTTTCTATAGCAAAAGATTTTAAGCGTTCTGGCGTGTCTGTTGTCGGGTCGATACTGATTAAAACAAATTGTAGATCTTTTATTTTATCATCAGGAAGTTGGGCTTCAATATTACGCATATCGGCAACTAACCTAGGGCAGGCGGCTTTGCAGGAGGTATAAATCATAACCATCACCAAAGTCTTTCCTTTGAGTTCTTTTAATTGAATGGTTTTATTTTCTTCGGTGTGCCAGTTTGAAGTTAAATTGAATATCGATTCCTCGGAAATGTTATCGTCATTTACCTGTGTTTTTGGAGTTTCATCAATAGCTACTAAGTCCATTTTGCAGATATTACAGTTTCCTGGAGCACTGTATGTTTTATCATCTTCACAGGTCATTGGACACTTATAAACTTGTGCCATTTCAGTGTTTTTCTTTTTATCAGAATGACAGTTTTGGAATAGTAAACCTGTAGCAAAAAGGATGAGGATATATTTAAGTGGTTTCATAATAATTATTTTTTAATAGGTTTCACACAACGAAACCCTAAGTTTTTCATTGAATATTTTGCTTTTAAACTTCCGCGAATAGCGTAACGCATAAAGGCGGCATAGTTCATTAAATCGGTAGCGTTTAATGCCGCACTTCCGCAGAATAAATTAGAATCTTTATCAACGTCTTTTCTAGATTCTCCTGTAATTAAAACCGAATTAAAGTCTAAAGTCCATTCCCAAACTAAGCCGTGTAGGTCGTAAACGCCCCATACGTTTTTAGGGTGTAAACCAATAGTGTTTTCGTTAGAGTGCGGCGCTTCATACCAAGAGAGTATTTGTTTATTGAATTCTGGTTTTACGCGAGCGTCTTTAGTGGTTTCGTCTGCCATGGCCACGTATTCCCATTCGTCTATAGTGGGTAAGCGTTTGTCTTGGCATTCGCAATAAGCTTTTGCGGCGTACCACGATATATAAGTTACGGGGCTATTTGGGTTTTCGGAATCTTTGAGTTCTATGTCCGATTTCCAATTGGCTAAATAACTTTTATCTGAAAATAATTTTAGAATTTTAGATTTTTGCCATTTTGGGTGTTCCAAAACAAACTTCTCATATTCTCCATTGGTAACTGGGTAAACATCTATTTCAAAATCTTTAACTTCAACCACCGTAGAATCTCTCCCATATAATGGAATGTATCTGCTACCCTCAATATAAACCATACCTTTAGATTGGCTAAAAGCACATGTTTGGATAACCAACAAAACAAACAATAATCTAAAGGCTAGGTTTTTCATAATACTATTAATTATTTACTGTTTTTTACTTTTTCTACCATGGTTTTTGTAACGACTTTTTTAGAGTTGCCCCAGCTGTTATAAACATAGGTTAATACGTTTGCAATTTCATCTGGAGAAAGCATTTGTCTGGTCATGACACTATTGTATTTGTTGCCATTAACGGTTATTTCACCCGTTTTACCATGAAGCACAATGCCTATGGCACGATCGACATCGGCATTTAAATAATCGGATTTAGCTAAAGGCGGAAAGGCGTTTGGAATACCTTGTCCTTCGGCTTGGTGACAAGCAAAGCAGGTTTGCATATAGGTTTGTTTTCCAAATTCCATTTGTTCTTCAAAAGATTTTGCCGGAATTTCCGAAGCTACAATTTCATCGGTTGTTGGCATATTTTGTATTCCAGGGCCTTCTGGTAAGTAAATATCATCACGAATTTCACCAGAATAAAGTGTTTTGTTTTCTTCACCTTCTACTTTCAGCATGCCTAAAGCTCCTTTATTAAAGGCTCTAAAAATAGAGTGATCGACCAAAATAAAAGTGCCAGAAACATCCACTTTAAACTCCATCATGGCGGCGCCGCCAGCAGGAATTAATGTGGTTTGTACGTTTTCGTTAATTAGGTCGCCTCCTTCAACATGTACTTTGTCGAATATTTCTCCAATAACGTGAAAAGAAGATACCAAACCAGGGCCACCGTTACCAACAAACAATCTAATGGTTTCACCTACTTTTGCGGTTAAAGCGTTGTCGCCAGTAAGTGCGCCTACTTTGCCGTTAAATACGACGTAATCGGCATTTTCATCAACGGCTTTCTGCATATCGAAGGGTTGTAAACCACGTTCGCCATTAGCACCTTTGGTATAGAAATCGCCTTGCATAATGTAGTATTCTTTATCTACAGGAGGTAGTCCGCCTTCGGGTTCAACCAAAATTAAGCCGTACATACCATTGGCAATATGCATGCCCACAGGAGCAGTTGCACAGTGGTAAACAAATAAGCCAGGATTTAATGTTTTAAAACTAAAGGTTTTTTCATGTCCTGGTGCTACAAAGGAGGATTCGGCTCCACCACCTGGTCCAGTAACGGCGTGCATGTCTATATTGTGAGGTAACTTATTATCTGGGTGATTTTGCAAATGAAATTCTACTTCGTCTCCAACACGAGTTCTTATAAAACTTCCCGGAACGGTACCGCCAAAGGTCCAGTACATGTATTTTACGCCATCGGTCATTTCGCCTTCTTTCTCAAGAATTTCCATTTCTACAATTAGTTTTTTGGCTTTTCGTCGGCCAACAGGAGTGGGGACGTGCGGGGGCGATGTTAATTCCGCTATCATTTCTCTACTTACAGGAATATCAGCTGTGCTTTGGTATTCTTTTTCTTTAGAATCAAAACAAGAATTTAGTAATAATCCGCTTAATAAGGTGAAGCCAAATAATAAATGTGATTGTTTCATTAGTGTTGGTTTTTAGTTATTTAAAATAGTTTTTTAAAAAAGACAATTTTGTCTTAATTAGTTGAAGCGAAATTAATAACAAAGCCAATCATAGAATATGACAAAAGTCAGGTTTAAAGATTAATTTTTGTTTTGGGTAGGTATTTAGAAATAAAACCGAACAAATGGCGCCCAAGCTTCGGAGTATATGCTTTTATCTTGGTCGTATAATACATCGTAACGAATACCAAAAGTAACGTTGCCATTTCTGTAACCGGCTCCAAAATATAAAGCGGGAATCCAGTAGTTATCATTTGGGATATTTAAATTTACATTATACTTACGGTTTACATTAAGTTGTTCAAATTCTGCAGAAAGTTGAATTTCCCTTAATGGATTGTAGTATCCAATGAGACTACCACCCAAAATAGTGGATTTATAAGCGTTTTTCTGACTATTATAGGTGCCGTTTATTCCTAATCCTAAAGAAAATGAATTGTTAAATTCATAAACCGCATTTGGAGCTAAAGTGCCACTAAAAAAGCCATCGCCAAAATTTAAGCCAATACCACCACCGTATTTTACATGGTTCCAAAAATCACTTTTAAAATTTTGAGAATTGGATTGGTTAACCAGAACAATAAAAAAGATTGAAAAAACAAGAAAGCCTTTGTTAATTGAGAAAAAAAGTTTCATAGGAATTAGAAAAGATTAAGAATTTAACAGTAATTACTGGTGTATTCGCTAAATGAACAATATTTGCATAAATATAGTTAAAGAAACCTCTAATTTTACTAAAAGTTGTATTTTTGAAAAATATTTTGACTAACCTACAAGGGATTAAAAATAGCAATGGATAAATTTTCATTTTTAAATGCAGCACACACAGCATATTTTGCTGACTTATACGATCAATATTTACAAAGCCCAGATTCGGTAGAACCGAGTTGGAGAGCTTTTTTTCAAGGATATGATTTTGGTAGTGAAAACAGCGAATTTGAAGCAGAAACCGTAGAAAACGTTTCTGCACAAATACCAGAACAAGTTCAAAAAGAATTTCAAGTAGTAAGGCTTATCGATGGCTATAGAATGCGTGGACATTTGTTTACAAAAACAAATCCTGTGCGTAATCGTCGTACTTATGAACCAACTTTGGATATCGAAAATTTCGGACTTAGCGCAAACGATTTAGATACCGTTTTTACTGCCGGAGAAATTCTTGGTATTGGAACAAAAACACTTCGTGAAATTATTGTTCACCTCAATAAAACCTATTGTAGCTCTATAGGTGTAGAGTACATGTACTTACGTAACCCCGAGGTGATTGGTTGGTGGCAAAGTCAGCTTAATGTTAACGATAATCAACCTAATTTTTCTACAGAGACTAAAAAGTATATTCTTTCAAAGCTTAACCAAGCGGTTACTTTCGAAAACTTTTTACAAACTAAATATGTTGGGCAAAAACGTTTTTCTTTAGAAGGAGGAGAATCTTTAATCCCTGCCTTAAGTAATGCGCTTTTTTATGCTGTAGAAAAATACGGTGTTAAAGAATGTGTTTTAGGTATGGCACACCGTGGACGTTTAAGTACTTTGGTTAATATTTTTAGAAAACCTTTACACGAACTTTTTAGTGAGTTTGATGGAAAGGATTTTGAAGATATGGATATCGATGGTGATGTAAAATACCACCTTGGTTTAACCCTTGATAAAACATACCAAAATGGTAAAAATATCAAGATGAATTTGGTGCCAAATCCATCGCATTTAGAAACTGTTGGGCCAGTAGCCGAAGGGATTACTCGTGCAAAAATTGATAGTGACTATAATGGTGATGATTCTAAAATTTTACCAATAATTGTACATGGAGATGCCGCCATAGCTGGTCAAGGTGTTGTTTATGAAGTGGGACAAATGAGTAAATTGGCTGGTTATAAAACTGGTGGAACGGTACATATTGTGGTAAACAATCAAATTGGTTTTACAACCAATTATTTAGACGCGAGATCTAGTACTTATTGTACAGATGTTGCAAAAGTAACCTTATCGCCTGTTTTACACGTAAATGCTGATGATGCAGAAGCGGTTGTTCACGCTGTGGAAATGGCATTAGAATACAGAATGCGTTATAAAAAAGATGTGTATATCGATTTATTAGGTTATAGAAAATATGGCCATAATGAAGGTGATGAACCTCGATTTACCCAGCCTAAGTTATATAAACAAATTTCGAAACATGCTAACCCATTTAAAATTTATGCCGATAAATTAATCGCTGAAAAAACGATTGATCAAGCGTATGTTGATAAAATTATTTCAGATTTTAAAGGAACATTAGAAGGAGAATACGCAAAAGCTAAAGAATCAAAATCTTCGGTAGTTCGCGAATTTATGCAAGAACGTTGGGATAGTTTTGAACGTCAGGGAATAGAATCTATGTTAAAACCAGAAGATACAACCTATTCTAAGGAGCGTTTAGAAGGGATTTCTAGAGTGGTTTCTACAGTACCAGAAGGTGTTAAGTTTTTGCGTAAAGCAGAACGTATTCTTGCTGGACGTGCTAAAATGGTTTTTGAAACCGATACCTTAGATTGGGGTATGGCAGAAACCTTAGCTTATGGAAGTTTACTTGAAGAAGGTTTTAATGTACGTATCTCTGGACAAGATGTAGAACGTGGTACATTTAGTCACCGTCATGCTATTTTACGCGACGAAATTTCAGAAGAACGTATTAATCTTTTAAATACCAACCCAGAAAATAAAGGTAAAATGGATATTTATAATTCCTTTTTATCAGAATATGGTGTGTTAGGGTTCGATTATGGTTATGCGATGGCAAATCCGAATACATTAACTATATGGGAAGCTCAGTTTGGTGATTTTAGTAACGGTGCTCAAATTATATTCGATCAATATTTATCGGCTGCGGAAGATAAATGGAAATCTCAAAATGGTATTGTTGTATTATTACCACATGGCTATGAAGGGCAAGGCTCGGAGCATTCATCGGCAAGAATAGAACGTTACTTACAATTATGTGGAGAGGATAATATGACGGTTGCCGATTGTACCACACCTGGAAATATGTTCCACTTGTTACGTCGCCAAATGAAACGTAATTATAGAAAACCTTTAATTGTTTTCACGCCTAAAAGTTTATTGCGTCATCCAAAAGCGGTGTCTAGTATTAAAGATTTAGCAAATGGTCAGTTTGAAGAAGTTATCGATGATACCATTAACCCAACAAACGTTAAGAAATTAGTGTTCTGTACAGGTAAATTTTATTACGATTTATTGGCGGAACGTGAAGAACTTGGACGAGAAGATATTGCACTAGTAAGAATAGAGCAATTATTTCCACTACATTTAGAAAAAATACAAAGCGTTATAGATAGATATTCAAATGTAGAAACCTATGTTTGGGCTCAAGAAGAACCAAAAAATATGGGAGCTTGGATGCACATGGCACAGCGCATGGATTTAGTGAAGCTAGAAGTAGCATCGCGTCCTTTTAATTCTGTACCAGCGCCAGGATCTAGTACTAGAGATAAACGAAGACAACGTCGTGTTATTGACGAAGTTTTTGGAAATTAAAAAAAAATAAAATTCATATACCATTAAAATTATAAAAAATGATTTTAGAAATGAAAGTGCCTTCACCAGGCGAATCTATTACAGAAGTAGAAATAGCGACTTGGTTAGTTGAAGACGGCGATTACGTTGAAAAAGACCAAGCTATTGCAGAAGTTGATAGTGATAAAGCAACCTTAGAATTACCAGCGGAAGTGAGTGGGACTATTACACTTAAAGCGGAAGAAGGTGATGCTGTAGAAGTTGGAGCTGTAGTTTGTTTAATTGATACAAGCGCAGAAAAACCAGCAGGTGGTGAAGCACCAAAAGCAGAAGCTAAGGTAGAAACACCAAAAGTGGAAGCTCCAAAAGCGGCGGAAACTAAAACCTATGCTACAGGTTCTGCAAGTCCAGCAGCTAAAAAAGTTTTGGCTGAAAAGGGCATTGATGCAGCCTCGATTACCGGTACAGGGAAAGCAGGACGTATCACTAAAGAGGATGCTGTAAAAGCAGTGCCTTCTATGGGAACCCCAACAGGTGGTAGCCGTGGTACTTCTAGAAGTAAAATGTCTATGTTGCGTAGAAAAGTAGCCGAACGCTTAGTTGAGGTGAAAAATACAACGGCTATGTTAACGACGTTTAACGAAGTTGATATGTCGCCTATTTTTGCATTACGATCAGAATACAAAGAAACCTTTAAAGCCAAACATGGCGTTGGTTTAGGGTTTATGAGTTTCTTTACTTTAGCGGTGGTTAGAGCGTTAAAAATGTATCCAGCAGTGAATTCTATGATGGATGGTAAAGAAATGTTATCATACGATTTTTGCGATATTAGTATTGCCGTTTCAGGTCCAAAAGGATTGATGGTTCCAGTTATTAGAAATGCCGAAAACTTATCGTTTAGAGGCGTGGAATCTGAAGTAAAACGTTTAGCACTTCGTGCAAGAGACGGGCAAATTACAGTTGATGAAATGACCGGAGGAACCTTTACGATCACTAATGGAGGTGTTTTTGGAAGTATGTTATCTACACCAATTATTAATCCACCACAAAGTGGTATTTTAGGTATGCACAACATTGTTGAGCGTCCTATTGCTGTAGATGGGCAGGTGGTTATTCGTCCAATAATGTATGTGGCCTTATCTTACGACCATAGAATTATTGATGGTAAGGAAAGTGTAGGATTCTTGGTTGCTGTAAAAGAAGCTTTAGAAAACCCAATAGAATTATTAATGGATAACGATGTTAAAAAAGCATTAGAGCTTTAGTAATTTCGAAGTTATAAGTGATAAAAAAAGCGTTTCAAAATCTTGAAACGCTTTTTTTATATTTTAATTTTTTTCTAATGAAGAATAAATTGTTCTATTAGAAATTTTGAATTTCCTTTGTTACGTGTTTTTAAGCTCTCAACGGTTGATTTGTAATTAAATCGATGTATTGATTTACTTTGCTTTTTAAATCTTTTCTTAGGGTAATAAAATCTAAGAAACCGTGTTCTAATAAAAATTCTGCGGTTTGAAAACCTTCTGGTAATTCTTTTCCAGTAGTATCGCGTACAATTCTAGGCCCTGCGAAGCCAATTAAGGCGCCTGGTTCACTAATATTGATATCGCCTAGCATAGCGAAGGATGCGGTTGTGCCTCCTGTTGTAGGGTCTGTACAAAGCGAGATGTATGGAATACCAGCATCGGCTAATTGAGCTAGTTTTACTGATGTTTTAGCTAATTGCATTAAAGATAATGCCGCTTCCATCATTCTTGCTCCTCCAGATTTTGAGATGACCATTAATGGTAGGTTGTTTTTTAAAGAATAATCGGCAGCGCGTGCAATTTTTTCTCCAACAACACTACCCATAGATCCACCAATAAAAGCGAAATCCATACAAGCTATTACAAGGTCTTTTCCTTTAGATTTTCCTACGGCGCAGCGTACGGCATCTTTTAGGTTTGTTTTTTCTTGTGCGGCTTTTAAACGCGCTGGATATTTTTTAGTGTCTTCGAATTTTAAGGGATCTTTAGAATCTAGATTTTTATCTAATTCTTTAAATGTATTATCGTCGAAAAGGATTTCGAAATATTCTTTACTTCCTATTCTTACGTGGTAGCCGTCTTCTGGGCTTACGTAAAAGTTTTTTTCTAATTCTTCGGCATCAACAACTTTACCTGTTGGAGATTTATACCACAGCCCTTTGGGTGTGTCTTTTTTTTCTTCCGTAGTTGTAGTAATACCTTTTGTTTTTCTTTTAAACCAAGACATAGTAATGTGTGTTTTAAAGTTTAAAGCTTTAATATTAAGCCGTTAACTGCGTTAAGGATTGATGCGGCATCCTTTTTTGTTTTATTTGAAATGGTAAGCCATTTTAAGTAAAACAAAAAAGATACAGCGGAAAGCCTGACCGCAAAATTAAACCTTTTTTTAATTTTGCGGTAACGCCAAAGTCATTTTATTAGTTTTTATAGTTTAATTGTTTGTAATACAGTTAATTAAGCGTAAAAAAGGCTCCGCGCGATGCAGAGCCTTATTATATATGTGTTAAAACGACCTAAATTTATAGGGTGTTTATGTTGTTTAAATCTTCAAAAGCTTTCTTTAAACGGGTAACAAAGGTTTTTTCACCTTCGCGTAACCAAACTCTTGGGTCGTAATATTTTTTGTTTGGAGCATCAGATCCGTCAGGGTTTCCAATTTGAGCTTTTAAATACTCCGCTTTGTCTCCCATGTAGTTACGAATACCTTCCATAAAAGCATATTGTAAATCGGTATCGATGTTCATTTTGATAACCCCGTAGCTAATTCCTTCTCTAATTTCTTCTACAGTAGAACCAGATCCACCGTGGAATACGAAATCGATATGGTTTTCTTCTACACCGTATTTTTTAGTGATAAATTCTTGAGAATTTTTTAAGATTTTCGGTGTTAATTTTACGTTTCCTGGTTTGTAAACACCGTGTACATTTCCAAAAGCTGCTGCAATTGTAAATTGTGGGCTTACTTTACTTAATTCTTCATAAGCGTAAGCAACTTCTTCTGGTTGTGTGTATAATTTAGAATCATCAACATCTGAATTATCTACACCATCTTCTTCACCACCTGTAATACCTAATTCGATTTCTAGTGTCATGCCCATTTTAGACATGCGTTCTAGGTATGTTTTACAAATTGCGATGTTTTCTTCAATTGGCTCTTCAGAAAGGTCAATCATGTGAGAACTGAATAATGGTTTTCCAGTTTCTTTAAAGTGCACTTCACTAGCGTCTAATAAACCATCGATCCAAGGTAATAATTTTTTAGCACAGTGATCGGTATGTAAAATTACTGGAACACCGTAAGCTTCGGCTAAAGTGTGTACGTGTTTTGCACCTGCAACACCACCAGCAATTGCTGCTTTTTGACCGTCGTTGCTTAAGCCTTTACCTGCATTAAATTGCGCACCACCATTAGAAAATTGGATTATTACTGGCGCATTTAATTCGGCTGCTGTTTCTAAAACACCGTTAATGGTATCCGATCCAATTACGTTTACGGCAGGTAAAGCGAATCCGTTTGCTTTAGCGTGATTAAAAATTGCTTGTACTTCTAGGCCTGTAGCTACACCTGGTTTTATATTGTGTCCCATTTTAAATTATTTATTTATAATTACTAAGTTATCAAAAGTAATGAATTTTTAAATAAAACCTTTGTATTTATTGTGTTGAAAAATGTAAATTTTACTAAAACGTTATAGTGAAAATAGAAATAAATAGAGGGTTAAAAAGGGTAGTTTATGCCAATGTTATACACGGCATTGGAGAAGTTATATTCGTTAAACCAACGTTTTTGAGTTTCGTTGGATGGGTTATAGGTTTTAAAGCCAACATCGAACCTAAAAACAAAGAAACTAAAGTCGTAGCGTAAACCGGTTCCAGAACCTATGGCGATATCTTTTAATGAGTTGAAGTTATCGAAGGTCGCACCTTCGGTTTCTACGTCGTCAAATACATTCCAAATGTTTCCAGCATCTATAAAAAAAGCAGCGTTTAAGTTTCCGAATAAGTTAAACCTGTGTTCTAAATTTAGGGCAATTTTAAGGTTGGCTTCGTTAAACTCATTTGTGGTTTGCGAATTTCCTGGGCCTAAATTATAGGCCGACCAGGCGCGATTATCATTGGGGCCACCAGCAAAGAAACTCTTTGAAAACGGAATACTTGTAGAGTTTCCGTAAGGAATAGCAATACCGAAAAAGCTACGCATAGCGAGTACGTTTTTGCTTCCTAAATCCCAATGTTTGGTATAGTCTAATTCTGTTTTTACATATTGTGAAAACGCTACGTTTAGTAATTCGTATCGTCCTTTTTCGTCTTTGCTAAGTCCTAATAGGTTGGATGCACTGGATAATAAATTACCAGCGAGTTCGATTTTAAATTTAAAGATTGAAAAATCTTCGTCAAAAATATTCGTTCGTCCGTCTTGTGTAAAACTAAAAGCAGATGATAAAATTAAGTTGTTTTCGGTAAGCCGTGTTTTACGTTCGTCTATAGCTTGAATGGTTGATAATTGACTGGTTGATATTTCCGAAGGTGTATCATCGGCAAGGGCGTAGGCTATAAAAGCATCGGCTTCGTTATTTGGGTTGTCGGGATTTGGGACGTTTAAATCTGCATCATCGGAAATGTAACCAATATCTTGAGCGATGCCGTTTAAAGTGTTGAAAGAAGTTGAATAGACTCTAAAATAATTTTTTATGTTGAGATTATTAATATACTGAATATTGAAAATATCTAATTTGTTGGTAGCACTATTATTAGGTTTCCATTTATAGCTAAACATACCGCTAAAGGTTTCTTTATCGAGGCCAACATTAGTTTGGCTCGTAGTTGATAAACTAATACTTGTACTGGGCGACATGTATTTGGGGATAATACGCTCGGTATAAAAAGGCGAAAGTAACCTTGGAATGGTTAATTTTAAATCGATGCCAAATTCATTAATATCAAAAAAAGGATCGCTGGGATTATTTTTATCAATGGAAGATCCAATAGATGCTATTCCTGAAACTTGAAAGGTTTCAGCGCCTCTAAATATATTTCGTATTTGTAAACTTGGATTTATGGAAAATCCGAAATTTTGAATATTGCTTTTAGACACATCGGTACTAAAACCAAAGTTGAATTTTTTTAATGGTGTAAGCCTAATGGTATCGGTTAGCGTATGGTCTTCATGTTCATAATACTCAATGTTTGGGTATTTAAAGGTGCGTAGCTCGTTAAGGTGACGGTTTGTTCTTGTTCGGTCTAAATCTTTAAAAATGGTACCTACATTAATAAACATGGCATCGGTAAGGGCTCGGGGTCTATATTTTATTTTATTGTAAGCATAAATATTATAGCCATTGTATTTTATAGAATCTTGAAAAGGTTTTCCACGGTTTTCAAAAGAGTAATCGGTAATAATATTAACATCTCTAATGGTGAAAATTTTAAAAGGAACCCGAGTTATAGAGTCTTGATTTCTAATGGCACGATCTTGAATATGGATGCCAACATTCATTTTTTTATTGGTGCCAATGGTGTCAATATCCATCGTAATATAATCGGGGCTAAAGTGGTACACACCAGAATTTCTAATATTGTTTGCTATGCGCTCACGTTCTTGTTCAAAATTTAAGGTTTTATATTGCTCATTACTTTTAATTAAACTTTCCTTTTTTATTTTTTGATACAGTGTATCAATAATGGGCGATTTAATATTTGTGGTAATGGAATCTATAATAAAAGGTTTTCCCGTGTTTACTTGGTATTCAATTTTTGCGCGTTTATCACTGGTGTTATTAATGGTGTAATTAGTTTCTACATCTAGCCAGCCGTTATTAATGTAGTAATCGTTTAGGCGGGTTATCGATTTTTTTGTTTTTAATTCGTTTACAATAACGGGAGCTTCACCTGTTTTTTTTAACCAAGTATTAAATGCTTTTTTAGAGTCTAAATATTTATTGAGTTGTTTTTTTGATAAGAAATTTTCTAAATGTTTTTGTTTATTGGGTCTAGAATTAAGCCGAGCATCTATAATAGAATCTATATTTGGTCGGGCTAAATTATAAATAACTAAGCGTAAAGGGAGCCCTAAAAACGGAATTTTAGTGTTCGGTTTTTGGTAAAGCAAATTGTTTAGAGTTTCCGAGCTTTCTTTTTTACCATTAACAAGAATCGTGTTTTCCGAAAGTATATGGTCATCTTCAGCAACTCGTTTTAAAGTGTTACATGCGGTAAGTCCGGAAAAGCAAACTATTAAAATTAATATATTTTTGAGTTGAGCTTTCAAATGTGCTAATAGTTAATAGGGGTTAAATTTGTTTAAAGTTTATTTCAACTGAAAAAAATAATTAAAATATATGTTAGGCGTTCAAAAATACATTTTTTCAACTTAAAAATTATGGTCAAGGCCAATGTTACTAATATTTTCTTTTTCTTTATAAAAAATTTAAAAAAGGCATGCTAAGTAAAAGCCAAATAAAATTAATAACGAGTTTAAAGCAAAAAAAATATAGACAGGACCTAGGTTTTTTTGTTGTTGAAGGGGTTAAAACAATAAAAGAACTGTTGGCGTCTCATTTAAAACTCCACGTATTATATACGACGGAATCGTTCAAGATTGATGCCAAAGATGAGGTTTTAATTTCTGAAACCGATTTAAAGCGTATTAGTTTTTTGAAAACACCAAATAAAGCCATGGCTGTTTTTGAAATTCCAAAACAAGCCCCTATTGATACCAAAGGATTAATTGTAGCTTTGGACGATGTGCGCGACCCTGGGAATTTAGGAACTATCATTAGACTTTGCGACTGGTTTGGCGTTAAAGAATTGGTGTGTAGTAAAGCTACAGTGGATTGTTTTAACCCAAAAGTGATACAAGCTACTATGGGGTCTATTACCCGGGTGAATATTAGTTATGTGGATTTGGAAACCTTTTTTAATGATGTAGATTTACCTATTTACGGCGCCTTTATGGACGGCGATGAGGTTTATAAAATAGCATTGCCAGAACAAGGAATTTTGGTCATGGGGAATGAAGCTAACGGCGTGTCTAAAACTGTGGAAGCTTTAATTACAGAGAAAATAACCATTCCAAGATTTGGCGATTTGCAAGCTACGGAAAGCTTAAATGTGGCTACGGCAACCGCTATTTTGTTAAGTGAATTTAGACGGGGGTAGAGGTTTAAGTTTGCAGTCGCGGTCACAGTCACAGTCACAGTCTCAGTCTCAGTCACAGTCTTAGTAGCGGTCTCAGTTTACAGTAAAAAAGGTGAACTTATTTTGGCTGTTTTATTTTTATTGAAAGGTGAAATTAACAAAAAGACCTCTGGTTTTCATACTATGTACATTACTTGTCCAAGGACTATTGGGGTCTTCGTCTCTAACCAATTCATCATTTAAACCAAATACGCCACGAATGGAAGGGGAAAATTTAAAATTGTGTAAATAGAAATCTATTCCAAATCCTAATTCGTAAAATGTTGGGTTTTTAATAGATCTAAATTCACCATTTTTATTATCGTTCGGGTTATCTTGATTACTCGATAAGTTTAAAGCCACAGAAAACCCACCTACAATAAAAGGTTTAAAGTTACTAACTCGTTTTGTTGAAACTTTTAATAATAGAGGTAGATGGATATAGGTCGATTTTACTTCGCGTATTAAATCAATGTCTCGAGGTTCTTCGTCTAGAAAATAGGTGGTACTGTAGTTTAATTCTCTTGTTGTAATGTTTAAACCGGGTTCTATGCGTAAATCTAAAAAATTATTAATACGCATATTTCCTATTAATCCCACATTAAAACCGGTCGTTGTTTTTACATAAATATCTTGTAAATCTTGGTTGTAGTCAAAATTGAAATCGTAATTATTAAAGCCTAAAAAATACCCCCAACGAAATCTTTTAAAATCTGTGGTGCCACGTCCTTGGTTGGCATCGTAGGTTATCTTTTCTTTTTTAAAAAGTTGCGCATTCGATGTTTGAAAAAGAAATAAAAATGCAAATAATGCAAAAGCCTGTTTCATAAATACTACTTACTCGATTTATAAATTGTTGCCACACCTAAAGTTTGTGGTAAATCTTCAACATCTATAAACCCAATTTTTCGTAAAATATTGTTCAAAGCTTCTCCATAAGGAAAAACCGAGGCCGATTCGCATAAATATTTATAAGCACTGCGGTCTTTCGAGAATAATTTTCCTATAAGTGGTAAAATATTTTTGGTATAAAAATAATAGCCTTGCTTGTAAGGTGTTTTGTCTGGCATCGAGGTTTCTAAAATTACAAAAGTCCCCTTAGGTTTTAGCACTCTGTAAATTTCCTTTAAACCATCTTCTAAAGATTCAAAATTACGCACCCCAAAAGCCACGGTTATGGCATCGAAACTATTGTCTTCAAAAGGCATACTTTCACCGTCGCCTAAAATCATTTCAACTCTAGAATCTAAACCTTTCTTAGTCACTTTAGTTTTGCCAATCTCTAGCATACCATTGCTAATATCGAAACCAACAATTCTAGAAGCATTAGTTTCAGCTAAATTAATCGCTAAATCTCCTGTTCCGGTGGCAACATCTAAAATGCTATCCGGGTTGCTATCCTTAACGATTTTAACAACTTTTTTCCGCCATTTTATATCAATTCCAAAAGAAATAACACGGTTTAGCCCGTCATAATCTCCAGAAATAGTATCAAACATTTGGGTAACTTGTTCTTTTTTACCTAAATCGCTGTCTTTGTATGGTTTAATTTTCGACAAATCTTTAATTTTTTGGCAAACCTACATAAATTATTTCTACTTTATAATATTCCGTAAAGTGAATAGGAGGTTCTGCTGTTTTACGCAGTCAAATTTATTAAATTTATTGGTATCATTAGGTTAGATTTTGGTTTATAATGTAGATTTTCAAATGGGTGCATATTCTACTTATTACTTCAATACAGAAACAAATATTTATTTTGCACTATATTTGCAACACTTTATCCTGAAGCATTACAAATGAAAATAATAATAGCAGGAGCTGGCGAGGTTGGGTTTCATTTAGCAAAACTCCTTTCGTACGAGTCTCAAGAAATTACTTTAATAGATACCAACAAGGAGAGTTTAGCTTACGCTGATAATCATTTAGATATTAGAGTTATTAAGGGCGATGCCACTTCTATATCTATTTTAAAAGAATCTCGAGTAGAATCTAGCGATTTGTTAATAGCCGTAACAGCAAGTGAAACCACGAATATTACGGTGTGTGTGTTGGCGAAGCAGTTGGGTTCTAAACGTACCATTGCTAGAATTTCTAATACCGAATTTATCCATCATAAAGATGAAGTTGGTTTTACCAAATTTGGAATAGACGAATTAATTTCGCCTGAGGCCTTAGCGGCTTCCGAGATTGAATTATCACTTAAACAATCGTCGTTTAATGATTCTTATGAATTTGAAAATGGCGCCTTAATGATGATTGGACTTACCTTAAGAAGCAGCGCATCCTTTGTGGGAAAAACGGTGAAAGAGGCGGCTAGAATATTTCCAGAATTACACTTTGTACCTATTGCTATTCAGCGTTTTGGTACTCAATATACTATTATTCCACGTGGCGATACGGAGTTTCAACGTGGCGATCATGTGGTATTTGTAACCTCTAAAGGTGGTGAAGATGAGTTGTGCCGACTTACAGGAAAACCTAACAGAATTATTAAAGACGTGATGATTTTAGGGGGGAGCCAAATTGGTTTTAAAACAGCGCGATCCCTTTCCGATAAAGGATTTAATGTAAAACTGTTAGAAGAAAATAAAGAACGGGCTTTCGATATTGCCGACGAGCTACCAAAGGTTTTGGTACTGCATAGTGATGGCCGAAAGGTCGATTTATTGGAAGAAGAAAATATTAGCGATATGGATGCTTTTATTGCCGTAGGTAAAAATTCCGAAACTAATATTATGTCCTGTTTAGTTGCCAAATCTAAAGGGGTTAAAAAAACCATTGCCTTGGTTGAAAATATGGATTATTTTGAGTTATCGCATTCTATTGGTATCGAAACCTTAATCAATAAAAAACTACTAGCTGCAAATAATATTTTTAGATATATTAGAAAAGGGGAAGTTGTTGCCATGACCAAGCTTAGTAATATGAATGCCGAGCTTTTAGAGTTTGAAGTAAAATCAACATCGGAGATCTGTAATAAAATTATTAAAAATGTCGATTTTCCGCGTTCTGCTATTATTGGCGGCGTTATCCGCAATGGATTGGGCGTTATTGCTTTAGGTGATTTTAAAATTGAAGCTGGAGACCGCGTTGTTGTTTGTAGTTTATTGCAATCTATAAAAGGGGTTGAAAAATTATTTCGTTAAAATGATGAATATTGTAATACTCGGGTTGTGGGTAATGCTAAAATGAACCTTTATGAGTCCAGAAGAAATTAAAGAAATAATAGAAAATGTAATTAATAATAAAATTGAATATTACTGAATTTGCATAATTCTCTCCGTTAATTTTGCTGCAAGTTTTAAGAATTAAGGAAATAATATTAATCAGAAATTCTGAAAAAAAGAAAGTAAAGCAATCTAAATTCTTAATGTCAAATTTTAATCAAAAAAAGGTCTAACATTATTTTTTTGAATATAATCTTCAATAATTCCAACTTCGCTAATATCAACAAACTCTAGAAATTCAGTATTTCTAATATGTTCCCAGAGCAAATGATTTTTGTTTATTTTCTTTTGGGGTTCTCTTCCTAAAACAAAATATTTTCCTCTAGAGTCACCTTCTAATTCGATAGCTTTTGTTAATGAAACAAATCGGGTAACATCATTTTCAAGGTAATAATGTTTTTTATCAAAATCTATTGTTTGACCAGCAACAGGTATTCCATTTACACCTATAAAATCTATATCTATTGGTGCAAATAAATTTTCAAAATCATCAGAGGTCAATGTCTTTTCAATGTTAACTTTCTCTTGAATTTTAGGAAATAATTGTTTTTTGACTATAGAATGAACATTAAATTCAGGTTCAACATTCGAGTCATCAGAAAATTTAAAAATATATTTTTCAAAAATTCTTCTAAATGTATTATCATTTAAATCTACATCAATCGTTTTTGGTTCAGAAAACTGAATAATATTATTTGAATATCTAGAAAGATAAACTAAATAACTCTCATTAATCCAATCATTCTTAAAATCTCCTTTAATAAATAATTTATTAGAGTCAACTATATTATCAGAAACAATCTCTTTATCAAAAGACTTAAGGTAACTTTTAACTAAACCATATCTCTCACTATTTAAAATACCTTTAAAAGCAGAAAGCTTGTCTGAAGAGAATTTAAAATAATTTTTCGAACCATTAGACACAAGAACGCCTATACTAACTCTTTCATTAAGAGTAGTATTCAAATTAACGTAAAGTATTGAATAAATAGTTTTCATTTTAATTAGCTACAAAAGATTGTATAAACTCTCTAAAGTTCGATTCACATTGATTTTTCCAATCATTAGAAAATAAATTATCAATAATTCTTTTCTTAATTAAGATTTTGTCGATATTCCAAGAGCCAGGTACTAAATCTAAAATATCGTCTAATTTATTTTCACATTCTTTGGTACAAATGTATAACATTTCAACCAAGTTATTCACAATGGCTGTTAATTTCCTGTCTTTTCCAAATAAAATTTTTGCTATATCAGTCTTAATTATTGAATCATCCTCAGTCAATTCTGCTATTCCATAATCAAGAAATGTCATATTAAAAATATTTACATGATCTATTGCATAGAAAAAACTCATATTATCAGGAGAAACATATAACAGTAAATTAAAGTTGTTGTGATTCCTATCTTCATTTGCTGTCCAAATATCAAATAATGCTATTTTTAAAAAATCGGTCTTATCAGCTATTTTATCTCTAAAAGATTTTTCTTTAAACATAGACACCATAGTGTGGTCTAATTCTTTAGAAGTTTCTAAATACAAAGACCCGAAACAATCCTTTTCAAACCAACCTAACTGTAATTGTGGAAATTTTTTATCTGGTATATGTTCTCTTTTAACATTGATAAAACAAGTTTCGGGTGTTTTAATTCCCCATATTTTAGCAAATTCAGATGCTATCAACTCGTTAAACAAATATTTAGGAAACCTATCATACTTACATACCCAATCTCTGAAATCATCGCAAGTTACAAGTAACGGACTACTTCCTTACGTGTCAAAAACTTTATGAACATCTTCAATTGTATGAAGTAATTGCATTAAAATATTTTTATATACTTCTGATACAAACAAATATATTAAATAAAACTTTTGTATCACAGCGTAAATAAAAAACAATGAAAGACTCGTCTAACTTATATTTGTCTTGTTAATTTAATAACGCTATTTTAGTCGATAAAGTATTTGTGTACTAACACGCTACCTAATACAAAAAAACTATTACACAAAAAAACATAAACGCCCACATGAAATTAAACTACAAAATTATTTTTCATTTTTTAGGACTCTTACTATTATTTAATGGGGGTTTTATGTTGCTATCGGCATTAGTCGGTTTTCTTTATAAAGATGGGGTTACCTTAGAAATTAGTTTAGCCGGTGTTGCAACCTTACTGGTAGGCGTTATTTCTATGTTTTTAACCAGGCACCATAACAAAGAAATGAACAAACGCGAAGGGTATATTGTGGTAACTTTTGGCTGGGTTATTATGTCTGTTTTTGGGGCATTACCTTATATTTTCACCAGTAGTATTCCTAGTTTTACCGAGGCCTTTTTCGAAACCATGTCGGGTTATACCACCACAGGAGCCTCTATTTTAAACGATATTGAAGCCGTACCAAAAGGCGTATTGTTTTGGCGAAGTTTAACCCACTGGATAGGAGGGATGGGCATTATTGTGCTAGCCATCGCTATTTTACCCTTGCTTGGAATTGGAGGGATGCAGCTTTTTGCAGCCGAAGCGCCAGGCCCAAGTGCCGATAAATTGCATCCGCGCATTACAGACACAGCCAAGCGTTTATGGCTTATTTATTTTGGCTATACCGCCGCAGAAACCTTGCTTTTAAACTTGGCAGGTATGTCCTTTTTCGATGCTATCAATCATGCTATGTGCACGCTGTCCACCGGCGGGTTTTCAACCAAAAATGCCAGTGTAGCCTATTGGAACGATCAGCCTATTATACAGTATATCATTATCCTATTTATGTATTTGGCAGGGATAAATTTTGTGTTGAGTTATTTCGCTTTTAAAGGTAAAGTTCAAAAAATTATAGAAGACGAAGAGTTTAAATTCTATACCAGATTTATCATAATATTCACGGTAATAGCAGCCGTAATTATTTATTTTAAAGCCGATGCTTCCATATCGAGTATAGAGCACCCTATGGTTTGGGGAAAAGCTGAAAGTGCTTTTAGGCATGCGCTCTTCCAAGTTTTGTCGGTAATTACTACTACCGGTTTTGTGTCGGCAGATTACACCCTTTGGACGTCCTTTTTGGTGGTGTTCTTTTTCGGACTTATGTTTTTGGGAGGTTCGGCAGGAAGCACTTCGGGTGGTGTAAAAGTAGTGCGTCATTTAATACTTATTAAAAATGGCTTTTTAGAGTTTAAACGCACCCTGCATCCCAACGCTATTTTACCTGTTCGTTATAATAAACGTGCCGTTTCTGGAGATATCGTGTTTAATGTGCTTGGCTTTTTTATCCTTTATATGCTGTCTTTTATTATTGGGGCGCTAGTGTTTTCTATGTTCGGCATTCAATACGATTCGGCAGTTGGTTTAGCCGCATCTAGTCTCGGGAATGTTGGGCCTGCTTTGGGCGATTTTGGTCCCGTAAATAACTACGCCGCACTACCGCCACTAGCAAAATGGTGGGCATCCTTTTTAATGCTTATCGGGCGTTTAGAACTCTTTACCGTACTCATATTATTTACCCCATTTTTCTGGAGAAACCGATAAAATCTAGGAGGCCATTTGTAAAATAAATTGGGCGTTACCTTTATCCTGAAATAAGGTCAGGATAAAGGTCGGGCTTTACGCTACAAGTCCTCGCACTTCCTTCGTCAGGCTGTGGGCTTTTCACTACAATCCCTAACGCAGGGAGAAAGGTCTGTTTTTGGAAGTTAGTTTGTTTTTTTAACGGGTGTATCGTCGTCTTGTTTTTATAACTTTATATCTAAAATCATCGAAAAATAAGCTGAGTAGTAAAAATAAGGCACCAAAAATTAAGGTGTTTAGCTTCAAATTAATTTCAGAATATAAAAATCCACCAAACAATCCGCCAGAGAAAAAGAATAGAATAATATAAATACGAAGTTTAATATTCGCTTTAATAGTTGTTCTGTTTTTGTACGATTTCGGAAAACATAAATGAGAAAGATCAATACCTAAATCGGTAAATAGCCCTGTTAAATGTGTGGTTCTTACAACGGCATCCGATATTTTAGTTACAAACGAGTTTTGAATCCCCATGGCAAACAGCAATAAACACACAATAAGATTTAAAAAATCTGTACCCGTATTATCGCCCAATATCCCAATAGATATTAAAATAACAGATTCGATAATGGTTGGTAAAACAAAAACATTAAGTTGTTTATTTTCTCGATATTTTTCAATTAAAAAACTGGATAAAAACGACCCAAAAAGAAACGAAAAAATATAAAGAAAATAGATAGTGCCTTTCCAAAATTTTACATTAGCCATATCGTAAATAAATAAGGCGAAATGGCCGGTTACATTTGTTGTTAATTGTTTGGCGTATAAAAAACCTGTGATATTTACAATGCCAGCAACAAAAGATAATACGGTGGCTATGCGCAGATTATGTTTTAAGGTTCTGCTTTTCCCTTGGTGTCTAAACATCCTGTTCGTTTTTAAATTTGGTGATTTTAGAGCGTTTAGTTTCTATAAAATAAAACCGTTTCTATGTTTTGAATTTGTAGTAAAACGAAGTTATCAATTTTTTTAAGAATCCGGTGGTTTATCTATAAAAAATACATTTTATTTATCAGGTTTTAGTGCTTTTCATTTTATTATAGGGGCTTTCTTTTCAATATAATAAAATAAGAAATAATGAGCGGATTCTATAGGAATTATTAAGGCTATCCTCTGATAGAACCTTACTTTTGTAGTAGAAAAAAATAGTTATGATTAGACAATTATTTATAATACTAATATGTCTTGCTTTTGGTGAAATTATCGTCTACTTCACAAGTGTTAAAATACCATCAAGTATTATCGGTATGTTGTTGTTAACTGCCGCGCTTCATTTTAAAGTTATTAAACTTAAATCGATACAAAGTATTGCTGATTTTCTTTTAGACAATATGGTATTCTTTTTTATCCCTCCTGGCGTGGCCATTATGTGCTATTTTGATTTAATTTCAAAAGAATTACTTCCCATATTGGCATCGATTATAGGGAGTACATTTTTAGTCTTGGTAAGCACAAGTTTTACGCATCAAGTGTTGAGAAAAATAAGGTCTAAGAAACTAAAAAAAGGAAAAAAATGAAATTGATAGCCGAACCTTATATGTTATTAACCATAACTGTGGGTATGTATTGGATAACAAAGTTACTTCAAAATAAAACCAATTCTGTGCTTTTAAATCCCATATTAATAACCATAATTGCGGTAATATGTATTTTGAAATCTGCCGGTATTACTTATGATACCTATCATGAAGCTGGAAAATATATCGAATTTTTTCTAAAGCCTTCCATTGTAGCGTTGGGCGTGCCTTTATACCTGCAATTAAGTAAAATAAAAAAACAAGTGATGCCTATTGTTATTTCGCAATTAGTGGGGTCCATCGTTGGTATTCTTTCAGGGGTTTTTATAGCCAAATGGTTGGGCGCTTCAAAAGAGGTGATTTTATCTATAGCCCCTAAGTCTGTAACCACACCGCTGGCTATCGATATTTCATCGTCAATTGGAGGGATTCCATCGCTTACGGCTTCCATGGTGGTTATGGTAGGTATTTTTGGTTCTGTAGCGGGTTTTAAAATTTTACAACTTTTACATGTGAAAAATCCAATGTCTAGAAGTTTATCTATGGGGACTGCTGGCCATGGACTAGGAACGGCTCAAGCTATGGCTATAAGTCAGCGTTTTGGTGCCTACTCTAGTATGGGACTTATTTTAAACGGATTATTTACAGCCATATTAACGCCTATTATTTTGGCGATGCTAGGTCTTATATAGTGGCTTGTTACGTTGCAAAATCGGTATATAAACGATTCCTTTTTAGGGAAGCCAGTTATTACCTAATTCAATTCCGAAATTTTATTCAAATACTTTTCAAATTCGGTTTTATCAATGGCATGGTTACTTTCCATTTTTTCAAGAAGTTCCATGTTTTTATCGTTTAATTTTTTAGTAATATAGTTGGTGTTTAAAGTAATTTTGCTGTCTTCAACAACCTTTTTAAATTCATTAACAAACTCATTATTGGCATTAATTTTATTTTCTTGAATTTCTCTGTAACGATTAAACAAATCGCGAGATCTGTTTTTTATTTCTAAAGAAACATTGGTTAATATACCTAAGTTCTTTTTGTTTAAATCTTCATCATTTTTAAGGCCTTCAAATATATCGGCAAGGGCGATAGTAATTTCTCTTAATTTATCATTTTTATTGATGGATAATGATGGGCTTACTTTCTGTAAAGGTACTTCCATGGCCATGCAAAACTCTTTTAATTCAATACCTAAAACATCGACATCGTTACGAATGGTTTGCAGTGTAATTTGGTATTCACTATCTAGTTTGGCAATGTTATCGTAAAAGGACAAAATAGGTCGTATATCCGAAATTACATGGTTTTGATAGTCGGATATTTTTGCCGTAAAGTTTTCCTGAAACTCTTTTTTCACACTCTTTTTATCAAACAGATTAATCACTAAGCCCGATACCGTACCAATCATATTTTTAATATTGGTGCCGTAAGGAATAATACCAACAATATCGGTGACTGTTTTATTATCTAAAATAGAGGTTACCACACCTACCGTATTATTAACTTTTTCCTTTATTTCCTCTTTGGTGGCTTTTTTATCTACGATAACTTCGTCTACCAAATTCATTAAGTTTTTCGATAGCACATTGTTAAGCGTATCGCTTAGTTTAAACCCTAAAGAGCCGGATTGTGGGTTTACTATTTTTCTTAATTCTAAAGACAATTCTTCGCTGGTGACTTTTTCATCCAATTGGCTGTATTTATCTCCATAAAATTTTATGTATTGCGAAAAGTTTTCTTGAACTTCAATATTACGTTCTACACTGGTGGTAAAGTTCTTTCTTTTTTCAGCTTCGCTTATTTTTAATTTGCCTTCAATAGAACCGGTTCTGTTATCAATTTTACTGTAGGAGGTATTGATGTTTTCGGAAAAATGTTCCAATCTGGAATTGATGTCTTGCACTTGATTGTCTAGCTTTGCATTGGAGTGATCGACTTGATTTTTAAGAATGCTATACAATTTATTTAACTCTTCAATTTTTTGTTTTAGTTCGATATTTGGATTGATGTCCTGTTGACTATCGTTTTCCGAAGTTTGGGCAAAACTAAAAGGGGCTAATAAGAAAAGGGCGAAAAAGGCGATTACAATTTTATTCATTGGAGTTTTTATAGTTGGTGTTTCTATCTGTTTAGTGAGCTGTTTTTAAGCACCTAATTTAATAAATAAAAACGGAATGGAAAATATGGAAATATTTTGAAGGGTTGGCTAGAGTTTTGGAGATATAAATACACTTAAAAAAAGTAATTTAAAGACCTTAAAAAAACGGAATATCATTTTATAAGATATAGTTTTATGGCAGCTTTAACTAAGTGTATGGTGGAGATAAAAGCTAAAAAGTAAAAAATATATCTAATAAAAAAGCCTGTTAAAAGCCATGTTTTATTCTTTATAAATTTTAACGTCTAATACGCCTTTATCGTTCATACTTGCTCTGTACATGCCTGCGGTGTTAAATTCATACACCATGTTTCCATATTTGTCAATAGCCACGACGCCACCTGTTCCGCCAAGTTTTTTTAATTTATTTTGAATAACTTCTGTTGTAGCTTCTTTTAAAGAAACGCCTTTATAGGCCATCATTGCCGAGATGTCGTAGGCTACCACACCTCTAATAAAATATTCTCCCCAACCTGTTGACGATACGCCGCAGGTTTCATTATTAGCATAAGTGCCTGCTCCAATAATAGGTGAGTCACCTATTCTGTTCCAGCGTTTGTTAGTCATGCCACCGGTTGAGGTTCCTGCGGTAATGTTTCCGGTTTTATCTAAAGCAACACAGCCAACGGTTCCAAACTTCGCGTCTTTTATGTCGGGGTCGTAAAAAGCAGTGGTGGTGTTATGATCCAATTCTGCTTTCATTTTCTTTTTGATTTTTTGAAGGGATTCAAATCTTTTTTCTGTGTAGAAATACGATGGATCTACCATTTCTAAGCCTTGTTCTTTTGCAAAAACACTAGCGCCCTGACCCGAAAGTAAGACGTGAGGCGAATGCAACATAACTTCTTTGGCTAAAGCAATAGGACTTTTCACATTCGATACGCCAGCGACAGCTCCGGCATTTAAATCGTTTCCTGTCATTATGGAAGCATCCAATTCATTGGTTTCATCATGTGTAAAAACAGCACCTTTACCAGCATTAAATAAAGGGCTTTCTTCCATAACTTGAATTGTTTTTATAACGGCATCCACGCTAGTACCGCCATTTTTTAAAATGTTATGTCCAACGGTAATGGCCTCGGTTAATTTTTCTTGGTATGCTTTTTCTTTTTCCGGCGACATGTTTTTCTTTAAAATAGTACCCGCACCGCCATGAATTACAATGGCAAACTCATTTGCTTTTGCCGTGTTTTTAATCTTTTTTTCTGTGGGGTTTTTACAGCTCATTACCAACAGCATTATTAATATCACTGAAACTATTTTTTTCATAATTGAGTAGGTTTATTTAAATAAAGAAGAAATATAGATATTTAATTTTAAGGGAAGCATACTAAGTAGCCATAATCTTTTGGGAGTTTCTTTAAAAGTTTTTAAAAAGCCGTCTATCCCGTTAACACTAGTAAAACTCACAATATACAGATCTTATTTATTTTGAAGCTTGTATATTCTGCCTTTAACGGTACTAGTAGAGACTAGAGTTAGCAAGGCTAGCACTAGCAATGAATTATACTAAGTGTTAGCAAACGTTTTTGTTAGTTTATTTTTTAATTAATCTGAAAGCAGTTTGATTTCCTATATCATTTATACATTCAACAATGTAAGTTCCACTTGGCTGATTTAAATTCATCTGAATTTGGTCAGTGTTTTTAAAAATTCCAGTTTGTACTAATTGGCCCAAAGATGAATAGATATTAATCTTTAATGCCTTTTGATTGTTATTGAATGAAATTTCAAAGCTATCATGAGTTGGGTTTGGATAAACTATCATTTCATCATCAAATGAATTAGTAGTAGTACCTAGTGTTGTAATTGTATTAATTAAGAAATCATTTGTTTGTGAGAATGTAGTTGCACCTGTAGGTGTTCCAAAAGTCCTATTGATAACGGTAACCCCATCTACTATTATTCGGTACGAGTTTCCTTGCATACCATCACCAAAAAGATCAGTAATAATAAACTGATAATTACCGTTTTTTGTAACGGTTATTGTTTGAGTTACTGTTATATTTCCTGCAGTATAAGTTCCATACGGCACCGAGAAAAGTGTTGTAGCTTCTTGCGATAATGACCATCCAATTTCTGTTGAAAATTGATCCAAATCTATTTCAATTAAAATTAGAGCACCAGTATTTAAAGTTAAAAAAAATGTATCATCTAATTCTTGTATATCCATTATTCCGCCATTATTATCTTCATCGCAATAATCAGCTACAAAAGATAAGTCACTAACTCCGTTTTTTATATCAGCCAGATCATTGAGCTCACTTTTAGTAATACCTGTTAAACTATATAGGTTTGTAGTTAATAATAATGTTAGTGTCATTAATATTAAAGAAAGTAGTTTTGTTTTCATAATTTTATATTTTCACAGACGTTTTTGTGCATGCTTAAGCACCTAATTTAATAAATAAAAATTGAATAGAAAATCTGTGGGTATCACCTATAATTTCAATTATTTGCCTACTTTCAAGGGTTACTATTTATAGAAAATTAAAATGTTTAGTAATGATCACTTTATTCGCTTTTTGCTAAACGAATTCTTCATGTCGTTTAGAGATTGTCATGCTTGGATTTAGAATTTAATTAAGGCGTAATTATTCATTTGATATACGGTTAACACGGTCATGGCTGATAATGACACTTTAACTTCGGGTAATAAATCTTCTTTAGTATAGCCGCTATACGACATGGATTGACCACATATAAATACTTCGACACCAATATCCGAAAGAGACTTAATTAAGTCTTTATTAGGATTGTCTACTTTAAATTTTTCTTTGTAAACAGAAGATAATAGGGCTTCTTTAGTTGAATTCCCGTGTAAAACAAGAGCTAAATGAATTTGGTCCTTTGGGATGCCGTAGCGTACGTGCATATTGTAATAGCGGTGCAAACTCGAGATAATAGAGTTGATTTCATTTGGTTTAGTTTGCTTTCTATCCACATCAAAAATGGCTTTTAAGTGTTGCGAAGTATCGGGTATAAAATCTAAATTATCAATAGAGAATACCGCTCCAATAGTATCAAAAACGGGGCCCGTTGTTGGTGCTTTTTTTTGTCCGAAAGAAGAAGCGCCTAGTGAAAGAAACATGGTTAAAAAAAATAGGTTAAGAAATTTATGGTGCATTTTTATTGGGGTTAATTAAGTGCAATGGTTAAAAATAAAAATAGTCTAGTATTGATGGCGATGGTTTTTCGGTGAAAAATAAAACATATGAAAAACGGTGTCAACCCTAGATTAATCGCTAAAATAGGTGTTATTTTTAGATATTATTCTTTAACCCTTAATTATTAAAGAATAATTTACTTGGTTTTTACCGCAGTTATTTGGGGAAGTCAATAGCGGTTATAGTACCTGCGGGAAATGAGCAGAAATACCTCCGATGGACTCACAAGTAAGGAAGGACTGAACGTTATGTACTTCAAAATTCGTATAGGAGCACTTGTTGTTGCCTATGCTTAAAATAGAAGATAATGCCATGGGAGTAAAGGACTTTGATGAATTTTTCATGAACTAACAACCCTTTATCCGTATGTGCTTGTAAACGTATACTCCCTTTGTTAAATGAGATACATCAGTTAGAAATGGATTGAACCGTTTTAAGTAGCAGTTGGATCAATGGTTAAAAACTATCTATTCTTGGAATTAAAACGCCATCATTTTAGGTGCTGCTTAGTTTGAGGTCTTATGTATAAAAGTGTATTAGGATTTATAGTATTAAAATTTACTGGCCCATAACATGCTAAACTAAATAAGATTACAACATAAACTATAATTATGGTATATTTATAACAACATAGTCTTGTTTTACTAGCTTTGGTAATAATTATATTATGTTTAAAACTAACAAAATAACCAGTGTAAAAAAATACCACTAAAAACAGCTTTAATTTATATTTTTCTAAAAAATTTAGACACTTGCATTTTAGTGGTATTTTATATAATACTTGGCTAATTAATTTGGACTTTCTTTGTCATAACACCTCTATCAAATTCAAGTTTTAAAACATAAATGCCACTAGATAAAAAGGAAGTTGGGATTTCATTTTCAGGGCCTGTAGCTACTTTAGTTCCAGAAATACTGTAAACAGTATAGTTTTTTAAGTGAATGCTATTAGCATTGAATATTTTTATACTATCTGAGTTTGAGATGATTTTTATATCGTTAGCTAACTCAAAGTCGGAAACACTTAATGCAGCATTTTCAGTAACAGGGTTAAAACTTGTCCATAAGGCACCAGGGTCTGTAACGTAAGCTCCCATGGTGCTAGCCGGTATGTGTAAATGTATATTGCTTCTAGTATCAAAAGTGTCAGATGTAGCGCTTGTCACAATTGTTGGCGGCGTTGTAGATAATGAATAAACATCTGTTAAAAGGTTATTCTGAAAAGCAAGAGCACCAATAGTTGTTACACTAGAAGGGAGCGTTAGAGTTGTTATTTCATTATTCCGAAATGCACCATATGCAATAGATTCTAAGTTGTTGCCTAATGTTACACTGGTTAAGTCATTATCATCAAAAGCTTGGTGTCCTATGGAAGTAACAGTGTTTGGAATAACTATACTTGTTAATCCACAATAGAAAAAAGCACTATTAGAAATGGTTACAACTCCTTCTTCAATGGTTGCGCTAGTTAATAATAAATTAGTAGTAAAAGCGCTAGATCCAATAGTGTTAACACTTCCAGGTATAGTTACACTTGTTAAGTTATTGCCACGAAAAGCTTGGTATTCTATAGATACAATTCCATCTGGAATAGTAACGCCTGTTATAAATTTGTTCAAAAAAGCACTTTCTCCTATTACTGTAACATTATAATTAGTTGAATTATTTGTTATAGTGGCAGGTATATTTACAACACCTCCTGTTGTATTATAACCTGAAACTTTAACATTCGTAGTAGAAGGGATTACGGTATATTCGATATTATTATCTGTAAAGATTGTTTGCGAATATCCTATAACGTATGTAAAACTAGCTGTTAAAAAAAGTAATGTTTTTTTCATGTTCGTTTGTTTTTATGTTAGGAAAACAAACATAGAAGTAAAAACTGTGTTTTAGTAATTTACAAAGGGGACAAAGCGGGGGACAAAACTATAATCGACTTATTTATAGTACTTTTAAAGCTGTGAGAACATTTCTCTCAGACTTACATTTTTCGGTAAATTCATTTTTTTTCGAACCCGACTTCTTGCTTTTTTTACACTATCAGGAGCTATAGATAGTATGTTTGCTATTTCTTTTTGAGAATATCCTATTTTTATCAAAGTTAAAAGTCTGATTTCTGATTTAGTTAGATTAGGTTGGTGGGCTAAAAGTTTTTTATGAAATTCAGGTTTTAATTCATTAAACTTTACTTTAAATTCATTCCATTCGTTTTCTGTGGATAATGAGTTTTCTAATAACTTGAAAATACTTATCAAATCCGTTTTTTCAATGTTTGTTTTAGTTGATAAAATTTTGTCTTTTTCTTCTAATTCTTCCGAAGCCGTTTGTAGTTTTTTTCTATTTTCAAGAAGCTCATTTTCTAAACGTTCTGTTTTTTTGAGTTTCTTCTTAATTAAAACGGTCATAAAATAAGTAAAACCACTGAGTTCAATAATAGCTCCAATTTTAACAAAGGTAAATGAATTAATTGATGTAATTTGAAGATGAACATCAATGAGTCCAATGATAGTGAAGAGAATAAAACAAGCTAAGGGAATTAGGTAGTATTTCAATTCTAGCTGTCTTGTTTTTACAGAGAATAGGATCATCCCAATTATTAATAGTAACCAAAGTGATGAAAGTACATTTTCAAAATAGTGTAAATACTGAATTGAAGAATTGTAGAAAGAAAATTGGTAGAGTAGCGTACCACCCAATACTACAAATAAAACAATTTTAATAAATTTATAGTATTTAGGATTTATTATTTGAATTTCTAAAAATTTAGATGTGTAAATAATTAAAGATAGCGCCCACAACTTAACAGATACAAATATAAAATGATCAATTATAATTTGATTTATCTTGAGATTATACAAATAACCTTCTATTCCCAAGTATACGAGTACAGTAGATATTATGTAAAAAATGTAATAAAAATAGATTTTTTGTTTATAGATATTCCATTGATACAAATTGATTAGTAAAAGACAAAAGATTATTCCGTAAAAAACAATATTCCAGTAGGTGGTTTCATTTACAAAATTAAAATAACTTTCTAAAGCCATTATTTTGGGGGTTGCATCTTTTGTTCTTCCGTCACTAGCTGATGTAATTAGAAATGTTGCTTTCTCATTTGGTGCTAAATCTATCTTGAGGTTTGGATTGGGGTTGTTAAATGTTCTATAATCCGTTTTTAAGGTATCTTTTATTTGATGAACTAATTTTAATGAATTATCAATCGTATCGAATTTATAAAAAACATAATTTCTATTAAACCTATCATTACTAACAAACATGTATGATTTATTCTCACTTTCTTCATTCTTAATTTCTAATTTTATCCATAAATTACCTCTAAAGAAACCAAGGTTTAAATTGTTAAAAGTTTCATATTTTACGTTACCAAATTCGTTAATGCTTTGCTCAACATTAATAGCATACTTAAATGAATGTTTTATTTTATCAGTTTCTATATTTGAGCAAGAAGAAAATAAGCATATTATAATCCCCAGAATAAAAATAGGGTATGTGTTATTGGTATTTTTCAATTTTAAAATACAGTATTGTTAATGTTGCCTAACGGTTAGTATAATAGTAGCCAATTTTGGACTTTATTCCTGTCAAGTTATAAGAAAGCTGAAGCGGGTTGCAAGCCATAAATTGACTACTGTCTCGTCTATTATTTTTATACAATGTGTGTGCCTAGTATGGGCATCTTGTATTTAAGGCAAGGTAAATAATTAATCTATAGGACGCAAGTCTACAGTTTTAATACCTGTAAATATAACCATGCTTGCAAAGCAATTTACGATCGATTAGTAGCCAAAGGAAAGCGCAAAAAACTAGCCTTAATAGCGGTTTGTAATAAGCTTTTAAAACAGGCTTTTGCTATCGCAAAATCAGGACTAACCTATGATAATAATTATAGCAGTGTTTTAGTGAAAAGTTAATGCCTTTTTACTTGTTTTTTACCACAGTACTTTGTTGTGCCCAGTTATTTTAAACGATAGATTGTCTTATTTTTTTCTCCAATTTTTTCAAATAAATCCAATTCAGATCCTTTCTTTAAATCTCTACTTGCAGTTGCTGAAGAAATATCTTTAAAAATATTCATATAATCTTTTCTTGTAAATTCAGTTTTATTTAAAGAAACATAATATTCTAATCTATCTTTTTCATTTAACGTTCGATTATTGAAATCTAATAGTTCACTTATTGAAATATCAATAACGTTTAGCATATATTCAATAAAATTAGTTGACTTTCCAGATTTATCACTTTCAGCTAAAGATTTATAATATTTTTCCTGGTCTTTACTAATTAGGGTTTCAAAAGGCAAAAACTCAAAGATTGGATATTTTTCCATTAAAATTAAAGTTTGCCATAATCTTCCCATTCTACCATTTCCATCCAAAAATGGATGTATAAATTCCATTTCGTAATGGAACACACAACTTTTAATTAATTCAATTTCATCAGATTTTTTCAAATATTCAAAAAGGTCTTTCATTAAGTATGGCACATTTTCATAAGGTGGTGCTAAATGCTCAACTTTTGAGCCTTTTACAATTCCGACACTTTGATTTCTATATTTTCCAGAATTTTCAATTAAACCTTCCATTAAGTTTTGATGTGCTTTTAAAAAGGATTTCTCATTTGAAGGATTATAATCTTCTAAGTTTTCATAGATTTTAATTGCATTTAAAACTTCAATAACATCTTTTTTAGGGCCAATAACTCTTTTGTTTTCAAGAAGTGCTGTTATTTGTTCTACTGTAAGTGTGTTTCCTTCTATTTTTAAAGAAGAATGAATAGTTTTGATTCTATTCTGTTTTCTCAATTTAGGTGAAGGTCTGTTTAATAAATTAGCATTTACTTCTCCTATTTTTTCTGAAATCGAAGTTATTAATTTTAAAATAGACGATGTTATTTCGTAAGGTGGTTTCATTTGTGATACTATCATTTGATACTATCAAAGATACAATCATTTATTCTGAATTATCTAATGAAACGGAATTTTTTAATTGGGCACAACGTTGATGTATAAGAATAATAGCGAGTTTGTGTGCGAGGATTTTCCGCAGGAAAATCAGGCGTAACAAACTCGCAACGACCTTTGGTTAGGCACTAAACCGCAATAAATTTTATACTGTGTTGGGCGTTCGTTATTTTTCCGTTTGCTTATTTATCCAATCCATTAATTCATCTTTATTTATTTCATTCCAAGTTGTCTGTGTATTCCGATTTTCGGATTGATTATAATCCGGATGTAAAACAATTAATTCCGTATTTTCATTTCCTGCAAGTTCTAATTCAGCTAAAAATCCAACGATGTCAGTCGAATTGTTTTCATATAAGGTTCTGTAGTATTTTTTTAGTCTATATTTTATTTTAGGCTCAATGTAAGCTCTAACAGCATAATTTTTGTAAAATTTAATATTTTCATTATTTTCATCAGAGTAACTATACGTCGAGAAATTGTGGTAATTATCTTGGGCAGTTTTCGGCGTGCCTTGCAAATAGGTTTCCAACATAAAATTCATAAATATTGGCTCCCAAAGGTTAATTCGATTTATTTTTATATCTCGTTTGTGTTGTTGCCATTTTCTTAACCAATCTAATGTGAAATCACAAATAACAACTCCTTTTATGTTAACCTGAAAATCATAATTTCCCTTTTTGATAAATTCAATATATTTCATCGCTCTATGACCTACTAAACTTGCACCTAAAAAGAAAATATTTTTATTAGGTAAATTATGTTTATTAAAAACCTTTTGAATTAAATTATGAGTATAATTCATAGATGATTTAGAAAAGTAAAAGTCTAATGGGGTTTCGGTTGAAATTGACAATACCGCAAAGTTATTTTCAGATGCTTGACTATACATCTGCTTTGAACTAAAATTCTTTTTGTCATACTTTGAGTCTTCGAGGAAAATAAGTACGCCTTTAATTTCTTTATTTTCAGGAAGCATTAGAGTATAACCTTTTTGAATAAAAGGCAAAAAGTCCTTTTCTCTTATTCCGACTTTTAGACTATCATTTTTTACGGGTTCGTAATATTCAACCATTTTCTGTGAAAAAGATTTCGTGCTAAAAATAGTCAGGAAGAGTATAAATAATACCTTAAAAGGTGTTTTCATTATCGTTTTTTTTAATTACGCACAACGGTTTTGTATTTGAAAAGTAGTGGATTTTTATGCACTAGCTTTTCGGATTTATACTAACCTTAAATTTATAAAAATGATTTACGTTTAAGTACTAATGTTGGCTGTAGTGTTTTTTCAATCCCATATTTTTGGTCTATCAATTTTCATTGCTCTTAAATAAGATAAAAATTGTCCTGCGTGAACTGATTCGTGATATCCAATCCGCAATAAATATTTTCCAAGTATTTTTTTTTCACCGTTCCCTGGATGAATGATTTCGGTTTCGTTTAATTCCGTTTCCGAAAATTGCCTTACACTTTCTATAAATTTTTTTCTATAAGGTTCGGCATATTCAAGTTCATCAGTAACGTTAATGAATGGTCGGTTTTCCCAAGGTGTTTTATAATTTGTCATATCACCTTGATTAATAATAATATTCCATCCATAATCAGCCTCTAAAACGTGTCTTATCATTTCTGACGCACTCATTGCTTTTTCGTCAGGTTTCCAATTATAATATTTCTCTGGTAATCCATTCCAAAGTTTTATACTTCTTCTTCTTATTTCTGTAAAATTTAAAACTATAAGTTCAGATTGGGTCATTTTCTTTGTTTTCGGGAATGTCGTTTTGCATTACAGCCAACGTTGTTGTATAAGAATAGTGCGAGTTTGTATGCGAGGATTTTCCGCAGGAAAATCAGACGTAACAAAAGTGCACGGACTCTTAATTAAGCACTAAACTTACGCATTATTTTTACACAATGTGTGTGCCTAGTATGGGCATCTTGTATTTAAGGCAAGGTAAATAATTAATCTATAGGACGCAAGTCTACAGTTTTAATACCTGTAAATATAACCATGCTTGCAAAGCAATTTACGATCGATTAGTAGCCAAAGGAAAGCGCAAAAAAACTAGCCTTAATAGCGGTTTGAAATAAGCTTTTAAAACAGGCTTTTGCTATCGCAAAATCTGGTCTAACCTATGATAATAATTATAGAAGTGTTTTAGTGAAAAGTTAATGAGGTTTTACTTGTTTTTTATCACAGTACTTTGTTGCCAACAGTACTTTTTAAATATGTTCATAGACATACTGAAATCATTCATTTTTAGCTCTTTCATAAACGTCTAACGTTAAAAGTATTTCAGTTTCCATAAGTGCAGTATCATAGATGTTTGAACAATACAAAAATGAAATATTATAATCTGCTGAATCAAAGTCATAATCATATTTAACCCATTGTTCCATCCCGCAAATTGAAAACCAACGGCTAAATAATCTTTTTCTATTTAATTGTCTAGAATCTGCACTATCGCATAAAAAATGAATTACTAAAGATTGGTCTGTTTCTAAAAATTCAATTATAATACTTAATATTGTTGAGGATATTTTAGTATCCTTTCTGCCTTTTTTTTCATTAATTTCTCCAAAGTCTAGAGAGTATACGTTATTTAAAGGAAAGGTTTCTTGATACATATTTCTAAACGCAACGTAATATGTAAGGTTGTGCTCTGTGTAAAAATAAAAATAGGGGCCATCAGCCCCTTGTTCTTTATAATATTTATACATAACTAGTTGTTATCCTTAGCTTTTTCTTTTATTTTAGCTATGATTTTCTTTCTGTGCTCTTTTTTATCAAGAGCCATTTTTTCCAATACTTTAATTGTATTGTGATTAGCTTTTATTGTCGTTGAGCGTATCATTGCGTTATACTTGTTTGTTAATTACATACAAAACTACAATAACTATTCCAAATTAAGTATATACTTAGTATACTATGTATTTATATTGTATTTACTAGTTATAGTTTTTAGCTATAGAAAAATAGTCTTTTAATTGTTTTTAACTTTCAAATATCATCGAATAAATTATAAAATAAACGAGTAACTAAGAAATAATTCAGTAAGTCTTTTAACGCGTAAGAGTGCGCTTGTATTGTTGGCAACGGTTATGTATAAGAATAGTTGCGAGTTTGTATGCGAGGATTTTCTGCAGGAAAATCAGACGTAACAAAAGTGCACGGACTCTTGATTAAGCACTAAACTTACGCATTATTTTTATACAATGTGTGTGCCTAGTATGGGCATCTTGTATTTACGGCAAGGTAAATAATTAATCTATAGGGCGCAAGTCTACAGTTTTAATACCTGTAAATATAACCATGCTTGCAAAGCAATTTACGATCGCTTAGTAGCCAAAGGAAAGCGCAAAAAAAACTAGCCTTAATAGCGGTTTGTAATAAGCTTTTAAAACAGGCTTTTGCTATCGCAAAATCTGGTCTAACCTATGATAATAATTATAGAAGTGTTTTAGTGAAAAGTTAATGAGGTTTTACTTGTTTTTTACCACAGTACTTTGTTGGGCATAGTTTTTTATAGGTTATTAATCATATTTATTCTAGTGTCAATTCCATTGAAATAGTCCACATAATCAGTCAAGTCAGCGTCTATCCATTCCAATAATTCATAAATTTCATTTTTAATATTAATTGCTTCTGTAAAATCAATTGCGTTTCTATTAAAGCAAATAGGTTCGTTATGATAAACTCTATTTCTAAATTCTCTAACGTTATTTAATTTTTGGTTTAAAATATTTCTGTTCACGTGAGTTGGTTTGTTGGGAAAGCAATGGATTACAACACCTCCAATTAACCTGTAGTGATGAGTGTCAAACAAACTTGTCCAAAAACCAAAAGATTGTTCCGCAATGACTTTTCCAGAGGTTACAATTCCGCCTTTCCGTCTAATTGTTCTTTCGGCTTTGTTTACTGAATTTTTTAAAAAGAACCTTGAGCCAGTTAGTGAAGGATGATTCATAAACCCATTCTTTTCCGCTATTATCCAATTCGGATTTGCAAAATGTGATGAAACTTGGTAGTTGACAATGTTTCTAAAAAATATTTCGAAAAGATTTAAAACAGGGTAAAAGGATTGTGCTACTCTCAAATTTATTCTATATAATTTTTGTGCTTTCGATTTTGAGTTTCCTGTAGCGATTAAAAATCGGTCTAATCTTGGTTGAGATAAGTAGTATTCTAAATTTTGATATTCCAATATTCTTTTACTTTTATTTGTCTAATACAAAATAATTCACTTATTTTGTATTGTAATGCTTAATCAAGCCTCTTTCTTTATAGAAACGTAATTAAGTGAAAGATATACAAAACCTCTCAATTTCCGAGGGGTTTTTTCATTTTTATACGTTCCGCTTAAATTATGCACAACGGTCTTGTATATGAAAAGTAGCGTGTAAAGAAACGTATACTTTTCCGACTAAAATAACGTTATTAAATGAGCAATACAATAATATTTGGCACAGAATTAGCTATTTTTTATATACGTTGTTAGCCATAGTTATTTATATTTGCTTATTATTTTGTAAATTCACTTTATAAAACTGTTGTTCGAGATGGAATGTTTATCACATAAATCAGAAATTGTTAACACTTTTTCTAATGTCAGAAGTTTTTCTTACCAAGAGAAGAAAGCTCCTTTAATGGACGAAGAAAGAGTGAATTCGCTTTTGGACGCTATTCTTGATTTTAAAAATAGTTTAAAAGAAAAGACCGATAAGATTTATAATGTAAGTGAAAGAATTGAAAAAATCACTTGGTTTAATGAGTTAGATGAAGAAAGTTTAATGCTTTTGAATGATTTAATTTCATCTGCAAAAGATTTAAGAACTTCTTTAATCAGACAATTTATTTCAATGAATTCTTTTAGAAGAAAAGGAATTGCTAAAGAAGAAATAAAAGATTTCAAAAATTCTATTGATGAATTAAAAGAAGCCTATGAGGATTTAGAATCTGTATTTTTCTTTCTTCCTGAAATGCCAGATTTTGTTGAAACTACTTCAAAACTTTCTCTTGTGTAGATATGGAATTGTATTGTTTAGAAGATTTTAAGGTTGAATTTGATAAATTAAAATCTAAAAAATCTTATAAAACAATCGAGCAAGAAATTATCACTTTTTTTTTGGAAAGACAACCGAACAGCTTTGTTCAGGTGTAAGATTAAATCACAGTATTGATGTTACATATATAAAAAAGAGATTAGGTGGTCGAGGTGGTTTTAGAGTTTACTTTTTATTAGTAATTAAAAATGATTCTTTGTATTTAATGTTTGTCCATCCTAAAACAGGTTCTCAAGGTTCGGATAACATAACAGATGAGTCAAAAGCTTATTTATATAAAAAAGTTTTAGAGTGTATCCAGTCAGAAGATTTATATAAATTGTCTTTAGATGACTCGAAAAAAACAATCAAATTCGATAAATTAGTTAGCGTTCGGTCATAATTATGCCTAACGTGTTTGTGTATGATTTCGTTGCGTGTTTAAGCACTAAAGTTAGCAAATAAATCACAGATAGAAAGTCCGCGAGGACTTTCGTAAGTAAACTATAACTAGCAATGAATTATACACGGTGTTGTAAGTAGTGCTTTTTTATTCACTTACTTAATTTCAATATTCTAAATGCTCCTTGAATTACCAAAACAAAAACGATTGTTCCGATAATCAAATCAGGTTTGCTCGAACTCAACCAATTTACCAAAATTCCAGCAATTATTACTCCTAAATTGATAATCACGTCATTTGATGTGAAAATCATACTCGCTTTCATATGAGCCTCTTCTTTGCTTTTTGACTTTTGCAAAATGTAAAGACAAATTCCGTTTGCAATAAGTGCAAAAATCGAAACGATAATCATTGTCGAAAAATCGGGAAGTTTCTCGTTTCCAAAAAATCTTCTTAAAACTTCCACAAATCCAATAATCGCAAGTGTTATTTGAAAATATCCAGCAAGTTTTGCAATCCGCTTTTTCTTAATCAACGTTCCGCCAACCGCAAACAAGCTAATTCCGTATACGAAACTGTCGGCAAGCATATCCAAACTATCGGCAACAAGACCCATTGATTTTGAGATTATTCCTGTTGTCATTTCGATAATAAAAAAGGCAAAATTGATTGCAAGTACAGACCAAAGTAGCTTTTTTTGGTTTGCATTTTCATTAAATTCTGTTTGGTCGGTCTGTTCGGTCGAGATTTTCTTTCCGCCTAAATTTAGTTCAATAACGGACTTTTCGATTTGGTCGGATTCTCCGCTGTGAAAAACAGTCAGTTTTCGGTTCGGAATATCAAAGTCCAAATTCGCAATACTTGAAATTCCGTCCAATTTCATTCGGATTAGATTTTCCTCTGAAGGACAGTCCATTTTGGTAATTTCGAATATTGTTTTTTTCATTCGGTTTCTGGGTTTTTCGGCATTACTTACAACGTGTTCATATAAATAATCAAAAGCCAAATAACATTCCAAAAAGAAAGTATAACAATGGTTTTTACCTTCTTTTCCATTCCTATGCTATCGCCTTTAACTCATGTCACGAATATAATCACTTTCTTACATAATTGCTATATTTTTATTGTATTTATAAGCATATATTTAAAATATAATATAGTACTAGCACCGTACTTTCAGCCAAAACAAGCCAGGAGTTAATTATTTTTTAACCGCTTAAAACGCGCATCCATAAGGTTTCAATACAGCCTTATTCCACCTTTGTTCGTTCAAACCTCCATCTAGAAAAAACACTCCCGAACGAGAGACGAACAGCACTCCTTTTTTTTAGAAATTGTGATAAATCGTCCCAAGTAGTGGCCAGATTTAAAACCAATTTAAAAACGAATTATAACAACAATAATGAAATAAAACTTCTTAGGAATGCCTGTGGGTTAAGGTGTATTAAAACAGTTAGTTCGAAACAAATTTCAGCCCCACAATAGAGGCAATTAAAGTCGATAGAAAAAAGAGACGCCAAAAGGTGGCGGGTTCTTTAAAAATTAGGATGCCCAATAACACGGTTCCTACGGCACCAATACCGGTCCAAACGGCATATGCTGTGCCAATAGGAATGTTTTGTGTGGCTTTTACCAGTAAAATCATGCTACAAGATAAACAGATTAAAAAGCCTAAATACCAATAGAGGCTTTCCGGGCTGTTGGCTTCTTTAGCTTTCCCTAGGCAGGCAGCAAAGGCGACTTCAAAAAGACCTGCTATTATTAATAGAATCCAATTCATATCATACAATGGGGTGTTATAAAATGAGTTAAACGAAGTTATTACTTTTTGTTATAAATTCAAGGGGGTGAAAAATAAAATAAAAAAAAGATCATGCTTTTTGGTTTTGCAAGCCATCAATAAAAAACGAGCTTTAAAGCCTTTTAAAAATTAAAATAAAGGAACAATTTTCCTAAGGAACCCTTCAGCAATTCAGGACAAAAAAGTATCTTTGATATATTCAAAAAAAGCAGATGAACGTACATTTTATAGCCATTGGCGGTTCGGCCATGCACAATTTAGCCTTAGCGCTTCACAATAAAGGATACCAAGTAACAGGAAGTGATGATACTATTTTCGAACCTTCGAAATCGCGCTTAGCATCTCAAGGCTTATTGCCTGAGGCATTTGGTTGGTTTCCCGAAAAAATTTCTGAAACTTTAGATGCTGTGGTATTAGGTATGCACGCTAAAGCTGATAATCCGGAGCTATTAAAAGCACAAGCTTTAGGTTTAAAAATTTATAGTTATCCGGAATTTTTATACGAACAATCTAAAAACAAAACCCGTGTGGTTATTGGTGGAAGTCATGGAAAAACAACCATTACCTCAATGATTTTACACGTGATGCATTATCATGATATTGATGTTGATTATATGGTTGGCGCACAGTTGGAAGGTTTTGATGTGATGGTAAAACTTACCGAAGACAACGATTTTATAGTGCTAGAAGGTGATGAATATTTGAGTTCGCCTATAGACAGACGCCCAAAATTTCATCTCTACAAACCTAATATTGCCTTGTTGAGTGGTATTGCTTGGGATCATATAAATGTGTTTCCTACTTATGAGAATTATGTGGAGCAATTCAGCATATTTGTAGATTCTATTGTAAAAGGTGGGAGCATAAATTATAATGAAGAAGATGCCGAGGTAAAACGTGTGGTGGAAGCTAGTGAAAATACCATTCGGAAAATAGCTTATAAAACACCCGAATATACGGTGGAAGATGGCGAAACGCTCTTAGATACTCCCGAAGGTCTTTTGCCAATTGAGGTTTTTGGAAAACATAATCTTAATAATTTAGCGGGTGCTAAATGGATTTGCCAACACATGGGGGTTGATGAAGATGATTTTTACGAAGCCATTGCCACCTTTAAAGGCGCTAGTAAACGTTTGGAGAAAATTGCCGAAGGTAAAACAAGTGTAGCCTATAAAGATTTTGCACACTCGCCAAGTAAAGTGGAAGCGACAACTAATGCCGTAAAAGAGCAGTACCCAAATAGAACCATAGTGGCTTGTTTAGAGCTACACACCTATAGCAGTTTAAATGCCGAGTTTTTAAAAGAATACAAAGGCACTCTTGATGCTGCCGATGTGGCGGTGGTTTTTTACTCGCCACACGCTGTAGAAATTAAAAAATTGGAAGCTGTAACGCACGAACAAATTGCTGATGCTTTTGAGCGAGACGATTTAATTATTTACACAAACCCCGAGGATTTTAAAACCTTTTTGTTCGACCAAAATTTTGATGATAAAGCCTTGCTTTTAATGAGTTCGGGTAATTATGGTGGTTTAGATTTTGATGCTGTAAAAAAGCTTATGGCTTAGAGTTTAGTGGTATTAGCTTAAAATAAAGTCCTTTGTTTTTTAAAAAAATAAATAAGGTTATGTATTGGTTTATATAGGTTTCATTATTGGTCTAAAATAATCTACCAAACAAAAAACAGCAGTTTTATTACTTAGATTCTTTTTGTTATTTTTGAGTAATGTTAAAAATGTTATGCGTTTTTAAAATAATTAACAGAAAAGCATATTGTTTTTTATTAAATTAAAGACGCAGTCCTTGTTTAAGGCGTTGCAAATTAAACTTAACTATGAAGGTTTATCAACTATCTTTAAGCGCAAGCCATTGGCTCGATGCTTTATCGGCTATTACGGTTACTCCAAATTTATTTTTACTTTTTGTGTCTCCAGATTTCGTTTTAAAAGCTGACGTTTTATCCGAATTACATCAGCGATATCCAGAAGCCATAATGATAGGATGCTCGACAGCTGGCGAGATTTCTGAAATTACAGTTAAAGATAATACCATTGCTTTAACCGCTATTCAATTTGAAAATACACGAGTAAAATTGGCTTCTGTTCAAGTTGAAGCCAGCTTATCTAGTGAAAAAGCGGGTCAAATAATTGCTGAAAAATGGTATGCTGAAAATTTAAAACATGTATTTGTTTTAAGTGAAGGATTGCACGTGGATGGTGCAGAATTGTTAGCAGGTTTAAAAAAGAATTTAAATGGTGTTAGTATTACCGGAGGTCTGGCTTTAGCTGATAAAAATTTTACTAAAACCTTAGTCGCTGTTGGGCTCTATGGTAATAGTTTACAGGTTGGTTATGGTTCTGAAGGCGGTTGGGATAGTTTTGGTATTGAACGTTTGGTAACAAAATCGGATAAAAAAACATTATATGAATTAGATGTCGAGTCCGCCCTAGCCATTTATAAACGATTGTTAGGTAGTAATGTAGGTGATTTTCCAGGAAAAGGCTTACTATTTCCGTTAAGCATGCGAACTAATGAAAATGAAACACCTGTAGTTCGTGGTATTTCTGGAATTAATAAAAACGATAAAAGTTTAATTTTTGGAATCAATATTCCTGAAGGCGCCGTAAGACCCTTAATAAAAGGGAGTACCTATAAATTAATTAAAGGTGCCAGAGATTCAGCTGTTGCGGTTACCCAACAGTTAAAAGAAGAGGTAGAATTGGCAATATTAATAAGCTGTTTAGGCAGAAGATTGATTTTAAAACAATTAGTAGAAGAGGAGGTAGAGATCGTCCAAGAGGTTGTTGGAAGAGATCCAAAAATAACTGGGGTTTATTCTTATGGAGAAATAGCTCCTTTTGGTGAGTGGTCTCCCTGCGAATTACACCATCAAACAATGACCATAACAACACTTAAAGAATGTTAAACAAAGGCTATCATAAACTGTTAAGACGTCAATTAAAAAAATCTAGAGTAAACCCTATTGATAATCTTAATTTTAAATGCTTTTTAGAAGCAGTAAGCGCCGCTTATACTAGTTTTGATGAAGATATTTATAGGTTAGAAAATATTTTAGAGTTAAGCTCTAAGGAGCTTTTGGCTGTAAATAAACAATTAATTAAAGAACGCGATACTACAGCGTCTAAATTAGAGCATATTGTAGATAATATTGGCGGTATTATTTTTGAAACTGATTTGAAAGGGAATTTTACCTATTTAAATGTGGCATGGGAAAAATATACTGGGTATTCGGTAAAAGAGAGTTTAGGGCGAAATTATAAAGAATTTATATCCAATACAGATATAAATGAAAATAAAAGTAACTATAGATTTTTTAGGAAAAATAAGACCGTTTTTACGTTTAAATTAAAAACACCAAATAAAGATATTTGGTTCGAGTTAACTGCAAAAATTTTTTATAATACAGAAAATAAAGAGCATGGTTTTATAGGAACCATTATCGATATAACCAATTTAAAAGAAATAGAAATACAACTACATAAAGCCAGCATATCTAAAGATGAGTTTCTCTCTACCATGTCTCACGAAATTAGAACACCACTAAATGCAGTAACCGGTTTGTCTAATGTTTTGTTAATGGAAACATATTTGCCACACCAAGAGGAAACCCTTAAAGGGTTAAAATACTCTAGCGAACACTTGCTTGATTTAATTAATGATTTATTAGATTTTGATAAAATAAAATCGGGTAAAGTAGAAATTATACAACGCGAATTTAATTTGTTGACTTTTTTAGATAAAATTAAAGAACAATTCGATTACCAAGCCAATAAAAAAGGACTCGTTTTTAAATTGATAAAAGAAAATAACCTGCCCAAAAACATTATTGGAGATCAAGTCGTTTTAACCCAAATTATTCAAAACTTATTAAGTAATTCATTTAAATTTACAGCGCATGGCAGTGTAACGCTCAGTATAAAAAAACTAGAGGAAGTTGCTAATAGAATCTCTCTTGAATTTAAAGTTATCGATACAGGAATTGGTATTACTAAAAGTAAGCAAGAAGCAATTTTTGAAAGTTTTGTTCAAGCCAGTTCCGAAACGGCTATTAAATATGGGGGAACAGGACTTGGGCTTTCTATTTGTAGGCGCTTATTAAAACTACAAAATAGCGATTTAAAACTTGTAAGTGAATTAGGAAAAGGATCTATGTTTTTTTTCAAAATAGATTTTAAGTTAGATAAAAAAAGTGACTCATTTAATAATAAAAACATCGATTTAAAACCTACATATAAACCATTAAACATAAATGTTTTAGTTGCAGAAGATAGTAAAATGAACGTGTTTGTTTTAAAAAAAATGTTTTTAAATTGGAACGTTAATTTTACAGTTGCCGAAAATGGAGAGGAAGTAACAAAACTAATAGATAAGGCTCTTTGTGATTTCGATTTAATATTAATGGATTTGCAAATGCCAATAATGAATGGTTACGAGGCTACAAAATATATTCGAGAATTGCCAGACCCCAAAATAGCAAATATTCCAATTATTGCTTTAACCGCATTGGCGCAAACCGATATAAAAGAAAAAACCAAACAATATAAAATGAATGGTTTTATAGGTAAACCTTTTGAAGCAAGTAAGTTATATGCTGTTTTAAAATCATATAGTTCTACTTAAATTTATAGCTATGGTATAAAAAAAATATGTAGATTTATAGAATGAGGAATAAAGAACGTGCATTTTCTATAAAAAATTGGAGTCAGGACGACCAACCTCGAGAAAAATTACTCTACAAAGGAAAAGCCGCTTTAAGCGATGCGGAATTAGTGGCTATTTTAATTGGTTCGGGTAATCGTGAAGAAAGTGCCGTAGCACTATGCAAACGTATATTAGCCAGTACAGAAAATAACTTGAGTGCCCTGGGAAAGCTTTCTGTAAAACAACTTATGGCATTCAAAGGTATTGGGGAAGCCAAAGCGATTAGTATTATTGCGGCATTAGAATTAGGACGCAGAAGGCGTGGTGAAGAAGCTTTAGAGAAAAAGAAAATTACTTCTAGTAAATCGGTGTTCGAACTGATGCAACCGGTTATTGGCGATCTCAATCACGAAGAGTTTTGGATAATTTATTTGAATAATTCCAATAAAGTCATTCAGAAAAATCAATTAAGTAAAGGTGGTATTACAGGCACCTTAGTTGATGTTCGGTTAGTTCTTAAAAACGCGCTCGAAGTTGGTGCTTTAGGGTTAATTTTGGCGCACAACCACCCTTCTGGAACATTAAAGCCTAGCGAAGCCGACAAAAATATCACACAAAAATTAAAAATTGCCGCACAAAGTTTAGATATAAAGGTGTTAGATCACCTAATTATTACTGAAAAAGCATACTTTAGTTTCGCCGATGAAAATGTGTTGTAAATTTTCATTTAATAATAGGAAAGCCTTATTCAAATAGTTATGTTATTAGTATATACTCATAAAATATCCCCACGATTAAAGTATGTTTTTAAGCATATTTGTACACGAATACTAGGCATAGAGGTTACTTTTACCACAAAAATAGAAAGTTTTATAGCCCACGATAGTATAAAAATGTCTTACACCAAACAAGCACTTGGTAATGAGTTTTTTATAAAAAGTAACGATTTATTATTTGAGCAAGGTTTAAGCGATGTCGATATTAATATCCAACCCTGGGAAAACACTAAATGCTTTTTTTATATTGGAGAAAATAGTGGTTTGCCTTTCGATATATTTGCCGCAGCATTTTATTTATTATCTCGATATGAAGAATATTTACCTCATGTAAAAGATGAATTTGGTAGGTTTACCGCCTCCGAAAGCTTAGCTTTTAAACATCAATTTTTAAAGCAACCCGTTGTAGATATCTGGGCTTATAGATTTAAAAAAGCCATAGAGAAACAATTTCCAGAATTTAAATTTCCAGTAAAAACATATCGTATAAAACCAGTTATCGATATTCCTAACCCCTACCTTTATAAATTAAATGGTATTATTAGAACCGTTGGTGGCACTATAAAAGATGTTTTTAAACTAAAATTTAAAGCCCTATACACGCGCTTTATGGTGCTTATGAATTTGAAACACGATCCATTCGATTCGTTTAAATACTATATAAATAAACAAAAACAGTCTAAATTTAAATTTGTTTTTTTCTTTTTATTGGGCGAATATTCTACTTACGATAAGGGAATTAGTGCAAACAATAAAGGCTTTATATCCCTTATAAAACACGTTGCAGACTACTGTCATGTTGGATTAAAAGTGTCTTTTTTCGCAATAGATAAACCAGATATTTTGAAGAAAGAAAAAAATAAAATGGAAGAAATTATTAATAAGCCCTTAAAAGCCACCAGGCAGTCTTTTTCTAAATTAAACTTGCCAGAAAGTTATAGAGGGTTAATAGAGTTAAATATACGTGAAGATTATACCATGGGCTATGCTAATGAAATTGGATTTAGAGCAGGCACCTGTACACCGTTTTTATTTTACGATTTAGACTACGAAGTACAAACACCACTTAAAATTTGTCCCTATCACCTCATGGATTTTGCGTTATTAAAATATAAATCATTATTAGATAAAAAGCGGGTGTTGAATAATATTATTAATGAAGTAAAACAGGTGAATGGTGAGTTTGTTTCCGTATTTCATAATTATACCTTAAGTGAAGGTTATAGATGGCAAGGCTTTAAAGAATTGTTTAATATTATTTTAGATTCCGCAGATTATGAAGATTAATACCATTACCGATGTGTTTTTCGATTTAGACCACACCCTTTGGGATTTCGATAAAAATTCGGCATTAACATTCGAGAAAATATTCGAAATAAATGATATAGACGTTGAAATTGATACGTTTTTAGAACACTATGTTCCTATTAATTTTAAATATTGGAAACTTTATAGGGAAGAAAAGGTAACTAGAGAAAACTTGCGTTTTGGTCGTTTAAACGACACTTTTTTGGCTTTAAATATTGAGCAAGAGGTGGATATGGTGCATAAATTATCTCATGATTATTTAGAGCATTTATCAAGTTTTAATCATTTGTTTGATAACACTTTTGAAATTCTCGATTATTTAAAAACACAGTATAGTTTGCATATTATTACTAACGGTTTTGATGAGGTTCAGCATAAAAAGATGCAAAAATCTAATATTTTACACTATTTTGATACCGTTACAAATTCTGAAATGGTGGGTGTAAAAAAGCCAAATCCTAAAATATTTAATCATGCCTTAGAGCAGGCCAATACAAAAGCAGAACGTAGCATTATGATTGGCGATAGTTTTGAAGCCGATATTCTCGGTGCAAAAAATATAGGGATGGATGTTATTTTTTTCGATGTTAATAATACAGAATTAAATGAAAACATTAAGAAAGTTGATAATTTAATGAGTTTAAAGCATTATTTATAGCCTATACACTAAACCCTGTTTTAAATCGTTTGACACCTTAATGAATACTTTTAAATATAAAATTGCTTTTTTTCTATGTTCGAGTATGTTCATTTTCTCGTGTACAAAATCTATAGATTTCAATCAAGTGGAAGATTTAGAGGTGACTCCAGAATTCGAAGCTAGCTTCATTCATTTTAATGAACCAGCAAGTCGGTTTTTGGCGAATGGGGTGGAGGTATCTACTTCTCAAGATTTTATAGATATCGAGTTTTTTAGATATCAATTTACATCCAATCATTTAAAACGAGTTGAGCTAGTGTTTGAAACACAAAACACCATAAACAGAGCCTTTGCTTTTACCATAGATTTTATTGATATTACAAATACTGTGGTACACAGTTTTACCGTTCAGGAAAATGCTTCTGCAGATCATACCGATACAGTATCTACTTATACCGAGGTGTTTGAAAATGAAGACCTTTTAGCCCTAAAACAAACCGTAAGAATTGCCTATACCTTACGTTTGCGGAATGGAACGCCTATAGATACGGACAGCTTAGGGCGTGTTGCCTGTAAATCCTACGCCGCATTTCAAATTAATTTGGTAGACTAGAAATGCGAGAAATCATTCTAATAATTATCTTGCATATCGGTTTGTTTACCTTTTCCCAAAACAAACAATTACTCTATGGTTTTTCTGAAATTCCACAAGCACTCATGCAAAACCCCGGAGGGAAAGTAACCAATGATTGGTATGTGGGAGTGCCATTGTTATCACAAATTCATGTGGATCTGGGAACGACAGGAAGTACTGTTTATGATGTTTTTAGTGATGATAATATCGATTTTAACGACAAGCTAAGGACGGCTGTTAGTAGTATGAACCCAAACGATTTTTATACTGTTAATCAACAATTAGAAATTTTTTCGGGAGGTGTTGCTGTGGGGAATAGGTTCGAGAAAAACGAATACCTCAGTTTTGGGCTTTATCAAGAGCTCGATTTTATGTTATACTTTCCAAAAGATTTTGCTACTTTAGCTTTGGAAGGGAATAAAAATAACATCAATCAATTATTTAAGGCTAATCATTTAAGTGGAACGGCCGATGTACTTTCGGTATTTCATTTGGGATATAATAAAAAAGTGAATAAAAAATTCACTTACGGGATCCGTGGAAAAATATACTCTAGTCTCGCCAATATACATTCAACTAAAAATAAAGGCGGCTTTATTACAACTCGGGGAGAAGATAATTATTACGATCATGAGTTCGATTTCGGGATAGCGGTGCAAACCTCAGGAATTGCAAGTTTAATTGACGATGACAATGTAGATGTTAACGATAATATCGACACATTGAAAAAGCGTGCGTTTTTTGGTGGTAATTTAGGTTTGGGGGTCGATTTAGGGTTTACTTACCAACTAAATAACCAATGGAGTTTAGATGCCAGTGTGCTCGATATCGGGTTTATTAGTCATACTAAAGATGTGGAAAATTACGTTGTAAATGGTGAATTTACATATAGCGGTGTAAATCCACTTTTCCCAGAAGCCGAGGACGGACAAACAGCTGATGATTATTGGGATACTATTGAAGATGACTTTGAGGATACCTTTATAGTTGATACAACAAGAACAAAATATACTACTTGGCGGCCAGTGAAGTTTAATGCCTCATTAAATTATGCCTTTGGAGAAAAACGAAGCAAAACCTGTAGTTGTATACCTGATGATACAGGCTATCAAAATGCCGTTGGTTTGCAGTTGTACGGCATAAATAGACCTAAGCAACCACAATTGGCGCTAACCGCGTATTATTACCGCCGTTTGTTTAATGGGTTGCGTTTAAAAGCGGCGTACACTATAGATTCTTATTCGTTTAGTAATGTAGGTCTTGGGGTTTCAGCACACATTTGGGGAGCTAATTTTTATATAATGGCCGATAATTTATTAGCCTACAAAAATATTTATGATGCACAGCATGTATCTTTACAATTAGGATTTAATTATATATTTAAAAAGAAATGAAGACAAAATTTTTAACCACCATTTTCGCTTGTTTATTTATAACTAGCGCTTTCGCTCAAACAGAATTAAACAATTACAAATATGTTATTGTTTCTAAGAAATTCGATTTTTTAAAAGAAGCCAATCAATATCAATTGAATGATTTGTCTAAATTCCTATTTAACAAATACGGATTTGAAGCTTTTATTGAGGGTGAAGATTATCCTGAAGATTTAATGAGAAACCGTTGTTTAGCATTAGATGCCGATCTATTAAAAGCGCCAGGAATGTTTAAAACAAAACTAACCGTAGAGCTTACCGATTGTAATGATAGAGTGGTTTACACCTCGCAAGTTGGGGAAAGTAGGAAAAAGGAATTCGATAAATCTTATGTTGAAGCCACTCGTAATGCCTTCCTTTCGTTTAAAGATTTAGACTATAAATACGAACCTAAAGCAAGTCAGTTATCAGCCTCAACACCCCAAGTTGTGGCCGCTGAAAAAACAAAAGAAATAGAAAAACTAAAAGAAGAAATTAATACACTTAAAAAAGAGAAAGCCGTTGAGGTCGTTAATGAAACAGAAGCGCCAGAAGAAACTTCAGTAACCATCACAGAACAGGTTTCCATGAGCGAAAGCAGTGCAACTAATGTGTTATACGCACAGGCTATTAAAAACGGGTTTCAGTTAGTCGATAGTGCGCCAAAAGTGTTGTACCGCATTCAAAAAACACAATTAAACGAGGTGTTTTTAGTAGAAGGACAATCGGCTATTATCTATAAAAATGGAAATACTTGGGTTTTAGAACACCTAGAAAACAAGGTACTAACAACAGAAACTTTAAATATTAAGTTTTAATATCGTGTTAAGTTTTTAAATAGAACGCATAAAAAAGCCCCATTAAAAGGGGCTTTTTTTATTTAAAAGTAAATATAAATACGTTTTATTGGTAAATAGGGATTTTTAAACCGACAAAAACATCTGTAGATTTTGCAGTACTCCCCGATACTAAATTCGATAATACCGATCCAGATCCAACCATTAATGGACCTAAACGTAAACCAGCACCCCAAGCAAATTCATCATATTTTCTCATGCTTATTGGCGAGTACACGCTAAACCATTTGGTTTCTAAACGTGGTGCCACTGTTACGGCATTAATAATAGTATTAGCATTCGCTTTACTGGAATCTATTAAAGAGAAATTCCCTTGTAAACTCACGTACAACTTACTTTTAATGTGGTAATCTACCAATAAATGTAATGCCGTTGGAAGTTTGATTTCTTGATCGATAACTTTGTCAGTTGCATCGTATTTGTCTTTTAAAAACTGTTCTGTATCATTGTCTGCATTATCGGTATCCACGCTTTTTGGAGCATCGGCAGTTCCTAAATCATAAGTGCTTACAGTCGTTTCATCATAACTTATTGACCCAATATCGGTAATAGAAGCTCCAATTTTTAACTTGTATTTGTTTTTATCTTTTAAGGTTTCAAAATCTTGATCGGTATAATCGTTACCTCTAAACTCGTAAGTAAATCCAATATCGGCACCAAAACCAGAACCTAAATTATCAAGACTAATATCATCGTTATCGAAATCTTGAGTGGTGCCATAATTTAAGTTACCGCTGGTGGTTAGGTCTTTCTCGACATTACTGTCATATCTTCCTTTTAATCCAGGGCTACTTAAAAATAAACTTCCGGCACCTTGTAGGTATTTTAAAGTTACACCACCTTTTAAAAAGCTTTTTTCGTTATCCACTAAAACACGTCCGTAAACTAAACCAACTTCAGCCCAAGCATGGATGGTTCCAGATAGGTTTTGTAAATCGAAATCAAAAGCATCAGTATTTTCAAAATCATCAGCAACCGTTTCATAAAGTTCACCGTTAATATTGTTAATGTTCATAAAAGCACGTACACGGCTTACAAAACCAATACTGTTTTTTGGCGTTAGGTTAAACATAAAAGAGGGGCCTAAAATGTCAACATTCAAAAAGAAATTGTTAGCATTTGTTGGGTATTTTTCAGCACTTGTATCAAAATCGAAGCCTTCGTCCGAATTTACGGCATCACTTAAACTAATGCCAAAATAATCACTCCCACCAAAAGCACTCGCGGAAAATAAATTAACATCGGTTTTAAGTCGGGAGTCCACAACATTCGATGGGTTAGAGATTAAACCATGCACACCCGCATAATTATCAACATCAAAACCTACATAGCTTTGCGCTTGTAAGTTGGTGTAACCCGCTATGCATAGCATAGCTAAGGTTAGTTTTTTTAAGTTTATCATATTTTATATTTGTATGAATAATTAATAGCGGGTCAAACATACAAAATATTCAAATAGAATAAAATATTAGTTTTTATTGTCTTAATTTTTAACGTGTTGTGTGTTTTTAATAGCCGTATTTATCCTTCCAGCGTTGTTTTAAAAAATCGCGGTGTGCATTTTCTCGCGCATTATCTCCAGGTTCGTAAAACGTGGTGTTTTCAATGTCTTTAGGCAAGAATTCTTGCTCGGCAAAATTATTTTTGTAGTTATGTGCGTATTTATAATTATCACCATAACCCAATTCTTTCATCAGTTTGGTTGGTGCATTCCTAAGCTCTAGCGGAACTCCTAAATCGCCTGTTTGTTTAACCAATTGTTGGGCTTTACCAATAGCCATATAAGCCGCATTGCTTTTAGGAGAACAGGCCAAATATGTTGCACATTGGCTAAGTATAATACGCGATTCTGGATATCCAATGGTACTCACTGCCTGAAAGGTGTTATTAGCAATAACCAAGGCCGTTGGGTTGGCATTTCCAATATCTTCCGAAGCCGAAATAAGCAAACGTCTCGCAATAAATTTTACATCCTCGCCACCTTCAATCATGCGCGCTAACCAATACACAGCGCCGTTAGGATCGCTACCACGAATCGATTTTATAAACGCCGAAATAATATCGTAATGCTGCTCGCCCGTTTTATCATAGCGCGCCGTGTTGTTTTGTATTCTGTCCAAAACGACTTCATTGGTAACCGTAATCGTATCGGTATCAAAACTATTTATAAACAGCTCAAAAATGTTCAGCAGTTTACGTCCGTCGCCACCCGAAATACGCAGTAATGCCGAGGTTTCTTTTAAAATAATATGTTTTTTCGATAACAAGGCGTCTTTTTCAATCGCGCGGTTCAGCAAAGTTTCTAAATCTTTTTTATCAAAAGCATTTAAAATATACACTTGGCAACGCGATAAAAGCGCGGGAATCACCTCAAAACTTGGGTTTTCGGTTGTAGCGCCAATCAATGTAATCCAACCTTTTTCAACCGCTTGCAACAACGAATCTTGTTGCGATTTACTAAATCTATGGATTTCATCAATAAACAATATGGGGTTTTTCGTGGTAAACAATCCGCCGCTTTGTTTGGCTTTATCAATCACCTCCCGAATATCCTTAACACCCGAATTTATAGCACTTAGCGTATAAAATGGCCGTCCAGATTCCGTTGCAATAATGTTTGCCAAGGTCGTTTTTCCAGTTCCCGGAGGACCCCAAAATAACATCGACGGAATTAATCCTACTTTTAAATGTTGCGTTAAGGCGCCGTTTTTCCCCACCAAATGGGCTTGACTAACATAATCCGTTAAGGTCTGTGGGCGTAATCGTTCTGCTAAAGGTGCGTTCATAACTGTAAAATTAAAGTAAATTCCCGTGAAATTAGAATACTTCAATAGTCTATTTTTACATTTTTTGGGCGTGCCCCTAAAAGGGTCCGGCTTTCACTACTCGCTCCTCCTAAGGTCGGGAGCTCAAACAGGCCGTTCAATCCCTCACGCGGGGTTAATCTGCCAATTTAGCACATCACCCTAAGTTGGTTAATTATTTGCTATATTCATCATTATGAAACAGCACGAACATTTTAAATTCTCACCGGGAGTCATTGCATATCCGGTGTTTTTCGTGCTTAGCATTTGGCTCGTCTTTTGGTTCGAAGTTCGTTTTGGCTTTAACCTAAGTAAATACGGCATTTATCCACAAACCTTTAAAGGACTCCGTGGCATTGTTTTTAGTCCGTTTTTACACGGTAATATTGAGCATATTTATCATAATACCATACCGCTTTTTGTGCTTTCTACAGCCTTGTTTTATTTTTACCGCCCTATTGCTTGGCGTGTTTTGTTTTTAGGTGTTTTAATGTCGGGGTTTTTAACCTGGTGTATTGGACGGCCATCTTATCATATTGGGGCTAGCGGACTTATTTATGTCTTATTCAGTTTTACTTTTTTTAAAGGGATTTTTGCCAAACACTATCGCTTAATAGCTTTATCACTTTTAGTCATTTTTCTGTACGGAAGCATGATTTGGTACACCTTCCCCATAGAAGAAGGCATTTCATGGGAAGGGCATCTTTCGGGTTTAATTACAGGTTTAGTATTTGCACTTGTTTTTAAAAAAGAAATCGCAAAACCAAAAGGATATGCTTGGGAGCAGGAAAATTATAACGAAGAAAACGATCCTTTTTTACAGCACTTTGACGAACATGGAAATTTTATTGAAACTCAAGAAGCACTAGAAATAGAGGAGGAGCCAAAGCCGCTTTCTGTTAAGTATATTTTTAAAGAAAATAAAGAGGAGTAATTGGTGGCTTAGGTTGATTTTTTGATTTTGTCGCAGTCGCAGTCGCAGTCTCAGTCGCAGTCGCAGTCGCAGTCGCAGTCACAGTCGCAGTTGCCGTGTTTGGTTTGGAAGTTTTTAATAAGTTGTTTTTGCTTTCAGAATGAATTGGTTATTTTCCAACAACCAACAACCAACAACCAACAACCAACAACCAACAACCAACAACCAACAACCAACAACTATTTAGCCATGCGCTGTCTTACGGCTTCGTATAAAAAAGCACCACAAGCCACGGAAACATTTAGCGATTCAATGTCACCCAATAAAGGGAGTTTCGCTTTAGCATCAACCACTTTTAACGTGGAAGGATTAATCCCTCTACCTTCCGATCCCATAATAATTGCGCAAGGTTCCACAAAAGAAACATCGTATAAGGTATTGTTTGTTTTTTCGGTTGCTGCAATCACTTTTATATCCGATGCTTGCATGTAAAACACGGCATCTTTAATATGGTCTACTTTACAAATGGGAATTTTAAACACCGCGCCAGCACTGGTTTTAATCGTGTCGCCATTTACTGGAGCGCCACCTTTTTTCTGAATGATTATTCCGTTAACCCCTGTACATTCTGCCGTACGGATAATAGCACCAAAATTACGTACATCACTCAACTGGTCGAGTAATAAAAAAAGAGGTGTTTTTCCCGATTGCACAACTTCTTCAATTAAAGTTTCCATATCATGAAATTCAATGGGAGATATTTGCGCCACGGCACCTTGGTGGTTGCCTTTGGTTAATCTATTCAGTTTTTCTACAGGAACATAAGATTTGTTAACCGATTTTTTATTTAATAAAGATTCTAATTCATTAAATAAATCGCCATCCAATCCTTTTTGAAGGAATACTTTATCAATAGTTTCGTTAGCGTTAATGGCCTCTATAATGGCTCTAATACCAAAAATTTGTGTTTGTTCTTGCATGCTGCAAAGGTATAAAAAAAGCCGTCTTAAATGTGTGGTGTTTTATAATTCATTCTTTAAAATAATCTAAAAATAGCGTTTGTAAATGTTAAAGAAAGTGAAACTGGTAAAAGGAACTATTGTTTTTTGTAATTTTGTTGCGTGATAAAAATAATGCTACATAAAAGTTTTTCTGTACTAATGACATTTTTAGTACTGTTTTCAACGGTGTCTTTTACCATTGAAAAGCATTTTTGTGGAGATGTTTTAGTTGATGTGTCTTTGTTTTCCGAAGCTCAAAAATGTGGCAAGGATTCGGGAGTTGTTCTCGAAAAAAAATCCTGTTGTAAAGATGAGGTCGATGTTGTTAAAGGACAGAAAGATTTAAAGGTATCATCGTTCGACGATTTAGATTTTATTCAACAGCAGTTTATCACCGCATTTTCTTATACATTTATTAATCTTTTTGAGGGGTTAGAAACACAGGTTGTTCCGCATAAAGATTATGCTCCACCTCTTTTGGTTGCCGATATTCTGGTACTAGACCAAGTTTTCATTATTTGATAAATAGGATCCTTGTTTTTTCCGCGAAAGCGTAGATTTCATCATGCTCTAAAATTATTCAAATACATTTCAAAAAATGATACATACTTATAAAGTTGCAGGCATGACTTGCAACGGCTGCCGTACATCGGTAGAAGATAAATTGAATGCCATGCCATGGGTTAAAACGGCCACGGTTTCACTAGAAACATTGGAAGCTGTAATCGACATGGAACAGCATATTTCAATAGAAACGTTTCAAAAAGCACTGTCTAATAAATACACAATAACTAAAAATGAGACGGGTGAAAAGAATGTTATGTCCTCAGAAACATCTGAGTTAAAACAACTGTTTCCACTGTTCTTAATTTTTGGATATATCACTGTTGCTGCTATTTTATTAAATTATTCGCCTTGGAATGGTACAGGATTTATGCTCGATTTTATGGGGCTATTTTATGTGGTCTTTAGCTTTTTTAAATTGCTAGATTTAAAAGGGTTTCCGGAAAGTTTTAAAATGTACGATCCGCTTGCAAAAGCAGTTCCTTTTTACGGTTGGGTTTATCCTTTTATCGAGGTGGTTTTGGGTGTTATGTTTTTAATGCGTATCGAGATTTCGGCGGCATTAATTATTACTTTAATCATTTTAGGAATCACCACGATTGGCGTAATAAAAACGCTTTTAGATAAAAAATCTATTCAGTGTGCTTGTTTGGGGACGGCTTTAAAATTGCCAATGACCAAAGCCACTTTTATTGAAAACAGCATTATGATTGTTATGGCTATTATGATGTTAGTAATGTCTGCTTAAAGCCAGGTTGTTTTCCAAATTACTATAAAATAAATATGAAACATATACTATATATTATGTTATGCTTTCCGTTAGTGCTGTTTTCTCAAAAGAAAATAACAGGGACTATTTTGGAAGCTAATGAGAATAACAAATCGCTTGCTTTAGCCGGTGCAAACGTATATTGGCTAGACACGAGTATTGGTGCGGTTACCGATATGGATGGTAAATTTAGCCTGCCTTATGAGGCTAATTATAAAAAATTAATTGTGAGTTACGTAGGTTTTAAAACCGATACGATAACCGTAAATTCTGCTAAGGCTATAAAACATTGGTTACGTCCAACGAGTGATTTGGATGCTGTTACGCTCACGTCTAGAAAACAGGCCACCTCAAAATCCTATATGCAATCTCAGAATGTTTTTACGGTTAGCAGTGGCGAACTTTTAAAAGCGGCCTGCTGTAATTTAGCCGAAAGTTTTGAAACCAATCCCTCTATTGATGTTAATTTTGCCGATGCCGTTTCGGGTACGCGACAAATAAAAATGCTGGGCCTTACAAGTCCGTATATTTTAATAGCCACCGAAAATATCCCGTCTATTCGGGGGGCATCGCAAGCTTTTGGATTGAGTTTTATTCCTGGTACTTGGGTTGAAAGTATTCAAATAACCAAAGGCGCTGGCTCGGTGGTGAATGGTTATGAAAGTATTGCCGGACAGATTAATACGGAATTAGTAAAACCAACAACCGATAATAAGTTGTTTGTTAATCTCTTTGGGAATGTGGCTGGACGTTTTGAGTTAAACACACATTTGAATACTAAAGTATCTAATAAATGGAGCACTGGTTTGTATTTGCATGGTAATGCGCACAATCAACGACACGATGTTAACCATGATAATTTTTTGGATATGCCATTGTATAGTCAAATAAATCTGATGAACCGTTGGCAGTATACTAATTTAGAAAAAGGATGGGTTAGTTTTATTAATTTGAAGGTTTTAAACGATGAAAAACAAATGGGTGAATTGGATTTTGACCCAGAAACAGATAAGTTAACTGAAAATGCTTGGGGTAGTGAAATTGATACGAAGCGTTATGAAATTTCATCAAAACTAGGTTATGTCAATCCAGAAATTCCTTATCAAAGTATTGGTGTGCAAACGGCTTTTAGTCACCATGTTCAGGATTCTTATTTTGGATTAAACCAATATGATATTACACACAATAGCCTGTATGCCAATGCTATTTATAACAGTATAATTAGTGATTCTCGCCATAAAGTAAAAACGGGTGTAAGCTATACTTACGATCATTATGATGAAATGGTAAACCTCGAGGATTATGGACGTACAGAACATTCGGTTGGTGCCTTTTTTGAATACAACTTTGATAATTTAGATAAATTGAATGTTACTGCAGGACTGCGAGTAGATCATCATAATTTATTGGGTAATTTTGTTACACCGCGGGTACATGCGCGTTATACGCCATGGGAAAAATCGGCTATTCGAGCGTCTTTTGGACGCGGAAAAAGAAGTGCTAATATTTTTACCGAAAACCAGCAAATGTTTGCAACCTCAAGATCTATTAATATTTTGAATACGGGTGGAAATATTTATGGTTTAGATCCTGAAATTGCATGGAATTACGGCGTGTCCTATCTTCAAGGTTTTAATTTATTTGGAAGAAAAGCCGATGTGACTTTCGATTATTATAAAACAGATTTTAAAAATCAAGTGGTGGTCGATTATGAAAATCCGCAAGACATTAGTTTTTATAATTTAGAAGGTAAAAGTTATGCGAATAGTTTTCAAGCAGAACTAAATTACAATCCATTTAATCTGTTCGATTTACGATTGGCATATAAATTTTATGATGTTAAAACCGATTATAAATCGGGTAAACTAGAGAAGCCTTTGGTTCCTAAAAACCGGTTTTTCGCCAATGCTTCTTATGAAACGGTGGCAAAAGGTATAAACAATGCACATTGGAAATTTGATGCCACGTTTAATTGGGTAAGTCAGCAACGCTTTTCATCTACAGCATCCAATCCGTTTCAATATCAATTACCCGAATATTCTCCAACTATAGGCACGTTAAATGCGCAGGTTACTCATGTGTTTTCGCCTAAGTTTGAAGTGTATTTAGGCGGTGAAAATATTACCAATGTAAGGCAAGACCAGCCTATTCTAGGGGCCGATGATCCTTTTGGAGCAAATTTCGACTCCACTTTTGTTTACGGACCAATTTTTGGTTCTAATTACTATATGGGATTACGATTTAAAATTATTTAATAATAACAACTTAAAATATATATTATGAAAAAACTATTAATTATTGCAATACTATTAACCACAACACTAAGTTTTTCACAGAATAAAAATGAAAGAGCAACTATTGAAGTGGATGGGGTTTGTGCCATGTGCAAAGCGAGAATAGAAAAAGGTGCCATTAGAACCAAGGGCGTTAAATCGGCAGTGTGGAGTGTAAAAACCCATGAGTTAAGTTTAATTTATGATGCGCGAAAAACTAATCTAGATTCTATTAAGTCTAGTGTTTTAGCGGTTGGTCATGACACTATGGGGCTTAAAGCCACAGATGAAGCCTATGCTTCTTTGCACCCGTGTTGTCGTTATAGAGATATTGATGTTATTGACGATCATAAAGATGATCAAGATGACAATAATAATGAGTAAACGTTAACGCTTTAATGTTGATTAAAAAGGTTTATCTTAAATTTAAGTTGAATCTTTTTGATGTTGTTTAATACAGATAGCGATTAGAATGTCGTTTACCATTTTATAAAGTATGTGTATAATTAAGCTGTGCAGGATGTGTGTTTTTAGAATTGAAGTAAAGGGCTCACCTGTATTTTTTAAAATAGCTTAGTTCGGTTTAGGGCATAAAAAAACCTGTAAAACTAAATTTACAGGTTTTTTATTTTTATAAATGAAGAAATTAGATACCTAAATCCTTTTTTACATCGTTTAATAAATCTTTACCATCAGCAAGAATCGTTACACCAACTCCAGAGTCTAAAACATAGTCAAATCCTTGAGCTCTTGAAACTTTTAAGATAGCTGCTTTTGCTTTTTCTGTTATAGGTTGTAAAAGAGCTATTTCTTTAGATTGTAAATCTTTTTGAGCATCTGCTTGAAATTGTTGCAAACGTTGTTGTTTTTCTTGTAACTCTAAAATACGTTTTTGGTTTTCTTCATCTGTTTTGTTTTTAGCTTCTGCTTCGTATTGTTTTTGTAAGTTTTGAAATTCGGTAACAGAACTTTGCATATCTGTTTGATATGTTTTGCTTAAAGCTTCTAATTCTGCTTGTGCCGCTTTCATTTCTGGCATTGCTTTAATTAATTCTTGAGTATTTATATGAGCAATCTTAGATTGAGCTTGAGTGAAACTTATAGTTCCAATACATAAAGCCGTTGCTAATAAAAGTGTTTTAAAATGTTTCATTTGTAAATAGTATTTGTGTGTTATAAATTATTAATTGTTGTTTAAACTATCTTTTGCCTTTTGGCGATCTTCTAATATTTTTTTTCTTTTGGCTTCTAAGGCTTTAATACGTTCTTCGCGTGCTTTTAATTTTTTTAATCTGTTTTCTTCAATAAGTTCAGCTCTTGTTTTTTTAGTTTGCTCTATTTTTGTTTTAGCCTCAGTTTTACCAGTATTTTCTGTTTCAGTTGTTTCAGTTGTTTCTGTTGTTTTGGCTTCTGTTGCTTTTTTACGTGCATCTAATATAGCTTGTCGTCTATCGGCTGCGGCTTTAATTTTAGCAGCTCGGGCATCTAATTTTTTTTGTCTAGCGGCTTCAATAGCCTTTTCTCTTTCTGCTTTTTTTTCTTCCAGTGCTTTTTGTCTTGCTTCTAGTTCTAGGTTTACTTCAGGAACGATATCTTCTTTTTCTGCTGCTCTACGTTCAGCTTTGTTTTGTACTTGTTTTCTTTTTGATGTTCTAGTTATACTTCTTAAAACCTGGTCGCTAATATCTAAAGAATTTGCGACATAAAGCATACCTCCATTGGCTTTATCCAATACTATTTGGTATTTTCTAGCAGCAACAATGGTTTGTACAGCTGCAAAAATCTGGTCTTGAACAGGTTGCATTAATTGTCTTTGTTGAATAAACAAATCGCCATTTGGACCAAAACGTTTTTGTTGATAATCTAAAATTTCATTTTCTTCAAAAGTAATATCTTCTTCGCGTTCTTTAATGAGTTCTGTTGTCAATAAGGCTTTTTCGTTACTTAAGTCTTTTCGTTTTTGTTCAATAGCAGCTAATTGCTCTTGAATTTCATTTTTCCATTTATCAGCTTTATCATTTAGTTGTTTTGTTGCTTCTTGATATTCGGGTACATTTTCTAAAATATATTCACTATCAATATAGGCAAGACTTACTCCCCGTTGCGCATGGAACGACAGGGGCAATATAAAAACTAGGGTCAATAAAAAAAGAACGTTGTTTTTCATCTGTTTAAATATTTTTATCATTTATAGTCTATAAATTATAAAAACGACAGACGATTAATTTTGTTGCTGTCACTTTTATGAATTGTTTTTTATGTGATTGAATTTATTAATTTTACCTGCTATAATAGCTTGCAAAATAAACATTTTCGCTATTCATTTCAAAATTAACGAAATTTAATCATAAAAATTTCAATTCATATTCAAATCATCAAAGTGTTAATAGAAAATATCGTGCCAAAATATAATAGAGATTAAAATTGTTGACCAATAATGAAGTGAGTTTCCCAGCCGTTTTTAACGCCACTATCATCGATAGAATCAAATCCATGACCAAAATCGATACCTAATAAACCAAAGGCTGGCATAAAAATGCGAATACCTAAACCAGCAGAACGTTTTAAATCAAAAGGGCTAAAATCTCTAAAATTATCGAAAGATGCTCCTCCTTCAATGAAACTTAAAGCATATATTTTTGCCGACGCTTTTAATGTAATTGGGTAGCGTAACTCTAAAGAGAATTTATTGTAAATAGATCCTCCATCTTCGCTAGAAAGAGATTGGTTAGGGTAACCACGTAATTGTACAACTTCACGACCATCTAAACTGTAATTTGCTAATCCATCACCACCTAAAAAGTATCTTTCAAAAGGAATCACGCCTCTATCTTGATTGTAAGCCCCTAAGAAGCCAAATTCAACATTAGGACGTAATACCAAGTCTTTGGTAATTTGCGTGTACCATGTGCCTTTAAAGTTGACTTTATAAAATTCTAGCCAGTTGTATCGTTCTTGATCTATTCTAGAAACTTCATCTGCGGCCGCCTGGCGTGCAGCAATGCTTAAAGTTGTATCCGATTGGCTGTTAAAGTTAGCATCTCTATCTTCTTTTAAAGCCGAATAATCTATACCATTAAATAATGAATACGGTAACGAGAATTTTCCTGTAATTGAGAAGTTGGAACCGGCCGTTGGATAAACGGGATCTACACTGGTGTTATTTCTGCTTAAACCTATTGAGTAAGATAGATTATTAGAAAAACCATTTCCAAAAGTAAATAAGCTCGTTGTATAATTATTTAAATCGTAACGTTGGTAACTTAATGATTGCGATAGTACAAAGAAATCATCTGGTACTGATAAACGTTTTGCTAAGCCAACAGTAATACCTGTAATATTAAAACTTCTACTTTTATCTGCTTTATACGAGGTGTAATCATATAAAAACTGTTTGGTATGCGATAACGAAGTTGAAAATTGCACGGGGCGTTTTCCGCCTAGCCAAGGTTCGGAAAAAGAGAAACTATAGGTTTGGTAAAACTGGCTGGCTTGTAAACGAAGTGCTAGTTTTTGACCATCTCCCATAGGTATTGGTTTGTAAGCCTCTTTTTTGAACATGTCTTTGATTGAAAAGTTATTGAATGATAGTCCTAAAGTTCCAATAAAGCCACCACCACCGTAGCCACCTTGTAATTCAATTTGGCTCGATCCAGTTTCTTTAACCACATATTCCATATCGATTGTTCCTTCGTTTGGATTTGGGTTGTTAAAGTTGGGTGTAATTTCTTGAGCATCGAAGAAGCCTAATTGACCAAGCTCTCTTACGGTACGTACTACGTTGGCTTTACTGTATAATTGTCCTGGGCGTGTACGAATTTCTCTGTATACAACGTGATCGTTTGTTTTATCATTTCCTACAACCGATACACTATTAAAATAAGCCGGTTTCCCTTCGGTTATTCTAATTTCCATATCGATAATATTGTTGTCGGCACTTACCTCTACAGCGTTAATATTAGAAAATAAATACCCGTTGTTTTGATATAAATTTGTAATGTCGTTGGCATCTGGTTTTGTGTCATCTGCAATACGTTTAGAGAGGGTAACCCCATCATAAGTATCGCCTTTATTGATACGTAATAAACGACTTAGTTGTTGGTTTGAATAAATTGTGTTTCCTATAAAAGTAATGTCCCCAAAGGTGTATTTATCACCTTCTTCTAAATTAATTTTAAGTGAAATGGTTTTGTCATCGTTAACTATGATACTGTCTGAAAGTACACGAGCATCTCTATATCCGTTTTCTTTGTAGGTATCTATTAAACTTACCAAATCTTCTTTATAATCCTCTTCAATGTATTTAGAACGTTTTAGAAGGCGAATAGGATTTTTCTTTTTGGTGTTTTTCATGCTTTTTCTAAGCTTTTTTTCGCTTAGAACAGAATCACCACTGAATATAATATCGTCAATTTTAACTTTTTCGCCTTTGTCAATATTAAGCACCATATTTACTCTACTCGTTTGAATAGAATCTTGAACTTCAATAGTATTAATATGTACTTTGGTGTTTAAAAAACCATCTTTTTTGTATTTATTGGTTAGATAATTTTTTGTAGTAGTAATTAGGTTTTCGGTAACTTTAGTACCTCTTTTTAATTTATTATCCTCAATAATGCCTTCTTTTTTTCCGTTTTTAACGCCGTAAATTTTCAGTTCGTTAAGTTGAGGTAAATCGGATAGATGAATTTCTAAGGATGCCACATTATCTTTTATATCGGTAATATAAACCTCTATATCGTTAAAAAGATTGGACTTCCATAGCTTTTTAATGGCATCACGAATGTCTTCCCCTGGGATTTTAATTTCTTTTCCTTTACTTAAACCAGAGTATGCTACAATAGTTTGGTCGTTGAAATTTGTGTTACCAGTAACCGTAATTTTGCCTAAGGTATATGTTTTACCATTTTTATAATCTAAATCTTGTGCTTGAATATTAAAACAACTTGCAATAATTAGAAATGCTAAGTAGCATTTGGAGTATGTTTTAAAAGCTAGTAAATTAACTAAGTTGTTCACTTGTTTTCCCAAATCTTCGTTCTCTTTTTTGATATTCAATAATAGCTTCATACAAATGTTCCTTTGTGAAATCTGGCCAAAGTACATTTGTAAAATATAATTCGGCATAGGCAATTTGCCAAAGCAAGAAATTACTTATACGTTGCTCGCCACTAGTTCTTATTAACAAATCTACATCTGGTAAATTTTGCGTGTAAAGATGCTCATTAATAATTGATTCATCAATTATTTCGGGCGAAATTATATTATTTTTAACTTTAATACTAATCTCCTTAACAGTATTTATGATTTCTTCGCGCGAACCGTAGCTAAGTGCTAGGGTTAGTGTCATTCGCGAGTTGTTTTTAGTTTTGTTTATTACCTCATGTAGTTCTTTGTAGGCTTTTTGAGGCAAGGTTGTTAAGTTACCTATAGCGAGGAGTTTAATATTATTGTCTTGTAATGTTTTAATTTCTTTTCTTAAAGCGGACACTAAAAGTTTCATAAGTGTTTGCACTTCTAGTTTAGGTCGGTTCCAGTTTTCTGTAGAAAAGGCATAAAGTGTAAGGTTTTCTACGCCCAATTCTGCACAAGCTTCTACGGTTGTTCTTACAGATTTTGTGCCGTTTTCGTGCCCAAAGGCGCGAATCATCCCTTGTTTTTTTGCCCAACGCCCATTTCCATCCATAATTATGGCAATGTGTTTTGGTAGTTTTTCGAGTTGTATGTTTTCTTTCAAATTCATTTAATCGTTACAATAGCAGGGTTTAATTCCAAAGGTGTAAGTTAAGGTAATTCCTGTAAATGTGTACCAGTCATTATTATTTATATTTCCAAACCGATATAGTTGGTTGCTTTCGTTTTCTGGAAAATTACCATCTAAATTATCTGTAAAGGTATATCGAGCTCCAATTTCGAAACCGAGGATAAATTTACCTAAAATATTTGTTTTGTAACCTAAAGTCATAGGAATACCTGCGGCCCAACCTTTAGCCCCTTCAGACATTTGAGTATTGTTTAAATAATAATTATTGCTATGCCGTGTTGCCGTAATGCCACTATATATATAAGGAGTTCCTATGGTGCGGCCTTCATGAAGATTGAAATCTACAAAAGTAAATTCTATGCCGGCTGCAAATTCTAGTATTTTAGTATCTACGGAATACCCGCGTTCTAAACGTCTCGGATCGCTGGAATCGCTATCTTGAGCTCTTAGGTTGGCGTGTATTACAGAAAGTCTGTACGAGTGTCTTGCGCTTCGGTTATATTTATATAATAGCCCCAAGGTTAGACTATTTGGTGCAATATAAGTTGTGGCTCCAACGTCTCCAATTAAATTGCTGCCTCCAGCAAACACCCCAATTTCATTAATTTGAGCGTTGTTTATTTGTGAGCATAATAAGCTTAATATCAATATAATTAAATATCTCATAGATGTTTAAAAGTTTGCAAATATAATAAATAAGAATGGACTGTTATAATTTGATGTTAACAGTATGGATGTAGAACTGTTTTTATTAAAAATTATTGTTTTATTTGCTATGATAACGTTTTTGATTACGGGATGAAAAGGAGATCTTTTAAATAATGTATGTTGAAAAAAAAATGCTGTTTGTGCTAAGTATAATCCATTGCTGATGGGTGCGTTAGGGATTGCAGCGGCATCCTTTTTACGGAAATGAAGTCTGTGGTTTTACTGATAAACGGATTTTTAATTTAAACGAAGCTTTAAAGGAAAAACAGAACACGCCGTAAAAAGATATAGCGGAAAGCCCGACCCTTGTGGTAACGCCCAAAATTAATTATTGATTGCGTTTGTCTTCGCCCCAAAGTAGTTTTTTTCTAAGGGTGACAAGAAAGCTTTCGCTTGGTAAATCGATCATTTTTATTTTGAAATCGGCTTTTTTTATTTTAATAATGGTGCCGTTGTCTAAGGTTGCAATTCGTGAATCTAGGGATACTAAATGTTGTTCTTCGCGGCCGTTTACTTTTAGTTGTATTTCTGTGGAATCGGGTATTATTAAAGGGCGCGCGCTTAAATTATGTGGTGCAATTGGGGTTAGTGCAAAACTGTTGGCGCCTGGTGTTATTACTGGGCCACCGCAACTTAGGGAGTATCCGGTAGATCCTGTTGGGGTGGATACAATGAGGCCGTCGCTCCAATAGGTGGTTAGGAATTCGTCGTCCAAATAGGTTTCCACGGTTATCATGGAGGTTGTGTTTTTTCGACTTACAGAAATTTCGTTTAGGGCGAAATTCATGGTGGTTATTTCGTTGTTTTCCGGCGATGTTTCTACTGAAAGTAAAGTGCGTTCGGATATTTTATAGTTGCCATCGATAATGTTTTGCATGGCATTTTCTATTTGATTTACTTGTATGGTTGCCAAAAATCCAAGGCGGCCAGTATTGATACCAATAATGGGGATGTCTAGGTTTTTTACGTATGTAATGGCGCGCAGGATGGTACCATCGCCACCAATACTAACGAGTAAATCGAAGCTGCTATCGAGTGCGTCGAAGGTTTTAAAAGAGGAATAGTCGTTTCCGTTTTGCGATTCATTTTTTATAAGGTTCGAGAATTCGGTTTCTATATAAGCATCGAATTCCTTTTTTAGTAAATAATGAAGCAGGGTTTCTACAGAAGTTGTAGTAGTTTTGTTGTAAAAGCGTCCAAAAATTGCAACTTTCATAGTTATATGTCTAAGTACTTATTTAAATAATCCGATCGTTCTTTTAGGCTTTCCATATAACTATCTTCTTCGTGACCAGAAACAATAATATAACTGTATCGTCTAAAGGTTTGAATAATATCATTAAGTCCGGTGTTACCTACTTTTAGTGTCACTTGTATTAAATTGCTATTCATTTTTGATATAAAGGCGCCAAGTAATTTACCACCGTTAGATTCTACAATTTGACTAATTTCACTAAAGGAATAATCGTTAATTGTTTTTTCAACCACTATAATTCCGCCTGGATCTGAGAAAAAAGGCGAGTCGCTAAACATGTTAATAACATCATTAACTTCATAATAGCCTAAGTATTTGTTTTGTTCGCTTAAAACAGGCATAATATTGGTAGAATTTTTAGCAAATGCTTCTAAAACGTCTAGCCAAACGGTGGTGTCGCGAACAAAAAAATCTTCGAAGGTATACTGGTATTCTAATAGTTGTTTTTGACTGTCGAAACAATGGGCGTCTGTTTCGGAAAAACTACCCAAATAAGTGCCTTCTGCATTTAATACCGGGATATGGGAAAAGGTTAACTGGTTGAACAGTAGTTGCAATTCACCAATTTTGCTGGTGTTTTTTAGTGGTTTTATGTCGTTTATAATGTATTCCGAAAGTTTCATAACGCCTTTTATAGGTATGCAAATTAATCAAAAAAATAGCAATTATGGCTGTTCTACTTTGTATTTTTGTGTTTTAAAATGGATTTATGACAAAGTTAAGTGTTAATATAAATAAGATAGCCACATTAAGAAACTCTAGAGGAGGCGATGTGCCTAATGTTGTTGAGTTTGCTAAAGATGTGCAACGTTTTGGTGCCGAAGGCGTTACTATACACCCTAGACCAGATGAACGCCATATTAGATATCAGGATGCCCGAGATTTAAAATCGGTGGTTTACACAGAATATAATATAGAAGGTAATCCTGTAGAATCGTTCCTTAAATTAGTTTTAGAAGTAAAACCGACACAAGTAACTTTGGTGCCAGATGCCGAAGATGCTATTACTAGTAATGCGGGTTGGGATACCATAAAACATAAAGATTTTTTGGTTGATGTTATTAAGGAATTTCAAAACAATGGTATTAGAACCTCTATTTTTGTAGATCCTGTTTTGGAACAGATTGAAGGCGCTAAAGCTACAGGAACAGACCGAATAGAATTATATACCGAAGCCTTTGCGCATCAATATGGTTTAGGTAACGAGGGTGCAATAAAACCTTATATTGAAAGTGCCGAATTGGCAAATAATTTAGGTTTAGGTATTAATGCGGGACACGATTTATCTCTGGATAATACGGCTTTTTTTAAACAAAATATCCCCGGATTATTAGAGGTTTCTATCGGGCATGCCTTAATTGCTGAAAGTTTATATTTAGGCGTAGAGAATGTAATACAAATGTATTTACGAAAATTGAAGTAAATCCTAGAAGGTAGATATTAGAATATAGAAAAAAGAGTTCAGAATTTAGAGGAAAGGCTGAATAAGTAGTAATGGAATAAGTTACGCTGTTACGAGTTTTGAAAGGATAAAAAGTATATGGAAGAAAAAAGATTGTTGCATTCAAATATTTTAGGTGAAGGAAAACCATTTATAATTTTACATGGTTTTTTAGGGATGAGTGATAATTGGAAAACCCATGGAAAACATCTTGCAGAACAAGGTTTCGAGGTGCATTTAGTAGATCAACGTAATCACGGTAGAAGTTTTTGGGATGCAAATTTTAGTTATGAATTGCTGGCTAAAGATTTAAAAATCTATTGCGAAGCACATCACCTGGATGATGTTATTATACTTGGGCATTCTATGGGTGGAAAAACGGCGATGCTTTTTGCTTGCGAATATCCCGAAATGGTTTCAAAATTAATAGTTGCCGATATTTCTCCGCGTTTTTATCCTGTGCATCACGATAGTATTTTGGATGGATTAAGTGCTATGAATTTTGATATTATAAAAACAAGAGCAGAAGCCGATATGGCTTTAAGTACTTATGTTGATGATGCTGGAACGCGTATGTTTTTATTGAAAAATTTGTATTGGATAGAAAAAGGAAAACTGGCATTACGAATTAATCTTGAAGTTTTAAAAGAAGAAGTTTCCGAAGTAGGTGAAGCTTTACCAAGCTATGATACTTTTAATAAACCAACCTTATTTTTACGTGGCGATCGCTCGGAATATATTGGTGTTGGCGATGAAAGTAATATTAAAAATCATTTTTCAGATGTTAACATTGTTACCATTTCAAACGCTGGACATTGGTTGCATGCCGAAAATCCGAAAGATTTTTTTGAGGCTTTGATTCATTTTGTTAAATCTTAAAACATAAATATTATGAATATAATAATTAAACTTTTAGTAAATGCGATAGCCGTATTTGTATTAGCCAATGTGCTTTCGGGCGTTCATGTAGATGGTTATCTGTCTGCCGTCATTGTAGCTGTAGTGTTATCCATTTTAAACCTTTTGGTGAAACCTATTTTAGTCATTTTTACATTACCAGTAACCGTACTTACTTTAGGACTGTTTTTGTTGGTAATAAATGGCTTAATAATCCTTTTAGCAAGTGAGTTTATTGGTGGGTTTTCAGTAGATAGTATTTGGTGGGCTATATTGTTTAGCGTGCTTTTATCTATACTTCAATCCCTTTTACAATCTTTTATTGGAAAGGATACCAAGGAGTCCTAAAAATTAGGGTAACTTTTCTAGTTTCTAAACGGATAATCTTGTAGAGCGATAAACGGACTTGTCGTTATGTGGTGTGTGTAAAGGAAACCTCATAAAATCAGCAAATTAAAAACTTTGTTGGGATTTAAAAATATTGTACTTTTGCATCCCGTTTTTAATTGCGAAAATTTTTTAATAAAATATTAGATTATTTTTTCAGAAATAATAATTTTCAATTTAAAATAGGAAACTAAAAATTATATAAGGTTTTTAAACCTAATTGTTAAATGCCTTTTCAGGCTTATATCATTAAAAATGAATATTACAAGAGAAAACGTTGATGCATTAAATGCTGTGGTAAAAGTAGATATCGCAAAAGAAGATTATAGCGATAAAGTTGAAAAAATATTAACAGATTACCGCAAAACAGCAAATATTCCTGGATTTAGAAAAGGGCATGTGCCAATGGGAATGGTTAAAAAACAATACGGAAAAGCGGTTTTAGTTGATGAAGTAAACAAGCTTTTACAAGATGCTTTAAACAAGTATTTAACCGAAGAGAAATTGGATGTTCTTGGGCAACCATTACCAAAAACTCAAGATGAAATTGATTGGGATGCCGATAAGTTTTCATTTGAATTTGAATTAGGTTTAGCACCAGAATTTGAAGTAGAGATAAAAGGGGATAAAGCGATCACGCAATACAATATTATTGCAGATGATAAAATGATTGACGAGCAAATTGAGCGTATTCAAAAACAATACGGTGAGTTAGTTCCTCAAGATGTTGTGGATGCCGATAGCGAAATTACCGGAACTTATACTAACGAAGAAAAAGAAGTTGATAATACAGTAACTTTAACTTTAGATAAATTTAAAGGCGAAGCAACAGCAAAACAATTTATTGGTGCAAAAGCAGGAGATGTTATTGTGTTACAAACCAAAGGTCTTTTTGAAGATGATCACGATTTAATGCATGCATTAAAATTAGGTCACGATGAAGTTCATGGTTTAGATATAGAAGTGTCTTTTACTATTTCTGAAATTAATAAAAGAGAATTAGCCGATTTAGATCAAGACTTATTCGATAAGCTTTTTGGAGAAGGTACAGTAAAATCGGTTTCAGAAGTTAGAGCTAAAATAAAAGAAGATGCTGAAAAGCAATTTGCACAACAAGCAGACCAAAAGTTATTAAACGATGTGACTGAATATTTAGTTGAAAATACTAAATTCGATTTACCAGCAGAGTTTTTAACAAAATGGATGCAAACTGCAGGTGAGCAACCAATTGATGCAGACCAAGCTAAGGAAGAGTATGAGAAGTCTGAAAAAAGCTTACGTTACCAATTAATTGAAGGTAAATTAATCGAAAGTAATAACGTGCAAGTTACTATGGACGATATTAAAAATCATGCCAAAGAAATGATTAAAGGACAAATGGCTCAATTTGGTCAATTAAATCCTTCAGATAAAGAATTAGACGATATTGCTGCGCGTGTATTATCAGATCAAAAAGAAGCACGTCGTATTTCAGAGCAATTAGTAAGTCAGAAATTATTATCGGTTTACAAAGAAAAAGCAAACCTTGAAGTTAAAGAATTAAGTTACGAAAACTTTGTTAAAGAAGTTTATGGCGACAAATAAATAAATAATAAATGTTTATCTTAGGCGCTTAAATCTATTTGATTTAGGCGCTTTTTTGTTCAAAATACAGGTTTTAACACATTTAGATGTCAATCAAAGTGTTAATCGAAAAAAATAATATAATAAGATATGGATTACGCAAAAGAATTTGAAAAATTCGCGATAAAAGATCAAGGAATAAGCAGTACATATTACAATAAAATTGTAAGTAGTATGATGCCCCAAAACATGACGCCTTATATTATTGAGGAACGTCAGTTAAACATTTCTCAATTGGATGTGTTTTCAAGATTAATGATGGATCGTATCCTTTTTTTAGGAACAGGAATAGACGATAATATTGCTAATATTGTACAAGCACAGTTATTGTTTTTAGAAAGTGTAGATGCTAACAAAGATATTCAAATGTACATCAACTCTCCAGGAGGAAGTGTATACGCTGGTTTAGGTATTTACGATACCATGCAATTTATAAAGCCAGATGTAGCAACTATTTGTACAGGTATGGCGGCTTCTATGGGAGCGGTTTTATTATGTGCAGGTGCCAAAGGTAAACGTAGTGGTTTAACACATTCTCGTGTTATGATACACCAACCTTTAGGTGGTGCCCAAGGACAAGCTAGTGATATTGAAATTACGGCTAGAGAAATTTTAATATTAAAAGAAGAGCTATATAATATTATAAGTAAGCACTCTGGGCAGGATTACGACAAAGTTTACGAAGATAGTGATAGAGATTACTGGATGAAAGCAGATAAAGCTAAAGAATACGGTATGATTGACGAGATTTTGGCGCGTAATTAATAAAAAAAACGCTAATTTTAAAGTGTTGATATAAAGTAATTTGAGGGTTTTTAACCTCTGAAAAAAAAATTAATGGCAAAAGAAGAATTAGAATGTTCGTTTTGTGGTCGTAAAAAATCCGAAACAAACTTATTAATAGCAGGATTAGATGCACACATTTGCGATAGATGTATAGAGCAGGCGCATGGCATTGTTATAGAGGAATCTAAACAAAGCGATGGCGGCGATTTATCGGCTGAATTAAAGTTGCGTAAGCCTTTAGATATTAAATCGTTTTTAGATGAATATATTATTGGGCAAGACATGACTAAAAAAGTGATGTCTGTTGCGGTATATAATCACTACAAACGTTTATTGCAGCCTCCAACAAATGATGATATTGAAATTCAAAAAAGTAACATCATTATGGTTGGGCAAACCGGTACCGGTAAAACTTTAATGGCTAAAACCATAGCTAAAATGCTTAATGTGCCTTTAGCTATTGTCGATGCTACGGTGTTAACCGAAGCTGGTTATGTTGGTGAAGATGTTGAAAGTATTTTAACCCGTTTATTACAAGCGGCAGATTACAATTTAGAAAAGGCCGAAAAAGGGATTGTTTTTATTGATGAAATCGATAAAATAGCTCGTAAAAGTGACAACCCTTCGATTACTAGAGATGTTTCTGGTGAAGGTGTTCAGCAAGCTTTACTTAAATTATTAGAAGGAACGGTTGTTAATGTACCACCAAAAGGAGGACGTAAGCATCCAGATCAAAAATTTATTGAAGTGAATACCGAAAATATCTTGTTTATTGCCGGTGGTGCTTTTGATGGAATCGAACGTGTTATTTCTAAACGTTTAAATATGCAAGCGGTTGGTTATAGCGCATCAATTTCTGATGATGTGGTAGATAAAAACCATTTATTGCAATATATTATTCCTAAAGATTTAAAGGATTTTGGGTTAATTCCGGAAATTATTGGTCGTCTTCCTGTCCTAACTTACATGGATCCTTTAGACGCAAAAACATTAAGAGCTATTTTAACACAGCCTAAAAATGCTATTATTAAGCAGTATAAAAAACTGTTTACTATGGATGAAGTAGATTTTTCTATAACCGATGGTGCTTTAGATTTTATTGTAGGAAAAGCCATTGAATATAAATTAGGAGCTAGAGGATTACGTTCTTTATGTGAAGAAATTTTAACCGATGCTATGTTTGAATTACCAAGTAGCGAGGATAAAGAATTAAAAGTTACTAAAGCTTACGCTGAAGATAAATTGACTAAAACAGCTCTTAAGAAATTGAAAGCAGTGTCTTAATAAGAAGATTTAGTTTTACATATATCAATAAAAAACCATGCCATAAGCGTGGTTTTTTATTGATATGTTATAGGGTTATTTTAAGAATTTAATAGTAATAATTCTTCTAAATAATCTCTGGTATTTGAGAGTCTGGGGACTTTATGTTGGCCGCCTAGTTTGTTGTTTTTCTTAAGCCAATCATGAAATAAATTTTTTCTCGCTACGTTAATTTTAGGCCTGTTTAAAGTAATATTATTAAAGCGTTTTGCTTCATAATCTGAGTTTAAAGACTTTAAAGCATTATCAAAAGATTCATTAAAATATTCGATATCATTAGGAGGTGTTTTAAATTCAATAAGCCATTCGTGAGCTCCTTTTTCTCTGCCTTCCATAAAAATAGGAGCAGCGGTATAATCTACTATTTCAGCTTCTGTTTTTGCACAAACTTGCTTTAGGGCATCCTGTGCATTTTCCATAATAAGCTCTTCGCCAAAAACATTAATATGGTGTTTGGTACGTCCAGATATTTTAATTCTGTACGGACTTAAATTAGTAAAGCGAACCGTATCGCCAATTTTATAACGCCATAATCCAGCATTGGTGGTAATAATAACGGCGTAGTTTTTATATAGTTCTACTTCGCTTAAAGGAATTGCTTTTTCCTCGGGCGTGGCATAGATATCCATAGGTATAAACTCGTAAAAAATACCATAATCTAACATAAGTAGTAATTCATCAGAATCATTTCGATCTTGAATAGCAAAAAATCCTTCCGAAGCATTATAAATTTCATAATATTTAAAGTCCGATTTTGGAAGTATTTTCTGGTATTGGTCTATGTAAGGTGAAAAGCTCACGCCACCATGAAAATAAACTTCTAAGTTAGGCCAAACATCATGAAGGCTTTTCTTGTGGGTAGTTTCCAATACATTGTTTAACAGGACTAACATCCAGGATGGTACACCAGCTAGACTGGTAACATTTTCGTGTATGGTTTCATCAACAATAGCTTGCATTTTGTGTTCCCAATTACTCATTAATGATACTTTGTTACTGGGAGTACTGCTATATTCTGCCCAAAATGGCATATTATCAATCAATATGGCTGATAAATCGCCAAAAGAAGTGCCATTTCGTTTATATAACTCCTTACTTCCGCCTAAGCGTAAACTTTTTCCTGTAAATAATTGCGAATCTTCGTTGTTGTTTAAATACATACATAACAAATCTTTGCTTGCGGCATAGTGGCAATCTTCTAAAGATTCTTGACTTACCGGAATAAACTTGCTTTTTGCTCTGGTTGTACCACTCGATTTTGCAAACCATTTTATAGGTGTTGGCCAAAATAAATTATTTTCCCCTTTACGGGATCTCTCAATAATATCTTGCCAATTGTCATAATTTTGTATAGGAATACGTTCAGCAAAAGTTTGGTAATTTTTTATAGATTTAAAATCGTATTTTTTACCTAATTCCGTGTATTTAGCCGTATGTAACAAACTTTGTAGCAATTCATTTTGTACTTCATTTGGATATTTTAAAAACAATTCTATTTGATGAAATCGTTTTTTTAAAAACCAAGATGCAATTGAATTTACCATGAGAATTGACATTTTTATTTTTATCTTTAATTTTTATTAAAAATAAGACTTTTTTTTATGACTTACGAAGGTGTTTTAACAAAAATGGAAACGGAATTTACCACTCCTATTCAATACTATTTGGTTTTCGAATCTGATTTCTTAAACATGAATCAATTACTTGGAAAAACCTTGAATATTGAGTTTGTAAAATACCAATGTTTAAACTGTGGAATGGATAAACCTATTTTTCGTCAAGGTTATGATAAACAGTGTTTTTATAACTTAGCACAAACCGGCGATTGGATTATGCGTCCCGAATTAAGTACCGCGCATTTAGGTAAAGAAGATCGCGATTTAGAATACGAAAAAAAGGTGCAATTGCAACCGCATATTGTGTATTTGGCAAATTCTAGCAATGTAAAAGTGGGGGTTACTAGAAAAACTCAAGTACCAACACGGTGGATTGATCAGGGAGCACACGAAGCACTTGAAATTGTAGAAGTACCTAACAGGTATTTAGCTGGTATTACAGAGGTGGCTTTAAAAGATTATGTGGCAGATAAAACAAACTGGCGTAAAATGCTTAAAAACGATATTGAAGACGAAAATTTATTGGAATGGCGCGATCGTTTAAAACAATATATACCAGAGGAAGCGAAACCTTATTTTATAGAAAATAATCAAGAAACACATATTCAATTTCCGGTAAATAAATACCCAGAGAAGCCAAAGAGTTTAAATATTAAAAAAGATTTAAAGTACACAGGGACCTTAGTGGGCATTAAAGGACAGTATCTTATTTTTGAAGATGGTATCGTTTTTAATATTCGTTCTAATGAAGGCTTGGTGGTAAGAATCACGTTATAATAAAAAATCCCATTACGAATAAATCGAATGGGATTTTTTATAAGCTTCAAACTATAAAAGACTATACTTCTTCTTGGTCTCTTAAATTTTGAATGTAAGCTGCTTTTTGAATTTGACGACGATGTTTAACCGATGGTTTGGTGAAAAATTGCCCCTCACGTAAATTTTGCATTACTTTAATGTTACGGTGTTTTCTTTTGTAGCGTTTTAAGGCACGCTCTATATTTTCACCATCTTTTACAATAATCTTTAACATAGATACTCTTTTTAATAATTGATTTTAAGTTTTAGGCTTATCCTAAATACGTTTTTAATACTTTACTTTTCGAGGCTTGTCGCAATCTACGAATGCCTTTTTCTTTTATTTGTCTTACACGTTCTCGTGTTAAACCAAAAGAGTCGCCAATTTCTTGGAGGCTCATGGGTTGTTTTCTACTTATGCCGTAATAATGGCGAATAACCTCTGCTTCTTTTTCCGAAAGGGAATTTAAAGCCCGGTTAACTTCAATATTTAAGGCATCCTGCATTAAACCAGAATCTGGTTTTGGTGATTCGCCAGAATTTATTACATCATACAAATTTGATGTTTCACCTTCTTGAAACGGAGCATCCATTGAAACATGGCGTCCCGAAATTTTCATAGACTGTTTAACATCGCTTAACGTAAGATCTAATTTACTAGCAATTTCCTGCGCACTTGGTGCTCTTTCGTTTTCTTGTTCTAAAAATGAATAGGCTTTATTAATTTTATTAATCGAGCCAATTTTGTTCAAAGGTAATCTAACTATTCGAGATTGTTCGGCTAAAGCTTGAAGAATTGCTTGACGAATCCACCAAACGGCATAAGAGATGAATTTAAAACCTCGAGTTTCATCAAAGCGTTTCGCCGCTTTTACCAGGCCAGCATTGCCTTCATTGATTAAATCGGGCAAACTTAAACCTTGATTTTGATATTGTTTTGAGACAGAAACTACAAACCTTAAATTGGCCGTTGTGAGCGTATCTAGAGCTTTTTGGTCGCCTTTTTTTATTAATTGGGCTAATTCTACCTCTTCTTCTGCTGTAATTAATGGTATTTTACTTATGTCTTGGAGGTATTTGTCTAAGGATTTTGACTCGCGGTTGGTAACTTGTTTCGTAATTTTTAATTGCCTCATGTAGTATTTTTAGAATTAGACTCTGGATTAATTTAATAGAATTTTTGTGAAAACCTAATTTTATTGAAGTTATTTTATTTTTATTATAAAGTAGGCCGTTATTTTAATATGCTTTCTGTATCGAGTTTATGTTAGAATAGTAGTTGATAATACTAAGTTTTTTTTATCTTCGCATACTAAATAAATTGAACAATGGGTTTACAAGACGAAGTAATGACGGCGCTTAAAAACGCAATGAAATCTAAAGATCAAACCGCACTTGCAGCTTTACGTGCTGTAAAATCGGCCATTTTGTTGGCACAAACAGAAAGTGGAGCTAAAGAAGATTTAACTGAAGATCAAGAACTTAAAATACTTCAAAAACAAGTAAAACAACGTCGTGATAGTGCAGCCGTTTATTTAGAACAAGGAAGAGAAGATTTAGCTGCTCCTGAAATTGCAGAGGCTGATGTTATTTCTCAGTTTTTGCCCGAAGCCTTATCGGAAGATGAAATTGAAAAAGTAGTTATAGCTACCATAGCTCAAGTAGGCGCAGAAGGCATGAAAGATATGGGTAAAGTTATGGGCATTGTAAGTGGTAAACTTGCAGGTCAAGCCGATGGTAAAACCATTTCATCAATAGTAAAACAAAAATTAAGTTAAAATATATCGTTTAAACGGAAAATGGCTGCGTAGTTCAACTGGATAGAATATCAGATTTCGGCTCTGAGGGTTGGGGGTTCGAATCCCTTCGCGGTCACTAAATTAAAGCGAGGCATGTTTATTTATAATATGTTTCGCTTTTTTAATTTATAGGTTTAGCTTTTGAGCTTTTAGGTTATGTGATATATATCATATATTCCTTTATTTTTCTTGTTTAAATTTACTTTTTTAAAACATTAGATTATGACATTGAACACACCCATATCGACCATAATGACTAAAAAAATTATAGGTTTAACTAGAGAAGATGATTTAAAACGCGCCGAAATGCTTTTTAATAGGTATCGAGTTAAGCACATTCCTGTGGTTGAAGGCGAGTGCATTATCGGGATGATAAGTTATACCGATTTAATGCGTATTAGTATACCTAAAGTTATTGCAGGCGATAAACACAGTTTAGATAGCGAGGTGCCTAATAACTTTACTATAGACCAGGTTATGGCGAAAGATATTACCACCATAGATCCAGAAACCACTATAAAAGAGGTAACTTCAATTTTAGCTAATAAAGGGTTTCACTCTTTACCTATTGAAAAGGACGGTGTTTTGTTGGGTATTGTTACTACTAGAGATTTGTTAAACTATTTTTTAAAAGAGGCTTAGGAATTAGCAAGCATTTTTAATTGCTTAATAGTTTCTGTTTGGTTTTCACTTTTAAAGACATGGCTTCCGGCTACAAAAACATCGGCACCTGCTTTAGCCAGTTGTTTAATGTTTTTATCGGTAACGCCGCCATCAATTTCTATTCGGGTGTTTAAACCTTGTTGGTCTATCATGGCGCGCAATTTTTTTACGCGATTATAGGTCATGTCTTCAAATTTTTGGCCTCCAAAACCAGGGTTAATAGACATAAGCAGTACCATATGGCATTTAGGTAAGATATCTTCTAAAACAGAAACCGGAGTGGTTAGGTTTAAAACCACACCAGCTTTACAACCGGCGTCTTCAATTTGTGTAAGGGTACGGTGCAAATGCACGGTAGATTCGTGGTGTACGGTAATAATATCGGCGCCTACTTTTGCAAATTCTTCAATATAGCGTTCGGGCTTTTCAATCATTAAATGCACATCCAACGGTTTTGTAGCGTGTTTTTTTATGGCTGCAATTACTGGCATTCCATAAGAAATGTTTGGTACAAAATGCCCGTCCATTACATCGATATGAAACCAATCGGCATCGCTATTATTTACCATTTCGGTGTCGCGTTGAAGGTTGCCGAAATCGGCAGCAAGCATAGATGGAGCAATTAGTTTTGAATTCATAGGCGTATGATGTAAATGGTTGTGTTTTTAATAATTTGTGCAAATATATAAATTCCTATTTAGTTTGAATTTTAAAAGTGGAGTTACTTTTTGGTTAAAATTTATTGAGGAAAGAAAATAGTTTTTTACTGAAAAAACAAAAAAGACAATAGTTTAGGATAAATACCGTAATTGGTAGATGGTTGCGTTAGCGATTGTAATGGAAAGCCCACAGTAGTCCCGATGGAATCGGGATTGCGAGGACTTGTATTGGAAAGCGCGACCCGAAGGGTAACGCCCAAAATTATTTTAATTAAAAGTTACACGTTTCTACGAGGTATGTGCTTTTTAAAAGGGTGGATATTATTTTGGGGTTTCCGTTGGTTAAAAACGTGTTTTTTTTGGTGTTTATTTCTGTGTTTAATAAATTATTTTGTTGTAAAACAGTTTTAGTTTGCCGTGCTACGGCTTGTCCAGAATCTATTATTTTTACGTGTTTTGGAAGGATATCGAGTAGTAAAGGCATTAAATACGGGTAGTGCGTACAGCCTAAAACGAGGTGGTCGATGTTGGCATTTATCAAAGGGGTGAGGTATATGGTGAGCAGGGCTTTCATTTCTGGCGATTGTAATTTTCCGGTTTCAATAAGATCTACTATACCGTCGCCAACTTGCTCAATAATGTTAACGCTTTTAGAAAACATACTGGCTGTTTTAGAGAATAAAGCACTGCTTAATGTGCCTTGGGTTGCTAAAATACCAATGGCGTTTGTTTTGGTTTGCAGGGCAGCGGGTTTTATGGCGGGTTCTATGCCTATAAACGGAACTGGATAATTTTTGCGCAGATAATCTATAGCATTTGTGGTTGCTGTATTACAAGCAACTACAATTATTTTACAATTTTGGTTGAGTAAATATTCGGTGTTTTTTATGCTTAAATCGATTATAGCATCTTTTCCTTTTGAACCGTAGGGCGCATTTTTACTATCGGCTAGATAAATTGTGTTTTCGTTGGGTAAAAGCTGGTTTATTTCGTGCCAAATGGAAGTGCCTCCAACTCCAGAATCGAAAATACCAATGGGTTTTTTACACATATTATTTTTTGTTTTTTTTGGCCTTTGAAATGTCGTTTTTTAAATGATCTAAATATAGAATACCATTTAAATGATCGATTTCATGTTGAAATATCACAGCTGTAAAATTGCTAATGGTTTCTGATTTATGCTCGGCGTTCATGGTATCGTATTCGATATCTATGAAAAAGGATCGGCTGTTGAGCATATCACTACGATTTGGAATAGATAAACAGCCTTCTTTTACGGATTGTTTTTTTTGCGAATAGTTTGTGATTTTGGGGTTTAAATACACTTCGAAAGGTAAGTTTTCTTTATCGAAACGTTGCACCCAAATAATATTTTTAAGAATGCCAACTTGGGGTGCTGCAATGCCTACACCCATGGATATGCTATCGCGAACCGTGTTGTATAGTCTGTTTATAAAGGTTTTAAGAATACTGTTTTTTGGGTCTGGTTTTATAAATGTACTTTTTGAACGGAGTAAAAGCGAGTCTGTTTGGTTGGTTATTTTGTAAATCCGCATAGGTGTTAAACTATCGGAAGCGTTAATGAGACTTAATTCTTTTGGTGAAAAACTTTGGTTTACAAAGGTTTTACAGCTCGTGCAGGCGGCTAGCATGAGTATTAGGGATAGTATAAAAAGCTGTTTTTTCATAAGCGTAAACCTAAAAAGCTGAGCGATTGGTAATTTACCACTCGTTAATTCTGTTGGAATCTAATTTAATAAAAATAAATATTAAAATGGTAAAAGCCCAAAGCCCCGATCCACCATAACTAAAAAGAGGTAGTGGAATCCCTATTGTGGGAATTAACCCCATAACCATCCCGATATTAATAAGGAAGTGAATAAAAATAATGCCAGCTACGCTATACCCGTAAACCCGACTGAATTGCGATTTTTGTAATTCGGCAAGGTGTAAAATACGGAGTAAAAGCAAAACAAAAACGATGACTACCAATGTACTGCCTATAAAGCCCCACTCTTCGCCAACGGTACTAAAAATATAATCGGTGTGTTGCTCGGGGACAAATTTGCCTGTGGTTCGAGTGCCTTCCATAAATCCTGTTCCAGAAAGTCCACCAGAGCTTATTGCTTTTTCAGATTCGTTTAAATTATAAGCAAAGGTTTGTTTCATGCGTTGGAGTTTAGCGGGGTCTTTTTCTAAACGCAACCACAGGCTTATTCGATCTTGTTGGTGGGGTTGTAACACATTTTGATAGAAGAACTTTACGCCTATAGAAATCGATAGTGATGCAATAAGAATAAGCATTGATTCATAGAGCCTAAGTTTCTTTTTACTTAAAAAATGATAAGCCATAATGACAGCAATAGCTATTGCAGATGTAATTACGGCTCCAAATTTTAAGGATAAAATAGAGAGTAAAATAATGGAAATAGCTATGCTTAAATAATATTTTGGTAAGCCTTCTCGATACAGAACAAAAAAGAATGCGCCGTAAACAATAGTACTCCCTGTGTCATTTTGAAGTAGTACGAGTAGGGCAGGAGTAATAATTATTGCAAATGTTTTTAGTTGATCGCCAAAGTTTTTTATGTTTGTGTTTAAATCACTAATATATTTGGCTACGGCCAATGCTGTAGCTACTTTGGCAAACTCACTGGGCTGCAGTGTCATGCCCCCAATACCATACCACGAGGTGGCCCCATTTACGTTTTTTCCGAATATAAAAAGTCCAACCAATGAGAGCATTGAAATAACATAAATTAGGCTGGAAAATCTTTCGTAAAACTTAGCATCTATAGCCAATAATAGAACAATTAATCCGAGGGTTAGTAAGATGAAAATAAGTTGTTTTCCATAAGGTTGTGAAAAATCGAAATAATCTACAGTGCTGCCTATATGCGATGCCGACAAAATGTTAAGCCAACCAAAGCTAACCAATAGAAAAAATAGAATAATGGTAATCCAATCAAATTTAAAATGTCTGTTCGTTTCTCTAACCATTAATTTGCTGTGTTATTAATGTCGTTCAGCTTTGTTTTTAGGCGGTTGTATTCTTTATTATCAACAACTTCTAAAGTAGTTTGTTGGTTTATGCCAAAGGGTTTTCCAGAGTAAGGTTTGGCGTATTCTTTTTCAAGACTGTGCTGTAAAATCCATTCTTCTAGATCGGTTCGTGTTATTTCTTTTTTAATGTGCTTTTCAATCATTAAACTTGCAATTCGTCCGGCAAATCGACTTCCCCAATAGCCATTTTCAACAAAAACAGCAATAGCTATTTTAGGATTATCTTTTGGGGCAAAAGCTAAAAATATCGAATGGTCTGTAAGTTGTGTTCTAACACTATCAATTTTAACAAAGTTTTCTACCGTTCCTGTTTTTCCGCAAATATCAATGTCCTTTACTTGTAAAGAGGCTGCCGTTCCTTGTTTGTAAACTTGGTACATGCCTTCGATAACCGGTTCAAAATTCTCTTGGTCTATTGAGGTGTATTTTGGTTTAGTAAATTGTTCTGGAAGGGTTTCGTTTTCAATATTTTTAATAATATGTGGTGTGTAATAAAAGCCGCGGTTTGCAATGGCCGCAGCCATATTTGCTAATTGGATTGGTGTAGTTGCTACTTCACCCTGGCCAATAGCGTTAGAAATAGTATAGGTAGAATAAAAGGTGTTTGGGTAAATATGTTTATAATAAGCTCGGTCTGGAATTCTACCTTTTTGACCTACGTATAAATCGTTGTGTAAAAAATCTCCAAGTCCAAAACTTTTGGCATGTTTGCTCCAAGTATCTATACCGTCGGAAGCATTACCGTTTTTATCAAGAATTTTTCGATAAGTTGATGCAAAATAAGCATTGCAAGAGCGTTGGATCCCTCCAACGAGATCGTTTCTAGTACCACTGTGGCAGTGACATTTCATAAATCGACCTCCATATTTATAACCAGCATAGCAAGTTACCGTTTCGTTTGGTGTAATTACTTTTTCTTGCAAGGCAATTAAAGCATTCATTAATTTAAAGGGCGAACCAGGTTCGTAAACCCCTTGTAAACTTCGGTTAAAAAGAGGCTTTGCTATCGAATCGTTATAGAGTTTCGTGAAATTTTTAGAACGACTTCGCCCTACTAAAATATTAGGATCGTAGGTTGGAGCAGAAATCATGGCCAAAATTTCACCAGATGCCGGTTCAATGGCTATTATGCCGCCGCGTTTATTTTGCATAAGTAGTTCGCCATAGGCTTGTAAGTCGGCATCAATAGTGATCTTTATGTCTTTACCTTGTTCTGGAGCTCTATCTAGGGCGCCATCTTTATACGGACCAATGTTTCGGTTAAAACGATCTTTTTGAATAAATTTTAAACCTTTAACACCTCGTAATGTTTTTTCGTATGAAGCTTCAACACCTTGCTTACCAATAAGGTCTCCCATTTGGTAATAATCATCACGGTTAATAATGGCATTATTAACTTCTCCAATATCACCTAAAACATTTGCGCCAATAGTGGTTTCATAATGTCTAAGAGAGCGTTTTTGGATGTAGAATCCTTTAAATTTTCGCATTTTTTCTTGTAATACCGCATAATCAGATTTGGATAATTGCGGAACAAAAACCGATGGTAACCTTGGTGAATAGCTTTTGGCTTTATTAAAAGTTTTTAAAAATTCTTTTTTATTTATTTTTAAAAGCTTACAAAACTCTAAAGTGTCGAGAGGTTCTACTTCACGGGGGATAACCATGACGTCGTATGAGGGTTGATTAGAAACTAATAGCGAACCATTTCTGTCGTACACAAAACCACGCTTAGGGTAATCCCAAACTTTTCTAATGGCGTTATCATCATAAATGCTCTGCGAACGCGGGCTGTAAATTTGAAGATAAAAAAGCCGAGAGATAAATATAATTCCCGCAAGTATTATGGAAGCGAAAAGCAAAAATTTTCTCATTTCATTTTTTTACTAAAAATAATGGTTATTAATATAATTAGTATTATACTAAATATACTTGAGAATAAAGTTTTTTGAAGTGTTAAAATTACTTTTGAAATGCTAAAAATTTCTAAACAAAAAAGTATCAAGTGATGCGTTAATGTAAGTAGTGAAATGTAGCTAAGCTTGGCTTCAAAATCTACGGTGTTGAATCGAATGGTTTGGTGTTCGTAAATCATTCCGAAAGATGATTTTAAAAGAACAGGTCTAATGTATGCTGTAAATACACATGCAGCAGCGTGAATACCGCCAGTATCTAAAAATAAATCAATAGATAACCCTAAGAAAAAACTAATAAGAATGATAGTCATCCGGTTATTTCTAACGGGGAAAAATGCAATAAATAGAATATAAATATAAGGGTTTATATAGCCCAGAAAATTAATATGATTGAATATTAATACCTGAAAAAACACCAATATTATAAACCGGCTTGCTTGGGCGAAAAATAAACTATTCATTGCTGTTGCCGTTTAAAAGGTTACTAATTTCTGGAAGGTTTAGGTTTTCTATAATATAAACATGCTCAATATTGGTCATGTCGTTAAATAATAACACATTTATTTCATAATAATTTTCGGTATTATCGAGTTTAAAATCGTGAACAGTACCAATAGGAATGCCTTTAGGGAAAATGGAAGATAAGCCCGAGGTAATAATGGTATCGCCTACTTTAAAACTTGCTATTTTAGGAATATCAACTAGTTGTGTTATTCTTGGATCTTTTGTGTTCCATTTTAATGAGCCGTAATGATTGCTCGATTTCAATTTGGCACTAATGTTACTGGTGGTGTTTAAAATAGAAATAACTGTTGAAAAATTTTCACTTGTTTCATTTATAATTCCTAAAATACCATGGCTAGAAATAACGCCAAAATCTTCGTGTATGTTATCATTTGCTCCTTTATTTAAAAGTAAAATGTTATCTGAAAGTGAGTAGCTGTTTTTAATTATATTCGCCGAGGTAAATTTATATTGATTATCGAAAGTGACACTGTCAATATAAATCGAATCTTTTTCTGTGCGATTGTATAATAGGGATTTTAAATGATTGTTTTCTTCAGTTAATAAATTGTTTTGATATTTTAGGCTAAAATAATTTGAGATGTTATTTACAGAATTATAAACGCCACCTGTTAAAAAATTGGCCGAGTTTATAAATTTGCTTTTATGATATGAATGCGACTGAATTGTAAATACAATGGAAATAGAAAACAGCAACAAGAATAACAAAAAGTTTTTGTTTCTTATTATAAAATTAATAATCTGTTGCATGTGGTGAGACCTATTTTATGCTTTTATTTTATCAATACACTTTTGTATTTAGGTAAACTTTTAAGTGTAATACCAGTACCACGTACTACAGCACGTAAAGGATCTTCAGCAATATAAACAGGTAAATCTGTTTTTAAAGATAAACGTTTATCCAAACCGCGAAGCATAGAGCCACCACCTGCTAAATAAATACCTGTGTTGTAAATATCGGCCGCTAATTCTGGAGGGGTTTGAGATAAGGTTTCCATTACGGCATCTTCAATACGTAAAATAGATTTATCTAAAGCCTTTGCTATTTCTCTATATGAAATTTGTACTTGTTTAGGTTTTCCAGTTAGTAAATCACGTCCTTGCACGCTCATATCTTCTGGAGGTAATTCTAAGTCTTCTGTAGCAGCACCAATTTGAATTTTTATTTTTTCAGCAGTACGTTCTCCCACATATAAGTTGTGTTGGGTACGCATGTAATACACAATATCGTTTGTAAAAACATCGCCTGCAATTTTAACCGATTTATCGCAAACAATACCACCAAGTGCAATAACCGCAATTTCGGTTGTTCCTCCTCCTATATCCACAATCATGTTACCTTTTGGTTGCATAATATCTACGCCAATACCAATGGCAGCAGCCATAGGTTCGTGAATTAAGTATACTTCTTTACCGTTGACGCGTTCGGCACTTTCTTTTACCGCTCGCATTTCTACTTCTGTAATTCCAGAAGGAATACAAATTACCATGCGTAAAGCGGGTGTAAAAAATGCCTTTTTTAATGCGGGTATGTTTTTGATAAACATACTTATCATTTGTTCTGAAGCATCAAAATCTGCAATAACACCGTCTTTTAACGGACGGATGGTTTTTATATTTTCATGGGTTTTACCTTGCATTAAACTGGCTTCTTGCCCAACGGCAATAATTTTTCCAGAAATTCTATCTCGTGCTACGATAGATGGTGCATCTACAACTACTTTATCGTTATGAATAATAAGCGTGTTTGCGGTACCTAAATCAATGGCTATATCTTCGGTAAGGAAGTCAAAAAATCCCATGTGCTATTAATAATTAATTGTGGTTAGAAAACGAATCCTGTAAAAGTACTTAAAACTTACTAAATATCTAAGTTTTACAGACCTCAAAAATTCGATTTACCAAAAGTATTCTAAAGTTATACGTAGTAAATTAGTTTACGGACGGTTTAAACTTTAGTTTCATGATAAAAGTTTAAACCGTCCGTAAAAAATTAGTGTTTAAAGTGGCGTGTTCCTGTCATAACCATCGCAACATCATTGGCATTGCAATAATCGATACTTAATTGATCTTTTATTGAGCCACCTGGTTGAATTACCGAAGCAATTCCTGCATTTTTAGCAATTTCTACACAATCTGGGAATGGGAAGAATGCATCACTCGCCATGGCAGCACCATTTAAATCGAATTTAAAAGTTTGTGCTTTGTGTATGGCTTGTTCTAAAGCATCTACACGGCTAGTTTGTCCAGTTCCACTGGCTAATAATTGTTTGTTTTTTGTTAAAACAATAGTATTAGATTTAGTATGCTTACAAATTTTAGAAGCAAAAAGTAAATCGTCTACTTGTTCGCTTGTTGGTGTTAAAGTGGTGACTGTTTTTAAATCTTCAGCCTGATCTGTAATGTTGTTTCTATCTTGAACTAAAACGCCGTTTAAACAACTTCTTACGTTTGTTTTAGGCATGTCTATATCGTGAATTTCTAATAAAATTCTGTTCTTTTTACCTTTCAATACCTCTAAAGCATCGGTAGCAAATGATGGTGCAATGACTACTTCGCAGAATAAACTGTGAATTTCTTCAGCTGTTGCTAAATCAATTTCTTTGTTGCTAATTAAAACACCACCAAAAGCAGAAACAGGATCGCCAGCTAAGGCATCTACATAGGCTTGGTGTAAGGTGTCGCGTTGTGCTAATCCACAAGCATTGTTATGTTTTAAAATGGCAAATGTTGGGGCATCATTTTTAAACTCTAACATTAAGTTTACTGCCGCATCAACATCCAAAAGGTTGTTATAGCTTAATTCTTTTCCGTGAAGTTTAGTGAATAACTCATCGAATTTTCCATAGAAAAATCCTTTTTGGTGTGGGTTTTCGCCGTAACGTAACACCTTACCGTTTGTTTCGCTAATTTTTAAAACGGTTTCTTCATTATTTTGGTTGAAGTAGTTAAAAATAGCAGTATCGTAATGCGAAGACACATTAAATGCTTTTCCTGCAAAACGTTTTCTGTTTTCTTCTGAAATACTTCCGTTATTTTCTGAAATGATGTCTAAAAATTCAGCATAATCATCAACTGAAGATACACAAATAACATCGGCAAAGTTTTTAGCTGCTGCACGAATTAAAGAGATTCCTCCGATATCAATTTTTTCAATAATATCTTGTTGGCTAGCTCCGGAAGCTACTGTTTTTTCAAATGGATATAAATCGACGATCACTACATCAATTTGTGGGATTTCATATTCTGCTAATTCAGCAACATCACCAGCATGGTTTTGTCTGTTTAAAATACCTCCAAAAACTTTAGGGTGCAATGTTTTTACACGACCACCAAGAATAGAAGGGTAAGACGTCACATCTTCAACAGGAACAACATCGATGCCTAAATCGTTAATAAATTTTTCGGTTCCACCAGTAGAATAAATGGTTACGCCTTGTTCGTTTAACTTTCTTACAATAGGTTCTAATCCGTCTTTACTAAATACAGAAATTAGTGCCGATTTAATGGTTTTTTCGTTGCTCATTAGAGTTGTGTTGTGTTTAAGAATCCTTTTTAAATTTGAAATTTTATTGTTTTTCAGGGTTTTACACTGAAAATTTAAAATATTTGCAAAAGTAGGTATTTTACTTTAAAAAACAGGAGGTGTATTCTGAAAAAAACCAAGGCTTTTTTTTACTAAAAAACGAAGTTGTTAATAAGTAGAAAGGAAACTTAAAGACTCATAAATTTAGACCTAAAAAAACGATTTAAAGCCGGAGTATTCGAGTTGTAAATTTACTATAAAATGCTAGCAACTTGAGAGCAAACAAACTCTAAAAAATGCTCATCGTCAGCAGTAAAAGGATCGGGCGTGTTCGAGTCGATATCAATTTGACCAATATTTTCGCCGTTAACAAAAATAGGCACTACAATTTCTGCTTTTACTGTGATGCTACAGGCAATGTAATTATCTTGAGCGGCTACATCCGGAACTACAAAGTTTTCGTTGCTTACTGCTACCTGCCCGCAAATTCCTTTTCCAAACGGAATAACCGTGTGGTCTGTTGGCGCGCCAACATATGGCCCCAGTAGTAATTCTTCTTTTTTGCCATTTCTAAAATAGAAGCCTACCCAATTGTAGTATGAAATATTTTCTTTAAGCAACTCGCAAATTTTTAATAAACGCTCATCTTTGTCGCTTTCGCTGTTAGAAATAATGGCTTGTACTTGGGGTTTTAAAGTTTCTAAAATCATAAAATAAAAAAGTTTTGGTAAAAGTATTTAAAAAGATGTAATTTCGGTACTTGTTATTAGGCATTTTTAGGATTGAAACTACTTTTTATAAAATACAAATCGGTTATTAGGTTTATACTTACATTTTTGTTGGTGTATATTCTGTTTTCTGTGCTTTATAAATTTTACTTGCAATTTTCGGATGGATCTAATTTTTATCCGGATTATTTTACGCATTTGGTTGGATTACAAAGTAGCGATATACTAAATAATTTAGGATATGCCACTCAAATTTTACCCCACGAGGCGGAGCCATCTTTAAAACTGATTTTGAATAACGTGTATGTGGCAAGAATTATTGAAGGCTGCAATGGCGTAAGCATACTCATTTTATTTACTTCATTTATTATTGCTTTTTCCGGAAAATTAAAAACAACCTTTTTTTATATACTTGCCGGAAGCGTGCTTATTTATGTGGTTAATATTATACGTATTGTAATTTTATCCATCGGGATTTATAGTTATCCAAAACAAGCCGATGTTTTACACGAAGTGGTATTTCCTGCTATTATTTATGGTGTTGTGTTTTTACTTTGGGTTTTTTGGGTGAATCGGTTTTCTAAATTAAATAAAAAACATGGGTAAAACAAGCCGTTATATTTTAGCTTTTTTATTGTTTGGACTATTGGTTGTAATTCGATGGTTTGAAAATGAATTATTTTACGATCCTTATTTAAGTTTTTTTCATAAGGACTATTTATATATTGATAGTCCGCGTCGTGAAGTGTTAAAATTAGTAAGTTTTACGACGTTGCGATATGCGCTCAATAGTATTATTTCTTTAGGAATTCTTTATGTCGCTTTTAAAGATAGCAGTATGATTCGGTTTTCTGCAATAATTTATACTTTGGCATTTGTGGTGTTAATTTGCGGCTATCTCTATTTTGTAATTAACCCAAAGCAATCCGATTATTACCTGTTTTTTAATTTAAGGCGCTTTTTAATTCAGCCTATTATTTTAATTGTATTGCTACCTGCTTTTTATTACCATAAAATAACAAAGGAGCAAGAATAAACTGCTTTTACTTTACTTCGCTGATAGTTGCGTTAGCGATTGAATCGGTTTGTTTGAAATCCTTTTTTATGTGGCTTTTGGTTATTGATAAATACAAACCGTTTGGTTAAGCAAAACATAATTGGTTTTACTATACTTTAAGCATAAAAAAGATTGAGTAGTGAAAGCGCGACCCTTGTTTCGCTTTTTTCAGCGAAGCAAGGGTAACGCCCAAAATAGTTTAATTTACGGTGTCTTTTGTTTTTTTCTTCAATAGGCCACCAAGCACATTTTTAACGGCATTCGTGGTGTTTGTTGTTTTTGTGGAGTCGGTTTTTGTGGTGGTTTTATGACCAAGAATACCGTCCAAAACGTCTTTTACAGCGTTGGTTTGCTCGGTTTTAGTGGAGTCTGTTTTTGTTTTATTTTTGCTTATCACGCCACTAATAAGGTCGGTAACTTTATCTTTTCCTTGGTTAAGTAGCTTTTGTTTTTCTATTTCAACCAGTTGTTTTGTTAAGTTTGAAACGCCACTGGTTAAATCGGTTTTTACCGTTGGGCTGGTGTACGATCCGCCAATATTTGCGGTTACCGGAATGGTGATGTTGTTGGCGTCTTCACTATCGATTTTACTGAGAAGCGATGTGACATCGGATCCTAAATATTTTGCAGGCACATTAAAAACGGCGTTGTAATTTAGGGTTTTATCGAAACCATGCGAACCTGAAACGGTGATGGCAATATCTTTGTATTTGAGGTCGAAAGGCTTTACGCTTACTTGTCCGTTTGCAAATTCTATTTTTGTTTTTAAGTCGGTTAAATCGAGTTTGCTAAAGTCGATAAAATTGATGGAGCTTTCCAGTTTACTTAATAGACTGTTTTCGTTTTGATCTAAATTTGTAGTTAATAACTCGGCTAAGGCACTACCTGAAAGTGTGCTGAAATTTGGCATAAATTCATTATCTAAATTCCCCGATAAATTAATGGTTGTATTAAGTTTTCCTTGTAATATTTTTGCAATTGGAGCCAGATTTTGCAATAGTTCTAAGCCTTGAAAGGATTTTGAAATATCGAAATTATCAGCGCCTAAACTGAAATTAAAGGTTGGCGTTTCATCTTTTGTAGAAACATCTCCAGACACGGAAAGTGCCCCATCGAAAATACTTGAAGTTACATTGCTTAATGTGGCTTTTTGGTTTTTAATTAGGAGTTTTCCGGTGACGTTGGTTAAGTTTAAATTATCATAAACCACGGTTTTAGCATTTGCATTTATGGTGCAATCTAAAAAAGCCGGAATTTTTATAGCTTCGTTGCTGGTTGCGGTTGTATTACTGCTTGTTGAGGTTTCGGTTTCCGACATAAAATCACTCATTTTAAAGAGGTTTGAGTTTAAATCGAAATTCCCTTTTAAAGTAGTGTCGCTAAGCATAAAACCAAGCAAGTTATTAATTGTTCCATTTGCGCTTAAATCGCTTTCGCCTATTTTCGCGTTAAATTTATTAAGGGTAACGGATTGGGAATTAAACGTTAAATCGGCTTCGGAAATAGTAAGTGGGTTTGCCATGTCTTCCGAGTCGTAATTAAAGTTACTAATGCTGGCTGTTCCACTGCTTTTAATACGTTCGAAAGCATTGGTTTCAATAGCATTCATATCAAAAGCCGTATTTAGTTTGGCTTTTAAAATTCCGGTGAGTTCATTCTCTAACTGCACAGGATAGGCTTGCGAAATGTTTGCTAAGTTTAAAACACCGTCTAAATTGGCATTTACAAGCATGTTTTTAGTGATGTTTTTTATACTTGCGGAGGATTTAAAAACATCATCATCAATTTTAAAATTCAATGTTTTTATATCAATATAGGTGTCGTCTAGAATACCGGTAGTGTTTTTAATAGTGGTATTTATAACAATGTTTTTTACGCTTTTTGGTAAATCGGGATATTTAAAAGACGCGTTGTTTGATGCGATATTAATATCTAATGTTGGGATTGTTTCATCGGAATTGATCCCTTTTACCACACCGTTAATGGTGAAATCGCCACTGGTTTGAACACCATCGAGACTTCCGGAATAAGCTTCCGGAATTAAAGCTAAGAAATTTTTAAAATCCGATTCTGGGTTTTTAAAAGTGATATCAATCTCTTGGCCATTATCCAATAATTTCACAAAACCATTAAATTCTATAGGTAATTTGTTGATGTAACCTGTGTTTTCTTTAAAGGTATATTTACTGTTGTTTAAGTCTAAATCTATTAAAGCATCCAGTTTTATAGCATTATGGTTTAGGTAATTTGTGCCATCCATGGTGAAACTCACATTCGCGTCTGTTTCGGTATCCAGTTCCGAGGTGTCTCCGGAAAATATCCCGCTACCTTTATGGTTTAATTCAGAAATTTGCATGGTCATTTTAGAGGCTTCATCAATGTAATAAAAGGCACTATTTTCTATGCTGTAATCGTCTATGCTAAAAGCAAAGCTGCCACTTTCTGTGTTAGTAGAAGTTTCGGTTTCTGTAGGTTTTGCAATATCGTAATTGGTTTGGCCTTCGGCATTGGTTTTTATGGTCACTAAGGCTTCGTCTATAGAAATACTATTTATAACAATGGGGTCTTCGCTTGCTGTTTTAAATAATTCGGGAATAGATACCGTAAATTCTATGGATTTTGCGGCTACCAAAGTGTCGCCTTTAAAAGGTTCGAAATTGGTAATTACAAAATCGTTTATTCCAACAGAGGCTTCTGGAAAACTGCGGATAAAACTTAAGTTTACATCGCTAAATTCTACTTGAGCATTGACATTGTCGTTTATAAATTGCTTAACCATGCCTTGAATTTTTCCTTGGAACACAAAAGGAATTGCAATTAATAAAATTATAATTGTTATTAGGATAATACCTGAAATTTTCAATATTTTTTTCATAGTCGCTGTTTGTGAAAATATACGTAAAAACGTGGGTAAAGGTTGCTGTTTTTAGTGGGTTTAAGTTTAATTTAACGAAAAATTAAAGTAATTCTATTTCTTCATTTACTTTTAAATTGAAACGTTTTCGGAACAAAAACACACCAAGATATAGAAAAGGTGTATCGAAGAAAGCAACGATAATTTTAAATATAAAACCACTTAAAAGTAACCCTAAAAATCGGTCCCATGCAATAATTCCGAAACTGCATAGTAAACCAACGACGGTAAATGTATCGACAAATTGAGAAAGGAAGGTGGAAAAATTATTCCGTAGCCATAAATGTTTGCCTTTAGTGAGTTGTTTCCAGAAATGATAGATTTGAATATCTATAAATTGAGCAAATAAATAAGCCATCATACTCGCAAAAACCGCTAAAATAGTATTACCAAAAACGGTGTTAAATAAATTATTATCCACTGGCGACCATGGAGTTGCTGGCACCATACTGGATATGTAAACAATTAAAAGCGAAAAGAAAGAGGCAAAAATGCCGGCTTTAACGACTTGATTGGCGCGCTTTTTTCCATAAATTTCACTAATTAAATCGGTGATTAAAAAAGTGATGGGGTAGGGCAGTATGCCTACGGAAACCTCAAATAGTTTGGCTCCAAAAAGTTCAATATTAAAGGGATACCAATAGAAAAATTTCTGAAAAATAAGGTTAGAAACTACCAATGAGGTAATAAATAAAGCCCCCAAAAGCATGTAAATTCGTTGGGCAGCGAGTTTGTCTTTTAAAGTCATATAAAGTTGTGAATAAATACCTCGTGTAAATATACAATGAAACCATTTAGTTTTCATTATTTTGCAAGTACTTATGACGAAACCAACAACATTTCATATTGCTTTAGGAAGTAATAAAGGCGATAAATTAAAAAATTTACAACAGGCCGTCGATGCTATTTATTCTCGAATAGGCAGTATTAAGTTGATTTCCAAAGTCTATCAATCGCCTGCTTTTGGTTTTGAAAGTGACGATTTTTTTAATTGTTGCTTGGTTTTAGAAAGTGAATTAGAACCCCGAGAGGTGCTGGATATGTTATTAACTATTGAAACTGATTTGGGTAGAACCCGAAAATTGAAAGATACTTACGAAGCACGAGTCATAGATTTAGATATTGTTTTTGCTGAAGATAACATAATAAGTACCGAAACCTTACAAGTGCCGCACCCAGAAATGCAAAAGCGTAAGTTTGTGTTGTTGCCGCTAAATGATGTAGCTCCCAAAATGAAGCATGCTAAATTAGGGAAAACCGTTTCAGAATTATTACAAACTTGTAAAGACGATTCTGTTTTGGAATCTATAAGTGATAGTTTGACGAACCCGAATATAGATATCGATTTTTCGAAATATAATTATATTGCGATAGAGGGCAATATTGGTGCAGGGAAAACAAGTTTGGCTCATAAAATTGCTCAGGATTTTAATGCGAGACTGCTTATGGAACGTTTTGCTGATAATCCGTTTTTACCAAAATTTTACGAAGATGCACAGCGTTATGCTTTTACCTTGGAAATGTCTTTTTTAGCGGATAGGTATCAGCAAATATCGGAAGATTTAGCACAGCTCGATTTATTTAAGCAATTTGTTGTTAGTGATTACGATGTGTTTAAATCGCTTATTTTTTCAAAAATAACCTTGAATACAGATGAGTATAGTTTGTATCGCAAGTTGTTTTACTTAATGTATAAAGACATTCCGAAACCAGAATTATATATTTATTTATACCAAAACACCCAACGTTTACAGGAAAATATTAAAAAACGTGGCCGCGATTACGAGCAGAATATAGCCGACGATTATTTGGATAAAATAAACTCGGGATATTTAGAGTTTCTTAAAAGTCAGAAGGACTTTAATGTGAAAATTATTGATGTTTCTAATCGGGATTTTGTTTCCAATAGAAGTGATTATTTGTGGGTTTTAGGTGAAATTTGCTCCGAATGATTATAAAATAATAACGCCATTAGGATATCTTTTAAGATAAGCTAATGGCGTATATATCTTGTTTTTCAGAAGAAATTAATCCTCGTCCATTTCCATAATTAAATTCGAAATAAGCGATGTCCACCCAGTTTGGTGCGATGCGCCAAGTCCTCGGCCAGTATCGCCGTCAAAAAATTCATAGAAAAAATGTTCCTTTTTAAAATGGTCATCTTTGGTGAAAACTTTATCGGGATCATCAGAATGATATTGGTATTTACCATCTTCATTAGGTTCAAAAAGTTTTATTAATCGCTTAGTCAGTTCGTTAGCAATTTGCTTTAAATTAAGTTTGTTGCCAGAACCTGTTGGGAATTCATAGATATATTTATCGCCATAAAACGTATAATATTTACGCAACGATTGAATAATCATATAATTTAAAGGCATCCAAATGGGGCCACGCCAATTGGAATTACCACCAAACATATTAGAACGACTTTCTCCAGGTTCGTATTGAATTTGATGGTGCCCATGGTGGTGAAAAACAAACGGGTATTTTTCGTGGTATTTAGAAAGAGATCGAATTCCAAAATCGGATAAAAATTCACCTTCATCCAATAAACGCTTCAGCAAATGTTCTAATCTGAAACCTCGCATAATAGAAAACATAAAGTTTCCGTCTTCGTTGGCTTTTTCTAAATTTGAAATTAAGGAGGCTAAATCGGGACGTGTTTTTATAATGTTATTGGCTCGTCTTCTAAATTCTTTTAATTCTTCAAATAAATCTTTATTAATAATTTCTACGGCAAACATTGGGATAACACCTACTAAGGAGCGTACTCTAAGGCGGTCGGTGCTACCGTTATCCATTTCAACCACATCATAATAGAAATTATCGTCATCATCCCAAAGTGAGATGTCTTTTTTGCCAATATGGTGCATGGCCCAAGCGATATTTAGAAAATGTCTAAAAAATTTGGCCGCAGACTCTTCGTAAACTTTATTGTTTTTCGCAAGCTCTAAAGACATGTGTAGCATATTTATAGAAAACATGGCCATCCAGCTCGTAGCATCGGCTTGTTGCATTCTGGTAATACCTGGAGGCATATGGTTTCTATCGAAAACCCCAATATTGTCTAAGCCTAAAAAACCACCTTCAAAAAGGTCGGTACCATTTTTATCTTTTTGATTTACCCACCAGGTGTAATTCACCATAAGTTTTTGAAAGGCTTTTTCTAAAAACGGGATATCACCTTTACCGGTTTTTTCTTTATCTTTTTCGTAAACTTTCCAAACGGCGTAGGAGTGAACAGGTGGATTAACATCACTAAAATTCCACTCGTAAGCAGGAATTTGTCCGTTAGGGTGCATATAGTTTTCTTGAAGTACCAATAACAATTGATCTTTTGCAAAATAAGGGTCGATTTCTACAAAGGAAGCCATGTGAAAAGCTAAATCCCAAGCGGCATACCAGGGGTATTCCCATTTGTCGGGCATAGAAATAATATGCCTGTTGGTAAGATGTTGCCAACTATAATTTCGCATATTGGTTCTGTTGGGTTTGCCTTCTCCCGGCCCACCAAAGAGCCATTTAAAAACATCAAAATAATAGAATTGTTTAGTCCATAACAATCCAGAAAAAGCTTTTTTAGCGAGATCTTGTCGTGCTTCGGGTAAATCTTTATTTATAATGGTTGCGTAGAAATCTTCACATTCGGCTTTTCTTTGGTCAAAAATAGTATCAAAGGCTTCCCACGGATGCTCTAATTCATTTTGACTAAGTCGAATTTTAACACTTTTTTCTTCACCTGCTTCCAATTTAAATTTGTGCCAAACCGCCATTTTAGAACCCTCTTTCTTCGGGTTTACGGTGTCTTTTTGATTGACAACATGCTCATGGATGCCGTCTTTAACAAAAGGTACTTCGTTTTTTACGTTATAAATAAGTTCGTTGTTGGTTTCGTTTTCACAAAATAGCGGTGTTCCATTTTCGTAATATAAATGGTATTTGCCATTTCGGCTACTACTTGTGTGTGCGTAACCCGTTTTGGTCGATTTTATAATGGGGCGTTGAAATTTTTTGTTGTGTTTCCAAAAATTTCTAAACCAAACATGGGGTAATACGTGAATTTCTGCTGCTTTCGAGCCTCGGTTTATCACGGTAACTTTCATAAGAATATCGTTAATATCTCCTTTAGCGTATTCAATAAAGCAATCGAAATACGCACTATCTTTAAAACAGCCGGTGTCTAATAATTCGTATTCATCTTCATCTCGACTTTTTCTATTTCCTTCGACTAATTCACCGTAAGGAAATTTACTATGCGGATATTTATAGAGGTATTTATTGTAGGAATGTGTTGGTGTAGATACTTGATGAAAATAGAGTTCCTTAACATCCTCGCCGTGATTCCCTTGGTTATTGGTAAGTCCGAACAAGCGTTCTTTTAAAATGGTATCGTTTCCGTTCCAAAAAGCAGGAGCCATACACAAAATTTCTTTGGCATCGCAAAAGCCACCAATACCTTCTTCACCCCATCTATACGCATTGCTTCTGGCTTTTTCATGATCTATAAACTCCCAAGACTCTCCGTGTTCACTATAATCTTCTCTCACAGTTCCCCATTGCCTTTCGGCTAAATAAGGTCCCCAGTTTTTCCAGTTTCTGTAATTGTTAGGGGTTGCTAAGCGCTCTGATTCTGGATTTTTATCAGCCATAAGTTTTAAATATAATAGTTAGTAAAGTAGAAACCCTAAATAAAGTAATCCTATTAAGTGCGAATTAAAATAGAGGTTATAACGGGTCTGCCTTTTAATAAAAATAAAACTTTTTTAATTAAGTTGAGGTTTGATGGAGAAGTATTTCTTTTTTAAAGGTTTTTAGAGTTTTCTATTGATTTGTTTTTAAAAAATGAAAGATATATTGCGGAAGTTGTATTAGGTGTGTACCGTATTTATGAAAGTACAAAATAGATTATAGATGGAAGGTTTATATCTATTTCAAAATTTTTTGAGACCTATATAAAGGAGATAAATAAAAAAACCTCTTGAAAATCATAAGATTAACAAGAGGTTAGTACTGAAGACGGGACTTGAACCCGTACGTCCTAATGGACATTGGATTTTAAGTCCAACGTGTCTACCAATTCCACCACTTCAGCATTGGAATATTTTAAAGGAAAAATCTCAGAGCGAAAGACGGGATTTGAACCCGCGACCCCCACCTTGGCAAGGTGATGCTCTACCCCTGAGCTACTTTCGCAGTCTTTTAAAGAACGAGCAATATTGCTATTGCGGTTGCAAATTTAAGACTTTTATTGAGTTTGCAAAGCCTTTTTGAGAAAAATATTAATTTTTTTTTCAAGACTGTTTTTTAGTAACCAACATACGCTTAATTTCATTGAGTTTCATGAGGGCTTCTACTGGTGTAAGTGTGTCAATATCAGTGTGTAAAATTTCTTCTTTAATATTTTCTAATAAAGGATCGTCTAAATTAAAAAAACTGAGTTGCATATCATCTTCCAACGATTTTACTTTATTTGTGAGTTCTTCACTAGAATGCGACTGTTCTAATTTTTGTAAAATTTTGTTAGCTCGGTGCAAAACTTGCTGTGGCATGCCCGCCATTTTTGCAACATGGATACCAAAACTATGTGCGCTACCTCCTTCAACTAGCTTTCTTAAGAAAAGAACATTGTCTTTTAATTCTTTTACCGAAACGTTGAAGTTTTTAATACGCCCAAAAGTTTCTGTCATTTCATTCAGCTCATGGTAATGGGTTGCAAACAGTGTTTTCGGTTTTGCAGGATGTTCGTGCAAATACTCACTAATAGCCCAAGCAATCGAAATACCATCGTAAGTACTGGTTCCACGGCCAATTTCATCTAAAAGCACTAAACTGCGTTCGGAGATGTTATTTAGAATGGAAGCCGTTTCATTCATTTCAACCATAAAGGTAGATTCGCCCATTGAAATATTATCACTGGCACCAACACGTGTAAAAATTTTATCCACTAAACCTATTCTGGCTTCTTTTGCAGGTACAAAACTCCCCATTTGTGCCAGAAGTACAATAAGGGCTGTTTGGCGTAAAATAGCCGACTTACCAGACATGTTAGGTCCCGTAATCATGATAAGTTGTTGGGTGGTTCTATCTAAAAACACATCGTTAGCAATATAAGCATCACCAATAGGTAATTGTTTTTCAATAACCGGATGGCGCCCGTCTTTAATTTCTAAATCGTGCGATTTATCAATGATTGGATAGATGTAATTATTGTCTTTTGCCAACTGAGCAAAACCACACAAACAATCTATTTGTCCAATTAAATAGGCATTTTGCTGCACCGCTTTTATATATTGTGCCATCCAACTTACCAATTCGGCAAATAGTTTTTGCTCTATGGCTTGTATTTTATCTTCGGCACCTAAAATTTTGGCTTCGTATTCTTTTAATTCTTCAGTAATATAACGCTCGGCGTTTACTAAGGTTTGTTTTCTAATCCACTCCTCTGGTACTTTGTCTTTGTGGGTATTTCTAACTTCAATATAATAACCAAATACATTGTTGGATGCTATTTTTAGCGATGTAATTCCAGTACGTTCACTTTCTCTGGCCAACATATCATTTAAATAATCTTTTCCAGAGGTTGACAATGCGCGTAATTCGTCTAATTCCTTCGAAAACCCTAAGGCAATCGTGTTACCTTTTAATACGTTTACCGGAGCTTCTTCATTTAACGTTTCTTTTATTTTCGCCCGAAGTACGTCGCAACTTTGCAATGTGTCTCCAATAATTTTTAAGGATTCGTTATCACAGTCGGACGCTAATGTTTTTATAGGAACAATAGCTTCTAAAGAGTTTTTAAGCTGAATTACTTCGCGCGGATTTACCTTAGTTGTTGCTACTTTCGATATTAACCGTTCTAAATCGCCAATGCTTTTTATATGGTTTTGAATGGTTTGAAGCGTCACATCTTCCGAAGTTAAAAATTTCACTACCTCGTGACGCTGTTTTATTTTATCAACGCTTTTTAATGGTAATGCTAACCAACGTTTAAGCAAACGACCACCCATGGGTGAGGTGGTTTTATCGATAACGTTTAAAAGCGTTACCGCGTTGTTGTTGGTGGAATTATAGAGTTCTAAATTTCTAATGGTAAAACGATCCATCCATACATAATCATCTTCTGCTATTCGCGCAATGGAGGTTATATGTTGTAATTTATGATGTTGGGTTTCACCTAAATAATGAAGAATTGAGCCGGAAGCAATAATCCCTTCACTTAAGTCTTCAATCCCAAAACCTTTTAGTGTTTTGGTGTTAAAATGTTTTATTAAAGTTTCGTAGGCGTAATCGGTTTGATAGACCCAATCTTCTAAATAAAAGGTATGAAAATCTTCGCCAAAAGTCTCGTTGAACTTCGCGCGTTTCTGTTTTGAAACTAAAACTTCACTGGGAGAAAAATTTTGAAGTAACTTATCGATATACTCCGCATTGCCTTGCGAGGTTAAAAATTCACCGGTAGAAATATCTAAAAAGGAAATGCCAATATTCTTTTTATCGAAATAAACCGAACATAAAAAGTTGTTCGATTTAGAGATTAGAACTTCGTCGTTTAAAGCAACACCTGGCGTTACCAATTCGGTTACCCCGCGTTTTACAATATTTTTGGTTTGTTTCGGGTCTTCGAGTTGGTCGCAAATAGCAACACGTTCGCCAGCCTTTACCAATTTGGGTAAATACGTGTTAAGTGAATGGTGAGGAAAACCTGCCAATTCAATTTCGCTTTCACTTCCAGCACCACGTTTGGTTAAAATAATACCTAAAACACCAGCGGTTTTAACGGCATCTGCCCCAAAGGTTTCGTAAAAATCGCCCACTCTAAAGAGCAGTAAAGCATCAGGGTATTTAGCCTTGATGGCGTTGTACTGTTTCATTAACGGTGTTACTTTTTTTGCTTTTTTTGCCAAGGGAAAGTGTTTTTTTTGTATAAATATTTGAATGCGAATTTAGCTAAATTAAAAGTTGTTATAAAATAATGTTAAAAATAAAAATGGATGTTTAAATGGGTATTGTTTTAGTAATTTTGAGATATCTTATTTATTCAAAAAAATTATAATATAAAATGAGAAAATTATTTTTATTAAGTTTTGCTTTATTTGCAATAACAGCAACAGGGATAGCTCAAAATTCAGTACCAGCAAAGGTAGAAACTACTCAAACTACTGCGGATGGAGCAAAGATAGAGTTTGAAACGGAAATCATTGATTATGGAACCATTGAAAATAATGCCGATGGCAATAGAGAATTTAAATTTACTAATACCGGTAATACGCCTTTAGTAATTTCTAACGCAAAAGGATCTTGTGGGTGTACCGTGCCAACTTGGCCTAAAGAAGCTATTGCACCAGGAGAATCTTCGGTTATTAAAGTACGTTATGCAACAAACAGAACAGGAAGTTTTTCTAAATCTATAACCTTAACTTCTAATGCTGTAAATGCTCCAACGAAAGTGGTTAGAATTAAAGGTACAGTAAAACCACCTGTAGCAAAGTAGACTATTAAATTATCAGTTTTAAAATATTTTAGAGCTTCCTTAAAAAGGAAGCTTTTTTTTTGAATATTTGTGTTATGAGAAAATTAAAAAACAGCGAATTAGACCGATTAAGTGTTGAGGACTTTAAAAAAACAGCAAAAACACCTATTATTATTGTACTTGATAATATTAGAAGTTTAAATAATGTAGGCTCTGTATTTAGAACGAGCGATGCTTTTTTAATTGAAAAAATTTATCTCTGCGGGATTACAGCAACGCCACCGCATAAAGATATTCATAAAACAGCCTTAGGAAGTACCGATACAGTGGCGTGGGAATATGTAGAAAATACCATGGACTTGGTTGAGAATCTTAAAGCAGAAAATGTTAGAATTTGTGCAATAGAACAGGCTGAAAAGGCAACCATGTTAAACAATTTTACACCAGAAACAGATACTAAATATGCGCTGGTTTTTGGTAATGAAGTTAAGGGAGTAGCTCAAGATGTTGTAAGTGTTAGTGATGTAGTTATTGAAATTCCTCAGTTTGGGACTAAGCATTCTTTAAATATTTCTGTGAGTTGTGGTGTTGTAGTTTGGGATTTATTTAGTAAATTGGTTAACCAATTTAAATAATATGAAAACTAAACTAAATTTTTCCATTTTAGCAGTTACTCTTTTTTCTGCTATAACCCTTTATGCTCAAGAAATTCCAATCAAAATTCTCGATATGGAATTGAAAGCAAATCAGCAAGAGCAGTCTAAAACTATTTTAAATAATGAAATTGATGGGGTAACCACCGAACACATTACTATTAATAGTGATATTACTAAAAAAGTAGAAGTAGATACGTTGAACAAAACAATCTATTTATTTATTACAGGTAATGCCACACTAACATCTGGCGGCAAAACTTATGATATTGTTCCGGAAACTATTATGTCGCCCAACAATGTTCATGATATTGAATTTAAACCAAATAACAATGAAACATTACATTACCTTAAAATAACGGTCTTGCAAACAGCATTAGATCTAGAGGATATTGAAACATTTCCTAAAGAAAACATAAATACTATTTACTTTAAGAAGTTTGCAGATTGCGAATCGTATACGGAACCAATAAAGAGTCCGCAAACTACTAGTAGAACGATATTGCCTAATAAATATATTCCAAGAGTTGCCATGGGAACGGTGAGAACTATTGGGCCAGATAAAGTTGGTGCGCATGTGCATGGTATGCTAGAGCAACTGTTTTTAGGGCTTACCGATAACCATAGTGTTGTTTATGCCGATGAGGCTCAGGTTGATTTTCCCGAGTATTCGCTACTTCATATTCCACGCGGATCTAGCCATTCTGTGAGTGTAAATGCTAATAATGAAATGTATTATGTTTGGATGGATTTCTTTGTTGATAAAGATGGGGAAGAATGGTTGAAAACTCATAATACCAACGACGAATAATCTTAAAATTGTATTACAGAATATAAATTGCTAACTTTTGGTTCCCATAAACTAAGTTAGCAATTTGTGTTTATAGATTTTTAAAATTGAAAATGTGACTAAAAGAAATAAAAAACCATGGCCAACGAAAGATGCTATGAGTCAGATTTATGAACTAAACCTTTGGGGAGGAAAGGCGTTTGATTTTTATTCTGGAGCAGGCTCGCACGAAGCCGAAATTGTAAATCCGTATTTAGAAGTTATTCAGTTTTTTTTGAAGAAACATAATAGTACTTTGACCGTTTGTGATTTGGGTTGTGGGGATTTTAACGTTGGCAGTAAACTTATCAAATACACTAAAAAATATTGGGCTATCGATATTGTGGAAAAGCTTATTGAAAGAAATAAAAAATGGTATCAAGCCGATAATTTAGAATTCCAATGTTTGGATATTGCTAAAGATGATCTCCCAATGGCAGACTGTGTTATTTTAAGGCAAGTATTACAGCATTTATCTAATGCAGAAATACAAGCAGTCGTTAAAAAGCTTACACATTATAAATATATTATTTTAACTGAACATGTGCCTTTAGGCGGCTTTATACCGAATAAAGATATTATTTCTGGGCAAGGTATTAGACTGAAACAGGGGAGTGGTGTTGATTTGTTGAAAGCACCGTTTAATTTATTAATTAAGGAGCAAATAGTATTGGGGGAATTTGTATTGAAAGATGGAAAAGGAAGGATTGTGACTTTGTTATATGAGGTGTTCTAAATAAGAAGTGCGTCTATAAGTTTGAAATATAATGAGTTTAAGGTTGGGGTAGTGGAAATTTCTAACTGCTTGTAGTTGTAAGAATAATAGAATTTAGTTAAAAGTATATAGGAAAAAAGCCTGAACAACGTTAATTGTCCAGGCTTTTTTATTATATCAAATTATGAGTGACTATAGGTCAAACCATAAATTATCGTATATTTTAGCTTCTACCGTTGGAGCGCTTGTATTAGCGGATAATTCATTTGGAGGATAAGGATATCTTCTAAATAAACCTCCAGCAGGTGCGCCTACAGGTAATTGTAAATCCGGTACTTCATTACCTTCAGATCCAGATCTACGCCAGTTTACCCATGCTTCAAGTGTTCTATCTTGAAAATCGATCCATTGTTGTACATGAATTTCTTTTTTAGCATCATTGGAAGCCATTGTAGAAATGTCTGGTAAATCAGTATTAACATATGTTGTAGCATCAGATTCAGATACACCATAATACATTAGAGATTCTTTTACACCTGCTTTGTATATGGTATTAGCCATAGTTAAGTCCGCAGTAACACCAAGTCCTCTTGCGTATACTTCTGCTCTTAATAATTGTATTTCTGAAGCACTTAAAATTAAGTCAGGAGAGTCTGCTTTCCATAAATTATCTACACTTATCGGCGAAGATAGTAAGTTTGCATCTGCATCAATCAGTGCATCTGTAGCAGTATCAACAGGGATGTAGTCACCGTTGTCATTTGCGTCAAAGTATATTGGAATTCTTGGATCAGATCGATCATCCATAAAGGTGAATCCTATAGTGTTAGCAAATACCCATTCGTTAAAACCACCTGAGTAGTTTTTGAATATTTTGAATTTTGGATTTTCAGAATTTGTTTCATCATAATAAGCTATTTGGAAGTTATCAGAAGACGATGTTATTAAATCTGAAGAGGTAACTAGTGTTCCTATATCACTCGCTTTACTCGGATCTTTGTCCACCATTGTCATTAAAATTTTTAATTTTAATGACGTTCCGTATTTTTGCCATTTCACCATATCACCTTTATAAAAAGGATCATTATTAGAAATTTTCACTAAAGAATTTGGTTCAATTTGTGCTATTGCTTCATCAATCAGTAGCAATAAATCATTCAATATTTGTTCTTGAGAATCAAAAGTAGGATTTGTAAATTCACTAGCTTTCCAAGCTTCTCTATAAGGAATATCTCCAAAGATCATTGTGTTTTCATACATAGCATTAGCAAGCATGAGCTTACATTGAGCTGCCCCATTGTTATTTGCTGGGACTGCAGATTCTGCTTGGTCAATAGCAATGGTTAAGTTATTTCCAATACTTACAAAGTAAGATTTCCATGTGTTTCCTGTGGAGTATGGGCTAATATCATATCTGTCTTCGGCATAACCCCAGCCTGTGTTTCCTCCTGTTGAAAAGACTTGACTAGCCCAACCTACAGGTAGAAATAAATCTCCTCCGGTTCTGTTTCCTGTCCATGAATATGCTGCAAAACCTAAAAGGTAATCAGGGTCGATTGAGGTTGCAACATTTGGATCTTCATTTACCTTTAGCAGTTCTTCACTATCACAAGATGTTAGTGTGAGTAAAATACCGCTTATACATAAAATTATATTTTTAATTTTCATCTGTGTTTTTTTTAAAAGGTTAAGTTTACATTAAAACCAATTGATTTTACAGAAGGCACACTTGCAAACTCTACAGTTGCACCAGGTCCCCCTGTACCAAAAAAGTTTACTTCAGGATCAATGTGTGGTACATGGTCATCTATAATCCATAGATTACGTGCCTCTACTCCAAATCTTAGTTTTGAAATTCCTGTATTTTCAAGTAATTTAGTTGGTACACTATATGAAAAGCTAACCTCTCTTAATTTAACATAAGAGGCATCAAAAATATTACCTTCTGTATTTGAAGTTGCACTTTGATGTGCCCAATAGTCTTCCATAGATTCAACAGACTTTGTGTTTTCTGTATAGGTTACAGTTCCATCAGCATTAATTACTTCATTAACACCTGTATCTATGAATGTTTCTCCTCTATTAGCTAAGGTTTCTATAGCTAAACCTGAAGATCTTAAAGCAGCTGTAGTTCCTGAATATAAAGTCCCACCTTGTTTAATATCAATTAAAAATCCGAATCCGAAGTTTTTATAAGTGAAAGTATTATTTATACCCATTGTCCAATCTGGAGCAGTATCACCTAAGCGTTGTCCGGTTTCAATTTCCTTTAAGCCAGTCCCTGCGTTGATTATATATTCACCATCATCAGTTCTCTTAAACTTTGTACCGTATAAACCAAATTCTTCACCTGGAGCAGCTTTAATAGTTAGGCCAGACCAACCACTTTGTAATTGAAATTCTTCTAAGCCTTCTGTTAAACTTGTTATTTTTTGTGTATTCTTATTAAATACAATTCCTAAGTCCCATTGGAAGTCACCATAACTGTTGATGAATGGTGATATGTTAACATCTAATTCTATACCTTGATTATTAACGTTACCTGCATTTAATGTTTTGCTAAAAAATCCGGTACTTTCAGGGACATCAATGTTTATTAATTGGTCTGATGTATCAGAGTTATAGTATGTAAATCCAATTCCAACGATATTTCTAAACAATTTAAGGTCTAAACCAAGTTCATACTCTTTTTTTCTTTGTGGTTTTAAATCGGCATTAGGAAGTACTCTTGGAGCTTCAAATCCGATAATCCCACCTTGTGGTAAAGAGTTACTTAAACTGTATTGCACGTAGTAGTCGTCAGAAGGTATAAAACCAAATAAAAGACTGTAAGGGTTTGCGTCTGATCCTACTTCCGCATATCCAGCTCTAATTTTACCAAATGTAAAGATATCTTTATTTTCTATAAATTCAGTAAACACAACAGCTCCATTTACCGATGGGTAAAAGTAAGAGTTGTTATCAGCTGGCAAAGTAGAACTCCAGTCGTTTCTACCAGTTATGTTTAAAAAGTAAGTGTTTTTATAATCTAAATTAATATCGGCATAAATACCATATAATTCTTGTTTAGAACTATAGTCTGTTCCTGTTAATGCCTCAGCATTACCTAGTACATAAAGACCTGGCACTGTTAAGTTATCCCCAGTTAATGTTGTACGTTCATATTTTGTTTGATACACGTTATGACCAAGAATGGCGTTTACAGAAACACCTTCTGTATTGGATTTTGTATATGCTAAATATAAATCATTATTAATTATTTGGTTATAGTAATCCCAGTTAGTAAAACTACCAGCTAAGGTTCCTAAACTCCCAACAGCATATTTTTTTTGTCTAGATTCATTATAAAAATCTGTACCTAATCTATTTACTATTTTCAGGTTATCCGTTATTTTATAATCAAATGTAGTACTACCAATAAATCTTTCTACATCAATAGAGAAAGGGTTTTGATTTAAAACCCAATATGGGTTGTTTGTTCTTTCTGTTAGAGGTATTTGATCTCCAGCTTCATTAATGTAATTGTTTTTCAAATCATCGAATGAAATGGTTCTAGACATACCTAAAATATCATCAATAATTACATTTCCATCATTAGATCCTTGTTGAGTTCTACCATTAGATGAAGAACTAATGTAATTAACGTTTGTTCTTACAGAAAATTTATCTGTAAAATTTCTTCCTGCATTTATCGCAAAATTGTTCTTTTTGTAAATACTGTTAGGTACAATTCCTTGTACATCTGTATTAGTGTATGAAAGTCTATAGTCTGATTTTGCATCTCCACCAGAAAGTGCTAAGGTGTTTATCTTAGTGATTCCTGTTTCAAAAAAATCTTCTACATTATTAGGTTTAGCTGTTAACGTAACATCATCTCCTTTGAAATCTGTAAAAGTTTGACCCGAAACATCCGAAATTTTAGGTCCCCAACCGTTAGAACTATCTTTGTCATACGTTCCTGTAGTCCCTTGGGCATACTCATTTTGATATTCAGGAAGTTTTAATGCTGAATCAAAGCGAAGCGAAGAGTTTATTTCTACTTTTAACCCACTATTTTTATTCCCTCTTTTAGTGGTAATAACAATAGCTCCATTTTTGGCTCTAGCTCCATATAAAGCACTAGCAGAAGCCCCTTTTAATACAGAAACAGATTCAATATCGTCGGGATTTAAATCACCAGCTCTATTTCCTCCATCTACACCACCTGTAATACCATCTTGATTTAAGGACTGGTTACTTATTGGCATACCATCAATAACGAAAATTGGTTGATTGCTACCTGATAATGATGTTGCTCCTCTAATAATTATAGAAGAACTACCTCCTGGTGTTCCAGATTGTTGCGTGATTTTTAAACCAGATACTTTACCTGATAGCGCATCTATTGGACTGGCACTTCTAGCTCTAGTTAAACTTTCGCTATCCACTTCGCCAATAGAGACCCCAAGGCTTCTTTCTTTTTTTGAAATACCTAAAGCTGTTACTACAACCTCGTCTAAACCTTCAGCGTCTTCTTCCATTTTTAGGTTAATTGTACTTGAAGATCCAACTACAATTTCTTTTGTTGCGTATCCAACAAAACTAAATACAAGGGTTTCCCCTTGACTAGCTTTAATAGCATAGTTTCCATCGAAATCTGTTGATGTACCAGAAGAGGTTCCTTTAACTAAGACAGTTGCTCCAGGTAAAGGTAAGCCAGAATTATCTGATACTGTACCGGAAATTGTCTTTTCTTGTGCAAATGTTAATTGCACGACAAACGCTAGGAATAGCGTTAGTATTCCACTAAACTTTGTTTTCATGTTATAATTATTTGAATTAGTCAACGCCAAAAATCTTAATAAAAGGTTAAATAAGCAACAAATAATTGTTAAAATCCTGTTTTTTGTTTCCTTTTTTATGTAAAAAACACTTTTTGCGCTTAAAATTGTAGTTATGTGAAAGTTTTGCTTGTAAAGTTATTTATTTGATAACATTTTATTATGCATGCATAACTATCGGTTGAATGGAGTAATATAATCTATTAATTTGGAGGCGTTTTAAATTTAGTGTTTTGTTAAATTGTGATAATAAATTCTATAAAGTTGTGGTTATGCTAATATGAATCTTAGAATTTGATAATTTAAATTTTTGATTTTGCAATTTGCCATTGGCATAATTAAATTTAAATAGCCCCGCTTTTGTTATTAAACCAAAACCAAAGCCGTATCCAAATAGTTTTTCTTTGGTTTTTGTTAGTTGGTTTTCATAGTATGCAGCGTCGGCAATAGAATGAATGTAAATTGAATTACTAACTTGGTAGCGGTATTCCGTATTTATTAATCCATAAAGAGAAGCATAAAGACTATTTTCTTCAAAACCTCGAATAGAGTTTATACCCCCAAAGCGATATAGTTCGTTTTCTAGATAGTTGTCCGATGATAATACGGCGCCATTTATTCGCGTATAAATACTATTTCTCTGGTTTAAATTGAATATTTTAAAAGCGTTAATGGTTAATTGTGTTTGTTTTTGCGATGCATTGGTTTGTTTTCTGTTCCCAAAATTAGTTTCCAAATAGAATTGGCTGTTAATTGGAAATAGTAAATTGGAAGCTTGTGGTTTTATGTATTGATAAGCTAAGGTGTAGAAGGCGGTTTTGTAATCGCTAATGTTTGATACGCTATTTAAGGATAGTAAATTATTCGATTCTAAATTGGTTAGGCCGGCGTAAACTTTGTGTTTTGAGTTGATTTGATAATGAAGTTTAACCGATTGGTTTACCGTTGTAAACGATGAATCTTGTTTAAAAATACGTAATTGAAAATCGGCACCAATGGGGGTTTTAAATAAATAGGGGAGCGTCGCATTGATATCGAATGTTTTTTGATCGTTTTCGTCGCTTTTGTATAATAACCGAAACGATTCTCCGAAATTCAAATTATTAGTTAGGCTTAAGTTTAAATACCCATCAAATTCAATGTTGTTGGTGTTTTCGTTGGTTCCAAAACCAAGAAAGCCATCGAATGTATTGCTTTGTGATTTTTTTAGGTATATATATAAGGACGTGGAATCTTTAGAAAATAAAACTTCGGGCGATTTTATTTGATTTGCAAATTGTAAATCCTTCAGTTGTTCCGTTTTATTTTTTATGGAGGCTAAATCGAAAATTTGTCCTTTTTTAATTTTTAAATAATGTTTTAAATAGGAACGAGGGAATTTTTCATACCCTTTAATGATGATGTTGTTTATCCTTCTTTTTTCTTCGGAAGATTCAATCCTTAAATTAGCTTTTAATATGGTGTCGTTTTCAGTTTTAATATTTTGTAGTTGTAATTTTGAAAACGGATGGCCTTCTTCAGAAATTTTAGAATTAATAAAATTTAGAGCGTTTTCAATTTCAGAAAAAGATAATTCAAAATAATCCTTAAAAACATGTCCTGAAATTTTATTTAAAATTTGCTTTTGGATTAACGCGTTATCATAATAAATATGGATGCTGTTAAATTTTTTATTTAAACTCATTTTAACCGAAAAAAGAGAGTCGTTAATTTTTAGCAATTCAGAGGCTTCATTCTCAATATAACCTTTTTTGAAAATAATTTGTTGAATAAAAGCAATTTCCGATGTTATCGATAAAACATCTTTGTGCGTTTTTAAATAATTTAAGGCGTCTATAACTTGAGTTTCAGTCTCGTTTTTCCCCGTGATATTTAAGGTTAAGTTTTGACAAAATACTTCCGTAGAAAAGAATACATATATAATAAGGAAGGAAGTGATTTTTTTTTGCAAAATGGATTTTCAGTAGTTTTTCTTAGTGTAAATCTAACGGAAAAAGCTCAGATTTAATATCTTAAAAGTTATCTTTTTCTAAAACTCTTAAAAATTAACCAATTACGATTTGAATAATTAATTTTAATCATTACATTTGCAGCCCTCTAAGAAGAGGATTAATAAAATTTATATAGGAATATATGCCAACAATTTCACAATTAGTACGAAAAGGAAGAGCCAAAATAACCAAGAAGAGTAAATCGGCTGCTTTAAATTCGTGTCCGCAAAGACGTGGTGTGTGTACTCGTGTTTACACAACGACACCTAAAAAACCTAACTCAGCAATGCGTAAGGTAGCAAGGGTTCGTTTAACAAACGGTAACGAGGTTAATGCATACATCGGTGGTGAAGGTCACAATTTACAAGAGCACTCGATAGTATTGGTTAGAGGTGGAAGGGTAAAAGATTTACCAGGAGTTAGATATCACATCGTTCGTGGTGCCTTAGACACAGCAGGTGTTGCAGGTAGAACACAACGTAGATCTAAGTATGGTGCAAAACGCCCTAAGAAGTAAAAACAAGTTGTAAGTAACGTGTAGGTTTGTATTTGGTGTGAAATAAAACGAAATCTAACCCACAAAAAACAAACAACAAAAAACTCAAAAAGAAGACATGAGAAAAAGAGCAGCGAAAAAAAGACCGCTTTTACCAGATCCAAAGTTTAACGATCAGTTAGTAACACGTTTCGTTAACATGATGATGTGGGATGGAAAAAAGTCGATAGCTTTCAAAGTATTTTATGATGCGATTGCCATTGTAGAAGAAAAGAAAACAGACGAAGAAAAAACAGCTTTAGAAATATGGAAAGATGCCTTATCTAACGTTATGCCTCACGTAGAAGTACGTAGTCGTCGTGTTGGTGGAGCAACATTCCAAATTCCAATGCAAATTCGTCCAGACCGTAAAGTATCTACGGCAATGAAATGGCTAATTAGCTATTCAAGAAAAAGAAATGAAAAGTCTATGGCCTTACGTTTAGCTTCTGAAATTTTAGCAGCAGCTAAAGAAGAAGGTGCAGCAGTTAAGAAAAGAGTAGATACTCACAAAATGGCAGAGGCTAATAAAGCATTCTCTCACTTTAGATTTTAATAAAACATGGCAAGAGATTTAAAATTAACTAGAAATATAGGGATTGCGGCTCATATTGATGCTGGTAAAACAACAACTACCGAACGTATCCTTTTTTATACAGGCGTTTCACACAAAATTGGTGAGGTACACGATGGTGCTTCTACAATGGATTGGATGGAACAAGAAGCTGAAAGAGGTATTACAATTACTTCTGCTGCAACAACTTGTGATTGGGTATTTCCTCAAGAAAATGGAAAACCAACTGATGAAGCTCAAAGCTATCATTTTAATATTATTGATACTCCGGGCCACGTAGATTTTACTGTTGAAGTAAATAGATCTTTACGTGTACTTGATGGTTTAGTATTCTTATTTAGTGCAGTTGATGGTGTTGAACCACAATCTGAAACTAACTGGAGACTAGCGGATAACTATAAAGTACCTAGAATTGGTTTCGTTAATAAAATGGACCGTCAAGGATCTAACTTTTTAGGTGTTTGTCAACAAGTAAAAGATATGTTGAAGTCTAACGCAGTGCCAATTGTTTTAAATATTGGTGATGAGGGTGACTTTAAAGGTATTGTTGATTTAGTTAAAAATAGAGCTATTGTATGGCATGAAGATAATTACGGATCTACATTCGATGTTATTGAAATTCCAGACGATATGAAAGAAGAAGCTCGTAAGTATCGTGCACTTTTAATTGAAGAAGTTGCAGGTTATGACGAGGATCTATTAGAAAAATTCATGGAAGATGAAGATTCTATCACAGAAGAAGAAGTGCACGCTGCACTTCGTGCTGCTGTAATGGATATGGCTATTATACCAATGATCTGTGGTTCTTCATTTAAAAATAAAGGCGTTCAGTTTTTATTAGATGCTGTTTGTCGTTATTTACCTTCTCCTTTAGATAGAGAAAGTGTAATAGGAACAAATCCTGATACAGATGCAGAAGAAAGACGTAAGCCTTCTGTTAAAGAACCGTTTGCTGCATTAGCGTTTAAAATTGCTACCGATCCTTTCGTAGGACGTTTAGCTTTTTTCCGTGCTTATTCAGGACGTTTAGATGCAGGTTCTTATATTTTAAATAACCGTTCGGGTAAAAAAGAGCGTATTTCTCGTATTTATCAAATGCACTCTAATAAACAAAATGCTATCGATTATATCGAAGCAGGAGATATTGGAGCAGCAGTTGGGTTTAAAGATATTAAGACTGGTGATACCATGTCTGATGAAAAACATCCAATTGTTTTAGAATCTATGGACTTCCCTGATCCAGTAATCGGTATTGCAGTGGAACCTAAGACTAAAGCAGATGTTGATAAATTAGGTATGGCTTTAGCTAAATTAGCTGAAGAAGATCCAACATTTACAGCAAGAACAGATGAATCTTCTGGTCAAACAATTATTTCTGGAATGGGCGAGCTTCACCTAGATATTATTGTAGATCGTCTTAAACGTGAGTTTAAGGTTGAAGTAAATCAAGGGCAACCACAAGTTGAGTACAAAGAAGCTATTACACAAGCTGCAGATCATAGAGAGGTTTATAAAAAGCAATCTGGTGGTCGTGGTAAATTCGCAGATATTGTATTTACTGTTGAACCAGCTGACGAAGGTGTTGTTGGACTTCAATTTGAATCTATTATTAAAGGTGGTAACGTTCCAAAAGAATTTATACCTTCAATTGAAAAAGGATTTAAATTAGCAATGGTTAACGGACCTTTAGCAGGTTACGAAATTGATGCTATGAAAGTAACATTGAAAGATGGTTCTTATCACGATGTGGATTCGGATCAATTATCTTTCGAATTAGCGGCTAAATTAGGATTTAAAGCTTGTGCTAAAGCAGCAAAAGCGGTAATCATGGAGCCTATCATGAAACTTGAGGTTATTACTCCTGAAGAAAACATGGGTGACATTGTTGGAGATTTAAATAGAAGAAGAGGTCAAGTTAGTGATATGGGAGATAGAGCAGGTGCAAAAACTGTAAAAGCTACCGTACCATTATCAGAGATGTTCGGATATGTTACTACTTTAAGAACTTTATCTTCAGGTAGAGCAACATCAACAATGGAATTTTCACACTATGCTGAAACGCCTTCTAATATATCTGAAGAAGTGATTAAAGCAGCTAAAGGAGAACAATCTTAAAAAGTTAAGAAAATGAGTCAAAAAATTAGAATAAAATTAAAGTCTTACGATCATAACTTAGTAGACAAGTCTGCTGATAAGATTGTAAAAACCGTAAAAAGTACGGGAGCTGTTGTAACTGGACCAATTCCATTACCAACACACAAGAAAATTTTCACTGTATTACGTTCACCGCACGTTAATAAGAAATCTAGAGAACAATTTCAATTAAGCTCTTACAAGCGCTTATTAGATATTTACTCTTCATCTTCTAAAACAATTGACGCTTTAATGAAATTAGAGTTGCCAAGTGGTGTTGAAGTAGAGATTAAAGTTTAAGTGTAGTGCAAGTTTTTAGCTTGTAATTACATCATAAATTAAGCATCAAAATAAGAAATTATTTTGGTGCTTTTTTGTTTTATAGGGATTCAGGTTGTGTCGTGATATTTCAGTTTTTTTTCGGTAAAGTAAGTTGTTTCTATTTTTAATTCGACTTAAGTAATGGGTTTCAACTAAAATAAAGGGCTGTAAAAAAGTGATTTCATGATTAATTGTCCATTTTATTATACGTTTTGGTTTTGAATCTAATCATTTAAATGGTGTAAATCTTTTTTATAGTTAGCAAAAAATTAACGAGGTTTTTTGCTGGTTTATTAGAGAGTATAAGGTTTTTGTAACGTTAAAAGTGAGGTTAAGATGTGTTAAATATATGGTTGTAAAGATTTTATACTGAAATAATTAAAAATCATTTTTTTAAACCAAAATAAATAACTACATTTGCACTCCAAAATATGTAGAGATTACTACATATTTACATGTCCCACCAATGCGGTTGCGGGAAAAACGGTAAAAATACACTTCAAGGCTGAAAGGTATTTTCAGCCTTAAATGTTTTTAATAAATAGTAAATCATTAATAAATAATTAAATATGTCTGGGTTAATTGGAAAGAAAATCGGTATGACCAGCATTTTCGATGAAAACGGGAAAAATATTCCTTGTACAGTAATCGAAGCTGGACCATGTATCGTTACCCAAGTCAGAACTGAAGAGGTTGACGGCTATAAAGCTATTCAACTTGGTTTCGATGACGCGACAGAAAAAAGCGCTACCAAAGCAGACTTAGGTCATGCTAAAAAAGCGGGTACTTCTGTAAAACGCAAAGTTGTTGAATTCAAAGGTTTTGATGAGGAGTACAAATTAGGTGATGCCATTACTGTAGATCATTTCGCTGAAGGCGAATTTGTGGATGTTGCAGGAACATCAAAAGGTAAAGGATTTCAAGGTGTTGTAAAACGTCATGGTTTCGGTGGTGTAGGTCAAGCTACTCACGGTCAACATAACCGTTTACGTGCGCCAGGATCTATTGGAGCTGCATCTTACCCTGCTCGTGTTTTTAAAGGCATGAAAATGGCAGGTAGAATGGGTGGAGACACAGTTAAAGTTCAAAATTTAAGAGTTTTAAAAGTAGTTGCTGAAAAGAACTTACTTGTGGTAAAAGGATGTGTTCCTGGCCATAAAAACGCTTATGTAATTATTAGAAAATAATGAAAGTAGCAGTTTTAGATATAAACGGAAAAGACACAGGTAGAAAGGCAGACCTTTCTAAAGATGTGTTTGCTATTAAGCCTAATGATCACGCGGTATATTTGGATGTTAAACAATATTTAGCAAACCAACGTCAAGGAACTCACAAATCGAAAGAAAGAGCTGAGATTTCCGGATCTACACGTAAGATTAAAAAACAAAAAGGTACAGGTACAGCTCGTGCAGGTTCTATTAAGTCTGGTGTATTTAAAGGTGGTGGTCGTATGTTCGGTCCAAGACCTAGAAACTACAGTTTTAAACTTAATAAAAACCTTAAGCGTTTAGCTCGTAAATCAGCACTAAGTATTAAAGCAAATGAGAAATCAATTGTTGTTTTAGAAGATTTTACTTTTGAGTCTCCAAAAACAAAAAACTTTACTGCAGTATTGAAAGCCTTAGATTTAGAGAACAAAAAATCATTGTTTGTAATGGGTGATACGAATAAGAATATTTATTTGTCTTCACGTAATTTAAAAAGTTCTGAGGTGATAACTTCTTCAGAAATTAGTACTTACAAGATTTTGAATGCAAATCAAGTGGTTCTTTTAGAAGGCGCTTTAGAAGGAATTGAAACAAACTTAAGTAAATAGAAATAATGAGTATCTTAATTAAACCTATAATCACAGAAAAAGCGACAGCTAATAGCGAGTTAAGAAACTGCTATACTTTCGCAGTGAAGACTAAGGCGAACAAGGTAGAAATCAAAAAAGCGGTGGAAGCTGCTTATGGTGTTTCTGTTGAAAAAGTTCGTACTATAAATGTCCGTCCAGATAGAAGTACTAAGTTTACAAAAACTGGTATTCAACATGGTAAAACAAATGCTGTTAAAAAAGCAATTGTACAACTGGCGGAAGGTGAAATGATTGATTTATACAGTAACATGTAATTAAAGACAGATGTCAGTAAGAAAATTAAAACCAATCACCCCAGGACAGCGATTTAGAGTAGTAAATGGATATGATGCCATTACTACTGATAAGCCGGAAAAGAGTTTACTCGTTCCGAACAAAAGATCTGGTGGTAGAAACAGTGAAGGAAAAATGACTATGCGCTACATTGGTGGTGGTCATAAAAGAAAGTATCGTATTATCGATTTTAAAAGAGACAAAGCTGGGATTCCTGGTGAAGTTGCCTCAATTCAATACGATCCAAACAGAACAGCTTTTATTGCATTATTGAATTATCAAGATGGCGAAAAAAGATATATTATTGCACAAAATGGACTTCAAGTTGGGCAAAATGTAGTATCTGGAAAAGAAGGAGTTGCTCCAGAAATTGGAAATACAATGCCTTTAAGTGAAATTCCATTAGGAACTATTATTTCTTGTATAGAGTTACGTCCAGGGCAAGGTGCTGTTATGGCACGTAGTGCTGGAGCTTTTGCTCAATTAATGGCAAGAGATGGTAAGTTTGCTACGGTAAAATTACCTTCTGGTGAAACAAGATTAATTCTTGCTAACTGTATGGCAACTATCGGTGTTGTATCTAATTCAGATCACCAATTATTAGTAGGTGGTAAAGCAGGTAGAACAAGATGGTTAGGTAGAAGACCACGTACGAGACCAGTAGTGATGAATCCAGTTGATCACCCAATGGGTGGTGGAGAAGGTAAGTCTGCAGGTGGACATCCTCGTTCTAGAAACGGTATACCAGCTAAAGGTTACAGAACCCGTTCTAAAACTAAAGCAAGTAATAAATATATTGTAGAACGTAGAAAGAAATAAGACATGGCAAGATCACTAAAAAAAGGACCTTACGTTCATTATAAATTAGAAAAGAAAGTAGCTGCGAATGTTGAATCTAACAAAAAAACAGTAATCAAAACATGGTCTAGAGCCTCTATGATTACTCCAGATTTCGTTGGACAAACAATTGCAGTACACAATGGCCGTCAATTTGTTCCAGTATACGTTACTGAAAACATGGTAGGTCATAAATTAGGAGAATTTTCACCAACACGTTCATTCCGTGGACATGCAGGTGCTAAAAATAAAGGTAAAAAGTAGTAAGCTATGGGAAGTCGTAAAAAACAAATGGCAGACGCTATTAAGGAAGCAAAAAAACACGTTGCTTTTGCTAAACTTAATAACTGTCCTACATCACCGAGAAAAATGCGCTTAGTAGCTGATTTAGTAAGAGGCGAAAAGGTAGAACATGCACTGAATATATTAAAATTCAACCAAAAGGAAGCTTCTGGTCGTTTAGAAAAATTGTTACTGTCTGCAATAGCAAACTGGCAAGCTAAAAACGAAGATGCTAACATCGAGGAGGCTGGATTAATTGTTCAAGAAATTAGAGTTGATGGTGGGTCTATGTTAAAAAGATTGCGTCCAGCACCTCAAGGTCGTGCACACAGAATTAGAAAACGCTCAAACCACGTTACCATCGTAGTAGGAGCAAAAAATAACACACAAAGCTAAGATAGAAGTATGGGACAAAAAACAAATCCAATCGGAAATCGCTTAGGTATTATCAGAGGATGGGAATCTAACTGGTACGGAGGTAATGATTATGGAGATAAGCTTGCCGAAGACGATAAAATTAGAAAATACGTTCACGCGCGTTTATCTAAAGCTAGTGTAAGTAGAGTAATTATCGAAAGAACTCTTAAACTTGTAACCGTTACTATCACTACTGCTAGACCTGGTATTATTATCGGAAAAGGTGGACAAGAGGTAGACAAGTTAAAAGAAGAGCTTAAGAAAATTACTGAAAAAGAAGTTCAGATTAATATTTTTGAAATTAAAAGACCTGAACTTGATGCGTTTTTAGTAGGATCAAGTATCGCTCGTCAAATTGAAAATAGAATTTCATATAGACGTGCAATTAAGATGGCTATTGCTGCTACAATGCGTATGAATGCAGAAGGAATTAAAATCCAAATTAGTGGACGTTTAAATGGTGCTGAAATGGCGCGATCTGAACACTACAAAGAAGGACGTATTCCTTTATCAACCTTTAGAGCCGATATTGACTATGCTTTAGTTGAGGCACACACTACCTATGGTAGACTGGGTGTAAAAGTATGGATCATGAAAGGTGAAGTATATGGTAAAAGAGAACTTTCTCCGCTTGTTGGATTATCTAAGAAGCAAGGAAAAGGTGGAGCCGGAGGACGTGGCGGAAACAGAGACAACAAACCACGTCGTAGAAAGTAATTTTTTATAAATTAAAGAAAAATGTTACAGCCTAAAAGAACAAAATTTCGTAAACAGCAAAAGGGACGTATGAAAGGTAATGCCACAAGAGGGCATCAACTTTCAAGTGGAACTTTTGGGATAAAAGCATTAGACGCAACTTTTATAACGTCTCGTCAAATTGAAGCAGCACGTATCGCCGCCACTCGTTACATGAAAAGAGAAGGGCAGCTTTGGATAAAGATATTTCCAGATAAGCCTATCACAAAAAAGCCTCTTGAGGTACGTATGGGTAAAGGTAAAGGTGCCGTAGAGTATTGGGTAGCCGTTTGTAGACCAGGACGTGTATTATTTGAAATAGGTGGTGTGCCTTTAGACGTTGCAAAAGAAGCTTTACGTTTAGCAGCACAAAAATTACCTGTAAAAACTAAGTTTTTAATCGCTAGAGATTACGAAGCATAATTTATTTGATATTATGAAACAATCAGAAATTAAAGAATTATCTGTAGCTGAGTTACAAGAGAAACTTAGTGAAACAAAAAAGAGTTATTCAGACCTAAAATTGGCTCATGCAATATCTCCTTTAGAAAATCCAATTCAATTACGTTCGGTGAGACGAACAGTTGCTAGAATTGCGACCGAATTAACTAAAAGAGAATTACAATAATTCTGCCGAAAAGATGGAAACAAGAAATTTAAGAAAAGAACGTATAGGAGTTGTTACTAGTAACAAAATGCAAAAATCAATTGTTGTTGCAGAGGTTAAAAAAGTAAAACATCCTATGTATGGAAAATTCGTTTTAAAAACGAAAAAGTACGTAGCACACGACGAAACAAATGACTGCAACATTGGAGATACAGTTAAGATCATGGAAACACGACCTTTATCTAAATCTAAATGCTGGAGATTAGTAGAAATCCTAGAAAGAGCTAAATAATTATGTTACAGCAAGAATCAAGAATAAAAGTAGCAGACAATACTGGAGCAAAAGAAGTTTTGGTTATCCGTGTATTAGGAGGTACTAAAAGAAGATATGCTTCTGTTGGAGACAAAATAGTTGTTTCTGTTAAAGATGCAACGCCTAATGGAAACATTAAGAAAAAAGCTGTCTCTACGGCAGTAGTTGTACGTACAAAGAAGGAAGTAAGAAGACCAGATGGATCTTATATTAGATTCGATGATAACGCTTGTGTTTTGTTAAACCCAACGGGTGAGATGAGAGGAACGCGTGTTTTTGGTCCTGTTGCTAGAGAGCTTCGTGATAAATCATTCATGAAGATTGTATCATTAGCACCAGAGGTGCTTTAATACAGAAAATATTAAGATGGGAAAGCTTAAAATAAAAACTGGAGATACTGTGAGAGTTATTGCTGGAGATCATAAAGGATCTGAAGGTACAGTTCAAAAAGTATTGATAGAAAAGAACAAAGCGATTGTTGAGGGTGTTAACCTGGTTAAGAAACATACTAAACCAAGTGCACAAAACCCACAAGGAGGAATCGTAGAAAAAGAGGCCGCAATTCATATTTCTAACTTATCTTTGCTAACCTCAAAAGGAGAAGCAACTAGAGTTGGATACCGAGTTGAAGGAGATAAAAAAGTAAGATTTTCATTAAAATCTAATGAAGTAATATAGTTATGGCATATTCACCTAGACTTAAAGAAGAGTATAAAAGCAAAGTAATTGCAGCTCTTACAGACGAATTTGGATATAAAAATGTAATGCAAGTTCCTAAACTTACCAAGATAGTAATATCTAAAGGTGTTGGGGCTGCTGTTGCAGACAAAAAGTTAATTGACTACGCAGTAGAAGAATTAGCATCTATATCTGGACAAAAAGCTATTGCAACGTTATCTAAAAAAGATGTTGCCACGTTTAAATTACGTAAAGGGATGCCTATTGGGGCAAAAGTAACTTTGCGAGGAGAACGTATGTATGAGTTTTTAGATCGTTTAGTAACTTCAGCACTTCCACGTGTTAGAGATTTTAACGGAATTAAAGCTACAGGATTCGACGGACGTGGTAATTACAACTTGGGAATTACAGAACAAATTATTTTTCCAGAGATTAATATCGATAAGGTAAACAAAATCTCAGGAATGGATATTACATTTGTTACGACTGCCGATACTGATAAAGAAGCAAAATCATTATTAACCGAATTAGGATTACCTTTTCAAAAGAACTAAGATATGGCTAAAGAATCAATGAAAGCCCGTGAGGTAAAAAGATCAAAAACAGTAGCTAAATATGCTGAGAAACGTAAAGCTTTAAAAGAAGCTGGAGATTATGAAGCATTACAAAAGTTACCTAAAAATGCATCACCTATTCGTCAGCATAATAGATGTAAATTAACAGGAAGGCCAAAAGGATACATGAGAACTTTTGGGATTTCACGTGTAACATTCAGAGAAATGGCCAATCAAGGTCTTATCCCTGGTGTAAGAAAAGCTAGTTGGTAATATTATTTAAATAATCAGATTTTAGGTTCAACGCCAACGTTGAAAACCGAAATCACAAAATCAATTCATTATGTACTCAGATCCAATTGCGGATTATTTGACAAGAATTAGAAATGCGGTTCGTGCTAACCACAGAGTGGTAGAGATTCCAGCATCTAATTTAAAAAAAGACATTACTAAAATATTATTCGAACAAGGATATATTTTAAGTTACAAGTTTGATGATTCTACTGTACAAGGTTCTATTAAAATAGCCCTTAAATACAATAAAGAAACAAAAGAACCAGTAATAAAAAAACTTCAACGTATTAGTACACCAGGTTTACGAAAGTATGCTGGTGCTAATGATTTACCTAGAATCTTAAACGGACTTGGTATTGCTATTGTTTCAACTTCTCACGGAGTTATGACTGGTAAACAAGCTAAGAGAGATAACGTAGGTGGGGAAGTTTTATGTTATGTTTACTAATTTATAAACCAGAAAGAAATGTCAAGAATAGGAAATAATCCAGTAGCCATTCCAGAAGGTGTAACAGTAGACGTTAAAGATAACGTAGTGACTGTAAAAGGAAAATTAGGAGAGTTAACTCAAAATTTCGACTCTGTTGAAATTAAAGTAGAAGACGGTAATGTAATGGTGGCACGTTCATCAGACACTAAGGATCAAAAAGCTAAACACGGTTTGTATAGATCTTTAATGAACAACATGGTAGAAGGTGTATCTAAAGGATGGACTAAAGAATTAGAATTGGTAGGTGTTGGTTATAGAGCATCTAATCAAGGACAAAAATTGGATCTTGCTTTAGGATTTTCTCATAATATTGTTTTAAACATAGCTCCTGAAGTAAAAGTTGAAACGGTATCTGAAAAAGGAAAAAACCCAATTATAAAATTAACTTCTTTCGATAAACAATTAGTTGGTCAAGTAGCTGCGAAAATTCGTGGATTTAGACCACCAGAGCCTTATAAAGGTAAAGGTGTGAAGTTTGTTGGTGAAGTATTAAGAAGAAAAGCTGGTAAATCAGCATAATAATTTAGTTATGGCATTGACAAAGAACGAAAGAAGACTAAGAATTAAAAACAGAATTCGCAAGGTAGTTTCTGGAACAGAAGCTAGACCTAGATTGGCTGTTTATAGAAGTAATAAAGAAATTTATGCTCAAGTTATCGATGATGTTTCAGGGGTTACCGTAGCGTCATCATCATCTAGAGATAAAGACATAAGTACTGCAAAAGGTAGTAAGTCTGAAATTGCTGAACTAGTTGGTAAGGCAATAGGAGAAAAAGCTTTAAAGGCAGGTGTTGAAACTATTGCTTTTGATAGAGGTGGATATTTATACCACGGAAGAATTAAATCATTAGCTGATGGCGCCAGAGCCGCAGGACTTAAATTTTAAGAAATTATGTTCAAAAAATATAAAAGCGCAGAATTAGTAAAGCCAGGTGGATTAGATCTTAAAGATCGTTTAGTTGGTGTGCAAAGAGTAACTAAAGTAACTAAAGGTGGTAGAGCATTTGGTTTTTCAGCTATTGTTGTAGTAGGTGATGAAGCAGGTGTTGTAGGACAAGGTTTAGGGAAGTCTAAAGATGTAGCTAGTGCAATTGCAAAAGCTATTGAAGATGCTAAGAAAAACCTAGTTAGAATTCCTATCATTAAAGGAACTTTACCTCATGAACAAAAAGGTAAATACGGTGGAGCTAGAGTAAACATTATTCCTGCTGCCCCTGGTACAGGTGTAATTGCTGGTGGTGCTGTACGTACAGTATTAGAGGCTGTTGGTGTACACGATGTATTATCTAAATCTCAAGGTTCTTCAAACCCTCATAACGTAGTTAAAGCAACTTTTGATGCTTTATTGCAATTAAGAGATGCGAATGCTATTGCGAAAGATAGAGGTATTTCACTTCAACAAGTTTTTAACGCTTAATAACGACAGAGATGGCAAAAATTAAAGTAACAAAGGTTAAAAGCGCAATCAATCGTACGCTAAGACAAAAAAGAACTTTAGAAGCTCTTGGTCTTAAAAAGATTGGTCAGGTAAAAGAGCATGAGGCTACACCAAATATTCTTGGTATGGTTGCTAAAGTTTCACATTTAGTTTCTGTTGAAGAAACAAAATAATATAACTGAAAATGGATTTAAGTAATTTAAAACCTGCAGAAGGTTCAATAAAAAATCAAGGAAAAAGAATAGGTCGTGGACAAGGTTCTGGTAAAGGTGGTACCGCTACACGTGGTCACAAAGGTGCTAAATCGCGTTCTGGTTATTCTAAGAAATTAGGTTTTGAAGGTGGTCAAATGCCTCTTCAAAGACGTGTTCCTAAATTTGGTTTTACAAATATTAACCGTGTTGAATTTCAAGGTATCAATTTAGATACATTACAACAATTGGTTGATGAAAAGAAAATTGAAGATACAGTTGATTTTGCAACATTATTCACAAACGGTTTAGTAGGTAAAAATGATTTAGTTAAAATACTAGGACGTGGTGAATTAAAATCAAAATTAAAAGTAACTGCTCATAAATTTACTGCTTCAGCAAAAGCTGCTATTGAAGCTGCTGGAGGAGAAGTTGTAACTTTATAATACTTGTTATTAGTATGAAATTTATAGAATCATTAAAGAATGTTTGGAAAATTGAAGAACTTAGAAACAGAATTATTGTAACTTTAGGTCTGTTATTAGTTTATCGTTTTGGTGCACAAGTAGTACTACCTGGAATTGATGCTGCCCAATTAAGTGGTTTAGCAGATAAAACGGATAGTGGTATATTGGGGATCTTAAACGCCTTTACAGGAGGTGCTTTTGCTAATGCATCGGTATTTGCTTTAGGTATTATGCCTTACATTTCAGCTTCTATTGTTGTACAATTAATGGGTATTGCTATTCCTTATTTGCAGAAATTGCAAAAAGAAGGTGCTAGTGGTCAAAAGAAAATTACCCAAATAACACGTTGGTTAACAATAGCAATATGTTTGCTTCAAGCACCAGGTTATTTGGCGAGTTTACCTGCTTTAGGTATTCCTAATTCAGCGTTTTTATTAGGACAAGGGCCTTTATTCTATTTTTCATCTGTTAGTATTTTGGTTACAGGGTGTATATTCGCTATGTGGTTAGGTGAGAAGATTACAGATAAAGGTATAGGTAATGGTATTTCACTTTTAATTATGGTGGGTATTATCGCTAGGCTACCACAAGCATTTTTGCAAAATGCAGCCACTAGATTGGAAGGTAACAATGTGATGTTAATTCTTTTTGAATTGGTAATATGGTTTGTAATTATTCTTGGAGCTATTATGTTAGTAATGGGCGTTAGAAAAATTGCCGTACAATATGCGAGAAGAACCGCGACGGGTGGTTATGAAAAGGCGGCAATAGCTGGTTCTAGACAATACATTCCTTTAAAACTTAACGCATCTGGAGTAATGCCTATTATATTTGCTCAAGCTATTATGTTTGTGCCTAGTCTAATTGGAGGATCCTCTTTCTTGAAGGACACATCTACTGGAATGTGGTTGCAAACACATTATTCTGACATGTTTGGTTTTGTGTATAACCTAACTTTTGGCTTATTAATAATTGTGTTTACATACTTTTATACGGCTATTACGGTTCCAACTAACAAAATGGCAGACGATTTAAAACGTAGTGGTGGATTTATTCCTGGTATACGTCCGGGATCTGAAACTTCAGAGTACTTAGACAAAATAATGTCGCAAATCACTCTACCTGGTTCTATATTTTTAGCAGTGTTGGCTATATTTCCAGCATTTATTGTTAAACTTATGGGGGTACAACAAGGTTGGGCTTTATTTTTTGGAGGAACATCACTATTAATTATGGTAGGGGTAGCAATAGATACTATGCAGCAAATAAACTCTTATTTGTTAAATAGACATTATGATGGTTTGATGAAGACAGGTAAAAATAGAAAGGCAGTAGCTTAATATATATACTATGGCAAAACAAGCAGCAATAGAACAAGACGGGACAATTACAGAAGCATTATCTAATGCTATGTTTCGTGTTGAGTTAGAAAATGGTCACATTTTAACAGCACATATCTCTGGAAAGATGCGTATGCACTACATAAAATTGTTACCAGGAGATAAAGTAAAATTGGAAATGAGCCCTTATGATTTATCTAAGGCTCGAATAACTTATAGATACTAATACGAAGACGATGAAAGTAAGAGCATCAGTTAAAAAGAGAAGTGCAGATTGTAAAATCGTGCGCAGAAAAGGCAGACTTTACGTGATAAACAAAAAGAATCCTAGATTTAAACAAAGACAAGGGTAATTATGGCAAGAATTGCAGGTGTAGACATACCGAAAAACAAAAGAGGAGTAATTTCCTTAACTTATATCTATGGAATAGGTAGAAGTAGAGCAAAAGAGATCTTAGCACAAGCTAAAGTTGATGAAAGTACTAAAGTACAAGATTGGACTGACGACGAGATTGGAAACATTCGGGAAGTAGTTGGAACTTTTACTATTGAAGGTGAGTTACGTTCTGAAACACAATTAAACATTAAGCGATTAATGGATATTGGATGTTACAGAGGTATTCGTCATAGATCGGGTCTTCCTTTAAGAGGACAACGTACTAAAAACAACTCTAGAACTAGAAAAGGTAGAAGAAAAACTGTTGCTAACAAAAAGAAAGCAACTAAATAATAATTAGTCTTTGGTATTTAGACGTTGGAAGGAATCTGTTTGAAATTATAATAGTTTAGGATTCTAGCGACTATCACTAAAACTAAAAGCTAAAAGAAAATGGCAAAAACAAGCACAAAAAAACGTAAAGTTATTGTTGATGCTGTTGGAGAAGCACACGTTACTGCTTCTTTCAATAACATCATTATATCACTTACCAATAAAAAAGGAGACGTAATTTCTTGGTCTTCTGCTGGTAAAATGGGATTTAGAGGGTCTAAAAAAAACACACCTTATGCGGCTCAATTAGCTGCTGAAGATGCTGCTGCTGTAGCAACTGAAGCTGGTTTAAAGAAAGTAAAGGTTTATGTTAAAGGACCAGGAAATGGTAGAGAGTCTGCTATTCGTTCTATTCATAATGCAGGTATCGAAGTAACAGAAATTATTGATGTTACGCCATTACCACATAATGGATGTCGTCCTCCTAAAAGAAGAAGAGTTTAATCACGTTTTTATTAACGTGTGTTAAATGAAATAAGTACAAAAAATTAATATCATCTCGTTGTAGGTGGTATTAATTTTTTGTATATATTTGCAAACTGAAATTAAAACAAGTATCACTAACAAAGAGATCAACGATTATCGAAGGATAAGATTAAGACCTTAATTCATAATCACTCTTTAAAAACAATTTAAAATGGCAAGATATACTGGTCCTAAAACTAAAATAGCTCGTAAATTTGGCGAGGCAATTTTTGGAGAAGATAAATCTTTTGAAAAAAGAAATTATCCTCCAGGACAACACGGAAACGCTAGACGTCGTGGTAAAAAATCTGAATACGCAATCCAGTTAATGGAAAAACAAAAAGCTAAATATACTTATGGTATTTTAGAGCGTCAATTTAGAGGTTTATTTAAAAAAGCAAGAGCTGCTCAAGGTATTACAGGTGAGGTGTTATTACAACTTTGTGAGTCTAGATTAGACAACGTAGTATTTAGAATGGGTATTGCTCCTACAAGAAGTGCTGCTAGACAATTAGTTTCTCATAGACACATTACTGTAAATGGTGAGTTGGTAAACATTCCATCTTATTCATTAAAAGCAGGAGATGTTGTGGCTGTTAGAGAAAAGTCTAAATCATTAGAAACTATTGATAGATCGCTTCAAAATTCAAGTCAAGTATTTGAATGGATTACTTGGAATAATGATACTAAGCAAGGAACTTACGTTTCTGTTCCTGCTAGAATTCAAATTCCAGAAAACATAAATGAGCAATTCATCGTCGAATTATACTCTAAATAATAATTAACCATATTGGTATTTGGCCAAAGGGTTTATTTGTATTTCTTCAAGCTTATAAACCGCGCAACTAAATAACAATTAAAACGAAGAATAATATGGCAGTATTTAATTTTCAGAAACCTGATAAAGTAATCATGATTGATTCTACTGATTTCGAAGGTAAATTCGAATTCAGACCACTAGAACCAGGTTATGGACTTACAATAGGAAACGCTCTTAGAAGAGTGTTATTATCCTCATTAGAAGGTTTCGCTATTACATCGGTTAGAATAGAAGGTGTAGATCATGAATTTTCAGCAATACCAGGCGTAGTTGAGGATGTAACTGAAATTATTTTAAATTTAAAACAAGCACGTTTTAAAAGACAAATTGAAGATATTGATAACGAATCGATTTCAATTTCAATTTCGGGACAAGATAAAATTACCGCTGGAGATTTTCAAAAATTTATATCTGGTTTTCAAGTGTTAAATACAGAATTAGTAATCTGTAATTTGGATCCAAAAGTAAATTTCAATATGGAAATTACAATTGAAAAAGGTAGAGGATATGTCCCTGCTGAGGAAAATAAAAAAGCATCTGCTCCCATAGGTACAATTTTTACCGATTCAATTTATACTCCTATTAAAAATGTGAAGTATAGCATTGAAAACTATCGTGTTGAGCAAAAAACGGATTATGAAAAATTGGTTTTTGAAATCATTACAGATGGTTCGATAAGCCCACAAGATGCTTTAACAGAAGGCGCTAAAACATTAATTCACCACTTTATGTTATTCTCTGATGAGCGTATCACTTTAGAGGCTGATGAAATTGCACAAACTGAAACTTATGATGAGGAATCTCTTCATATGCGTCAGTTGCTTAAAACAAAGTTAATCGATATGGATTTATCGGTTCGTGCTCTTAATTGTTTAAAAGCGGCTGAAGTAGATACTTTAGGTGACCTAGTATCTTTCAACAAAAATGATTTAATGAAATTCAGAAACTTCGGTAAGAAGTCTTTAACCGAGCTTGAAGAGCTTGTAAATGTTAAAGGGTTAAACTTCGGAATGGATTTATCAAAATACAAATTAGATAAAGATTAATTAATCATATTTTGCTCCTCGATGTCGAGTTTAGTAGCAAGATGATAACACAAATGTCATGAGACACGGAAAAAAAATAAACCACTTAGGTAGAAAAACTGCCCACAGAAAATCAATGTTAGCTAATATGGCTTGTTCTTTAATAGAGCATAAACGTATTAACACAACAGTTGCAAAAGCTAAAGCTTTAAAACAATTTGTTGAACCAATGATTACCAAGTCTAAAGAAGATACAACACATAACAGACGTATTGTGATGGCTCGTTTAAGACAAAAAGAAGCTGTTGCAGAATTATTTAGAGATGTAGCTGCAAAGGTTGCTGATAGACCAGGTGGATATACAAGAATTATAAAACTTGGAAATCGTTTAGGTGATAATGCTGATATGGCAATGATAGAGCTTGTTGATTATAATGAGATTTATAATGCTGATAAGGCTAAGAAGAAAACAACTAGAAGAAGTAGAAGAGGTGGTTCAAAGCCTGCTGCTGCTCCAGTTGAGACTAAAGCATCAAACGAAGAAGAATAAATGTTAATAAGCATTTAATATATTAAGGATAAACTATTTTAGTTTATCCTTTTTTTTGCGCAATTTTGTAAAACTTTTGTTCCCTAACAGGAATCTTATCTCAATTATATGAAATATCAAAAAAGACAAAAAGCCATCATTTTGTTAGCCGATGGTACTATTTTTTACGGTAAAGCAGTTGCTAATAAACAAGGAACGGCGTTTGGCGAAGTATGTTTTAATACTGGAATGACTGGGTATCAGGAAATTTTCACCGATCCTTCGTATTATGGACAATTAATGGTTGCAACTAATGCACACATTGGTAATTACGGTACAAATTCAAATGAAGTAGAATCTGATTCTATTAAAATTGCAGGACTTATAGTTAAAAATTTTAGCTATGAATATTCTAGAGATGATGCAGATGCTTCTTTAGAAGAGTTTCTAGATAAAAATAACTTATTAGCCATTTCAGATGTGGATACTCGTGCTTTGGTAAGCTATATTAGAGATCATGGTGCTATGAATGCGGTTATTTCTACCGATGTAGATAATATTGAAGGTTTGAAGCAACAATTGGCAGAACAACCAAATATGGAGGGATTAGAATTAGCTTCTCAAGTTTCAACCAAAGAACCTTATTTTTTCGGTAACGAAAACGCAACTTATAAAGTAGCGGCTTTAGATATTGGAATAAAAAAGAATATTTTAAGAAATATTGCCAAAAGAGATGCTTATATCAAAGTGTTTCCATATAATGCCACTTTTGAGGATTTAGAAGCCTTCAATCCAGATGGTTACTTCTTATCTAATGGTCCTGGAGACCCAGAGCCTTTGGTAGAAGCTCAGGCTGTTGCTAAAGAAATAATAAAACGTAATTTACCGTTATTTGGTATCTGTTTAGGGCATCAAGTAATTGCTTTAGCAAACGGCGTATCAACCTATAAAATGTATAATGGACATCGCGGTATTAATCACCCGGTAAAAAATTTAAAAACTGGTAAAGGTGAAGTCACTTCTCAAAATCACGGATTTGCTGTAAATAGAGAAGAAGCAGAGGCTAATGACAATTTAGAAATTACTCACGTACATCTAAATGATAATACAGTAGCTGGTTTAGCAATGAAAAATAAAAATTGTTTCTCAGTGCAGTATCACCCAGAAGCAAGTCCAGGACCACATGATTCTGAATATTTATTCGATCAGTTTATCGAAAATATTAAAAATAAATAAAGAAAACCAACCTCAAACAATGCTTGTATAGTTTGAGGTTTTTTTTTACTAAAACGTTGTAGAATTGTTTTAATAAATTTCTTTGAAAACATGTAAAAATTTACAAGATTTAACCGTAAATTTGAAGTAATTAAAGATTAAAAAATATAAAATTATGAGCATAATAATTAATATCCATGCTAGACAAATTTTTGATTCTAGAGGAAATCCTACTGTAGAAGTAGACGTTGTAACAGAAAATGATGTTTTAGGAAGAGCTGCTGTACCATCTGGTGCATCTACTGGTGAACACGAAGCCGTAGAATTAAGAGACGGGGGCGATACATACATGGGCAAAGGTGTTTTAAAAGCCGTTGATAATGTTAATTCAATTATTGCTCAAGAATTATTAGGTGTTTCTGTTTTTGAACAAAATCTTATCGATAAGATGATGATTGAGTTAGATGGAACTCCAAACAAATCAAAATTAGGAGCTAATGCTATTTTAGGAGTGTCTTTAGCCGTTGCTAAAGCTGCAGCAGGAGAGCTAGGTTTACCTTTATACCGTTATGTAGGTGGTGTTTCGGCTAACACCTTACCGTTACCAATGATGAATATTATTAACGGTGGATCGCATAGTGATGCGCCAATTGCATTTCAAGAGTTCATGATTATGCCTGTAAAAGCTAAGAACTTTACACATGCTATGCAAATGGGTTCTGAAATTTTCCATAACCTAAAAAAAGTATTGCACGATAGAGATTTAAGTACAGCTGTTGGGGATGAAGGTGGATTTGCTCCAACTTTAGACGGAACTGAAGATGCTATTGAAACTATTGGTAAAGCAGTTGCAAACGCAGGTTATAAGTTTGGTGATGAAGTAAAAATTGCTTTAGATTGTGCTTCTGCTGAATTTTTTGTTGATGGAAAGTACGATTACACGAAATTCGAAGGTGATAAAGGTGTGATTAGAACTTCAAAAGAACAAGCTGAATATTTAGCTGAATTAACCGCAAAATATCCAATTATCTCTATTGAAGACGGAATGGATGAAAACGACTGGGAAGGTACTAAATATCTTACTGAATTAATTGGCGATAAAGTACAGTTAGTTGGTGATGATTTATTTGTAACTAACGTAGAACGTTTAGCTCGTGGAATAGAGGAAGGTATAGCAAACTCAATTTTAATTAAAGTAAACCAAATTGGTTCTTTAACCGAAACTATTGCGGCGGTAAACATGGCAAAAAATGCTGGATATACCACGGTAATGTCTCACCGTTCTGGAGAAACCGAAGATAATACTATTGCCGATTTAGCAGTAGCATTAAATTGTGGTCAAATTAAAACAGGTTCGGCATCTCGTAGTGACCGTATGGCTAAGTATAACCAGCTACTTCGTATTGAAGAAGAGTTAGGAGATGTGGCTTATTTTCCTCAAGGAAATGCTTTTAATGTAAAGTAATTTTTATTTAAGTTTATATTGAAAAGGCGATTATTTTTTAATAATCGCCTTTTTATTTACAACTCTTGTTAAGAATTCTTAAAATACATAAATCGTTTACTCGATTCTAAAATATATAAGTAGATATTTTGTAAATTAGCGCAACTTAAATTTAAACTTTTTATAAATATTATGTCAAACAAAGCTATACTAGAAATAAACGGCAAAAAACACGAGTTTCCTTTAATTACAGGTTCGGAGAATGAAGTAGCCATGGATATTAAAACGCTAAGGGGCGTAACAGGTGGTGTAATAACTATAGATCCAGGTTTTAAGAATACAGGATCGTGTGAAAGTGCTATAACATTTTTAGATGGTGAAAAAGGTATTTTACATTATAGAGGGTATTCTATCGAAGAATTAGCGGAAAAAGCAGACTTTTTAGAAGTTGCTTTTCTTTTAATTTTTGGAGAACTTCCAAATAAACAACAACTTGATAAATTTCATGATGATATCAAGAAAAATTCAATAGTTGATGAAGACGTTCATAAAATCTTAGATGCTTTCCCTAAATCTGCCCATCCAATGGGCGTGTTATCATCTTTAACCAGTGCATTAACAGCTTTTAATCCAAGCTCTGTAAATGTCGATTCAGAAGAAGATATGTATCGTTCTGTAGTAAAAATATTAGGAAAATTTCCAGTATTAGTAGCTTGGACGATGCGTAAAAAGAGTGGATTACCTTTAGATTATGGAGATAAAAATTTAGGTTATGTTGAAAACATTCTTAAAATGATGTTTAAAGAACCTAATGAGGAGTATGTACATAATGAAATTTTAATTAACGCTTTAGATAAATTATTAATCTTACATGCCGATCACGAGCAAAACTGTTCTACATCTACGGTAAGAATTGTAGGGTCATCACATGCTGGATTATTTGCATCTATTTCTGCTGGTATTTCTGCACTTTGGGGACCACTTCATGGTGGTGCCAATCAAGCGGTTTTGGAAATGCTTGAAGCTATCCAAGCCGATGGTGGCGATACCAAAAAATATATGGCTAAAGCTAAAGATAAATCAGATCCTTTCCGTTTAATGGGCTTTGGACACCGTGTTTATAAAAACTTCGACCCACGTGCAAAAATAATTAAAAAAGCAGCCGATGAAGTTTTAGGAGATTTAGGTGTTGAAGATCCTATTTTGGATGTTGCAAAAGGTCTTGAAAAAGAAGCTTTAGAAGATCCATATTTCGTTGAAAGAAACTTATACCCTAATGTAGATTTCTATTCTGGAATTATTTACAGAGGTATGGGAATTCCAACTGATATGTTTACTGTAATGTTCGCTTTAGGGCGTCTACCAGGTTGGATTGCTCAATGGCGTGAAATGCGATTAAAGAAGGAACCAATTGGTCGTCCAAGACAATTATATATAGGTGAAACTTTAAGAAGTTTTGTACCTGTAGAGGAAAGATAAAATAATAGCTGATATAGTAAAATAAAGAAAGCTTCATAACTTAATTGTTATGGAGCTTTTTTATATTTACGGTATGATAAAACTTAATGTCAAAAATGAAGTGTCTCGTCTTCGAGCAGTTGTTTTAGGAACAGCAGAAAGCAATGGAGGCGTTCCAAAAGTTTCGGCCTGTTACGATCCAAAAAGTATAGAGCATGTATTGGCAGGAACCTACCCGAAAGAAACCGATATGATTTCTGAAATGGAAGCCCTTGCTGAAGTTTTTAAAAAGTACGATGTTAAAGTTTATAGGCCTGAAGTAATACCAAATTGTAATCAAATTTTTTCAAGAGATATCGCTTTTGTTATTGAAGATAAAATTATTCGTGCCAATATTTTGCCCAATAGAGAAGAAGAGGTCGAGGCTATTCAGTATATATGCGATCAAATAGAATTTGAAAATAGAATTATTTTACCCGAAGATTGCCATGTGGAAGGTGGTGATGTGATGCCATGGGATGATTATATTTTTATTGGAACATATTCTGGTGAAGATTATGCCGATTTAATTACAGCACGGACTAATATGGACGCTGTTATCGCCATACAAGAATTGTTTCCCGAGAAAACAGTAAAGTCTTTCGAACTTCGGAAATCGAATACCAATGCTAAAGAAAACGCACTGCATTTAGATTGCTGTTTTCAACCCTTAGGAAAAGGTAAAGCAATCCTTCATAAAAACGGATTTTTAATAGAAAAAGAATATCAGTGGTTGGTGGATTTCTTCGGAAAGGAGCATGTTTTCGAAATTACTAAAGAAGAAATGTATGATATGAATAGTAATGTGTTTTCAATTTCAGAAGAGGTTATTATTTCAGAAAAAAACTTTACACGTTTAAATACCTGGTTAAGAGCAGAAGGTTTTACAGTAGAAGAGGTTTCGTACTCCGAAATAGCCAAACAAGAAGGTTTGTTGCGTTGCTCCACCATGCCTTTAATTCGAGATTAATACTTGGTAGGATATCATTCATTTCTTTTAAAAATCATATATATTTTAGAAGTTTTCAATCTGAATTTTATCCGTTAAATAATCATACTTTTGCAGAATAAGTTTTACAAGTTATGCAACAAACCACGAATACTATTTTAATGATTCGTCCTGTAAATTTCAGGATGAATGAGCAAACCGCCGTAAATAATTATTACCAAAAGAATTTAGAAAATACCCTGCCTAAAACGGTAAATGTCAAAGCACAGCAAGAATTTGACGCTTACGTTGACAAGTTAAAACACATCGGTGTTAACGTGATTGTGGTTAACGATACAGAAAATCCAAACACCCCAGATTCTATTTTTCCAAATAATTGGGTGTCGTTTCATGAAAACGGAAATGTGGGTTTATACCCTATGTTTGCTGAAAATAGACGAGCAGAACGTCGTGAAGATATTTTAGAAACTCTCGAAGCCGATGGTTTTTTAATAAATAATGTGATAGATTACACGAGTGCAGAAGATGAAGCCGTGTTTTTAGAAGGCACAGGAAGTGTGATTTTAGATCGTGTAAACCGAAAAGCCTATTGCGCATTGTCGCCAAGAGCAGACGAAGATTTGTTTATCGAATTTTGTGAAGATTTCGAGTTTTTTCCTGTTATTTTTAATGCCAATCAAACCGTAGACGGCAAACGGAAAGCCATTTACCACACCAATGTGATGATGTGTGTGGCCGAAACTTTTGCTGTAATTTGCTTAAGTGCGATTGATGATAAAAAGGAACGTAAAAATGTAATTAAGCATTTAAAGGATGATGGGAAAACCATTATCGATATTACGGAAGCGCAGGTCAATAATTTTGCAGGAAACATGTTGCAAGTAAAAGGAGCCGATAATGAATTGTATTTAATTATGAGTCAAACGGCTTACGATTGCTTAACAAAACAGCAAATAGAAACATTGGAACAGCACACTAAAATACTTTCGAGTTCATTAAACACGATTGAGGTTTGTGGTGGTGGTAGTGCGCGCTGCATGATGGCTGAAGTGTTTTTGCCAAAAGCCTAAAAAATTCTAAATTTAAATACATCTAAAAACCTTTTTTATAAGCGCTCCGAAATAAATATTTTATCTTTGCGCACTTAAAGTAACAATACATGAATCTTCAAGAAACCTTATCAAATCAAGTAAAACAAGCTGTTTTAGCTTCATATAAAGTAGAATTAGAAACAGTTGAATTTCAAGCCACTCGTAAAGAATTCGCTGGAGATATTACGGTTGTGGTTTTTCCTATGTTACGTTTTGTAAAAGGAAACCCTGTTCAAATTGGTGAAACTATCGGGAATTATTTGGTTGAAAACGTGAGTACTGTTAAAGGTTTTAACGTGGTTAAAGGGTTTTTAAATATTGAAATTAGCGATTCTTATTTTGTCGATGCTTTTAATACAATAAAAGACGATACGACTTATGGTTTAGTGTCGCCATCGGCAGATGATAAATCGGTTATGGTTGAGTATTCTTCGCCTAACACCAATAAACCACTCCATTTAGGCCACGTAAGAAACAACCTTTTAGGCTATAGTGTTGCCGAAATTTTAAAAGCTTCGGGTAAAAAAGTTTATAAAACCCAAATTATAAACGATCGTGGTATTCATATTTGTAAAAGTATGTTGGCTTGGCTTAAATTTGGTGAAGGAGAAACTCCTGAGTCTACCGGATTAAAAGGCGATAAATTAGTGGGAAATTATTACGTAAAATTCGACCAAGAATATAAAAAAGAAATTCAGGATTTAGTAGCCAAAGGAAGCACTGAAGACGAAGCGAAGAAGAACGCCCCTATTTTAGTTGAAGCGCAGCAAATGCTTTTAAAATGGGAAGCTGGTGATGATGAAGTCGTGTCGCTTTGGAAGAAAATGAACGGGTGGGTTTACGATGGTTTTAATGTGACTTATAAAAATTTAGGTGTCGATTTTGATACCTTGTATTATGAAAGTAACACCTATTTATTAGGAAAAGAATTTGTGGAGCAAGGTCTAAAATCTGGTGTCTTTGCTAAAGAAGACGATGGCTCGGTTTGGTGCGATTTAACCGAAGAAGGGCTTGATAAAAAAATAGTACAACGCTCGGACGGAACAGCCGTTTATATGACGCAAGATATTGGAACAGCCATACAGCGAATTAAAGATTTTCCAGATGTTGGCGGTATGGTTTATACCGTAGGAAACGAGCAAGATTATCACTTTAAAGTCTTGTTTTTAATTCTGAAAAAATTAGGATTCGATTGGGCCGAAAATCTATATCATTTAAGTTACGGGATGGTAGATTTACCAAGCGGAAAAATGAAAAGTCGTGAAGGAACCGTTGTTGATGCCGATGATTTAGTAGATGAAATGGCTAAAACCGCTGGTGAGATTTCGGAAGAATTAGGAAAACTTGATGGGTATTCTGAAGCTGAAAAACAAGCACTTTATAAAGTGATTGGTTTAGGAGCTTTGAAATATCATATTTTAAAAGTAGATCCTAAAAAACGTATTTTATTCGACCCCAAAGAATCTATCGATTTTCAAGGAAATACCGGACCTTTTATTCAGTATACTTATGCGAGAATTCAATCTATTTTAAGAAAAGCTGATGTTGACGATTCTGAAATAAAAAGTACCGATTTACATCCAAAGGAAAAAGAATTAATTAAGCAATTGCAGTTGTTTCCAGAGGTTATACAGAATGCAGCAGAGCAACACAGTCCTGCTTTAATAGCTAATTATACTTACGATTTGGTAAAAGAATTTAATTCGTTCTATCAAAACGTATCTATTTTAGGTGCCGATAACAATGATGAAAAACAATTAAGAGTCGCTTTATCTCAAACGGTAGCAAATACTATAAAAACAGCATTTTCATTATTAGGAATTCAAGTTCCGGAACGTATGTAATGCTTATAAAAAGATAAAAGACCGCTTCGCTGTTAGAATCAAGAATCAAGATTTTATTGTAGTGGTTAAAATAAAAAGTCGGCTTTTCATTTAAGAAAAGCCGACTTTTTATTTTGCCTAAAGCCTAAAGCCTAAAGCCTAAAGCCTAAAGCCTAAAGCCTAAAGCCTTCTAGGCTTCCTCATTAAAAAACACTTTGTAATAGTGCATTTTCTTTTCGTCGTCATAGCCACGTTCTAAATATTCTTCCGAGGCATCGGGTGCATCAATATCTAGTTTTATTTGTATGTTGGTGTCTAATTTAATATCGGTTTTTATCTTGCGTTTTTCTTTGGTAACAACGGCTTCAGCAACATCAAACTGGTTTCTTATAATGTAGGTTTGCTCGCCTTCAAATTCTTTTTTATAAGAGTCGAATTCCTTTTTATGTTTGTCTTCTTCAAACAATTCATCTTTAAAACGTTCTATATTTACAACTTCATTTTCTTTAAAAAAGTCGATAGATTTTGCTAAAAACGTATTTTGCTCTTTGGCACCGTAATTAGGTTTTAAAACCTCGGTAGAAAACTCTTTTATAAGTTCAATATATTGTTGTGTGTGGTTGTTGGCATCATCGGCATACTTAATATTTAAAAAGTGATTTAGCCAATATGCAGCATCATAACTATTGTTATCCACACTTAAAATAATATTGCCTTCACCATCCGATTGGTTTAAAATTAAGCAGCCTTTGTCTACTTTTTTAGAGCTAATTCCTTTTTGGACTAAAACATCATAGTTGTTGTTTTCTAAATAGGTTTGGAAGAAATTCACCTTACTTTCAATTTTAAAAATACCAAGCGCATTTGTGGTGATATCTCTAAATTCAATTCCTTCGAACATCACGACTAAAACATCACCTGTTTTTATTTGTGCCGAGCTAGATTGTTCGTATAAATGCGTGACGATGTGTTTAGAAACTTCAATAAAAGACTCTTCATCATTAAATATTTGAGCGCTGTAACTATTTATTTCGTTTAGCGTAATGTTGGCGTGATGGTTAAAACGATAACTCTGTACAACACTCCCAAAAGGGCGAAGCAAAAACGGTAGCATAAGCTCGTAACTGGCTTCGTCAAATTCTACGGTTTTATCGGAAAAGGCATTTTTGGTATCGTTAAATTTATTGCCAACTTTATGAATGATAAATTTTGAAATTTCGGCGTTTTTTCTTGTAATCATTAAGTGTGTTTTTTTAAAAGTAGAATAGTTTGAGTGTTAACTAAAAAAGTTAATTTATTTGATAAAGTAAAACTGAATTAGAATCTCCTTTGGTCACAAATTCTAAGTTTCTGTCTTTATCGGCGTTTGCAAAGTCTATTTTAGAATTGGCATAAACAGGAAAGTTGGGGAGTAATTTTGCTTGACTATCAAATAAATATGTTTTCTGAGATTGTAAATCGGTTATCGAAACATAAATTTTATTGTTAATATAAAATATCGCGGCATCGGCGTAATTTCCGTAGTCTAAATTTAGGGTTTTACTTCTAATGGTGAGTTTGTTTTCCGATTGATACACCAATGTTTTACTGGTTGTAGCTAGGTTATGTTGGGACGATAGATTTAAGTTTTGCGTAGCCACATTTCCTTTGGAATCAATACTTATCAAGTCGCCTTTATTGGTTGTAGTTGTGAATTTACTGAGGTAAATATACATAGGTTTATTGGAAAAAGACAGGGTAGTTTTGGGTGTCACTCTTGTTTTTCCTGTGCGGTCCAAAATTAAAAGTTTGTCTTCCGTTTTAATGGTAATATAATCTTTAGAGCCTATTCTAAAATGCTGTGGCTGAGAAATAATGGTGTTTTTCGCCGCTTTAAACGTAAAACCTTTTACCGTTTTTCCTTTGGCATCGTACATTAAAACGTTTTTACCTTGGGTTACTAAAAGGCGGTATCTTTTATTGTTGTCATAATCGAAAACCGAAAGTGGCTGCGTAATGGCATCATTAAATTTCAATGGAAATGGCGATACATCGTTACCTTTTCTATCCAAAACATAAACCCTATTTGGCGTTGCAAAAACTAACTGTAAGCGTCCATTTTTATAAATATCAATTTGCTCAATTTTACCTAAAACGGGACCGTGTAATTGTTTTTTCCACTGTATTTTTCCACTGTTGGAGATTAAATATAAATTGTTTTGAATGTCTTGCACCACAATGTCTTGTTGTTTGGTAATGTGGTTGGTTACAAACTGCGGGGTGTTTAGTAAATCGGCTTCGAGTTTTATATTAAATTCTTCGGAAACCGATTGTTCGGCTGCTTTGGTTTTGTTCTTTTTAATAATGCCGTTAACATGAGCAAAATTAGTGTCGTATATAAATTGTAACGCTGAAGTTTTATAAGTATCCAAGTTGAAATTTATAGAATCTTTTATATTTTTTTGTAAAAGGTCTTTTAAACCATTTGAATTGGTTACCATTAAAATAGAAGCCGCATCGCTTAATTCTTCCTGAATAGTTTTAAAATAAGTTCTGCTGCTTAACGTTGTTTTGTTTTGGTAGTTGGAAATAATATTTTGAAGCATTTCTAAATCTTCGGCAAATACAAAAAAGTAATCTAAAATACAATATAATGTCGCTTGTTTTGTGGAAACCAGTGGTGAAAATACTTCTGAAAATAAGTTAGGTGTACTAAAATTATAAATAGAAATATCTCGATAGGTTTCAGCTACAGTTTGTTCGGCTATTAAAGCGTCTTTGGTGGCAATAATATCCGATGAGTTTAAAACTATAGCACGATTTTTACCTTCGTAAATCACGCCAACTTCATGAACATCTTCAAACAAATTTGTAGAAATAACTGTAGAATCTTGTTTACTGAAAAGGGCTAAGTTGTTTTTAAAAACCTCGAAATTATTAAAGGTGAAACTGATAAAACCATCACTGTTTGATGGTGTGATATCTTGTGTTTTGTTAATCTGCGGAATGGTGTTTTTAAAGGCATTAATTAAACTTTTGGTAGAATCTGTTGCTTTTGTAATCCCATTAAAATATAAGTCGCTTTGGCTAAGTTCGGCATCTAAAGCAAGCATGTTCGTAAAGGTTTTTAGCTGAAGTGAATCGTCAATAAATAGCGATTTTAAAAGCCTTGTATTGTTGTTAATAATAACCGATAAATTGGCGTTGTTGGTACTGTTATAAATTTTTTGCTTTTCTTCATTTAAAGTGGTCTCGTTAAAAGCATTTTCAATATTTTTTTTAGATGAAGAAGCTATAAAAACACTATCTATAACCGTACTGTAAAAGCTGTTTTTATTGAGAGTGCTTTTTAAAATGGTATGCTTTTTAAAAGGAAGGATTTCTTTTTTATAGTTGGCTAGCGAATCTGTAACAAATAAACTGTCGTGATATTTTGTAATAATTGTATAATTTAAGTATGCTTTTTTTGTTTGAGAAAAACAAATTAATAAAGGATTATTAGATTTTAAAACGTTTAGATTTTCGAGTTTACTTTCTAAATTAGTATACGTTTTAGATTTTGAAAATTCTTGGATTAGCTCATTATTATTAATGCTATTTTGAAGGCTTTCAATATTTCTCGCTTTTATAACAACCGTACTGTTTTTAGGAATAAAATCTATGAGGTTTGTACGCTTTTTATTCGTGTTGGTACAGCTTAAAGTTATAAGAAATAAGAGGGTTAGTGAAATAAATCGCATGAAATAAGTTCGTTTTTACAAAACTACGGTTTTTCAGTTTTATAATATTAAAAAAGTAAGGATTAGAAATGTTAAATCGCGTTTGTTTAAAGCTTTAAAAATTAAAGACAAATAATTATTCGTCTGGTAAAAGTTTAAAGGTTTTTCTGTGGTATTTGGTCACTCCAAATTCTTTTATAGCGCGGCGATGTTCTTTGGTAGGGTAGCCTTTATTTTGTTTCCAATTATACATGGGGAATTCTTCATGAATTTTATTCATATATAAATCCCGATAAGTTTTGGCTAAAATAGATGCTGCAGCAATGCTTAAATATTTACCATCGCCTTTTATTATAGTTTCAAACGGAATGTCTTTAAAAGGTTTAAATCTATTCCCGTCAACAATTATAAATTTAGGTTGGGGTTCCAATTGCTCGATAGATTTATGCATGGCCAAAATAGAAGCGTTTAAAATGTTTATGCTATCTATTTCTTCTTGAAAAACATGAGCAACAGCAAAACTTAACGCTTGTGTTTCTATAATGGGTTTTAAGATATCGCGTTTTTTTTCACTAAGCTGTTTGGAATCATTTAAAATGGAATTCTTAAAGTTTTCTGGTAAAATTACGGCCGCAGCAGTAACGGGGCCAGCCAAACAACCACGGCCAGCTTCGTCGGTGCCGCATTCTAAAATGATGTTGGAGTGTGTGTGTAAAAGCATATTTGTTTTATTGATTCAAAAATAAAAACTTTTAAGCAGTGAGACTTGTATTACAAGCTAAATATTATGGTTTTGTTTAACTATCAATATTTAATGTTTTTTATTGTGTTAATTTGAGTATTTAATAAAATCGTAAAGTTTTATTTGTAAAAATCATTAAATGTTAGGTTTTGTGTTGTTTTTTAATACTTTTCTTTGTTTTTTTAGGATTATATTAAGAGTTTTGTCTTTATAAACTTTTCAAAAGTTTATTGGATTAGGTGAATTTTTGATATTTAACTGTCATTTTCTTTTTTATCGTAAAATGTATATAATTTTAAACTTCAGCATGTTTTATAAAAATGGCAGTTGCAAGAGTTTTATAAATATATTAATACATTAAATTATCATTGTTATCATTAAACAGAAATCTAAAATAGAAGAGGAAACGTGGTCTAAATTTGTAAGTGGTGATAAAAATGCTTTTTCATCTCTTTATAGTTTACACATAGATTCTTTATTTTCTTATGGTATGCGATTGAAACCAGATAGAGATTTTGTGAAAGATTCCATTCAAGATGTTTTTTTAGATGTTTATGAACATAGAGCAAAGCTTTCTGTGCCTAATAATATTAATTTTTATTTATTTAAAGCACTAAAACGAAATATATTTAAAAAGTTAAAAATAGAGAGAAAAGCTGACGATTTTAGACCGTTAAGTACCATGGATTTTGTTACTGAATATAATATTGAGAATGAAACTATTGGAAAAGAAATCGATAAACGGAAAAAAGAAATTGTGACTCAATTAATGAAAGAACTCACGCCTAAGCAACAGGAAATTTTGTATTTAAAATTCACAAAAGGATTTAATTATATCGAAATTTCGCAAATAATTGGGATAGATCATAATTCGGTACGTAAACAAGTTTATAGGGCTATAAAAAAAGCACGTGAAAACCCTATTTTTAAAGAGCATTCTAATATTATTTTTTTTATGCTATATCCTAGTTTAACTTAATTTACCTCATAATTAATGCTGTATTTAGCATAGAATTTTTAACTCGAAATGTTGGAAAAATAGTTCTGCGTTAAAAAAACTTTAAAAAAAGTGTCCACAAAAATAAAGTTTTGCCCCCTGTATATATATAGACCTAAAATTATTAAACCTTATTCTAAATATATTGAAGATAACTTTTTTGTAGATTGGATATATAAACCAACCCCTGAAAGTGACGTTTATTGGGAAACCTATCTCTTAAAAAACCCACAAGAGCGAAAGATAATTTCAGACCTTAAAGAAATTTTGTTAGCCATAAAAACAGGCGATGAAAATTTAACTGAAATAGAAAAAGAGGAAATGCTTAAAATCCTTTTGGATAAAATGGATTACTCTAAAAAACCTACAAGAGAATTCAATTTTGTTAAAAAATATTTTAAATACGCCGCCCTGCTATTTGTTATGTTAGCAATAAGTATGTTTTTTATCAATAAGGATGATAAAACAAGTAAGGCTCTGGTTAAAGATTTAGAGATATTGTCGTTAGATTCTATAACCAACACGCAATTGGTTTTAAAATCTGGAGAGCCATTTTTAATTAATAAGGAAGAATCGAAAATTAAATATACTAATGCTGGTAATATCATTGTGAATGCTAATGATACCATAAATAGTGTAACTAATGAAAACCAATTGGAGGAGACTTATAATAAATTATTGGTGCCCTATGGAAAAAGGAGTAAAATAACTTTATCCGACGGCTCTGTTGTACATCTTAATGCAGGCACAAAATTTATATTTCCAGAAAAATTTCTTTTAAAAGAACGTACTGTTATTTTATCAGGTGAAGCCTTTTTTGAAGTAAAACCAGACAAAGAACACCCTTTTATTGTGAAAACCATGGAAGAAAATTTTTCAATAGAAGTTCTAGGTACTAAATTCAACATATCTGCCTACCCAACAGATGGCTATATTTTTACAGCTTTAACAGAAGGGAAGGTTAATGTTGTGGAAAATGGATTTTTAAACAACAAAAAAACAGTATTACAGCCAGGTCAATTAGCTACATGGTATAAAAATGAAGAAAAGGTTGAAGTCAAAGAAGTAGATGCATATAAATACACCCTATGGACTTTAGGACTCTTGCATTTTGAAAGTGAATCTGTCATAAATGTTATTAGAAAAATTGAACGTTTTTACAATATAAATATAGAATTAGACGAAAAATTAGATGTCTATAAATTTAAAATAAGTGGAAAATTAGATTTAAATGACAAGATTGAAAAAACACTTGAAAACTTAATGTTTATAACAAAATTTAAAATAGAAAAAAGAAATGAGAAATACATTTTAAAATAAAAAAAAACAGAGAATGGGCCAACATTCTCTGCATGTAACGCCGTTAAAGTAACAGCTAATTAATGCTTAATTAAAAACAATCAAATTTATGAAAAAAAATCAAAATTCTTGTAACATCTTATTGGATTTCAGGAATAAAACTCTATTTATTATGAAAGGGCTCAGTTTATTTTTACTTCTGTTTGCATTTTATTCTTTCTCAAATTCCTATTCTCAAACCACTAAATTGAAAATAGATCTTCAGGAAGCTACAATAATGAATGTTATTAAAACAATTGAAGATCAAAGCGAATTTGTTTTTATTTATAAAGATAATATTTTGCCTGAGTTGAAAAAAGTGGTGGGACATGTTCAAATTAAGGATAAAACGATAAACAAAGTTTTAGAAAGAATATTAGATACCAATATATTTAGTTACTCTATTAACGAGCGACAAATTATTCTAGATAAAAAAGAACAAGCTTCTAATATTCAACAACAAACAATTTCGGGTACTATTACCGATACAAATGGAGTTCCCGTTGCTGGAGTTACTGTTATTGTAGATGGTACAACACGCGGTGTTGTTTCAGATTTTGATGGAAACTATGCTATTAAGGCAGAAACGGGCGAAGTGCTTAAATTTAGCTTTGTAGGCTTAAGCACTAAGTTTATTACTATTGGAACTTCAGACACGATTGATGTTGTAATGACTGAAGATGTGGAAAGCCTAGATGCCGTGGTGGTTACCGGGTATCAAAAAATTGACAGAAAACTTTTTACAGGTTCGGCGGCAACTATTAAAATGGAAGACGTAAAACTGGATGGAGTTGCCGATGTTGCAAGATCGCTACAAGGTCAAGTTGCAGGTGTGGAAATTGAAAATGCTTCAGGGACCTTTGGTACGGCTCCGGTAATTAGAATTAGAGGTAACTCTTCAATTAACGGTATTAATAAACCATTATGGGTTATTGATGGTGTTGTTTTGGAAGATGCAGTAGAATTATCAAACCAAGATATTACTACTGGAAACTTAGAAACTATTTTAAGTTCGTCTACCGCAGGTATTGGGCCTAACGATATAGAATCGTTTACTGTATTGAAAGATGCTTCGGCAACGGCACAGTACGGGGTTCGAGCTTTAAATGGTGTTATCGTTATTACTACAAAAAGAGGAGAAACGGGTACACCACGTATTAATTTCTCTAGTAGCTTAACAACAAGAACAAAGCCAACTTACGATCAATTTAATATCTTGAATTCTGGTGATGAAATGGCTATTAATCAAGAATTATATGAAAAAGGCTGGATTGATATTGCGACCTCTAATACCGCTAGAAATCATGGAGTGTTTTCTGATATGTTTTATAAAATTAGAGAGAATGAAATAAACTGGGGGCCAGGAGGTACACCTAATTATGATTATTTACAACGTTATGCGGATGCAAATACCGATTGGTTTGATGTTTTATTTAAGAATTCATTTGTAAAAACAAATAGTTTAAGTTTTAGTTCTGGTACAGAGAAGTCTAAATATAGAGCATCTATAAGCTATATGGATGACGAAGGACAAACTATTGCTGATGATGCCAAAAATTTAACGGCTAATTTAAATGCAGATTTTAAAATTGCAGAAAACATAAGTGTTGGGTTTAAATTAACTGGTAATGTTAGAGATCAGAGAATTGCAGCTTCTCAAGATAGAACTTTTGACGCCCTTTCGGGAGTGTTTGAAAGAAACTTCGATATTAACCCGTTTAACTTTGCTTTATACACAAGTAGAAGTATGACGCCTTACGATGAAAATGGTGATTTACAATTTTTTAGAAGAAACTGGGCGCCTTTTAATATTTTATACGAAGTAGAGCATAACCGTACAGATTTAGATTTAACAGATTTGTCTTTACAAACTAGTTTTAATTGGGAAATAAATGAGAACTTTACATTTAATACCGTTTTACAAGGAAGATGGTATAGTAGTGCTGCAGTACAAACCGTACATGAAAACTCTAATAATGCAGCAGCATATAGAGCAGGAAATCCCATTATAGCAAATAGCAATATTTTCTTGTTTGATGATCCTGAGGCTCCTGAACTATTGCCTTATAGTGTATTGCCTAATGGAGGTTTTAGAAAAACAACAGATAATACGCTTATTAACTACTTTATGCGTAATACCCTTAATTATTCTAAAAGATTTGGTGATAACCATCAAGTAGATGTTCTTGTTGGACAAGAAATAAGATCCAGTGATAGAACAAAAGAATATAGTGAAGGCTGGGGATATTTATTTGATAAAGGAGGGCTAGTTATTAGTGATCCTAATTTTATTAGATATTTAGATTCAAGGGGGGATGATTATTTTGAAGTAGAAGAAACTAGAAATAGAGCTTGGGGTACCTTTGCTACAGGTGCTTATGCTTTTAAAGGAAAATATATTGCAAATGCTACTTTTAGATATGATGGTGATAATAGAACAGGGAAATCTAAAACCGCCCGTTACCTTCCTACATGGAATATAAGTGGAGCATGGAATATTCATAAAGAATCTTTTATGGATAATGTAGATTGGGTAAACTTATTAAAACTTAAATCTACTTATGGTTTATCTGGTTCAAACCCCTATGATGCAAGTGCAGGTTTAATCGTTAGAGGTGAAGAGCCATTACGACCACAGTCTGGAGAAAGAGAAATAGCATTAGTTATAGATCAATTGGAAAATTCAGAATTAACTTTCGAGAAATTATATGAATGGAATATTGGTTTAGAAACAGCATTTTTGGACAATAGATTAGGACTTGAAGTTGAATATTATAGAAGAAAATCGGAAGATTTAATTGGATGGGTAGAAACTAACGGAGTTGGAGGAGAATCTAGAAAATTAGGTAATATTGGCGAGTTGGATCGAAACGGTTTTGAGTTTACTTTAAGAACCACTAACATTGAAACCGAAAATTTTAGATGGACATCTAATTTTAATTACAGTTTTTCTGAAAGTGAAATTACAAATTGGCAATCGCGTGACCGCATAGGTGATGCAATTAGTAGAAATGGTGGTAACTTTGTTGGATATCCAGCCGGAGCATTATTTTCAATTCCATTTGCAGGTTTAGATTCTAATGGTATTCCAACGTTTTATGATAAAGATGGAGGAACAATTCAAACATTAAACTTACAAGAAAGAGAAGATGTATTGGATTATGTAATTTATGATGGACCAACAGAACCTACTTTTTTCGGTGGATTTAACAATACTATTTCATATAAAAATTTAGATCTTAATTTTGGGTTTTCTTACCGAGGTGGAAACAAAATTCGTTTGGATGATTTATACGATGTACGTTTAAGCAGCGGGTCTTCAAGTCTATATGATGATTTTAGTTCCCAATCTGGAGATTTAATAAACAGATGGTCTTTACCGGGAGATGAGAATGTTACAAATATTCCAGCTATTCTTTCTGCTCAAGCAGTAGAAGCATTAAGATCTCAAGGTTATAACCCTTTTGATTTATATAATAAAAGTGATATTAGAGTTGCAGATGGCGATTTTGTGAGACTTAAAAATATAAAGCTTAGTTATAGGTTTCCTAGTAGTTTTATAGATAAAACTTGGATGAAATCTGCATCTATGAGTTTGTCAGCGCATAACCTTTGGTTAATCTATTCCGATGATAAATTAAACGGTGTAGATCCAGAGTTTTTCCAAACGGGTGGTGTTTCATTACCATTAACAAAAACCTATACATTTACCCTTAACTTTAATTTTTAATGCTATGAAAAAAAGATTTATAATAATACTTACTCTTGTTTCATTTTTCTCATGTGATTCATATTTGGATGAGGTTCCAGATAATAGGCAAGACGTAAAAACGTTGGAGGATATCTCTGAGTTATTAGTTTCTGCTTATTCTGAGGCAACTTACAATTTTATTGAAGCAAAAACCGATAATTCAACCTATATTATAGAAAACACCCAATATCCTTGGATGACAGAAAATTACAGCTACAAACCTGTTGTTTCATCTGAAGGGCAAGATACCCCAACTTACTTTTGGGATAATACATACACCGCTATTGCTCATGCAAACCAAGCTTTGGTTGGGTTAGAAGAAGTTGTAGGTGGCGATCAAGATTTTAGAAATGCATTAAGAGGTGAAGCTTTAGTGACTAGAGCATACAACCATTTTTTATTAGCAAATGTATTTGCTTTACATTACAGTGATGCTAACAAAGAAAAATTAGGTATTCCTTATATCACAGCTCCCGAAACAAAATTAAGCGTAGCTTATGATAGAGGTACTTTAGAAGAAACATACAACCTTATCGAGCAAGATTTGTTGGAAGGAATTTCTTTAATTTCAGATAGTTATTATGTTGGAACGGGTAAGTATCATTTTAATAAAAGTGCTGCTTATGCTTTTGCATCTCGATTTTACCTATTTAAAAAAGACTATGCTAAATGTATAGAATACTCGAATAAATTATTAGGAGAAGGCGTTGCCAGCTTAAATTTTGTGAGAGATATGGAAGAAGTGTATTCAGGTTCAGGGTCTGTAGTTTTGGCTAATAACTTTATAAGTGTTGATGAAGCAAGCAATTTATTAGTAGTTAGAAAAGAAAGTTTTTGGAATAGATACACCAGAGGTTTTCAACCTACGAATGGAATATTTAGTCAGATTTATGATTTCAATAATCCTCAAGGATCGTATGATTTTCGTGATTTAGCATACGGTTTTTCATCATCTTCAGCAAGAAACCCGCCTAAATACGTAGAGCTTTTTGAATATACTACTTCAACCACAGGTTTTGGATATTTTATAATGCCAGAATTGCGTAGTGAAGAAGTAATATTAAATAGAATGGAAGCCTATGTTATGTTAAATAGATTAGACGATGCTTTAAATGATTATAATGTTATGGCTCCTTTAAGATATGAAACAGGTGGGCAATTAACATTATCTGAAGTTCATGATTATTATGGAGGAACAGAACAAGAAGCTATGTTCAGTTTTGTAATATCAGAGCGCAGAAAAGAATTTCTAAGAGAAGGTTTACGTTGGTTCGATATTAAACGTTTAGAATTAGAGGTATATCATATTATTCAAACAGATGGTGATGGTTTAAACATTTTAGAAGATGTAACATTAGCTAGTGATGATCTTAGAAAGGCAGAACAAATACCAGCTAAAGCCATAGCAAACGGTATCGAGGAAAATCCAGGTTATTAATTATTAAAAAAATAAACAATGAAAAATATAATTAAATATTTTGCTATTATCACATTGGCTATGGTAAACATCCAGTGTAATACATCTGATGATAGTAATAGTAAATATGTGCAACCAGACACTCCAGATTTATCACATCCTAACGATCAATATTTATATGATAATAACGGAGAGAGTCTATTTGAAGTGTATAAAACAGCAACCCGTTGGAGATGGAATGATAATTTTATCGATCCATCCCAACGAGCAACACCAGTGTATTCAGATTTGGTGGTACCGTCAACCAAATTAGTAAATCATTTATGGATAGAACCTTATTCTACGTCTGGTGAAGGCGGAGAGCAATTAATAGCAGATTTATTTCCTGCAGAATTGGTTTACATTGGATCTTACATTTATAATGATGATGGTTCTAGGTTATTAGGATATGCCGAAGCTGGAGCCCGCGTTACCTTATTAAATTTAAATAGCTTAGATTTTTCTAACCGCACTTGGTTAGCCAACCCGGGTGGGGGCATTTTAGCAACGGTACATCATGAATTTTCGCATATTGTTCATCAAACTTATGGTATGCCTATAGGGTTTAGTTCCATATCTGAAAAGTATTTAGGGCAAAACTGGAGTAATGGAGTGTCTCGTGATGACGCTATAAAACTAGGTATGGTTAGAAACTATGGAACACTAAATGAATTTGAAGATTTTTGTGAAATAATATCTCATTTAGTAGTTGTAGACGAAGCTACTTTTGCCGAAGATTTTATTACACAACAAGATTGTTCGAGTTTAACCGATGAAGATGAAATAATAAACTGTCGAGAACTTAACGAAGGACGATTAAAAATTAAGCAAAAAGTTGATCTCGTATTAGATTATTATAAAACTAATTTCGATATAGATTTATTGAAAGTGAGAGACATCGTGCAGGAAAGATTGAATAACGTAGTAGAGACAGGAGAAATTCCTGATTAATGTTAAAAGGGCATTAATAGAAATATAATAACTTAAAAATATAACAATGAAAAAGATATGTAATCTTATTGGAAAAATAAGTATGTTTCTACTATTACTATTTGTATCTAGTTGTACAGATAATGATGTAGAACCATTATTCGAAAAATCTATAAAAGAAAGGACAGATGAGTTTATCACCATCTACCAAGATGTTTTAACTAAACCAGATAATGGGTGGGTTGGATATTATTCGCCAAACGAATCATTTGGAGCTTATGCTATGGTGATGAAATTTGATGCAGATGGAAATGTAAAAATAAATTCAGATTATGACGAGGGAATCCATGATAATACCATTACTTATAGGTTAGATAAAACCTTAAAAATTGAAATGGTCTTAGAGTCATACTCCGTGTTTAGTGAAATTTTTTCTTTAAATGATAATGCTAATCAAGGTGAGTTTGTATTCAATATTCTTTCTGTTACCGATGAAGAAATTATATTAGAAAGTAAATTAGATTATGGTAATGATGTTACCGTATGGACATTAACTCCAGCAGGTCCTACAAGTACAGATTTTGAACCCATATACAACTCGGCAGAAATGATAGCAGGTGATGGCACGAATTCTGTTTTTAGAAATATTTTATTAAACGATGACATTATAGCTACATTTAACTATAACGTTTCAACCAGACTCGCAACGGTTAGTTACCTTAAAGACGATTCTGTTGTTGTAGAGAATGCTCCCATAGCAATTACAGCTACAGGATTTAGTTTTTTAAAACCTTTAGTAATTAACGAAACCTCCTTAACAAGTTTTACTTTTAATGAAACTGAAAATCTGTATGAAAATACTACAGACGGGTTGAAAATTATTTATGATAATATTCCAGGACTACCTTTAACCCCTCCTAAGTTTGAAGGTTTTACTAATTTAAGATATAACTACGTAGATACAGAAAGATCAAGTAATGCTTTTAATGAACTTTATGCAAGAACTCAAGAAGACTTTACTAATGCTAACGGCGGTAGAACTATTTATAGATTTTATCTATACAATGTACTTCCTGCAGCAACAGCAGATCCTTACCTTTCCATACAATACTGGAGTGGAAGTACTAGCTATAGTATGAATTACTATTTAGAACGTGAAATTATTGATGGAAAAATGTACTTTGAAGTAACTGGGCAAAGTGGTAATGCTGAGAGCAGAGGCGCAACAGTAGTAGAGCTTGTAGATGCCATAGTTAAAAGTGTTTCTGGTTTTTACATGAAATATGATGGTACTTTTGCTACTTATACGAATCCTACTGTAACCATGATTAATGGAGATAATCCTAAATATGCTATTAATTATTACCAGTGGGGATCATAATTATTTGATTTTAATTAATATTTTATTTTAAAAAAACCGACTTTTAATACCTTTAAAAGTCGGTTTTTATTTTTACGGAACCCACTTATTTATCGGTACTGTTTTTATTTTAACAACTACTATAAATAATTCACAGCATTTTTAAACGTTATCATATTTTGTATTTACATTTGCAACGGTAATATTTGCGAAAGTAAAACCAAAGCAAGATTTTTGTATTTATGAATAAAATAGTTCTGTCATTCTTTTGTTTGCTGTTGTTTAATGTGTTAAACGCGCAAGAGGGACCACGTGAATTACCCAATGGGAAAGATTCTCGATCTCAAGAGCAGGATAGTGTAAAATCTCAAAGTAAACTATCCAAAGCGGTATTTGGAGACGATAAAGAAGGAAAACCTAAAATTCAAACCTACTTAATTATATCGTCAGAAAACGATACTACTTATGTAGATACCACGCTATCCATTAAAAAAGAGTATAAATTCAATTATTTACGAAAAGATAATTTTGGGTTAATTCCATTTTCAAATTTAGGACAAACCTATAATAGTTTAACCTACAATTTTAAAAACACGAAGTTAATGCCCGCCCTAGGAGCACGAGCAAGGCATTTCAACTTTATGGAAATTGAAGATATTAATTACTACCATGTGCCAACACCGTTAACCGAGTTAATGTATAAAACGGCTTTTGAGCAAGGGCAACTTCTCGATGCTTTTTTTACGGTAAATACCAGTCCGCGTTTTAATTTTTCAATTGCTTATAAAGGCATGCGATCTATTGGTAAATATCAGCATTTGGTAACAAGTACGGGTAATTTTAGATTTACATCAAACTATGTTTCAGAAAATAATAGATATCATTTACGTGGACATATTGTAACTCAGGATTTATTTAATGAAGAAAATGGAGGGCTCCAAGACGATAATGTGGCGTATTTTGAAGATGGAGAAGAAGAGTTTTTAGACCGTTCTATTTTAGAAGTAAACTTTGAAAATGCCAAAAGTATTTTAAAAGCTAAACGTTTTCATTTAGAGCATAATTATGCGTTTATTAATCAAAAAGATTCATTATCTCGAAATAATTTGAATTTAGGACATGTTCTTTCTTTTGAAGATAAGTATTTTGAATACAACCAAAGTAGTGCTACAACAGATATTTTTGGAGAAGCTTTTAAAAATTCAAGTTTAAAAGACCGTGCTACCTTAGAACATTTTCACAATCAATTTCAATTAAATTATAGTAATAATATTGTTGGAGATTTACAGTTTAATTTAGGTTACGATAATTTTAATTACGGGTATAATAAAGTGGTTATTTTAAATGGGAACACCATTACCAATAGACTTAAAGGCGACGTGGTTTCTGCTGGCGGAAAATATCATAAGCGTTATAAAGGTTTCGATTTATTGGGTGAAGCAGGGGTGAATATCTCTGGAGATTTTGATGGCAACTTTATAAAAGGGGAAGCTAGTTTTAGGTTAAATAATGATATTCAGGCCATTGCTTCTTTAAATCATAGTTCCAAAGCTCCTAATTATAATTTTTTACTGTATCAAAGCGATTATATAAACTATAACTGGCGGAATAATTTCAATAATACCGACACGCAACAATTGGCTTTTAAATTAAAATCGGATAAATTACTAAACCTAAGTGTCGATTATTCTACCATTACCGATTACACCTATTTTAAAACAGATGATGTTTCTGGCTTAGTAACACCAACACAATACGGCGGCACTATTAATTATTTAAGAGTGAAGCTCGATAAGGAAATTAGAGTTGGAAAATTTGCTTTGAACAACACCTTTATGTACCAAAATGTACAAAACGGAACCGGGGTGCTCAATGTTCCAGAGTTAAACATGCGTAACACGCTGTATTATGCGAGTAATTTGTTTAATAAGGCGTTGTATTTACAAACAGGGGTAACTTTAAATTATTTTACAAAGTATAATATGAATGCTTACGATCCTGTTTTAGCCGAGTTTTATGTGCAAAATGACCAAGAATTTGGTGAGTTTCCACGGTTGGACTTTTTCATAAACGCAAAAGTGCGCCAAACAAGAATTTTCTTAAAAGCAGAGCATTTTAATTCGGCTTTTACGGGGTATAATTATTTTTCGGCACCAAACAATCCCTATCGAGATTTTACAGTGCGTTTTGGACTGGTTTGGAATTTCTTCTTATAAAATATCAAAACAGAATATTTACAGTTAAGCCTTAGAAAATATAGATTTTACAAATACAAAACCGAAGCCTAAAAATAGCATCAGGTGAAAAGGGAAAAGTCCGAAATCGCCACCTTGGTCCCCAACAACAAAGGCACTATACATACCAAAAGCAAAATAAGCCATGAGTAAACCTTCAAAAATAACGTTGAACGACACCGTTTTTTTGATGTATTGATTGGTTTTCCAACTGTCTTTAATTTTACTGATGTTAAATTTTGGTGTGCGAACAAATTCACTCTTTTTCCCAATATGGCCTTCAATTACGGCAATAGTATTGTGTAATGAAAATCCCATGGCAATAGAGAAAAACACGAAAAACATACCAATGTAATTTACAAAGTTTTTTATTCCTCCACCGTAAATATTTTTATACATCACCCAGTAGCATATAAAAAATATGAGGGTGCTTATTACAAAGAAACTCATAACAATAAAATACCCTTTTAAGTGCGCATATTCGTTTTTAATGTAAAGCATAGGAATGCTTAAAATTGCTACTAAAAGAATATTAAAAAACATGGTACTATTTAGTAAATGTAACAAACCATGTATTTTGGTTTTTGTCGAAATGGTCTTGTTTTTTAAAACACGCCATTTCATTTTTTTGAAATTTTCGGCGCCACCTTTATTCCATCTAAATTGTTGCGATCTTGCGGCACTAATAACTACAGGAAGTTCGGCTGGAGTTTCTACATCTTCTAAATATTTGAATTCCCAATTTTTTAGTTGAGCGCGGTAACTTAAATCCAAATCTTCGGTTAATGTATCGCCTTCCCAGTTTCCTGCATCAAGGATACAAGCTTTACGCCATAATCCAGCCGTACCATTAAAGTTTATAAAGTGGCCTTTACTGTTTCTTCCCACTTGTTCTAGCGTAAAATGCGCATCGAGTGCAAAGGCTTGAATTTTAGTCAGTATAGAGTAGTTTCTATTTATATGTCCCCAACGCGTTTGTACCACGCCAATTTTTGGGTTTTTAAAATAAGGAACGGTTTGCTTTAACCAATCTTTTTTAGGGAGGAAATCGGAGTCAAAAATAGCAATAAATTCACCTTTGGCGATTTCTAACCCTTCTTTTAGTGCTCCGGCTTTAAAACCTACACGATTGGTTCTAGTAAGGTGTTTAATATCTAAACCAGTGGCTCGTAATTTTTCAATTTGAGCTTTTGTTGTTTCCACGGTTTCATCGGTAGAATCATCTAAAACCTGAATTTCTAATTTATCTTTTGGATACTCTATTAAGGCAATATTATCCAGCAAACGCTCCATAACATACATTTCATTATAAACGGGAAGTTGTATGGTAACAAAAGGGATTTCATCTGGATTTGTTAAATCGAATTTTACCGAGGAGTCTTCTTTTCTTTTCGCCGATAAATAATTAAACAGTAAGTTTAGTTGTGCTAGTGCATATATTAAAATAAGAAGCAAAGCAATGGTGTAAATGGTAATAATTATACTTTCTAAAATCATTTTTTTATACTGTATTTAAAAATCCATCCCAAGATTTTTACGCCTGCAAATATAGCGCCTTTTATTGTACCTGATACTTTAGAAACGCCTATTCTATTTCTGTAATTAACAGGAATTTCGGTATACGATAATTTTTGTTTTAAGGCTTTTAATTGCATTTCTACCGTCCATCCATAGGTTTTATCTTCCATGTTAAGAGCTAGTAATTTGTTGTATTTAATGGCTCTAAAAGGACCTAAATCGGTAAATTTTGCACCAAAAAACAAGCGCATTAAAGTGGTGGCTAGCCAGTTTCCAAACACTTGAGGCTTAGTCATAGATCCTGCTTCTCGTAGGGCTTTTACACGAGCACCAATAACAAAGTCTAAATTATCGTTAATTATTGGGGCAACTATTTTGGTAAGTTCCTCGGGGTAATCGCTATAGTCGCCATCTAAAAACACAACAATATCTGGTTTTTTTGAGGCTTTAGCAATATAATCCATACCCTTTAAGCAAGCATAGCCGTAACCTTTGTTGGTTTCTGTTAAAACGGTGGCACCAGCTTGTTTTGCATTAGCTTCTGTATTATCGGTGGAATTATTACTAACTACAATAACCTCATTAACCTCGGTAGGAATGTTGTTTATAACATGGGTTATGGAATCTGCTTCATTGTATGCAGGGATTATGACTTTTATGTGGGTCATCTTAAATTAAGTAGGTTGTTTTCTTTTTTAAAATCTTTTAGGTTGTGCCATGCTTTAATTTTTTTACCATCTACATATTTACTGGCCGAAACTATTTTTTGATTTTTATACATCAGGCAGTAGCCATTTTTTTTATTAAACTTAAGTTGGCATTTATGGTTAACTTGACCTAAGTTGTTGTAAAACACCCACCAATTAGTTTTTTGTCCGTTAGCATAGTGACCTTCCTTTTCTTTTAAACCATTTTGAGCGTAAAAATACCAATATTCCACAGGATTATTATTTGAAAAATGACCTTCTTTTTTAATTTTACCATTATCATAATAAAACTTCCAGTATTTTTCTTTTTTATTATTCTTAATCCATCCTTCAGACGCAATATTTCCATTGTTATAATATGCTTTTTGATAAGTAGTATCGTTTAAATTATTAAAAGCAATAAAAATTAAAATTAGATAGTAGAAGGAGGTCATTATTTTTTATTTACTAAATTCATTAAATCAACATCATTGCCAAGTAAAACATCTGTAGGGTTTATACGACCTGTTTCTGGACCGTTTTCTAATTTTAACACCCCTCTTGGGCATACTGCAGAACAAACACCACAGCCAACACAACTAGAGCGCACTATATTTTCGCCTTTTTGTGCATAAGCTCTAACATCAATACCTTGTTCGCAATATGTAGAACAGTTTCCGCAAGAAATACATTGTCCGCCATTGGTTGTAATTCTAAATCGTGATTTAAAACGTTGAACAAAACCTAAATATGCAGCTAAAGGACATCCAAAACGGCACCAGACACGGTTGCCAAAAATAGGATAGAAGCCCGTGCCGATAACTCCTGCAAAAATAGATCCTATTAAAAATCCATATATATCTTGTATGGTTTGGGTTTTAACACCTAAAACTTCACCTTGTCCAGAAAAGAATGTGTAAAGCGCGAAACCCGTCATGACTAAAACAAATATAAGTACAGAGTGAATTATAATACGTTCCATTCTCCACGACAATAATGTTTTGCTAGATAGTTGTCTATATGGATCGCCTAAAGTTTCGGCTAGACCACCGCAACCACAAACCCAAGAGCAGTACCATCTTTTTCCGAAGAAATATACCATAACAGGCACAACAACTATGGTTAAAACAATACCCCAAACTAAAATAAATAAACCAAAAGCACCACTATCTAAAAGTTCTTGTAGATTCCATTTAAAGAAAAAATCGTAATCAAGAGGAAAGGCATTTTTAAAATCGTACCAAGGTTTCTCAAAACGAACTAGAATTTCAGGGATTAAAAAGGCAAATACAATTTGAAAAAATAAAACAGATGTTGTTCTTAATATTTGGTATTTGTTATGGCGATATTTTATATACATTCTTATTGCCATAACCGTCATTACGGTGCAATATAAAAAACCGTATAAAAACCATTGGCTTGCAGGATTTCCGCTTATCGATTTACTTATAGGATCTACTAAATACACCCAGTTTACTATATAGTCTGGATAAAAATAAAGTAGAATGTAAAAAGTAACTAGAAATATAAACGCGAACCAACCAATCCAACCACGGTTTGTAGCTGCATTTAAAAAGATGCCATTGTTTTTAATTCCAGGTTTTCCAAGTAAAATAACATCTGGAATAATATACATGAGCGCTCCAATAATGGCCAAACCAAAGGTTAGAAACCACATTAGTCCTGTGCTGTCCGGAACAGGCCCTTTTCCTGCAGCTTTGGCTAAAGAAAAGCTTAAACTATGCGGTTTTCCCGATATTTTATATTGAAATTGCTCTCCTTTTTTATCCCAGTTTTTTTCAGAATCATATTTTTTAATAAGATCATCATAATGTTTGTTCGATGCGGCGTAGGCACCTATAACACCACTCGAAAATTGAAAAATATTTAAACCTTCAGAGGTTACAATGGCTTTTTGTAACTCGTCTGCTATTATTTCGCTTTTATAATTTTTTTCTTTTAAAAACGTATCTAACTCAGCTTGTGTTAAGTTAAATGAGCCTGTAAAAATGGTTCCTATAAATATGGCGAGGCCTAATAGAAAAAGGCTTAACCCGGTTTGTTTTATTGCTTTCATATCTTATGATTTGCTAAAAATACGTTTCCAGCTTTTCTTTTTTAATTGAATGTTAGTATTGTTTTCTTGGTTGAATTTTGCAACGATTTCCTTTTCGTGAAGTTTGTAAAATTCAGGGTCGAAATTAGCGTCGGCTAAATGTTCTAAAACGTAATCTACCGTACGATTTACATTTAAAATTTTGTCAAAAAATTCGTGACGCATACGAATTCCAAAGGTGTTAATTCCAATAAATTCGCGAGTAGTTTTATCATAATTTAAGTGAATGCATTTTTTACCGCTTTCGTGCTCCCAATAAAATCGAGATTCATGGTCTTTGGTTTGTGCCCAAACCCAACCATAAGTTTGGTATTCTATATCGATAAACTTAGCAGAGTTAAACCAATGCCCAGGTTTGTATTGTATTTTATTATCACAAATAGTTTGAGCTATGGTTTCCCCCATCATACGGCCCGTGTACCAAACGGCTTCAATAGGGCGGCGTTGGGCAATACCTTCGTGTTGTTCGGCACAATCACCAATAGCGTAAACATCTTTTATATTGGTTTCTAAATAGCGATTTACTTTTATTCCGCGTCCGATTTCAATTTTAGAATCTTTTATAAAATCTATGTTTGGAGATACACCAGCGGTTAATCCAACAACCTGGCAAGGAATCTCTTCTCCAGTTTCATCAATAATAATCGATTTTACTTGGCCGTTCTCATCAGCAACTATTTCTTTTAAGTTGGTTGAAAGCCTTAAATCGATACCGCTACTTAAAATTTCTCGGTTTATCATATTACTTTCACCTTCAGGTAAAACACCATTCCAAAAACTATTCTCTCGTACTAAGAAAGTTACAGGAATATGTCGTGAGTGCAACATTTCGGCCATTTCAATACCAATTAATCCACCTCCAACAATTACGGCACGTTTGCACACCTTATTATTGGGTGCATATTTTTCTAGATTTTCTAAATCTTGTTTATGGTACATCCCCATAACCCCATCTAAATCTTGACCAGGCCAACCAAATTTGTTAGGTTTACTTCCAGTAGCTATAATAAGTTTATCGTAGCTTAAAAATCCGCCATCTTCAAAATGGAGCGTTTTGTTTTCCGTGTCAACGGTTTTAACAAAAGCTTTTTTTAGTTCTATGCTGTTCTTTTTCCAAAACCAGTTCTCATAGGGCTGCGTATGTTCAAACGTCATATGTCCCATGTATACATACATAAGTGCGGTTCGAGAGAAAAAATATTCGGTTTCAGCCGATATAATAGTAATTTTTTTGTCAGAAAGTTTTCTAATGTGTCGCGCTGCGGTAACACCCGAAATTCCATTCCCGATTATAACAATATGTTCCATAATTTTTTAGAATTGTGATTCTTTAGGTCGTTTTAAAGGTAATAACTTAACTTTAGTAGTTAGTTTATAATCATTTTAAATAGAAGTTTTCTGTAAGGGCAACTTTGTTTTACAGACTTTTAAAAAAACTTTTTCAAACTGTAAGGTGGCTAACAAATTAAAAAAAAGAAGAACCTTTACTTTGTATCATTAAAATTTATAAAATGAAAAAACATATTATTGTATTATTTGCCATGGGCATATTATCTGTTACCAGTTTTGCTCAAAACACTAACGATTTCTTTTCTAAAGCCGATGCTTTTTTTAAAACCTATGTGCTTAACGGAAAAGTTAATTATGCTAAAATACACAGCGAACCTCAAACTTTGATTGAGGTTTTAAAGCTAGCCGAAGGTATTTCTGTATCAAAAACAGATGCAAATGTTTATCAGGCATTCTGGATAAACGCTTATAATTTATCAGTAATAAAAGGGATTATAGATAACTATCCGTTAAACTCTCCTTTAGATAAAAAAGGCTTTTTTGATAAAACAACATATCCTTTAGGTGGTAAAAACACAACCCTAAATAATATAGAACATAAACTGTTACGTGAGGTTTTTAACGATGCAAGATTTCACTTTGTATTAGTATGTGGCGCTATAGGTTGCCCGCCATTAATAAGTAATGCGTATTTGCCTAATACATTAGATAGCCAAATGACGAAACAAACTAAAATTGCCCTTAACGGAAGTTTTTTAAAAGTAAATGTTAAAAAGAAACGTGTTGAGGCATCTCAAATTATGGAATGGTATAAAGGTGATTTTACCATGAATGGAAAAAATGAAATTGACTTTATAAACCTTTACAGAACTGAAAAAATACCTGCCAATTATAAATTGAGCTACTTCTCTTATAACTGGAAAACTAACGCACTTTAAAACAAATTTTAAAACACAGCATGATGAAAAAAACACTAACAATTTTACTGTTAACTATATCTTTAGTAGGCTTTGCTCAAGAAGATACTACTGAAAATAAAAAAAGTAATATTCAAACCTATACACCATCAAAACTATTAAGTAGTGGCCAATGGGATATAAAATGGTTTAATAATTTATATACGGAAACCAAAGATTTATTTGGAGAAAATGGGGCAAAACAAGATAAGGATAGAGAAACCTTTTTCACGTCTACATTAGATGTTTTTACTGGAATTTCAGCTAATAGTAAATTAAATGTTGGGTTATTATTAGAGTTTCGCTCTAATGTTGTTGGTGGTAGAGACGCTTTAGATGTTTTTAAATTTGATGGAGAAACAAATTCCGCACGTTCTGGTTTAACCTCTTTTGCTCCGGCCATAAAATTTAATCCTATTAAAGGTGTGGGGAATTTTACAATTCAAACTGCTTTTCATATTCCTTTAATAGATAATGAAACTGAAAACAATGTTTTTTTAGATCAAAAAGGGTTTATATTTCAAAATCGTTTTTTCTATGATTACAGTTTTTCTGGCGGAAAATGGCAATTGTTTTCAGAGCTTAATTCAGAATTCAACTTTGGTAAAAAATTAGAAAGAGATAGCTCTGGAATTCAAGTAGGAGGGAGTTTTGCAAACAATAGTTTACGCTTAACTCCGGGTGTATTTTTAAGTTATTTCCCGAGTTCTAAATTTACTGTATTAGGGTTGATACAGCACTCACAATTAATTGATGCTGGAAATGATTTCTCTCAGGATTTTACAGCACTTGGAGGTGGTTTAAAGTATCAATTAACAGATGTTCTTAATGTAGAAACCCTTTATACAGGTTTTGTGAGAGGTAATGATACTGGGCTAGGGCAATCTTTTAACATAGGTTTAAGAGCATTGTTTTAATGTTTAGTAGTAAATTAGGAGCTAAAAAACTTTTTAATGAAAAGAAATATACTTCTGGTTTTACTTACCCTGTTTGTTTTACAGCGTTGTAATGCTCAACCAAAAAAAATAAATGGTGTTAGTTTTGTTGCCTCTCGAGAAGCAATATCTCAAAAAAATGTAATGCCCGTTGTTAATGTAAATGCCAATTTTGCTGCCGTTATGCCTTTTGGTTTTATTAGAGATATTACGCATCCCGAAATTGTTTATAACACGCATAGACAATGGTTAGGCGAAACTAAACATGGCGCACAGCAATATGCCGTAGAGCTAAAAAAACACGATATAAAAATAATGATTAAACCCCAAATTTGGGTAAGTCATGGGGTTTATACCGGGCACATAGAAATGGCAACGGAAGCGAATTGGAAGGTTTTTGAAACATCGTACTCTAAATTTATTTTAGAATATGCCAAGTTAGCCGAAGAATTAAATGCCGATATTTTTTGTATAGGTACAGAATTAGAAAAATTTATAGCCAATAGACCTGTATATTGGACTAATTTAATAACTGAAATTAAAATGGTTTATAAGGGGAAACTGACCTACGCTGCTAATTGGGATGAGTTTAAAAGTACACCTTTTTGGGATAAACTAGATTATATTGGTATAGATGCTTATTTTCCCGTAAGCGAAAGCAAAACACCAACAGTTGCCGAATGTATGGCTAACTGGGGGACACATAAAGCGGTTATTAAAAGCACATCAGAAACTTATAAAAAGCAGATACTATTTACCGAGTTTGGTTATCGAAGTGTAGATTTCACAGGTAAAGAACCTTGGCGTAGTGATCGAGCAATGAATTCTGTAAACTTAGAAGCTCAAACCAACACTTCTGAAGCATTGTTTAAAACCTTTTGGAAAGAAGATTGGTTTGCAGGCGGATTTATTTGGAAATGGTTCCATAACCATGAAAGTGCGGGTGGAGAAAATAACTCCAGGTTTACACCACAAAATAAACCTGTAGAACAGATAATCAAATCGCATTATGAGGCATATCGGTAAGTTAAAATATGTTATTATATACTTAATTGTTAATGCTTGTACAAGCAATGATAGTGGAGAATTAGTTTTAAATAATAACACTATTTTATCCCAGTTTTTAAGTGCGGTAGTTCTCGAAGAAGATGCTGTAATAGCCTGTGCCGCTAGCAGTGAAAAGAATACTAATCTTGTTAATGTTTATTTTTATCCAGAAGAAGGTGCGAGTCAATTTAAATTATATGAAACCAATGAGTTTGAAATAGACGGTAAGGATTTTTCAAAATATCATTTTATAGATTTACCAACCAAACCTCTTTTTAATGGAGCGTTGCGTTTTTTCGAAACGACATCTAATGCCGCTTGGTTTACGGTGGTTTATCAAATAGACGATGTGGTTAAAGTAGCCACCCCAATTCGAAATAAAAAAAGCAATCAACCATCTCAATGGGTTAATGAGGTTAATATTAATCAGCAAGAAACCGGAATGCCTTTATTTTCATGGGATATTCTTTCCGAAGAAAACAATGCTATTTTCTTTGAGGTTTTAACTACAGAGAGTTCTGATTTGATCTCAGGAACTTACACCTATAAAAATCAATTTCAATATTATAAACTAGATAATGTGGTGCTCAATATTACTCCAAATACACCGCCAAATTTAATATCGGGAAATAATTATATATTTACAGTAATGGACGTGAGCATCGATAATTGGGTAAACCAAGTGATCATGACGCCATTTACTGTTGAATAATGAAAAAAACAATTCTTTTTATTTTATTAATAACCTTTGCTCATGGTATGGCGCAAAACCATATGGTCGCCGATTTAAAAATTCAAGGGAATAATAAATTAAAAACGAGTTTTATTAAACGTTTAGCATCAATAAAAGGTGGTAGCGCTTTAGATTCTACTATTATTGAACAAGACATTAAGCGGTTAAAAAGGTTACCATCTGTTGCACATGCTTATTACCAAGTTTTTTTTGCGGAAGATGGTAAGTATAATGTGTTTTATGGTATTGAAGAAAATTTTACACTCATTCCTTCACTTCATATTTATACCACTAATAACGATGAGTTTGCTTACCGCATAGGTTTAGCTGATTTTAATGCCTTTGGAAGAAATATTGCCATTGGAGGCTTTTATCAAAAAGATGTTTTTAAAAGTTACGCTTTAAATTTTAGAGCGCCTTATTTGTTTTCCAAACGGCTAGGTTTGGCTTTTAATTTACAAAGTTTAACCACATTGGAGCCTGTGTTTTTCAATAATACATCGGCTAATTATAGGTATAATAATAAGTCTGTAGAGGTTTCTGGTCTTTATGAATTCAATTTTAGTAATAAACTGGAAATTGGGTTTAACCGTTTTGAAGAAGATTACCAATATCAAAATGGAGAAACTAGTGAAAATGTTCCGCTAGAGCTCAATATTCCAAAATGGCTTATAAAGGGAATTTACGATTATAACACCTTAGACTATTATTACCAATATATTTCTGGATTCCGAAGTCAGTTTAATTTTCAGTTTGTAACGTCTAATCAAAAAGGTATGGAAGATTTTTATATTGGCTGGAACGATTTTTTTGTTTTCAAACGCGTTGGCCAGAAAGGGAATTGGGCAAACAGAATACGTCTAGGTCTAGCATCTAATAATGATACACCTTTTGCGCCTTTTTCTGTAGATAATAACGTAAATATTCGTGGCGTAGGGAATACTATAGATAGAGGTACGGGAGTAATTGTGGTAAATACAGAGTACCGCCATACGCTTTTTGAGAAAAAATGGTTTGTTTTACAAGGTAATGCTTTTATAGATGCAGGTTCTTGGAGAAATCCGGGAGGCGAGCTTTCCGATTTTAGTAAAAGCAAAAACATGAAGTTGTATCCAGGAATTGGGGTACGCCTTTTTCATAAAAAAATATATAATGCGGTGTTTAGAATAGATTATGGCTATGGAGTTTCTAAAGGTGCCACACAGGGTTTAGTGTTTGGTATTGGTCAGTATTTTTAATTTTTCGAATGGATATAGAGCAAAACTTAAAGTAAGAAAAATGACTAAAAAAGTGAACTAAAAATACTCGTTAGCAACACTAAGGCTTCATGCTCAAGCCTTAATTAATTATAAATATTATTGCTATTAATTTTTCGGGAACTCTTAAATTTTAACGAAATCAATAGGATAAAAGTTAAATTTAATAAAACCTTTATTAAATTTAACTTTTATTGTAGGAATAAAAAAACAATAAGTTGTAGCAAAGCTACACTTGTTGTTTTGCTAAGATTTTTTTAAATCCCTTCACTACCGATACTAATTTTTTACACCTTTAAAGTGCGATTAATAATGGGAAACCAAGTGTATTTCGTGTAGCAAGCATTACAAGAATACGATTTTGCTCCTGGAATTAATTTTGGAAGTAGTTTTCTTTTCGTTCGATGTCGATAAGGAGACTTACATTTTGGACAAATTTTCATATGTAGGATTTTTTTTGGTTGGTAAGTGCAATGTATTAAAAACCAGTAATCTATACAAAGTTTTATGTGTTAAAAAATTATAAAAAATAACGTTATGGATTTTAGATAGTTTTTAATGAAAAGTAAGTTTAAGACAATGAAAGGGTTACAAGTTTAAAGCAATCTTTATAATAAGTGTTTGTATCTATGAGATGAAAAAAAATGTCAGTTTAGTATAAATAATCTTAAGGTTCAAAATCATTCCAGTTGTTGTATTCAAGAATGTATTACATGTTACCGATGTTTAATTTTTGAAATTGTAAAAAAACTATTCGTAAAATCCTTTTTGTTAACGGAGCTTACGGTTTTGAAAATATTGAAAAAATAAATGTTTCAAACAATGCTGAAACTGTTACAATTACATTTATTTCAGAAGGTACTATCAAGGCTTATAGGGATGTTCTATGGCTGAGGAAAACGAAATTGTTAATTTAAAGATTAGTGTTTCGGAAATTTATATCTTTGATTTTAAAGTCGATGCTGAATGAAAAGATAGCGATTGTTCTAGTTTTACAACCTATAACGACATAGTATTTACAGCATTAGAATTTAAAATAGTAGTGCATGGGGGTATAAAATCCTTGTGGAGTAAACCCTTTTTAAAATAGTAGAATGAAAGTGTCTAAATCCATATTAAACAAAATCGCGCAAGAATTAGATTGCGGAAACACCTGTTATTATAATACTAAAACAGACGAAATTATTAGTATCCCTTATTTTTCGGATATGTGGGACGAAGATGATTTTAAAGAGGCTTTTGAAATCGAATTGAAACAGGTGAAAAAACAAAAAAAGGATTTAATAAAATTGGAAGGGTTAGAAAGTTTTGAGTCTTTTAAAATTATGGAACAGTTTGTTGGTCAATTACCTGATGAAGCACTTAAAGGGGAATTGGAATTTGTTTTAGCAAATAAAAAACCTTTTCAGAAATTTAAATATCTCGTTGAGGAATCCAATTTTAGAACAAATTGGTTCGAGTTTAAACAAAATGCACTCGAAAAAATAGTAGAGTAGCGCTTAACTATTGAATAACTCAGCGCAAAACGCTTATAAAAAAGAAAGCTGTAAGTTTATCATGTTCCGTTTTTCTTGTGGAAATCTTCGCATGTAAACTTGCAACTTTTTTATTAGCGGTTATTTGGGTTTAATCTAAAACCATTACCAAATCATCAGAGTTTACCATAAACCCTGTTTTAAGAATAATTTTCTTCACCGTAGCGTCTTCTGTTGCCGTAATGGTAGTTTCCATTTTCATGGCTTCAATAATAAATAGCGGTTGGTTTTTAGTGACTTTATCGCCTTTTTTTACCAAAATAGTCGAAAGCATTCCTTGTAGCGGTGCGCCAATTTCATTAGCATCCGCTTTATCGGCTTTTATGTTTTCAACTTTATTAACTTTAATGGACGTGTCTTTAATTTCAACACTTCGGCCTTGGCCATTAACTTTAAAATACACTTTAACCATGCCTTCATCATTAGCTTTTCCTATGGAATCTAAAGTAATTAATAAGGTTTTTCCTTTGTCCAATTCAACAATGGTTTCCTCTCCAATTTCCATACCGTAGAAAAAATTCTTGGTAGGTAAATTCATCAGGTTATCATATTTTAAATGCTTGTTAAAAGCATCGGTAAATACTTTGGGGTAAAGTTGATAGGATAGAAAATCGGTATAATCGATACGGCGACTTAAATCGTATTCAAATATTTTTTTGAAGGCTTTAAATTCTTGATCAATATCAATAGGTGGAATATGCGCATTCGGTCTATTGGTGTATGGTTTTTCATCTTTTAAAATTAATTTTTGAAGCGCTTCGGGGAATCCTCCAACAGGTTGCCCCAATTCACCTTTAAATAAATCCACTACCGATTGCGGAAAGGAAATAGTGTCCCCTCGTTCTTTTACATCTTCAATGGTTAAATTGTTGCTCACTAAATATTGCGCCATATCGCCAACCACTTTGGAACTTGGTGTTACTTTTATAATATCGCCAAAGAGCTTGTTTACTTCGCCGTACATTTTGGTGATTTCGTGAAAGCGATCTTCCAAACCTAAGCCTCGAGCTTGCGGTTTTAAGTTAGAGTATTGTCCGCCCGGAATTTCATGTTTAAAAACTTCTCCCGAACCCGATTTTAAGCCCGATTCAAATGGATAATAATACTCTCTTACGGTTTCCCAATAATTAGAATATTCATTTAAAGAATCGATATTAATGTTACTAGCACGGTCTTGAAATTTTAGCATTTCGACCACCGAGTTAAAGTTGGGCTGCGAGGTTAAACCCGATAAACCACCAAGTGCAACATCAACCACATCAACACCCGCTTCAATCGCTTTTAAATAGGTAGCCGATTGAATGGATGAGGTATCATGCGTATGTAAGTGAATAGGAATATTTAGCTCCGATTTTAATGCCGAAATAAGCTCGTAGGCCGCATAAGGTTTTAGTAAACCGGCCATGTCTTTTACGCCTAAAATATGAGCACCAGCGCCTTCTATTTCTTTGGCTAAATTGACGTAATATTTTAAGTTGTATTTGGTGTTTTCGGGATTTAAAATATCATTGGTATAGCAAATAGAACCTTCGGCTAAACCACCAGTTCTTGTGCGTACATGTTCTATGCATGGTCCAAGCGATTTCATCCAGTTTAGGGAATCGAAAATTCTAAAAACATCCACCCCATTTTCCCAAGATTGGGCTACAAATTCGCCAATTAAATTATCGGAATACGCCTTGTAACCCACGCCGTTAGAACCACGAATAAGCATTTGTAACAGGACGTTAGGCATGGCTTTACGTAACATACGTAAACGTTCCCATGGATTTTCTTGAAGAAAACGCAAGCAAACATCAAAGGTGGCACCGCCCCAAACTTCCATACTAAAAATATCGGGATGGTTTTTAGCGTAACCTTCGGCAACCTTCATCATATCGTAAGTTCGCATGCGTGTGGCCAATAAACTTTGGTGCGCATCACGCATGGTGGTGTCGGTAAAATGCACTTTTTTCTCATGCATTAACCATTGCGAGAATTTTTCGGGGCCTAATTTGGTTAATAAATCTTTGGTACCTTCTGGGTAAGCCGCATTGGCATCGAACTTTGGAACTTTAGGTTTTATAAAGGTTTTTGAGTGATCTATTTTTTTAACGTCGGGATTACCGTTTACAATAACATCGCCTAAATAGGTGATGAGTTTTGTGGCTCTATTTCTGGGCGCTTTAAATATGAATAAATCCGGATTAGCTTTAATGAAATTAACAGTAACCAGGCCTTGTCTAAATGTAGTATGTTTTAAAATATTATCAAGAAAAGGCATGTTGGTTTTTACACCACGAATTCTAAATTCGGCCAAAGCCCGACGAATTTTTCTACTAGCACCATCGAGGGTTCTGCCGTGTGCCGTAACTTTTACCAGCATAGAATCGAAAAACGGTGAAATAGTAGCACCTTGATAAATACTTCCTGCATCTAAACGAATGCCAAAACCAGACGCACTTCGGTAAGCAGAAACCGTTCCGTAATCGGGTTTAAAATCATTTTGAGGATCTTCGGTGGTAATTCTACATTGTAATGCATAACCATTGATATGAACGGATTCTTGACTCGGTATTTTTATTTGCTCGTCCGATAGTTTATAACCACCAGCAATAAATAGTTGGGTTTTTATTAAATCAATATTCGTAATCACTTCGGTAACGGTGTGTTCCACTTGTACCCGTGGGTTTACTTCAATAAAATAGATAGAATCATCATCGTCTACCAAAAACTCAACCGTTCCAATATTATTGTAATTTACGGCTTTACAAATTTTAATAGCATAGTTGTAAAGGGCCTGTTTGGTTTCATCTTTTAAGCCAAAAGAAGGCGCAAATTCAATCACTTTTTGGTAGCGTCTTTGCACCGAGCAATCGCGTTCAAATAAATGAACGGTATTGCCGAAACTATCGGCAACAATTTGAATTTCTATATGTTTTGGATTTTCTACAAATTTTTCAAGAAACACGGTGTCGTCACCAAAAGCATTTAGAGCTTCACGTTTACTTTCGTTAAAAGCCCCTTTAAGTTCGTCTTCTTTTCGAATCACCCGCATGCCACGTCCGCCGCCACCAGATGCTGCTTTTAGCATTATTGGGTAGCCAATTTTTTTAGCTTCCGAAAGCGCTACATCAATACTAGTTAACGGGGCGGTATTACTTTGAATAATAGGGATGTTATTTTCTACAGCAACGGTTTTTGCCGTAATTTTATCGCCTAAAGCTTTTAAAACCGATACTTTTGGTCCAATAAAAATAATGCCGTTATCTTCACAGGCTTGTGCAAAATCGGCATTTTCCGATAGAAATCCATAACCAGGATGAATAGCATCGACTTCATTTTTTAGCGCCGTTTGTATAATAGCGTCAATATTTAAATAGGGTTTTAAAGGTTCGTTATCTTCCCCAATTTGATAAGATTCATCCGCTTTGTAGCGGTGTAGAGAATAACGGTCTTCAAAAGTATAAATACCAACGGTTTTAATATTAATTTCAGTGCAGGCTCTAAAAATTCTAATGGCAATTTCGCCTCTATTAGCAACGAGTACTTTTTGTATTTTCAATGCGAGTGGTTTTAATTAGTATAAGTTTTGTTTGGTATTAAATATAGAAAAATTATTTGTAATAGGTTTCTTTATAGAGTGTTATAATTATTATATAATCAGTTGTTAAACGGTAAAATTGTTATATAATTTTTAATCTAAATTTAATCTGTCTGTTTTTTAATATTATTTATATTCTATTAGCTTTGCCAAAAAAAATACAGATGCGAACAATTGCAATTGGAGATATTCACGGAGGATTAAAAGCGTTAGTTCAACTTTTAAATAAGTTGGAAATAAAAGACGAAGATCACCTTATTTTTATGGGTGATTATGTTGATGGCTGGAGTGAGGCAGCTCAAGTTGTTCAGTGTTTAATTGATCTATCGGAAAAAATAGACTGTATATTTATTCGTGGAAATCATGATGTTTGGTGTCAACAATGGTTAAAAACAGGAAAAGTAGACCAAACGTGGTATGTGCATGGGGGAAAGGAAACCATGGCGAGTTATCAAGGTTTTACAGATGAAGAAAAACAGGCGCATATTTCCTTTTTTGATAACTTAAAAATGTATCATTTGGATGAACAAAACCGATTGTTTCTGCATGCTGGTTTTACCTCTATGCACGGTGTAGAAAAAGAAGTGCATCCGCCAACCTTGTATTTTGATAGAACCTTATGGGAAATGGCTTTAGCGATTGATAATAATTTAGAAGTTGATTCTTATTTTTACCCTAATAGACTAAAACATTATCACGAAATATATATAGGGCATACGCCAACGACTAATTTTAAATGTGATACACCAATGAACGCTGTTAATATTTGGAATGTGGATACTGGTGCGGCTTTTAAAGGACGTATTTCGGGTATGGATATTGATACCAAAGATTTTTTACAAAGTGATCCGGTTTATGCATTATACCCAAATGAAAAAGGGCGTAATAAGGATTAGTTTTTTTAGAAAAGTTTGTCATGTCGACGTTAGGAGACATCACATAATCATGGTTTTAGTTGCTTGTGAGATGTCTCCTTTGTCGACATGACAAAAAACAAAAGCGATGATTTTTTAGCGCGGA
>NZ_VOGY01000006.1 GCF_008033385.1 Algibacter pacificus | reverse complement strand
GCTCTCACTAAATTTGCTGTTTTTCATTGTGACAGTTTGAATTTAAAGTTAATAAATTCGAATTAATTACTGTCCCATTTTTAGGGAAGCCTACAATTATATACTATGCATCAAAATAAAAATCTACTCGGTATTGCTTTTTTAACCTTTGTATATGCTATGGCTGCCCAAAATATAGATTTCTACACAAAAAAGGCTTTGTTATAGCTGGTTTTGATGTGGTTTTATATTTAAATAACCATCCAGAAAAAGGCCTGGACACCTATGTAAGCACCTATAAAGGCGATTGTTTTTAATTTGCTACACAATGCCATTTAGACGCTTTTAATTAAAACCCCAAAAAGTATATTCCACAATATGGCGACTATTGTGCTTGTGCCATAGCTGTAAAACGAAATAGTTTATATCGCCCCTAAAACCTATGAAATACGAGATGGAAAACTATACTTGTTTTATAATTCGTGGGGAATTAACTCCTTAAAATACTGATTACAAGAAAAGCCCAATACGTTAAAACGTAAAGCCGATACCAATTGGAACCTATTGGATAAAAATTAATCCTGTTGTTGGTTTGTGGCTGTTAATACCACCTATAAAACAATGATTATAATACACTTGAAGTCCTAAAAAAGTTTTTTAAATTATCTATTGTCTAAGTAAACCTGATAGCCTTTATATACTTGGATCACTTTTAAGCAACTACATATTTTTTATTAGGTAAACTGTTCTAATTCGGTTAACTGTGCGTTCGATAAACCTACAGGTTTAAATCCTGCTGCCCAACACATCATTAGCAATTTAGCGCCTTTGTTCGCCACATCTAAAAAGTCCCATGCTTTCATAACATCCGGAGCGGTTGCTGTTGCCCCGTGTTTTTCCCATAGGGATACGTTTCTGGTTTTAAACGCTTCCATAGTCACTTCGGCTAAAGCGGCTGTGCTGGATAAAGCATATGGCGTACAGTGAATGCCTTTAGGAACAAATACTTTCACCTCGGGGCACATCATCCAAATTTGCCTGTTTAATTCTTCTTCATCATTAAATAATTCGTGGTGACTCATACAAATTAATTCTAAAGGATGTGTATGGACTACCGCTAAATTTTCTGGCTGATGTTGTGCATTAAATAGGTGAATACTGGCATGAGAAATTAACTCGCAGGTAGGAGCGAAATTATTACGTTTTCCACCCCAAATAATGGAATAGGCCGTAGCGTCTTCATTAATATAAAGCATACAAGATACCTCTTCTAATTTATCTACCAAATCTCGTAAATAACATCCTGTACCAGTTATGTAAATAATAAATCCTGCTGATGATTTAGGGAAATTAAAAGATACTTCTGTACCAATACCTTGAACGTCTTCTTTAGAAAAAAAAGATGTTAAATTTATGGATATATTTCCGGCATTGCGCTCTGCCCATTCGCGTTGCCATAAATAGCCTGCGACTTTTGACACCTTTTTAAGTTCTGTTTCTACCTGTATTGGAAGTTTTAGCGTTTTCATAAATTTGAAATAAATATTTATATCACAAATATACTTAGCCTCTTGAGAAATTAAATACTTAAAATCGCTGTGTTCGGTGTTTTTTTTTAAAGGTTAGTTATATGAAGATTTGAAAATTGTTAAATTTAGCAATTTCAGGTTAAAGCCTTTACATTCCGGTATAAATGGTACTTAAAAATAAAAGGCAGTATTTGTGTTAACATACTGCCTTTTCCCAAAACAAAACTAATTACTCACTTTTAAACTAATATCCTGGATTTTGATCTTCTTGACTAATAAGTGTGTTTCTACTTATTTCATTGGCAGGAATTGGAAACACTTCATTTTTAGAGGTGTACCCTAAGTTTGAAAGTTCGGTTTCGGCCAATCCCCAACGTATTAAATCCCAAAAACGTTGGCCTTCAAAAGCGAGTTCTAACTGTCGTTCTTTAACAATAGCATCAAAAAGCGCTGTTCCGGTTGCTGTAACATCTGGAAGGTTAGCTCTGCTTCTTACCTTATTTAATTCTATTAATGCTTTAGAATCTTCATTATTTTTATGATACGCTTCTGCAGCCATTAATAACACATCGGCATACCTTAAAAGTCTCCAGTTAATACCAAAATTTAATTCAGTAGTTGGTCCAGCAGTATCTTCTGGTCTTGTGGTATATTTTAACCGTACGTAACCTTCATAATCATGAATTCCTGTATCTGGAGGAGTAACCTTACCTCCTGCCGCAACTAAATCTTCTTCGGATATTAATGTGGCATTTTTACGTATCATATCGCCAGCAGTATCAAATGCTGCTCCTATTTTAGCGGTTGGTAAATTAAACCCCCAGCCATTAGCAACTCCAATAGCGGCAACATCAAAAACACCTCCTCTTGGCCCCATCAACTGGGCGTGAATATTACTTTCAGGACGTTCACCCCAAGGAAAATTACCCCAGCTATAGGCTTCTGTACTTACATAGGTTAACTCAATTAGCGATTCTTTCCCGTTTTCGGAACTTGAACTCCAAACATCGGCATAGTCTGGTTCTAGATCAAAAGCTTTTGATGCAATTACTTTTTCAAATTCAACGGCTGCTAAATCATATTTTTCTTGAAATAAATACACTTTACCCAATACGGCCTCTGCCGCTTCTTTTGAAATTCTAAACGGTTGTGCTATTGCAGATTTAGTAGCTAATCCATTAATGGCATCTTTTAAATCTGATTCAATTTGCGTATACACTTCACTTTTGGTGGATCGTGCTAAAGCAAAATCATCTATAGATGTTGGGGTTGAAATTCTTAAAGGTACACCCCCATATAAAGTGACTAATTCAAAATAGCTATATGCTCGTAAAAATTTGGCTTCGGCAATAAATTTATCTTTTGTACTCAGGTTTGAAAGTTCTAGTTTTTCAATAAGCACATTGGCAAGACCAATGGTTTTATAGAATCCTTCCCAAACTCCTGTAATAACTGGATTATCGGCCACATACTCAAAATCATCAAGTTGTTGTAATGCTGGTTGATCTCCAATAGTACTTCCGGCATTTGCCATATCTCCTGGTAATATTTTTATAAAAAAGGCGCTATTCCAATCTCTATTATAATTCCAAGCCATGAGATCGTATATGCCAAATATTACAGATTCAGCTTCAGCATCGGTGGATAAAAAATCGGCTTCATTTACCTTTCCTATAGGTTCTACTTCTGTAAAGTCACGACTACATGCGGTGTAATTAAACACGATTAAAATACCTAATGCTATAATTTTTATATATTTTTTCATTGTTTTAATACTTTAAATTAAGATTATAGGTTTACAGATAAACCAAAAATTATTTTCCCTGGTATTGGATATACCCCTCTATCAATACCTTGACTTAAATTATCTGTACTACCAGCTTCGGGGTCTAGGCCTTGGTAGTTTGTAATGGTGAAATAGTTTTCTACAGATAAAGAAAGGCGTAAGCGATCTATTTTTAGTTTTTCTAGTAGTTGGGAAGGTAGCGAATAACCGAGTTGAATTTGTTTAATTCTCATGTAAGATCCATCGCCCACCATTAAATCGCTTCGGTATAAGTAATCACTACTAACATCTGCTTTTGGGTACGAAGCTTTACTTCCACCCCCTGTCCATCTGCCATCAAATAAAAAGGCTGGTTTATTAGAGTACGGTCTATCTGTTCTGTTCCATAACATATAAATTTCATTACCTTGAACACCTTGAAAATTGATATTAAAATCCCAATTTTTATAACCTAAATTAATTTGTCCGCCGTATAATAAATCTGGGTGAGGATCGCCAATATTGGTAATATCATTTGCAGTAATATCGCCGCTACCGTCTACATCGACAATGATAGGTTCTCCGGTGGTATCATCTATACCGTTGGTTTTGTAACCTCTGTAATACCAAATGGGCTGGCCTTCTTCAAAACGTGTGGTATCAAAACCTCTAACATTTACACCATCTATTGGAGAATCTACAGCCAATTGGGTAACTTCATTTTTAAGTGTAGATAAGTTTACATTGACACCATAAGAAAAATCTCCAAATGTATTATGGTATCCCAATTCGAACTCCCAACCTTTGTTGGATACGGTACCCCCGTTAAAACTACCAAAATTACGTCCTACAGACAAGGGAATTAGACCATTACCACTAACTATTAAATCTTTAGTTTTTTTATGATAATAATCTGTTGTAAAACTTAATTTTCCATCAAAAGCTCTTAAATCCATACCTAAATCTAATTGTTCGGATGTTTCCCAAGTTAAATCTGCATTTGGAAGATCATCGGCCTCATAACCCGGTAGAAAACCACCATTACCATCGGGTATTTTAACCCCTTCACTAGTGTAAAATTGTAAGTCTTCATTTCCGTATAAGTTTTGATCGCTTCCCACTTGCCCCCAACTAGCACGCATTTTTAAATAGTTTATTTTAGAATCTTCTTTCCAAAAGGATTCATTAGACATTACCCAACCGGCAGATAGCGATGGGAAATAAGCACCTTTATTTGCTTCAGAAAAAGCACTAGACTCATCGTAACGTAAAGTACCTTCTAAAAGGTATTTTTCATCGTATGAGTATGAGAACCTTCCAAATACAGATCTTTTTCTTTTTTCTACATAACTCCCTCCTGTTTTATCAAGATCATCATCTTGAGAATAATCGTGGTAAGCATAATTATCTCCGGCTTTAGGCATAGGGCCAGAGAATAGATAGAAATCGGGCGATTGGTATTTTTCGGCAGTTGTACCTAACAAAATTGTATAATCATGTTTTTTATAGGTATTTGTATAAGTTGCAAAATTTTCCCATAACCAAGAACTTGTTTTGGTAATATTATCATCAACGGTTGCAATTGAGTTTTGTCGTTCTGACGATACATAATAAACAGGATCCCAGTTATGTTCTACAGCGTAATTTACGTCTATTCCTAATCTTGAAGTTATTACCAAACCTTCAATTGGAGTTAAATTTGCAAAAAATGTACCTAATATTTTATCGGTTTTAATGTTTTTATTCTGAATGGTTAACATGGCTAAAGGGTTTGCAATTTCCCCTGTAACATAGGCTGGTAAGCCATAATAATCTCCGTTTTTATCGGACAGAATTGTTAAGCCACTATTTGCTAAGTTTGCCACATTGGACGGCACGCCATCGTTATAAGTTACAGGTGTTAATGGATCCATTAATAAGGCGTTATTTAATATGCTTCTATATTCGTCATCTTCAACAATAACGCCTCTACTGGTATTAGAGTAAGACAGGTTGTTTCCTACTTCTAACCAATCGTTCATTTTATGCTTAGAATTTAATCGTGCCGTATAGCGTTTAAAATTAGCGCGATCACCACCAACGATACCATCTTGATTTGTATAAGATCCCGAAAGCAAATAAGTTGATTTCTCTGAGCCACCAGCAAAACTTAAATGATGTTTTTCTACCCAGGCATTTTCAAACACTTCATTTAACCAATTGGTATTAATACCATTAGAAGAAATGTTTTGAACACCAGCCTCATTTAAATACGTTCTATATTGGGTTTCATTCATTAATGTCATTTGTGTGCGCTCCGACTGAAACCCAAATTGCGAATTATATGATATAACCGGTTTATCGTAATTTTTACCAGATTTTGTGGTAATAAGCACAACACCGTTAGCCCCTTCGGTACCATAAATAGCAGAAGAAGCTGCATCTTTTAACACTTCAATAGATTGAATATCACCTCCATCAATATTATCAATACTACTGGTTTTCATTCCATCGACAATGTAAATAGGATCTGAATTACCATTAGAACCTGTACCTCTAATCCTTATTTTTGATGCCGCACCCGGTGAACCCGAGTTACTTAAAACAGAAATACCAGAAACTTTTCCTTGTATGGCTTGTTCTACTCTGGTCGATGCATTGTTTTGAATATCGCTAGACTTTATACTAGAAATAGCCCCTGTTACTAAGCTTTTCTTTTGCGTACCATACCCAACAACAACAACCTCCTCTAATTGGCTGGCATCTTCAACCAAAACAATATTAATAGAGGTTTGGTTATTAATTGCAATCTCCTGTGAGTTGTACCCCATATAACTAATTTGAAGTACGGCATTTGCAGACAAATTATCTAAGCTGAACTTCCCATCAAAATCGGTAGTTGTTCCATTACTTGTTCCTTTAACAAGAACCGATGCGCCAGGCAATGGTCCATTACCATCAGAGACCGTCCCTATTATTTTTTGTGCCTGTACATAAGTACAACAAGAAAAAAATACTAGAAAAAAAATGTGTCTTAAAGTTTGAATTTTCATATATATTTAGTTTAGTTAATGCTGATAATACGTTCCTATTTTACTAAAAACAGGTTTATATTACTACAAAACTACACCAGCTATTATTGAATTATTAATATTAAATTATCATTTATTTGTATATTTATGTCATCTATTAACATTTTTATGATGTTTAAATAAAAATAATTTAATATGATTCGAAATGCGCACCGAGAAATTACCCGACTTATACCAGAAGATAGCTTTTTGGTAGAAGAACGAGTAAAAGATGATTTTGATTTTCCTATACATTTTCATCCAGAATACGAACTTAACTTTATTTATAGAGGCAAAGGAGTTAGACGAATTATTGGTGATAGTATTGAAACTATAGACGATTTGGAATTAGTTCTTGTAGGCCCTAACATAGTGCATGGTTGGGAACTACATAACTGTAAATGCAAAGAAATTTACGAAATTACTATGCATATTCATAATGATTTATTGAATGAAAAAACACTATCTAGAAGTATTTTTAAACCTATAAAAGACATGTTTAACCGCTCTAAACACGGCATTTTATTTTCTAGAGAAACTACAGTTAACATTATGCCTAGATTAATGACACTACCAAAAATTATTGGCATAAAATACTATTTAGAGTTTATTTCGATACTTGATGAATTGGCAAAATCTGAAGGCCAACGGTTACTCTCTAACTATTGCTCTGAACATATTGATTTTCATAATAGCGACAAAATAAAAAAGGTTTACGAGTACATTCAAGAAAACTTTAGTAGAACCATTACTTTAGCCGAAATCTCCGAATTGGTAAATATGAGCCCTGTATCATTCAATAGGTTTATAAAAAAACGAACAGGCAAAACCTTTATTTCCTATATTAACGACACTAGAATTAGTTTTGCTAGTAGATGGCTTTTAGAAACAGATCAAAGCATAGGAGAAATTAGCTTTAGATGTGGGTTTAATAATATTGCTAATTTTAACAGACAATTTAAAAAGGCAAAAAAATGTACACCAAAAGAATTTAGAAATGAATTTATAGGAACCAAACGCGTGCTATAAAAACGCTTTCGTAGCACAAATATTAAAATAGTTTAAAAGCTTTTAAAATGGCCCTACTATTACCCCATAATTACAGTAATGTGGTGTGCCTTGCCTTGCTCCAGAATGGGAACAATTGCAGTTTTAATAGCTTTGCCGTTTACTAAAATTTGTTCTACCCCTTTACTTACATGGTTTGGATTTTTTACTTCTATATAATAGGTAACGCCTCTAAAGACCCTTTTGATTTTAAAACCATGCCATTTTTTTGGAATACATGGATTTATAGAAAGTCCATTGTAGTCTGGTTTTACACCCAAAATATACTGTGTAATAGCATAAAAATTCCAAGACGCTGTGCCCGATAACCAGGAATTTTTAGCTTCACCAGGTTTAAAGGCTTCTTTACCAGCTATCATTTGGCAATATACATACGGTTCCACTTTGTGTAATTCTGATATATCTTCTAAAAAACTAGGTGCAATTTTAGAGTAATAATTAAAGGCCTCATCACCACGACCTATCATGGTTTCACCAATCATGACCCAAGGGTTATTGTGGCAAAACACGCCACCATTTTCTTTATATCCTTTAGGATAAGTAGAAATTTCGCCGTATTCTATGTAATATTTTGTAAATGCTGGACTATTTAAAACAATACCATAATCGGAATCTAAATGGGTTTTTACTGCATTTAACGATTTTTCAACCATTCCGTCTTCCTTGCCAATTTCGGCCATAGCACACCAACCTTGCGATTCTATAAAAATTTTACCTTCCTCACTATCATTAGTTCCTACTTTATTCCCATAATAATCATAAGCCCGTAAATACCAATCACCATCCCAACCGTAGTTTTTAACGGCTTCAATCATACAATCTATATGGGTTTGCGCCTCTAAGGCTTCGGTTGTTTTTCCAATTTGATGACATAATTTTACAAATTCTTTTCCATACACCACAAAAAGACCTGCTATCATTACACTTTCGGCTTTTCCATCTTTTTTATTTCCTGTGGTTTGAAAGGATTCATTAGGATCTTTAGAAAAACAGTTTAAATTTAAACAATCATTCCAATCGGCCCGCCCAATTAAAGGTAAGTTATGTGGGCCTAAATTATTAACAACATGATAAAATGACGCTTTTAAATGATCGAAATGAGGTTTTGCTCTGTTCATATCATTATCAAAAGGCACGAGTTCATCTAGTAAAGCAAAATCGCCTGTTTCTTTAATATACTCTGTAGTTGAAAGTATTAACCATAGCGGATCATCGTTAAAATTACCACCTAAAACAGCATTCCCTTTTTTTGTTAATGGTTGATATTGATGATAACACGAACCATCTTCAAATTGGGTTGAAGCAATATCAACGATACGCTCCCTTGCACGCTCTGGAATTTGATGCACAAAGCCTATTAAATCCTGATTAGAATCTCTAAACCCCATACCGCGACCAATTCCCGATTCGAAATATGAAGCCGAACGCGACATATTAAAGGTTACCATACATTGGTATTGATTCCAGATATTTACCATTCTATCGAGCTTATTTTCACCAGATTGAATATTAATTTTCCCTAATAAATTATCCCAATAGGCCCTTAAAGCATTAAATGCTGCAGTTACTTTTTCAACCGTATCAAATTTTGCAATCATGTCCTTTGCTGGCTTTTTATTGATTACAGAATTGCTTTCCCATTTATTATCATCCTCCACTTCAACATAACCAAGCATAAAAACATAGTCTTTTTGTTCTCCTGGTTGTAGTTCGACTTCAATATAATGCGAGGCCACAGGCGACCAACCGTGGGCTATACTATTTTTAGCTTGTCCATCGGCAACTACATCGGGCGCATCAAAACCATTGTATAACCCAAGGAAGGACTCTCTATCGGTATCAAAACCATTAATTTTTGAATTCACAGAATAAAAGGCATAGTGGTTTCGTCGTTCTTTAAACTCGGTTTTATGGTAAATTACAGCATCTTCAATTTCTACTTCACCGGTATTAAAATTCCTTTGAAAATTAGTCATATCATCTTCAGCATTCCATAAGCACCATTCAATAAAAGAGAATAGTTTAAGTTTTTTCACATTTAAAGTGGTATTTTTAATACTTACTTTTTGAATTTCTCCCCAAAACCCTAGAGGTATAAATTGAAGCACTTCTGCATGAACACCATTTTTAGAACTTTTAAATTTGGTATAGCTCATACCATGGCGGCACTCGTAACTATCTAATGTTGTTTTAACTGGTTTCCATCCTGGGCACCAGGTTGTATCTTGATCTTTAATATAAAAATATTTACCACCATCATCAATAGGGACATTGTTATATCTATAACGTGTTAACCGTCTAAATTTGGCGTCCTTATAAAACGTATAACCACCAGCTGTGTTTGATGTTAACGAGAAGAAATCCTCATTTCCCAGGTAATTAATCCACGGGTAAGGTGTTTTTGGGTTAGTAATTACATACTCTCTATTTTCATCATCAAAATGTCCGTATTTCATATAGTGAAAATTTAATTTTTAATATCTTATTCCTTTAGTCTTCGGGTTTGTAATTCTAGAGTAATCTCATCTATTTTGGCTTGTGTTAATGGATATAAGAGCATTAAGCCTGCGGCAATTAAAGCAATAACTAAAGGAATCCAACTCATTAACATTATAATGCCGGGAATAGCCCCTTGGATAGCAGCAGGGTCTTGCCCATTATAATTAAAAGCACCAAGAACAAAACCTATAATGGCTCCTGCTATGCCACCACCAAACTTAGTAGCAAATGATCCTGCCGAATATATAAGCCCTGTGGCACGTCTAGTATTTTTAAATTCTGAATAATCTGCAACATCTGCCAACATAACAAAAAACAATGTTGCAAATATGGCCGACGCTAGTTCGGAAAGCATGCCTAAAATAAAAATAATTTCTATATCGGTTGGGGCACAAAAAAACAGTAAAGCATTGACCCCACCAGAGCATAGCAAAGCGGATATAAATACTGTTTTTTTACCAAATCGCTTTCCTATTGGTGCAGTAAGCATGGCCCCTGCAATAGATGCAAACATAAGGCCTATTAAAAAAGAGGCTGCCAGTATTTGATGGTTTAAATAATGAGAAAAATAGATAATAACAATACCTTGTTTAATAGAATTATATATATTAAATAATAGACCTACGCCTAATAAAATTAACCAAGGTTTGTTTTTAAGTAAGTTTTTAAAATCTTGTTTTAAATTATTTTTTTGAGTTTTAGGAGGTTGTACCCTTTCTTTAGTGGTATAGAACGTCACCAACATAAACAAGGTAAGAAATATAGACATAAAATATATCGAATTACTATACCCTTGCCTTTGATCTATAATTGAAAAGGATGCTGGTGTTAAATCCTTTTCACCTGTTACAATAAAACTATAATTTTTATTGGCCTCTACCGAGAAGCTTTTTTTAACTGAAGGAATAGAGTCTTGAAGATTAAAAGAAGAATTTGCCCAAGAAAACAAAGCAACACCGTGCTCTGTTTTAATATTTACACTTTCTACATTTCGAGGAACAGATACATTAACCTCATAAGTACTAGGTTCTAACTTATTAAGTGTAATACTAGGATTTACATTACCAAAATAAAGCACTAAAAACAATAACGCACCTTGTACAAACATCCCGCCACCAAAAGCACCTACCATTCTATAAGACCCTAAAGATGTTCGCTCTTTATCATCGCCTGTCATAACAGCCATTAGAGCGCCATAAGGAATATTATTTGCCGTATAGATTAATGTAAAAAGTATGTAAGTACTATATGCATATAGTATTTTTCCCGAGTCGTTTAAATCGGGAACGGTAAACAACAATGATAAAATTACTCCTAAAGGAATAGCCGTCCATAATATCCAAGGGCGAAATTTACCATATTTAGATTTGGTTCTATCGCCAATAATTCCCATTAAAATATCGCTAATACCGTCACTAAAACGCGCTACTAAAAAAAGTACACCAACAGTTACTGGACTTAAACCAAACACATCGGTATAAAATACGAATAAAAAAGTAGCAACGCCCCGCCATGCAATATTAGCTGCACCATCACCTAAGGCATAACCTATTTTTTCTGAAATTGATATTTTATTAATGTTCAATTAATTGTGTTTTTCTGTTTTTTCAAAATTAGAAAGACCTCAAGCAATTAATTAAACTTATTTTGTCATTTACTTATACAATTATTTCAATACAGTATTAAAGCAAGTGATACGCTCTAACTCTAAACACTCTAATTTTCTATTTAAAGGTTTAGCTGGGTGCAATAGCATATAATTATTTATGTATTAGGCTAGCTCGTGTTCCTAAATTCATCTTTTGATTATAGATCTGTATGGCTTAACGAAAAAACGATTTACAAACATGATATCTATACTTATTAAAACGACTAATCAATAAACGAAATATTTAATAAAAGTAACCACATATTTATTATCAAATGCACTATGCTCACAAATACCAACCTTTTCATCGTTGTAAAACAGACTTTAAACACAAAGGTGTTTTTATTAAACAACTTAGTACTTTTTATATCTGCCTTTTCGTTTTTAGGTCAATTATCAGTTCATCGTTTTTACTACTGTAAGACAAAAAAGGATACAATAATCTGTAAGGTGGCTCTATCTATGAGCATTAAACGACAAGCAAATAAGTTACACTCTGAAAGTATTGTAACTTTTCTTTTTATCTATTTTACTATATTGGGTATATTATTTATTTGTTAATGCGTCATCCCAATTTCTAATTTTTGGTTTACCCAATTTCCCTACAGATTTAGCCACTAACATAGATACCGTGGCGTCTCCGGTTACATTAACTACAGTACGACACATATCTAACGGACGATCTACGGCAAAAATTAAAGCTAAACCAATAGCTAATTTATCCGAAGGAAAACCTATAGCTTCCAAAACAATTACCAGCATCACCATACCAGCACCAGGAACAGCAGCAGAGCCTATGGATGCTAATAAAGCAGTAAACACAATGGTTAATTGATCTGCAAATGTTAAATCAAAACCCAATGCCTGTGAAATAAATACAGCGGCTACACCTTGATATAAACTTGTACCGTCCATATTAACCGTAGCACCTACAGGTAAAACAAAACTTGAAACCTCGGCATCTACTCCAATATGTTCTTCAACTCGCTCCATAGTTACTGGAAGCGTTGCTGCACTAGAACTTGTTGAAAAAGCTAATAACTGTGCAGGGCTTAACTTTGATAAAAATTTTACCGGACTATAACCTGTAAATAAAGATATCATAATACAATAAAAAACAATCATTAATGAAAGCCCTAAGAAAACCACACCCGCGTATTTTAACAGCGCTATCAACAAATCTGGATCGCTAGACGACACAACAACATTTGCAAGTAACGCAAATACCGCTATTGGGGCTGTTAGCATAATTAAATCGACCATTTTTAAAACGGCTTCATTTAAAGAATCGAAAAAGTTTTTTAAAGGTTTTCCTTTTTCCTCCCCTATAAGTAAAATGGAGATTCCTAAGAAAATAGTAAAAAAGATAACCTGTAACATTAAGCCATTATCACTCATAGCAAAAATAGCATTATCTGGCACAATGTCTTCCAAAAAATGTAATGGTCCTCTTTCTTTCTGCATAGAGGCCTCTGCTAATTTGGAGGTTACACCGCTATCACCAGAATATGCTTCTATTAGTTTATCTATAGTTTCTTTCGGAATTCCCTTTCCAGGCTGCACTATATTTACTATTAACAAGCCAATGCTAATTGCTACCAATGTAGTTATGGTATAAATTATTATGGTACGAAGCCCAATACTTTTAAACTTAGAGATATCTTTTAAATCGGAAACACCTTTTACTAAGGATGCTAATATGAGAGGAATGGCAATTAATTTTAAAAGTTTCACAAAAATATTCCCAATAGGCTGTATCCAGTCTAAAACAAATTCTTGCCCCCACGCCACTTGAGTCATCCCGAAACCGAATAGGATTCCAGCAATCATCCCAATTAATATTTGCCAATGTAGCTCTAGTTTTTTCATATGATACGTAGTATGGATTTGTGTTTAAAAGCAGGTCTTTTATTACTTTTGATGAAGACGTAATAACACCATAAAAACGCTCTATTTTTTTATTTCTATTAAGTTATTGGTGGTATTAACATCTGGAAATGAATCTGAAATTAACTCTACAGAAATCAAACCTTCCACATTTGCAATCTCTATAAATACGCTAGACTTTCCTGATGACCAAATTTCTGGTGTTTTATTAATGATCGCGGTTTTATTATTGGCATAAGTTAATTTTAAAGACACGGGTACAGGCAAGTCGCCTACATTTTCTAATACAACTTTTGAACCTTCTATTTTTTTTAACCCCAAATCGGCATAACCATATTCAAAAACCCACTTTTTCCAAAACCAATTTAAATTTTCACCACTTACATCATTAAAAGTGAACATAAAATCAAAAGGAGTTGGGTGTTTTTCTTTCCATCTGTTTAAATAGGTTTTAAAACACCTTTTAAAACGCTCCTCTCCCAATAGATATTCTAAAGCTAAATACATAAAAGCAGGTTTACGATACGATTGCTGAAAGTGCATATTTCTAACCACCATATAATTTGACGGACTAAACAAAGGGGTTTCCCATTGCTTGCCCGCGCTTCTATTATAACTTTTTATGGCGCGTTGTAATTCATAATTTTCAAATGCGGTATCCTTATAAAAGTTTTGGCAAAATTTAAAGGTTAAAAAAGTAGCCCAACCTTCTTCCATCCAAGAATATTTTACCTCGTTTATCCCTACCCAATGTGGTAAATAAGTATGTGCTAATTCATGAAACGTCATCAGGTTATTACTTATTTCTCTTTTTGAGAATCCGTTATTTGCCATCATTGGAAATTCCATACCATCAAATTCTGGCACCCCAATAAATGATGTAAAGCTTTGGTATGGGTAAGGAACACCCGGTAATTCATTCGATAAATATTCAATACTTTTTTGTTGAGTATTTAAAAGATCTCTAAGGTTTTTTTCGTCTTTATAACTATAAACAATATTGGAAGACACCTTTTTATCTTCAATTAATGTGGTATTTGCTAGCCAATTAAAATTGTTAGACACTCCAAACCCAAAATCTCTAACTTGTTTTGCTTTAAAATGCCATGTAGATTTTGAATTTCCAATTTCATCTTTAGTATTAGCATTTAAAATACGGGTACTATCTGGGCTGGTTTTTGATAAAATATAGGCTTCATATTCTTGCGGGCTCAATACCGCTTCCGCATTTAATAATTCTCCAGTTGCAAATACATAATTCCCTTTTGGCACTTTAATTTTTACATTAAAATTGCCAAAATCGGTATAACATTCTTGGGCGCCTGTATATTCATTTTTATCCCAACCATCAATATCATCATAAACTGCTATTTGAGGGTACCAATAGCCTATAAAAGCGCTTTCTTTATCATAAGCTCCTATTTTATTCACATAAATTAAAGGCATTTCTGTTTCCCAATCCATAGACAATTTTGTAGTAGAATTTGGAGGTATGGGTTTATTGTTAAATTCCAATGTTAAAAAGGTGGAATTATAACTTACCGATATATTGTTGCTTGGATTCTTTTTTTTGGTAGCGTGAGCCAAATTACTTACCGATGCATCTAGACCTAAATTAACCACCTCATCATTAACCTTTAAGTTTGAAATAACCATGCCATTGGTTAAATTTTCAAGAGGAATTTTATTAGCTCGTACGCCTCCTTTTTTATAATGGTTAGGGTACATTTTAATAACAATTTCAGACAAACTATCTGGACTATTATTTGTATATGATATGGTTTGTTTTCCGTAAATTTTCCAGGTACCGGGAACTATTTCTGCTTCTATAACATAATCACTAGAGTTTTGCCAATAGTTCTCTCCTACCTCTCCATTAAACGCCCGTGTTTTGTTTTTGTAGGCTTCTTGAAATTCTCGTGGCATGTATAATGGCTTAGCTTCTTGACTGTAACTATTTATCGCTAAAAATGTAAAAAATATACTGCAAATTAATATTCTCATTGATACAATATTTTAATTTAGATAGGTTTTAAACTTACTGAATAGAAAAATATATTTGAAATATTATTCTCCTCTGGTTATTAAATATGCCCTTTCATTATTTAATACTGAAATCATTTTTTCTATTTGTTCTGGGCTAAAATGTCTTCTGCATAAACCAGCATCATCTGCTCTGGTTCTCCCCGATGACGTCATAAAGTTAAACGTATCTGGATGGTATTTTTCACCAATAGGGTCTGTTTCTGTTCCAATATAAACACAATTTTTCATGTTAGATTCCTTAAGGCCTGGCGAAGCAGGTGTATCACAAATTTTATCACCTGCTTCTGCACAATTAGACCCGTTGACTAACTCAATTCTTCCTTGGCTATCTTTAAAATCATCATCTATATGATAAAGTCCTAAATAATGTCCTATTTCGTGTGTTGCTGTTGCCGTATTTTCAATTTCTACAGAAGTAGCACTTAATTTTATGTTATTACCTTGATTTGGGAATAATGCTGTTGCTCCCAACCCGCCAGTAATTTCACCATGGCGTCTATTTAATAATTTGATAAAATAAAATATATTTAACGCATTTTCATCTTCAAATGAAGCTAAAACTTTACTTTCAGTAAAATCATCTTGTTTTACAAATTGGGTATTCCATGGTGTGCTATCAATAAATTTAATGGCTTTAGTAAAAAATTGAATTTTTCCTGGTTTATAATATTTATTTATATCCCTCATCATTTTTTTAATACGTTGTTCTGAAACAGCCGCATTATTACCATTATTATCTCTAGATATATGATGCACAACGGGTATTCTTAAGGTATCCTTAGAAAGGACATTAATAGCATTATAAGAAATTTCGTTTTCTGCCTTTAAATCTTGTCGAACCGCAAACCCGTCATTTTTTTTATCGCTAGAAATTAGCGAGAAAAAAAACACAAGTGCATATATAGCTTTTATTATTCCCATATTTTAAACTTTTTACATTTTTTTTGTGCCCCCGCAATTAATAGCAACCGCAACACTCCATATTTTAATCTTCAAAAAATGTCTCTAAAAATTCATACCGATTAGGTATATTCTCTTTTACCCAATTTTCAATATTTTGAGATAATCGTCCTGGATATTTAACCATGGTGTATACAAATATGGCGGTTTCAGGTATGTCTTCTACCTTTGGATTATCCTCTGCATATTCGGTTACAAAAATACCATCTGTATTTTGGGCATTTTTCCAGGTTGTACTTGTTCCATACCTTTTTTCAAAATAAACATGTGTTGTTTCATGAAAAACCGTTTCTTCGAGTTGATTATCCGCTAGTCTATCATCTATTCTCTTATCTGAGATAAAGAAAAATTTACCATCGGGTTCAGCAGAAGCTCGACTTGCGCCAGAAAACACAGCTACATGGCTTAATTCATCCCTCATAAAAACAGGTAACTTACCTAATTTGTCTGTTAATTTATTAGCATACTCAGTGGCGCGTTGCAGAGTTTCAAAATTACTACGACACCAAATACCAATTTTTTTACCATCAGTAAACGACGCTTCAAAAACATAAGCGTTAGAGTCTAGTGTGGGTTCTACTCCTGGTATTTCTTTAGCAAATTGTCCTAAATACTCAATAGCTAAAAATGTGTCTGGATCTGTAGACTTAATATAATCGATACCAGTACCAGATACCGAAAACTCAAATAAAGGTGTATTATCTCCCTCATTGGTATTCTCGTCATCACTACCATTTTCTTGATTTATAAGATCTTCTCTTATAAATGGTTTATCTTCTGAAGCACAATTAGTAAAGACTAATATGATAGACAGATAAAAAATCCTACAATAACTATTTAATTTCATAATTTATTTTTTTTATTCAGCTTTCTTTAAAAGAACATTTCTAAAAATTTATACCTATTAGGAATATTAATTTTTATCCATTGTTCTATTTCCTTTGATAATCTGTTTGGATATGTTTTCATGGTGTAAACAAATAATGCTGTTTCCGCAATATCTTCTTGATAGGGTTTGCTTTTAGCGTATTCTGTGATGAACGTTTTATCTGCCTCCTGATGTTTCTTCCACATTTTACTTTTCGCATATTTTAAATCGAATGTAACGTGGCATGTTTCATGAAAAACGGTTTCTTCTAGATCATTATTGCGTATTCTTGTATCCATATTATCGGAATACAGCACAAAAAAACCACCCTCATCTTCTGCAAAAGCCGTATGATCGCCAGTATGAATTACAACATGGTTTAAAGTATTACGCATAAATGATGGTAATTTACCCAGCCTACTTGTTAATTTATCGGCGTATGCTTTGGCTTTTTCTTTATTACCAAAACTACTGTGCAACCAAATTTGAACAGATTTATCATCGGAAAAAAGCGCTTTAAACACATAGGTACCATTATCTATTAAACCTTCATCTGAAAGTCCCCCTGGCATTTCTTTTGTTTGTTGACCAATGTACTTAAGATTTAGAAAGGCATCATTATCGGTTTCTTTAATAAAATCAATTTCTGTTGCTGTAATCGAGGTTCTAAATAAAGGTTTTATTTCGTCCTTTATTCTTTGAGCAACTTTAGACCTATCATTTTGCAACGAATTGTCCGGTTGAACATTTCTACAACTCGATACAAGCAGCAATAAAGAGATCATGACAACATATCTTTCCATTCTTTCAATACTTTATTAATTATTTTTTTATTTATAAAGCTTCAAAAAATATAGTACCATTCTTTTCGGTACCATCTGAAGTTTTTAATGTAAATTCTGATAATTCTATAAAACCTTCTGAATTAGAATAACTTCCAAAGCCTCTAAAGGTATATTCAACGGTTCCACTATCCGATTCGCATGTAAAAGTTTTTTCGGCTATAATAACTTCAGAGCCTCCTGCTTCTTCGCCAAAGAATACCCCTAATTCAAAATCATTATTACAACCTAAGTTTAAGAAGTCTCCTGAAAGGATATATTCATAACAATTTTCTGGATTTTGGGTAAATATACCAACCCCAAAGCTTTCGTTTCCATCAATATTTACAACACTATTATACTCGCCTTCAAAACTACATCTATCCCGTTCGTTTCCACCACCATCTGAAATTTGATCTATAAATAAATTTCCTGAAATGGTTTCTCCATCTCCGGTTAGGGTATAGCCAAAAAATTCCATAAACCCATCATTACCACTAAAAAAACCTGAAGCATTAAATGTATATTCTATAGTATCACCTGCTTCATTAACACAATTAAAAGTAGCATTTTCGATAAGGGCATTCCCTTCATTTCCGCCTTCTACAAACGGATCTAAGAACACTATAAACTCAATATTTTCATTGGTACAACCTAAATTTAAAAAGTCTCCGCTTATTAATATTTCGTTACAGCTATCTAATAAAGAAGCTACTATAATATTCTCTCCATTATTAGAGTCTCGGGCTTGTAGTTCGCCTTCAAAATTACTAAAATCGAAATCTAAATTACAGCCTTTATATGGATCTGTTCCATTCATATACTCATCTATATTAGAGACACCATCGTCGTCACAATCTGAGTTTCCCCATATATCATTATCTGCATTAAATCCAAGATAGCCTTCGTCTTGTTCGGGTATACAAGGGTTTTGTGGTGCTTCATCTAAAAAATCTGGCACGCCATCGCCATCGGTATCGGTATCCTCGTTTACGTAGGGGTTGCGGGTTTTATCTTCAAACTCATCTGCGTTTGAGACCCCATCTCCATCACAATCTGCACTTTGCCAAACGGCATTAAAAACATTGAAATCAGTATATGTACCATCTTTAACGGGTAAACACGGATCATCAGGAAATTCGTCTAAACTATTAAGTACGCCATCACCATCATTATCTGCTGCACTACTTATAAATTCATGATTATCTACACACGAATAATTGAAAACCATTGTAAAAATAACTAATACAAGCGGCCATTTTATATTTATTTTGTTTTTCATATTTCTTGTTATTTTGGATTATAATGGTCTAATAATAAGTGTTCCCGTAGTAACTCTTTCATCATCTGGAATATCGTCTCCTAGTTGTGTAATGATATACGTTAACTCTACGGTTCTAGAAGCTCCAGCGTAAGTTCCCAAACCTTCTACTGTAAATTTTCTACTAGATACACGGTCTTCTGCTAAACAGGAGTATTCAGTAAGTTCTACAAATACTCTACCATTTGACGATGTTTGATCTACAGGTTCAAAAAAGAACGGTATACGCACATCATCATTAAAACAGCCTTGGTTAAAGATACTGCCTCCAGTGAATAAGATAGTACCACAATTTCCTCCAATAACACCTATAGTAACACCTTCTCCGTTGTTAGAATCTACCGTTCTTAACTCTCTCGCATAATTTTCTAGCTCGAAGTTAAATATATCGTTACAGGGTAAATTTGGAAAAGGATAAGGCGATCTTCCAGCGGCAACTTCATCACCATTAGAAATCCCATTACCATTACAGTCTCCAGCAGCCCAAATGTCGTTCTCGGGATCGAACCCTTGATAACCAATAAATTTTTCTGGCAAACAAGGATCATTTGGATCTGGATCTACATCATCTTTAAGTCCATCACCATCGATATCTCCTATGGACGATTCATCAAAATACGGATTAGTACCATTAGTTAATTCATCTATATTAGAAATACCATCTTGGTCACAATCGGCCTCACGCCAAATACTATTATAAGAATTGTACCCGGTATAATTTTCATCTTGTACAGGTAAGCAAGGGCTGTTTGGGTCGCTGTCCATGTTACTTTCAACACCATCGCCGTCTGGATCGTTTAAATTTCTGCGAATGGTTACGTTGGATATTTTTGTTTCTTGTTGTTTTTTAACTTCAATTACTAAATTAACTTCATCTGTAATATCTGAGTTAAAAAACTCTGGATTTTCAACAATTATTTCTCCATATCTCACCCCCAAAACAACACTATTTTCTGGCGTTTGAGAAATTAAAGAGTACGTAACTTCACCTTTATTAGAGCTGCCCTTTAAAAATCCAAGGGTATCTCGTTTTTTTACTACAAGAGGTGCTTCAATTGTAAAATCTTCAGTATCTATTGATATTCCTGATAAATGATCGTTAGACTCATCACAAGAAAAGCCAATAAACAAAAGAAATACACCTATTATAAATTTAAAAATTGTTTTCATAATTATATATTTTATATTCGAGACTACTGTCTTGGGTTTTGTTCTATTTCTGGATTAGCAAGAATGTAATTGGTTGCAATAGGTAAGGCCCAATTGAGACTATTTGGTGTTAAAGATGCTGTTTCACCGTCTAGACTATGAGTAACGGTTATGTTAGCATTATCAAAACGGTTATAACGTTTAATATCGAAAATCCTCAAGGTACTCATGGCTTTTTCTCTTCTAATTTCATCTTTTACAAAAGCAATTAAGTCCTCTTGATTTGTTATGTTAATAGATGAATAAGTTCCAGTTTCAAAACGATTAACTCTTAAAGTATTTAAATCGTTATTTGCAGCATCAATGTTTCCTAATCTAGCATTACATTCGGCGCGCATTAAATAAAGGTCGGCAGTTGTTAAAGACACATTGGTATTATTGTTGGCTCTATGGGCAACAAATACAGGATTGTCTATTTCTGCAAAGAAATAAGTTCTGGCATCGGCGAACCATTTTTTTCTTTGGTCGTTATCATCATACAAACCATAAAATTCTGGTGTAGTAACTACCGAAAAACCTCCAGAGTCTTTAAACCAAATTAATTGCTCGTCTTGAACAGCCAAAGGATACGCTAACACATTGGCATCTCTTGGGTCTGCTGGGTCATTATTAATATCTCTTAAAGTATTTTTTAATGCTAAACCTTGGTTTACAGCTTCTAGCGCTTCTTCATATTTAGCTTGGTAAATTAAAACACGAGCTAAAAACGCATAAGCTCCAGCTTTAGAGGGTCTAAAACTTAAATTTGCTGGTTGTAAATCTGGCAGAGCCTCTATATTATTATTAATATCGTTAAGAATAAGGTTATATATTTCGGCAACTGAGGCTCTTGTAAAATCTGCACCTTCCAATTCTATTCCATCTCTAATAGGCACTCCTAAATCTGTATCTGCGGTTTCAGGATTGTAATGCACACTATAAATGTTTACCAAATTAAAATAAGCAAAAGCGCGTTGTAATGATGCATCTGCTCTTACTTCAGCTATAGCTTCTGGCGTGCCATTTTCAACCGTTTTTAATCCTTCTAGAACCACATTGGCAACGTAAATTTGATTGTAATATCTAATCCAGTTATTATCGTCTCCGTTAGAGGTAGAAATTTGTTCCTTAAATAAATACAGATTAATTTCTTCTGGGCTAATACCAAAACTAGCTCGTACCTCTTCTGTTAGTAAATAATTATCGCTTGCTATAATGGTAAAATCGTGATGTGTACCAAACCCCTGTGTAAAGTTTACGTTTGGATCTGGTTCTACTTGATCTAATAGCGCTCTAAATTCTTCAATTTTAGAAGGTATAACTTGTCCTTTGGGTTGAAAATCCAAGAAATTGTCTCTAGTACACCCGGTTAATACGAACGTTACTAATATAATAATGATATATTTTGTAGTTTTCATAAGTCTGGATATTAAAATGTTGTCGTTAAGTTAAGTGTAAAGGTTGGAGGAATGGGTATGGTTCGACTTACAGGATCGACATCCCATTTATTAAAATTCCAAACTTTAAGATTATCTGCTTGCAAGCTTACCGTAAAACTATTCATAGATAATTTCTTAGTTAGAGTTTCAGGAAACTGGTAGGATAAATTAACTTGAGATAAACGAATGTATGAAGCATCATCGGTATTTCTATCCGATTCGTTTAGATACAAATAAAGAGGTGTTTGCGTTTCATTTGGTGATGTAAGTCTTGGTACATCTGTAAGAAGCTCGTCTCCTGGTTGTTGCCATCTACTTACATAATCGCTATACACATTGTTTTGAAAAAATCTAGGGTCGTAATTTCTTTCAAACCGAAATCTGTTTCCACCAGAATACACTGTAAGCACTCGTAATGATAAATTTTTATAAGTAAATGTGTTGGTTAATGAGCCAGTACGTGTAGGCGATCTAGAACCTTCACTTTTTAAAGCCTCTATAGCACCAATATCTCCACCCACTTCTATAATATCATTATCTTCATTAAAGAAAGATGGATTCCCTTGTTCATCTAAACCTGCATATCTAAAGCTATAAAAATTATCAACCGGGTCTCCAACTACAAAAGAGTTAGCGTCATATTGTGTAAAAAGGAATATTTCACCAGGATTACTTTCGTCTATACTAGTTATTTCATTTTTATTTTGACTGTAAAGTATTCTTGTATCAAATTTAAAATCTTTGGTATCTATAATTCTTAAACCTAAATCTATATCTATACCTCTGTTGTATAGTTCGGCAACATTTAAGAATGAAGAAGATAAACCATAGGTTGGACTTATATTGCGTCTTGCCAATAAATCTTCACTGTTTCTATTATAAAATTCTACACTTCCATAAATTCTACTGTTTGCCATAGAAAAATCTAATCCTAAATTAAGGGTCTTTGTTTTCTCTAGACGTAATGTTGGGTTAGGAGGGTTTGAAATAGTTAGGTAGTTGTTTAAAAAACTTCCCTGATCTCGACCTTGTCTGGCTACTAAAAATGGCGATGTATTTCTATCTACATTTCCACCAGAACCAAAGGTTGCTCTTAAATTAAGATTATTAAAAAATGTAGAATTAAAGAAATTTTCTTTAGTGATATTCCATTTTAAACCTACTGAAAATAAAGGTATGTTTCTAAATTCTTCGGATGCACCAAATAGATTGGTATCATCTAACCTCATACTCCCCGAAATGGTATAACGCTTATCAAAATTATAAGCACCGTTAACGTAGTACGATAAAAACCTATTTTCGGTATATGTTAATCTCGAATTTGAACTAATTAATCGTTGTCCGCCAAAAATGGGACTAGAATAAAGGGTGTTAAAATTAGGTTGTGTAAAAATTAGGGATTGGTCATTGTATCCAAATTTACGATCTCTATTAAACTCTGATATTTGTTTACGCACCTCGTACCCAGCTATGGCATCAATATTATGAAGTCCATCCTTAAAACTAGTTGAATAATTTAATTGCCCTCTAAAAGTATTATCTGTAGTACTTCTTGTGGAGGTATCTAACAAAGAACCTACGGGAACTGGAGTTTCTATGACTTGGCCAGTTTCATCTACTTGAGCAAAGTAGTTTACTAAGTTTCTGGTTGTGAATCTATTTTCGTTTAGTAAGTTACGACCAAAATACGACGACCATAAATATTGGTAACTTAAATCGATTTTTAAACCTTTTAAAATTTCGTAATTTAATCCTGTTTGAATACGAATATCTGTTGTTGTTGAAGTATTATCCATATTGTCTGACTCTTGCTTAAGATTAAAAGTCCAAGGATAAGGATAACCTTGTCTTTGCGCTAGTTGAGAACTTTCAATATTTACACCACCACGCATAGGTAGGTAATTACCATTGTCATCCACAATACGCTCAAACACAGGATAGTTTATTAAGTAATCTACAGGCCCTGTACTAATACCAAATTCACTTTTGGTTTGCGATATATTACTGGAAAATCGAGCTTGTAATTTATCGGTAAACTTATAATTACCTACGACGTTTAAAATAAATTGATCTGACTTATCTTTTACAATTTCTCCTTTATTTTGATTGTATACCAGTGAGGAATTAAAATTATATTTTTCGCTACCACTAGACACACTTAAATTGTATTGATTCCACAACTTTTGTCTTAAAAAGAGTCTAGAATATTCTTCTCTACCATCATTATTTCTAAGAGCCTCTATTCTACCGTCGGCCGTGGCAATATCAATATCTCCCCTTTGAAGCCTTAGCAAAGTTTCTCTAACGGCGTTGGTTTGATATAGTGAAAATTCATTTAAGCTGCCATCAAATAGATTTCTTTGTTGCGAATACTGCTCGAAATTAAACAAACCTATTTGATAATCTACTTGTGTGCTAGGATCGGCATAGGGTGCTTCAAAAATATCCTGTTTTAAAGTTACTGAGGAATTTACAGAAAGATTTACCGCCAATTTACTGTTATTTTCACCTTTTTTAGTGGTAATTACAATAACACCATTAGCAGCCCGAATTCCCCAAATAGATGTTGCCGCCGCATCTTTTAAAATAGTAATAGTTTCCACGTCGTTAGGATTTATAGTACCAAAACCTCCTGGTATAGCAAATCCATCAACAACAACTAAGGGCTCTGTAGTAGCATTAATAGAACTTCTACCACGAATTACAAGTCCGATATTATTTTTTTCTTGAATAAACGGATCAAACTGCACACCAGGAGCTTCCCCTGCAATTTTACCAATAATACTCTGATCTATTTTTCGCTCTAAAACCTTAGTATTAATTTTTGCAAAAGATCCGGTTGCACGTTCTTCACTAATCTTTTGATATCCTGTAGAAAATATTTCTACTCCATCTAGTTCTTCAGCCGAAGGGCTCATCTTCACATCATAACTTGTTCTACCATCTACGGTTAATTCTACATTTCCATAACCTAAATACGAAAACAACAATACATCTCCTTCCTTTGTGTTTAACCTAAATTTACCATCAAAATCGGTAGTTGTACCTATGCTTGTTCCTTTTATAATAACCGTTACTCCTATTAAAGGAGCATTACTTTGATCTGTAACGGTACCCGCTACACTTTTTTGAGGGAGTTTTAAATTTGTTTTTTTCCATTTCGTTCCAAAAAAATGAATATCTTTATTTATGGCATTCTTGCCATACTTAAGACCATAACTTTGAGAAAATGTTAAAAACAAACTTGTAACTAATAATGTTTTCTTTAAAACATGATGAAGTTTTGTTTTCATAGATGATAGTTTTTTTTTGATGATTTGAATAAAAACTAAAAATTATCAATAATTCAACACTTATTAATATATAGTATTTTTAATTCAAAACAATTGTTATTATTGAAAAAATTTAACACCATAAAGGTAATTTTAATAACAATAATTCAAAAGTTGATTTTTAGGATAAATGAACTTTTTTTCATTGAAACGACTTTTTTAAACTTTAACAAAAAGGATTCAATGGTTTTATTAACGATTTATTAATTTTCTTTTAAAATTAAATTTAAGTCTACCAAAAAGCTGTAGTTATAGAGAAATACCCATTTTTTAATTAACACAACAAACTAATGTTATTTCTACAGGTGCATTAGATGGTAAAGATGATACCCCTATGGCTGCTCGACTTCCAACACATTGAATTCCTAAATTATTTATAACAACTTCTGATGCAAAATCGGCTACTTTAGAATGTGCTGTAAACTCTGTTTCCGAGTTTAAAAAAACACTCATTTGCAATACCTTAGAAATTTTTTCGTCAGCCTCTAAACAATTAATAGCTGCCGTAATAGCATTTAATGTAGCGATTTCAACAGCTTCTTTATAGGTTTCAACAGGTAGTGTAGCTTTTATTTGTCCAGAATAAATTAATTTGCCATCTTTTCTAGGTGTCATGCCCGATGTATAAATAACATCAGCGTGTCTTACAGCTGGAATGTACTTGCCTTGTGGTATTGGATTTTTGTTTACTGTTTTCATAAGGCATATATTTCAACCATTTTTACAATTCGTTTTGCGGCCGCTATTGCGGCATCATGATCTTGCGAAAAATTAAGCCTAATACTATCTTTTAAATGAGGTGCAAATTCTGATGCCGGTGTCACCGTTATATATGCTTGATATCTTAATAATCTAACAAACGTGTTTAAATCGACACTTAATGCTGGTAATTTAGGAAATAAGTAACTTCCCGCTTGAGGAGTTGCTGTTTGAAGGTTTGCATTTCTAAAAATTTCAAGCAACTCGTCGCGTATAGCTTCATGCTGATTAATTCTATTTTCCAACCATCCGTCGGGTTCGTTAAACCAAGTCTCAAAAACGGCTTGATTATAACCTGCCGCCCTTAAGGACACAATAGCTTGTAAACGTTCCATTCTATCTATTATACTAGGTGTTCCAAAAGCTGCCCCCAAGCGATATCCACTTAAAGATTCGGTTTTTGAAGGCCCCATTATTGTAATAAGGTTTTCTGGCTGTACTTGGCAGGAACGCAAATGCGTATAAACTTCACCACTATAAAGCATTCTAGAATATAATTGATCTACAATTACGGTTACATTATAAGTATTTGCTAAAACAGCAATATCTGTTATCATTTTTTGTGAATACACCAGTCCTGTAGGATTATTAGGTGTTGAGAAAACTAAAACTGTGGTACCTTGTTTAAACGCCGTTTCAAGCGCATTAAGATCGAGACCATTATTAGAATTAGACTCTAAATAACGTAACGTAATAGGCACAACTTGACCTCCAAAAAATTTAACTAGTTTTCTATTAGCAAAGTAATCTGGTTCTACAACCGCCACTTTAGTTCCTGTGGCTACGGTTGCCCCTAAAGCCAAAAACAATGCGCCTTGAGTACCTGGTGTTAAAATTAATTCACTATCTGCCAAAACAGGCTTCTTTGTAAAATCTCCTAAACGCTTAGCTAAAGTTTTTCTAATGTTTAAAGCCCCCCGATACTCTGTATAAGCTTGCGCACCTCCTTTCTTAAACCCCTCTTGCCAATAACTATCAGAATTTGGAGTTGGTGGAAACGCATCGACATCTCCGTGAGAAAAATCAACAGGTACTCCTGTAAGTTTGCCCCCCTTCATTATATGCTCGAGCTGACTTAAGTCTTGCCTTACCTCCTGCCCTGGAGCATTTTCCGCTTCAAGTGCTTTAAACTTCTCATCCAATGTTTTTGTTATTAAATTCTCAATCATATATTTGTATTTAGCTTGTAATTCGTATGATTTTACCTTTTTACATATTGAATATCTACAATTAATTCAATTCTATTGATAAAAACTCAAAATTACAACCATTTACAAACGTTATAAAATCGATTAATTGTTATTTTTAATATATTTACCGTTTAAATAACATAAAAACAACAAAAAAATAACGATTCAATGGTAGATAATACAGATGAAAAATTATTAAATATTTTAAAGGAGAATTCTCGCTTATCATTTGCAGATCTTGGAAGAAAAATAAATCTATCTCCATCTTCGGTAAGAGAACGTGTTCAAAAATTAGAAGAAGAAGGCGTTATTAAAAAATATAATATACAAATAAACAATAAGTTAATAGGCTATGATTTAGAAGCTTTTATTTTATTAAAAGTTTTTCCTGGAAAACTAAAATATGTAATTGATAAAGTTATTGAATTCCCCGAAATAACTGATGCTCATCGTATTACCGGAAATCAAAATATTCACTTAAAAGTGGTTGTAAAAAATCAATTATGCTTACAGAAATTATTAGATAAATTAATGCAATTTGGTGACACCAATACATTTTTAATTTTATCAGAAATATCAAAATAGCAACTTTAAAAAGGGCGGTATTATCATAAACTTATAGTATGCCATAAAAAGCGAAAAGCACGCTGTTTACTGCATACCTAAAAGCGTAACACGAAAAAATATTGGGTTATTTTTTTAGATTCTATCGCCCCTAAGCGTCAGACAAAAGGGCATTAAAACCGACATTAGATATTTTTAAACTATATATAATCAGCCTTTAAAATAAAACACTTATAACCCATTTTTAAAGATCACGTTTAATATCGATATCATAGGTAAAATAATCGGTATGGTAATATACTTTATTAAACTCAACGGGTCTATCTCCAACATCCAAGACCAAACGCTCCCGTTCTAATACGGCATGATTGTCGCATATTCCTAATGCTTCAGAAATTTTACGACTTGCTGTTATCGCTTTTAACCTTTCTTTAGATGTTGAAACAATAATATCGTGTTCGGTCTCCAATAATTCATAAAGTGGCTTTTTAAAATTCTCACGGCCTGTAATCCCTACTCTAGGATGAAAATACGAAACAGAATACAGAAACTTACCTTTTTTTGATCCTCTAATCTTCTCTAGTTTCCATATATCTTTACCTTCTGCAACTCCTAAGGCTTGGTAAACCTCAGCAGTTGCTCTAGTCAATTCAATAGCCATATAGTAATCTACAACTTCTATTCCCTTACTACGCATTTCGTTGGTAAAACTTATCCAATTATCAAGTCGAGTAGATATTTTTTTAGTAACCACCTTTGTCCCCACTCCTTTTTTACGCTCTACCAACCCTTCATTTACCAATTGGTTAATCGCTTGGCGTATGGTATTCCGTGATACTCCCAATTTTTTCGATAAAGCAACCTCTTTAGGCAAAAGTTTATCACCCTTAGCATACTCCTCCTCTTGCATTAAGCTTCTTAAATATGCTTCAATTTGTGCATATAAAGGTATAGGACTAGACTGGTCTAGTTTGAATTCCATAATTATCCTGTTTTAATAATATCAAATATATAACAAAAACACTACACCACTGGTATAATTAATTAAGCAATATGGTTGTACTCTACCTATTTTTTATGCTTAATTGCAGGCTTAGGCATGTTTGCTACGCCCCATTTTTTATTAGGTTCTGGGCCCATTTCTAACTCTAACTTCCCTCCACCTAAGAGTGCTTTACTAGAAAACCAAAAGTTATTTAACTTTTTACCATTGAGGGTTGCACTTTGTACATATTTGTTGTTATACGATGCGTTTTTTGCTTCAATTATAAAAGATTTTCCTCTTCCATAGCGTCTTCCCAAATCGATCTCTACCTTTTCAAAAATTGGGCTTCCTATTTCATAAATAGGATCTACTCGAACTCCTCCATCGGTTTGAAAAAGCCCTAAAGATGCCATTAGAAACCATGCACTCATTTGTCCTTGATCCTCATCGCCTAAATAAGCGTTAGACACTCCGAAACCGTAATACCTATCCATAATATCTCTGCTCCATTTTTGCGTTAACCAAGGTTTTTTAACCCAATTAAACAGGAATGAAAAATGCATAGATTGTTGATTTCCTTGTGTGACTGGAAAATCCCAATACAACTCATTAGGTGCATTGTACCGCCAAGGACTGCTTATATTAAACCCATCATCCAAACGTTTTGCAAATTCGCCCTCACCAACAATGGCCGCTAGTGCAGGAACATCTTGCGGAACAAAAAAGGTTAACTGCCACGCATTTCCTTCAACAAATTGAAAATTACCTGCCGTTTTAATGGGGTCAAAATCGGGAAACCAAGAACCATCAGAATGTCTTAAATGAGCAAAACCTCCGTCTGGATTTATTGCATTTTTCCACCAATACCCCCTTTGAATAAATTCGTCATATTCTTTATCTTTTCCTAATGATTTTGCTAGTTGTGCTACCGAAAAATCATCAAAAGAATACTCTAGTGTATTTGAAAAACGCCCTTTATTATATGGTACATAATGGTATTTTAAATAAGGCTCTAAATCTCTATTCCCCGCATAACCATTACCAACTTTTTGCCCCAAGGTTGTCTGCATTTTATAAACAGCTTCAAAAGCTTTTTCCCCATCTATATCACCAACTCCCATGTGGTAAGCACTTACTATAAGAGGAATTTCATGTTCTGCAACCATAACCGGTATATATTCCATTCCTGCTGGACCTTTAGCTAACCAGCCATTAGCATCATACATTCCTAATTGAGAATTCACCCATTTGGATGACCAATCTGGTGTGACTAGATTCCAAAATTGATTTAAATTCCAAAAGGTATTCCAAAATGCATCACAGCCTAAAGCGACACCGTTTGTGTCTTTAATTTTTTGAACCTGCTCTTCAGCATCTACCCAGCTACCATCAATATCACTAAATATATTTCTACTTACTAAAGCACGATACATGTTTGAATAAAACCTTGTTTTTTCTAACCGGTCATTTTCTGTAATCAAGACTCTCTCAAACAAATCGTTCCAAATATTTTCTTGATTTGCACGTACTTTTTCAAAACTCCATCCAAAGGGCTTTGCTATTTCCTGTTCTAAATTAAGAGCGGCATTTTCAATACTGACATAAGATATAGCGGTTCTTGATTGTACCACTTGGTTTTCCTCGGTATTAAATTCAATATAAGCTCCAATGCCCTCAGGATTTTCAACTTTTAACTCTTCGGTATTTGTAATAGTTACCCCCTTGTTTTCTTCTTTATTTCCATCTACCCAAATGCCAAAACCCTTAATTGGTCTATCAAATTCCATTACAAAATGCACGGTGTACTCTTGTGCTATATCATCCCATTCTTTGGGCTCGTCTCCCCCTTCTATATAGTGCTTTCTATAATGACCTTCTCCCCAAACCGAAGGCGATATTTGCTTACTATAGCCAACTATTTTATAATCGTTTATTTTTTTAAAATACGCTTCTTCAATTTGATATGTATATTCTGAAGGTATTTGAAGATCTACTAGAATCCTAGAGTTTGATTTATCTTTAGGGTAGGTATAACGCTGAAAACTAGCACGTGTAGTAGCCGTTAGTTCTGCCTTAATATTATAATCACTAAGCAAAACAGAATAATAGCCTAAAGGAGCCTGCTCCGACTTTTTATCTACGCGAGAACGGTAACCAGAATCTGGTTCTCCTGGATTCCCTATCTCTGTAATTAAGGGCCCATTTGTTGGAAAAGTTCCTAAACCAGCCATGGTCCATTCGTGTATATGACTAAAAGTACCCACACTTTCAAATGAAGGTTGGTATCCTGCTTGCCAGCCACTTTTTTGATTATCTGGACTTATTTTAACCATTCCGAAGGGCATCCATGGTCCAGGAGCAATCATCCATCTAGAATGCCCCGTTCCTATTTTTGTATCCACATAGTCCGAAAGAGCATTTAATTTTTGCGGCCCTCTTTTCATGTTTCCTTCTTCAATAATTTTACCATCTAATAAGACAGTATAACTACTGGTTTTTATTGTATTTACTGCTGGCATGGGTGCTTCATAAATATTTCTACCGTGCTCTACAGTTTCTTCGAATATAATTTTATTATCTACCCTTACTTGAAGCAATGGACTTTTTGAAAGGTGCTGAACATCCAACAACAATGGCTGAATTTCTTTTCCATTTACCTTTAGTTCGTAATCTGCCGTTGAAACATCCCTTAAAAAAACCTTTTCTGGTTTTATCAACTCTATATTTTCTGGGCCTTCTAATCGAACCTGATCAAAAACTAACCAACTGCCTTCTAAAGTTGTTAATTGTATTCTATTTCCTCCATTTTTTATAAACTCTTCAGAAATAGGAATACTCAATATTTGTTCTTTTGTACCGCTATTTTCTCCTTTTAAGGCTTCGGCGTTCTGCCCGTTCTCTAACTTAAACTTCCATGATTTACCATTAACACTTACTTTAAATAATGGAGGTTTCTCAGGATTACAATCCAAAATATCAACAACCAATCTCCACGAGCTGTTTTTAGGTTTTTCATTAATCCCGAATAGAATATTTATTTCATGCGGACGTATGCCCGCTAATACCGAAGTACCGCCCCAATAATCCATTGCACCTGGCAACACAAAAGGGAAATCTTTTTTTTCATTAGAAGAACCTATTAAATAAAAGCGATCTTCCCAACCAAAATCATGTTCTAAAAACTTAGTATACTCAGAATTTGCCAAAGCAAATTCTGAGCTATTATTATCAGCTTTACCTATTTCCCAAACTGTTGATTCTTGCCCCTGTAAAGAGGTAAACCATACCAGTGTAGCTATTGAAATGTAAATTTCAAGGCTATTTAAATGTTTAAATTTTAACATGCGTCTTCTTTTACAAAAGTAACGACTACTTTTGCCTTACTATTTCCTTTATTTTTTAATCTATACTTTTGGGTTGCTGCAGGTACAGCAAAAGTTTCTGCATAATAAAATGTTTGTTGCTGGCTAGCCACACTTAATTCTACTGCTGTACCCTCTACAAGCATTAGGATATGGCATTGATTTTTAGTTTCAATTTCCACCTCATCATCAAACTCATACCTGTATACATCATAAAAATGATCAGGGTGAGTTGGCAAGTGTATTTTTTCCCAACCTTCTCCTTGCGCTTCAACCGTAGGTTTAGATATTAATGTATCTTGCACCACCGTTCCTTTACGGTTAAAGTTTAAGTTTTTAAAAGCTCTTTCTATATTTAAAGGTCTTGGATTTCCTTCTAAATCTAAACGTTGCCAATCATACATTTTAAAAGTATATATATAAGGGGTTGCGCTTATTTCTAGCACCATATTATTAATTCCAGAGCAATGTACAGTACCATGAGGTATTAAAAACAAATCGTGCTTTTTTGCTGGCATTTTTTGCACATATTTTTCAACATCTAACTCTGCTTTAGTTTGGTAACTATTATCTAGAGCAGTTTTAAATTCTTCTGGATTAATATCTTCTTGAAAACCAAGATATACTTCGGCATCGTTTTCTGCATCTAAAATATAGTAGGTTTCATCTTGGGTAAAATTTTCTCCAAATTCAGTTTTTATATACTCTGGTTTTGGATGACATTGTACAGAAAGATTACCACCATCATAAGTATCTAAAAAATCATAACGAATTGGGAAATCATATTTAAAACGATTGGCGGCATTACCTAATACATTTTTATGTTCTAGAAACATTAACATATCAAAAGATACTTCTAACCACCCATTTTGATCTCCAAATATTAATCCGTTTTCAGGCACAATCATTTCAAAAGACCATGCGTAATTAGGTACATTAGGGTTTAACCCCTCAATATGTTCTTTTATCCAATTACCTCCCCAAACACCTGGTTCAAACCAAGGTCTTACTCTAAAAAAGTTTTGAGATATATTGGTTAAACTTTTCCTTAAAGCCTCACCTTCTGTCCAAGTCGGTTCCTCTGGACGTTGTTGGTCTATAATTATATCAAATTTTGGAAGTAATTTCTTTTTTTCTTCATTTAGAACCACCCAATCTACAAAATAAAAGTGCTTGTACATTTGTTTGTGCGGTTTCAACTTTGAAAACCCAAGATTTGTTATGGCGTTTGCCCGCATTCTGTACTGTAATTCGTTTTTGGGCAAATCTACGTACACTAAACAACCTTTAATACTAGATAATGCTGCACCGGTTCCATAAACTATTTGTATATCTGCATTGTTTTCTAGTTTTACATTAGCCAACTTTTCTTTCTCAAAATAATCCAGAAGTTTTAAATCTGTTTTTTTACCAAAAACAGGGTCGTCACCATTTAAATATGGTGCAACTATATTATTTAACTCATTTTCAGGTTTTAAACATTCCTGTATATTATAGGTACTTACTGTAAATCCATTGCTTTTTAAAATCGCTGTTAAATTGTTTACTATTTCAATCCAATCTACACCTACATAGCCATCTATAATAATTGTTTTTTCGGATTTTAACCTACTCGCTAAACTGTTATAACCAACAGCTATTTGTCCTTCTACCAGCTTATGTATAGGGTTAAGATTATAGGTGCTTTTATTTGGTTTATTGCTAACAACAGGCAGCAATTTTTGACTAGTTTCTCTATTCATTTTTAATATTTTAAGTAAGCTTTGTTTACTATTAAAGCTATATTGTATTGTTATTTAATTGTATTCACTGGTGGAGGTGTTTGCAAGCCCCATTTTTTATTAGGTTTATCTCCTAACCATATTTCTAGTTCTCCTCCAGCAGCAAAATCATCATGGTAAAACCAAAAGTTATTTAGCTCTTTTCCGTTTAATTTTGCTTTTTGTATATAGCAATTTTCAGCAGAATTATTGTATGTTTTAATAACAAACTCTTTTCCTTTATAATACTGATTATCAAGTTTTATGGTTACTTTATCAAAGACAGGAGCTGTAATTTCATAAAAAGGTTTTTGAGACTCTGTACCAATAATATTAAATAAACCTATAGACATTAACGAGCTAACACCTCCCATTTGTCCTTGGTCTTCATCATGACCACCCCAACCTAAATCGGGTGTGATACCTCCATAAGCTTTTTCATTTACTTGTCTTACCCAGTATTGAGTAAGCCACGGCGCATTGGCATAACTAAATACATGTGCATTAGAACAGCCTGGTTGGTTGGCATAACTCACATAACCTTTACTGTAACTGTAAACAAAATCGCTATCTTTTCCTTTATCAAAGGCAAAGCCCAATTTGTCGGTTAACACATCATCTCCGCCCATTAATTGAGCTAATCCAGGAATATCGTGAGAGACTCCCCAAGTTGCTTGCCACGCATTGGCTTCAACGTATCCCCATCCTCTTAATGGATCATTATGCGTGAAGTTTCCTTTATGATCTACTGGGAACAATAATTTATGTTCTTCATTAAAACATTTTTTCCAAGAGTCCGATCTTTTAATAAAGTAGTCATAATCATCAGTTTTACCTAACTTATAAGCCATTTGAGCTGCTCCCCAATCTTGAAATGCCGCTTCAATATTAATCCCTGCATTATTAGGCCACCAACCGTTTTCTGCATAAAATTCTAGGTCGTGTTTAAAGAACTCTCCACCCCCCATCATACCACCTGGCATATGGTTTTGCTTAATTTGCTCAAAAGCATTTTCAGGGTTGGTTTTAGTAAGTATATCTTTCATGTATGCACTAACTATAAGGTTTGTAGAAGGGCACCCCGTCATGATAAATGAATATCCTCCTCCCGAAGGACCTCGTGGTAATAGACCGCCATTATTAGAATAAGCAACCATCGATGATGCCATATCGTCTTGTATTTCTGGCCATGCCAATCCCCAAAGCACATTTAAATTCCATTGGGTTAACCAAAAAGCATCGGAGTTATACATGTTATGTTTTACCTTCCCATTGGCATCTAAACCTGGGTTTTTTACTAAAAAATTAGCATCGGTAATAAAACCATCAGTTAAGTTTCCGGTATTCTCTTTTTTACCGGTAGTACGATCTGGGTAATCACCGTTTACATCATTTATTCGGTGACGCCCAAGCAATACATGCCAAAGATCTGTATAGAATTTAATACGCTGTGCCACGGTACCACCTTCAACCTTTATATTGCTCATCCAATCGTTCCATTGGTTTCTACTATCTTGCGCAACCGTATCAAAATTCCAAGTGGTACATTCTGTTTTTAAATTATTTCGTGCATTCTCAATGCTGGTATATGAAATGGCTATTTTTAACTGCACCTCATCTCCTGCTTTAGATTTGTATTTCATGGATACACCTCCATTATCGCCTTTTAAAGATGAAATATCTGTAAAGTTTTTGTCTTCATTCCAACCATCAAGAGATTGCCATTTTTCATCAACTTGAACAACAAAATATATTTTAACGTCTTTTGGCCCCACATTATAGGCTCTGTCAACAGAACTTATAGACCCTTCAAATTCTTTATTATTAATTTTAGTAACATCTGCATTGGTCATTGTGCTATTACCTAATAAGCCTCCAAGAGAAAGCAATAATTGCGACTCAACATCTTCCGTCCATTTAAAACGGTAAAAACTAACACGATCGGTAGAGGTTTGTTCTACCCATACTTTACTATCTGGAAGGAACACACGGTGGTATCCAGGTTGCACAATTTCATCATCATGCTTAAAAGAAGACTTCCAGGCATCTTCCCCTTTTGTTGGGTTTACGCTAGTCAAGGTTGGCATTAGATTTAAACCAGAGAGTGTCCATGCATGAATTTGCGGAAACCCTAAAATACTATCTGAACTATGGGCGTAACCACCTCCACTATTGTTCCAATTGATAGTCATTGGTGCCGCACTAACCACGCCATAAGGGCGCGAACCTGTTGCAAATAAGAAGAAACGTCCTCTATTAGTTTCTATATAAGGATCTACCCATTCTACAGGAGTGGTGTACTGATTAGGGGATGCATATACTTCAATTTCTGAAAGCCCCATTTTATTACCATTCGATTGTTCTACTATAAAGCGTACGGTTTTGGTGTTTTTTTCTTCAAACTCTATTGCCTTGGCACTGCCGTCTTGAGGTAAAACAACTTCTATTGAGCTACCATCACTAAAAACCAATTTACCTTTTAAAATTCTAGAGTTTGGTTCTGGATGATTAAAAATTACTACTTTATTTATTAATTGAGATGTATCCCAGTTAAGTTCAACCCAGGCATTTTTGGATTTCGCCAACCAGTTTCCTTGGTGTTTCACTGCGATAATTCCATCATTAATTTTTGAGCTATTGTTCTTTTTGTTTAAAGACGAGGAAGCGGTAACTTTTGCTTTTGAAGCAATACTTAAAGACCTCGCATAAAGAGATTGACTACTCCATAGCATTAATACAAAAAACAAGACACTAAACTTGAAATTTTTCATTTTTTTAATAGAAATTAAATGTTAAATATTTTTATCTGTAGCACATATGACCTCGTATTTAATAACAATGCAAATCATTATGTATATACATATAGACAAATATATAAATTATTTTGAAATACAATACCGATTTAGTGTTTTTTAACCCTTTTTTAATAAATTTAAAAAATACGACTAGGTGTCTTTTATCTAAAAAAAATTATTGTTTACACATGGAAACTAGACTAGTATCCTGTTTTTTTCAATGAAAACTAATGCTTTGTTATTTTAAATAATCAAGTTAGGTAGATTTACTGTTTAATTTGATTTTTTTGTGGGTTCAACCATTTCAAAAATTAACTCGCCTCCGTTAATAATGTCTTTATGGGTAATGTAATTTCTATTTAATTTATCACCATTTAAAGTTACCGATTTTACCACTAAATTTTCATCACTTAAATTATTGGCTTTAATTGTAAAGGTGTTGCTATTCGGCAATTTTATTGTAGCTTCTTTAATCTGGGGCGCTCCTAAAATATATTCTCCTCCGGTAGGATTTACGGGATAAAATCCTAATACCGAAAACATATACCATGCCGACATTTGCCCGCAATCATCGTTACCCATGAGTCCGTCGGGTTTTGTATCGTAATAATCATCTACAAGGGTTTTAATTATTTTATCGGTTTTTTCTGGTGTGTTGGTATATTTATATAGGTAGGGTATATGATGACAGGGTTCATTTCCGTGCCAATATTGCCCATAAGTACCATGTATGTTCCATACTAAGGTTTTAACTTCTGGTTTAGATTCTGAAAAGAACATATCATCCAGTTTTTGAGCAAATGCGTCCTTACCTCCCATGGTTTCAACTAAACCGGGAATATCATGAAGTACATGAAATTGATAATGAAACGCATTCCCTTCTGTAAAATCTGAACCTTCTAACCACTCTCCAACAACTTCGGTAACATCTACATGTTCTTTAAATACACCTTCAGCATTTTTACCGCGCATAAACCCACTTTCTTTATCATAAATATTCTTGTAATACCTTGCTCGCTTATAAAGAAAATCGGCTTCGTCACTTTTGCCTAATTTTTCAGCAAACCTTGCCGCCGCATAATCATCATATATACCTTCTAAAAGTCTGGATACGGTTTCCCTTCCATCGTCAATTGAAGATAGTTTAACATCATAAGGAATGTAACCAAAGGAATCTATTAATTGTACATGATTACGGTAATGTGGTTTTGTTACAGTGGTCCATACGGCATCAAAAATATCATCATCGGTATACTGTTTGGGTTTTATTCCTTTTAAATACGCATCAACAATTACTGGTACAGCGTGATTACCTACCATGGTATGGGTTTCTTTTCCCCATAACTGCCATCTTGGTAAATATTTATTGGCTTCTTTAGGATTAAGAGAATCTGTCACCATGTGTGTATAACTATCTAACATTGATGTGTTAATATCACTAACCAATTCTGGACTTAAAATTGTGTACATAGGGTTTGCCGCTCTAAATGTATCCCATAAGGATAATGTAGAGTAATATTTACCACTAGACGCCTTTTGAATTCCAGAGTTGGCACTTCGATACTGCCCATCTACATCGGCAATATTATTAGGTTGAATATATAAATGATACAGAGACGTGTAAAAGGCTTCTTTTTTCTTTTTACCTCCTTGTATAGAAATAGTGTTTAAAATAGCATTCCATTTTTGGTTGGTGTTTTTTCTAACACTATCAAACGTATTCCATGAAGCAACTTCTGCTTCTAAATTCATTTTTGCTTCTTCAATACCTACGGTTGATACCCCTATCAAAATTTCAAGTTCCTGATGGCCTTCCATATTAAAATCCAATACATATCGAGGTGCTTTCTCTGTATTATCTTTAGGAGTTGGTAATTGGCGCTTGGTTACTACTGGTTTACTAAATTTAATTACATAATATAAATCTCTAGCGGCCCATTCTTTTGCTTTTCTATAGCCTGATAATACATACTCACTCTCAAATTGTTGGGAGGCTTCCAATATATTCGAGGATATGGTGTTGATATCCCAAGATACGCCATATTGCAAATCTATGAGTAGTCGTGCTTCTTCAGGGTTATCAAAAGTATATTTATGATAAGCGACATGCTCGGTAGCAGTAAGTTCTGCCTTTACTTTAAAATCGTCTAATAAGACTTTATAATATCCTGGTTTTGCTATTTCTGTTTCTTTTCTATAAGTTGATTTAAAATTAAACCGAGATTCACTATTGATGGTATCCGTATTAATTGGAAGCAATAAAATATCTGACATTGATGGGCAGCCAACCCCATTTAGATGTGTTTGGGTAAAACCTAACAACCAAGGGTCGTTATATTGATAGCCCGCAACATGATCCATTTCATAACCTTTATAATAGGTGTTGTAAGATTCTGGACTTGGTTGCACCATTCCATGTGGGGTTGTTGCGCCAGGAAACGTATGGCCTTCGTTTTGGGTACCAATAAAAGGATTTACGTATTGTGTATAATCTGTAACTTCAACTTGGGGATTACAGGAAAATAAAAATATAAAAACTGTTTTTCTTAATATGAATTTTATTTGCATGTTTCTAGACTATTAATATATAATTTATGTTAAAATTTTTTATTCATTTTAATTCTAATCAATTAGAATTTTAAGGTATAACTGCAACTAAAAACGGATAAATTATGTCTATCCTAAATGTTGTGTTTTTGAAAATTAATTTCAGAGTTAAATGGCTAAAATGATTTTAATTAGCAATCTTTTTTAAAAAACCGGAGCTTTATGGTTATCATCATTTAACGACATTGCTCTCTAACAATATTCCTTTTAAGACTTACGAAATTCTACTTTACACCTATTTTTTTATAATTTTTATTCTTCTTATAAATATAATTTTCAATTATTTAATAAAATTAAGATTTCGACAAACAACTAAACGAGTCTGCTTAACAACATGTATACTAATGCTAAAAGACAAAACCTACTAATATTGTTGTTAACACTTTTAAAAACAGGCTAAAACCAAAAATATTTAACACTAATAAAACTAAAATTATTTAATATATTTGTAACTAAACCGATTTAGTTTTTGCATAAAACTCAATTTTAAACCAACCACTTATGATATCAATAACTAAAAAACCTTCTATTTATTCTAAAATTGGTTTTTGTTTTCTACTCCTTTATGTTGGTAGTATACAAGCCTTAAATGTATCTACTAAACTAAACAGATGCAAAACCATAATTCTCGAAGGCAACCATAATATCCTAAACCTAAAATTAAATATAAATTGCAAACCTACTAATTTAATAGAAGAAAACTATAAACCTATGCCTATAAAAATAGGACTTGGTAAATATGCTATTGAAACTTTTAAACTAGAAACTAAATAAAACTAATACATTAAGAAAATGAAAACCAAAAACAGAAAATTAATCCACAATTTATTTTACAATATTGGGATAATATTAGTTACTATGAGCACCTGTTATGCCCATGATGATACAATAAATATTACAAAATCAATACCCTTTCATGGAGGTTCTGGTAGTACTGGACACATAGAAAGCCTTAACACCAATTATCGTTTACATCAAATTTGTAAAGATGATATTGAGGGTTATAAAGAAATGCTTTGGGGTTCAGAATATTTCTTGTACCCATCCGTAAGAGAAGATTTAAATGTTTCTATGATAGCAAGAGCTACAACAGGAAAAAAAGGATTTGAATTCTTAACTGGTGAGGTCCCTAAAGACTATGCTAAAGACCAAGTAAACTTCTTTATGCTTAGTGATATTGATTTCAATCTTAGAGAATCGTTTGATGTTTTTGTCAATGATAAGCCATTATTAACTTTTAACTCTAATAAAGATGGCTCACTTTCTATAACAAAAAACCCAGGCAACGGTAATGCCGAGTACATTTTAGTAAAACGAGATTTAAATACCGATGGCATTGGAGCTTTTCGTTTAACCGTACCAACATCTTCCTTAAAAAAAGGAGAAAGTGCAAAAATTAAAGTCCTTGGGCATAAAAAAAATTCAAACTGTTGGTTTATGATTTTTAAAGGAACCGACGTGGTGGAACGCATAAATAAATCGGTTACAGACGAGGCTGCTTTTAGTATTAAACAAAAAGACGGTAAGCTTTATGTTGATGCGCCTGCGCATTTTGCAGGCAGATCGGTTTATATTATTTCAGATGAGAATAAAAGTAAAGTCAAAACGTTTAGCAGCCAAGGCGAATTAGCCAAAACATCATTCAACATGGCTGCACCAAAAAAATCGTTCTCTATTGTTCAAAACAATCAAGAGATTGTTTTAACCTTTGAAAAAGGTGACGGTATAACAATGAAATCTGATATTGAAGGTCCTTTTTTATTCCATAACGTTACCAACTACAACCCACATTGGACGGCTTCATTAACCAAATTATACAAACCAGAATTTTTTAATACTTATGATGATTTTTTTGATAAAAAACACGAAACTGGACTTGTATCCATAATGAACTCTAGTCATCAAGATATTGCTTGGGTAGATAGACCTGAAGTGTGTAAAATTTTAAGAGACACCTTACTTCTTGCTCCCGTACTTGAAGATGCTTTTATAAGGGAAGATTACGGCTTTGATATTGAGGATGGATTAATGCTACGTGAATATATAGAAAGACACCCAGAATCTGAAGAACAAATCACCACATTATTGCAAAGAAAATTAATATCTGTTGGAGCAACTTACAATTGCCCCTATGAGGATATGTATGATGCCGAGGACCAGGTAAGACAATTATACTTAGGTAAAAAATGGGTTAAAAAAACCTTTGGAGGTTACGACTCTAAAGTATACTGGAACGTTGATGTACCAGGTAAAACAATGCAACTCCCTCAAATATTAAAAAAAGCTGGCGTAGATTACATGGTAATTAGTAGGCATGCAAAAGGCATGTTTCATTGGGCTAGTCCAGACGGCAGCTCTGTTTTTACATATTCTCCAGGTCATTATGGTAACGACTTGATGTACCTTTCCAGAGACATGAATAACAAAATGAAATATGGTGCTGAACAAATACTATACTGGGAAAATAGTTTCGCAGAAGGAAAAACACAAACACCTTTGCTATCTAGCCAAGATATGTTACCTGCAATAGATTATTCTGATTATATTGAAAATTGGAATACGTTTGATAAGGTAAAAGATGCTGAAGGTAAAGCGATTAAAGTTAACTTACCAAAAATGGAATTAATGACTGTTGATGAATTTTTTCCTTTAGCAGAAAAAAACGCTACTAAAATAGATACCATTATGGGAGAACGCCCAAATGTATGGGTGTATATTCACGGTCCGGGACATCATGAAGCTCTTACTGCAAGTAGAGAAGGCTCTAAGTTACTACCTGCTGCCGAAAAGTTTTTATCCATTGCTAATAAAATAGAACCCGAATTATCCCCTTACCCTTTTGATGCATTTGATGAAGCTTGGCAAGCCAAAATTTATCCCGATCACGGTTGGGGTGGTCATGATGGTGATGTTACAGACAACCTGTTTAAAGAAAGCTTAGTAAAGTCTAGAACAATGGGACAAAACCTTTTAAATGATGGCATAGAACTTATTTCATCTAAAATCAAAAAGAATAATAAATTAGGAAAACCTATAGTACTTTTTAATAGTTTATCTTGGAAAAGAACAGACCCCGTAACTACAACTTTAAATTTTACTAAAGGAAACACAAAAAACATAAGTATTGTAAGTGCAGACAATAAAATAGTACCATCTCAAACTGCAAACGCTAGCTATTATAACGATGGTAGTATTAAAACTATTGATGTTACTTTTATTGCAAAGGCTATTCCTTCTATTGGTTATGCTACCTATTATTTACAAGATAAAAAACCATCTTCTAAAAATAAAAACAACTCTAACACCACAAGTACTTACGAGAACCCTTTTTACACTATTAATTTTGCAAAAGGAGGAATTACTAGTGTGTATGATAAAGAATTAAAAAAGGAATTATTTGATAGTAGTGTATTTAAAGCTGGCGATGTATTTACCATGGAATCTATTGGAAATGGAGCAGGCGAATTTGGAGACGTACAACAACCAACCATGAAGGATTATGACCAAGTAAGTACCCACAATCCCGAATGGAAAATTTTAGAAAACGGTACTGTTTATACAAAATATAGACTTGAACAACAAATAAAACATGCCATAGTAAGACAAGATGTTACTTTATACCACGACTTAAAACGTGTTTATTTTAATACCAGTTTACGTAATTGGTCTGGAGAATTATACAGAGAATTTAGAACAGCCTTCCCTTTAAATATGGATAACCCAGAAATAGCTCACGAAGTCCCTTTTGGTAGCGTACGCGTTGGTAAAGATGAAATTGAAACAGCAGGAGAACGTTATACGCCACTTTGTAAAGATGTACACCCTAGAGCTATAATAGATTGGATTTCGGCTACTGATGATGATATATCGGTTACTTTAAGTTCTTCTGTAGCGGCTGCCGATTGGATAGACCCTACAGAAAAAACTAACGGCACACCGCTATTACAAAACCTCTTATTAGCAAGTAGAACATCTTGCCATTGGGAAGGTAATGAGTATTCTCAAGGAGGCAACCACAACTTTCATAATGTATTTACATCCACGAAGGCAGGAAGCATTACAGGACAAAAAGTTGCCAAACAGGAAAACGAACCTATACAGGTGGTTTTAAATCCAGTAACAGCTGCAAAACCATATTTACCAGAACAAGTAAGTTTCTTCTCTATTAATTCTGAAAATGTTATTGTTACAACCGTAAAAAAAGCGGAAGATTCTGAAGATTTTATTGCAAGAATGTATAATGTAAAAGACACCAATGAAACGGTAAACATATCATCTTACTTTGATATTAAATCTCATAATCACACTAATATTATAGAAGAGAATCCGGTACCTGTTGCTCCAGAATTAAAGATTGGAAAATATTCGATAGAAACATACAGTTTAAAAACGGAATAACAAACAACCTATTCTTGCACTATTACACCAAATGGCTATCTAAAAACTAGATAGCCATTTTACTTATCAATAAGTCCATATTTTAATGCACTTTTTAATCAAAACATACATCATGTCATGATGTTATTTTTTATTTTAGCTAAACTTGATACCCCCTAAGTCTTAAAAATCACTTTTTAATTAAAAATGAAAGCATCATTTTACAAAATAATATTTGATAAGGAAACGCCATTTCGATGCACCTACATTGATCTTCCTTCATTTGATATGCCTTGGCATTTTCATCCAGAACTTGAGTTAACCTTAATATTAGAAAGCGAAGGCGTTAGATATATTGGAGATTATACGTCTAGTTATAAATCTGGAGATTTAGTTTTAGTCGGTTCTAACCTACCGCATATGTGGGTAAATACTAAACATGAATTTCAAGACAATTTAGAAAAACCCCATAGAAGCAAACGAATTACGCTCCAGTTTCCTCCAGATTTCATGCATAATATTTTTAAAGACGCTCAAGAACTACAACCATTGGTTAGGCTTTTTAAGCTCGCTGAAAGGGGCATTTCATTCAGTCAAAAAACAAGTGATCTAATAAAACCGTTACTGTTAGATATAAACAACAAAAAAGGACTTCGTAAATGGATTGCTGTATTTAATTTATTATTTGAACTTACCGAAGCAGATAATTACAGTTTTTTAGCTAGTCCTGGTTACCTACCCCAACTAACAAGTAAAGATTATAATTTAGTTAATACCATTTTTAGCCATATTGAAAACAATTTTCATAACAAAATTACACTGCAAGAAATGGCCGATATCGCATGTTTAACTAAGCCGTCTTTTTGTCGTCTATTTAAACAAAAAACAGGAAAGTCTTTTTTTGTTTTTTTAAACGAATACCGCATAAATCATGCAAAAAGACTTTTGTTAAACAATAAAAATGAATCGATTAATACCATAGCACTACATTCTGGTTTTCCAACAATACAACACTTTAACAAAAAATTTAAAGAGTTTAATAACGGAGTAACACCTTCTCAATTCTTAAAAAGAAGCATTAATATTAAAACTTAATTTTACTATTAATGAGTTTTTATTTTAAAAAAGTTACTATAAAAAATCAACCCAATGTTAATATTGACTCAAAACTAGCAAGTTTAACTTCACTTGCACCTGTAAATTGTGCTTAAATTTGTATTTCATATAACTATGACTCAATAAATAGTTATATAAACTAAACTAAAACCACTTATCTGAAAATTACTGTAAACACAAACAAAACATTAGTATTCTAAATGATTTGACAACATGTCTTATGCACTTTGTCCTCTTTTGAAATTAAAAAGAATATTAGGTTAAGTTAAGGTTTATGCTAGTAGTCCATTTTGGCATTTCAAAAAAGTGAATTAAGTACAATAAAAATAATTTATAATAATGAAAATTAGATTATGAAAAATTTAGCCATTACAGTATTCTTGACGTTTTATTTTACATTAAGTGCGCAAAATGACAAAATCAAAATAACGGATATAAAATCTACACCGTTTTTTCCTAAAACACAAAAAAATGCCCCTTTAAAGCAAATTGTAAAACTTACTGTTACTAATGATAGTAAAAAAATGGATTTTGGTGTAAGAATAAAAGCCGAAGGTTTTGATGCGTATTATCAAGACCTTGGTCATTTAGCTAAAGGAGAAGATGTTTATGATATCATGCTAGTAGATGTAAAAAAAACTTCTCAGGTAACATTAGAATTACTTAATGCTAAAAAGCAGGTCTTATCCAAAAAAACCATAACATGGCATCCCCAAAAAAAATGGAAAGTATATTATGCCGCCGTATCGCATCAAGATTTAGGATTTATAACCTATTACCAAAACATACGAAAAGCAGTAAGAGAGGCGGGTATAGATAGCGCACTTGAATACTGTGCAGAAACCGACGATTGGGATGAAAACGATAAATTCCGTTGGAATATTGAAACTAGCGAACCCTTAATCCGCTGGATATCAAAACAAACCCCCGAAAAAATAAAAGAGTTTGAGCAAAGGGTAAACGAAGGAAGAATAGGTTTTTCTGCCAACCACAATACCATATCCTCACAAATGGTGGGTTATGAAATGTTAGCGAGAAGCTTTTATACGCCGAATAGATATGTAGTAGATAAACTAGATGTTGAACCATCTAAACTCGCCTTAATTAATGATGTCACAGGAATTACCCGCTCGTGGCCACTATACCTTAAAGAGGCCGATATCTCCTATTTTATGCATGGAAGCAACTCACCTAACTGTTTAATGGATATGTTCGATAAACCGGCATTCAAATGGATGAGTCCAGATGGAGATACCGAAAACGTTCCTTTAGCTCGTACAGATTCATACTATTCACCCAATAAAGTCTCTACATGGGATATTGAAGGGATATCTCATCTTATAAACCGCCATGTAGATTTAGACTGGAAGTTCGACTGTATTTTAGCCTATGATAGTCATGATTTTTCAATACCAACCTTAGAAAATGCCCAAAACATAAAGGAATGGAATAGCAAATACGAATACCCAAAATTTAGATGCTCATTAGTAAGTACCTATTTTGAGGATATTGAATCGCAGATGCAACCTGGCATGATAGAGGAAACTTCAAAAGATGCTCCAGATAGTTGGAACGACCAAGAAATTATAGATGCCGATCTTTTAGCGAAAGCCAGACGCGCCAACTACGCCATCCCTACTACTGAAAAACTGGCTACAATAGCTATGAATACAGATGGTGGTTATCCTGAAAAAGATATCTTTCAGGCATACAATCGTATTGTTATGTACCACGAACATACTAATGGGTGTTTTGATGGTGGAAACCATAAATATTATGAAACTGAAAATGCCATGCACGAAACCTTGGTAGACGAGGCCATAACATATAACGACCAAGCATTAAAGGTGTCTTTGGACAAAATAGGCTCGCAAATACAAACTAAATCTAATGCCATAGTTGTTTATAACAGTTTGAATTGGAAACGTAATGAAGTCGTGTACCTCAATGAAAACGAGGTGCCCTATCCTTATTTTAAGCTTATTGACCCTAGCACTAAAAAATCTATAAAAGTGCAAAAATTAACAGATGGCAGATTCGCTTTTTTTGCAAAAAATATTCCAGCAATGGGCTATCAAACCTACACGATTAAAGAAACAAAAAAGCCTACCTACTCCACTTCGTCTTTAAGTGATGCAACGTCTATTACAAATGGCTTTTATGAATTGACTATTGATAGACAGAAAAACATAATATCAGACGTTATCGACAAAGAATTGGGCAAAAACATAATAGATAAAAGCTCACCTTATGCATTGGGCGAATACATTCACTATGATCATTTTAGCAAAACGTGGAAAAAAACAAACTTTACCAATATAACACTTTATAAAGGTGCTGTTATGGACGAAGTTCATATAAGTCAAGATGCCTATTTAACAGGAAAGGTTAAACTGGTAGTTTATGTACATCATAACATGAAAAAACTTGATTTTGATTTGGAAGTTGATAAGCTCTCTAATGGTGAAGCCTTAATTTCGGGATGGAATAGATATCTAAAAGAAGCCGCATTTTGCGCAATACCTGTAAAGGTACCAAATTACCAGCATCATCATGAATTATCTGGTGCGGTAACCCAACCTGGCAATAAGGAATTACAATTTGAGTCTGCAGAATCATCGTTCTACGCCATTCAACATTTTGCCGATGCCTCAAATGATGACTTTGGTGTTACCTTATCAACCGTAGAAACTAACTTGGTAAATTATGGGCATCCAAGACCTGTATACTGGAACAACGATGGTAGAAGACCAAAAGAAGATGTCGTAAAACCAGAGAATAGTAATATGTTCCTCTATTTAATGAATAATTTCTTTCAAACCAATGTACAGGTAGACCAACCAGGAACTAAAAATTATACGTTTTCAATTAATAGCCACGCAGGTAATTGGCAAAAAGGAAAAGCATATAATTTCGGTTGGAATAGTTCTCATCCCATTACATCTCAATTTATTGAAAAAAACAAGAAGGGCAAACTCTCCAACAAACGTTCTTTTTTAAGCACTAACAAACAAAATGTTGTGTGTACTACACTAAAAAAAGCAGAAGCCAATGGAGACGGATTTATTATACGGTTTTTTGAATTAGAAGGAAAAACATCTAAAGTAAAAGTGAAATTAAACCTAGATCAAAGTATTGATAAAGCTTATATTTTAAATCTTGTTGAAAAAAACAAAACAGAAATTGCCGTTACCGATAACGAAATTGAATTTGAAATTAATGGACACGGTATAAAAACCATACGCCTTACAAGTAAATCTAACTTAAAGCCAGTTGCTCCTTCAATTCAGGTGCAAGCAATATCCAATGAAGAAGTTCGTATAACATGGAATCAAGTCAATAACAACAATATAATTAGTCATTACAATGTATATAGAAGTTTAGACCCTTTGTGCGAAACTAAAGCCTTAAATTTTATTGGAACCTCTGAAACAACGCAATATTTAGATAAAACAGAACTTAATTATGGTGGTTGGGGCCATAATCGTGTTACACCAAACACAACATATTACTATAAAATACAGCCTGTTGATAAATTCAATAACAAAGGTATCGCCTCTAAAACAATAAAATGTACCACTCCAAATAATGACGAGAATGATACTAAACCTAATAAAGTAGAAGGTGTATATACAGCCCATGTTTCATCCTTGGCTCCTGAAGATTATGTGAATTTATGGTTTTACACAAATTTTGAAAACGATGTAGATAAGTATCTAATTCATAGAGGCGAGAAAGCAAACTTCGCACCTGATAAAGAAAACTTAATTAATGAGCTTATACCTTCAAAAGATTCTATAACATTTCATAAAACCTACAGTACAGCAGAATTAAATAGACAAATGTATGTTGATACTACTGTACAGGTAAATAAATCGTACTACTACAAAGTAGCTGCCGTAGATCATGGTGGTAATGTTGGTGAATACTCCAATGCAACCTATGCTTACATGGAAAAAACACCGGTTGAAATTTCTCATAAATACATTGCAACGGACAAATTTGAAACATTTAGACCTAAAACCATTGTTACCATAACCTGTAATGAACCTAATTCTGAAATATACTATACTACCGAAAGTAGAAGTAATATTAGCGAAGCCAAAAAATATACTGGCCCTTTTGAAATAACAGAACGAAGTATTATTAACGTGGAAGTATTTAAAGCAAATACAAAAGAATTGGTTTACCGTTACAGACGTTTTGTAAATGTGAATCAAAACATTAGCCAATCGGACTTTAATGGACATTTCAATTCACTAAAATCCACCGATGGTAGTTATTACAGCGGATGGGTATCGAAAAAATTTGGAGGAAAAAGCAAAGAAGCCCCTGCTGATATATGGTTGGGTACTAACCTAGGTAAAACGACAATGGTAGGCGGATTGACTGTTATTGCCGATCGTGGGGATATTTTCCCACTTCACGACCAATTTCGCGTGTTTATGCGCCATGGAGAAACCCTTACAGAACTTGAATTTACGCAAACGTCCGACTCTGAAATACGTAATACCTACCACGTAAAATTTAATGCGCCAGTTTCTGCCGATGGGATAATGATTTTCTTCGATAAAGATAAACTACCTGTAGTTGAAGGTAGAGAAGACCAAAAAGGTATGGTAAGAATAAACGAATGGTTAATTTTGGATGAAAACGGAGACTCCATCCTGCGTTCGGATTTATTACCAATTGAATAATAATAAAATATATAAAATGAAGCACATCAAATTTTATTTAATCGTTCTGCTCTTTGCCACAATACAGAACATTTTAGCACAGTCGGCCTTTACCCCTGCCAATCCAGAGTATTATGCCATGGATCGCGAGGATATGACCTTTGACGATGAACAAGTCCTTTTGGTAAATTACCGAGGATTTGTATCACCTCGTCAATATAGTGTAACACAGTTTACCAATGTTTGGTTTTTACCTATTGGCGCACCACGTTATGAGTTTAACTTAAACTTTTTTGATAAAGGGACAGAGCGGCTTATTGAAGACGATGTACCAACCAAATGGAAATCGTGGATAGATGATGGAAAAAGTGTAGATCCACTAGGGTCTAATTTTCGACCAAATTCACCGTCGATAATGGTGACACAAGATGAAAAATGGCAACCTAATAGCTACCACCGTACAGCAACGTTTCATAAAGAATATAATAAAAAGTGGGTAAGTTTCTCTGCTGAAAGCTGGACTAATGTTTCTTTTGAGGATGATGAAGTGTTCATTAAACTAATCTTAACCAATCGTAATTCGAAGGATTTGAATATGACCATTACACCAAATCAGGTGGCCGATCAAATGGTGTGTCATTTTAAACAGGGAAATACTGTACCCAATACTATTGATGCGTTTACCTATGGTAGCGATATGGCTAGAGCACGAGTATCTTCGTCTATAAAAGAAACTAGCGATAAAGGTTTTGAAATTAGTATTGCACCAGGCAAAACCGAAACCTATTATTTTGCGGTAAAATTTTACGAGCCACAAAATGGCGCTCCCGAAGTTTACCAATCGGATATAAAAGAACGAATGCAAAGTGCCGACAAAAAAACTCGTGATATGCTTGCTTGGGCATATAATAAACTCCCTAAACTTACTAGTACAAATAAACAACTTCAAGAGTATTATTACCGTTGTATTTTATCGGTTATGATGAGCCGTTACGAAAACCCGAACTACATTACCGATGTGTTTTGGGCTGTTGGTACATGGCCGTACACTATTAGTTGGGATAACTCTTACGCATCGGATTTACTTGCTATGCTTGACCCCGAAAGTTTAAAAGGTGCCATTTTAACAGACTTTGAGCAAGTACAATTAAAAAGAACTTATGTAGGCTGGAACGGTGCACACTGGGATATACTTTATATCCAAGAACCTTTTGCCCTTCAAATTATGATTGAAGCTTATATAAGACATACAGGTGATTATGCCATCCTTAACGAAAAAGCAGCAGGTAAAACCGTATGGGAATGGATGCAAGCTTGGGTAAACGAATTGCAAACAAATTACACCAATAAACTTGGCTTAATAGATGTGGGTTACAATACCGAAAAAATTATTGAAATCCGCACAGATGGTTACAACCACGCAGTACCAATTACCAACACTTTAACTATAGATTTACTGTACACCATGGCAGATTGGGCAAAAACCCAAAAGAATAACAAATTACAACAACGTTATACTAAAAATGCCGATAAATTAAAAGGCTTAGTAGATACTTACCTGTGGAATGAAGAATTAGGATGGTTTGATAATTACTATCCTGATGGCACAAAAGGAACCATTTGGACCTACCACCTGTTTGATTTATTAGGTACAGATTACCTGCCAGATAACCAAGCATATAAACTGGTAAGCCACTTGCAAGAAGGTGAATTTTTAGGAAAATATGGCGTTTATTCTATTGCCCGTCGCGACAGTGTACACTGGGACTTAATTGACTCAGATTGGGGTGGCGGTGGCCAATATGCTGGTATGCCTGGTCGTATTTCTCGTAACTTGTATCAAAAAGGATTTGCTGGTAAAGGTTGGGATGTACTAAAGCGTAATATCAGATATATTGATCATTTTCCATACCTGCCACAAAACCCCCGCATTGATGCTCCAGAACAGGATCGCTCTTCAATGCCAGTACAAATAGCAGCAGGTGCAGGAATGGAAGCTATTGTTTTTGGAACTTTTGGTGTGAACATAGAACCCAACAAACTAACTATAAAACCATTTAACCATGAAGATATCGGTGAGGCCACATTAAAAAATATTGTTTGGAACGGCAGAACTTTTGGTATAAAATTAACCCAAAAAACATTTTCTGTTTATGAAAACAATTCACTTCTTGAAACAAAGTTTTATGGAGAATCTGTAATAATCAATTAAAATAAAAAAATAATCGTTTTATAAACAAAATATGAAAAGACTACTTAAATCTGAAAAATGGGCGAATTTACCAATGCGTCCAGGATTCGGTTCTTTTATGCACCCAACCGAAGAAAAGCTAACCCTTATTAAACAACTTGGAGTTGATGATATTATTTTAAATATGTACAAAAATAATCTTATTGATACCAATTTTGACCACCTTCCTTTACCTGGTGATCACCAATGGGAGTATAAAGATTTATTAATGCTTCGCAATACGGTTGAAAATGCAGGAATTAGGTTTCTTGCCTTAGAAAACATGCCATTTTCCTTTTACGACAAAATAATGATGGGACAACCTGGCAGAGAAGAACAGATGAAACATGTTCAGGAATCTATTGCTAATATGGGAGCGGCGGGAATACCTGTTTTAGGCTATGGCTGGACGCCTACAGGTGTTTGGCGTTCATCAACAACCTTTCCTATTCGTGGTGGTGCACAATCTATGAGTATAGACCTTAATGACTTCGCTAGAGCACCGCTTTCTCATGGTCGTGTATTTTCAGAAGAAGAAATGTGGGACTATTATCAATATTTTTTAGAAGGCGTTTTACCTGTTGCCGAAGAGGCTGGTGTAACTTTAGCACTACACCCTAACGACCCACCTGTACCAAGTTTAGCTGGTGTGCCTCAGTTATTCAGAAGTTTTGAAGCCTATAAAAAAGCCATGTCTTTAGTAGAAAGTGATAACCACGGGCTACAATATTGCTTGGGTAATTTTTCAGCTATGGGTGAAGATATTAATGCTGTTACCGAGTATTTTGCAAAACTAGACAAATTAGTATATGTTCATTTTCAAACCGTATCAAATTCATTAGTAAATAATGATAAATTAAACGAAGTGTTTGTTGATATGCCAGGGTATTACAATCCGGTTTCGGTACTTAAAAAGTTAAAAGAAGTAGATTACAAAGGCATGATTATGCCAGGGCATGTACCCAAAATGATTGGTGATGTATCTTGGGAAGAAAGAGGACGATCATTTACAATTGGTTATATAAAAGGAATTATTGCTACTTTAAATGATTAACATATGTTATTCGTCTAAAAAATGTTTAATTACACTTTAAAACATTTAATTTCAGTAAAATTAATTTGAAACCATGAACTATATCTAAAATCTATAGTATTGTAAAGTTATGTTAAAGTAAACTAAATACCTTATTAAATGAAAAACAATGTGAATTTTTTGGCTTTTGTAGTAGCACTTGTCGGTTTCCTATTTGGCTATGATACAGCAATTATATCTGGAACTATAGGTTTCGTGAAAACGCAATTTGAACTTAGTACAATTATGGAAGGTTGGTATGTAAGTTCTGCTTTAGTAGGAACTATTCTAGGTGTCTTAATAGCAGGTATTATTAGTGATAAATACGGGAGAAAAAACATGCTATTGGTCTCTAGTCTATTTTTTGCATTGTCGGCCATTGGTTGTGCTTTTTCTAATTCTTTTAACACCCTTGTTATTTATAGACTTATTGGTGGTATTGGGGTTGGTGTTGCTTCTATGCTATCTCCATTATATATATCAGAAATTGCTCCAGCAAAAAACAGAGGAAGATTGGTTGCTTTATATCAACTAGCAATAACCCTTGGTATTTTGTGTGCTTATTTTGTAAATGCTTATTTATTATCACTTTCAACATCAGAAAGTATGACAAACGCAACTGGAATAGTTCGCCAACTATATGTTACCGAAGTATGGCGATCTATGTTAGGTAGTGAAACTATACCTGCAATAATATTTCTTCTTTTACTATTGGCAATACCAAAAAGTCCAAGGTGGCTAGCTAGTAAAGGCCAATTGGTGAAAGCCAAAAGTATTATGCAACGTTTTATGACTAATGAAGAAGCCGATAAAAATATAGAAGAAGTACAAACCATTCTTTTAAAAGATTCTACTGAAATAAAATCTGTTTTATCAGGGCCCTTTAAACTTGCCATGCTTATAGGAGTATCACTAGCTTTCTTAAGTCAGGTAAGTGGTATTAATGCCATTATTTACTATGGCCCCAGAATATTAGAAGAAGGTGGTCTAAAACTAGGAGATGCCTTGGGAGGACAAGTTATCATTGGCGTAGTAAACGTGCTATTCACATTTATTGCCTTATGGAAAATTGATGATTTGGGCAGAAAACCACTATTAAAATATGGTATTATTGGTATTATGTTATCCTTAATCGCCGTAGGAATACTGTTTTACTTAGAAATAGAAAACCCGTACTTACTTATGACATTTATACTTTTGTTTATAGCCTGTTTTGCTTTTTCATTTGGGCCAGTACTTTGGGTATTGCTCTCTGAAATATACCCTTTAAAAATAAGAGGTGCTGCAATGTCCATAGCAACAATGACCGTTTGGATAGGTACCACTTTTGTTGGACAAATGACGCCATGGTTATTAGAAAACCTAAAACCATTTGGTACATTTTGGTTTTTTGCAGGGTTTATGATTCCTGCTATTTATTTGGTTATAAAAGTGCTCCCTGAAACAAAAGGTAAAAGCTTAGAAGAAATAGAAAATTATTGGATATCAAAAAAAAATTAACATGAATCGTTTAAAAGATAAAGTTGCCATAGTTACAGGCGCTGCAGATGGTATTGGACTTGCTATAAGCAAAGCATTGGCCAAAGAAGGCGCTATGGTTGTAATGACTGATATTAATGAAGAAAAATGTACACAAGAAGCAAATCTTTTATTAGAAAATAATAACAATATTTCAACTTTATTATGTGATATTGGAGATACCAATTCTGTAAATACCATGGTTAATACCTGTATTGAAAAATTTGGAAAAATTGACATTCTTGTAAATAATGCTGCGGTAGCCATTCCTGGAACAATTACCAATATGCCTGAGGAAGATTGGGACAAACTTATGAATATTAACCTTAAAGGTGCATTTCGTTGTATTAAAGCCTGTTTACCACATATGCTTTCAGTAAAACAAGGAAGTGTTATAAACATATCGTCTACACAAGCACATAGAAGTTGGGATGACTGGACTGCTTATGCCGCTGCAAAAGGAGGGCTATTATCAATGACCAACCAACTAGCTGGACAATTTGGAAGTAATAACATAAGGTTTAACAGTATTTCTCCGGGAGCTATTTTAACCCCAATGAATCAAAAAAGAGTTGAGGAAGAAGGGGAACAGTTTTTAAAAGGAAGCATCAATCAAGCGCCTATGCTCCGCTTAGGCAAATCTGAAGAAGTAGCCATGACTGCCGTTTTTCTAGCCTCAGACGAAGCTGGTTTTATAACAGGAGAAGATATAACAGTAGATGGAGGACTTTGCACAGTACCAAGGTATTTTGAGTAAAAAACACTAATTTTTTAATATTATGTATAAATCAATAGTAGCAATCACATTACTATTTTGTTTAATGTCTTGCTTAGACCATAAAAATGAAACCAAAATAGAAAGAAACCCTAAACTAGAATTGGCAGAAGCCATTCAAGCAGATAACCGCTTAGATAGTGTTTTGGCGAAAGCTAAAAAAACATTAAAGCCAGAAGATGGAAGGTTTCAAGCTGGCAGTAACTATGCCGAAACTTGGATAAGAGATTTTGCGACATTCATAGAAGTTGCTTTAGAAGTAAACTCGCCAGACGTAATTAAAGAACGGTTGCTATTGTTTTTTGATTTTCAAGGCGAAGATGGTAATATTATTGATGGCTATACCGAATTAAAAAATGAAGGTGGTTACGAATATAGATATTCCAAAACCGCTCCAAATTATAAAGGTCATAAAAACACCGTAGAAACAGATCAAGAAGCATCGTTAATTCTGGCTATTGCAAGATATATTAACGTTACCGGAGATACAGAAATACTTAATTTAAATAAAAACGGAAAAACAGTTCTTGAACGCTGCGCAATGGCACTTAATTTCCTAAAAGAGAATATGTATTCTAAAAAATTTGGTCTTATTAAAGGAGCAACCACAATAGACTGGACAGATGTACAGCCAGAAACTATTTGGGGCGTATTTGTTACCGAGGATACGCATTGGTGTGTAGACGTTTATGATAATGCCATTTATGTAATGGCCATAAACGAATATTTAAAATGGATTAAGCAAGACCAAGAAAAATATAAATTTTGGACAGCCGAAAAGGAATCCATAAAAACAAATGTTAGAAAACATTTATGGGATGAAAAACGACAAAAATTTATACCTCATAAATACCTAGAAGATTCTCCATTTTCAGGATTTGATGAAGAGGAAATATATTATTTAGGCGGTACGGTATATGGTATTTTAGCCGGTTTTTTAAATGATGATGAAATAGAAGCTTGTTATAAAAAAATGCTGGCTATAAAAGATTTATCTGGAGCCATGACTATTGCTGTTATAAACTACCCGCCTTACCCCTATAAAAGTTTTGCTAACAGAGATACAAAACCATATATATATGTAAATACAGCCGATTGGACTTGGTGGGGTGGTCGTACCATTGAAGCTATGATTAAAACAGGTCACCTAGATTTAGCCTATCAAGAAATAAGTTCTTTTCTAGATAGAGTCATTAAAAATAAAGGTTTTTATGAATGGTATTCTGTTCTTGACCATCAACCTCATGGTTCAAATACATTTCTTAGTGCAGCGGGTGCATTAGGAAAAGCCATTAATTTAATGCAGAAGGAAGCTTCAGAAATCACTCAAAAATAATGGCTAATAAAATTATTCATAAATTCTTTTAACCAGTTAAACTAAATTACTTACTTGAGAAATAAGTCTTAGTTTAGAAAAAAGAAATATCATTAGTATAATTTCACTCAACATTTCAGATACTTTCTTTGTGCAAATAGCAAGACGTATTGAAAAGAAAGCAGAAAAACTAGGCTATAATGTAGTCTTTAGTAGTACGGGAGAATCTCCTCAAAGGGAGTCCAAAATTATACAATCTATGCTGGATAGCGAGGTCATGAAATATTAAGACTTTAAAACTGAAAACAACTTCAAACAACACATTGATTATCAAAACATAGACTATGATATAAAAAAAGCAATACATACACTAACCCACACCGCTAAAGTGGATGGTGTTTTATTTGATGATACGTTTTACCAAAAAGTTTTGCCTGCATTCGAGCTTCTGTAGATTACAATTTCGACCATTTATGTTGCATTATAAAATAAACTTTAAAATAAAATAATTAAATATGAAATTCTTAAAAATATGTAGCATCGTTCTAATGCTTTGTAGCTGTGTAAACTCAAAAAAAGAACAATCGGAATTAAAACAGCAAATACAATTGAACGACGATTTTAAATTCACAAAAGCCAAAGCACTCGAAGTTGTGAAAACTGGTTTTAATGCTGGTGATGGTTATGGAGAGGTATGGATACGCGATTATAATACATTTATAGAACTTTCTGCCGAGGTATTTCCTAAAGAAGCGCTAAAAGAAAATCTTCGTGTTTTTATGCGGTTGCAAAGAAATGATGGTAATATAGTAGATGGTTTTATCCCTAAAGAAAAAGCCGTACAAACAGCAGACGGTTACACGTATATTTTTAGTGAATTAGAACCAAACTACGCTGGACAAAAAAACGATGTTGAAACAGACCATGAATCATCATTAGTGCAAGCTGTTTATAAATATGTAAAAAAAACAAATGATACTGCTTTTCTTAATGAAAAGATAGGAGATAAAACGGTTGCAGAACGTTTAGAATGGTCCATGAAATTTTTAATAAATAAAAGATGGAGTGACAAATACAATCTTATTTGGGGTGCAACTACTGCCGATTGGGGCGATGTACAACACACGCATCCTTGGGGAGTGTATATAACAGAAGACACCAAATATACTTTAGATATTTATGATAACGGCATGATGTTAATTGCGCTAGAAAATTTAATGGAAATGGTGCCATCATTAAAAGCAAAATGGCAACCTATTAGAGATGACATGGCAAAAAATGTTATGAAACATTTATGGGATGAAAAAAATCAAAAATTTATTCCTCACGTGTATCTTGATGGTTCGCCATACCCAAGTGATTTCAATGAAAATGAAATTTATTACCACGGAGGCACCGCAATTGCTATTGAAGCAGGTTTACTTTCTAAAGAGCAAATAAAAGTATCTTTAGAAAAAATGATTGCTAACGTAAAAGCATCGGGAGCAGGCTCTATTGGTTTAACATTGTACCCACCCTACCCTGAAGGTTCTTTTGAAAATAAAGGCATGTACCCTTATGGTTATCAAAATGGCGGCGACTGGACTTGGTTTGGTGGTCGTATGATTCAACAATTAATAAAGAACGGTTTTATTAAAGAAGCATACCAACACATACAACCTATGGTAAAAAGAGTAAAAGACAATAATGGCTTTTACGAATGGTACACGGTTAATAACGAGCCAGAAGGATCTGGAACCTTTCGCGGTTCGGCTGGTGTGCTATACAAAGCCATAGAGATGTTTGAAAACTATGCTAATAATTAAGAACTATACTAATAATTGTTATGTTAAAATTAATTTAGTACTTAATACCTATAAAAAAGAAACAACGCTGGTTGGACGGTATAATTTATATATTTCCCTTTAATAGACTGCATAATATTTTGTGGCTTCACTCAAACTTAAATCAATGATTTTAAAAATAATAGGCAAAAAAATATTTTTACTTTTTTGCCTATTATTAAACTATTGAAAATCTTAGTAGGCAAAATTAAGAACAAAGAATACTTAGAAAGTAAATAAAAATGATGTTCAAACGAGTCATAGAATCGTTTTTAAAGGCTAAAATGTCCGCTTATTTAGAGAGCTAAAAGGAGTTTTTGTAATTAATAAGAATCAACTAAATGGTTCTTCAGAGAAAACCATAAAAGACCAAGAAGATAGAGTTTCAGTTTTCGATCGTTATCATTCTTAAACACCAATCCTTCAATCAATACGTAAAAAATCGAATTTTAATTATATAAAAACCTAAAACTAAAGGTTCAATATATTGAGCTATATTAAAGCCCGATTTTCTTCTTCCTATGCACTATTAATAGCATTTTTACTCCTGTAAAACATAAATATAGTTCCTTTATTTTACCTTATAAATAGTTTGAATAAACGTGTTGTTTATTAGTTTTTTCACATAAAAAAGTGGTAGATATAATTAATATACCTACCACTTAAAATCAATCTAAGATATTTCTTAAAAATATACTAATTATTCCAAACAATACCTTGCATTTCTCCTTTATAGTTACCAGTTTCATCACTAAACTCAACACCTTTTACTATGTTTAGAGGAAAATAAATTTGAAGATTACCTTCGGTACCATCTATATCGGCATCCAATTGCCCTACAGAACGCGCTTCGTCCCAAATTCTAAAGTCTTTAATAGAACCATTCATTTTAGCGCCCCAAGAATTTCCTAACCAAATTTCTCCCCATCCAGAAACATCTGGCACACCAATTTCTGTTGATTGGCCAACCATTTCACCATCTACATATATAGTGGTTGTCATTGCTGTATTGTCATGAACTACGGCTACATGCTGCCAGATTTGTGATTTAACAGATAACGCTGGTGCTTCTGGACCAACATAACCTCCAATAAGAGTAAAATTCCATAAACCTCCGGAAGCAAATACCTCTTCTTCAGTTGGCTCTGTATAACCAAAAACTCTTAAGCCTAAACTTCCATTACCAAAAATCTCTCCTGAACCTCCCATTTGTAAGGTTTTTAGTTTTAAATCAAATTCAACAGTATAATCGCCTTGAGGTGTGTAGTTTGGCGTAATTCTAAAACCAACAGCATCAGGATTATCTCTATCAACATAAATCCCTTGAGCAGGACCTACTAAATTTGCATTTATAAGCTTAATGGATTCTTTTAATGCACTAGCAGTATCGTCTAAAGCGGTTTGTCTTCCTTCATTTGCTCTAACGTCATTAGCATTGGCTAATAATGTATCGATATAATTTAGAGTACCTATTGGATAATCACCATCCAGATCTCCTTCTACTATGGTTTCTTTAAAATTGGCCATTTCTTGTATAGAGGCGTCAATATCTGTATAATCTAAAATTATAACTGGTGGTTCTGGCACCCACTCAACATCGCCATTAATTGTAGCACTAAAATTACCTGTTATATCTTCAAAACTATTCCCGAGATTAGAACCAAAAGGGAAGTAAGATACTAAACCAGACTCAGTACCATCAAATGTAGCATCCATATTTGCTTGTATGGTACTTGCATCTAAAACAGAATCCCAAACTTTAAACTCTTTAAAAACGGCATTACAAACCCTATCTGTCCACGTTGGCCCATTACCCAATGTAAAAGAAGCTTCTGGTGCTCCGATTACAGCATCATGAGTAGCCACTAAATTTCCATTAATATAAAGTGACTGTGTGGTACCAGAATTTGTATAGGCAACATTAACCCATTCGCCTCCTTTTAGTGTTCCTTCTGGAGCTGATGTTACTGGCCAACCTGTACCTGTACCAGTTACAATTTCAATAACCCCATTTCCAAAATAACGAACAGTAATTCCATTTGCTGGGTTAGATTCTATTGAAAAAAGATTATTAGAATATCCAGCTTGATTTAAATCTACTACATATACTTGCAATTCTATTGTTGAAGCTCCCAATAATACTGGTTTAATATTATCTGATATTTGTATTCCTGCTCCTGGTGATTGTTTTACCCAAGGAAAAGCAACCGAAACGGTACTCATGGTAAATTTATCTATGGCTGCATTAATTTTAGCTACTGCATCATCAATATCTGCTTGAGATTTAGAGCTTTCAATACGTTTATAAATCCAGTTTACAACATCTTGTAAACTTTGTTTAGATCCTGGCTGAAAATCTCCAGCACTAGTACCTTCAACTGATACCGCTATTAAATTTTCAGCTTCAGAAATCTTTGCTTCCAATTGTGCTATATCAAAATTCTGCCCTGTGGCGTCATCGTCGTTATCACAGGATACAGTAAACAATACTAGTATCAAGGGAAGTACTAGCGCTACCTTTTTTATATTCTTAAACATTTTCATTATATTTTTTTTAGAAATTACTATTCATCAACCCATTAGACTTAGTTTTAGTATCAGCAGTATCCCACCACAACCTCTTATCCATACGGTTTGTCTCTATTGTATTTTGATCTGCAGGTAACATATCCTGTTCTGAATTAAAGGCATTATCAGGGTATCTAATTCTTTTAACATATGTACCAGAACTTACCGTTGAAGCACTACTTACACCATCAATTGGTAAAGTAAGATCTGGGTAATCTGTACGCCTAAAATCTACCCAAGCTTCTCGTCCGTTTGGAAAATTTGAAATATATTTTTGTGTCATTAGCTGTTTTAACTGTTCTTCTTTAGATCCTGATAGAGGAGCAAGCTCATCAATGTATGTCGTTGCATCTGCTGAATCTACACCAACAAATTCCATAGAAGCCCTAACACCTTCTTGCATAAGTGCTGTAGGGTCTTCACTTGTCCAACCGCGTAATGCCGCTTCTGCTTGCAAAAATAAAACCTCAGGATAAAGCATTATAGGTTGGTAGTGATCAATATCGGCACCATCCCCAGAAAATCCTATGTATGTGGTGTTCTCATTCATTGTTGCAAAATCGTTAGCATCTGCGGGTAAAATATTATACCCATTGGCAACACCTTCTAAACGCGCACTACCAAATAAGGGAGAGCTTGCTTTGTAATTAAACCAAATCTTCGCTCTAGGGTCTTCGATGGAGGTTTGAGAATACATCAGATCGATAAATGTTTTTGAAGCTCTAATATTATCCCATAATAGTGCCATGTTTCGTAAATAATCATAAAAACCATTTACCCAAGCAGGTACATGAGCCACATCATTATTACTTTGCATGACGCCTGCATTAATTGCAGCCACAGCTTCTGTTTGTGCTTTGTTTGGGTCTACATTAGATATTCTTATGGCTAACCTCAATCGCATTGAGTTACCAAAGCGTTTCCACTTTTCTAAATCCCATGCATAAATTAAATCTTGTTCACTAGGCATTACAAACTGGTCTGTAGCACTAGAATCTAATGCATTTACAGCTTTAGTTAATCTTTCAAATAAATCATAATAAATTTCTTTTTCAGAATTGTATGGTACTTTTGACGCAAAATCAACTCCAAAATAAGGTAAATCACCATAATAAGCCATCATACGTGACCATTCTGAACATTCAAATATTTCTAAAACTTGTGTAAGGTTGCTGTAAAACGGATCTTCGCCATATAACCTTTTAAGGGTTTTGGTATTAGCCAATCCGTCTACATAAAATGCATTCCACCCGGTAGCAGCCCATCCATCAACATATTCGTAACGTCCAGACTCAAAACTATTTACGGTATTTGCCCAATATTGTGAATAAAAATCTGCAAATAAATTCACATTACGTTGATAATCAAAAACAGGCGTAGTTACAATTCTATTAAATAACTGCCCTGGTTGAGGAGCCGTAACCGCATTAGGGTTTGTGTTAATTTCTTCAAAATTTTCTGTACAACTAGTGGTAATAAAAAAGCCGGCTGTTAGTACTATTAATAGTTTTTTCATAATTCTTTTTTTAAAATTTAACATTTAGTGAAACCCCATATGTTCTCTCTATGGGCACAGGTGAAAAATCAAAAGCTTGACCTCCTACCGAAGAATTAAAAACAGCTGCATCAGGTACTGTACCTGGAGTATTTCTATAAAGATAGAATAAATTTCTTCCAATTAAAGAAACTCTAATATTACTTAAATAACCTTTACCTAAAGAATTTAATATTGATTTTGGCAGGGAATATCCAAGAGAGATTTCTCCCAATTTCATAAAAGAAGCATCGTAAAGAAACTCTTCAGATATATTAGACACTGTACCCCAGTAAGATTGAGCTGATACTATTGTGGTGTTTGTACTACCATCTGCTAAAATACCATTAGGTGTGAAAAAAGGATCTCTACCAAGAGATACTGTTTTTGGAGTATTACCAGTACTTGTTGCAGAAGCCTCTGTTAACGAGTATATATCTCCACCTTGTTGCATTACAAATAATGCATTTAAAGACAGTTCTTTGTAGGTCGCATTAAAACCTATAGATCCTGTGAAATCGGCTTGAATATTTCCAATTTTCTCCTTTTGAGAAGTTGTTACAGGCAAGCCATCTTGACCTACTATTACATTTCCAGCATCATCTCTTTGGTATTTGAATCCATAAATATCACCATACTTTTCACCTACGTAACCACGAACTTCTTCTATAATGGTATTACTTGTAAAATATGGAAAAAACTCTGTCTCATTTGGCAGGTCTTCAATAACTCCTTTATTGGTCGCAAAATTTAAAGTTACTCCTAAATTAAAATCTTCTGTTTTAACAGGTACTACTTTTGCATACAACTCTATACCTTTATTAGAAATCTCTCCTACATTGGTAAGCAAACTAGACAATAGACTTGTTGAGTTTACAGGTACTGATGCAATTTGATTTCTAGTACGCTCATCATACAACGCAACATCAAAGCTTAAACGGTTTTCAAACAATCTAAACTCTAATCCAAATTCTGTAGTAGTGGAAATTTCTGGATCTAGATTAGGATCTACCCCTTCGTTTGGTGTGTTTGATTGCGATAAGTTAAAATTACTTAAAAAGACATTAAATGTAGGGTTTGTAGTTTGAGGTGTAGAAGCTTTACCTACTTCGGCCCAAGTACCTCTTACCTTTAAATAGTCTATCCAATCTGGCATATCAACCATTTCTGAAATTAATGCACTTAATCCAACAGATGAATATAAAAAGGAATTATTTGTTACTGGTAACGTAGAAGACCAATCATTTCTAATGGTAGCATTAAGAAACAAATAGTTTTTGTAAGACGCATCGGCAAAGCCATAAAGCGAGTGAATTTCTTCATCTGTAAATTGCTCATTAGCCTGTATATTAGTACCTGCATTTAAGAAAAGTGTACTTTCGGAATCCAATTTACCCGACAAAGCATTTAACGATTCTATACCTCTTCGCATTTGGTTGCCACCAGCACTAATACCAAAGGTAAAATCTTCATTTACTTCTTTGTTATAACTTAATAAAAACTCTGCATTTTCTTCTTTAAAGAAAGACTCTGAGGTATTTATAGATGGTGAGTTATTAAAAAATATTTGATCTTCATAACGCAAACCACTTATTTGCTCATATCTATAAGTATCTAGTCCATACTTCAGTTTAAGCCTAAGCTCATCAGAAAACTTAATATTAGCCCCTAAATATCCAAAAGATCTATTACGCTGATCATTATTAAAATTTTGCGCTTGTAGGAAATATGGGTTTCTGTTATTAGCGTTTGCATTTTCTGTTAAATTAGCACTAGGACCGTATAAAATTTCTTTGTTCTTGTTATCTTGAAAAACAAAACCTGGCGATAAGTCTTGAGTTCGGATATTAGCAGGAGTTGTATTAAAAAACGACACAAAACTATATCGTCCAATGGTTGGCCTTTGAAAACCCTTGGTATTTATGTAGGATACTTTGGCATCTATATTTAACCATGGGTTAATATCATAAGCCGCTTTAAAATCAAAATTTAAACGTTCTAAAGCTTGCCCGTCATAAATACCTTGTGTATCATCTTTACTAACAAGAACCTTAAAATTGCCATCTTCACCGCCTTTTGTAAAGCTTAATGCATGTCTTGTACTTACTCCTGTTCTTGTAAAATCTTCCAATAAATTAGATTGCGCTTGGTAAGGCAGTAACTCCCCTGTCCAAGCAACTCTTTCTACCCCATCAAACTGAGGGCCCCATGCTACTCGAGAACTGGGGTCGTAAACTCCATTGGTACCTTGACCATATTCATTTTGTCTATCTAGAAAAAAACCTGCTTCAGAAAATGTAGTAGACCCCGTGTACGATATTCCTAAACCTTGAGAACGCTTTCCACTTTTTGTTGTAACTAGTACAACCCCATTTCCACCACGTGCACCATACAATGCGGCGGCAGGACCACCTTTTAGTACAGATATACTTTCAATATCATCAGGGTTAATATCCAAAAACCCTCCACCATTAGAGTTTCCTCCAAATAAATCTTCAGCATCGGATGTGAATTCTTGAGTAGAAAATGGCACTCCATCTATAACCCAAAGTAATTGATCGTTTCCACTTAGAGAACTGGCTCCACGAATATCAATTCTAGGTTTTCCTCCAATACCACCAGAATTGGTAATATTTACCCCAGCAGCTTTACCTTGTAAAGATGCTGCTACATTTGGATTAGCACCACTAGAAATGGTTTTAGAGTCCACTTCTTGCACAGCATAAGCTAAGGCTTTCTTCTCCTTTTTAATACCCAAAGCTGTTACTACAATTTCGTCGAGAGCCTCAAGACTTTCAATTAACGTTACATTAATTACTTTTTGGTTGCCAACAACAATTTCTTGAGTTACAAAACCCAGATAAGAAATAATTAATACAGAAGAAGACCCCGCTTTAATGGAATATTTACCATCAAAATCTGTTGAAACCCCATTAGTGGTTCCCTGCTCTGTGATATTTACTCCGGGTAACGGCATACCACTTGCATCAACTACTGTTCCGCCTACAACCGTTTGAGCCTGCATACTGTAACAAAACAGCATACTGATAGCAAACAGAAGTTTAAGTACATTTTTTGTCATAATTAATTCAGTTTAGTTTAAATTTTTGTTAATTTATTATTAATTATAAAAAAACGAAAAATATATTATTAAAGAATTAGTTTTTCGACAAACAACAGTTTTAATAAGGAGTACGAGCCTATATTATTAGCTATAGATAATATTCCATAATGCTCTAGAGAACCACATTAAATTAATAAAAAAACAACATCTAAAACATGCTTAAGATTTTGTTTTGATTATAACACAGATTATTTTCTCCTCATTATTTTGATACGGCACTAAACCTTACAAAAAAAACAGATTCTAAGAGGTTGTATTTTTACAACAAATATTGAAGAGCAATTTTAAGATTATCGTATACTTTTTAGATAATAAAAGATTATTCTTGAATAATAGTTAAAACACCTGTTTTAATAACATCGGCATGATTAACAAAAAATCCTTTAACATCCCGATTACCTAGTTTAATCCTGTTAATGTTACCATTTTTATTTTTTTCTCGCTTAATAACTATTGCGTCTTTTTTGTAATATTTATTATTTAACCGAATTGTAATTTTATCAAAAACAGGTGTGGTAACAGCGTATTTTGTTTCGGCAGGAGCTACAGGATAAATCCCCATCATGGAAAAAACAGCCCAGGCACTCATGGTACCAGTATCATCATTTCCAGGGAGCCCATCGGGTGTGTTTTTAAAATATTTCTTTAATAATTCGCTTACTTTTAGTCCGGTTTTATATTCTTGTCCTTTTATATGATTAAATAAAAATGGATAATTAATATCTGGTTCGTTTGCCATGTCAAACTGGTTTTTATCAAAAACCTCTTCTAATCTTTTTACAAAAGGAGTTTGGCCTCCCATTAATTCAATAAGTCCTTTAGTATCATGAGCAGCCATAAAAGTGTATTGCCAAGCATTACCTTCAATAAACCCCAAGTTTTTTTCAAAATTCGCTCCTGCTTCAGGAATATATGGTGTTAACCAACTTCCATCATGATTTCTAGGGCGTAAGAGATTAAATTCTTTATCAAATAGTTTTCTATAAGAGATCGCTCTTTCAGAAAAGGTATTATAATCCTCTTGTTTATTTAGTGCTTTGGCAAGTTGTGCAATTGCAAAATCTGAAACATTATACTCTTGAGTTGTGGAAACAGAACCACTATGAACGGTTGTTGTTGTTAAATACCCCTTTTCAATATAATCTTTTATACCTGGGCGCAATGGGTTGTTTTCTATTTTTGTTGCACTCTTTTTCATGGCTTCATAAGCCTTGTTAACATCAAAATCTTGAATACCTTTTAAATAAGTATCTGCTATAACAATACCAGCCGGATCGCCTACCATAGTTGTTGTTTCTGTAGCATTTAATTCCCATTTTGGTAGCCATCCAGATTCATCATAAATTTGTAACATACTCTTTACCATGTTAGATTGTTGCTCTGGATATACCAAACTCATTAATTGGTGTAAATTTCTATAAGTATCCCAAAGCGAAAACGTGGTATAACGAGTACCGTCTGTTTTTAATGTTTCCCTAGTTTTCATTTTAGGATAATCGCCGTTATAATCATTTAAGGTGTTAGGGTGTATTAATGTGTGATATAAAGCGGTGTAAAAAATAGTTTTCTCATCCTTTGTGCCACCTTCAACTTCTATTCGCGATAAATAGGTGTTCCATTCTTTTTTAGCATCAAAAAGAATGTTATCAAAACTTTTATCAGCAGTTTCTTTTTCTAAATTTTCACGTGCATTTTCTATACTTACATAAGATATTCCTATTTTCATTTCTATTGTTGATGGACTATCAAAATTATAGCGCATAAAAGCACCTATACTATCGCCAACTACTTCTTTTGTGTAATTTTCTTTAATTCGGGTTTCGCTATTATAGGTCATCCAATCTGCTTCAACACCTTTATACGTTCTTGGTTTTTTCCAAACACCAAATTTATCGGCTGGTTTAGAAAAACGTGCTACAAAATAAACAGGATATGCTTCTTCTGCTTTATAATAACAAAACGCACCTACACTACGCATGCCTTCAATTTCTGTGGGAGATACTACTTTAACCATTGCTCCCTCTTCATTGGTTAACCCCAAACCAAGATTTAAAAGAATGTTGGCATCTCCAGCAGGAAAATGATATTTACTAACCCCAACTCTAGTCGTTGCCGTGGCTTCAACTTTTACATTATATTTATCAACTTTATTGGTGTAATAACCAACCGTTGCTTTTTCTTCGGAATAGGTTGAGCCATAATTTAAGTGATTTGTTTCTAAATCTCCAGTTGTAGGCATTGCTAAAATTACGCCAAGTTCTGGGCAACCAACACCACTTAAATTGACATGACTAAAACCTGTTAAAAAAGGGTTTTCATTAATGTATGGTGTAGATAACCAACGACTATCTTTCTCTAAAGGTAAGTTTTTAGGTCCTGCAACATTAAATGGAGATACATTTGCCATACCACGAACTGCGATAGGCCCAGGGTTAGTGGTTCCAAAATTTGAAGTGCCTATAAATGGATTTACGTATTGTGTGAAATCTTTAAAAACCTCAACCGTTTCTTCCTGCTTTTCACATGAAAACAACATTAAAATAACACTTGTAAAAAGGAACAACTCTCTGTTTAAAATATTTTTCATTATTTCTATGTTAATTTGCTTTTTGAATTTAAAAAAATATCTAATCATGTAAAAAACGCTGCATACACTTAATAACAAAGCTCTAAAAAGAGCTTAAACAATTATAGGTAATAAAAAAAAGAATATGTAATTAACTATTTTAATTCTTTTAATTATCAATTAACCTTTCTAAATACGCATTCTTAAATTGAACATGTTTTATGTTTAAGGTAAAAAGTAATTACCATCAATTAATTGATTATCTAAAAACCTTGTTTGTACAGCATAATTAAAACCAGGTCTTAAACAGTAAGAACCATATTCGCCATTTTTATTTAAGGCAATAAAACCAACTTGTAACCACTCTAAATCTGGCGAGTTTTTATAAGTTTTATAAATACGCTCTACTACTTCTTTACAAGCTTGCTCTGGCGATTTTCCGTAGCGCATTAACTCAACTACCATAGCGCTACCCGCTGTTCTTATCATGGCTTCTCCCATCCCTGTAGCTGCTGCTGCACCAACTTCATTATCTAAAAATAAGCCTGCTCCAATTATTGGCGAATCGCCAACACGCCCATGCATTTTCCATGCGGCACCACTTGTTGTGCACGCACCAGAAAGGTTACCGTTTTCATCTAACGCCAGCATACTTATGGTATCGTGATTTTCTATATTAATCACTGGCTTATAATTTGAATTTACTAACCAATCTTGATACGCTTTTTTAGACTTACCTGTTAATAAATTTTCTTTTTTAAAACCTTGTTCTAAAGCAAATTGTAATGCGCCTTCACCAACTAGCATCACATGAGGAGTTTCTTCCATTACCTTTCGTGCTACAGAAATGGGGTGTTTTATATGTTGTAAAAATGCTACCGAACCACAATTATTGTTATGGTCCATTATACAAGCATCTAAGGTTACCTTCCCTTCTCTATCTGGAAAACCGCCTAAACCCACGGTTTGCACATCTGGGTTTGCTTCTGCAGTTCTTACACCAGCCTCAACGGCATCAAGTGCCTTTGCTCCTTTTTTTAAGAGGTTCCATGCTATTTGGTTTGCTTCTAAACCATGGTTCCATGTAGAAATAACTACTGGTTTAATTATTTCTTTTTCTTTTTCTTTTTTAGAACTAGAATTTTCGCAAGTATTAAAACTAAAAACTACAGTAAAAATGAATATAAATTTTAAAACTTTCATATTTTTAATATATCTTATTTTGAAGAGGTAAACGAGCATTATTAAATAGCGTATTATTTGGTGTGCTAGTCATTTTGAATTCTAACACACCGCCTTTAATAATTTCTTTATGAGTGATATAAAGTCTATCTAGAACTTCTCCGTTTAGTGCAATGCTTTCTACGTAAATATTACTAGGAGCATATTGTTTTGCAATAACCTTAAAGGTTTTATTTTCTGGCAATTGTATTACCGCCTCTTTAAACAAAGGCGCTCCTAAGTGATAGACCCCTTGCGCAGGATTTACAGGATAAAACCCTAAGGCATTAAAAATATACCAAGACGACATTTGTCCGCAATCCTCATTTCCGCAATGTCCATTTGGTTCATTTTTATATTGATTTTCTAAAATATTACGAACTATTTTTTGCGTTTTAGAAGGTGTTTTTAAATAATTATATAAATAAGCTACATGATGACTTGGTTCGTTACCATGTGCATATTGCCCAATCATTCCTGTACTAAATACAGGCAATTTATCTGTTGGATCTGGGTAGTAGGAAAACATAGAATCCAGTTTTTGTTCAAAACGTTCTGCGCCTCCTGTTTTTTTAATAAGCTTACCAACATCGTGGGGCACATACCAATAGTATTGCCATGCATTGCTTTCGCAAAAATACGAACTGTATTCTTTAGGAATAAATGGCTTTATAAATTCGCCTTTTTCATTTTTAGGCTGAAACCATGAATTTTTTTCGTTATAAAGGTTTTTCCAATTTTGAGACCGCTTAATAAAATAGTTATAGTCATCAAGTTTTCCTAAATCTTTCGCAAACATAGCTATACACCAATCATCATAAGCATATTCCATCGTTTTTGATACCGACCAATTTTCATGGTGTTTATCTACAGGTATATACCCTTTATCCATGTATATTTCGATTTGCCTATCGGTTACCATAGCACTTTCTTTACAGGCCCGATAAGCAACATTAGCATTAAATTTAAACCTCTTAAAATACGCGTCAACAATTACAGGGACGGCATGATACCCAATCATCATATTGGTTTCACTCCCCTGCATAGACCAAACTGGAAGTTCGCCAGTTTCGCTATAATGTGCCAAGAGTGATTTTATCATATCTGGAACCAACTTAGGCTGTAAAATGGTATAAAGTGGATGGGCTGCTCTATAAGTATCCCACAAGGAAAAAGTATCATAACGATGAAAACCTCGTGCTCTAGCTATTGGATTTGTTCCTTCCTTATAAGTACCATTTTCATCATTAGCTGCTTTGTAAGTTCCTCCATAATCGCTAAATAGTGTAGGTGCTAACATAGCCTGATACATCATGGTGTAAAACACCCTTTTTTTATCTTCGTCTTCTGATTTTATTTTAACTTTTTTAAGTTGATTTTCCCAAATTAGTGTTGATTTCTCCTGCTGATAATCAAAATCGAAACCTATAGTTTCCATTTTTATAGCATAAGCCGCAGCTTTGCAACTTGTTGAAGACAATCCTGTTTTTATTATTATTTGCTCATTTTCATTGGTGCTATACTTTATCACCAATTTTGTATTTCCTTTTACAGGGTACACTGCTAAACTATCATTTTTAAAATAGTTAAAAGAATCAAATGGTTTTGAGAATTGCATTTGAAAATATACTTTTTGATTTCTTGCCCAACCTGTAGACATACGATATCCTTGAATAGTAGTGTCGTTTACTTTTTCTAGATAGGTCTCTGTGGGTTTATCCCAATTTAAAGCATATCCCAAATCAATATGTATTTCACTATTCCTATCCTCGGGAAAGGTATAGCGATGTATACCCACTCGTTTTGTTGCTGTTAATTCTGCCTTTATTCCATAATCTAATAAATCTACGGTATAGTAGCCAGGAAAAGACTTTTCTTGATCGTGACTAAAGGATGAAAAGGGTTTAAAATTATTCGCTTCAATACGTTTATTAAATCTAGAATTAGTTGGCATAACTAAAATATCATATAAATCTCCTGCACCTGTTCCAGATAAATGCGTATGAGAAAAACCCGTTATTATAGAATCTTGATAATAATACCCTGCAATTCTATCCCAACCTGGAATACCAATATCTGGACTTAATTGCACCATTCCAAAAGGTACTGTTGCTCCAGGATATGTATTTCCTGGGCCATCTGTTCCTATAAAAGTATTTACATAATTTACTAACATTTTTTCAGCTCCTTTCTGGGAGTTTTTAGATTGATCACATGATACAAATGCTAGTACAATAATTATATAAATGAAGCTTTTTTTCATTGATTCTTTTTCTATTTTGATGCTTTTATTACTTTGAAATGAGATTCTTGAATACCGAAAAAAGCAACACCATTTGCGCCACTTTCCTTTGCCGCGTTAATAGTTTTAGCTACGGTTTTATCTGTCATTTCTGGGACGTATAACCCTGTGTGTAATTGCGTGTTTCTACCTTGCAAATCCTCTATGCCTTGCTCTGATGCAAATTTAACCCAATCTACACCTTCATTATAAAAATTATTATAAATCATAGGAAGTACAGCGTCAATATTCCACTTATCCCAACGTTGACGAACCATATGGTCTGCCATTTCAGGATATGGAAATACGGCTGCTGTTAACTTTTTGCCATTTTTATGCGCTATTTCATACGCTCCATCTACGATTGTTTTAATTTCATTTAATCGAAACTGTTTCCACTCCATATCAATAGCAGGAACCTCAACTTCTTTTATATTTCGACCGTATAACTTTTGAAATTTATCTACAGCTGCATCAGAATAATCGAAATCATAATCTGGTAATTCTTCATTTTGAATTAAATTGTATTTAGGTAATAAACCTACTGGCAAATATACATCTGGATATCTAATATAATCTAGATGTACACTTGTAATACCTTCTACTTTTGCTAAACCTTCGACTAAATTCCAAACATGTTGGCGTGCATCTGGATGACTAGGTGATAACCATTGATAATAATCTACATAAGGACGATTATCAAAACATGATTTACCACTTCGGCTTACCATATACCAGTCTGGGTGTTTTAGCGCGGTAGTGTCGCCTGGTCTGTTCATGGTAAACATCCACGCATGCACTTCTAAGCCTTCCTCAATAGCTAAAGGTGCAATTTTAGATAAATATTCAGCATCAGCTCTGGTATCAATTAATACGGCATCTATACCATTATCTGCATATTTTTTAAATTGTTTTTTATGAATACTGTCTGCTACTCCAGAACCCGCACCATACCAAGCCCAGTATTTAAAAGGTTGCTCTACAACTTCAGCTTTTTTAGAAATCGCTTCGTTTTTTTGCTTTGCACATGAAACCACTATAAGCAAAGTAATGACTATAAGATATAAGTTATGTTTCATTTTGATTTATTTTATGATGATTTGACCGCTTTCATTTATAATAATTTGATTTCCTGTAAATGGACTTTTAACCCAAATATTATATCCCGTTTCATGAGATTGATATATTGGGGTTATTTTTTGTTTTAAAACTAATTTTGTAGCACCAATATTTTTAGGTGTTATTGTTTTATCTAGTAAACCTCTATGTAAATCGAATAAAAGCCACTTGATATGCTCGTCTTTAGGAATAACAAATTCTTTAGTATCGCTAGAATCTCCATTTCCAAAATACACATAGCCCCAAGTTTCTGGTTGATGCATGGCAATAACGCCTTGCGGTGACCATACCCAATTATATTCTGACTCAAATTTACCAGCCGCATTTTTTTTACGAGAATACCGATTGTTTTCTAATTGAAAATCCCAATGGACTCTAGAAAAATTAACTCTCCAAAATTTATTTTTCAACTCTATAATTTGATAATACGATGTTTGAAATACTTTTAAAGGAATTGCTATTTCTACACTCCAACTTTTATCTATATCGTTCGGGTTATTTAAAGTTCCATCAATATGCACAGCAGATTTTATACCGTTTGCATCCCAGCCATTTAAAACTAAAGCACCATCTCTATATGGTTTAGTAATGAATAAATCCCAAAGTGTATTGAGCGTATTAAATTCAAATTCATAGTAATTATGGGCGTCACCATCTGGGTCTATGAAAATTTCAAAATCATTGTTATAATAAACAATAGTATCTTTTTGTTTTAACGTTCCCCATACATGAGGTTCTTCCATAGTTGCTAAAAAATAAATATAATTTTTATCCCAAAGCATTTTTACTCGGGTATTATATTTTGGTTTTTTAACACCTTGAATGTCTATAAACAAATCTGAAAACTGGGCGTTTTTCCATGATTTCTCTAATTCTAAACCATCTATTTCAATAGGCTCCTGTGTATAATTTGCGGAATAGGTTTTAGGAATAATACGGTTTGTTACATCTTGAGCACAAATAGATAGCGGCAGGTATAGAGAAAAAAGACTTATAAAACATAAGCTCTTTTTTAAGAAACCATTTATGTTTATTATTAATCTCATCTCTTAAAGTATACTATTATTTTTTGTGAATTTTAATATCTCGCTTATGTAACCAAAGGCTAATGCGACAACAGTATCTGCTGCTCCATAAAAAATGGTTACTTTATCGGCTTCAACATCCTGTAAAGAGGCACATGGAAAAATTACATTAGGAACATCTCCTATTTGCTCATAAGGTTCCGACGGCGTTAATAAGTAAGGTTGCGTTCTAAACTTCACAATGTGTGGATTATTTTTATCCAATATTGCAGAACCCATGGCGTATCTAAACCCATTACAGGTATTAATAACACCATGATAAAACATAAGCCAACCTTCATTGGTTAAAAATGGCACCGACCCTGCACCTACTTTTGTGCATTGCCATGCACTATCTTTGAATGCGGTGGGAGACATCATGTGTCTGTGTTCTCCCCAATATTTCATATCGGGACTATAGCTCATATAAATATCTCCAAAAGGGGTATGTCCATTATCGCTAGGGCGACTCATCATAGCATATTTTCCATTTATTTTTTCAGGAAATAACACACCATTTCTATTAAAAGGTAAAAAGGCACTTTCACACTGAAAAAATTCTACAAAGTCAAAGGTATAACCAATACCAATGGTTGGCCCGTTATGCCCTTCGCACCATGTAATCCAATAACGGTCTTCTAGAAATACAACTCTTGGATCGTATTTATAATCCCCTAAAACCTGCGCTTCATCACCTGCTTTAAAATCTATAGGGTTTTCATTGATATCCCAATGAATACCATCATTACTAAAGCCTGCAAAAATATTCATTTGCACAGCTTTATTATCACATCTAAATACTCCAGCAAAGCCTTCTTTAAAGGTGACTACTGCACTATTAAACACACTATTAGATGTTGGAATAGCATCTCTTTTAATTATTGGATTTTCAGAATAGCGCCAAACAACATTTGGACTCCCTTCTGGTTTATCTTGCCATGGAATTGAATTCATCTAATTTATTTAATTTTTATATTTTTTTACTTTATCTAGCCAAGTGAATTTTAAAATAACGGTTGTTAATATAAACACTGCAAGCGCTATCCACATTTTTGGATAATCTCTTATCATGAGATATATAGGTAGCAATATCATACTAGATTGCCAAACAACTCCAACAATACAATTTAGCATATCGCTAATAAAATCGTTATTTTTTTCAAAACTCTCGTTTTCATTTTTAAGTGTTTTATAAACAGGATTCCACCATCCCCAAGGCCGTACAGTTGAATAAAAACTTTTTAAAGTTTCCATATTAGTTGCAGGAGTAAACCAAGTGCCTAAAAATGATCCCAATAAAGATACTACAAATATTACTGGAAACACATAAATAGCTGGTAAGTGCGCAGCATCAAACAACCAACTACCCTCTTCGAAATTAGCTTTATTTTGATCTAATAAAAATTGAAGAGTTGCTATAATCAAACCTGACGTCATACCCCAAAAATACCCCCAACCATTAAAACGCCACCAAATCCATTTTAAAAAATTTGCCGCTACATAACCACCAAAAAGCGCACTAGTAATCCATAGGGTTAATGAGTTAATGGATTCTGCAAAAAACCCCATAAATACCCCTAAAAAAACAATAGCAAATGATGCTAAATGACTTGCTTTTATATAATGCTTAGGAGTTTCTGAAGGTTTAAAATACTTTTTATAAATATCGTTAACAATATATGCTGGCCCCGAATTTACATACGCTGAAAATGTTGACATAAAAGCTGCCAACAAGCCTGCCAACAACAAGCCTTTAATCCCCACAGGTACATGATTATTGATTACTTTAGGTAAAATAACTTCTAAATCTCCTAGACTTAGTGAACTAGAGTTTGCCATTTCGGGAGCTAAAAACACCAATCCTAAAACAACAATACCACCAATAAGTAAATACCTTGGTATAAAAAGCACAAGATTTGTAAATCCGCTCATATAAGCTGCTTCTTTCACAGACCGAGTAGATAAAATACGTTGCATATCATAGCTTGGTGTTGGCCCAGCAATACTAGCAAAAAAACCTTTAAAAAGAGACATACCAATAAATGCACCAAACATTTTATAGCCATGAGTATCTATTAAAGTATTAAAAGCTTCAAACCTCCCTGACCATGACCCCTCTAGTTCTGCACCAAAAAACACATTACTCCAATCTGCAGAAAGCACACTTGTAATTTGCAAATCTGTTACTGTTATAAAAGCATATACCGCAACGAGCACGCCGGCTAATACCATAATAAAATATTGTAAAACCTCGGTAGCAACAACAGAAAACATACCGCCTTTAATGGTGTATATAGTGGTTAAGAATATAATAATTAAGGCATAGTTTTGGTCTGAACTTAACAACACGGCATCCCCCATCACCAATGTTAAATCCCAGGGTAAAATAATAGTCATAAACTTTCCAACCCCTTCGAAAAAATAGGCTATAAAACCAACAGATGCTATAATAGCAAAAATAGCGACTATTAAGTGTGAGGCTCTTCCAGATTTTCCATCTCCAAAACGTGTTAAAATCCACTCAGAACCTGTCATAATATTAGAGCGTCTTATCCAAGCTGCTAAAAATATCATTACAAAAATTTGATTAAAAATTGGCCACATCCACATAAACATGAAACTCTTAACACCGTATAAGAAAAGGATGCCAACCATCCATGCGGTACCAGATACATCAAACATTCCGGAACCATTACTTAGCCCTAAGTAATACCATTTGATACTTTTTCCTCCTAAAAAATAAGAATCTAATCCTTTGGACGCTCTTTTAGATATCCAAACTCCAACGCCTAGTGTTAGTAATATATAAGATATAATAATTGCAACATCAATACTATTCATTATTTCCCCTAGTTTTAGTTAATCCCCAACTCTTATTAGGCGTTTCTCCCATTACAAAATGTAAGGTGCCACCGTCTAATATTTCTTTATGTGATATAGAGGTTCTATTAAAAACCTCTCCATTAAGAGTTGCAGATTGTATGTAAATATTTTTACTCGAAACCCCTTTGGCTATAATATTAAATGCTTTATTTTTTGAAAGATTTATAGTTGTCTTTTCATAGATAGGACTACCAATTTCATATTCTCCTGAAGCTGGATTTAAAGGATACAATCCTATGGAGCTTAATACATACCATGCACTCATTTGTCCACAGTCTTCATTACCACTTAACCCGTTTGGCGTGGTATTATATTGTGTATCTAAAATATGCCTTACCCAATATTGAGTTCGCCATGGTGCGCCTGCTTTATTAAACAAATAAGGTATATGGTGACTAGGTTCGTTACCATGAGCATATTGACCAATTAAACCAGATATATCTACGGACACATTATCTCCTGTAATTTTAGAATTTTCAGTAAATAACTGCTCTAGCCTGTTGGTAAAAATAGTGTTACTGCCGTGAAGTTTAATAAAATCTTCAACATTATGAGGCACAAACCAACTATGCTGCCATGCATTTCCTTCTGTATAATCTGTATGCTCTCTATGGTTAGAGTACTTAGGATCAAAGGGTTCGTTCCATGATATTCCATCGTCAGATTTCCCACGCATAAACCCTGTTTCATTATCGAATAAATATTGATATGCTTTAGAGCGTTCATGAAAAAAGTTATAATCTTCTTCTTTACCTAATGCCTTTGCCATTTGTGCCACACACCAATCATCATAGGCATATTCAAGAGTTATAGTTACAGATTCATCTTGCAAATGGTAAGGAATATATCCATATTTTTTATAATACGCTAACCCTCTTTCATCTTGCATCATTGTTGTTTTCATAGCTTCATATGCTTTTTCAGCATCAAAACCACGTATACCTTTTAGGTAAGCTTCTACAATTACTGGTATGGAGTGATAGCCAGTCATGGTATTTGTTTCATTCCCATACAAGGTCCAAACCGGTAGTATTTTTTTGGTTTCGTAGTATGCCAACATAGACTTTATGATATCCTTAACTTTATGTGGAGCTATTAATGTAAGTAAAGGCTGTTGAGCTCTAAAAGTATCCCAAAGCGATAGGGTAGAATAAGCTGTATAATTATCTGCTTTTATAATGCTATCATTTTCTTTTCTAAACTGCCCATTTTTATCACTAAAAGTTACTGGCGCCAATTGGCTATGATATAGTGCGGTATAGAATATAGTTTTTAAAGAGTCTATTGGGGTTTCTACTTGAATTTTAGCTAAAGCATTATTCCATATACTTTCGGTGTCTTTTTTAACAGCATCAAAATTAAAACCATTTGCTTCCAAATTGTCTTTAGCATTCGCTATACTTACTGAAGATAAAGCTACTTTTACCAATAACTCTTCATTATTATTAGTTTTGAAAAATAGTTGTGATGCCGTTTTCATTCCTTCAGAACTTTTAGTATCACTTACTATGCCATCAGAATATAGTTTTGAATGTGATATCGGTTTTGAAAATTTGGCAACAAAAAATACTTTTTGATTTTTTGCCCATCCTTCACTAAACCTGTAACCACTTATGGTTTGCTCATCTTCAATAGTTATTGCAGATTTTGTAGCCTTATCCCAATTTATAGCAAAACCCAAATTAACAACAACAGATTGCTGTTCATTTTGTTTAAAAGTATATTTATGATAAGCCGTTCTTTGAGATGTTGTTAGTTCTACATTCACTCCTGAGTCTTCCAAAAAAACTTGGTAATATCCTGGTGTAGCAATTTCATTTCCATGACTATATTTAGATTTGTATGCTAAACGGTCTCTAGAATTTGGGGTTATTGATAAATCAAACTCCTTGTTTGTAGGCATTAAAAGAATATCGGCTAGATCTCCAATACCTGTACCACTTAAACTTAAATGACTAAACCCTATAGTTATAGAATCTGAATAATGATAACCAGAGCACCAATCCCAACTAGCTATGCCATTTACGGGACTAACTTGTAACATTCCAAAAGGAGTAGTAGCTCCAGGATACGTATGCCCATGACCTCCAGTGCCTATAAATGGATTTACTTTAGTTATTAAAATAGGTTTGGTATTTTTATTTATTAGCTCTTTATTTTTGCAACTAATTAAAAAGCATAGCAATAAAAAAAGTGTAATATAACGGTTCATAGTAAATAATTAATTCTCTTAATGTAAAAATTCATAATTTTACGGAGGTAACAAATAATTTTAGACGGATAACATATTAACCAAGCTAAACACCATTATTTAATCTAAACCCCATTAGTTTAAAACCCCACTTCTATTTATGGCAAAAATAAAACTCGATTCTGGACGTAACCATCAAATATCCTTTATGTATCATGTTATTTTTTGGATAATCTACTTTTTATCAAATGCTTTGAGATGGGGAAGTTACTTTAATGATTATGCCTATTCCTTAAAAACTAATTTGATAGGGTTTCCTATCCATATGGTATTGTGTTATTTTGTTATTTATGTACTAATTCCCCGACTACTTTTTAAAAAGTGGTATTTAACCTTTATAATTTCATTATTATCTAGTATATTCTTGATGGTTGTTATAAAATTTAATTTAACCTACTTTTTAGTTAGTACAAATGTTTGGCCCGAAGGTCCTTCTGTAACCAATAACTTCACATTTAATTATGCCATAGATATGATGATTGGGGAACTTTATGTAATAACATTTGTAACGGCTATTAAAATTACCTTTGATTTTTTAAGAGAACATAAACATGTTGCTGATCTTGAAAAGGCAAATTTAGAAACAGAATTACTTTTTCTTAAAACTCAAATTTCTCCCCACTTTTTTTTTAATACGCTTAATAACATCCACGCATTAGCTTTAGAGAAATCTGACAAAACATCAAAAATAATTCTAAAGCTATCCGAATTAATGCGGTATCTATTATATGAAACAAGAAAAAAACGACAAACATTAGAGAACGAAATTCTTTGTATTCAAAATTATCTAGACTTAGAAAAAATACGGCATGATGATTCCTTAGAGGTTAAAATGGCTATCTCTGGAGAGATTAAAGACAAAAAAATTGCCCCAATTTTATTACTTTCGTTTATAGAAAATGCTTTTAAACATGGTGTGAATAAAAATATTGGATTAATAAAAATAACTATAACTTTAGATATTTTAGAAAACTTTCTTTACTTTACGGTTACTAATCCATTACCTTCAAAAGTTACACAATCCAGTTCTATTAGCGATTCAGGAGGTATAGGGTTGAAAAACGTACGAAAACGACTTGCTTTAGGCTATAATGAAAATGACTATCAACTCACGCTTAAAGAAAATAAAAACACCAATACTTTTTTTGTTAAACTAAAAATAAAGGTATCATGAGTATAAAATGCTTAATTGTAGACGACGAGCCATTGGCTATTAATGTTATTAAAAACTATTTACAGCAAATAGAAGGCTATGAATTAATTAAGACCTTTAGTAATGCTGTTGATGCTTTAAACTTTTTAAAAACAGCCTCTGTAGATGTTATTTTTTTAGACATCAATATGCCTGTTTTAGATGGTTTAAATTTTATTAAAAGTTTAAAAAACCCACCAATCCTTATCATCACCACGGCTTATGATGAATTTGCTGTTGAAACTTATGAGCTTGATGTGCTAGATTACTTGCTTAAACCTATTGAGTTTTCAAGGTTAATGCAAGCTCTAAACAAAGTTGAAAGAAGATTAAATAGCAACAATAAAGATATAGCTAACACTAGTTTATCTAAATCTCGCCCACACCTCTTTATCAAAATTGATAAAAAGAAAATGAAAAAAATATACTTAGATGAAATTCTAATTATTGAATGCCTCAAAGATTATTTAAAAATATACACCACAAACGGTAAACACATAATACACAGCACATTATCCGATTTTACAGAACTACTTCCCGAAAAAGACTTTATTCGTATCCATAGATCTTACACTATAGCTTTAAATAAAATAGATGTTGTTGAAGGAAACAGTATTGAAATAGAAGGGATGAGATATACTATAGGTCGTTCTTACCTCGAAAAAGCTAAGAAAAAAATACTAACAAAAACAGCATAAAGCGCTTAAAAAAGGTTGGGCTTAAATGCTTCAATAGCAACATAATCTGCTAGACCTAAACGGTTATATTTCATAGCGGTTAGCCTATTTCTACCTTCAACTCTTTCCAAAAACGCCCTAGTATCGTCTCCTTGAAACATAACGCCATCTTTTTTTTGATTGATAATAAAAAATGGCATGTCGTTTTTTTAACACCTCATCTGGACTTAAAGGCACAGCATTTTCTATTTGATAAGATTCCCTTTCATGCTATGCTCCTTTATATAACCACACCCAACAATTTTTCATATAGTCATTACATTTTATAACTCATCTATGGTCATGAACAATCCATCAAGACATACTTTATGTGTACCATGCGGGTCTGCTAAATCTCCAGCGCCATATATTGGATGTGGTTTTACCTCGTGTATTAATGCCTTTAAAACAGCAATATCTTTATTACTAATACTATTCTTTTTTTATAGTTCCAGTTTCATAAAATGGTAAATTAAGAAAATTAACGTTGGTATCATTTAAGACTAAAATACCATATTGGCACTAATGATTCACTCCAATGATTGAGGTCATGTACTTCGTTCTATATTTACTTGTACTTAACTACTTTTAAACCAATACGATAAAAAAATATGATGTTTTCTGCTTTTTTGCAGGTTAGAAAAATAAAAAAACGACCATTAAGAATAGTAAGCCCTAGAACGTTTTAAACTATCATGTTTTCGTACATATTACCTCGTACTAGGTTATATTATTAATGGCTCTTAATGCCGCTTTCATATAACCCATAGCGTATGCCATACCAGCATACCATGAGCCATCACAACTCATTTGTGGGGTGTGATCTGGAATTAATATACCTTCAAAGTTATTTTGTTTTAAAATTTCTAAAATCTTAAACATATCAATATCGCCCTCATCTACAAATACCTCTTTATAATTAGGCACTTTACCAACAACATTTCTAAAATGAATATAGGCTATCTTGTTTTGCTTGCTGTATTGGTCTGTGGCTTCATACACATTGCCTTCGGTCATTTCAGAAATGGTTCCTAAACAGAATTCTAAGTTATTATTATCACTTGGTTTGATATCTATAAGACGCTGATACATATCTGGTTGATACACCAATCTTGGTGTGTTTCTAACATAAGGCATTGGTGGATCGTCTGGGTGTGCTGCCATTTTAACTCCGGCTTCTTCAGCTACTGGTATTATGTGGTCTAAAAAGTATTGTAGGCGTTCCCAAAGTATAGCGTGCGACACTCTTTCTACGGTGCCCTTTGGGGCATTGTCGTCATAGACCATATTCCATACCATACCGTTTGGTATAGGTGTTTCATCTACCGAACCTTCCATTCCTACTGAAACCGCACCACCGCGGGCAAAAGGTTTTTCAACTCTACTGGAAACTCCTGCCAATGAAAAATTGTAACCAAAAACAGGAATACCTGCTTGTCCTACAATTTTAATTTGCTCTTTTACCAACGCTATTTGTTCCTCTTTTTTTGGCCCATCTAAAAGAATATCATGCCAAATAGAAGGGTCGAAATTTTCAATAGCGTACCACTCTAAACCATGACTATTAATATCTGCTTTAATTTTTAGAAGCTCTTCTAAAGTCCATAGCTCGCCATTTCCTGCGTTACCCCAACCTCTATCGCCTCCAATGGGTTGGTTGGCATTTGATTTATTATTATCTGTATTACCAAAATAATCTACCATGTGCACTACTAAATGCGTAGCACCACATTGTTTAGCAAATTTATAATGCTGTTCGTTAAGCATGTGACGGTATAATCCAAATCCTAATTTCATGTTATAGTAGTTTTATATATTTTTTTTAAATGCTTTAACTGTTTCTTCCGAATAACCACAAATCTCTTTTAATATCTCTTCGGCATGCTGATTTAATAGAGGTGCTGGTCTATCAATATTTTGCGGTGTATCACTAAATTTTACAGGAAATCCTGTTGTTTTAACCTTGCCTACTTTTGGGTGGTTGTACTCCAATATCATCTCGTTATGTTTTATTTGGGGGTCGGTAACCATTTCCTTAAATGTATTAACCTGAGAACACCAAATATCTTGTGCTAAAAGCTCTTCTAACCATACTTTAGTTGTTTTAGTCTTTAAAACCGCTTCAATATCCAACTTGATAACATCACGATTTTCAATAATGTTATTAGAGTTAAATGTTTCAGAATTATATTTTTCAAGACCAATAGTTTGTGCTATTTTCTGCACAGAACACATCCCTATTGAGATATAACTATCTTTAGTACGATATATACCATAAGGAGCCCCAATCCATGGATTTGGAATACCGCTTTCACTTCGTTCAGGGTTACTTCCTCGATGTAAAAAAGCAGTAATTTCCTGTACATGAAACCCAACCGCTGAATTGAGTAGATTAGCTTCTATTTTTTGTCCTTTCCCCGTTTTTTCTCTGGAGTAAATAGCAGCTAAAACAGATTGATTGATAAATAAACTTGTTAACAAATCTGCTTGTCCTACAGCGGTTACCACCGGAATCTGCCCTTTAAAACCATTTAAAGCGGGCCCTCCACTTATAGACTGCGCCAATAAATCTTGACCAGGTCTGTGTAAATAAGGTCCCGAGGCTCCATATCCTGAGCTTGAACAATACACTAAACCCTCGTTTAATTTTCGCATATCTTGATAACCTAACCCCAACCGTTCCATAACTCCAGGACGAAAATTTTCTACTAAAACATCTGCCTTTTTAATAATATCAATTGCTATTTTTTTATCAGTAGCATCTTTTAAATTTAAAGCAATACTTCTTTTATTTCTATTGAAACTAACAAAAGAGATACTCTCACCTTCTGGATACATATTGCCATAAGCATAGTGTCGCATCCAATCGCCTTTAGGTGGTTCTATTTTAATAATTTCTGCACCCATATCTCCCAACATTTGGGTAGCCCAAGGGCCTTGCGCCAATTGCGAAAAATCGGCTACTATTAAACCTTTTAATGGTCCGTGTTGCTCCATAATTTATTGGTCAGATTTTTTTATAAATTTTTGAATAGCCGCTTGTGCTTCCTCTTGTAAATACAATTTCTTAACCGTCTGCGCTTCGTTATTTATGCGTTCTTCAAAAGGGGTAGCTGTCATACTTAAATTTACCAAACGCTTTAATTCTGCAATAGATTGTTGAGGTCTTCTGGATAATTTACCTGCATAATCCATAGCTTCAGACAGAAAGTTCTCATTTGGAAATACAGCATTTACAACACCCCAATCATTTAAGGTTTTAGCATGGTACTGCCCTCCTAAAAACAACATTTCTTTAACGCGGTTAACGCCTATTTTCTGAATTAATCTTTGCGTACCACCGCCGCCAGGAATTAAACTTAGAAATACTTCTGGCAGTCCCATTTTTGCATCTTCCGAAGCAACTATAAAATCGCAAGACAATGCAATTTCAAAACCACCACCTAAGGCAAAACCATTTACAGCTGCAACCCAAGGTTTTGATGCGTTTTCGATAGCATCATATAATTGCATTCCTTTTTCCTGAAACGTATCAAATTCTTCTGCCGTTTGATTGCCATATTCTTTAATATCAGCTCCTGCCATGAACGCTCTCCCTTCTCCAGTTATTACAGCGACATTTACGTCATCATTTGAATTAATCCATCGGATACCTTCAACAATTTCATCCATCATTTGGCGGTTCATGGCATTCAATTGGCTTGAGCGATTAAATTTTAATACCGCGATCTTATCGGTAACTTCAATCTGTATCGTTTTAAACATCTTCATTATTTCCAACTGATTTATAAAGTGCGTTTAAATCTTTCATAATAATTTCGGAACTTATATTTCTCAATATTCCTTTATGAATAATATCTGCACCATGCTCTTGAAATTGATTCCATCCTGGATGTTGTGGTCGTATGTAAGCGTTTTCAATAGTTAACTTAGTGTCTTTAAAAAAGTTATTACATAGCACATTGTTCTCTGCATTTTCCCAAGCCGTTTTGCTTGCGGGTTGCCCCCCATTTAAAGTAAAAACACCTTTTTGAATCTCTGAACTAGCAGCATACATTACAAAATTTGCTGCTATATTAGGGTGTTTACTTAAAGCTGATACTGCTAAGCCTACGCCTCCCATAATGGTTGAAACATCTTGTTGTGCACCAACTGGACTGTTGGTAAAATGCACAATGTTTTTAGTATAGTTTTTTCTGGAATAGTTAGTGTATCCAAATAAATACGGTGAATAAATGATTTCATTTTCATTACCCATTTTGTCTAATATTTGAATAGGATTCCAATTTAAAGACTCTGGATGACTATGAGCGATATGAAACTTTATATCATTTAAAGCCTCTACACCTACTGTAGCATTTATATGTTGGTTTTCGATAAAATGACGACCATAGCTTTGTGCACATAGGCTTAAAAATGTACACCAAATATCAGTAGGACATAATGACCATGCTACTGAAAATTCTGATGGTATTTTTTTATAAAAGCTTTTAAGATCATTACCATTTTTGGGTAAACTTAATCCTAAAGTTTCAAAAATATCCTTTCTGTATGAAGCTACCAAAGCCGCTGCATCTATAGGCGTTGCATAGAAACGACTGTTGTAATGATATATATCAAAACAATTTCCTAAAGAATCTGATTTTAGTTGTTGTAATTCTTCTAAAGAAATACATGATTCTAAATTAAGTAATAGCCCATTTTTATCGGCTTGCCCCATATAAGGATGGTCTATAGTTATAAAATCGTACTTGCCAATTAACTCTTCTATAGGCATGTCTCCAAATTCTTTTAAAGAGCGAACATCCCATTGTATGTTTACTTTGGGGTTTATCTTCTTGAACGCTTTGGATGCTGCCATTAAGGGCTCATACCCTCTTGGATGATCCCAAGCTATACCTTTAAGTTCAATCATTTTAGCTTATAGTTTTATGTTTACAACCAGCAAATATTAACTGGTGTATTGGCTTCTAGTTTAGACGTCTCTTGTAGCATTCCATTGTTTGGATTTATTTTGAAAACTATTAAAGTATTCGAGTCTTGATTTGCTGCAATGAGCCATTTACCCGTTTTATCAATATTAAAATCTCTTGGCGTTTTTCCTAAGGTAGATTGATGCCCTACAAGACTTAATGTATTAGATTCTTTATTAATTTTGAATATTGCAATAGTATCTGAACCTCGATTTGAAGCATATAGAAATTTTCCGTTTGGGTGTATTCTTATGGCTGCACCACCAATAGCACCAGCATGAGCATCTGGAATAAAACTTATTTTTTGTATAACTTTAGATTTACTGTCTCTTATGTCTGCAACAGAAATTTCACCAGTTAATTCACCCAATATATAGGCAAAATCTTGATTGCTATTCATTACCATATGTCTAGAACCATTACCATCATCAATTTTAATATCAAGGTTTGGTGTGGTTTCCCATTGCTTAGATATATTGTTTAGTTTGTAGGCTTTGGCAATATCTAAAGTTAAATCGACCCCAAACATGCTATTTTTTCCAAAAGGATAAATCATGTGGGCATGTGCCGCTTCCTGTCTTACCTTATTAGGACCCGTCCCTATATGTTTTATATTTTGAGAACAAACGCCTAGACTACCATCTTTTTGAATTGGAAAAGACAATATATTTCCTGATACATAATTGGCTAAAACCAACCTATCTTGAATAATAGCTAAGTGACATGCATAGTCTCCTTCTATTTTTTGTGAGTTTAAAAGAGTTAACTCTCCACCTTCTTCAATTTTGTACGCATATACCTTGGGGTTTAATTTTTCAGGCATTTCCTCTACAGCATAGAGATATTTTTTATCTGCTGAAATAGTAAGATAACTAGGGTTACGTTGCTTGATATAAAACAGGTTTTGTATTTCTCCTGTTTCTAAATTTAGCTGAAAGCACCCTATGCCATTACCTATTGGGGTTTCCGCAGGTGATCCATCTTGCGTGTAACTTCCTGTATAGAATATAGCCATACTTTGTAGTGTTAATGTTAAGAGTATTAGTTTCATTTGTAAAATTATAATTTATTGTTTTTTACGAGGTGGACGCGGGTCGTACTGTATCGTATGATTCATATATGCACCATCAATATAAAGATCTGAACCATTGATATAAGCCGCCATATCGCTTGCAAGAAAAGCTACTGTATGTGCCACTTCAGAAACACTACCAACACGTCCTGATGGAATCCATGTATTGAATTTTTCGCGACCAAATTTGTTAATTTCTTCTCGGTTCATATTGGTTTCTATAGCTCCTGGTGCTACCGAAACCACTCTTATATTACTTTCTGCCAATTCTAAAGACAAACATTTGGATAACATTTTTAAACCCGCTTTTGCAGAACAATAATGAATTAAACCTTTTCTTGGTACCGTATCATGGATAGATGAGATATTGATAATAACACCAGATTTTTTTAATTCCATTCGTCGTCCTGCTTCTTGAGCACATAAAAAAGGCCCTTTTAAATTAATATCGAGCACTCTATCCCACTCCGCTTCTTCTAAATCTAAAACATGTTTTACACTCTCGCTACCTGCGTTATTTACTAAAATATCTATAGTACCAAGTGTTTCATCCAATGTATTAAACATAGCTTTAACCTCTTTATATTTAGACACATTTGCTTTACCAATAGCTACTTTAACATTAAAAGCCGTTTTAATTTCTTCTGCAACAACTTCTGCCTTTTCTTTATTACTGTAATAATTTATAAAAACATTAGCACCACAAGCTGCGAGTTGCTTGCAAATTTCGGCGCCTATACCTTGGCTACCCCCAGTAACTAAAGCGGTTTTACCTGTTAAATCAATATGATTCATATTACTTATTTTTAATCGATTAAGCTTAACTATTTTCTTATTAGTAAGCTGTACTAAAAAGCGTCTTAACCTTTTGTTTTAATTCAATTTGTTTTTCTTCACTTAGTGGAAAAAATTCAAAATCGGAAATGTGTGTGTTTGCTTTTTCTATAATTATAACTTCACTACCTTTTTCCATGGCTATATTATGCCACATATTTTGTGGTATGTTATACACTTTATGCTGCTCCATCAATTCCAACTCAAATACGGGTTCATTATTTTCTATTTTGGCTGCAATTAAAACTGAATTTCCTTTTGTTAAAACAAAAACCTCATCAGTTTTAAGATGTACATCTAATCTTGTTATATTATCTATATGTTGTTCTTCTTGATAGTTAAGTTGCGCTACTTGCCAACCATCTCGAATTAAAAAAGGATGATATCCATCGCCTTCTATTTTGTATGTTTCTATCATTTTATATTTTCTTTTTAGACTTAATTTTAGAGTGCCAATGCTTTTCAATTTCTTCTAGTGTTTTGCCTTTAGTTTCTGGTACAAATTTCCAGATAAACCAAATGGCTGGCATGGTTAAAAATGCATATAAGAAGAACGTGCCTGAAGCATTAATTTTCTCTATTAAAATAGGATTAGTTAACGTGACTACAAAACCGGTAACCATTAAGGAAAAACTCCCTATGGACACTGCCAAACCTCTTATTCTAGTTGGGAAAATTTCACTAATTATAACCCAAACAATTGGACCAAATGAGAATGCAAAACTAGCAACATACATCAATAATGGTATAATAACGAATTGAGAGCCAACTGCAAACAATATACCTACGCCAGACAGTGAAATAAATGCACCAATAACCCCTATCATTAATAATTTTTTTCTACCAAATTTTTCAATCCGAGAAATCGCGACAAACGTAAACGCACTATTTACAACACCTACTAAAACAGCTCCTAAAAACGCACTTTCTACACTTTTTACAGATTCGTTAATAATATTTGGTGCATAATACATTATTGCTGCAATACCACTTAAATGAGCAAACATAGGGAGTAGAATACCTATTAAAAGTGGTATTCTTAAAAACGGCTGAAACAGTTCAGCAAATCCGCCTGTTTCTTCTCTCTCTAAAGCGTTTATGGCTTTCATCTCTATTTGAGCTTCTTCTTTACCGAGTATTTTCTCCATTATTTTAAGAGCTTCAACTTTTCTACCTTTAGTAATTAACCATCTAGGGGTTTCTGGTACTATAAAAAGTAAGCATAAAAATAGTAATGCAATAGGCACTTCTGTTCCGAACATACCACGCCATAACTCATCTACAAATAACCAATTCCAAAATGAACTTGCTTCGTTTGATATAACTCCAGCTGCATCGCCAGCATTGCTTAATACTATCCAATCTACCAAAAAAGCTAAAAGGATACCTAAAGTAATGGACAATTGATACAAAGAAACCATTTTACCTCTATTCTCTGGTTTAGAAAGTTCCGAAATATAAATTGGTGCTACTACAGAGGTTATACCTACACCAATACCGCCTATTAACCGCACGACTATTAAAAAATTAAAAGCTGAATTAACATTAGAGGTTATCCAAAAACTATTATCTAAATTTCCTAAAAATTGAGGAGGCAACATGGAGCCTAAAGCTGAAACCGTTAAACAAGCTGCTGCTAAAATGAGTGCCTTTTTTCTTCCAAATTTATCTGTTATAGACCCAGCCACTACACATCCTAAAATTGTACCTAGTAATGCTGATGATACTACCCAACCTAACATGGCTGCAGACAATTGAAAATGCTGTTCTAAAAACGAATTACATCCAGAAATAATAGCGGTGTCATATCCAAACAAAAATCCTCCGATGGTAGACACAAAGCTTATTCCTAATAAGTAGTTAGATTTTTTAGTACTCATAAATATTTGGTTTTAGTTTAGTTAATTTAAGTTTTGCATAGTATAATATTACATAATCCCGAATTTATTGTAAGCATCCACAGTACTCATACCTTCTTCTAAAGCTTTCTTTACCAACTGTTCGCCTCTAGCTTTTTCTATAGCCCCTATAAAAACTTTCTCCTCTACTTCTTTTGGCACTATAACCACGCCGTCTCTATCGCCATAAATAATATCGCCAGGATTAATGCGAGTTCCTTCAATTTCTATAGGTATACGATAATCGATTACCTTACCTCTTGGGCCTTGATCTTGAGCATAACCTCCATAAGAAAAGGTTGGGAAATTGAGATTTAAAACTTCATTTGTATCTCTAGAATAGCCATGAAGAATAGCTCCTGATGCTTTTAACTTCATAGCTCTTGTACTCATAAGTCCACCCCAAAGTGCATACCTTGGAGATGAGCCCGAACAGATGTAAACTTCGTCTTCTTTTAAATCGTCTAAAGCTTCAAACATAATCCCAAAAGGTTTTTTCATCATTGGGTTGTTGGTGCTTTTAGAACTTTCTTCAAATACATCGGCCTCTAAAACGGGCATGGCCCTGCCTATTAAAACAAAATCATCATTTAGAGGTTTAATATTTGGAGGTAAAAATTGATGTTGATATCCCAGGGTGTCAAGTATATCGCCGACTAAGGCAACAAATAATTCAGACTTTGCTATGGCGTAAAGTTCCTTATCATTTTGCCATATTTTATTAGTGGTATCCATATCGTATATTAAAATAATTAATTGTTTATTAGAATTTTATAGGTTTCAATAGCGTTATTACCTATATCAATTTTTATGTTCTTACCTTTTAATCCTAATGTTTCCGTTTCTTCTTCAATTAAGTTCGTTTTTATAACTTTTGAAGCTGCTTTTGGTAGTGTAATTGTTGGTTCACTAGCTTTTCCATTAAGTTCCACTAATCTTAAAACAATAGCATTATCATCTTCCGCTTTTTTAATTGTGCTCACACGTACCATAGGATCTGAAACATTAAAAAAGCTATGAGTGGTAGACAAAATACCTGTATAATTTTTCTTTTCTTTTCGTACTACTTGTAACGGGTGATTTGAACCATTTCCAAATTGATAAGATGTATTATCATTAGCTTCGTGAGAGGTTATTGAAAATTTAAAATGGTGATCTCCTGTTTGGTGATACCAGTTTCCTTCTCCATGACAGCTTTTATGCGAAGCCATAAGAATACCTTGAAGTACTGTATATTCTACAGATTCCCTAGTTGGGTCTATCCAATCTGCCAATGCTACATCAGTAGCCAAGGTAACTTGAAATCCTTCTTTTTCTGAAGAAATAAAATTCATGACTTCTCTTGGATGGATTTCAACAGGTTTTTGGTCATAGGTTCCACCCCAAGCCCATCCACGTGGTGCTTGTTTCATTTCAGATTTTCCTACTTCAGCAATGGCTAATGGCACTTCATATTTGATAGTAGAATCTTCCATATCTAAAGGCAACATAAATCTAAACTCACGATTGTGAGTACCATCCCAATTTAAAATATCTACAGAAACATCAATTTTCTTAATATGGTGATGCACTTTTATATACTGTACAATCTCTGCATGTTTAAATTTAACTTTGTTGCTATATTCCGTATACACACTACCATCACTAATAATCTCCCAGTTTGCTGTATGCATACTTGCTTTATTAAAACCATCCATTTTAGGTTCTGTCATTTGTGTAAACTCACCTGCTCCATTACCATCATATTTCATAGTAATAATATCGCCTCCAGAAAACCTTGTTGATTTTACAACTTCTTTATTTAATTTATTATCAAATAAATACGTTAAACCTCCATCTCCTAAACGCAAGGTGTAAAACTCATTACTTAGGGCATTTGGTGTGACTGATTTTTTAACCTTAACAGATTTTTTTCCTTGTTTTAAATAAAATGTAGTATAACCCAAAGGAGGCGTATTTGGAGCTACAAACTCTAATATTCTTTTACCATCTCTGTTACTTATTTGGGAAGGCACAGCTGTTCCATTAGCATCAACCACATAATAGCTTGAATTGTCTTTTATCTCTAAAGTAGCTGTAGCAGTTCTTTCCCAAGACAGGTCGTTATAAACAATAACGGCATTATTGCGCTTAGTTTTTACGTTTTTAGATATGGATTGAAGAGATTTTTCAATTAATCTATCGGCTTCCGAAGCGGCAAATTCTAGTTTAGCGCGAAAAATACTATCGGTAATATGTCCGTTTTTTCCTCCCCATCCATGATCTGGATAAATAGACTCTTCAAAAGCATTAGATAAGGCTTCTGTTGGGTAACTATCAAATGATCCTTTTAAAATAGCATCTATAGAAGCAAAAATTTCTGCTGAAGGCAATAAGCGTCCTGCTTTTCTTGAAGCCGTAATAGCTTTTGCATGCCCAGGACCGTGAATGTAAGACCATAAATTTGGTCTTTCTCCAGAAATTTTTTCAAAAATAGCATCTGGTGTCTTAATTTCATTCATTAATGCAGTTACAGAAGAATGCTTTAGTTTTGGCATTTTAACACCTGTTTTCTTTATAATATTATTCCATTCTGTTACTATATGACCATAATTAGCAGGCCCAGCAGCATCGTTACTAATTAGTATTGCAAAATGAGGAGGCAAATTTCTTTCTTTATAATAATCTCCCCACATTTTTACTCTCGACTGTAGTTTATGCATGGCTTCTATAGCATCTTGCTCAAAAAGCTTATAAAACATAACCGCCCAACCATAATTTCCAGGACTGTATGTTGGTATTTTAGAACCGTCTGGAGAATACCAATTGTAATAACCTTCTTTCATTCTAGAAACAAACAGGTTTTCTACACCTGATTTGGCTAGTATTTGAGGGAACTGTAATGTTCTTCCTGGAACATCAGTGTTAAAAGCAGTTACCACATCGTTACCTTCAAAATTCTTTTTAAGCCAGCGTCTTCCAAAATACATTTCACGAATTAACTGTTCATCGGTTTGCATCCCTTCATAAGGTTGGTTGTATGTTGCCCCCCAGGTAAATCTGCCTTCGTTAGAGCGCAGCATAACTTCTCCTTTTCTATCGGGAAATTCTTCTATAAATTCTTTAAGATTTAGTGTTTGCTCCATCCCAAAATGAAATGCTTTATCTGTATCCATCATATCCAAAGCAGGTGCTATAATGTCGTGTATACGTTCATGTCTGCAGTATGCTGGCGTATCCATCCATGCAATGTCTTGATGAGAGGATGATATAATATGAAATGTACCTTCATTAAAATACCCCCAATCTGTTGTAACTAATGGGGTAAACAGTTGTTTTGTAGAATTTTTTCTAGAAGTAGCGACAAAGGTTATGTTTTCTGGTGTTCCAAAAACGGGTAGCCAAAGCCATGCTTTACCATCTTCTTGCTTTATTGTTATAGTTTCTCCACTATCAAAAAGCACTTTTTTAAATAATTGAGGATTCGCTATATCTAAACTAGCTTTTGCTAGTAAATTTCCAGTGACCTCCTTATATTCATAAGGTTCTACATATTTAATGTTAATCGTTTTTTGTCCAAAAGCAAAACTAAAAACGAACATCAGGATTAAAATTGAGTGTTTTTTCATTGTTAATTTATTTAATTCTTACTTACTAAATCGGTTTAGTTGTTGGTTAAAAAAAGTTGTTAGTTATTCTAACTCACCACAAGACGCTCTAATTTCAAGTTTTGTCTCTAACACTTTGGTTTCTGTTTTTCCATGAATAGCCCCATTCATCTTATTTAATAATATTTTTACAGCGGTGCTTCCAATTTCATTTGTAGGTTGAATTACAGATGTTATTGGAGGGTCTACAATATCAAAAGCACTTAATTCATCAAAACTAACAATAGCGACATCTTTTGGTACACTTATGCTTAACTTTTTAAGTACTCTTAAACCTTGAGAAGCTAAATAATGTGTAGAAAACACAATAGCGTCCACTGTTTTTTTACCAGATATCAGATTTATTATAGCATTTTCTATTTCCTTAAAATACGATTCTCGCTCAATTTCTACAATATGTGACTCTTCAGGTTTAATATCGAAATCTATTAAAGCGTCTTTATAACCTTGCAATCTTTGCGCAATAGGCTCTAATCCTGGTTTTAAGGTAATTAGTCCTATTTTTTTTCGTCCTAGCCCTAACAAGTGTTTTGTTATTTTTTTTGTTCCTAAATAATTATCCACCACAACGTAATCTGTATCTTTATCAGGATAATATCTATCAAACAAAACAAAAGGAAATTTCTCTTTTTTCAAAAAATCAATTTCTTTTTGATTTTGCTGAGTAGATGCTATAATTAATCCATCTACTTGCCTATTTAACATGGAATGTATCAATTTACCTTCTTTTTTAGGATCTTCATAAGAACTACTAAAAAGCACTGTATATCCTTGTTCTTGGGCTTCTTTTTCTATCACACCCGCCACTTTAGAATAAAACGTATCTGAAATATTTGGTATAATTAAACCAATGGTTTCGCTCTTTCCTCTACTTAATCCTCTAGCTAATTGGTTTGGAACATATCCATTTTTCTTGGCGTATTCTTTAATTCTTTTTTGGGTATCGGCACTAATTTTATTTTCGTCACCTTTATTGTTAAGCACGAAAGATACTGTTGTTTTAGATATATTTAAATCATTAGCAATATCTTTTAACGCGTATTTTTTATTTCTAACCAAAACTAAACCGATTTAGTCTGCTAAACTAATCATTATTTTAGAATAATTCTAATCTTTTTTTAGTTTGTTCTGATTTATAATACATTTTTACCCTCCAAATCAATTCTTCTACATTTACTATTTTAAAGTTATCGTTTAATTTGCTAGCGTTTAATTTAGCTATTCCCGGACCTATTATAGGACCTAAAACATTTTCTGCCACTTCATCTTTTGAATTACCCGTATCTGAAAACCTACTCCATGCATGAATGGATATCAAATTAAAAGGATTACTGTCAGATTCTGAATTTAACTTATTGGCGATGTATGTTGGCGTACCTTCGCGTTCATGATTTTTGTTTCCAAAATTCCACAGCGAATATTTAACGGTTATTATTGGAATATCATAACCATCACTATTGGTTTCCCAATAAATGTCACCTTTACCACCGGCATAGGGCGAATATTGTACCGCCAATATACCCTCTAATTGATTGTTGGCTTGTATATAGGCTCGGTAGGCTTCTTTTGCTTCATTTGAACTCACATTTTTTGCCATTAACGATAAAACTTTAATGCGGTGTTGGCGCATATGTGCAGCTGTGGCATTAGCGATTTGCTTTAAACTTTCTGCTCTGTTTCCTTTTATTCCAAAAAGATCGGCATAGTTATAACCTCCCCCAAAAGTCTGTACGATTGAGGTATTTTCACCTTGTTTATCGAACAGTAACTGCATAACATCTGGAGCCATCATAGATAAATTATCAACCGGGAGACCAAAGGCTATTTTCATGTTATCGGCTTCGGGGTGTGTAAAATAATACTCTCCATCAAAGCCATTCATCATCCATTGCACGTTATCGCCATCAGATAAATGATAGGATACGTATTTTTTGCCTTTTTCAGAAAAATCTATCGATTTTGGATCCAGAACTGTTGCTAACCCACTTTGACGTTTTTTATAAAGTAGAGACGTTAAATTTAAATTGTACATCCAGTCTGCCGGAACCATGATATTTCCAGTTTCTGATACTTTATTTACAAATAAATCTTCGCCTACACCATGTTCCCATCCATAAATGGGTGAACCAGGTTTTAACCACTGCAATACCTCATTAAACAAAGCCGTGTTTTGTCCTGCCGAGGCATCGTTATATTTTTTGTTTAAATTAATTACAAATAAATTGTTTTTGATAGCAAATTCTCTTTGTTCTCCTGTTTGAAGCGGCATAACCACCAAAGCATTATTATTGCATTTATCTTTAAACTCGTTCCATGCATCTTGAGTGGTTTTTTTTGACGCATCATACATCATTTTATAACCTAATGAATCAAAATAGTCTTTATCTCTAACATCAACAATAATAGCATTATACACATGCGAAGCCACGGTAGCTACCGTATTACTTTCTGGATTATTTTCAACATCTGTTAACACATAACCATTAAATAAATCTTTCACTTGTACTTTTACACCGTTAACCTCAGTATAAGCTTTCGTTACAAGCTCTATTCCTGTTGTTTCACCGTGTTCTTCAACACCTATTTGGGCTAATCCTTGTTTTGCTAACTTATAGGATTCTTTGCCACTATGGTCATGCAACCATATGCCAATATCGCTTTTTCCTTGATCTACAGCCCTGTTTACCAAACCAGAAATAGATTGGCATAACAAATGGTATTGCATACCTTTTGTTAATTCTTTATGGCCCAATTCATTTTTATGAAGTTTGGGTATTAAACCTGTAATACTCCAGTATTTTTTGGGCTTTATTTGCATTTCTAAGTGCCAATATTGCCCTTTATCTTCAAAAGAATCGTACTGATCATTATAAACTTTAGCATCTTTCTTATGCCCTGTATCTGTATTTTCTTTTTTTGAATTACTATTACAAGAATTTAATGATAAAGCGAAACCTAGTAATACAATTACTATTTTATTCATAATTATTTTGATTCTAGTTTTTTATACTTAATGAATAAGGAACCGATTCGTCTGTATTTGCCCAATTTTTATTAGGAGTGGCGTTCATTTCAAATTTTAAGGTTCCGCCTGCCATCACATCATTATAATCTAAATACGATTTATTGTAATCCTTACCATTTAAAGTTGCAGATTGGATATACACATTTTCCTTAGTGTTTTGTGGTGCTGAAATTTCGAAAGTGTTTCCATTTTCTAAATGAATAGTTGCCTTTTTAAACAATGGACTCCCTATAACGTATTGATCTACACCTGGTGTTACCGGATAAAATCCTAACGAACTAAACACATACCAAGCAGAAGTTTGACCGTTATCTTCATCGCCACAATACCCATCGGGTGTAGGTGCATATAATTTAGTTAATACTTCTCTTATTTTTTCTTGCGCTTTATAGGATGCATTGGCGTAATTGTATAAATATATCATGTGCTGAATGGGTTGATTACCATGCGCGTAATTACCCATGTTCATGATTTGCATTTCACGAATTTCGTGTATGGTAAATCCGTAGTATGAATGATCGAAAACTGGAGGCATTTCAAACACTTCATCCAATTTGCTTTCAAAAGCTTTTTTACCACCCATTAATTCCATTAGCCCATTTACATCGTGAAAAACAGACCATGTATAGTGAATGCTATTCCCTTCAGTAAAGGCATCGCCCCATTTAAGTGGGTTGAATGGTTTCTGAAATGTACCATCTTCATTTTTACCACGCATCCATTTGGTTTCTGGATCGAATAGGTTTTTGTAGTTCAAAGATTGTTTGTAGAAACGTTCTGCAACATCTTTCTTCCCTAATTTATCTGCCATTTGAGCCATGGTAAAGTCGGCATAGGCGTACTCTAATGTTCTTGCTGCATTTTCGTTGATACCAACATTATAGGGTACATAACCTAATTTATTGTAATATTCTACGCCTTCTCTCCCTACAGATTTTAGGGTATTCCCGCCTTTAGAAAGCGGTCTTCCTTTGGAAGTCGTTGCATTTTTTAACATGGCTTCAAATAGCACCTCTTGGTCTTTTATGTGAACGCCTTTTAAAAAAGCATCGGCTATAATGGGTGCTGAGTTAGACCCTACCATGCAATCTCTATGGCCTGGACTTGCCCACTCTGGTAACCAACCCGATTCTTTATAGGTATTAGCAAGACCTTCCATAATTTTTGAATTTAACTCTGGATACATCATGTTGAAAAATGGAAACACAGCTCTAAAGGTATCCCAAAAACCATTATCGGTAAACATATATCCTGGTAAAACTTCTCCGTTGTACGGACTGTAATGTACAATAGCATTGTTTTTATCAATTTCGTGAAATTGTCTTGGAAATAACAATACACGGTACAAACAAGAATAAAAAGTTCTTAAATTATCAATATTATCATCTTCAATCACTATTCTTCCTAGTTCTTTCTCCCATGAAGCTTTTGCCTTTGTTAAAGTGGTTTTAAAATTATCATCTCCTATTTCTCTATTTAGGTTAAGTTGTGCTTGCTCTGGACTTATAAAAGAAGAGGCTACTTTTACGTGTACTTCTTCACCTTTTTTGGTTTTAAAACCTATTATTGCTCCAACGTGTTCACCCTCATTTTCGGTACTGTTTTCTGCTAATTCCCAATTATCGCCCCATGTATGGGTTAATTCAAAATCTTTATCAAATTCGGCAACAAAATAGTTGTGAAAATTCTCTGGAACACCACCGCTATTGTTTCTGCAATACCCGATTATTTTACGTTCTTCAGGAATAATTTTAACCATGGACCCTTTAAAAAAACCGTCTAGTAGAATATAAGATTGATTTTCGGGAAATGTAAATTTGAAATGTGCTGCTCGTTCTGTTGGGGTCACTTCTGCAACAACATCATAATCGGCTAAATAAGTTTTATAATAATGTGGTTTTACAGTTTCTGCTTTATGAGAAAACCAAGATTCACGCTCGTTTTCTTTATATTTTAAGTCTCCGGTTACTGCCATTAATGAAAAAGCGGCATAATCATTAATCCAAGGGCTTGGTTGATGAGTTTGCTTAATGCCTCGAATTTTATTTTCATCATATTTATAGGTCCATCCATCTCCCATTTTAGAGGTCATGGGTGTCCAAAAATTCATACCCCATGGTGTTGCTATGGCGGGATATGTGTTTCCGTTTGATAGTTCAAAAGAAGAGTCTGTTCCCATTAAGGGGTTTACAAAATCTACAAAACTTTCGTCTTTTATTGTTGTGTTGGTTTCTCCATGTCCGTCTTCTGTATTAACACAAGAGACAACGAATAATGATAATATTAAATAAAATAACTTCTTCATAAATAATGTTTTATTAATAATAAACCTCTAAAAGTTTAGCTTTTGTGGCTTTTAACTGTAATTGATTTAAACTTGCAGGAATTAATAATGTTTCTCCCTGTTTTAACTGATAATTTTCGCCATTACTGGTAACAATAACCTCGCCTTGGACACAAATATAAATAACGAATGAGTCTATTGTAGAATAATCTTTTTTTACCTCTTGATTTAAATCTAATATATTGGTTTTAAAATAAGGAGAATGTACTAGAGTGTTTGATACATTTTTATCAAGATTATAATGTGTTTTATAAGTATTATGTACGTTATAATCTATAACATCTATGGCCAAATTGTTATGTAATTCTCTTTTCGCTCCAGTTTTAGCGTCTACCCTATCGTAATCGTAAATTCTATAAGTTATATCGGAGGTTTGCTGAATTTCTGCCAGTAAAACACCTGCGCCTATAGCATGCACACGACCAGTTGGAATATAAAACGTATCGCCATTACTTACTTTTTCATGATGCATTACATTTAAAATTGTATTATTTTCCAAATGCGTTTTATAGTCTGCTTGTGTAATTTGCTTATCGAAACCAACAATTAACTCGGCATCATCATCGGCTTGCATAACATACCACATTTCATTTTTTCCAAAGGAATTATGACGCTCTTTTGCTATTTCATTACTTGGATGTACTTGAATTGAAAGCGGTGTTTTAGCATCTATAAACTTTATAAGTAACGGAAATGTATCTCCAAAAATATCATAAACTATTTCTCCTAAAAAATCTCCTTTATGAATAGTTAGTAACTCTTTTAAGCTTTTTCCTTTTAATGGTCCTTCTGCAACTAAAGTCTCATCATTTTCTACTCCTGAAATTTCCCAAGATTCTCCTATATTTTCTTCTGAATATTTTTTATTTAATACGGTTTTTAATTTTTCTCCACCCCATATTCTGTATTTGAATATTGGTGCAAATTTTAATGGGTATAGTTTCATTTTTAATTTTATCTGGTATTTTTTTACTCTTGTTTGCTCTTTACAAAACAACATAATTTATTCTTTATCGACCTAGAATTTGTGTGCATTTTAATGGAAAAAACCTTAAATGTTCCTGTTGTAAATAAACATAAACTATTAAGGTTTAATACCATACTAGGTTTGCACTTATATGAAGTGAAACGTTTAATCTTGTAATTTCACAGCCACAGTGAAGTCGCCCCACAGATTACTTCTATCTAGGTTATCAATATGTAGCCTTACGCTAATAATACCATCGCAATAAGAAATAAAATTATCATCACTTTCAATACTTTCTGCGGTCATGTACCAGGGTGCTCCAAAATTTCCTATTTCTTGTAAATCTACCGAAGTCTTTAATGTTACGGGGTCTACATTTATTAGCATTGGAACAGCATTTCCTGCATCGGTTGATAATATATAAGAATATTGATAGTCACTTATTTTAGTAACCTCTCGCTTATGGCCTTTATTAGGCATCCACCCATGAGGTGTATTATGTTCTGAAACCACCTCGTAATCACCTGTTTTTAATTCAATAGTTTTTATGGTTTCCGTTTTAAAGGCGGTATAAAACGTATCAATTGACTTAGTATCTGGAACATGAAGGGTTCTGTACTCAAATGACGTTCCCGCTTTTATCCCCTCTAAAGTTGTTGTTTGGTCTTGGTTAGCTACTACTATGGTCTGTTCTTCATCTAATTCGTTTATATATTTAACCTCTACTCCTATCATAGTAGAAATAGGCATACCCCATTTTATAATGCCGCAAGTGGCAGACTCAATTTGTCTATTAAAAATAGAGTTTTGAAACGTATTACCGAAAACAGTTCCTGAAACATCCTTAACCACAGATTGGTTTCCAAATGTATCAAACGTATAAAGTTGAAAGTTATATACGCCTTCTTGTAAATTTTCTATCAGTAAATCTATAGTATCATTAGCCTTGGTTCTAGAAAACATGACCTCTGTAGAATCTTGTCTGTTTTTCCAAAAAGCCGTGATTTTATTAACTGTAGGATCGCTACCGAGTACCATGGCTAACTGTATCCTGTTTTTTCCTGGGTGAACTATTACAGAATCTACCTTGGCTGGGTATACAATATCTCCACCTTCTTTATATTTATTAAATTCATCTATAGGCGTACAAGCAGCAAAAACCACCAACCCAAGAATTAAACAAATAATACTTATATTTTTTATAGTTTTCATTTTTTTATATTTAAAGTGACCATCTAAATTAATCTACTGGTTGCCCCCATAGTGATATCTCATTAAAATTAACATACGTTCCGTTTGACCAATTACGTAATGTTTTAAATCTAATATATCTATATCCCTTTGTGTTTAAAGGAAATACAATTGTTTCCCCTGCTTCAGCTGCAGCGAGGTCATCGTTAGATAATTGTCCATTTGGCAATCCAGAAGGTTTTATTTGCTCATATTCTATTATTAAATCCCAAGACTCCCAACTACCATCAGGAGCGGGATCATTAGACCCATAAATTTCAATGTTTCTCGGATTATGCAAACTATATAGCCAACGCGTACCATCCGACCTCATCCACCAAGTCAACCTACTTAATTTTACTTTTTTCCCAAGATCAAAAGAAAACCATTGAGGCATCCTTGCTTGGTCTCCACTAGAATAAAACCCACCGCCTTCTGTAATATCATCATTAAACAAGGCTGGTATATTACCTCCGTATCCTAAAATAGCATCATTTGGTAAGGTTAAATCTGTAATTTCACTTTTATCAATTTCCGTTTCAAAATATGGAGTCAAACTAACCATTGTGGTATCAGAAATATTTCCCCAACGGTCTCGAATATAAACACCAAAGTCGGTCTCTACAGATTCAAATCCTCTAGTAGAAAAACGTCCTTCTATTTTCTGTGTGTAGTAAGTGTTATATGGAATAAAATTACCTAGCGAATCGTTAGCCAATACAACAATAGCTAGGTTATCTTCGGTTGGGTTTTCAAAATCAACAAAAATCCCTCCAAAATCTGGTCCAATATTTAAACTTTCACTAACATTTTGGTATGGTGCCTTTTCTGGATTTACCGTTACTGTGATTGGTTTTGAAACATTTTCACCCCGATCTACAGCATACAGTTGTACCTCATAAGGCTTGTTGTTTCCAAAACCAGTTAGTGTCATTTCATTAGTATAATATGACGCCTTAGCTTCTCTAACAACATTTCGCTCTGTATTATAAACGGCCTTAGCATAAAACACATCTGGATCGTCTGGAAGTGTATAGCTCAATACTACACTACCAGAGAGATTTTCAATCTGTACATCTGAAATAGGACCTGGTGGCGTACCATCATTTTCTGTTGGCTTTAACAAATCTGTTGTACAGCCCACAGAAAATACCACTATTAGTATGACAGCACTTAGATGATATATATATTTTTTCATGGTTTAAAGTTTTATTTTTTAGTTTAGTTTACCACCCAGGATTTTGAATTAAACTAGGGTTAGTTGTGAGTACATTATCGGACAGAGGCCAAAAATAATCTCGGGGCACATTAAACTTTTGATCGAACAATAACGTTTTTCGGTTATAGGTTTCATAATCTTCTTGTCCAATATCCCAACCGTAAATCGGCGCGTTTAATAAGGTTCCAGATTTTTTCCAACGCTTTAAATCCCAAAAACGTTTTCCTTCTAAAGCTAATTCTATTAAACGTTCCTGCTGTATTATTTCTCTTAACCCATCTTTATTTCCATATTTTCCGGGATTTGTTGAATAATTGCTCCAGGATGTTTCTACTGTTTCCAAACCAGCTCTTTCTCGTACTTTATTAATATAGTTTAAAGCTAAAGCGTTATTATCGGTTTCATTTAATGCTTCGGCATACAGTAAATACAAATCTGCTAATCGCATTACGGGCCAAGGATAAAATTCTAAACTCACTCCACCTCCTTGCGATATTACCATATCCCAATTAACCAGTTTTTTAGCATAATATCCTGTTATAGAATACAAAACACTCTGTTTTTTACCTGCAAACTGTCCTGTTTTAGTTTTTAAATCCCAGGTATTATTACGCATAAACCATGTAGCGCCATCGAAACCTAAATTTGCATAAAATCGTGGTTCTCTATTAAAATGTAGACCTACTGTTTTGTAGCCTTCTTGCATGCCTTCATCACTGGCTTCAACGGTACGTAAATTATATCTATCTTGGTAACTCCATGTTTTATCTTCATCAATAGGCACTCCGTTTTCGGTATAAAATAATTCTGCTATACGTAAGGTTGGAGCAAAATGTGCTTTTAGATTTAAACTAGTTATATTGGGGTCTAAATTAGGGCTAGCGGTTAACTGTACCGCCCATGAAGGCACATCGGATCCTACGTTACCCCAAATAAGCTCAGAATTCCACTTATCGCAAACTGCATTTCTAATGCTCATTTCAGTTTGAATTCTATCTGTAACTCCTTGAGCGTTTTCATCGAACTCATACAACGTAATTCCTGCGGCCTCACATGCTTCAACAGCTTCTTCGCAAGCTTTTAACGCTTTGTTCCATTTCTCTATTTCGAAATTAGTATTGAATAAAGGAGTACCATCATTGGCTAAAAAGTTATCGTAATCTGTATTACCATTAAATAACGGACTTGCCGCAGTTACTAAAATGCGAGCTTTTATAGATAAAGCTATAGGTTTTGTAATTCTACCAAGTTCTGTGGTTTTATTATCAATTCTATCGGGTAAACCGCCGTTTGTTCCTTCTTCTGTAACAGAATCTATTAAACTTACTATATAATCTACCACTTCATCTACCGGTCTTCTTTCTACTCTAACCTCATCAGAGTTTGCCGATATAGGTAAGTTCTCATCTACAATAGGTATTGGGCCATACAATTTCATTAAATACCAATGATAATATGCTTTAAGGAATTTAACCTCTGCCATCCATCTGCTTTTAAGAAACGGTTCTAAATCGGTTACCTTTTCAATATTTTCTAGAAAAATATTACAAGATCGAACCCCTTGCCATAGCGGAGGAACCCGACCGCCTCCTTCCCAAAAATTCATTAGAGGGCTTACTCTATTTTGTAAACCACGAGCAATTTGGTAAGGATCTAACGAGGTTGCATAACCATCAGGAATTGGCCAAAAAATCCAATACTCATCGCCTGCATAAAATTCAGGATTCCCCTCTGGATCATCAAACCGAGGTAAATAAGAGTAGCAAGTAAAAAGGTACTTTTCTGCTTGTGTTTTATCAACAAAAGCATTGTCTATGGTAGCTACGTTATCTGGAACAACGTCTAGATAATCACTACAAGAACTGATTATTCCAAAAAAAGTTAAAACAAGCAGTATATTTATTTTTTTTATTGTTTTCATGTTTTTTTGTTTAAAAATTAAAGGTCATTCCAAAGTTAAGTACACGTTGAATTGGGTAACCTAAACCATTACCTCCCATTTCTATATCCCATAAATCGAAACCGCTAATACTTAATAAGTTTATACCACTAAAATATAAGCGGGCATTTGATAAATGTAAATCTTTGATAATCGTTTCAGGCAAACTAAACCCTAGCTCTACAGATTTTAGTCTTAAAAACGCGCCGTTTCTCATAAACCAGGTACTTGCTTGCGTGTTATTTGTATTTAATGTACTACTTAACCTAGGCCAAAGCGCATAAGAATCTCGGTTGGATTCGGACCAGTGATTATCTGCATAAACCTGTAAAAGCGCATTTTGAGATCCCGCACCTAAATCGGGATTTGCCACAAAGGGAGCTGTTCTTACGGGGTCTATCCAAAAGGAAGATCGAGCAGAACCTTGCAGAAAAAATGAGAAATCGAAATTTTTATACCCAAAAGACAATCCGCCTCCATATATTATTTCAGGAACCGTAGGGTGTCCTATGGGTACTCTATCTAAATTAGTAATTTCTCCATCTCCATTAACATCTCTATATTTTATATCTCCAGCAAGGTATTCTCCAAAATTTTGTTTTGGTGAGTTTGCTACATCATACTCATCAACAAATAAACGCTCTGCAATAAGCCCCCATTGCTGTGATAATGACTGTCCTTTATGGAATAAATGACTATTTTCTTCAGAATATTGTGGTTCTTCAAAGAAAAGAAACTCACTATGGGCATAAGTGAAGTTGGCTCTACTTTGTAACCAAAACCCGTTTGTAAACGATTTGTTGTAATCGAAAGAAATTTCAAACCCATTTGATTTTGCCTTTCCTACATTTGCTCTAATTGGTGCAGATAGCCCCATTGTAGCAGGAATAAAAGCTCTATCCATTAAAATATTACTTCTGTTTTCTGTAAAATAATCGGCTTGAATTTCTAAACTATTAAACAAATTAAGTTCTAAACCAAGATTCATTTTCTTTGCAGTTTCCCAGCTTATATCTTCATTGGAATAACGATTTACATTTACCCCAGGTCTTGCATATTGAAAATTGGTACCAAACCATGCGGCTCTACCTCCAGCATTTAAGTCCACTTCTGAAAGATAGAAAAACCGATCTGCAGCACTACCAATAGCGTCGTTACCAACTAAACCATAGGTTGCGCGTAATTTCAGTTTAGTTATGGTAGATTTTAAACCTTTCCAAAATGGTTCATTGGAAACAAACCAACCAAGACCTGCTGAGGGGAAAAACCCATACCGATGAGATTTATGAAAACGTTCTGAGCCATTATACCCAAAATTAAATTCGCTCATATATCTTGAATCATACCCGTAAGTTAATCGCCCCGAAATACCTTGATTTCTATAGGGTAAGGATTTTTGCAAACTCCCCTGATTAGCAAACAATTGGTTTCTTCTTGTACCAACCAATAAACCGGTAACCTCATGTTTTTCTGAAAATGTATTACTGTAATTTATGGCAACCTCTGTATAAGTTGCCGAATTTATATCTCTTTGGCCTTCGTTATAGCTTAAATAATCTGTTGCAGATAATTCATTAAGTAAATTCAACTTATAAGAATCGTTAGATTTATCATAGCCATAAGCCGAATAAAAATGTGGGTTATAAAACCTAGAAACATCAAAAAACGAGTAGCGCTCTGTATTAAATAACATCCTTGCAGATAAGCCAGGTGTTAAAAAAGATAAATCTTGTTTTAGTTCAAATTGAGCAGACATATTAGACCTTGTGTAATCCTTATACCCTTTAACCATATCGGCATAAGGATTTATAAAACTAGGTTCGTTACCGCTAGACGCATTACTACTATTACCAAATAAAATGTGCTTAGCAAAAGGTTTAACTTCTGATGGGTAATAAGCAGGAAACATTACTGGGTTAGATCCCAAAATTTTAGAAAACATACGCGAACCGCCATCAATAGGTCCCGTATAATCATCAAAAGAACCTGCTAATCTTACTATAGCTTCTGTAGTTTCTGTTAAATCAATATTTATATTAGATCTAAGCTGATAATTTTTAAGGTTAATATTACTATTGAAGTTATTTCGATCATCTACTTTTAAAATGCCATTATCTTTACTAAAAACTCCGGCTATGTAATACCTTGCCACTTTACCACCACCACTAACATTTAAATTAAGCCTCTTATTAACAGTATAATCTTTTAACAATTGCTCCATCCAATTATTAGCAGGATAGACATACTCATTTAAACCCGCTGCGGTATTATCTATTTTATTTTGCGAATACGGCAAAAAACCAATAGGGTTTCGTGTAAGTACTGCTTCATTTTCTAATTGCATGTATGTTATGGGATCTGCCAGTTTTAATTGCTTTGTGTTACTTGAAAAGGAAGTTTCGTAACGTACAAATACCTTTGCTTCGCCTTCTTTTCCTTCTTTAGTAGCTATTAATATAACGCCATTTGCTCCTCTTGCACCATATAGAGAGGTTGCAGTAGCATCTTTCATAATTGAAAATGAGCTAATATCATCTGGCGACAATTGTGCCAATTCTGTAGTTGAAGATTCTACCCCATCTATTAAAATTAAAGGATCCACCTTATAGCCAAAACTAGTGACCCCTCTTATAAAAAAAGAAGCATTATCTTGCCCTGGTTCTCCACTTCTTTGGTAAGAAATAATCCCTGGTATTCTACCTGCTAAAGCCGTAGTTAAATTACTTGAAGGTATTTTTAACTCGCTAGGCTGAACGGTTGACATGGAACCAATAACACTGGATTTTTTTTGCTTAGAAAATGCTACAATGGTAACTTCATCTAGCTCACCTTGGCTAGGCACTAACTGAACATTCAAGCTCTCTTTACTCCCTACAATTATTTCTTTTGTAGCATATCCAATATAAGAAAACACTAATACACTTTTTTCATTGGAAATATTTAGAGCATACTCACCATCGAAATTGGTAACAGTTCCATTTTGAGTGCCCTGTTCTAAAACAGTTACACCCGGAAGTGGCACGCCTTTTTCATCGGTTACAATCCCAGATAATCGTTGTTGTATATTACTGTGACCCGTGGTATTTAGAGCAGGATGCTCTTTTGCAAAATAAACATGAGGTCCTGTAGCAAAGACAAACGATAAATAAAAGAAGCAAAACACAAACAATAAATGTTTAAAATGTTCCTGCCTAAAAATTAAAAATCTACATTTCATAATAATTAGTTTAATTGGTTTAATTAGGTTTAGTTACGGAGAACACTAAAAAACAATAGTGTTCTTGTTATTTTTAATAAATTTCAACAATATATTAATTGTACATATGTCTATACATTTCAAATATATAAAAAAATATAAAGGTTTACCTACTAAAATAAAATTTCTGTAAAAAATAATGGCGGCAGGTATTAAAACCTCATTTTTTTAAGAAAAATTATTATAAACCTTTTGTATGTTTAATATTTTTATTTTAATAATTTAAAACAAATATTTTTAGCTATTCATTTTTTTAGTAAAACTATTGTTTCCAGCTTTCTTCTATTTCTTCTAGGGTCTTTCCGCTCGTTTCTGGTAATTTTTTATATATGAAGCCTAATAAAAATATAGCATTTACCATAAATACCCAAAATGTAAATGCACCGCCAAGATTTTCTAGCATAACAGGCGTAAACTGCGTTATGGCAACCACGCCAAGCCAAACCATAAAAGTAGCACACGACATGGCTAAACCTCTTGTTTTTGTAGGGAAAATTTCTGATATAATTACCCATGGAATTGGACCTAAAGATGAAGCAAAACAGGCAATAAAACCAAGTATAAAAATTAATGTTAATATACTAGCACTTTGTTCTGTATAAAACACAAAGCCAACGCTACACAAACAAATAATCATTCCTGTTAATCCCCATAATAAAAGTTTTCTGCGTCCCACTTTATCTATAAAACCAATAGCCACAAATGTAAATATAGTATTTACTACTCCAATAATAACCGTTTGAAATAAAGATGATTCGGCATCGAAACCAATATTTTTAAAAATTTCTGGTGCATAATAAATAATAGCATTAATACCCGTTATTTGTGAAAAAAGAGCTAAAACCATACCTATAAGTAAAGCTGGACGGAGACTTTTGGAAAACAGTTCTTTTACCGTACCCTTTTCTGTTTTAAGTGTTTCTTTTATTTCATTTAACACTTTTTCTCCTTGTATGTTACCATTAACTTTATTAAGTATTTTAGAAGCTTCTTCTGTTCTATTTTTTGAAGCTAACCATCTTGGACTTTCAGGAACTAACAATAGCATAACAAAAAACAATGCGGCAGGTATAATTTCAGAGCCCAACATATAACGCCATCCCATCTCAACGTTCCAAGTTTCTGTTCCTGAACTAGCTATTTTTAAATTGATAAAATACACAATATTGATACCTAAAACTATGGCTAGTTGATATAAGGTTACCAACATGCCTCTTTTTTTTGCTGGAGCAATTTCAGATATATACAATGGGGATAACATTGAAGCTGCACCTACGCCTACCCCACCAATAAACCTTGCTATTACAAATTGTGTTAATGTGTCTGGCATTGCTGACCCCAAAGCTGAAATAGAAAAAAGAACAGCTGTTACAAACAACACTTTTTTTCGTCCGTACTTATCACTAAAATAACCAGCAACCATAGCACCTAAAACGCAACCCCAAATAGCACTTGAAGCCGCCCAACCTGTCATGGTAGCCGATAACTCAAACTTTGTTTGCAAAAAGCCTATAGCGCCAGCTATAACAGCCGTATCATACCCAAATAACAAGCCTCCTAAAGCAGCTGTACTACTTAATAGATAGACATAAGACATGTTTGTTGTTTGATTTGAATCGTTCATACTTAGAAATTATTTAGTTTAGTTTTTAGTTTAGTTTTTAGTTTGTTGGTAATTCGGTTTTAACTTGGTTCCAAAAATTAGGGTCGAACAGTTTGGCACTGCCAATAAGAGCAGCTTCTTCCATAAGTTTAGACATTTCAAATTTTATATGCAATCCAGAATTTTTAATTCTTTCGGTTAAAACAGGAAGAAAATACGCATTGGCTAATGAAACATTACCTCCCAACACAATTAAATCTGGATTAAATTTTTTAAGAAAAGGGGTTAAAAATTCTGCCATATTAACACCAAACTCATTAAAAAGTTTTTTTGACGCGGCACTATTTATATCTGCAATTTCTTTTACACCACTAACTTTTTTCGAAGTTAATTCATAGTATCGTTTAATACACCAACGTGTTGAAAAATAATCATCGCCAATACCATCTTTAAAAGGTTTATTCCATAAACACCCGCCATGAGGTACATTAGAAGAGCTAATTTGTGGTATCCCATTTTCAATAAAAGCAGAACCAAAACCAGTACCAAGCGTTATGGCGATAACTTTTTTATAATTTTTTGCTTTACCCATTAACGATGCCCCTACTCCAAAAGCTGTAGCATCATTAATGAATCGCATATTAACAGATTTTGTATTAATAAAATTAACTAACTCCTCTTGGATAGATACATTATACAAACTCTCATATTTATCGTTATTTTTAAGTATGGCAATTCCATCCTTATAATTAAAAGGTCCGGGCATTGCAAAACCAATATTTACAATGGTATCCTTTGGAAGATTATATAGTGTTTTATTGATAGCTTCGCACCAGTTAAAAAAAATAGCCTCTTTAGATGCTTTATTATCTATTTTAGCTGAATGTAATGTTCCTGTAATTACTTTAAGATTTGCAGTATCGACTACGGCACTTGTGATGTGCCCGCCACCAATATCTACTCCTAATATTATTTTATTATGCTTCACTCTAGTTTAAATTTAGTTTTGTCCATATGTATAGACAATTAAAGATTACGCAATATACTAATATTTTTAAAAAAACATAATGTTTTTAATTCAGGAATAAAAAATAATTGCTGTTATTTCTAGGAATGAGGCGTGCCCAATAGCCTCTAAAAGACATATCTAAATTATAGGTTTCTTATATTTTGAGACAGCTTTAGTCTATTTCCATCTAATTCTAAAACTAGATCATTATGAACTGGCAATCCGTAGGTTTAGTTATCAAACTAAAAATATGTCTCGTAAAATTCTCGAAACATCACTAATTAATTTGTGCATTCGGGCTTAAAAAAAATTAGAAGCTAAAGCTGGATGTACTAAAAAGCACATAGCTTTAGCTTCATCTGAGAATATTAAAACTTGTAGCTTAAGTTTTAAAAGTATGTTAGATCTATTTCCAAGTTAATTTAAAAAATTTATTTTCTAAAGCTTTAATACTTAATTCTGAGGTTTCTTTAATTTCTTCTCCAATAACATTTGCTTCAAAAAGTTTTACAGGTTTATCTGAAAAAAGTTTTGGTATAAACGCACTATCCAAACCTCCTACTTCTCTTAAGTGTAAAATTATTGCACTCTCATTCTCTAAAGGTGTTGCATTAATTATAAGTACATTATCTGGAATGTTTGAAAGTATAGATAACGAATTGGTTGCCTGTTTCTCTATTGGACTGGCAGGAATAACTCGTGCCAAAAAAGGCACTCTGTTTTCCCAACCAAACTTTGTAGCTGTTTTTGCTCTATTATCATTTGTACTGGTAAGATTATAAGTCCAGGTATACATACCACGTTGATCTGCATTAAAATTTGTAGTCCAATAATTGTTCATTGGCCAACTAAACAAGTTATTACTTTTTGGTACAGCTCCATACTCAAAACGCCCTGTATTAATATCTCCAAATTGCATAATAGGAGCTTCTGGAGACACCAATATTATTTGTTCTTTGTCATTTTTAATTTGCACAAAGTTTTGAACTGTGTTCCAATCGTTTGCCGATCCTGGTACTTGTTCTACGCCTGCTTCCATAGGTCCTCCCGAGATTTCAAAATGAATGTTTGCATCATCTAATTCAAAAGGGAAAGCGATATAAAAACTTTCAGGATCAGTAATAGGTTTTTTCTTTAGTTCAAAAGCAAAATCTATTCTTTTTGTAGTATTAAAAAGCCTAATTTCAAATGAAAATGCATCTGCTTCATCATAAGCTGTTTCAGTTTTACCTCTGAATTTAATAGTATTCCAAATTTCACCTTCACGTATTTCTGATAACCAAACGCTATCCAATGATTGCCTTGTATAGTCTGTTAACGGACCGTTGCTCTCTCCATTTATTGTTCTATTGGTAAACAATTGTTCCCTACCTTTTAACTTTTCCAGAATAAATTCACCTAGGTTATATTTTGATGTTTTATCAATAATATTTTTAGATAAATCTTTGTCGTAAACCTGCTCGATAGTTCCATTTTTCTTATCTACTTTAATAGAATACCAAGAATTATCTAGTTGTATATTATCGCCTTTTTCTTTATAATCAAAGTTGATATTATGGCTATGTTTTGTGCCACCATGAGAATGTGAGTGATTATCTTCTACCACCTCTACTTTAAACTTTTTATACCCAAATGATGGAATATTTTTCACCCACGCCCCCCAATAGCTACCACCGTGCCAAGGTTTTAAAAGTTGTGTTGGGTATTCTGTACCATTGTTGTCAACTAAACGTATACTTTTTCCATGAGGTATCTGTTGATGATCTATAAAAATTTTAACCATACCCTCACGTTCCCAATTTAATGTATTAAATACTGCTAAAGAAGGTGTTTTGGTTTTCCCCATATATTCGCTTAATAAACCTTTTGCTTCTTCAACAATCATATTAGAACGTCTTGAAGCTTCCCAAGCATATGATTCTTTAATTTCGCGTTGCTCCATTGTGGCTTTACCATAAGGATCTCCAACACTTCCTTGTGCTCCAAATGTATGCTCTCCATAAAACAAGAGTGCCTTATTTGTTTCAAATATGCGGTTCGTTATACCTTTTGGCATTTTAGAACCCAATAATTTAGCCATAGACAAACCACCTTGTCCTGCAATAATATCTGCGTGAGCATTTCGAGTGGCTGCTACTTCTCTGGCTCCAGAAGCAAAACCATCGGTCCACCAATCTGGCCAGTGCCCTTTTACTTCTATTAATTCATCTCCGTTATGTTTCTCAAAATCTTCGAAAAAATCTTTTGCTACAGCTGTTTTTATTTTTGGCCATTCATATTTTTCATTCCATTGTTTAATCAAATGGCTAGATTTCATAGATGGCGGTGAGTTATCAGTCATAAAACCAGAATGCTGCAATGCCGTTTTATCATAGGGATAACCTCTTTCCTCAAGCTTAACTAAATACTCAAGTAGTCGTTTTTCAAAATCTTCAAAATCATCAGTATGCACACCTATAGCGTTACCTGCCAAATAATGCTCTGCCCTAAAGGTTAGCATCTTTTTTCCTGAAGGAGATACCCACCAAAATGCTAAAGGAGTATCAAAAAATATAAGTGCTTTATGCCCATGGGTACCCATGGTTAAATATTTAATATTTAAAGAATTAAAATAATCGTTCATACACCACGCAATACCGTTAACATCGTTTTGCATTGCTGAAGTTATTTTTATTCCTTTCTCTGAAATATTTTTAATTGGTGCTAAAGAAGCAGCTAATGATTGCTCATCAGGTAGTTCGTTAAAATTAAAATACATTCCTGTTACTTCAATTCTCCCCTCTTTAACACGTTGCTTTAATCTATCAATTTGGGTTTGAGACCTACTATTTAAAAACTCATCTACCGCCCAAGATGCTTCACAAGTCCATCTAAATTTTGAGGTTTCAGGAAAATCGTCAGTAGCATCACAATAATCTAAAGCATAATCTATATAACGTGGGTGTTCAGCTAAAATTTCGGTTTGAGACCTTGTATATCCAATATCTGTGTGTGAATGCTGTACAAAGTTTACATGCCATTTTTTTATGGGTTTCAATTTTACTTTTGTAACTATTTCATCATCACCTAAGTCTAACTTTAGAGTTACTATTTTCTCTTTTTTCACCTCAGGGTAAAGTATTTTAATAGTTTGTGCTCCTGGTTTTAAATTAATTTCTCTATCAAATTTCCCATCAATAAAAAGTTTTCCTTTTGCTGGTTTTTTTATAAAAACAATTTCTGTTGATAACGTTTGTACTTTACCATTTTTTGTGTTAATGAGTGCTGGTAAAGGGGTTACGTTTATAGCTTCTGTTAAGTTCTTTTTAAATATTTTAAAATAGGTATTTGATTTTTCATTTACTCCTTCAATACTTAATTTTAAAGTTGTTCCTTTTTTTATGCTTTTAGCAGGCACGGTATAATACAAAAAACCGAAACATCCGTAATTATCATCTAAATAATGACGTTCAAAACTTAGTGTTTCATTATTCTCAAGAGGTAAAGTCCACCTAGTTTGTTTAGCAGTAGCTGTAGCTATTTGCCCTCTTTTCTTTCCGTTTACAAAGAAATTAAATTTAGTCCCGGGGCGGTCTCCATAATATCCTGCATAATGTACAAAAGTTACTTCTCCACTTTTTTTATTTACAGAAACGGGAGCTGTTTCCCACTCTATTTTTTGATTCCCTACGTTAGCTCTAGAAACCAACGTTTGATTTAGCCCTTCTACTTCTTTTGAGCGGTGTTCAATTTCATTTCCAGATATTTTTTCTTGATACCCAGATATAAATATTTCATTTGGTCTTTGATTTCTTTGCGCTAACATTATTGTACTATTAAATACTAATAGCACTATTATGTTAAATACTGATGTTTTGTTCCATTTCATGGTAATTCTTATTTAGTGTTTTAATTGCAAATTCCTTATTTTACTCTATGCATTATTTACTGTTAAAATTTCTTTTTTTAATTTTCCTAACTCAATATCTGGATTAAACAAAATAGGAAAACATTTGTCATTTAATATATCTCCGTCTACTCCCATAGGCGGAAAATCCTTTAAATCCTCTTGTCTCTCGAAACTGGATATATTAGATTTTGTGTTGGTATCCATCACATTAACAACAACTGCTCTTCGAGAACGTTCCGAATTATTTGTGTAAGACCCATGCATCATTAGTGGATGATGAAAACTGGCATATCCTTTAGGAAGCACGTTTGCTTTTTTATTGTTAAAATCTTTTAATTGCTCTGAATTTAACACTTCTTTTACAGCATCCATATCTCCAGTAAGCCCTGTAATTGGCAACAACCCCCAGTTATGACTGTTTGGTATATAGTATAGGCAGCCATTTTCTGTATTGGCATCATCAAGTCCCACCCAACATGTTAAGTGATTCATTGGTTTGGTAAATGTCCAGTAAGAAAAGTCTTGATGCCACGCCACTACACCACCGTGTTTAGCTGGCTTGCAAAATAGCTGGTCATGAAATAGCCTATATGAATTTCCCATTAATTGATAAGCTGCCATTCTAAAAGCTGGTGCCCATAATAAATCATGAAAACCTAACATAACACGCCACCCGCCTATAGCATGAAAAAGTACTTTGTTTGGGTCTTCTGATTCATTACTTTTATAATGATAAAACAACTTTTTTTGTTCCTCATTCACTTTCTGTAATTTCTCCAGCTCTTCATTTAAAATATCTACTTGTGCTTCTGTCATTATTTTAACTCCAGATAGATATCCGCTCTTTTTATAAAATGCTATTTGCTCCTCGGTTAATGCGTATTGCATCCATTCTTCAGGTGTTTCTGGCTGTTTGAATAGATTAGATAAAGGACTATTATGTTTTGATAAATCGTTTGATTTTAAATATCCCATGATTCTATAAAATTTAAATATTATTAAAAAAGTTTAGTGTGTTGAAAATATGTACTTCCCAATATTTCCAATTATGAGCTCCCAGATACTCATTATAGATATGTGGTATATTTTCCTGCTCAAGTGCTTCATGAAACTTTCTGTTTTCATTAATTAAACCATCATCAGTACCACAATCAAACCGAAAGGGAGAAAGAGTTTGTTTGTATTTTATTAATGTTTCTAAAACAGATTCTTCTTGTTTATTTTCTTGTTGAAGTTGATATATATTTTCCTCTATAAATAACTTCATTTGATTTAAATGCGTTATGGACGATAAACCGGTAAATGCTTTAAATTTATTACTGTACTTTGCTCCTAAACGTAAAGCTGCAAAACCTCCCATAGACAGCCCTGTGAGGAATAAATCTGACTGTGTACTAACTTGTGGAACACATTCAATAACAGCATCTACAGTATCCTCTGTTATCCATTTTTCAAAGTTGTTATTGGAATGCGGTATATAGCCACTACCATCACCCCATAATCCATCGGAAGGCATAACCAAAACCATTGGTTTTAGTTTATCTTCTGCAATCCATTTATTCATTTTAAAATGAATTCCTGCATAATGTATCCAGGAATTATGACTACCATAAACTCCGTGTAACAATATAACCATTGGTAGATTTTTATAGTTACTTCCCTGTGGAACATATACCGAAATGTCTCCCCTTCCTTTTAAGTGATTACTTTTTACAGTAATCTGTCTTAAATTATTAGATTCATACTCTGGTTTTGATATTGTTATTGTTCTAAATTTTGATGCCATAATTTAATCTTCAAAAAGTATTACACCCTTTGCATTTTTACCTGCTAACATATCATTAAAAGCGTTTGGCAACTCATTAAATTTATAAGTATTAGTTACCATTTCATCCAAGAGTAAATCTCCCTTTTCATATAAATCCAACAGAATAGGAAAGTCTATTTCTGGTCTACACTTTCCATATAAAGGATTTATATAGGTTTTATCCCATTGAAAAAGATTCATATCTATGGTTATTTCATCTTCAATGCCACTTACCTGTACTGCAGTTCCTGCATTATGAATCATGGCTAATGGTGCTGCTCCTAAGGCTGGTATTGCTGTACACTCAAAAGCATAGGTTGCACCACGACCTTGTGTTAGTGCTTTTACTTTTTCGGCGGCATTTAGCAAGTTAACATCATCTTTATCTGCCTGTATTGTGTGTGTTGCTCCAAATTTAACAGCCATTTTTAAACGTTTTGGATTAATATCTATGGCTATAATTTTGGAGGCTCCAGATATCTTAGCGCCTTGAATAACGCTTAAACCTACGCCACCCGTGCCCAACACCACAACAGACGAACCTGCTTTTACTTGAGCAGAATTAACTACAGAGCCATAACCTGTCATGACTCCACAACTTAAAATTGATGCCGAACCAAAAGGGATTGGTATATCATATTTTACTAATGCTTGTTCTTTTAATATAGTATGTGTACTTAAAGTCCCTATATTAAATGAACGCTGTATTGCTTTGCCTTTAAATTTTGTACTACTTAATCTTGCATGACCTTTAGAGATAGCTCCTCCACTTGTTTGATTTCCAACGGTTACAGGCGAATTATTTTCACAAAGATTTTGATTCATTTGATCGCATTGAAAACATCTACCGCAGGGAATAGCCCAATTTAATATAACCTTATCTCCCACCTTTACTTTAGTAATTTCACTACCTATAGCTTCTACTATACCAGCTCCTTCATGTCCTAAAATTAAAGGAGTATTCCAATTCAAAGAATCATAATCTGTATGACAAATACTTGTCGCTTTCATTTTAACCAATACTTCATCTCTTTTTGGAAGAAACATTTCTACTGTTTCAATGGTATAATCTCCTCTTCCATTAGTTATAGCTGCTTTTGCTATCATAAATTTCATTTTAAGAATTTGCAATTTATTGAATAAGCGAGTTGTCTTTTTCACGATTCTTAGCATAAAATGAATGAATATTAACTTTGTATACTTAAAAAATAAATTAATACATTTATATTAATGTAATATTGTAAAGATTGGATACCATAAATTTTATGAAAGCATCACTTATTAAGATAACATTTGATTATGCAAATACTTTTCATTGCGAATATTTAGAATTGCCATACTTTAACCACCCTTGGCATTTTCATCCAGAAATAGAGCTAACCTTAATACTAGAAGGTAACGGTACTAGATATGTAGGGAACAACATATCTAGATTTACTAATGGAGATTTGGTTTTATTAGGTTCTGGATTACCTCATTTATGGGAAAGTGATAGAACTGATTTTAAAAGTAATCAAAAAGGAGCTAAAGCTGTAGTACTTCAGTTTTCCAAGGATTTAACAGATACTAATTTTAAAAACTCAGCAGAATTACATGCGTTATCTATACTATTAAAAAAAGCAGATAGAGGACTTTTATTTTCAAAAAAATTCAGTGCCCAAGTTACGCCCAAACTTATTGAAATTAGTAAAACATTTGGGTTGAGAAAATGGACTCTTGTTTTTGAATTATTTTGTTTGCTTACGGAAACAAAAGATTACATTCCGCTTACAAATCTCCATTATGAGCCTAACTTAAAAAGTAGAGATAGCACAGTAATAAATAATATTTTTGAATATGTACGCCTGAACTTTAAAAACAAAATAACACTTGATGACATTGCAGGAATAGCTCACTTATCAAAACCCGCTTTTTGTAGATATTTCAAAAAGAAAACTTCAAAATCTTTTATTGACTTCCTTAATGCATACAGAATAGGACATGCAAAAAACCTGCTAAGAGATAAACCTCATATGACTATAGGGAATATTGCTTTTGAATCGGGTTTTCCTAGTATTCAACATTTTAACTCTAAATTTAAAAAATATGAAAATTTAACTCCGAAGGCTTATAGAAAAAAGTGGGCACAAAGCAACTAAATTTCACTCCCCATGACATTATACCTTCTATATTTTATTTAAATATTTTTTTCTGATTTCTTTAATTTGTACAAGTGTTTTTTCTTGGTTTCTAGTAGTTTTTATAAATAAAACCAATAAAAACCTAAAATGAAACGGTACTAATAGCTCGGGTAAAGCTAATCCTTTTGTTAAAATTAAAGTTATAACCAGCACTTTTTTCTTCCAGACGCATCACTAATATAGCCTAAAAAACAGCCTATAAAGCCATAGAATCTGCCCAACTCGTCACCATTCCAGACAATTCAAACTTAACTTGAAGAAAATCAATAGCCCCAGTTATTCAGCAGCGTCGTACTCAAATAGCAAACTACCCAAAGTGACTGTAATGAATACTAAATATACATCAGGTATATTTGCTTTTTGAGTAATCTTTTCATGATTTTCTCTTTATTATACAAACTAAATGCGATTGAACTTTTATTTAGTATATATTAACCCAACAACATTTAAGTTAGTTATTTTTATTAATAAGTATGATTATCACTCCCTAAATCAATAATTACATTATATTTTTTTTCTAATACTGATGCTACAGAATGGTCTATGTTAGTTTTCCAAGCATAAACTTTAGTAAGTTTTACGTTACTCAAAATATTTTCTAAACCACTCCTAGTTATTGCTGTATTATGAAAAACCAATATTTTTAGTTGTTTCAATTTCTCTAAATAACTTAAGGAAACGTCTGTAATATTGGTATTATTAATATAAAGCTTTTTAAGGTTTTTTAGCTCTTTCAAAACTTCGGTCGTATCATCAGATAAGTTTGTGTTACCCAAGTCCAATTCTACAATTTGGTCTTTAATGGCTGCTAAAGCTTTTAAACCATCATCTGGTAAGTCCTTATTTTTATAAGTAACCCATACCCCTCCATGTTTAGGACTTATATTCCGAATGGTAAATCCTTTTTCTTTTAATGAAATTAAGACACTAACAGACGCATGTTTTATGGACACTTGATCTATAGCTATGTAATCTTTTAAATAATTCTGTAATGTATCCGTTTTATCAAGGAAAGCAATTCTATCGTCCGTTTTATCACTATTATTAATCCAATATTCTAGCAACCAAAGTTCTTTTTTTGTAAGCTGAGGCTTTCCCTCTGGTGGCATATGGTTTTCATCTGAAATAGGCAAGGTACAAAGCTCTAGTAACAAGCTTTCTTTTGCGTTATTTTTCACAAAAGCTAATCCAGAATCTCCTCCCATCAATAAACTCCCTTTTGAAGCTAGCGATAATCCACCTTTTTTCTTTGTTGAATTATGACATTCAATACATTTACTTTCAAAAACTTCATGCACAACATTATTATATAAACTTAAACTATCTATACTAGTGATAGGCTTAACTGAAACAGTAGGTTTTAAGTGTTCTGTTAAAAAATCTGAGCCATGAGTCAATACACTTCCATAATGGCCCGCTACACTTATGCAACCTAATGTTACTATAAAAAAAGGTAGAAAAAGTTTTTTAAGTATTTTATTATTAGAGCAACTTAATAAAAACAACAAGGTTATTAAAACAGCAGAAAGAATACCTGTCCAAAAGTGAATATCTAGCGTGTCTCCTAAGTATCCACCTTCTAAAGATAATATATAACCAAATATACAAGCTAGACTAGCAAAAAATGCCGAAAAACCTAAGGCATATGTAATTATACTTTTAGGATAATGTCCTTTAACGCGACTTAAAATATCAAGAAAAAAGACCAAAACTAAAGCCCCTATAGGTAAATGCAAAACAAGTGGATGTAAACGTCCTAACGTTAAAAAAAACGAGTTAAAGAATATACTACTACATATGAAAACACCAATTAGCAACAATGCTAAAATTATTCCGTACAACTTTATTTTCATTAATTATGTCCTTGTTAGTTTAATAGGGTAGGTATTTCCAGAGCTCCATTGCGCCACATAAACATTATCATCATCATCAACACAAACATCATGAGGGTGCTTAAACAATCTGGTGCCTTGATATAGTTTTTTTAAATTTTGGTTTTCATAAGTAGGATATGTGCCGCCGGGGCATGAAACTACTTTATTGTCTTTATCCATTATTAATAAAAAGCCAGAATCTTTTTCTCCTGGTTTTTCGGCCAACACAGCAAAATAAATATCTTCTTTATGAATAACTGGTCTACAAATCATAGCTCCAGGTACAGGTATAGATTCTATGTAGTTGCCTTTTAAATCAAAACGTTTTAAAATATTTAAGGCTCTTGCCGAAATTAAAAGTGTTGGGTTATTTTTATCTCTATCATCATAACAAATACCATGGGCATTTATAAATTTCTCGTCACTTTCACCCTTTCCTCCAAAAATATTAAGTAACTCTCCGTTATGATTGTAATGAATAATATGCTGGTTACCATACCCATCTGCTACATAAAAATCACCATTAGCTGCAACAGTTGTTTCTGTGGGTTTAAATTCCTCTTTGGTTTTATATTTACCTGTTTCTGACGGGAAATCTAACTCGAAAACAACTTTGCCATCTATAGTTGTTTTTATCACTTGATGACGCTCATAATCTGTAATTAATAAAAAATCTTCACCATTTTCTTTCACCAAGGTTAAACCATGTCCGCCAGGGTAATTGGTTCCCCATTTATCAAGTAGTTTTCCAGATTTATCATATATAATAACATTATTTTTTGTGTGATTGGTAAGCATCACTATACGGCCTTTTGAGTCTTGTACAATTTCGTGGCAGTCTCTTACAGGGGTTTTTGTTGGGTCTAAATCTCCCCAATGCATATCTACTTTATACTTGTAATTATTATGCCCAACAATTACCTCTTTATTATTACTAAACGAAAAGGCATTTCCATAAAGTGGGTATCCCAAAACCCCTAATGATGCTAATGATGATTGTTTTAAAAATTTTCTTCTGCTCATAATTTTTATTTTTAAGTAAGAATGTCATTTACAACATGACCTCCTACATCGGTTAATCTAAATCTACGTCCTTGATGTTTATAAGTTAATTTTGTATGATCTACCCCCATAAGATGCATTATTGTGGCCTGTATATCATGTACATGTACTGGGTCTTTGGTTATATTATAACCAAAATCGTCCGTTTCTCCGTAGGTAAATCCTGGTTTTACACCGCCTCCAGCCATAAACATGGTAAAGCATTTAGGGTGATGATCTCTTCCATAATTGGTATCGGTCATGGTGCCTTGGCAATAGTTAGTTCTACCAAACTCACCTCCCCAAATTACCAAAGTATCGTCTAGTAAGCCTCTTTGTTTTAAGTCATTTATTAAAGCCGCTGTAGCTTGATCAACGTCTTTGGACTGGTTTTTAATATCTCCTGGAAGATCTCCATGTTGATCCCATCCCATATGATACAGTTGAATAAACCTTACATCTCTTTCGGCAAGCCTTCTAGCCAACAAACAATTAGCGGCGTAAGTCCCCGGTTTTCTGGAGTCCTCTCCATACATATCAAAAATATAATCTGGTTCATCATCCACATTCATGGTTTCAGGTACAGAGGTTTGCATGCGGTAAGCCATTTCATATTGTGAAAGTCTACTGCTTATTTCAGGATCTCCAAACTCGGCTTCTTGCTTCATATTCAGTTCGCCCATGTAATCCAACATTAATCGCCTATCCGTTTTACTAATGCTCTCTGGGTTTTTTAAATAAAGCACAGGATCTTTACCCGATCTAAATTGCACACCTTGATGCAGGGAACTTAAAAAACCATTCCCCCAAAGCCTAGAGTATAGAGGCTGTGCAACCGGGCGCCCTGTACCTCTAGATAAAAGAACGGAAAAAGTTGGCAGATTATCATTCAAGCTACCTAAACCATAGCTAAACCAAGAGCCCATACTAGGCCTACCGGTTTGTTGAGATCCTGTTTGAAAAAATGTAATTGCAGGGTCGTGATTAATAGCATCTGTATGTACAGATTTTACAAAGCATAATTCGTCTACAATTTTGGAGGTATGGGGCATAAGTTCACTCATCCAAGCTCTAGACTCTCCATATTGATTAAACTTAAACTGGCTTCCTACCAAAGGAAATTTTTCTTGACCAGCAGTCATTCCTGTTAGCCTTTGCCCCTGCCTAATAGAATCTGGTAAATCTTGCCCTCTCATTTTACTTAAAAGGGGCTTATAATCAAAAAGCTCTAATTGCGAAGGTCCACCACTTTGAAAAAGATAAATGATTCGCTTTGCCTTTGGTGCAAAATGAAGCGCGTTTTCTGGCAATATGTTTTGAGCAACTTTTTTTTGCCCTCCTAAAAAGGAAAGCGGATCTGTCATAGATGCTACAGCAAGTCCGCCAAGCCCTACGCCTAGTTTTTTTATAAACTGTCTTCTATTATTATTTAGAAAATGTTTTGTGATTTCATCCATAATTTATCCTTTAACTATTGCCTCGTCAAGATTAAAAATCAGGCTAATTAAGTTTGTATATATTCTTAAATCTTTAGAAACAATGTTTTTTGTTTCTGTATTTTTTGTAAGTTCGGTTTCCTGATTATTCAATTTATGTTTACTTCTAAGATCATTTAAATAATTTCGAAGCTTTCCTAATTCATCTTCATCTGGATAACGAGAGGTTATTTTTCTAAACACATATTTTATTTTCTCAACTTCATTTTTAGACGTATCCTTTAGTATTGTTTTAGCCAAATTTTTAGAAGCTTCCATAAGTTGCGGATCGTTCATCATAACCAAAGCTTGTAAAGGCGTATTTGTTTTTTGACGTTTTACTTCACACAAATCTCTTGTTGGCGAATCAAATATTAACATAGCTGGGGGTGGCACCGTTCTTTTCCAAAATGTATATAAACTCCTTCTGTATTTGTTTTCACCTTTATCTGGTATATATTTAAGAAGCACCCCTTCCACTCCAGATGATGTTTCTTGCCACAACCCCTTAGGTTGATAAGGTTTAACACTAGGCCCTCCTATTTTATTAACCAGTAAACCACTTACCGCTAACATATTATCTCTAATCATTTCGGATGTAAGTCTGCTACGGGAGCTACGGGCTAAAAACTTGTTATCTGGATCTATTTGTAATAATTTAGGAGTTACTTTTGATGTTTGACGATAGGCACTAGACATTACCATACGTTTGTACATCTTTTTCATATCCCATTCTTCTTCCATAAAGGTTATAGCTAACCAATCTAAAAGTTTGGGGTGCGATGGTAATGCCCCTTGATTACCAAAGTCATCTGATGTAGACACAATACCCACACCAAATATTTGTTGCCACATTCTATTTACTGCCACTCTAGCCGTTAAAGGGTTTTTTTCATCAAAAAGCCATTCTGCCAACCCTAATCTATTCTTAGGATACTGTTCGGTAAAAGGCAATACACTTTTTGGGGTATGTGGTAAAATTTCTTCTGCTTTATTGGGAGCATCATATACACCCCTATTTAAAAGATAAGTTTTACGATGAGCTGCATCATCTCTCATGACCATTAATCCAAGCTTTGAAATTGAATCTGGCATATTAATAAACGCCAGTACTTCATCCACTTCCTTTTGAGTAATTTCTATTTTAGGTTCTGGAATTTCTTTAAAACCTATTACGCCTTTTTCCTTAACTTTATTGAAAAAACTATAAAATCCAAAAAACTCTTTTTGGGAAATGGGATCGTACTTATGATCATGACACCTCGCACATTCCATAGTTAAACCTAAAAAAGCTTTAGCCGTTGTTCCTGTTCTATCCATAACATATTCAACTCGATACTCTTCTTCAATAACTCCGCCTTCTTGAGTTATTTTATGATTTCTATTGAATCCTGTTGCCACAACTTGCTCTAAACTAGCATTTGGTAATAAATCTCCTGCTATTTGCCAAGTTACAAATTTATTGTACGGTAGGTTTTTATTAAAAGCACTAATAACCCAGTCTCGCCATGGCCACATGGTGCGCTCATAATCTTCTTGATAGCCATGGGTATCTCCATACCTTGACAAGTCTAACCAATCTGCAGCCATTCTTTCGGCATATGCAGATGATGTCAACAATTTATCTACAACTTTTTCATAAGCATTTGAGCTATCATCCGATAAAAAAGCATCTATATCATCAATTGAAGGAGGAAGACCAGTAAGATCAAAATAAAGTTTCCTAATTAATTTTTCCTTCGATGCTTCTTCAGAAGGCTTTAAACCTTCTAATTCTAAACGTTTGGCTATAAAATGATCTATTTCATTTGTACCCCAATTTGGATTATTTATTTCTGGTACTGTTACAGCCTTAGGAGCCTCAAAAGCCCAGTGTTGTTTATATTTTGCTCCTTGTTCTACCCATTTGGTAAACAGTTTTTTTTCATAATCTGAAAGTGTTAGATTAGAGGATTTAGGAGGCATTATTTTTTCTGGATTTGCCTCGTTTATTCTTAGTATAAGTTGACTTTTTTCTGGTTGACCTGGAATTATAGCATGTCTATCTAAGCTTTCTCCTATTGCCGCAAATGCACCTGTTTCGGTATCTAAACGCAAGCCTGCTTCTCGGGTACCTGCATCTGGACCATGACATAAAAAGCATCGATCTGACAGAATAGGTTTTATATGAAAAATAAAATCTACACTATCCGGAAGTTTTTGAGCTGACGCTACTTTACCCGCTTCAAGTTGATTTCCTGAATGCGGTATAGAAACATATTCACTATTTGAAGTTTGCCACAAGTATCTAATACATAGCAACACAATAAGGGGCACTATAAACCATAGTGTTAAAATTATATGTTTTCTTTTCATTTTATCATAATTATTTGTTTTTCAAAACCTAATCGGTTAACTTATTTCAAAAAAATAAAATTTTGCTTTTACTACTTTAATTATAAACCATGCAATTCCTGAACCTAACGATATATTATACAAAACATTAGTTTGACCATATGTCTACACATGTAATAATAGTAAAAAATTTTAACTAAATAAGTTTAATTAGTTATAAAATCACAAAATTAGTTAGAATGTCTATTTACAGAAGCCCCATACCATGTAATGTATATAAAGCAAAATAAAGGAAGTATAAAGGAAAAATTCACCTCAGACACCCCTAAAATTTGCGTATCTGAAACACCATTGCCACCTAAATCTATTATCATACCCTGTAATTTAGGCATCAAGGCACCACCTACAATGGCCATAACCAAACCTGCAGACCCAATTTTAGATTGTTCCTCTGTTAAGTCTCCTAAAGCAATACCGTAAATCGTTGGAAACATTAAAGACATACAAAAGGATACTCCCACAAGTGTATATAAGCCAAAACTTCCTTGAATAAAAATAGTTCCTAACACCAAAGCAATGGCTAACAATGCGAAAAACATTAATAATTTCCCAGAACCAATAAACCTTAACATGTAAGTACCAACTGCCCTTCCTATAGTAAATAATATAAACGCGACCATTTGATAATATCCTGCTGTAACGCTATCTACACCAATACCTTCGGCATATTGATAGATGTATGTCCAACACATAATTTGCGCCCCCACATATAAAATTTGCGCTAAAACCCCAAGAGAATAGTTTTTATTTTTTGCTAAATTTTTAAATGTTTCTTTAATACTTGGTAGGCTTCCTTCTTCTTTAGATTGTGGCATTTTGCTTACCAAAAACAGCACAAAAACGCCAATAAGCACTAAACCTAAAATAACATACGGATTTCTAATTACAAGTAGATCGGACGTTTTAATTAATATTTTAGAAGCTGCATCCAGTGAAGAGAAATTTTCAATATCATCAGACTGTAAATTTTTAAGCACAAACTGTTGAGCTACAAATAAACCTAGAATTAACCCTACAGGATTAAATGCTTGAGCTAAATTTAAACGCTGTGTGGCAGTTTCTTTTGGTCCCATTGCCAAAGCATATGGGTTTGCGGCTGTTTCTAAAAACGCTAAACCAAAAGTTAAAATATATAAACCAAGACAAAAAAACCAAAACTCCTCTGTAGTGGCCGCTGGATAAAACAAAAGAGCTCCAACAGCATACAATGCCAAACCAATTAAGATACCGGTTTTATAAGAATATTTACGCATAAATATTGAAGCCGGTAATGCCATACAAAAATACCCTCCATAAAATGCCATTTGAACCCAAGCAGCTTGCGAGTTGCTAAGCTCTAGAACTTTTTTAAAAGCCTGTACCATGGGGTCGGTTACAGCATTAGCGAAACCCCATAAAGCAAAAAGCGAGGTTACTAAAATAAATGGTAAAAGCATATTTTTTGGCACTATTTGCAATTTTGTTTTATTACTCATTTTTATATTTTAATTAATTGTTAAACAAAAATTATAAATTAGTTAAAAAATAACCTCGAATTTATATGCAAAAACATGGAATAATTACACATACATTAAAAATTTACTCTTAACAACAAACGGTAATCCCATTAAAAACAAGGCATAGACACAAAAACCTAGTAGTTTAAATTAACCAGCTAACCTAACCTATATTAAACATAAAGTTTATAATTACTGAAAACCATTAGCCGCCTCTATTTTTAAACTATTAATAGTTTTACTGCTTTTTGTTATTTTAATTATGATTTAAAATAATGACGTTTTAATAATTTAATATATTTTTGTGTTTAAATATAAGTTTGTCGAAACTAAAGTTTTTTAATTCCACAAACCTTTTGACATTTTATAAATTAAGCATCATCTATCCCAGGCAATACTTCAAATTAATCTTTAAATTTGTAAAATTGATGCTCGCGCTAAAATAACTTACTGTTCAGTAAACGTACTTTAAATTCATTAAGTACTTCAAAAATATCAATCTACTAATAAAAAAATATCATGGCTAAATTTAGAAATATAATAACTACAAAAAAATAGCCAATGAAACCTTAAGATAAAAATAAAATTGACAAGCAGGCTTAACAAAACTGAATAATACAATTGCCTTCGGTTTAGAAAAAATTGAAGCCAACGAAACAAAAAATAGCTTTACTACATATAGTAAGTAAAGTATACCAAAAAACAAATCCATTAATAGGATGCAAAATAAACTTATAAAAGTAAACACATCAGACAACGTTGCTGTTGCACTGGTAAATTTAAAGGCTGGGGACATAATTCCGTTTGAAGGACAAGTTGTAAAAATTCTTTCAAACGTTAAATCTAAGCACAAAATAGCGCTGGACAAATTTGCCCCTGGAGATCGTATTTTGATGTACGGTGTTTTAGTAGGCACAGCAAATGCTGTTATAGAAAAAGGCGATCTACTTACCACCAAAAACGTAAAGCATGACAGCGAAAAAGTTTTTGGAAAAACAGCACCTTTTAATTGGATACCACCCTACATTGAGAAATGGAAAGACCGTACTTTTATGGGATATCACAGAGAAGATGGCCAAGTAGGAACCGAAAACGTTTGGCTGTTTTTTCCTTTGGTTTTTTGCGAGAATCGTAATATTGAAAAGTTAAAAGAGATATTTGAAAATGAACTTTTAAAGAAAAAAGATAACCCACACCAAATGCTGCTACGATCTTTAATATACGGTAATAACCAAGTTAAAACCATTGAAGAACCTAAAGATGTATTTGATAATTTAGAAGTTAAGTTTATTACCCATGCAAGTGGTTGTGGAGGAATTCGTCAAGATGCTGAAAGTTTGGCCAAACTATTGGCGGGTTACGTAAACAATGCTAATGTAGCAGGAGTAACCGTGTTGAGCTTAGGATGCCAAAACTTACAAATTAATATTTTTAAGGAAGCACTAAAAACTATTAATCCTAACATTAATAAACCTGTTTTAATTTATGAACAGCAGCAAATGGGAACAGTAGATAACATGCTATCAACCATTGTTAAAGATTCATTTTTAGCAATGAAAGAAGCCAATAATATGAAGCGTAAACCAGCACCATTATCAAAATTAAAGGTAGGACTAGAATGTGGAGGATCAGATGGATTTTCTGGCATTTCTGCTAACCCAACCTTAGGAGTTGTTTCCGATTTATTGGTAGCTTTAGGTGGTACAGCAATATTGGCTGAATTTCCTGAATTATGCGGTGTAGAGCAGGAACTCGTAAATCGATGTGTTAATGATTCAGATGGTGATAAGTTTTTAAAGCTTATGAACGCTTATGAAGAATCGGTTATTAATGCGGGTTCTGGTTTTGATATGAACCCATCTCCTGGAAATATTAAAGATGGACTAATAACGGACGCTATGAAATCTGCTGGCGCAGCTAAAAAAGCAGGGACATCTCCAATAGAAGCCGTTTTAGATTATGGTGAATATATAAATAAACCAGGCTTAAATTTATTGTGTACCCCTGGAAATGATGTAGAAAGCACTACGGGTTTGGTTGGCTCTGGTGCCAATATAGTATTGTTTACTACGGGTTTGGGCACACCAACGGGCAATCCTATTGCTCCAATAATAAAAGTGGCTTCAAATACAGAGTTGAAACAAAAAATGCCAGATATTATTGATTTTGAAACTGGAGCCGTAATACGTGGTGAAAAAACAATAGACCAGATGGCCGATGAATTGTTAGGTTTTATTATTGAAGTCGCTAGCGGAAACATAAGCACTAAAGCCAAATTATTAAACCAAAATGATTTTATTCCTTGGAAAAGAGGCGTATCCTTATAATAAAGTTGTAAAACATTTGAAAAAAGCATTCCAAATATTAATTTTAATACTGATTTCAGTTTCTTGTTCCGAATCTAAAAAGGAAAATATAACTGAAAAAAGAACCCTTTATGTTTTTGACTTGGATTCTCTTAAACGAACCGAAAACTATAAATTGACAATTGAAACAAAAGACAGTATTTTAAAATATCAATATCGGAATCTAACTGATAATGAAAAAAATGTAACAGTGCGTTACAATCTCAATTCAAAAGTTCTATCTCTCGACTTCTGGGAATTTGAATTAGCCGAAAAAAGTAAATACTCGGATTCTGAATTATCAAATATGGAATTTGACCTGTTTCAATTAAAAGAGTCTGTTACTGATGGAAACGGTCCAATGCTTTTTAACGAAAACTACGGACTTTTAAATATTGACAATGGTTGGGGAATGAAATTCATCTATTTAAAAACCGAAAATAAACCTGAACTGACTAAAGACATTATTGCAAACCTGAATAAATAAAAACGTTTTACAACACCGTATAAAAAAATTGCTAGTTTTAGCTAAACCAAAGTTAGTTGCTCGTTTGCTAGCTTCTGATTTTCCTTCGGAAAATCCTCGCACACAAACACGCAACTTTCCTTATACATAAACGTTTAAACCTTAAAACGGTTTAATTAATCTCAAATCAAGATTTTAAATCTCATTGGTTTTTAGAATGTATTGGTTACTATTGTTTGTGTGTTCGTAAAATACTTTTGAACCATAATTTTAACATTTCTATGGAAAAAAAGAGACTAATATTGAATTAAAAGTTTACTTTAAAAGTTTACTAGGGCTATAACCAAATTGTTTCTTAAATACTTTACTAAAATAAAAGGGATCATTAAAACCTATCATATCTGAAACTTCTGAAACATTATATCTTTTGGTTTTTAATAATTGTGCCGACTTTTTTAATTGAATAGTTCTAATAAATTCATAAGGTGTTAAATCGGTAAGTTGTTTAATTTTTCTATATAATTTTGAAGTACTCATACCTACTTCTTCAGCAATAAAATTTGGTGATAGTTTGGAAGAACTCATATTATTTTCAATAATTTCTTTTATTTTAGAAACTAAATCAATATCTAATTGAGAGTGCGCTAATGTTAATATATCGCCTTCTACTTCTCCAGAAAAACGTTGCTTTAAATCAAAGTGTAATTTTATAATATTATCAATACGTGTTTTTAACAAAGCTGGGTCAAACGGTTTAGTTAAATAACCATCTACTCCTATAGCATAACCTTTTATTCTGTTTTCATTTTCGGCTAAAGCCGTTAAAAGTATAACTGCAATATGGCTAATATCATCGTCAGATTTTAAGGCTTCAACAAATTCAAATCCATCCATTACAGGCATCATAACATCAACCACACACAAAACAGGTTTTTCTTTATTACAAATCTCAAGACCTTCCTGCCCATTTTTAGCCTCTAAAACCTTATAATAAGTAGATAAATATTGCACAACATAATCTCTAAGTTCTGTATTATCTTCAATAACAAGAATCTTTTGTTTTATATGGAGTTTTGGCAAAGGCTTTTCTCCTATTTGATAAGATTCAGTAATTTTTTGCTGTTTAATAGTGGTATGTTCGTTTACTGGTTGTTCTATTTTTTTAGTTTCTACAGCTTTAAATAGTTCTTCATGGTTATAAGCTTTTTTACTTACTGGTAATTCTACTGTAAAAACACTCCCTTTTCCTGGTAAGCTTTTAACTTTAATTTCGCCTTTATGTATATCTACCAGTGCTTTAACTAAAGAGAGCCCTATTCCGGTTCCCGTGGTACTTTCTCTACTATTTCTGGCTTGATAAAACCTATCGAATATTTTTTCCAGACTCTCTTCTGGTATGCCAATACCATTATCACTAACTTCCAATATTAGTTTTTTAGAATCATTATCTTTTAGACCTAAAAACAAATCTATATTTCCGTTCGAATCGGTAAATTTTATAGCATTTGAAAGTAGATTGTATAAAATTTTACTAAACTTATCGATATCTACCCAACAAATAAGCGACGCTTCGTTTTCAATATTCAGGTTTAAACTGATGCTTTTTTCTAGCGCCAGTTCTGTAAAGGAATTGCATATACTTTTTACATGTTCACTAACATCTGTTTTTGCTACTTTAAGGTTTAGTTCGCCTGTTTCTGCTCTTCTAAAATCTAAAATTTGATTTACCAACCTTAACAGACGATTGGCATTTTGATATACCAAATTAGCCCGACTTAAAGTATAACCATCTTTTTGATTGTTTATTAGCTGTTTTGCTGGTCCTAAAATAAGGGTAAGTGGTGTTCGTAATTCATGTGATATATTGGTAAAAAACCGGAGTTTTTCATTATTCAACTTTTCATCACGTTCACGTTTTACTCTTTCAAAAAGCAATTCCTCCTTTAATAGTCTTCGGTTTTTTAACTGATTATTTAAAAAATATACAGCAATAATAATAAGTATTAAAATAAATATAAAAAAGAGAGGAGTGAGCCAAAAAGGTGGGAGTACTTTAATGCTGTAGCTTGACACTTCACTTTCATACCCGTTATTATTGGTTGCTTTAAGTTTTAAATTATAGTTTCCAGGAGGCAGGTTTGCATACTGTATAGCACGAGAACCGCTGCCCGTTTTATTCCATTGCTTATCTAAGCCTTCTAGTTTATAATAAAAGGTGTTTTGTCGTTGATTAACATAAGACGGTATAGAGAATTTTACTGTAAAATTTCTATTATTATAACTTAATTGAGCTTGTTTGGAAAAATTTATATCTGTATTTATAACGACAACTTCTCCATATTTTTCTCCGGGGTTAATGTTGTTATTACTAACTTTAAATTCGGATATTACAGGAATTGGAGCGTTTTTGTTTTCTTTTATATTTAGAGGATCGAATAGTATGATTTCTTTATTGCCTCCGATATATATTTTTCTATTGTTAAAATGTAAAAAACCACGTTTATTAAATAAATTTGAACGTACCCCGTTATTAACATAAAATGTTTTGTAGTCGTTATTCTTAGGATTGTATTTACTTATTTTATTATAATTTAAGTTTAACCACATAACACCTAAACTATCTGTGGTTATGTCTGTAATCCAATCGTCTGCCAATTCCTTGGGTACGGTTTGGTGTACAAAGTTATTGGTTGAAGGGTCATAATAATTTAGCCCCTCTCTTGTTCCTGCCCATAAACGTCCTTCTTTATCAAAAAACAAATCTTTTACTTTGTTGTTAGATAGCCCCTTTTTATGGTCGCTACATACATATTGTTCTATGGTATTTGCTTGCATGTTATAACTAAAAACGCCTTCTTCTGTGGCTACCCAAAATAAGTTTTGCGCTTCTGAATACACTATTTTATTAATATCCTTAAATTTAGGGTTATTGTTTTTTACAAACTGCTTCGCTCCTGTTTTTAAATTAAACTTTACAAGCCCTTCACCTTGTGAGCCTACTAAAATCTCATGGTTTGATATTTTATAAAAAGCAAACACTGGCGAATTAACAAAACCTACATTTAGTTTCTTTTCTTGTTTATTTCTATAATCATACTCCACAACACCACCATCCCACAACCCAATGTAAAACACCATATTGTCTTTTGTGTAAATACTGCTTACATGAGTATAGCTATCGAGTACTTTTTCAAAACTGTCGTTTTTATTCAAGAACAAACCTTTGGCATGGGTACCAATTAAAAGGTTATTGTTATATGTTTTTGCAAAAGAACTTATAATTGGGATTTGATTGTTTCCTGTAAAATTTAGTCCTAAAGCTTTAAACTGGTTATCAAATGGGTTTAAGCTTTCCAGTCCATTTTCTGTACCAATCCAAAGCACACCAGAATAATCAAAATACAAGGATATAATGTAATTATTTACAAGTGAATTGGGGTTGTTTAAATCGGTAGTATGCTGCTTAAACTTTCCTTTAATAAAGTCTTCTATTGAAGCGCATTGAATAATTCCGTTAGACGTACCAAACCAATAGCTCCCATTTGGTCCTTTGGTAAAACATCTAAAATAATTACTAAGTGTATTTGCTTTTATAAGCTTAAACTTATTATTAATTTTATCTAGTTTAAACAGTCCTTCTCGAGTTCCTACAAAAATATTATATGCTTTATCTTCAAACACAAAATAAGCATTGGAATTCTTTTCTGTAATACTATTTGGAAATAAGGTATAATTTTGTAAATCTGCTACTTTACCAAAATCATCTATAAAAAAACTATACACTCCATTTGTAAAACTAGTTACCCAAATTCTTCCATCATGTGTTTGGGTTATTCCTCTAATGTTATCAATTTTCCCTAAATCTACCCTATGAAATTTATTGGCAATAGCATCTAGATAACACAACCCGTTATTTAAGGTTCCTACCCAAATTCTTTGGGATTCATCGATATATATAGATCTAACTCTATCGTCTACTAAAGCATGTTTATCTTGAGGGTTTGCATGAAAGGTTTTAAAACTAGATGTTGGTATATTGTATTTCGTTAAACCATTGTCTGTTGCAATCCATAAATTAGATTTATCATCGGATATTATTTGTAATATATCATTATTATTAAGATGATTTGAAGTTTCTTCCTTGGCTGTAAATGCTTTAAAATCATAACCGTCAAAACGGTTTACACCGCCAAACGTACCTAACCACAAAAAACCTTTTTCGTCTTGTACTATACTTCTAACCGAATTATGAGACAATCCATGAGTTTCATTATAATGCTCAAAATGTAGCTCCTGTGCTACACTTTTTAAGCAAAACAATAAAACGAAAAAGTATAAAATCTCTTTTTTAAGCATAATAACATCTATGGTTTTTTGATTGTAATTTTATTAGTATTTAAATCTATACTAAAATTACCACTTGGAGCTCCTTTTAAAAACTTATTAAATATAACACAAAAATGATAAAAATGTTTTTGGTTGTTTGAAGGATTTTCAAGATACCTATTTTTTTTTAAAAAGGAATTGATTAACAATTTATAATTATTTAATCTTATTGTTCCAATATCATCAAAAGCCAAGACATCTGCAGAACGTAAGCGGTACAAATCGAACAACATATCAAAACCTGTCCAGTCATCAAAATCTTTTAAAGCTGTTTCTTCAATTGACACAAACTCAGCAACACTTTTTTTATTTAGGCCTAGTAAAAATTGGGTAAACGGCATGTTCCATTCGTTTTCTAAAAACCTATTATTAATTAGTCCTTTTAAATGGTTTTGGGTATAATCCTTATAGTTTTTCGCCTCTAATATAGTAGAATCCCATAATGCTTTCTCATCATTATTTTTTAAAAAGGCATATTCTTGTTTGTAAAGAGGAAATAGTTCCTTAAATCTAGGAACGGAATCTATTACTATAGTTTTAATTTCAATCTCGTTAGATGAAAATGTTGCAATTTTATACGCAGGGATATAAGCGGCTAACGAAGGTATTTGCACATTTACCAAAGTACCTAATTCAAAGGCTGCAACACCAGTATCATTTATGTGCATATGACCTCCAAAATGTACCTTAACACCCGCTTCTATAAATGCCTTGGCCACTTCGTTTTGAGGAACACGATGGAGTTGCATTTTATCTTCTCCCAATAGCATTCGTATATGTTCTGAGGCTCCGTCGTTAAATTCTACCGTTGGGTAATGACTGAATACAACTAGCTTTTTATTAAGTCTTTTTGCGCGTTTAGTAATGGTTTTTATCCACTTAAAAAGATGTTTTTTATGCGTTAACACATTATTATAGCCAATACTTGCGCTAGAAAAAGTGTTTTCATCTTTGGGGACATACACGTTAGCATCAATAGCTAAAAACCAAATGCCTTCTGCTGGTTCTACCAAATAACTTACATCTGGAATTTCAGATCCATTGGGTTCCATTTTATACTTTCTATTATCTAATTCTGCTTGTTTTGCAGCGTCTTTAAAAGTATAATCTGAATAATTATAGTTTGAAAAAGGACTTTCCCAGTACACATCTGTTTTCTTTGGAAAAAAACCAAAGTCCCTTAATTCTGAAAGAATTTCGGTATATCCTAATTTGGCGATATCTTTTGTGAACACCGGTTTTAATTTAGAATTGTCTTTTGAATTGAATGCTTTTTTCGAACTAAAAATAGCTTTTTGTTTGCCTCCTTCTCCAAGAAAATCTTCTTTACCAGATTCTTGATAAAATGGACGTACAGGATCGTGATTGCCCGTGGTTAGAATAAATTTAATGCCATGATTTTTTGTGTAACTATCTAGTATACTTTTTAAACCTTTAATATTGAGCATTTGGCCATCATCACTAAAATCTCCTGGCAATACCACATATTTTATATTCCGAGAGACTACATTATCTAAAGCGGCCAAAAATGCAAAATAATTTTCGTTAAATAGTCTTGTAGATTGCAATTGAGATTGCATTGTTCTGGCTAAGGTATATTTGCCTGTTTGCGGATTTAAAACACCTTTATAATTATTATCTGAAAAGCTTCCGTAAATATCTTGTAAGTGCACATCGGCCATAAAGGCTACTTGAAAACTTTTATTGTCTTTCTTTTCTAAACAAGAAAACACAGATAGTACAAAAAGTACGAATACAATAAGTTTACGCATGTAATATTACATTTTGGTTTCTGGTGGAAATGCATACGAAGTTTTCCAACCTCCTAAATCTATTAAAATTTGGTCTAACATTACTCCAGGATCTACCATCCAGATTTTTAATTTGTGCTTTCCTGACGTGTTTACTATTTGCTTAACGGATTTAACCGATGCATTTTTTAACACATTTTGTTTCCAAGTTTCACTTCTTCCAGAGGTTTGAAAATCGATTATTACAGGTTCTGCATTGTCTATAGCCACTGCACAACGCACACCTGAATTATTATTAAAAGCATGTGTAGGAACAGCCTGCAAAAACACATCTACCTCCCCAAAATTAAAGGTATAAAAATCATACTCCAAAACAGGGCTATTTTGTTTTATAGCCTCAACACGAGTTTCAGAAGTTGCGCTTCGCGGAAGAGCTACGCTAACATTTCCTGTATAGCCTAAACCACTAAAAGTAGTCCATTCAGCTTCTTTTCCTTTAGTTTTTCTAGTATAATTTTCAGCGTTTATTGATACAAAACCTTTGTCTTCAACAAAACCTTTATAATCTTCTAAATCCTTAAATTTTGGGTTGAAGACTGAAACACCAAGCGTTGTAGTTTTGTTTTTTGTTATTACATCTATGGCCGAATTCACTTTGTTACTTGGTGGTATTAGCTGGTAATCATGCCCTAACGGAGCTTCCTTTTTATTTTCGCCTTGTGGTACTTTATCCCAATCTATAGTAACCCAAATACGCGCTTCTAATTGGTTTTTATCTAATTTTCCCGAGGCTTTAGAAAGTATAATCCAATCGGCTTTAGGTTGTAATTCCCACTCCAATTCGCCTTGTCCCTTTAAGAACACATCCATATAGTACTTATTTTTAGTATAAGCATTAAACACAGGAAAAACATCGGCATAAGAGTTTATAATCTCATTATTTACCTCCATTTGATACCCCTCTATGGCTATACCCAAAGTGTTATGTTTTTCTGTTAAAGGAATGGACGCTGTAGGTTCTGCAAACACAGGTAAGTGCCTAGGCGACATGCTCATGATGTGCTTCCATTTACCGTTTTGAAGTGTGTTGTTAAAATAGTCGGTTTCTTTTTTAATAGTTTTGTAAGCCTCTAAAGATTTCGATGCAAAATCCTTAGCACTCTCTCGGCCTTGTGAAGCCACAAACTCATTTTTATAACTGTAAAGCCATTTTAAATTTAAGTTTGATGCGCCAACAATTGGGTAATAAACTAGCTGATAAAATGCATCTGCTCTGTAACTGGGAATAGTTTGCTTTAACTGTTTTACTTGGTCTATCAGGTTTTCGTGCGCTTCAATTCTCTTAAAAACCTCATCACCATAATGATACTGAGTTAACTCGGTTTTACCCGATTTAGTAACGGGTTCTACTTGACTCCAAGCCATAAATTCTGGTCGGCGCTGAAATGCTAATTGGTTATAATCAAACATTAAATTAGTAATAGCTTCTGCATTGCTATTCCCAAATTCTCTTGCGCTCCAATTTATATGATGTTTTTTAACAGCATCGTTATTTTTAAAAGCATCAATATGCCAAGCCATATCCAAAAACAATTCTATATTGTACTCATGAGGTTTGATATCTCCGCAATTTAAAATCCAGATATTTTGCGAACCAAACTCATATGCTTTAGTCATTTCTTCCCACATTAAAACGGGGTTTGTAGAATTCAACCATAAATAGTCATGAGGTCTTCCCCAATACGATGTATGGTAATAAACACCAGCACCACCACTACGTTTTTGCTCTTTGGTATTACTTAACTGGCGCATATAACCGTAGTTATCGTCGGTACAAACCAAACTAACATCTTCTGGTAAATTCAATCCACTTTGGTAGTAATGCAACACCTCTTTGTACGGCACAAAAGCCTGAGGTTTTATAACACCTTTTTTAGAATTTGCTTTTAGAATCTTGCGTTGATCTGTTATAACCTGTTCTAATAGTTTTACTTGCGATTGGGTATCATCTTCCCCAACAATCATGGGAGAATCGTGTTCTCCACGCATACCAAGGGTATAAATACCTTCAAAATTTGCAGTTTCTTTAGCACGCTTTTTGAATAACGTTTTTATGGATTCTGAATTGGTATCATATCTATAATCGCCCATAATATCATGATTCCATTCTGCATTAATGTTGCATAACATAGGCTCTGCATGCGATGTACCGATAACTATGGCATAATCGTCTGCCACTATTTTATTCTGCGGATAATGGTAAAATGCTTTAGTACATTTATGCATTGCAGGCCAAATGGTATTGGCACGCAAACGCAGTAAAAGTTCAAATACTTTAGCATAAGTTTTTGGTCCAATATCGCCTGTTTCTGGTTCATAATTTAATGCCGACCACCGTTGCAATCCCCAATCTTCGTCATTTAAAAAGATGCCACGGTATTTAACTGATGGTTCTCCATAAATTTTATTTTCTACATTAAGCACTATATTTTCCTGCTTTGTTGGGGTAACATCGGCCCACCATTCCCAAGGCGAAACACCAATCATTCTAGAAATCTCTAATAATCCATAAGCTGTTCCTCTTCGGTCTGAACCAATAATAACTAAAGCTTTCTCGACATTTTGTGAAGGTTTTTTTATAACTTGAATACTATAAGTTTCCCATTTGTTTTTAATTTGAGAAACATCCATATTGTGTTTTGAAACAATTTGATTAATGTATTTGCTTTTTCCTAATGTTCCTGCTATAATTTGATATTTCGCTTTTTTTTTATTGATTACCATATTTTTTCCTGAAACTTGTTTAACATCGTTTGATAAGATTTTAGAAGCTAAAGCAACAACTTTAGCATCTTTTTCATCAATGGTAATTGATGCCATAGTTCCGTTTTCAACTATTGGAAACTTGATAGTTTGCTGACTCCAGGAACTTATACAAAAAATCAAAAACAGCGCAGTCAAATATGTATATTTCATTTAAATGATTTTTAAGAGTTCTGGCTTCTCGTTATATAATTTTAAAATTAACTCCCCAAATAGTGTATTTGCCCAAGCAAACCATGATCTAGAAAATTTAGAAGCGTCATCTTTATGAAACGTTTCGTGTATAAAGCCTGTACCATCATGGGTATTCATCAGTTGCTTAATACACCAAACAATTTCGTCATCGCTATCGCTAGTCATCGCCCTTAAAATAATACCCATGGGCCATATGGTATCTAGTCCTGCATGTGGACCACCTTGCCCTTCTCCTGCTTTTCCTTTAAAGTAGTAAGGGTTATCATCACTTAAGAGATAAGCCCTTGTATTTTTATATACCTCTAAATCGTAATACCGCTCGTTCATTAAATATTTCATTGCTATTAATGAAGGAATATTGGGATCATCAATAAATACTTGATTTCCAAAACCGTCCACCTCATAAGCGTATATTCTACCGTAATTTAAATGTTCTGAAATGGCATACGTATTTACAGCCTGTAATACTTCTTCTGAAAATGATTTACATTCATTTGAAAATGAATAATTTTTTAAAACATTGTTATAAATTTTACTTAATTGCGCCAATGATTCTACGGCAAATAAATTAGAAGGAATCAAAAACGGATACATGGTGCCATCATCTGAAGGTCTAAAAGCAGAACATATTAACCCTACTGGTTTTATTGGCCTGCCTTTTCCGCTAAATGGTGCTGTAACATTTTTATTTCGTCTAACACGTTCAAAATAATAAGGCGTTTCTCCTTGTTTTCGCTGCTCTGTTCTTAAGGTATTTACAGCTAATCTCATGGCTTTGTCCCAATCTTCATCAAAAATTGAGGTATCTCCAGTTTCTTTATAATATCCGTAAGATAAACGAATAGCGTAGCACAAAGAGTCTATCTCCCACTTACGCTCATGAACTCCTGGCTTGGCTGTTGGCTTATCATCTTTCCATTTTGTTGCTCTGGTAGCATCTTTATAAAACGCATTAGCGTAAGGATCTAACAAGATACATTTTACCTGTCTATTTATTAAACCCTTAAAAAGATTTTTTAGTTTTTTATCATTGTTAACCAAAGGTAAGTAAGGCCATACTTGAGCTGTAGAATCGCGCAACCACATGGCATCAATATCGCCCGTAATAATAAAGGTATCTGGTTTATTATTTATAAACTCGAAATCTACGGTAGTATCCAAAGTGTTTGGAAAGCAATTTTCGAACATCCACGCTAACTCTTCGCTACGAATTCCTTTTTTTACTTTTTTTATAACCTTCTCAACTTCATTACTTACAAAAGTTCTATTTGCAAGTGGCGGCCTATTAGATTTAAAGTCTTCAATACTTTTTGTAAAACTAAAAGCCGAACCACTTAAAGCTGTAAACCCTACTGTTGCCAAAGCACTTTGTTTTATAAATTTTCTTCTGCTAGTCATTTTTTTTCTTTATAATTTACGAGAAAACTATGGTTTATTACTCGTTTTTACCCTGCATTTTAAACTGAAATATTCCTCCGCTTGTTAGGTCTTTATGAGACACTTTAAAATCCGTTAAAAGATTATCATTAAAAGTAGCCTTTTTTACCAAAACATTAGAATCACTATTATTTATCACTTTAATTTGCAAAGTTTTACCCGTATAATAGTCTGGGTGTAGTTGAATAGTTACTTTATCAAAAATAGGGCTACCAATTTGATACTCTGGATTTTCCTCTGTACCACCATTTACTTGAAACAGCCCAATTTTCATTAATACAGCAAGGCTTCCCATTAGTCCTTGGTCTTCATCGCCATTATATCCTGTTGAAGGAGATAAACCGCCAAAAACTTTAGAAGTAACTTTTCTGGACCAATATTGGGTTAAATCTGGTCGACCTAATTTATTGAAAATAAAGGCTGTTTGAATAGATGGTTGGTTACCATAATTTATGGGGATTTTGCGATATTCTGGATGTAATTCTGAAGCATGAGATGTCCCAGATGTAAAGTTTAATTGCTCTGCTTCTTTAAATTGAGTATTTAATTTTTCAACAGCCTCTTTTTTGCCTCCCATAAGTTCAGCAAGTCCTTCATAATCGTGTGGCACAAACCACGTAGATTGTGCACCGTTTGATTCTATAAAACCTTCTTCATAATTATATGGGCTATACTCTTTTTGCCACTGCCCTTTTATGTTTTTGGGTTGCATCCAGCCTTCTTCATTTAAAAGCGTCGCATAATTTTTAGAGCGCTTCATGAAGTAGTTATAGTCTTCAGACTTATTTAGTTTTAAGGCTAATTGAGCTAGTGTCCAGTCTTGATAGGCATATTCTAAAGTTAAACCTGCACCATCTTGATGCCCGCCAAACTTTCCTTTCGGGTTAGGATGTGGCACAAAGCCTTTTTCCATGTAAAAGTCGAGTCCGCCACCTATATTGGTTTTATGCTCGTAACCCGCTTTTTCCATGATACCACCTTCTAAATGATTTTTCTTCAAAGCATCATAAATATCTTCTAGATTTTCCTTCAAAATACCTTTTTGAATCGCGCTAACAAAAAACGGTGTGGTTGGTGCGCCTGTCATAACGTAGGTATAATTTCCACCTGATGGTCCTCTGGGAACCAAACCGCCGTCTTTATAATATTGAAGAAAAGACATGGCAAACTCCTCATAAATATCGGGGTATGCTAATCCCCAAAGGGTATTTAGTGTCCACTGCGCTCCCCAAAGTGCATCAGAATTGTAATGATTAAATTTTGGTTTTCCTGAAGCATCCAATGGTAATTGCCCAATCTTAAATTCAGCCCCTGTATTATCTGGATATGCACCATTGATATCATTAATAATACGTCTGCCTTGAAGCGCATGCCATAAATCTGTATAAAAACGTCTTTGTTGTTTTTCGGTATTGCCTTCAACCTTTATTATACTTAATAACGAATTCCAATGGTCTTTAGAATCTTGAACAACGGTTTCAAAATCCCAATGAGGTAGTTCTGTTTTTAAATTTAACTGAGCATTCTCTTCTGAAGTATATGAAATAGCCACTTTCATTAGCAAAGGCTCTTTTAAATTGTTAAAATGCATTAAATAGTTCCCCGTTTCTTCATCTTTTTGTAAAGTATTTACAGATGCATTGAGTTCTATTTTAAAAAATATCTTTAGTGCTTTTGGTCTTCTGTGGGTTGGTGTTGCCACTACCGAACCTACAAATTCTTTCTTATTAATTTGGCGCAGTTTTCCTTCGGCATTATCTGATGGACCGAGCACAGTATTTAAATTAAAAAGAACCGCATTTTTGGTGTTTTCTGGAAATGTATATTTGTGAAAACCAACTCTTGTGGTACTGGTAAGCTCTGTTTTAATATTATAGCGTTGTAGTGCTAAGCTATGATAACCAGGAGTTACGACTTCGTTATCATGACTGAATTTTGAATAAAAGTCTTTAAAAACACTATCGGTATTCGCATCAGAAAGCGTTAAAGGCATAACCGACACCCCCGATATTTGCCATCCATGTATATGGCTAAAGCCTTTTATAGTATCGGTTTTATAACGATAACCACTGCCCCAAGCGCCATCTATTTCATTATCTGGACTTAGATTTACCATACCAAAAGGACGGCTTGCTGATGAAAAAAAGAACCACCTTGAATTTTCAGTATCTAAAGTAGGATACACTAAACTAGTATAATCTACGAGTTTATTTTCTTTAATAACAGATGTTTCTTTCTTGTTCTTTTCACAAGAAAAAAACATTAATAACACCGTGATTACTGCGACTATATAATTTTTCATACGTTTATTTAATAATAAGACTATTTTCTTTTATGTTATCACTAAACACGACATTTTTGTGTTCCTTAAAAACAAATTGCTTTTGTGTTGCTTTTGGTACATTAACGGCATTTAAGTGTGCTCCTTCTACATTATGAAAGACAAAAGCGGGTCTAAAATCGGGATTTTCTAATTGTAATTTTACATTTTTAAAAGTGATATTGTTGGTGTGTTTTACATAAAATGCCCACGCTGGCAATTCGCCAAACATTGAAAACTCTGGATAGTCTTTTATTTTTTCGGGAACCTGTTCTAATCGGCTTAACGGCACATAGGCCATCCCTTTTGTAGCTCTTCCCGGATAAGTAATCTCTACATTTTCAATAGACACATTTTCAATACTATGCCCTGGTATACCAACAATGGAAGAAGGAAAAGGATTGTGAAAGAAATCTACCTCTGGCCCTCTTAAATCATAATCAATATCGGGTCTTCCAAAAGGCACTTCAACCTTGATGTCTGTTAAATGGATATTTTTAACACTTCCGGGGGCTTTTCCGCCTCTATGCCCAAGACGAATAAAAATAGCATTCCCGGTGTTTTTAGCTATAATGTTAGATACTTTAATATTCTCAATATCACCACCATCAACACTTTCAATAGCTATGGCAGATCTAAAGGTATCAAAAACTTCAATATTTTCAATAGTTACATTTTTAAAACCACCATATGATGCTGTGCCAAATTTTATGGCGCTTGCACTACTTTTTATTGTGCAATTAGCTATGTAAATACTGTCATTATAAAAATTAGGAAAATAAGATTTAAGGCAAATACCATCATCGGCTGAATTTACATCGCAATTGGTAATTTGCACATTTCTGCAATCGGTAATATCCATACCGTCATTATTCCAATAAGCCCTGTTAACTATTTTTAAGTTATCTAATTTTAATTTTTCACATAACTCGAATGACAATCCCCAACAGGATCCATTTTGAAGGTTTAAGTCTAATATACCTACATTTTTACACATAGAAAATCTTAACAACTTAGGTCTTGCCGTTTCGTTGGGACGCATGCGCCTGTAGTTATATTTTGGATCTATGCGTTCTCCTGAATGATGCAAACTATCTACCGCCAGTGCTAATTTTCTGCCTTGACCATCAATTTTACCTTCGCCATAAATTTTAAAATTATTGGCTTTATAAGCTACTAAAAATGCCATATTGGAATAATCATCTCTTTTTGGCGATTGGGGTCTGTCTGGCATTGGCACATCTTTATAATGGTAAGGATTGGTACTCCCTAGCAAAACAGCATCTTTTTTTAAGTAGAAACTTACGTTAGATTTCATTACCAAACTTCCAGAAAGATATTGTCCTTTAGGAAATACTAGGGTACCGCCTTTATTTTCATGAACCCGATTTATTAGTGTCTGTATGGCTATTGTATTTAAAGTTATACCATCTCCAACCACATCAAAATCTGTTACCAAGTATTCCTTGTTATTTGTTTTCTTTTGGTATGTTTTTTTTACTTCAGCATCTACTGGTTTTGTTTTGGCAACATCATTACAAGCTCCAAAAAGAAACATCATTACAAAAATGCAAAAAACCGAAGTATGACAACTTAATCTATATTTCATAATTTAATTTTGTTTTCCCCATTGTTTATTGGGCTTATCACCTAATTCAAAATGCAAAACACCTCCTTTAGAAATAGTATTGAAATCTATAATACTAGAATTAACTATTTTGTTGTTCCATGTTACTTTTTGAATGTATATATTGTTTAAACCTTTTTTTGACGTGGTAATTTCTAAAGGTTTACTATTAGTTTTAATTGTTATTTTATTAAACTGTGGTGCAGTTAAAGCCACCTCTGTACTACCTGGAAATATAGGATACATACCCATTGACGACCAAAGAAACCAAGACGACATGGTACCGGCATCATCATCCATTTCTTTAATAAAACCATCTGGTGTTGCCGTAAAAATCTTTTTTACAATTGGTGTTTTAAATTTTTCATGTGTGCCATACCAATTGTTAGTTTTCTCGTTTAATAATTTATGAATTAAGGCTTGAGTTTTCCATGGTGAATTGGTGTAATTGTATAAATATGGTACTTGAATATCGGGCTGATTGCCTATATTAAACAACTCATTATTGAAAAAATAATCCAACTGCTTTTCAAATTCATCTTTTCCTCCCATCATCGTTTGAATGCCTTGAATATCAAAGGGAACAAACCACCTGTACTGCCACAAAGTTCCTTCGTATAAACCATCGCCATGCATGATATCAGAATTATCATCCATCACTAAGAATTTATCTTTCCAAAGTGTTTTATACTCAAAAGCTTTATTTTTATAAAACTGAGCATCCTCATCTTTACCAAGTATTTGTGCTATTTTAGAAAGCGCCCATAAATCATAGCTTGACTCTAATACATTATCAGGAGATTTAAAAGGCAAATGTTTTGCTTCTTCTTTCATTTCATTATATACATCGGCTAACGAATAAGGTAAAATTCCTTTTTGATGCGCATCTAATAAAACGGGAATAGTATGTTCTGTTCTTATAGTTAAAAAAGGCTCCGTTTTGGTTGCCCAATCGGGTTTACCTTGTTTATATAATACTCTTAAAGACCATAACATGTCTTTATATTGGTTTGGATACAATAGAGAGAACAAGGGTAACTTGGTTCTAAAAGTATCCCAAACAGACCACCCATGATAATAGGGTGTATCTATTTTATATTTTTCGCCATTACTTCCTCTAATCATTCCGTTTTCATCATTTATAATGAAAGGCGATTGTGAGGTATGGTATAGGTGTGTGTAAAATAATTCCTTTAAAGTATCATTTTCTGTTTCAACATCAATTGTGCTTAAAAAGTTGTTCCATGACTGGAAAGCCTGTGTTTTAACCTGAGAAAAACTTAACGTCTTTGTATTTTTAAGGTTATTAATAGCACTATTTTCATCAACAACCGATAAGGCACAACGCAACAGGACATCTTGATTTTTGGCAGTTGAAAATTTAACTATTAGTTTAGAGCCTTCTTTAGTTATTTCTGAAGTTTCCTTATTAAAAGCAATTGCAAAATAAAATGTATAAGCTCCCTTTTTGCAAACATTCACGCTTGTAATTTCTCCACTAACAACTCCATTATTTATATTGAAGTTATCTGATATATGCCCTACATAAGAGCTTTCTAAATCTATTGTAAAACCAGATTTTTCTGACTTAGGAAATGTATATTGATGAAACGCAACTTGTCTGGTTGCTGTAAGCTGAGTTTTTACTCCATTATTTAAATCTACCGAATAATACCCGGCTTGAGCTTTTTCACTTTCTTTTGAATATGTAACGCTTTGAGGAATTGTATCACCTTTTGAAATAGCAAAAGGTAAAATTCTTAAATTACCTCCAACACCTCTACAACCAACACCTGAAAATCTGGTATTGGAAAACCCTACTATTTCTTTGGCACTGTAATCATATCCAGAATGTGATATCGGGTTGGTATCAGGACAAGGTTTTACCATACCGAATGGTACAGCTGCCGCTACATCTGTTTGCCCATGATCATCTGAAGTACAGATAAATGGGTTAATGTAACTTGCATTATCTATGTTTTTTTCTGTTACAGAGGAACTATTTACCTCCTTTTTACATCCCAATATACTTAATAAAAATATATATATATATAAGTAAGGCTTATTCATAAAGAAAATTATTTTTAAAATAACAAAGGCAGGAGACTAAAAAGCGCCTGCCTTTTAACTAAACAAACTCAAAAAACACTTTTAACTTAAACTAAACTAATATTTTGGGTTTTGATCTAAACTTCCATCTGAAAGTTCTATTTCCTGAGAAGGAATTGGTCGAACTGTATGTTTAGCTGGATCAAACGAACCATGATCTATAAAATGTGGATTGTACATGGCAACACGCTCCTGTAATTTACCGGTACGTTTTAAAACATTCCATCTATTAGACTCACCTGCTAACTCTAATGCACGCTCGTTTAAAATATCATCAATAGTTAAACTATTGTAGTAGTTTGCCACTCCAGTTGCACGTTCTCTTACTCTATTTATGTGAGGTAAGGCCGCAGTAACATTACTCGCCCCCAAATAGGCCTCTGCAGCAATTAAATGAGTTTCTGCAACACGAAATACAAAAACATCTCTGTACCCGTTACCATCTTGTGCACGTTCATCAAATTTTGCAAAAATTGGAAAGTTTACATTATTTAAGTTGTTTGAATATTGATACTTTGCACCAGAAACGTTCTCAGCAACATCAAATCCATAATCTGTTGGTTGAAAAACCCAGTAACGATCTAGCCTATCTTTTAACTCTCCTGCTGGTAAAGCTGTTTTAGGATAATACACAATAGTATCGCCTACAGCTATATTTTCCACACCATTTTCAGAGACGGGTGAATTTACAGTTGCATATAGCACTCTATGTAACGTAACGTCATCTCTAGAATCATTAGCTTCGAACAAACTGTAGAAAAAATCGGTTGGCATCCCTGAAAATGTAGGTTCTCCATAAGGTGTTGTTGTACGGGAAATTCCTGCATAATTATGAGGTACGTTCATAAAAATGCCATTTTTATTATTGCTTCTATTATTTACGCCTTCAGCACCGTATTGTATAGAAAATAGTATTTCTGGATTCAATTGATTATCAAAATCGAATACCTGGGCATACGTTTGGCTTCTTATATCATAATTTCCAATAGCTGCTTCTGCAAGTTGCGCCGCTGTTTCAAAATCTTGAGTTGTACCAAAATCTTTATAACCTTTTGTTAAATAAACCTCAGCTAATAAATGTTGTGCTGCACGTTTAGAAAAACGACCAAATTCGGCTGGAGCAGTTTCTAAATCCGGTATGGCTTCCTCTAAATCTTTTATAATTTGTTTAAAAGTATCTTCTTCAGAAGAACGAGCGTAATCGTATCTGATTTCTGAAACCTCATCTAAATAAACCACAACTCCACCATATTGTTGCACTAAATTAAAATACGCTAAGGCTCTTAGTGCTTTGGCTTGCGCTATTCCTAAATCTCTTTGATTAATTAATGCAGACTCCCATGAAATTTGATTTTCGTATCTATTGATGGCGATATTCGCGGCACTTATTACCGAATAATTACCATACCATGGTCCTGCTCCATCTCCAGATGCCATGTTGCTGTACTCATTTAGATTGTTTATGCTAAAAAGCTGACCATTTTGAGTAAACAAATCTGTACCTAAAAAGGCTTCGCTGTAATACTTATAAGGTTGTCTCGTTGCCGTATACACCGCATTAACCAATTCTATTGCATTATCTGAAGTATAATAGTTTTCAGCCGTTACCGCTGATTTGTTTTCTTCTTCAAGATAACTATCGCATGCTACCAAGCTTAAAAACAAGCCCGCAGTCATAATTATATATTTTATTTTATTGTTAATTTTCATGATCTTTTATTTTTTAAAATCTAACTTTTATACCAAAAATTGCTGTTTTAACAGAATAAGCCATACCGTAGGAATTTTGCAGACCTGTTTCTGGATCTGGCCCTTTATAATCTGTAAAAATAAATGGGTTTTTAATATTTAGAGACAGTTTTAATGAACTTAAATGTAACCTTTCAGCTAAACTAGAAGGAAATGAATATCCCATACCAATGTTGCCTACTTTTACAAAAGACATATCTTCAAAAAACCACTCATTGGCCTGTCCATTAGATAGTGCAGCCCCTGGTAAAGGATATTTAGCATTTTGGTTATTTGGTGTCCAATAATCTAAATCTATTTTATTAAATTTTGCATTATCTGGGTTATGAGTAGCAAAGTTTTGATAAAACTCCGAGTGCCCAAACACACCTTGTCTTGTATAAACCATAACATTAAAATCCCAATTTTTATACGTAAAACTATTGGTCATACCTCCAATCCAATCTGGAGCATGATTACCAATAACCACACGATCTTGCTCATTAATAAGGTTATCGTTATTTTGATCTTTAAATTTATACATTCCCGGAACAGCATTGTAAACAGCGGCCTCTGTAGCCTCATTTATTTGCCAGATACCTAATTTTTCATAGGAATACATAGCATCTATAGGTTGCCCTACCTCTAGCACACCGTGTCTACCATATGGTTGTTTATCAATATCACCATCCAATGCTAACAACTCGTTTTCGTTACGCGCATAGTTTATGCTGGTTTGCCATTTAAAGTTGCCCGTATCTATATTCACGGTTGTTAATGTTAATTCTATACCTTTGTTTCTTACTGAACCAAAATTCCCTACAGTACCAGAGAACGAGGTAAGCCCCATGAGGTTTCTATTTAAAATAGCATCTACTGTTTTCTTATTGTAATACTCAGCTTCCGCTCTAACTCGTCCTTTAAAGAAACTAGCATTAACACCTACGTTAAATTCTTTTGAGCGTTCCCAGGTTAACTCGTCATTAATTAAATTACCAAGCATATTCCCTAAAGCATAGGTATCTCCAAATTGATAATCTAATTGACGAAGTGTAGCTTGTGAAGCATAAGCACCTACAGAATTGTAATTCCCAGATTCACCATAACTTACTCTAAATTTTAAATTAGAAATCCAATTAATGTCCTTCATAAAGTTTTCTTCTGAAACTTTCCACGCTAATGCTGCCGATGGGAAAAAAGCCCATTTATGCCCTTCTGCTAATTTTGAAGCCCCATCGTACCTTCCTGTAAAGGTTAATAAATATTTATTATATAAACTATAATTAACTCTAGCTGCAAATGATGACACTGTTTCTTTTCTAAAACTTGTAGCATAACTTCTTACATCGGCTCCTGCTTGAGTATTGTAGAAACTAAACAAATCTGAACTTAAGTTTCGAGTTTGAATTCCTGATCCCTCAGAATCCTCGTAACTTATAGCAGCAATTAACGTCGTATTTAAACTATGGTTGTCATTAAATTCAAAATTAATATCGGCGGTATTATCCCAGTTATAACTTCTACTAAATCCCGAATTATAAACGGCTCTAGTTCTAGATTGATCATTTCTAGCTGCTTTGGTTAACAAGCCTCTGTACTCACCACCGCGACCGGTTGCAAAAGAAGGTGCAAAATTGGTTTTCAATTTTAGCCATTCTACTGGTTTATATTCTAAAAATGCATTGGCTATAAAACTTGTATTTCTTTGGTTGGTAGTCCACGATCCATCGACCTCGTAAAGCGGATTTATAAATCGTTCATCTTGCGCATCTGGTAAAAGTTTTATAGTCCCATCTTCATTATAAGGTTCTACAGTAGGGGCTAACCTCATCGAACTTCTAAAAAGTTCTAAAGATCCCCCTTCTCTTTCTGTTGCAGTAAAGTAACCTTTTACACCTAAAGTAAAATTATTTTTAAATTTTTTTGTTAATGACAGAGATATGTTAGAGCGTTCAAAATCTTCAATACCCATTAAACCTTTATCACTAGTATAGCCTAAAGTAGCGTTGTAAACCAACCCATCGGCACCTCCTGAAACCCCAAGAGTGTGCGAAGTTTGTAATTGTATATCATGACGAAGTAATTCTCTCCAATTTGTATAATTTCTATTAGCTACATTATCTCGTTCAATTTGGCCAATAAATTCATTATCGGTATCTATAGTAAGGTTGTTAAAATCTTCAACTGTAGCCGTACCATCAGTCCATTCTCCAACCCATTGCTCTCCTCTTAAAACATCACTTACAAACGAAACATACTGATCGCCATTAAACATATCGGGTTCATTTACCGCACTGTTAACACCAAAAGTAGCATCATATGTTATTTGAGTTTTACCTTCAATACCAGATTTAGTAGTAACAATTACCACTCCATTTGCGCCACGAGAACCATAAATAGCGGTTGCTGATGCATCCTTTAATACATCAAGTTTTTCTATATCAGATGGATTAAGAAAGCTAAGATCTCCAACAAAAATACCATCAACTACGTATAAAGGTCTTGACAAATCTAACCCTAAATCATCGCTTACCCCATCATTCCCAACGTTAGCATTCCTAATAACCGTATTTCCTCTAATTTTAATAGACAAAGGAGATCCTGGTTTAGAATTTGTACGTCTTACATCAACACCAGCCATTCTACCTTGAACGGCTTCAGCTACATCGGTTTTTCTGGTCTCCGTAATAGCTTTAGAACCTAAAGAAACAACAGCACCAGTAGCATCACTCTTTTTTACGGAGCCATACCCAACAACAACAACCTCATCTAAACCCTGAGTATCTTCAATTAACTTAATATTATAGATGCTAGATCCATCTAAATTTACCTCTTTAGTTTTAAAACCAATATAGGACACGGAAAGCACGCCGTTAATATTAGATACATTTAAGGTAAAGTTTCCATCAAAATCGGTAACGGTTCCATTATTTGCTCCTTTCTCAAGAACATTGGCTCCCGGAAGTGGCATACCTTGTGTATCTAAAACCACTCCAGAAATTTGATTTGATTGTGCCCATGAAGCTAAAGACAAGCTAAAGAGCAAAACTAATAACAGTAATTTTCTTTGTTTCATTATTATAAAGTTTAGTTAGTAAATTTTTGTTAAAACTACATTCTAAATCTGAAAAAGACCTAGAAAATCAATTCATTTATATGTAATTTTTAGATTATCTTAATAATAACTTTATGTTTAAGCCCTCGCCCCATTAAAATTTTCGAGTTCTTAGATTAGGCTTATTTTCTATGGAAATAAAAACATAATCCATCTATAAACTTTATCCGAAACCGCTCTAAAAAGGAGCTACCACCTTGCATAACACACATATTTTTAATTATAATTAGCAGCGTTCTATTTACAGGAGTGCTGTAAAAGTTGACTTTATCAGATTTATATATTTTTTTAAACAGCAAAACAACCTTTCCTTTTTATTTTTATTCATAAATGCATGTAGGAATCACTTATTCCTTAAAGAAAACGTCATACTTATACCATATTCATAATACCTAAAACCTATTAATTAGTACTCAACAGGCTTTTTTTTACATGAATTTGAACATATTATCCATATTAAATACTTTAATACAAAATAAATTTGGTAAAACTGATTAAACTATAATTTTATGGATACTAAAAACAATTACCAAAACCCCTTAAACGATATTGACGATTGGGAAGATAACCTTAAAGAAAGGTATCCCGACCCTAAAACCTCTAGTAAAGAAAAGGAAGCCTTTAGAAATTATGTAGATTCTGAGCGTGTAGAAACGGTTAAAGAGTTTTACCGAATTAACCACATGAATCAAACCTATGATTTTGTATGTAAAAAAGAAGAAGAGTTCTTAAAGTTTAACAAAAAAGAAATGTCTATTTGGGAAGCTATAGACTTTTTAAATACACTAGTTGATGATAGTGATCCAGATATCGATTTAGACCAATTACAACATTTACTGCAAACTAGTGAGGCTATTAGAGCAGATGGGCATCCAGATTGGTTTGTTCTTACAGGCTTTATCCATGATTTAGGCAAAGTACTTTGTTTATTTGGGGAACCACAATGGGCCGTAGTTGGTGATACTTTTCCTGTTGGTTGTAGATTTTCGAACAAAATAGTATATCCCGAATTCTTTAAAAACAACCCAGATTTTACAAACCCAAAATACAATACAAAATATGGGGTTTATTCTCCCAACTGTGGCCTCGATAATGTAAAAATGAGTTGGGGACATGATGAGTACTTATATCAAATTTTAAAAGATTATCTACCAGAACCCGCTTTATACATAATTCGTTACCATTCTTTTTATTCACAACATCGTGAAAATGAATATGAATATTTAATGAATGAAAAAGACAAAGAAATGTTTGAATGGGTAAAAAAGTTTAACCCATACGATTTGTATACAAAAGCCCCTGTTAAACCAGATTCACAAGCTCTTAAACCTTACTATCAAGATATCGTAAAAAAATACTTACCAGATGTGTTGAAATTTTAAACTATTACTAATCAACTAAACCACTAAAATTTATGTTTTACACCTATTTAGGCTTTTTCGGTTTTACGCTTTTTGTAATACTATATACCACCTATAAACTCCGAAAAGATAAACTCACAACTTCTGAAGGTTATTTCTTAGCAGGAAAAAGCTTAACCGGTCCTATAATTGCTGGATCTATGATACTCACAAATATTTCTACCGAGCATTTAATAGGAATGAATGGGAGCTCATACAAAAATGGAATTATTATTATTGCTTGGGAAGTTACCTCTGCAATAGCGCTAGTAATTGCAGCTATTTATTTTATTCCAAAATTTATTAAAATGGGATTAACTACGATTCCTGAGTTTTTAGAAAAACGTTTTGATAGTGCTATCCGATCAATAGTTGCGTTTTTACTGATGTCTTCTTTTGTAATCACTTTGCTCCCTATTGTATTATATTCTGGAGCTATTAATATTGAAAGTGTTTTCGATTTTTCTACTATATTTCAGATTTCAAAAGAACAATCTTTAATTTATACCGTTTTAGTTATTGGAATTATTGGATCACTATATGCCATTTTTGGAGGTTTAAAGGCGGTTGCTTATTCAGATTCATTAAACGGTATTGGCCTTATGGCTGGTGGATTATTAATTCCCGCTATTGCGCTCTATAAAATAGGAAATGGAAATTTATTTAACGGCTTAAGTACCGTTTACAATTTTGCTCCAGATAAATTTAATATTATCGGAAAACCAGACTCTGTACTTCCTTTCTCGGTACTTTTTACAGGTTTAATGATTAATCAGTTATATTTCTGGGGAATGAATCAAGCTATTATACAGCGTGCTTTTGGTGCTAAAAACTTAGTTGAAGCCCAAAAAGGGCTAATTTACACAGGTATATTAAAACTATTTGTACCAGCAATTATTGTTTTGCCAGGTTTAATAGCCTATTATTATTTTCAAGATCAATTTTATGAAACACCAGATTTAATATACCCTATGCTAGTTAAAAAAGTTCTGCCAAACTATTTATATGGCTTTTTTGCAGCAGTTATTTTAGGAGCAGTACTAAGCACATTTAACAGTGTGCTAAATTCCGCAAGTACTATTTTCTGTTTTGATATTTATAAAAAACTAATTAATAAAACCGTTTCAGATAAAAAACTGGTTAAATATGGTAAAATTTCATCAATAGTTTTGGCTATAATCGCTATTGTTGTTGCTCCAATGGTTGCTTATGCTCCAGATGGTTTGTACCAACTTTTACAACAATTAAATGGTATCTTTTTTATACCTATTTCATCCATTATTATTGCTGGTCTATTTTTTAAACAAATAAATACTAAAGGAGCTAAGGCTGGTTTATTTTTCGGGTTTGCCTTTTATATTTTAAGTACATTTATCCTTAATTTAAACATTCATTTTGTGCATTTATGGGGTATCGAATTTATTTTAAACTTTTGCATTATGTTTTTAGTTTCAAAATATTCAATTACAAGCCAAAAGCATTCTCTTTATAAAGAAAATATCTCTAACGAGAAACAGTGGGCAAACGTAAAAGCATATGGAGCCATACTAATACTTATTACTATTTCATTTTATATTTTTCTTTCATAAACAAATTAAACTTTAGTATTATTTCTAGAACTATATTTTTATTAGTTTTAGAAGTACGAAAAATATGAATCTATTTTCTTGTAACTAAACCAAAGCTACTAAAGTACTGTTTATTTGTAATAAGACACTTTAGATGTTTCTATTTTAGGTTTATCAGTATTAATTTATAATTATAAAATGTTGTAACTAAGTAAGCATCATCCAACACCATTTTTGGCACGCTCCACAGCCTTTTATAAAGCAACCCTTACTTAATAAACGTAACGCATAAAAAAAGCTTCATATTTCTATGAAGCTTTTTGAGCGAGAGACCGGGTTCGAACCGGCGACATTCAGCTTGGAAGGCTGACGCTCTACCAACTGAGCTACTCTCGCAATTCCGGATGCAAATTTACAACATATTAACGTGTTTTTCCAAATAAATTTTATGTTTTTTTTTAAAAAAATAAACCAAAAAGATATAAATACGCAGTAAGTGTAAAACAACCAGCAGCCATAGTTTGATACCTAGACATTTAGCTTAAATATAGTACCACATATTTTTTATGGCATTATTAAATCTATCCAAAAAAACATTTACCTCAACTTATACTTTATCATTTTCGCTTTTAAAAAGTAATCACTATTACGTGTTTTTAGATGTAACTCATCCTTCTTTTCCTTATGAAGATAAATATTTTACTTATGTTTGATTTTATGAAAAAGCAACATTATTACATAAAACAAATTATAGCCACGGACACACACTCTGTTAGACATCCTGTGCTTAGACCCGGTAAACCCATAGAATCTTGTTTTTTTGATGGCGATAATTTAGATACAACCATACATTTTGGAATTTATGATACTATTTTAATTGGTGTTTGCTCTATTTTAAAAAAACGTAACCCCAATTTTACAGCATTAACACAATATCAATTACGAGGAATGGCTGTCCTTAAACCTTACCAGGGTTTAGGTGTTGGCAAAGAACTTATAACTTATTGCGATTCCTTTTTGAAAAAAAAACATGCAGATTTAATTTGGTGCAATGCTCGTGAAATTGCCGTTGATTTTTATAAAAAAAACGGATATCATATTATAGGTAATTCATTTCACATAAAAAATATTGGACCACATTTTACAATGAAAAAAAACTTAACGCAGTAAACTAGACTTAGGTGACTTACCCCTTAAAAAAGCGTCTAAATTGTAAGCGTAACTTATTATAACTTAACAGCTATCAAAATGAGAGGAAAAAATTTAAAAGTAAGGCTACTAATTGGGGTAACAATTGCTCTATTTTTTATTTTTAAAAGATGTAGCCAACAGCAAGAAAACCCATATACAGGTCGAACACAAACTATTTCCATGAATGCTAACGAAGAAATAGCTATTGGTCTACAAAACGCACCACAAATGGCACAACAACATGGCGGTTTGCATGAAAACACCAAATATCAAGCTCTTGTTGATAATGTTGGTAATAAATTAGTAAATAATAGTATCGCTAAAACAACACCTTACAAATACCAATTTCATTTACTTGCCGATCCAAGCACTATAAACGCATTTGCTCTACCCGGCGGACAAATATTTATTACTTATGCCTTGTTTTCAAAATTAGAAAATGAACATCAATTAGCTGGGGTTTTAGGTCATGAAATAGGACATGTTCTTGGTCGACACAGTGCCGAACGCATTGCTGAAAGCGAATACTGGCAAGGCTTAACAACTGCTGGTTCTGTTGGAGCTGATATGGGAGGTTTAATAAACGGCATTGGACAAAACACATTACTAACCAATGGCCGAGATGACGAACTTGAAAGTGATGAACTAGGGGTTCGGTTTATGCTAAAAGCAGGGTATAATCCTGAAGAGATGATTGGAGTTATGGAAATTTTAAAAAATGCGGCTGGACCAAATCGAGTTCCTGAATTTCAAAGCACGCATCCGGATCCAGATAATAGAATTGAAAAAATTAAAGCAGCCATAGAAAAATATAAAAAAATACAATAGAAAACCCTCCACATAAAAGAGACATGTTAGTGCTTTTTTAGGGCAATTCATTTGAAGCTTTACGATACCATGAGAAATTATGGATTGGGTTACTCCTAAATATAATTAGGAGCGAATTGAATAAAGATATTAACTTTAGTGCATTATTTAAAAACAACTTAAATGGTGTCTAGCGAATGGGTATTTTAAGAATCACTTTTGTACCAATGGCGATATTATTTTCACCCTTTAAATCTTCAAAGTTTAATTGAAATTTATGCTTATAGTTCTTTTCAAAATTTAACAATCTTTCTTTTGTTAGTGTTAAGCCTACAGATTTTTTTTTGATGGTCTTGTTTTGTTTTATAAATGCAGATTGTTCTCGACCAATACCGTTGTCTGTTATATTAATAGTTATGTGATTTTTAGAAGTTTTTAATACTTCCAATATTATTTTTTTATCTCCTTTTTTTGAAGATAGCCCGTGCCAAATAGCATTTTCTATAAAAGGTTGCAATACCAATGAGGGTAATTTTATACCTTCAAGATTAATAGTGTCGTCAATTTTAGTAGTAAATTCTATGGTATTGGAAAACCGAATGTTCTCTATATTAAAATATAGTGCTATGGTTTCAAGTTCTTCAAAAAGGCTAACTTCTTTAGCTTTTGATGCTTCTAATATCTTACGCATAAGTTTCGCGAATTTATTAAGATAATAAACCGCATTTTTTTTCTCATTGGAAATAATATATTGTTTTATGGAGTTTAATGAATTGAACATGAAATGAGGATTCATTTGACTTCTAAGAACATCTTGCTCTAACGTAAGTATCCGTTTTTCTTTTTTAAGTAAGCGCTGGCGGTATAATATATAACCTAATATGATGAGTATAAAAAGAACTAATCCGCAAATAATTACGAGATTCATGTTCTTTTTAAACTTAAGTTTTACAATTTCATTTTCTCGTTCCAAAAACGAAAGTTGATCTTCTATTTTCTCGGTATCATACTTTATAATTGCATCATTTACATACTGAAAATTCTGTTCTTTTTTAAGTTCATCGCTATATTTCCTAGATTCTTTTATATAGTAAAGGGCATTTTTAAAGTCCTTTTCCTGTTCTGCAAGGAGACTTAAATACTTATAGTTTTCTTCTATAGCACTTTTAAAATCATGGTTTATTGCAATTTTTAAACTTTCGTCTAAATTAAACTTTGCTTTTTTTAAGTCGCCTAATTTTAAATACGCCCAACCTTGGTTTGTGTATATGTCCACTAAATGAAACTTATCACGAAATCCTTTGGCATCATTCAGTATTGTTTCATTAATTTTTATCGCCTCCTCTGTCCTATCTTGCTTTATATAAATTTTAGCGATGCTACTATTACAAATAACCTTACCCAATTTTGAGTTAATTTGTTTGTTATAATTTAATGATTTTTTATAAAACTCTAATGCTTTATTTAAATCTCCCAAACCTTCATACGCATAACCAATATTATGGTAATTAATAGCTAGGCCTAAAATATTACCAAGATTTTCTTCTATCTTTAGTGATTTTGTAAATTGCTCTATCGCAATTTTATACTGGTTAAGTGCCAAATAAATATTACCAATGCTATTTAATGATACTGCCCGGCTTCGTTTAATTGTTTCTGTTTTATTACTAACCATATCGGCTAGCACTAGGGCTTCTTTGTGATAATCTAATGCTGAACGCACGGCATCTTTGCGCCTATAAACAACACCTAACATATTAAGGTGCAGTATTTTCATTTCTGTGTTATTAAGTGCTTTTGCTAGTTGCAGACCTTTAAAATGAAAAGCGATAGCTTTTTCATATTGCGATGTATTCCTGCAATAAACACCTAACAAATTATAAGCAAAGCTAGACCCGAAATTATAGTTTTTAGCTTGAGATTTATTTAAAAATGACGCTATAATTAAAGAATCTCTAGAAAAAGGTTTAAACAATTTATTTATTGCCTCATAGGATGTTATTTGTAAACTTACAATACTATCTAGATTTATATGCTTTTCGTTAACATTGGACTGCGAATGTCCATGGCCAAAAGAAAAAGCCAGCAAAACCACTAAATATTTAAAAAAGAACGTTTTCTGCATTACATTCTGTTTAGAAAGTCGGTTTTTTTTTGTCTGGAGATTGGTATTTTATGATTTCCCTCCAAAACAACATAACCATCTGCTTTAACATACTCTTTTATTTTTTCCAGATTAACAATATAGGAATTATGTATTCTAAAAAACTGACTTTTAGGCAACAAGGCATTCACTTCCTTTAGTTTCTTTGTAACTAAAATACTTTTAGCATCGGTAAGATACAACGTACTGTAATTACCGTCTGATTCAACAAATAAAATGGTTTCAATGTCTAGAAAAATAAGTTTTCCGTCTGAATTTATAGTTATTTTTTTATCTTTTATCGTGTTGTTATAGGTTTTTAAAATACTTTCTAGTTTGTTTGAAAGTAAATCCCCTTTAAAAACAAAATCTTTAGCCTTTTTAATGGCTATAGTTAAATCGTCAATATCAATAGGTTTCAACAAATAGTCGATAGCCTGCTGTTTAATTGCCTTTATGGCATACTCATCATAAGCCGTGGTAATTATAACTGCAAAATCCTTAACTTTTATAGTATTTAAAAATTGAAATCCATCCATTGTCGGCATTTCTATATCTAAAAAAATACAGTCAATATCATTGTTGCTTATATATTTTAAAGCCGCTTTGGGGTCGGTAAAGGTTTTCAAAATCTGTACCTCATCGCTAAAGTTTTCTAATTCCCACACCAAAGCTTCCAATGCTTTAGATTCATCATCAATAAGTATGGTTTTTAACATAACAAACACATTTTGAACATAAATATATGGTTTTATAAAATACATCTTGCTTTATAAAGTATATATGGTATTAAATAATGTACAATTGGAAACTAAAGTGATACAAATCGTAGACTAATATTAACAATACTTACCAAGTATACAGTTTTTAAAACCATCTATACAAAACCTGTAATACGTAATGTATTTCCTGCTTAAATTGCATTAACAAAACTATTAATCAACACATTATGAAAAAAACAATTACATTTTTAACAATTATGATGATGTATGTAACCGGATATGCAAATAACATTCAGGTTTCAAACATTTCATTAGAAAATTTAAACGAAGCTGATAGTTGGGTTCATGTAGAATTCGATTTATCATGGGAAAATTCTTGGCGCATTAGTACTGGCCCCTCCAATTGGGATGCCGCTTGGATTTTTGTAAAGTACCGCACTAATAACGGTGATTGGAGGCATGCAAACTTAAACCAAGTAAATTCTGTGACAGCAGCAGGAAGCACCCTTGAAGTTTCTAGTGATAATAAAGGAGCCTTTATTTATAGAGATACCGATGGTAATGGTACAATTAATTTTAGTGATATTCAATTAAGATGGGACTATGGTAGTATTAATACTGCCGATATTTTAGATATACAAGTATTTGCTATTGAAATGGTGTATGTACCAGAAGGGCCTTTCTATGTTGGTGGAACTAGCGGTGATGAAAAAAATAAATTTTATAATGGAGGTTCTTCTACTTCTACTTCATATCGAGTAACAAGTGAGAACGCCATTACAATAGAGAATACGGCTAACAACCTTTTTTACACTGAAGATAACCTTAATGGAGGAGACCAAACAGGTATATTAACAGCTAATTTTCCAAAAGGATTTAGAGCGTTTTACGTAATGAAATATGAAACATCAGAAGCGCAATGGTTATCTTTTTTCAACACATTAACAGAACAGCAAAAAACCTATCATGACCTTACCGATGGAACCCATAAAAATAGTGATACAGAAATATTTAGAAACACTATTGCTTGGTCCGGCGGTACAGCAGATGCTACTAGCACAGCTCCAGATAGAGCAATAGCATATGTACATGTAAACAATATAAATGCCTATTTAGATTGGGCTGCCATGCGACCTATGACCGAACTAGAATTTGAAAAAGCAGCTAGAGGACCAAACACTCCAATTGCTGGTGAATTTGCTTGGGGAACCTCTAAGATAAATAATGTTGACTATAACATTAACAATATCGGATTACCTAACGAACAGATAACTAACCCGGGTACTAATACAGGAAATGCTCTATATAATTTAACAGACACCAACTTTGGTGGTCCTGCAAGATGTGGCATTTTTGCAGCCAGTGCAATAAACAAAACAAGACAAGAAACTGGGGGTAGTTTCTACGGAATTATGGAACTATCCGGTAATGTTTACGAAACTTGTATTACTGTTGGAACGGTACAAGGTAGAGCTTTCTCCGGCACACACGGCAATGGCATTGTTAGTTCTATATCTGGAAACGGAACCGTTACTAATTGGCCAGAAAACGCAACAGGAGACGGGTATGGTTACCGTGGTGGAAGCTATGCCAACGGAACTGGTTTTATAAGAATATCCGATCGATTTGATGGTGCAAGTTTAATTCCAAGTGGTAGTTCTAGAATAGGATTTAGAGCGGCAAGAACAGCACCTTAATAGTATAGATATGAAAAAAACAATAATTATATTATCGTTTTTATTGCTTTCTATACATGCGTTGCTGGCTCAAAAATTTAATGGCGGAAATGGTGATGGCTATGACATTGCAAGCCGAACAAATATTAATTTAGGGAATTTTGACTTCTCGGTATTATATAAGGGCAGCTATGGAGACGGACAAGATGTGGCAACGTTGATAAATACAAATCTAAGCAATATCGATTTCTCTGTACTCTATAAAGGTAGTCATGGAGACGGGCAAGATGTGGCAACGTTAATAAATACAAATCTAAGCAATATCGATTTCTCTGTACTCTATAAAGGTAGTCATGGAGACGGACAGGATGTGGCAACGTTAATGAATACAAATTTAGGGAACTTCGATTTCTCTGTACTTTATAAGGGTAGCCATGGAGACGGACATGATGTGGCAACGTTAATGAACACAAATCTAGGAAACTTCGATTTCTCTGTACTCTATAAGGGTAGCCATGGAGACGGGCATGATGTGGTAAGTTTAATGAACACAAATCTAGGGAACTTCGATTTCTCTGTACTCTATAAGGGTAGCCATGGAGACGGGCATGATGTGGTAAGCTTAATGAACACAAATCTAGGGAACTTCGATTTCTCTATATTATTTAAAGGTGGTAATGGCGATGGATACAACTCAATAAACCTCTCAAATCCAACACTTTATTTAGAAATTAAAGAAGAACTCGACGAATTCAATGTACGTCTTTATCCCAACCCAGCAAGTCATCTAGTAACTATCAAAGCTAATAAAGGAACCACCATAACTTCTGTAGAAATATTTAATGTAGCTGGACAAAAAATTAACACCCATCTATCTAATGACAACACTATAAATGTTACCAATTTATCAGACGGTATGTATCTGTTAAAAATTGTTTCAAAAAACGGTACAGCATCTAAACATTTGGTTGTAAAAAAATAAAAAACACATATACAGTTTAGAGAAAATTATTTAATCGTTTATAATTTAACATGATTACAACCTAAATTAACAGCAATTAATCATTAAATCAATTTCCATGAAAAAAATTCACACACTTTTTATGCTACTTTTTTGTTTTACCGCAATAGCTCAAGTAGGCGTAAACAACTCGACCCCAGACCAAGCATTAGATGTTAACGGAAAAATTAAACTATCGGATGATGCGACCACTCCAACTGCAGGTACCATGCGCTATAACAATACAGACAGCGCTTTTGAAGGCCATGATGGCACACAATGGAACAGTTTTAATTCTAAAAAAACTAGTGCACTACCATCGAACCCTGTACCCATATACGGGTACAGTCCTAATATTAGTCGGAATGAAGGTTTGTCTTTGTCATTTAGAACTTGGACATCTTCAAGCTCATTTAAAACACCTCCTGCAGGAAAACTTCTTATAATAACAGGTATTTACCCAAGAGACTATACTTCGGCGGTAGGTAATGGCCAAATTAAAATTTCAATGGGTATTTCACCATCCGAAAACGGAGGCACATATTCAGAGACTCAAGTGTTGCTTTCATTTAAAATGGATGCTACAATACCGTATTTAGGAGATAGTGCACCAATTTTTGTATTAAAACCAGGGGAATACTTAAATGCGTATAATTACACCACGTCTGCTACAGAATTAATTAAAGTGAATGTTCGCGGTTTTCTAGTTGATGATCTTAACTATTAAATTTAAAATAACATGAAAAATATATTACTCATAGCAGTTTTTTCAATATGGCAGATTACCATATCCCAAAACGGACTCTATATCGTTTCTGGAGGTTCTCTAGATATTGAAAATGACAGAATAACCGTAGTTAACGGTCATGTTATAAATACAAGTACAACAGGATTTAATGGCGGAGCTCTTCAAATGACAAGTTTAGATGGTAATACCTATAACCTAGAATTAACCAACCCAAATACGATTAAGTATTTAGAATTGTATGGCACAGGTACGGTCAATTTTAATGGTCAAGTAACTATTGAGAGCGAACTTTTTTTAAACGACAATTCTAGTTTTAATCTAACCTCTGGCAGTTTTGTTACCCTTGGGCCAACGGCTGAAATTGTTGGAGAATCCGACATAAACCCAATTAGCGGAGCAGATGGCACTTACATTACAACAACAAGAAACCACGTAGCAGGTATAACAAATGATTTTGGACTAATTGGAGTAGAAACCAGAAATGGAACCGTATCTATGGGTTCTACAGAAATTATTAGAAAGTACGGTGCTTTTACAATAGCCGGAACTCCTTCCGTAAAACGGTATTATAAAATTACCCCAACTGTTAATTCTGGATTAAATTTGGATGTCCGTTTTTATTTATTGAACGACGATCTTAACGGACTTAATAGAAATAATTTAGTAGCGTATAGAAGCACCGATAATGGCACAACATTTACCAACCAAGCTGGTACTCCCAATACATATCATCATGCTGTTTCTAATATAGATGCCTTTTCTTTATGGACCTTTTCCGAAGCTTCTGCTTTGAATATTGATTCAGTAGATTTGCAAAGTATTTCTGTATTTCCAAATCCAGCAAAAAGTATCGTTAATATCATTCCTAACAATAACACTGTAGTCATAAACGAAATACAATTATACAATGTGTTAGGACAACAAATACTTATTAAACTTTCAAACACCAACACATTTAAAGTAAGCCATTTAAAAGACGGTATGTATTTTTTGAATATCATTGCTCAAAACGGTGGTATAACAACAAAAAAAATAATGGTAAAAAAGTAAAACCTTAAACCAATTAATTATTGTAAAAATACGATTATTTACAATCCTTGGATTTATATTAGTAACTCTAGCTCTGCAATTATTGCTTCAACAATGGCATTGGAAAATATTTATTAATAATCTTTTGGCAGCAACAGAGCGACTATCCACCCGTTCTAGATATGGGAAAACCTCTAATAAAAAATAAACCTGAGGTACTAAGTACATCTTATTTATCGTTTAATGCATGAAATTTATTCCGAATAACTAAACCTATAGGACGATTTTGAATTTTAGATTCTAGCCAAGATATAATATCTAGATATAAAAAGGCACGACTTTGGTAGGGATCGTTTTCATATTCCTTCAATTTTTTATGAAGTTTTATAAATTCGTTTTTAACTTCGTGTGGGTAAATATCACCTAGACCACGTAGAAATTTTATAAATTCTTTTTGGACTTCATACAAATCTTCCATTTTAATAAGGAATTTATAAGTCGATTTTATAAGTACATCTAAATTATAATCTAACCCTGCTTCGTAATGCGCGACCAAATTTAATATACGCGAAAAACAAAGAAGATCTTCTCTCATTTGTAGAGATTTATTGCTAATTATTTTATCTAAAAACTCTATACATTTTTTATTTTCGCCGGCACCAAAATACATACTTGCCATTTTATAATAAAACACCATAATATGGTGTTCATCGGTGCGGTTTCTATAAAATTTCAATTCATTTAAAACAGTATCAACTAAAGGTAAACCTTCTTCAAAACTACCTTCAATAAAGTGTAAATTAAATTTATTATTATAAAGGTATAGAAAAGCCAAACCATCTAAATTATCATCCTTTGGAAACCATTTTTCTTTTGTTACACTTTCAAACTTAATTAGGCTTTCTTTAAATTTATTGTATTTTCTTAAAAAATAAAGCGACTCTAATAGATAATTGTTTCCACTTAAAAAAAACACAGGGTTCAACTCGATCATTTCTTCTTTATCATAAAATAAATCGACCCACTTTAAAGAATATTTATAACACGAAAGAAAATCTACGGTTAAAAAACTATACCATAAATAGGATTTATATAGCCATAATTTTTCTCGAAAACCAAGTTCATGTATATCGTACTTAGGTAAGCGATCATTAAAATACTGGGTAACCTGTTTATAATCTTCATCGTTTTTAATGTAGCCTATTTTTAAATAAAGTCCATATAATTGTAATGATAAATTAGATAATTTACTAGCTAAAACATTATGCAAACTAAGCTCTTTGGCTTGCACAGTAAGCTCATCGGCACGATTACTTAAACTCCGTGTGATGTATTGAGACTCGATAACTTTCTCTAGCTCCACAACTTCATAAGCAACATTTTTTTCCTCTTTTAAAATTGCTAAACTTTTAGCTTTATCTAAAATCTTTAAACTTTGCTTATAAAGCCCTTTATGATAAAGTATAGTTGCAAAATCTAGCTGTTCGCGTATTTGCAGCCTAATATCTTTATGTGATGGATTTAAACGTAAACTAATTAAAATTTGTTTATAAAGGTGCGCCTTAAGATTAGAAAGCTGTTGTTTTTTAACAATCCCTTTTTTTAATATTACAGATTCATCATAAGCCGATAATTTATCTAGAATATTAAATAGCATTAAAAACTTAGAGTCCTCATTCACCCCTAATCGTCCCACATAAAGCTTAAATTGCCGCTTTTCGGATTTAGAAAGTGATTTCACGAGTACAAACAAATTATCTTTTTGCTCTTTCGTCATAGTTACAAATTAAACATTAAAAAATTGATAAACAACAACTTAACTGTGTTATCAGAACTTTAAACATCGTAATAATAACAGCTGGTGTTATCATTTTAGTTAAGCAAAATATAACTTCGTAGCGCAATAAGAAAATATATTTTAATAAATGTCTGATAATAAAGTCCAAATTTTCGATACCACACTAAGAGATGGTGAACAAGTCCCTGGTTGTAAGCTAAATACCAATCAAAAATTAATTATAGCAGAAAAGCTAGATTTTTTAGGTGTAGATGTTATTGAAGCAGGCTTCCCCGTTTCTAGCCCTGGCGATTTTAAATCGGTTGAAGAAATTTCTAAAATTGTAAAAAACGCTACCGTTTGTGGATTAACTCGGTCGGTAGAAAATGACATAAAAGTAGCTGCAGAAGCTTTAAAATACGCAAAACGCCCAAGAATACATACAGGTATTGGAACTTCGGATTCTCATATAAAATTTAAATTTAAATCTACACAAGATGCCATAATAGAACGTGCCGTAAAAGCGGTAAGTTATGCAAAATCTTTTGTAGAAGATATTGAATTTTATGCCGAAGACGCGGGTAGAACAGATAACGAATATTTAGCACGTGTTTGTGAAGCTGTAATTAAAGCTGGTGCAACCGTACTAAACATCCCTGACACTACAGGCTATTGCCTACCAAGTGAATACGGAGCAAAAATTAAATATTTAAAAGAGAACGTAAAAGGTATTGATAAAGCCATTTTATCTTGCCACTGCCATAACGATTTAGGTCTAGCAACCGCGAATTCAATAGAAGGTGTTATAAATGGTGCTCGCCAAATAGAATGTACTATTAATGGTATTGGTGAACGTGCAGGAAACACGGCTTTAGAAGAAGTTGTTATGATTTTAAAGCAACACCCAAACCTAAATCTAGATACAAACATAAAAACCGAAATGCTTTACGGATTAAGCCAATTGGTATCGGATAGTATGGGGATTTATACCCAACCAAACAAAGCTATTGTTGGGGCAAATGCTTTTGCTCATAGTTCTGGAATTCATCAAGATGGCGTCATAAAAAACCGCGAAACTTACGAAATTATAGACCCTAAGGATGTTGGAGTAACAGAATCTGCTATTGTTTTAACTGCTCGCAGTGGCCGTGCGGCATTGGCATACAGAGCAAAAAACATTGGGTACGAGTTAACTAAACTTCAACTCGACGTTATTTATACCAATTTTCTAGATTATGCCGATAAGAAAAAAGAAGTCGTAGATAATGATATTCATAAAATTATAGAAAACAGTGCAGTATATAACGAAATTGTATCTTCTTAATTAAAAAATAACTTTAAACAAATTGTTTTTATCAAAGCAAGATACGACCTTTGACAAAAACAAATTCTAACAAATGAAACTAAATATAGCCGTATTATCAGGTGACGGAATTGGCCCCGAAGTCACTTCCCAGGCCGTAAAAGTGTTAAAAGCCATTGCTATGAATTTTAACCACGTATTTACGTTCAAACATGGCGTCGTTGGAGCAACAGCTATTGATAAAACAGGAAATCCGTTACCAGAAGCGACTATAGATATTTGTAAGAAAGCAGATGCTGTTCTTTTTGGAGCCATTGGCCGCACCTCTTTTAATTTAGATCCCAATGCAAAAATACGCCCAGAACAAGGACTTTTAGGCATTAGAAAAGCACTTGGCTTACACACAAACATACGTCCTGTTATAGCTTATGAAGATTTACTACACAAATCATCATTAAAAGCCAAACAGATAAAAGATGTTGATATTCTTATTTACCGTGAACTTACTGGAGGTATTTATTTTGGAGAAAAAACCTTAAGTGAAGATGGCAATACAGCAACCGATACCTGCACTTATCACAGATACGAAATAGAGCGTATTGTTCATGCTGCTTTTAAAGCCGCACAATCTAGAAAAAAGAAAATGTCTCTAGTCGACAAAGCAAATGTGTTAGAAAGTTCTAGACTTTGGAGACGTATTGTACAAGAAATAGCTCCGCAATATCCCGATGTCATGTTAAAATACATGTATATTGATAATGCAGCCATGGAACTCATTATTAATCCAAAGCAATTCGACGTTATTTTAACCGAAAATATGTTTGGTGATATTCTTTCAGAAGAAGCTAGTGTTATCGTTGGTTCTATCGGTCTTTTAGCATCTGCTTCAATAGGCGACAAACACGCTATGTTCGAACCCATTCATGGGGCTTACACCAAGGCAGCCAATAAAGGTATTGCTAACCCTATTGCCTCTATTTTATCGGCTGCCATGCTTTTAGATTATTTTGGTTTAGATGAAGAAGCCAACCGAGTTCGTGAAGGCGTAGATAAATCTCTAAAATTACATATTACCACCCCCGATTTAAATAATAAATACGACAATATTTCCACCACCAAAGTTGGCGATTTTATTGAGGATTTTATAAATCATCCCGATGAAACCAACCTCAACTTTACTAACATACATTTAGGGCAGTCCACTATTATTTAATTATTTGAGTTAGTCACCAAAATTAAATTACCGGAACCCCTTATAAAGCGCATTTGTTTTAAGTGCGCTTTTTTATGGTCTTTTTTTTTATCCTGAAACAAGATCAGGAACCAGAGGCAGTCTTTATTTGTCGATTTCTATTTTAAATTAAAGAACTCATAAATATTTTACTACTCACTCTCTCCCTTTGTTATGGGGTGCTCAAACAAACAGTTCAATCTCTAAATCCGTTAGGTTCCAATACAAAACAAAAGGCTGGTTCTTAATTATCAATGCTTACTCGGCATCCTTTACAATTTCCGAAATTGCTGTTTTAAACTCTTTCCAATTTATTTTTTCATCGCCATCTTTATCATAGCCATCAATAAGTTTGGATGATACCAAACCACGTATAAACCCATTAATTTCAGCCTCCTTTAAAAGCGTTACAATTTCACTTTTAGCTAAAGTACCATCGCCACTTTTATCAAAAAAGTTAAATGCATCCTCGGGAGTTTTAAAATGATTTGTTAGTACAATTTGTATTTTATTAAGTATTGCTTTTTTCGATGCCATGATGTTGGTTGTTGATTCTTTGTTCTTTGTTCTTTGTTCTTTGTTCTTTGTTCTTTTTTCTTTTTTCTTTTTTCTTTTTTCTTTGTTCTGTGTTCTTGATTCTTGATTCTGGGTTCTTGATTCTTTGATCTTCCCGTTTCTTTAAGTTTTCTGTTTCTTTTTTCTTGCTGCTGGAAACAATACATTATTCAAAATTAACCGATATCCTGGGGAAGTAGAATGCAAATCCAATTCTGTTTTTGGATCGCCAACTCGATGCTGATAATCTTCAGGATCGTGCCCTCCATAAAATGTAAAAAAACCTTTCCCTTTTATACCATGGATATACTTTGCTTCACCATTCGCTTTATTTTCACCTAAAACTAACACATTAGCCTTTATTTCATCTCTAGAGAAAGCCGTTGTTTGTCCCATAAAACCTTTAACTAAAGCCGTATGATTTTGACATAACATAGTAGGAATAGGATCCCATTTCGCCGAAAATTCCATTAACGAAAAATAATCGGTATTTTTAGGAACTTTTCGCTTCGTAGTCATATCAATAGAGGAAAACTCATAAACATTTGGGCTTCTTTCTAATCTATAATTTTTAAATGCAAAAGTTTTATTATAATCTATTTTATTTTGATACCCTGCATCACTACCGTCCCCATCAAACATGGGCTCACAAATATCTATTCCTTCAGCTGATAAAGCAATATCAAAACTATCCGTAGCACTGCACATAGCAAACATAAACCCTCCGCCAACAACATAATCACGAATCTTTAAAGCGACATCCCGTTTTTCTTCTGAAACCTTATTGTAGCCAAGCTTCTTTGCTAAAGCTTCTGCCGATTTTTTTTCTTCAATATACCAGGACGATGCTCTGTAAGAGCCGTAAAACTTACCGTATTGCCCTGTAAAATCTTCGTGGTGCAAGTGTAACCAATCGAACAATAACAGACCATCGTTTAGAACTTCTTCATCATAAACGGTTTCATAAGGGATTTCGGCATAATTTAAAACCATGGTTACCGCATCATCCCAAGGTAATTTTCCTTTTGGAGTATATACGGCAATTTTTGGCGCTTTTTCTAAAACTACAGCTTCCATATTTTGACTCGGACTGCTTATTTCTTCCAAAATACGTTCCGCTTTAGCGTTTGAAATAACATTGAAGGACACCCCTCTAATTTGGCATTCTCTTTGAATATTTTCGGTATCGGGTAGCAAGAAAGCACCGCCTTGATAATTAAGAAGCCATTTCACTTTCAATTCTTTACTAAGCACCCAATAGGTAATACCGTAAGCTTTTAAATGATTTTTTTGATTATCGACACCCATGGGAATTAAAATGTATGAGGCGTAGGTTTTACATGCTAAGCATATAAATAATATGGTAAGAAATATCTTTTTCAATTTATATTTGGCTAAAATAATTTCTCAGCGCATTCAAACTAGAAAGCACTGAGAAATTTAATTATATAAGCGAAAGATACTTAATTTTTATGGGATAAAAAACGCATTTAACAAGGCGATTACAAATTGAAACCTATCAAATAACTAATTTATTTTACTCCATTTATAATGAAATTAAAACGGTACCTCGTTATCATCATCGTTAAACGAACTTCCAAATGCCTGATCTGGGCTGGCTTTAAAATTATCGGCTTGGAACGAATCTTCATTACCACCTGCATTCATTTTTGAATGAAATTCAAACGGCGAATCAAAATCATCTAAGTTGTCAAACTTACCTAAATGTCCAAGGAATTTCAATCTAATATTTTCTAAACCACCATTACGGTGTTTCGCAATGATAAACTCAGCTTGACCTTCGGTTGGCGAACGTTCATCATCATCCCATTCATCAATTTTATAATATTCTGGACGGTAAATAAAACTTACAATATCGGCATCCTGCTCAATCGCTCCAGATTCACGTAAATCGGACAGTAACGGACGTTTACTTCCTCCACGGGTTTCTACGGCACGTGATAACTGCGAAAGCGCAATTACCGGCACCATTAATTCTTTAGCTAAAGCTTTTAAGTTTCTAGAAATCATTGAGATTTCTTGCTCTCGATTTCCTCCATGACTGGAACCTCCGGTCATTAACTGCAAATAATCAATCATGATTAATTTAATACCATGTTGCGATGATAAACGGCGGGCTTTGGCACGTAAATCGAAAATAGAGAGAGAAGGCGTATCATCGATAAATAAAGGCGCTTTCTCAAGGCCTTTCACTTTAACATTAAGCTGTTCCCACTCGTGCTTTTCTAATTTACCGGTTCTTAATTTTTCTGAAGATAATCCAGTTTCACTAGAAATTAAACGCATAATTAATTGTACCGATGCCATCTCTAAAGAGAAAAATGCCACAGGTACATTTTGATCTACAGCAATATTTCGTGCCATAGATAAGGTTAAAGCTGTTTTACCCATACCAGGACGTGCTGCTACAATAATTAAATCGGAAGGTTGCCATCCCGATGTTAACTTATCTAGTTTTGTAAATCCTGTTGGAATTCCACTTAAACCTTCTTTATTAGAAATTTCTTCAATTTTCTTTTTTGCCTGGATAACTAAATCTTGTGCTGTTTCACTGGATTTTTTAATATTTCCCTGTGTTACTTCGTATAATTTAGCTTCGGCTGTATCTAATAGATCGAAAACATCCTTAGTTTCATCGTAAGCTTCTTCTATAATTTCATTCGAAATTTTAATCAAACTTCGTTGAATAAACTTTTGTAAAATAATACGAGCGTGAAATTCAATATGTGCCGAAGATGACACTTTTTGAGTTAAGGAAATAAGGTAAAAATCGCCTCCAGACTGCTCCAATTTCCCGTTCTTCTTTAATTGGGTTGAAACCGTTAATAAATCCACAGGTTCACTATTTTCAAACAAAGTAAAAATAGCTTCAAATATAAACTGATGTGCTTCTTTATAAAAAGCATCGGGTGCTAAAATATCGATAACTTCATCGACACCTTTTTTATCAATCATCATTGCGCCCAACACAACCTCTTCTAAATCAATAGCTTGAGGAGGTATTTTTCCTTTTTCGAGACTGATAATGGTGCTTTTATCGACTTTATAGCCCTTAACTGGGTTTGGTTGTTTCATAACTACGAAAGTAACTAAAATTGCAGGATGTAAAAAGATTTTCGGGTCTTCGATTGTTAACTGGTAGTTAACAATTTAACTGTTAATAACTTAAAAATATTGTGAATAAGCATAAAAAAATCTGAAGTGAGTTACTCCAGATTTTTTCTTAAGTATGTTTTAGGGTGTTTAGTCTTTATAAACTCCCATTTCCAAATATTTTTCCATGCGCTGAGCAACTAAATCTTTTTGTGATAACTTTTTAAGCACCTCATAATGTTTTGTAATTGCATTACTAACTGAAGTAAATGTTTTTGTACGATCACGATGTGCTCCGCCTAGAGGTTCTTTTATAATCTCGTCGACTAATTTTAATTTTTTCATATCCGTAGCCGTTAATTTCAACGCTTCTGCAGCTTGTTCTTTATATTCCCAACTACGCCATAAAATAGAGGAACAAGATTCTGGAGAAATTACCGAATACCACGTGTTTTCTAACATCATAACCACATCTCCTACACCGATACCTAGAGCTCCACCCGATGCACCTTCTCCAACAACAACTGTAATTACCGGTACTTTTAGTCGTGTCATTTCTAATATATTACGGGCAATAGCTTCACCCTGTCCGCGCTCTTCGGCTTCTAAACCAGGATAAGCGCCAGGCGTATCTAAAAATGTAACTACAGGAATCCCAAATTTTTCAGCAGATTTCATTAAACGCAACGCTTTGCGGTAGCCTTCTGGATTTGCCATCCCAAAGTTTCGGTATTGTCTAGTTTTGGTATTGTAGCCCTTTTGCTGACCAATGAACATAAAACTTTGATCGCCAATTTTACCCAAACCACCAATCATGGCTTTATCATCTTTAAAACCTCTATCGCCGTGTAATTCTAAAAACGAATCTCCACAAATAGCATGAATATAATCTAAAGTATATGGACGCTCTGGGTGACGAGACATTTGTACACGTTGCCAAGCTGTAAGATTTTTATAAATATCTTTTTGAGCTTCTTTAAGCTTCTTTTCTATCTGGGTGCATGTTTCAGAAACATCCACATCACTTTCTTCACCAATAACTTTACATTTTTGTAATTGCTCTTCAAGCTCTTTTATTGGAAGTTCAAATTCTAAATATTCCATAGGAAATTTGTTTTGACTGATTTATTAGAGTTAGTCTGCAAATATAAAAACTTTAATTTTGTAAAAACATTATGCGCGACTTCTTTTTAACTTTCTACTATTTTTAACAAGACCATTTAATAGCACAACCGTAATAATAACAAACGCTCCGTAATAAAAGGTAGGGCTCATTTTTTCTTTTTCAGGAAATAAAATTAAAGCTAATATTATACCATAAACAGGCTCTAAATTATAGGTAAGCACTACAGTATAAGGACTTACGGTTTTCATAATATAAACTGAAGCTATAAAAGCATACGTTGTACAAACGGATGCTAAAATAAAAAGAAACCAAAAATCTGAAGTACTTAAACTAAAAAATTCTATTGAAAAACCACCACCAAAACACAAAATATAAATGGTGATAAACAACACGCCGCTTATAAATTCGTAAAAAGAAATCACTGTTGCCGAATGTTTTTTTAAAAAACTACCATTAAGAACAGCAAATAATGATGATAAAAAAGCTGATAGTACACCCAAAATGACACCAGTTAAATATCTCATTTCACTTTGAGTTATAATGCAAACCCCTACAATTGCGAGTATCCCGAAAAAAATTTCATACCATAGTATTTTACGCTTATAAACAATAGGTTCTATAATAGATGCAAAAAATGTTCCTGTAGAAAAAACAGCCAATGTAGTAGATACGTTTGAAGCATGAATTGCCCCAAAAAACGTAATCCAGTGCAAGGCTATAATAACACCCCCAGCCGAAAGCCTTAAAAGAGATTTTGGACTAATTTTTAATTTCACTTTAGAAAACAAGGCATATCCAACAAGTAAAATAAAGGCCATTAACATACGAAACCAAACTAAAGGAATGGCCGTTATAGTAATTAGGTCTCCTAAAATAGCGGTAAAACCAGCTATAAAAACGAGAATATGTAAATGAAAATAATCTTTTAAATTAGCGTTTGGCATGGTACAAGAGGTAAGCAGCTAAAAACCCAAAAATTACATTTGGAAACCATACGGCAATAAGCGGACTAAAATCTGACTGTTCTGCCATAACTCCGAAAATTTTATCGAAAAACACGAATACCATAGCAATACAAATACCCAAAGCCAGATTAACACCCATACCACCGCGGCGTTTATTTGAAGATACTGCTACCGCTATAATAGTTAAAATAAACACAGAAACAGGCAAACTCCATTTTCTATATAAAACCAATTTAAAGCGACCAACATTAGACGAACCTCTTGCCTCTTCTTTGTCTATAAATTGCTTTAAATCGCCGTACATTTTTGTTTCGGCCGCGTAAATCTCAGGTATAAGATCGTCTACTTCAAAAGCAAAAAGCGTATCTTTTGTTTTTATCACCTCTAACCCATCTTCATTAACTCCAACATAGCGTTTGGTATAATCGGTTAATTGGTAAGTAGAAGACGAATCGGTTTCAATATACTTAATCTTAGAAGCCGAAATTTTAAAAATCAACTTATTTCCTTCAAAATGCTCTAAGGTAAAATCTCTACCTATTTTATTATTTACATTAAAATTACTTACATAAATAATATCGCTATCATTTATTTGTCTAAAAACATTGGTATTATCTACGGCACTCCTACCCTTTTTTAAGTATTTATAACTAAAACTATTAAAACCTTTACTAGCATTGGGTGCTAAATATAACCCCAAGAGAACAGCTAATAAGGCAACAATAGTAGCACCAATCATGTAAGGACGCAAAAATCTTGTAAAAGAGACACCAGAACTTAAAAAGGCAATAACTTCGGTATTATTTGCTAATTTGGAGGTAAACCAAATTACCGACAAAAATAAAAATAAAGGAAAAAGCAAGTGTGCAAAATAGATTGTGAAATCTAATAGATAAATAAGTACCTCTCCAAAAGGAACTTCATTATCTAAAATTTTACCAATTTTCTCTGCTAAATGCACCGTAATTCCAATGGGAACAAACAGTAGCAACATCATTAAAAATGTAAACAAATAGCGTTTTAATATGTACCAATCTAATATTTTCATCCTTTTACAGCCTCAATAAATAAGCAGTTTCAATATTTATTTCTTAAATTAAAGTCTATTATCCATTTGTTTTACCATCTGGTTTTTCCAAATACTGAAATCGCCTGCTAATATATGTTTTCTAGCTTCGCGAACCAACCATAAATAAAAACCTAAATTATGTATGGTTGCAATTTGCTTCCCTAATAACTCGTTAACAGTAAATAAATGACGTAAATACGCTTTACTGTATTCGGTATCTACAAAAGTTATTCCCATCTCGTCGATTGGAGAAAAATCTTCTGCCCATTTTAAATTTTTAATATTTATTGTTCCATGCGCTGTAAATAACATCCCATTTCTAGCATTCCGAGTAGGCATCACACAGTCGAACATATCTACACCCAACGCAATATTTTCTAGAATATTAATTGGTGTTCCAACTCCCATTAAATAACGCGGTTTTTCCTCGGGTAAAATAGAGCAAACGACATCGGTCATGGCGTACATTTCTTCAGCGGGCTCCCCTACTGAAAGTCCTCCAATAGCATTTCCTACAGCTCCTGAATTTGCAATATATTCGGCAGATTGTTGGCGTAAATCCTTATAGGTACTCCCCTGTACTATAGGAAAAAACGCTTGATCGTAACCGTATTTTAATGGTGTTTTTTCTAAATGATTAATGCAACGATCTAACCAACGATGCGTCATGTGCATAGAGCGTTTTGCATAATTATAATCGCATGGGTATGGCGTACATTCATCGAAAGCCATAATAATATCGGCACCAATGGCACGTTGAATTTCCATAACATTCTCTGGTGTAAATGTATGATAACTCCCATCAATATGCGATTTAAACTTAACACCTTCTTCTTTTATCTTTCTATTTGCCGAAAGTGAATACACTTGATACCCTCCAGAATCGGTTAAAATATTTCGATCCCAATTCATAAATTTATGAAGTCCACCCGCTTTTTCAAGCACTTTAGTTTGTGGTCTTAAATATAAATGATAAGTGTTTCCTAAAATAATATCGGGATTAATATCATTTTTTAACTCCCTTTGATGCACACCTTTAACCGTTCCAACAGTTCCTACTGGCATAAATATTGGCGTTTCAATAACCCCGTGATCTGTTGTTAATTTCCCTGCTCTAGCTTTGCTCTGCGGGTCTTTTGCGTTTAATTCAAATTTCATCTATATCTTTGTATCTGCTGGCAAAGATAATTAACTATAAACCGATAGCCATATTTATAAAAAAGAAATAATATATCTTTGGCAACGTTCTTGTTATAATAACTGAAATCTTAAAACAAACATTATGAAAAAATTAATTTTAATTTTAGTCGTTGCTATAATAATACCAACGGCGGCATTTGCTCAAACCGGCAGTGGCATTGGTATTAAAGGAGGTTTAAACTACAACGCCAATGGTAAATATTTTGAATCTGCTACAAACACATATAAAAACCCAGAAAGAAATGTAGGCTATCATGTTGGTGTTTTTGGAAAAATTGGAACCAAACTATACCTTAAACCCGAATTGATTTACACTAAAACTAAAAGTGATTATGATAATGACAGTTTTGAAATGGAAAAACTTGACGCACCTGTATTGGTAGGCGTAAAAGTTTTAGGCCCGCTTAGCGTTTTTGCTGGTCCAGCTTTTCAATATATTTTAGATACAGAATATAATACCATAACTATTAATGATATTAAAGAAGATTTTTCGGTTGGGCTCAATTTTGGAGTTGGCCTTAACTTTAATAACATTGGAATTGATGTGAGATACGAACGTGGTTTTAAAGAAAATGAAGCTAAAGTAATTAACAATAATATAAACCCTAATGAAGCTACTTTGGATACACGTCCAGACCAGCTTATTTTAAGTTTATCTATTATGTTATAGGATAAAAACTTATAAAAAACCTCTATAGTTTTGCACTATAGAGGTTTTTTTATGCTCTCAATTTATTTTTTATTATGATGATAATCGGTTTATTAACCAATTATAATCGGCTTGTAATTGATAACGAATTCTGTCGTGTAATCTATTCGGGCGGCCTTGCCAAAATTCAATTTCAACAGGTTTAACGATATAACCTCCCCAATATTTTGGTCGTAAAATAGGTTTTTCTTCATATTCCTTTTCCAATTCAGCTAGTCTATTTTCCAAATAAGCTCTATCTGGAATTACTTCACTTTGATGCGATACCAAAGCACCTAATTGGCTCCCAACTGGGCGCGATTCAAAATAACCATCACTCATATTCTCGGCTATTTTTTCAGCTTTACCCTTTATAATAATCTGACGTTCTGCACCATGCCAAAAAAAAGACAAACAAACGTTCGGGTTGGCTTCTATAGCCTTTCCTTTTTCACTCTCATAATTGGTGTAAAAAATAAATCCTTCGTAAGTATAACGTTTTAACAACACTACACGACTTTTTGGATATCCATCCAGTCCTATGGTTGAAATCGTCATCGCGTTTGTCTCATCTTCGGTAAAATGTACATCGACATCGTGAAACCATTTTTGAAATAATTCCATTGGATTTTCGGGTACATCTTCCAAAAGTAATTCGCCTTTATCGTAAGATTTTCTATAGTTACTTAAATCATTTTCCATAAGTACAAATTAACAAAAAAATATGATTTATATCTTTTTTATACCACCTGAATTCTATTATATTTAATCCACAAATACCAACCAATGCAATTTAAAAACTCTAAATACTTTAGTAGCCTAAGGCATAACAAACTAGAGTATTCTTTCGGCACATATTACCTTTGTCCTAAATTTATAATTTCAGAAGTGAAAGAAGAAATTCATTTCGACTGGGAAAAAGCAGAAATTGTAATTACCGATCTTCTTAATTTTTACGGTAAAAATGCACGAATTGGATTTATTTCAAATAGAATTAACAGCTTTTCAACAGACCCGCAAAATTGGATAAAAGTACACAACAAGTATCAATTTATGGTTGCTGCTAGTATTGTAACCTACTCGGACTCGAGTTATAAAGTAGCAACTCTAGAAAAGCATTTTTCTAAAAAAAGTGTAAAGCGCTGCCAATCTCTCGATGAAGCTATTACTTGGATGGAGAACTTAGAAGAACTGAAAGTCTTGACATAAGTTAATTAAAATCGAAAACTTTACCATCACCACTTAACTGTACGTTATCAAAAACTTCCTGAGCTTCTGTTTTAAACGGCTCTAAACCACCGTATCGTGTAGAAAAATGGCCCAACAATAATGTTCCCACATTAGCTTGTTTAGCTATTCTTGCGGCTTCTTTTGCGGTAGAATGTTTTGTTTTCGGACCTAAATCGGCATGTTTTTCTAAAAAAGTGGATTCGTGATACAACACATCCACATCTTTTATAATAGGAACAATATCTTCTTTATAAACCGTATCACTACAAAAAGCATAACTTTTAGGTTTTGCACCCGGACTAGTAACCGATTCGTTTCGGATTAAAACGCCATCTTCATTTTCAACATCAAAACCCTGTTTTAGTTTTCGGTAGTAGGCTACATTTATATTGGCTTCTTCGGCTAAAGAAACATTTAATTTACGTTCACCTTCCTTTTCTTTAAAAAGATAACCGTTTGTATAAACACGATGTTCTAGCGGAATGGTATGTACCTCAACCACATCATCTTCATAAATTAATTCAGATTCCTTGGAAGTTAATTCATGAAAATATAAATTATAATTGGTCCAAGAATCGGCCAATTTCATTTGTAAGGTTACAATTTCTTTAATGCCTTTTGGTCCGTAAACATGTAAATCGGCTTCTCTTTTTAATAATCTAAAGGTTGAAATTAAGCCCACCAATCCAAAAAAATGATCGCCATGTAAATGCGAAATAAACACCCGCTTAATTCTATTGAATTTAATTTTATGTCGACGTAGGTGTACCTGAGTGCCCTCGCCACAATCTATTAAAAACATGTGGTTATTAATTTCTAAAACCTGAGAAGTTGTATTGGTTAAAGCTCTTGGAGTTGCGCTATAACAGCCTAAAATAGTGAGCTTCATAATTTTAATTTAGTGGTTTATATTGTAAAGTATCTTCAACAGAAAATTTACTTTTAAAGGTAAACGCATAAGGTGTTTCCCCATGTGTATTTAAATAATCTAAGCGATCTTTAGCATCTTGAAACGTTGGAATATAACCTTCCGGAATATACCAAAAAGCCATGTGTAGCATATTTATTTTGCTAAACCATTCCTTTTTTCGTTTAAAAACTTCAATATGCCCAGAATTGTAAGTGTAATTAAAAAGGGCTTCACGATTTTCCCAAACCGATATATTAATAATTAAAGCATCCTCTTTAAAAACAAGCACAGCGGCATCTTTATCTTCATCCTTTAAACGCCAAATAAAGCCCTCACTCATATCTGCAATGGCATTCATTTTATCCACATTATCTACAAAACCCTGCATAATAGGATCGCTTAATGGCGCTAAACATTTGGCTATATTAACTTGAGCTAAATGAAATTTACTCATATTAAAATCCTAAATCGCGCTCCATAACTTCCATATCAATTAAGTCGTGAGCTTCTTGTAAAGTTGGCACAATGGCCAATTCTTCAGGCGCTTCATCCAAATCAATCTGGTTAGACACAATAACAAACGAATGTTTTGCGGCACGATGCGTTTTAGATAATTCTAAAAACTCCACAACCTCTGCCAAACTAATAGTATTTAAAGACGTTAAAGCAACAATAATATTGTTGTTTTTAAACTTAGGATATAACGCTTGTATTTTTTTTACCAATTCGATACTCGTTGCTTTTTCTTGAGTAATAATGGCTGTATTTTCGTTTTGATCAATTATCATAATTACTGTTTTATTTTAGACGCCAATAAATAAATGACTGCCATTCTAACCGCTACTCCATTCTGTACTTGATCTAAAATAATAGCTTGGTCAGAATCTGCAACATCACTCGTAATTTCTACACCGCGGTTTATTGGGCCTGGGTGCATAATGGTAATTTTCTTATCCAGCGAATTTAGTAATGCTTTAGTGACACCAAATTGCTGGGTATATTCTCGAGTAGATGGAAAATAACTAATATCCATACGTTCGTTTTGCACACGTAGCATATTAGCAACATCACACCAATTTAAGGCTTTTCTTAAATCGGTCTCTACTTTTACTCCTAATTTACCAATATATTTTGGCAATAATGTTTTTGGTCCACAAACCATAACTTCCGCCCCTTGTAATTGCAAGGCAAATATATTAGATAGCGCCACTCTACTATGCAGAATATCGCCAACAATAACTATTTTTTTTCCTTTAACCTCACCAAGCTTTTCGCGAATAGAATACGAATCTAGTAAGGCTTGTGTAGGATGCTCATGTGCACCATCGCCAGCATTTATAATACTAGCCTTAACATGTTTCGATAAAAACACACCAGCTCCAGGATTTGGATGACGCATAACCACCATATCCACTTTCATAGATAAAATGTTATTTACCGTATCTATTAAAGTTTCTCCTTTTTTAACCGATGATTGTGCCGAGGAAAAATTCAACACATCGGCAGACAAACGTTTCTCGGCAAGTTCGAACGATAATTTTGTTCGGGTAGAGTTCTCGAAAAACAAATTGGCAATGGTAATATCACGCAGCGAAGGCACTTTTTTAATTGGTCGGTTTATCACTTCTTTAAAATGATCGGCTGTTTCAAAAATAAGTTTAATATCCTTTTTATTCAGGTATTTTATTCCTAATAAGTGGTTTACACTTAATTCGCTCATGATTTTAGTATTCTGTTGGCCCCAAAAGTTGCCCGTTGTTTTATTTTTGTTTGTCTAGCTTAAAAAAACTATTTCTCAATTAAATAAACCGAATCTTCACCATCCTGTTCCATCCAGTTTACTTTCACTTTTTCATTATTAATCACATCTACCTGGCGACCACGGTAATTAGGCTGTATGGGTAAATGTCTACTAAAACGTCTATCAATAAGGGTTAAAAGTTCAATTTCTTTTGGTCTTCCAAACGACTGTATAGCCGTTAAGGCCGCACGAATGCTACGTCCTGTATACAAAACATCGTCTATAAAAACTACATTTTTATCTTCAACCAAAAAATTAATTTTTGTAGCATTGGCCTCCAAAGGTTTATCACTTCGTCTAAAATCATCACGAAAAAAGGTGATATCCAATAACCCCAATTTAATATCTTTAATCTTATAATCTTCAGATAAAATTTTAGCCAATCTGCTCGCTAAAAACACACCACGCGGCTGTAAACCAATTAAAACGGTATTCGAAAAATCGTGATGTCCTTCAATAAGTTGGCAAGCCAATCTGTGAAGAATGATATTTATGGCTTTAGCGTTAAGTAAAACTTTTTGACTCATATTAATGTTCCAAACGTATTGTGGAAAACAAAGGTAATGCAAAAAATTCTAAGTAGAAACCATAGCCAATAACTTTATTTTGGGCGCATCCCTAAAGGGTCGGGCTATCCGCTACAAGTCCTCGCAAACCCGATTACCATCGGGTTTACTGTGGGCTTTCCACTACTATCCCTTGCGCATGGTTCGCAGCGCTAAATCTTAAACCAATGGTCATATTCTTTTCAAATTTTAAGGCTAAATACTATAATCCTAATATTTTAGCATCTACGAAAAATGTAGATTTTATATCAATATGGTGGTCTTCAGTAATTAATTCATCAGTAACACTTTCTGTTCTCAAGGTTATTTTGTCACTTTTAATATAGTTTTTCAAATCCTCGGTCGATGTTTCCAAAAATAAAATACCGGCATCATTTGCTACCACCTCATCAAGCCAAGCCAACACCATCTCGTCTTCATTTTCAGCAGACATGTATATTTTAATAGATTTCAAAAAATTAAAATTTCCGGTCTCGGGAACCGTTATTTTTAATTCTAAATCGGTAAGTGTAATCGATTCTATTAAATCCTTACGGGTATTATTACTCTCAAAAGTAGATTCGGAATTGGTCGTTATATCGGGAGTTTCTACATAAAAAGGTAAATTAATAACGGTATTAGATTTTATAACCACCTCTTCGGTTAAAGTCATTTCAAATTTGGTTAACTCGTCCAATTTATCACAACAAAAAAAAGTCGTTAATAAGGTTAAACCTAAAAATAATTTTATATAATTCATGTTACAATAGTTATTCAATTATAATTTTATAAGAAAAACAACATACAGGGGTATCTGTTTTGTATTTACAACATAAAAAAACTCAAGTCTAAAAAACTTGAGTTTTCATTATTAAGTGATACGTATTAAATCTATTTCAAAGTAAATTCTGTAGTGGCAACTAAATTCTGCTCATTATAAACCTTAACCACATAGCGTCCTTCTTCAAATTTTTCTTTATCCTTTGTGGCTATATATTCGCAAATATCTAGGCTTGCATTTTCATAATTAAATTTACTAATTAGAGAATAATTCAGGATCGTTTCATCAAACTGAACTTGTTCATTTAAACCCAAAGTATGGTTTAATGGATCTATAATTTGTACATACAATTCTTGATCGCCACTTTGTACTAATGTATTTTTGGTTACTGTAAAACACACTCTAATTTTATCGGTACGTCTAGCACGTTCGGTTGGTATTAATTTTCCCGATGCCCGCTCTATAACTCCCGAACCCTTTAATCCATACGCACCTAAAACCGATGCCTTGTTTACGACTTCGGCTAAAGCCGTGTTTTGACTTAATAAAGAATCGTTAAACATGGTACGCTCCTCCAATCGTACGCGTGTACTATCTAAAGAGGTTGCTAAATACGAGTTTTGTGCACGTAACGAATCGTTTTGTGCTAGTAAGGCATTCATTTCTTTTTGTAACGATACATATTTTTGTTTGTATCGCCACAAACTTTTTACATTGGTTTCAGATATTTTTAACGAATCTATTAAGCCTTGAATTCGTCCTCTAGCTTCAATCAAATTATTATTTGATATTTTATTTTCACTAATAGCCTCATCATATTGTTTTGCCATAGTATTAAGGTCATCCATCACCAAACGTTTTTGCTCGGTTAACTCTTTTTCAACTTCACTACTTTTTTTACTAAGATTTAAGGCATAAAAACCAGTTCCTAAAAATAAAACCAAAGCCACCCCTAATGCTATTTTTAAACCTGTACTTTTACTATTATTTTCCATATTCTTTGTTTTTTAATGTTTAATTGCAAATGCTAAAGCTTTTGCTTTACCTGCTAATATATACGCAATAGTATTAATTTTAGATGTATTAGCTCCTAAAAAAGGTCGCTTTCTTTTTTATTAACAAATAATAATCATAGAAACTTCTACACGAACCAAAACATATTTTACTTAAACCAAATTCAAGGTTTTACTAAAATTAAAGCGGTAAAATTCAAAAAAATGAATGAAATAAATTACACTATATTTAGTTTTTATGCTACCAAAAACAAAAAACAACTATTCGGTTTTATCATAATAAAACACATCGACCTAAAAAGTATCCCGTTAATTCCCTAGTTACGTTTGACTTTGGTTAAAAAATAAGTTATCTTAGAGCATTATGAAATTCATATTTTTTTACAATTTTAAATATCACTTTCTCTATGTAACAATCTATTAATTTCATTTCTTCATTGCATCACAACAAATAACATATAGCTATATATTTTGTTTTATCTATAAATTTTTCTTATGACTAAATAAAATATGAAAATTAAACACTAGAATTAACAGCGAACTATTAGACTAACTTTGACACTAAGAAACATATTAAAAACATAACCCTTTCACTATGGAAAATGATAAAAGTAAATGCCCACACCATCAACAACAAAATGAAGCTCCAATAATTACTGAAGCTAATAATAATTCCTCCTTAGGAAAATGCCCAGTAATGCATGGCGCAAATACCGCTACAAAATCTAATGTTATGGATTGGTGGCCCAATGCCCTAAACCTAGATATTTTACATCAACATGATACTAAAACAAATCCTTTAGGAGCCGATTTTGATTATCATGAAGAATTAAAAAAACTAGATGTTGAAGCTCTAAAAAAAGATATGCACGCCTTAATGACGGATAGTCAAGATTGGTGGCCTGCAGATTGGGGACATTACGGAGGGTTAATGATTCGTTTGTCTTGGCACGCTGCCGGATCGTACCGTATAACCGATGGCCGTGGTGGCGGTGGTACTGGTAACCAACGTTTTGCGCCTTTAAATTCTTGGCCAGACAATGTGAGTTTAGATAAAGCAAGACGTTTATTATGGCCTATCAAGAAAAAATATGGCAATAAAGTAAGTTGGGCAGATTTAATTGTTTTGGCTGGTACTATTGCTTATGAAAACATGGGCTTAAAAACTTATGGTTTCGCGTTTGGACGTCCAGATATCTGGCATCCCGAAAAAGACACCTATTGGGGAGCAGAAAAAGAATGGTTAGCACCAAGTGATGAGCGTTATGATAATGTAGACAAACCTTCTACAATGGAAAATCCTTTAGCCGCGGTACAAATGGGGCTAATTTATGTAAACCCAGAAGGCGTTAACGGCCAACAAGATCCGTTAAAAACAGCAGCTCAAGTACGTGAAACATTTGCACGTATGGCTATGAATGATGAAGAAACTGTTGCTTTAACAGCTGGTGGACATACCGTTGGTAAAACACATGGTAATGGCGACGCCAATATTTTAGGACCAGAACCTGAAGCAGCAAATGTAGAAGAACAAGGCTTAGGCTGGCATAATCCTTATAAATCTGGAAAGGGACGTTATACGGTAACTAGCGGATTAGAAGGCGCATGGACCACACACCCTACAAAATGGGATGGTGGCTTTTTCGATATGTTATTTAACCACGAATGGGAATCTGTAAAAAGTCCTGCTGGTGCATGGCAATGGGAACCTGTGAACATTAAAGAAGAAAACAGACCGGTAGATGTTGAAGATGCAAGTATTCGTCATAACCCAATGATGACAGATGCTGATATGGCTATGAAAGTAGATCCTATATATAAGGAAATATCATTAAAATTCATGAACGACCAAGAATACTTTTCGGAAACTTTTGCCCGTGCTTGGTTTAAATTAACCCATAGAGATTTAGGACCAAAAGCGAATTATTTTGGCCCAGATGTGCCTCAAGAAGATTTAATTTGGCAAGATCCTATTCCTGCTGGCACTACAGATTATGATGTAGAAGCTGTAAAAGCAAAAATTGCAGCATCGGGATTATCTATTTCAGAAATGGTTGCTACCGCTTGGGATAGTGCACGTACCTATCGTGGATCGGATATGCGTGGTGGAGCCAATGGTGCCCGTATTCGCTTAGCCCCTCAAAAAGATTGGGAAGGTAATGAACCTAAACGCTTAGCATATGTTTTATCTGTTTTAGAACCTATTGCGGCTGAATTTGGAATTAGCATAGCAGATACCATAGTATTAGCCGGTAATGTTGGTTTAGAACACGCTATAAAAGCGGCTGGTTTTGACACCACCGTACCTTTTTCTGCAGGTCGTGGAGATGCCACAGATGACATGACCGATGCTGAATCTTTTGAATATTTAGAACCTCTTGCTGATGGTTATCGTAATTATAGCAAAAAAGATTATGTAGTAAGTCCTGAAGAATTAATGCTAGACCGAACGCAACTTATGGGGTTAACAGCTCCAGAAATGACCGTGCTTGTTGGAGGTATGAGAATGTTAGGTACAAACTATGACAACACAAAACACGGAGTGTTTACAGATACTATTGGAGCTTTAACCAATGATTTCTTTGTGAATTTAACTGATATGGATAACACATGGAAGCCAACAGAAAATGGATTATACGAAATTCGTAATCGTAAAACAGGTACTGTAAAATGGACCGCAACCCGTATGGATTTAGTATTTGGATCTAACTCTATTTTACGCTCTTATGCTGAAGTTTATGCACAAGACGACAACAAAGAAAAATTTGTAATCGATTTTGTAAAAGCATGGACTAAAGTGATGAATGCCGATCGATTTGATTTGAAATAAATATAAACTCAGTAAATTAATGGGTACAGATAAAACACAACTTATCTTCATTAATTAGAATCACTTTATAAAGCTCAACAGGAACTCTTTCTTTTGAGCTTTATTTTTTTTAAATCCAGCTTGTAATCTATATCTTTAGACGAACATGATATTTGTCATTTTCCAACGAAAAAACCAATCGTATATTTGCGATAAGAAATATGAAAAGAAATTTAGAACCTATAGAATATAAAGAAAACACCGAAGCCTTAGCAAAATTTGCTAAAGCCTTGGCGCACCCTACTCGTATTGCTATTTTAAAACATCTCGACAATCAGTCTTGTTGTTTTACAGGCGATTTGGTAGAAGTATTTCCTTTAGCACAATCTACAATTTCTCAACATCTTAAAGAATTGAAAAATGCGGGTTTAATTCAAGGGGAATTAAAACCACCCAAAATAAAATATTGTATCAATCAAGAAAATTGGAATATTGCAAAATCATTATTTCAACAATTTTTTGAGTGATATTTTTTTAACAACCTTATCGTTTATTTACGATAAACAAATACAAATATCATGAGTAAAGTAATTAAAATCTTAGGAACCGGTTGTCCAAAATGTAAAACAATGACGAGTCTTGTTCAAGATGTTGTTTCAGAAAACAACATAGATGCCAGCATTGAAAAAGTGGAGGATATTGAAGAAATTATGAAGTTCAACGTGATGAGCACACCCGCTTTGGTAATAGATAATGTGATCACCATAAAAGGAAGAATCCCATCAAAAGATGAAGTATTGTCGCTTTTAAACTAAACAACTTTAGTTATGAATTATCATATCAAAGCATCCTCCCTTTGGAATGAAGATGCTGTTATTCATATAAAAGCATCTCAAATCGATTTTGGCACTACCACTAAAACCGCGCAAACTTTACCCAATCCGGCAGAATTATTCTTGGGGTCTTTTGCTGCTTGTATGCTAAAAAATGTGGAACGCTTTTCGGGTATGATGCCATTTAACTATTCCAAAGCCACGCTTGAAGTCCAAGCTACGCGTCTAGAAAACCCACCACGATTGGACGAGATTACCTACAATTTAACCATCTATAGCGACGATAATAAATTGAATACCGATTTATTAAAAAGGAATATTGAAAAGTTTGGAACTATCTATAATACCATAAAATTATCCTGTACCATTTCAGGAACTATAAACCAAATGAATCATGTTTGATTGGATACAACATTTAGCCGATTGGTTTGTTTATAATATTTTAAACTTAAACAAAGGCCAACATTTAGCCGAAGCCCTCAACTTCTTTATTTACGATACCGTAAAAATTCTCATATTACTTTTTGTAATCATCTTTTTTATGGGCATTGTAAACAGTTATTTTCCGATAGATAAAGTTAAAAATTACCTATCTAGAAATAAATTATACGGCCTGGAATACCTTATGGCAAGTCTGTTTGGTGTAGTTACGCCTTTCTGCTCCTGCTCTTCGGTACCGTTGTTTATAGGATTTGTAAGAGGTGGTATTCCATTGGGTGTTACGTTTGCTTTTCTAATTACCTCTCCTTTAGTTAACGAAGTTGCTATCGGACTTTTTATTGGGTTATTTGGAGTTAAAACGACTATTATTTATGTTATTAGTGGTATTCTATTAGGAACCATTTCTGGCGTCATTCTTCAAAAATTAAAATTAGAAACCTATTTAACACCATGGGTAAAAGGCGTTTTAGCCAATGCACAAAAAGAACAAGAGTCCTTTATTGCTGAAAAAAAATCTTTAAAAGAACGCTTGCCCATTATTTGGGATGAAGTCCTGAATATCCTGAAAGGTGTCATTCCTTATGTTATTGTTGGTATCGCTATTGGCGGCCTTATGCATGGCTATATTCCTGAAGGCTTTTTTGAAAAATATATGGCAAAAGACAACCTTTTTGCCGTGCCCATTGCAACCATTTTAGCCGTGCCTATGTACTCTAATGCTTCCGGAATATTGCCCGTTGCACAGGTTTTGGTTGCTAAAGGGATTCCGCTAGGAACTGCCATTGCTTTTATGATGGGCGTTGTTGGCCTCTCCTTACCCGAAGCGATGCTTTTAAAGAAAGTAATGACCTTAAAACTCATTGGAATCTTTTTTGGAGTGGTTACACTTTGTATTATCATTTCGGGATATTTATTCAATATTATACTATAAAAACATCAATAATTAACATACTATGAAAACATTAAAATTCATCACCATTTTAACCCTTACATTCCTATTAACAGCATGTAACGGACAAAACAAAGACAAAGCTCAAGCTGTAAATCAATCCGTTTCTAAAATAGAAGTACTAGATTTTCACTCGACGCATAGATGTGTAACCTGTAAAGCTATTGAAGCCAACACAAAATATACTTTAGATACTTATTTTTCAAAAGAACTAAAAACCAATATAATCACATTTCAAGTAATTGATGTTGATAAAAAAGAAAATGAACAGGTTGCCGAAAAATTTGAAGCTGCTGGTACCGCATTAATTATAAATGTAATTAAAAACGGAACGGAAACTAAAATGGATTTAACCGATTTTGCTTTTATGAATGGAAACGACCAAGACGCCTTTTCCAAAGCACTAAAAACTAAAATTGATACCGCACTAAAAACGCTATAAATGGATTTTTTAAAATCACTTTTAGAAAATTATAACATTCCAATTGTATCTGCCTTTATCTTGGGGCTTATGACCGCCATAAGCCCCTGCCCATTGGCAACCAATATTACTGCAACCGCCTTTATTTCTAAAAATATTTCGAGCAAACGGAAAGTCTTTTTAAGCGGCTTGCTATACTCTTTAGGTAGAGGTTTTAGTTATACCGCTATTGGGTTCATATTATATTTTGGGGCTAGTAAATTTCATATTGCGCGGTTTTTTAATCAGAATGGTGAAAAATTTTTGGGCCCATTACTCATTATTATTGGGTTAATTATGCTGAATATTATCAAACTTAATTTTTTAGGAACCTCTAATTTTCAAGACAAACTATCCGATAAATTTAAAGACAAAGGATTATTAGGCGCGTTTTTAATCGGTGTGGTTTTTGCTTTGGCCTTTTGCCCGTATAGTGGGGCTTTATTTTTCGGCATGCTAATTCCCATGTCGATAGCATCGGCAGATGGATTGTATTTACCCATAATATTTGCACTCGGCACAGGATTACCCGTTATTTTATTCACCTATTTATTAGCATTTACGGCCGGTAAAGTTGGGCTATTCTATAATAAAATCACCAAAATTGAAAAAGTGATGCGAACCGTTGCCGGTGTCGTTTTTATATTGACAGGATTATATTATATTTCCATTTTTATAGGACTATTACAGTAGCCTATACGAAAGCGATTTTATAATAAATTAGCCTGCCATTTTGAAAACAACACACATCCATACCACAAAAAAGTTAGAAAAGTTAGTAAAAAAACTGATCTCAACGGAACAAGCATCTAATCCCGGAATTCTTGGTAAATGGAAGGCCACCATATTTTATGTGAATTGAAAAAAATGCTGGCTTATTACAAACGGATTAACGAAATACAATGTTATTCTCACCGATATAAAAGCATCGGATTATAAAAAAATGGATCAAACTTTTAAAGAGGCGCTTTGTACTCAATTTATTTATGATGGTATCCCAATGAATTTTGAAACGCTGGATACTATGATTGGTAAATTGAATTTTCTACCAACCGATAACGACCGAAGTACAGCTGGATTCCAAAACCAAAGTATTGAACTATTGGATTGGTGGAAAGATGAATTTGGAACTTTAGAAAACATGCCAATAAACGACTTAACAAACCGAATGAACACCATCCCAATTCATTTAGGAAAAGGACGAAAAATGTCGGATTATACAGATTCGGTTGAAGCTATGAAAAACTTATTGGCGAAATAGTAAAACGAAAGCCTCTGCTTTTTGAAAAACTCTAAGATTCTAATGGGACTTCTGGTAATTTATTTTTAAAACTTGGTGCTGTGGTTCTGTACGATACTAGTTTTTTCTTAGAAACCGTTACTAATAAATCTTCGTTTAAAGTAAATAAGGTTCCTGTTCTAAACGTATCGGTTAACAAGATCTCCAATTCGGCAATGGCTTCTTTTAAAGAAAACTGCTTATACAGTTCCTCTTCGGTATGACGGTATTTAAGTTGAAAAATGTCTTTACCATCGACCACAAACAAACGCATATATACATTAATTAAGCCTTCACGCTTTCTAAGCGGTTTGCTTAATGTTAATTTTACAAACTCATCGTTTTGTACACTTTGCTGTAAGGCTTCAAAAAAATCTTTAAATTCACTCATGCTGCAAAGATAGAAAATGTACAAATAGCTCTTCTCTTTTTTATCTAATTATATCTTTAGGTTTTTCTAATAATGCCTCTAATTTTTTTATACATAAAACGAACTATAATAAAACAACGACCTTGGCAAACGGGTGCGTTAGGGATTGATGCGGCATCCTTTTTACAAAAATCACGATTACTTTTTTTCTGGTTATGACCTATGTTTAATCTCCTTTTCATAGTTGAAATAAAACGGAATCCTATTGTAAAAAGATATAGCGGAAAGCCCGACCCTTTTCGGGTAACGCCAAAAAAAAACGATTGATAAACTTAACCGTTCATCAATCGTTTTTTAAATTATAAGTTGTTTTAAAAGACTAGCCTTTTAACCAAGCTTCACGTAATGTTTTTTGAGCATCGGTAGCATCGGCCTTTACAAAAATACCGCTTCCGGTAGTATAAGATTTTGTGGTTTTGGTCTTGATTTCAATATCTTTTCCATCGCGCTCCAAGGTGACATTTATATCGGTTCCTGGTGTCCACATAAACATTTTTTGTAATAAATCGTTTGCATTTGCCATAGTAAATAGCTCGCCATCGACGGCTTTTAACACATCGTTTGGTTGTACGCCTTGGGCTTTCCAGAAACTATTATCGGTTACGCCATCGGTAAAAAACACTTGTCCTTTTTGTGGATCGGCACCAAATAAAAGGGTTCCTCCATTTTGCACATAGCCCGTTTCTACTTGGCCTTCGCCAATTTCTAGTCCTACTTTATTTAAATAGGTGTTATAGCTAATTGGAATATCTCCAATAACATGATTATCGAAAAAATCGCGTAACGACGGGTAAGTCATGGCGACAATTTCGTCTATTAATTTATCGTCTTCAAACGGTTTATTTTTCCCGTATTTATTAGACAATTCTTTCATTAAAGATAAAATACCGCGTTGCCCATTGCTTTCTTCACGCAACATAATATCGATACACATGCCTATTAATGCGCCTTTTTGATACACATTTAGGTATTGATCTTTATAAGGAGCTTTTAATACATTTTCGCTCATTATGGTAAAGCTCATGGCATCGTTTAAATCTTTTGAAGCCGCTACTTTTTCCATCATTTTATTGAAGAATTCATCTTCTGAAATCAAGCCTTCTTTCACTTGAAATAGATTAGCAAAATATTCGGTTACGCCTTCGTACATCCATAAATGTTTGGAAAATGTTGGGTTGTTATAATCGAAATAATGCACATCTTCAGAGTGTACACTTAACGGCGTTACAATATGGAAAAACTCGTGAGAGACCACATCGGTCATACTCGAAGCAAGCATCTCTTCATCCATGGCTTCAGGCAATACCACAACCGTAGATTTATGGTGCTCTAGGGCACCAAAACCTTTTGGAGCATCATCTTCTCCAGTAGATAAATATAAGAAAATATCGTATCGTGGGGTGGTATTAACATCGCCTAAAAAGGCTTTTTGCGCTTGCATCATTTTAAAAATTGTTTCTTTTAAAGACGCTGCGGAATGCACTTTATTTGGAGAATACACACTCAATACAATTTTAATATCGCCTACCATAAACTCTTCAACATCCAAATCGCCATACATCATTGGGTTATCGGTAATATCGAAATAACGCGGTGCAAAATAACTGGTGGTTATGCTTTTTCCATCGGTACTGGTTTTAGAATCTACAGTTTGTAATGCAGAGGAACGCACAAAACCTGATGGACCTGTAACCTCTAATTTGTATTGATTGTTCTTTAACGAATCGAAATACCCAATAAACCCGTGTAAATTAAGCACATAATTTTCAGGCTCAATATTGGTTCCCGATGGCGAAAAAGGCTCATCGCCCCCAATACCGCCTTTGGTTTCAATATCGAAAGTATCGTTTACTAAATAGGTTATTTTATCGAGTTCTTTGGCGTTGGCAATGGTCCAGGTATTTTTATCAACCTTTACCACCGGCATACTTTCACCTTTATAATTTAAGGCTTTAAAATCGTCCACATATTTCCCAAAATCACTAACGGCATAAGTGCCTTGTACCACTCTTGGTAACCTATAGGTTACGCTAGGCACTGTAAAACGGCCAGGATTAATGGTTACCGGTGCTTTATCGTTAACCACATTGTTTAAATTAATAGAAGTCTCTATTGGTAAACTTACGGCTAAATCGTTTTTTGCGTTTTTTGTTGCACTACAACTGGCTAACAAAAGCCCCATCATGACAGATGCGGAAAGGAACTTGATATTCATATATTACTTTTAATTTAATTAATGCTGTGCTAGATATAGCTTGGCACAACGGTAATTTACACAGGCTTTATTTTAGCAAAATACAAAGAATTTTCAATACACTCTTGCTTACTTTTTACTGTATAAATAAGTGAGGTCGAAATTACTATTATGTTATATATTATTCTACTAAGGTTTTGTTAAATTAGCGGCATGCAAAACCCACTCATCAGCATTTTAATTCCGTTTAAAAATACGGGAGCCTATTTAAAACCCTGCTTAACCTCTATACTTAATCAAAGTTATAGCAACTGGGAATTACTTATTGTAGACGATGGTTCTACCGATAACAGCTTCAATATTGTCAATGCTTTTGCCTGTAAAGATGAAAGAATCCAGCTATTTAAAAACACAGGGCAGGGTATTATTGATGCGCTGCACCTTGCCTTTTCTAAAAGTAACGGCGAACTTATTACCCGCATGGATAGCGATGATATTATGCAACCCAACAAACTAGAAATTTTGGCGCATAATTTATTAACCCACGGAAAGGCGCACGTTGCGGTGGGATTGGTAAAATATTTTTCGGAAGAAGGTATAAAAGATGGTTTTAAAAATTATGAAATTTGGTTGAATGGCTTAACAGAAAAAGGCCATAATTTTTCTGAAATTTATAAAGAATGTGTTATTCCATCGCCTTGCTGGATGGTTTATCGCAGTGATTTAATAGCCTGCGGAGCCTTTAATCCCAACCGCTATCCGGAAGATTATGATTTAGCCTTCCGCTTTTACAAACAGGGTTTCACTTGTATTCCTTGTAATGAAGTGCTACACAATTGGCGCGATTACCAAACCCGAGCGTCCCGCACCCACGTGCATTATGCCGAGAATCATTTTATAGATATTAAACTGAAATATTTTTTAGAACTCGATTATAACCCCAACAAAACTTTAGTGATTTGGGGTGCGGGAAAAAAAGGAAAAACCATTGCGAAAAAACTGATTGAAAAGCAGCTGAAATTTGAATGGATTTGTGATAATCCGAATAAAATTGGACGCGATATTTACGGTGTCATCCTAAAACCTTTTAGTTATTTAAAAACCGTAGGAAACGCCCAAAGTATTATTACCGTTGCCAATAAAACGGAGCAAAAAGATATTTTAAAATATATGAAGGCCTTACACCTAAAACCCATGGCAGACTATGTGTTTTTCTGCTGATATTATTTTAGTCACGGATTATTAGAAAAACATCTGTGAATTTGTGGCAATATTTTTTTCATTCTCTATATTTGTCTAATTATAAAAAAACATGCAGTTTAAACACCCAGAACTTCTTTACGCGTTATTTTTACTGATTATCCCTATAATTGTTCATTTATTTCAATTACGAAAATTTGAAAAAGTCAGTTTTACTAACGTGGCTTTTTTAAAAGAAGCCAAACTGCAAGCCCGCAAAAGTTCGCAAATAAAAAAATGGCTTATTCTCTGCATGCGTTTGTTGCTGTTAGCCTGTATTGTTCTCGCTTTTGCACAACCATTTACTTCGAAAACCACGAGTTTTAAATCGAAAAAGGAAACCGTTATTTATTTGGATAACTCCTTTAGTATGCAAAGTAAAGGTCCGCAAGGCGAACTTTTAAAACGTGCCGTACAAGATATTATAGGACATGTTCCCGAAGATGAAAACATCACGCTTTTAACCAATAACGAGGTGTTTAAAAACACCACAGTTAAAACCATAAAAAACGAACTGCTACAACTGGATTATGCCGCGACGCCACTCAGCACACAAGCCGCATTTTTAAAAAGTAACACCTTTTTTAGCAAACAAAAAAGCAGTTTAAAAAACTTGGTTTTCATATCCGATTTTCAAGATAATAATCCACCGTTTTCGATTGAAAAAGATTCATTAAAAACAAATTATTTTGTTCAACTAAAACCTGTTAACAACCAAAACATCGCTATTGATAGTGCTTTTATTTCTGAAAAAACAGCATCGGAAATTCAACTAAGCGTTCGTTTAAAAAACAACGGCACTGCTATTGAAAATTTACCTGTATCGCTTTTTAATAACGACACTTTAATTGCAAAAACATCGGTAAGTATCGACAAAGAAGCGCAAACCTTATTTACTTTACCAACCAATAAAATAATAAACGGTAAAATCACGATAGATGATGCCAGTTTACAGTTTGACAACAGCTTGTTTTTCAACATTAACAACACATCAAAAGTGCACGTTTTAGCAATAAACGAAACCGATGACGATTTCCTAAAACGCATTTATACCGAAGATGAGTTTAACTACACTGCTTCAGAATTAAATCAATTAAACTATAATATTTTAGAGTCTCAAAACCTGATTGTTTTAAATGAAATTAACAACATCCCAAATGCGCTCATTGCCGCTTTAAAACAATTCACCAGCCAAGGTGGCGCATTGGTTATCATTCCGTCTAGCCATATTAACATCGGTTCTTACAATGATTTGTTGCAAAATTATCAATCTGCTTTTAGCAATTATAATGAAACCGAAAAACGCATCACCACTATAAATTATGCACATCCGTTATTTAACAATGGCGTGTTTGAAAAACAAGTCAGCAATTTTCAATACCCAAAAGTAAACGGGTTTTATAATTTGAATAGCAACAGCGTATCTTCCATTCTTAATTATGAAGATAGCAGTCCTTTTCTATTTCAAAATAAAAATACTTTTGTATTTACGTCGGCTTTAAATAGCAACCATTCAAACTTTAAAAATTCACCTTTAATTGTTCCCACGCTTTACACCATTGGGAAATACAGTTTTAAAATCCCCGAATTGTATTACACCATAGGGAAAAATAATAGTTTTGAAGTGAACACCCAATTGCAGCAAGATGCCGTATTATCCTTATCCAACGGAACGATAAATATGATTCCGGAACAGCAACTTTTCAATAATAAAGTAGTTGTAAAAACTTCGGAAACGCCTAATTTGGCGAGTATTTACAAAGTTGAAAATAAGACAGAAATTATTAAAAACGTGAGTTATAATTATGATAGAGCCGAAAGTTCTTTAACTTACACCGACTTATCGAACACCAAAAACATCGAGCTAAACAACGCCGTTGCACAAGTTTTCGACACCATAAAAAGTGACTCAAAAATTAATGCGCTATGGAAATGGTTTGTTATTTTTGCATTAGCGTTTTTACTTACTGAAATGTGCATATTAAAATATTTTAAATGAACATACTTATAAAATCGGCCACGATAATAGATTCTAAAAGCGAGTTTCATAACAGTACTCAAGATATATTAATTGAAAAAGGTACGATTACTGCCATTGCCAAATCGATTCCAAATCCAGGAAAATATCGAGAAATTCAATTTGATAATTTACATATTTCGCAAGGTTGGTTTGATAGTAGCGTCAGTTTTGGCGAGCCTGGTTTCGAAGAGCGAGACACTATAGCAAACGGATTAAAAACGGCGGCTGCTTCTGGATTTACCGCGGTAGCTATGAATGCGAATAGCCATCCGGTTATAGACAGCAACTCCAACATTACCTTTGTGAATGCCAAAGCACAAAACCACATCGTAAATTTGTTGCCTATTGGTGCTTTAACCGTTGAAAGTAAAGGTGAAGATTTAGCCGAATTATTCGATATGAAATCTGCCGGAGCCGTAGCTTTTTACGATTATAAAAAATCGATTTCCAATCCGAATTTAATGAAAATTGCCTTGCAATACGCGAGTAATTTTGATGGATTAATTTGCGCCTTTCCACAAGAAAATAAAATTGCCGGTCGCGGTGTGATGAATGAAAACATAACAAGCACGACACTTGGTTTAAAAGGTATTCCCGCAATTGCTGAAGAATTGCAAATAGCACGCGATATCTTTTTATTAGAATATACGGGTGGTAAACTACATATCCCAACCATTTCTACAGCCAAATCGGTGGATTTAATTCGGGAAGCCAAAAAGAAAAAATTAGATATTACCTGTAGCGTCGCTATTCATAATTTATACTTTACCGATGCGGTTTTAAACGATTTTAACACCCACTTTAAAGTATTACCGCCGTTACGCATTCAAAGTGATGTGGATGCTTTAATTGAAGGTCTAAAAGATGGCACGATTGATATGGTAACTAGCGACCACAACCCCATTGATGTGGAGCACAAAAAAGTAGAATTCGACCACGCCAAATACGGAACTATTGGTTTAGAATCTGCTTTTGGAGCACTTAATTCTCTATTTACCATCAAGAAAACGATTGATGTTTTAACTAAAGGAAAAACAAGATTTGGTTTAGAAAACACCCCAATTAATATTGGAAATAAAGCCGATTTAGCCTTATTTAACCCCGATACTAAATACACCTTTTCTAAAACGGATATTATATCGAAATCTAAAAACGCCATTTTTGAAGGTGAAACTTTAAAAGGCAAGGTTTACGGTATTATTTCTAATAATAAAATTTCTATAAATTCATAATTTAATGACTGCACAAGATATTGAAACCGGTCGTAAAAACGCCATAATTAGTTATTTAACCATTTTTGGAACCATAATAGCGTATTATTTAAATAACGAAAACAAAAGCGAATTTGCTAGTTTTCACATTCGACAAGCCTTAGGGTTATGGCTTACCTTTTTTGCTTTAGGTTATATTGTTGGTAGTTTTGATAGTTGGTTAGTGTCTATGGGATTCTATATCTTTTTTGCTGTACTTTTTGTTTTCGGCTTTACCAATGCTATTAGTAAAAAAGCACAAGCCGTTCCTTTAGTTGGCGACCTTTATCAAAAACTTTTTGCTAATCTTGGCAAATAAAAACATAAGTTCCATTAAACCAAAACATAACAATGAATACATCGCTTTCTTTAGAACATATTATTCGTGAATCCACATTGTCCGAAAATGCGCCATTACTCATTTTATTACATGGCTACGGTAGCGATGAAAACGATTTATTTTCCTTTGCAAGCGAATTACCGGAGGAACTTTTTATCATTTCGGTAAAAGCGCCCTACCCCATGCAACCTTATGGAAATGCTTGGTATGCCATTAATTTTGATGCTGAAAAAGGCAAATGGAGCGATAACGAACAAGCCATTTTATCTCGCGATTTAATTGCCAAATTTATAGACGAGGCTGTTGCAACCTATCCTGTAAATAAAGATAACGTGTCGCTTTTAGGCTTTAGCCAAGGTTGTATTTTAAGCTATGCTGTGGCACTAACTTACCCAGAAAAAGTTAAAAATATTGTAGCATTAAGTGGTTATGTTAACCCAGATATTTTCCCAAAACCCATCCAAAAGGAAGATTATGCCCATTTAGATTTTTACTGTTCTCACGGTAGCGTTGATCAAGTGATCCCGGTAGACTGGGCCAGACAAAACGCCCCTTATTTAAGTAAATTGAATATTAAACATAAATATTCGGAATTCCCTGTTGGGCATGGTGTGGCGCCACAAAATTTCTATGAATTAAAAGAATGGTTGTCGGCTAGGATTTAGGGTTGGGGGTGTAACGGTATTATCTACAATAAATCATAGAATTTTGATCGAATACGAAAACACATTGATAAGAAAATACGAGAACTTTATAAGAGAGATTGTAAACTCATCGGTTAATCGAATTGATTGGGATAAGCTAGAAAGTCAACAAAAGATGTTTGTAGATAAAATGAAAGAGCTTTTTAAGTTTCAAGATAGTTACAGTTGGAGTTTTCTCACTTCAAGTTTAGATACTTTGGGAGACTCTCATTTCGCAATTGTATCTTTTTTAAATAGTAACATTGAAAATGGTAAAAACTTTAATACAGGTGAAAGGTACTTACGACTGTACGGAGTATTAAGTAGTGTTTACATTCATTTCAGAGCTATTTCAACGCTAGCTGATTTAATTAAGGCTAAAACTTCAAAATTAGAGCAAGAATTTAAAAGTTTAGATATTTCTTTTCTGAGAAACGCTATTTCAGCTCACCCAGTAAATTTCGATTTGAATGGAGACAAGATGAACTTTAAAATTGCAAGATACTCCCTAAATGATTCTGGCTCGTTAGATGTTATTAATAAACAAAATCAATTTAAAACATATGATTTACATAAATCATTAGATGCTTATATTGATTTTTCAGAAAGAACTCTTGAGATGATTATTAAGAAAATGATTCAAAACAGGTATGACTCTTCAGCTCATAAAAGAGAAGAACTAATTAGTAAGTTGGAAAAAATAAAAGCATAGAACCTCCTCCGCTAGCACGAGCATCTTGCTTATTGCGTTACTGCATTGATTGTTTTTTCATCACTCATTTTTCTTACTCAGTCGGGTACGAGCGTGACGCTCTCACTAGCTGTAAATAAAATTAAGAATCCTAAATTTAGGATAACCTTTTCACCTTGGTTAACCCCAAATAAAACAACTCTTTTAAGCCAATAATTTCTATGCTTTAAACCGTTTACTATTCAATTTTTGATTGGCTTTATTTTTTACTTTTTTTGTAATTCCTTTTCGTGTAAATTCTAGTATGATTTCTCTTGTTATGTCTTCAGAATCTAAAATCAAGTTTTGAATTTTAGCACTTCCATTTTCTAATATGTTTTTTACTAAATTGATTGAAAACCCATGTTCTTCAAATTCCAACCTATACGATTCCGAAAGTTCATCGACAACACCTCTTTTTATGGTCATTCTCGGGTCTGTGAAAACAGGTAACGTCCGCATTAATTCTTCCAATTTTTCTACAAGCGCTAACCGAGACTTTGTGGCAAACATTAAAAATGGTTGTTCCCAATCGGTGTCATTATCAAACGTATTTGTTTTGGTATTGAAGTTTTCCAAAAAATTTAAAACTTGTACTTGATATTCACCTTCGAGGTCGCCTTCTGGTCGCCATTGTACATCAATCAGTTTTAATCGCCCGTTGCTTTGTAACATCAATAAACTGGAACCTTCAAAATAGTGTTCGCAGCCAGGGATTGGATCCACTTCATAAAATTGATTATAATTTACTTGCCAACCAGCATCTATTCTAAGAGGTTGAAGTGTCATTTTTTTATTGAGTTTAGATTCGACAAGTTATTGATTATTCTCCGCTAACACAAACATTTCACTACTGCCCTTATGCTTGGATTATTTTTTTCATTATTAATTTCTTATACTCTTATGTTTTTTACTCTCCCGTGTACAAGTCGCTGGGAACTTTTTAGATAGTTAAAAATAATAAATCGCATAAAAAATATCAGTGCTATTTTATTATTTATTGATAAATAATTTTCGGCTAAAACCTAAATATAATGCTTTAAAACAAAGAAACCCATCTAGTTAAAATAACTAGATGGGTTATATAATATATTTACTCGTGTTTTTTAGCTATTTACCACTAATCTAAAGCCTTCACCATGAATGTTAAGGATTTCTACTTTAGGATCTAATTTTAAATACTTACGTAGTTTTGCAATGTAAACATCCATACTTCTAGAGGTGAAATAATTATCGTCTCTCCATATTTTAGTAAGAGCTAATTCACGTGGCATTAAATCGTTTTCATGCAGGGCTAACAAACGTAATAATTCGTTTTCTTTTGGCGATAATTTTACTGGATTTTCACCGTTATAACTTAAAAAACGTAGTTTAGAATTCAAATCGAAGCCACCTATTTTAAACTCAAATTGCTTGCTATCAGAAACGGTTTCAGTTGCTTTTCTTTGCATAATAGCTTTAATTTTCATGAGCAATACTTCACTATCAAACGGTTTGTTTAAATAGTCGTCTGCGCCAACCTTATAACCTTTAAGCACATCTTCCTTCATGGTTTTAGCTGTTAGGAAAACAATAGGTACATCGGTGTTTTTTTCACGTATTTCTTTAGCTAAAGTAAAGCCATCTTTATAAGGCATCATAACATCTAAAATACATAAATCGAAATCGTCTTTTTTGAATTTTTCAAAACCCTCCATACCATTTTTAGCATGGGTTACTTCATAATCATTCATCATTAAATAATCCTTAAGAACGGTTCCAAAGTTTGGATCATCTTCTACTAATAAAATTCTTTTTTTATGCTCTTCCATAATTTACGATATTAACGGAAGCCTTACGGTAAAAGTACTTCCTTTGTCTTTTTCACTTTCTACTGTTATATAACCTTGGTGGTCATCTACTATACGTTTCACATATGCTAGGCCTAAACCGTGGCCTTTAACATTGTGTATATTTCCAGTGTGTTCTCTATAAAACTTTTCGAACACACGTTTTACGGCAGCTTTACTCATTCCGCTACCTTGATCTTTAATTTTCAATAAAATATTAGTTCCAACATTTTCGGTATACACGTCTATTTTAGGCGCATCTGGCGAATATTTTATGGCATTATCTAGAATATTAACCACCACATTGGTAAAATGTGTTTCGTTTGCCAAAATTGATGTGCTTTCCGCATCAAAATGTGTATGGATATACCCTTGTCTATCTTCAACTATCAGTTCTACGTGCGTTATAGCATCTTCAATAAGTTCTTGAAAATCGACCTTTTCTTTACTAATATTTAATTCATTTTTTTCTAGTTTCGAAATACGCAATACATTTTCAACTTGAGCGTGCATGCGTTTATTTTCTTCTTTTATCATATTTAGGTAACGAATTACCTTTTCCTGATCTCCTATTATTTTAGGATTTTTAATAGAATCTAAAGCTAAATTTATAGTCGCAATCGGTGTTTTAAACTCATGCGTCATGTTATTTATAAAATCGGTTTTAATTTCCGATATTTTACGCTGCTTCATTAACTGATAAAGAGCTCCAGTATAAGCCATTATAATAATTAATGTAAATACAACCGATAACAAAATCATACCAATTATTGATGATAAAATAAACTTGCCATCGTCTGGAAAATTCACTAATAATTTATACGGACTTCCCGTATTTATATTAGAAAAAATAGGTACAGCGTAGGTGGATGCTTTATCATATTCAAAGGCATCACTCTGTATTTTTGTTGCTAAACCATTACTATAAATAGCAAACTCAAAATTAATATTAATAGAATCTTCTTTAAGCTTTCTAGTTAACATCTCTTTTATGGTTTTCTTAGAAACCCTTTGGTGTATTGGTCGTCTTTGTGCAATATCCTTATAAAGATCTTCAAATAAAATTTTATCGGTGGTAGACATTTTTTCTAAAACCAATAATTTATCTTTTGATGTTAAGTCTAAATCGTTTCCTTTATTGCTATAAACCCGCGTTTGACGTTCGTTATAAATGCGTTTCACATTTATAGTATCTAGTCCCATATCAAAGAGCGGTGAGCTTAACTTATAATTTTCTTCTAAAATACCACTGCTATACACTACAATTTCTTTAGAATCGGAGTCTTCTTGAATAATGTTTAAATTTCTAATTGCTGCGGTATCTACAGCAACGCCTTGCAGTATTAAATTTTGCAATTTGTACACATATTCGGCCTCCTCCCTAGTTTCAATAGTATTGGAGACATAATACAGCGCCGTTTTTACATTACTTCTAAAACGCTCCTTTTCATTCTTAACAGAATTGTTAATATAGTACGCCTGAATGGAAATTATCCCTATCAGCGACAAGCTCATTAACAGTATTAAAACAAAGATTATGCGTTTGCTCATTGGTCAAAATTAACATTTTAACATTTACCAAAATAGCTTTTAACCTTACATTAACAAAAATGTTAAAATTCTAAGTTTTCTGTATTTTTTTAAGAATTTGAGTATGAACCGAAGCCACTTGCTTTTGTGTGTTTTCTAGGTCTAAATTCTCTATAACAAATTGCGAGCGTTGTATTTTTTCAGCATCACTCCATTGATTATTCATAATAGCTTCTACTTTTTCTTTAGAAGACTGATCTCTAACCAAAACCCGTTCTATTTTAACCGCTTTTGGAGCCGTTACCGTAATAACATAATCGCAAAGTTTATCACCACCATTTTCAAATAAAATAGCCACTTCCTTGATAACATAAGGCGCATTTTGTTTATTGCCCCATTTTTCAAAATGCCGTGCTACTCGTGGATGAATAATGGCATTCATTTGGCTAAGCATGGTTTTATCGTTAAAAATAATACTGGCTATAAATGGTTTATTTAGCGTGTTGTTAACATAAGCTTCTGGTCCAAACAATTCAATGAGTTTGCGTTTAATAACTTTAGACTTACTCATGAGTTTTTTGGCTTCATCGTCCGCAATATAAATGGGTACGCCTAAGACAGAAAACATTTTAGCTACCGTCGTTTTTCCACTACCAATTCCACCTGTAAGTCCTACTACAATCATTTTGTTATAATAAATTCTATAAGTTGCTGATTAATTTTTGCGTTTTTAACCTGCTCGGGGCGTTCAACTAATTCTGGCGTTAACGTAGAGCCTTTCCCTACTTTACTATAATCGCAAACCACTTTAAAATCTTTTACGGTAACACTATTAAAATTATTTAAACTCACGTAATAAGATACGTTAATTTCTTTTGGGAAATACTTAATATTTAAATTTTCTGGAATATTGATAATTTCTATCGGCACCTTTAACTTTCCTTCAGTAAATTTTCCAACATTTGCACTTAAGGTTACTAAATCGGTCGAAAATTTTAAATCGGTTGTATTTGGGAAATCTAATGCTAAATTTTTAATAATATTGGTTTTAACATCGGCTAAAGTCACCAGTTTTGTATCGATAAAATCTAATTTGGATACCAAAACATCGGGACCAATGATGGTTACTGAATCTGGTTTTAAATTATAATCACCAGAAATATCATACCCCAAAGCAAACTTAATATCCGATTTTAATTGAATAGGAACCGTTTTCACCAAATTCACGCCATATTTAAAATACAAGGTGTCGGGCGAAATATTCAATAATTCCACCTGATCATCGAATTGTGTATTCGCTAAATATTTAATGGATTTATGCCATACATAAGCCGAGTCTTTTCTATACACATCTTTAGCAAAATCAATTTTAATCTTCGGTTTGCTCATGTAGTAATTCAACCATCTAAATCCGTGAGTTTTTAGCGTAATCGCTAATACATTCGCGCTATCATTGAGTATAACATGCTCTAACGGCACCTGCTGTTTTTCAACACTAAACACTAAAGTATTGGTATATTCTTTAGATAATTTATTGAAAATTAAAATAATAAAAGCAGACAGCAAAAACAGTAAAAAGACATTAATCTTTTTACTTTTAATAGAGGATAATAAATGTGTTTTTAACGTCTTTATCATTTCGATTTAAAGAATAAATTAGGAAAATGATTTTCGGGATCTTTATTTAAAACTGAAACAGCGATTGTGGATTTTAAAAACCCGTAGCCATAACCCAAAAATTGAATTAATATTGCAGGAATAGCCAACATAGAAACTACTATATTTTTAGTTGACATTAAAACCAAAATAAAGGCCATTCCAAAATAAAGGACATAGCAGGCTAATGCAAATTTTACACCAACAACAAACAATAAAACAGCTGCTAAAAATCCTAAAACAAATGCCGTAGGAAACCAATAGGTTAATTTTTTAGTTGAAGGATGCCAGCTATTTAAAATAGGACGCACCATACCAAATTTATAGACTTGCTTGTAAAAATTAGACCAAGAAATTCGGCGTTTATGATATACGAAAGCCTCTGAAATTAAAGCGGTTTTAAAACCTAAATCCCACAAACGAATGGATAAATCGGGATCTTCACCGGGATGAATACGTCCGAACCCGCCAGAAGCTTGAAAAGCCTTTTTTGAAAGCCCCATATTAAAACTTCGTGGCTGAAAAGTATCGACACTGTTTTTATTTCCACGAATGCCTCCGGTGGTAATAACTGAAGTCATAGAGAAATTAATAGCTTTTTGCAAATTTGTAAATGATTGATGCGCCGCATCTGGCCCACCAAAACAATCGACATAATTGGCTGTTAACCCTTTTTCAACTTCGGATAAATAGTGGCTTGGTAAAATACAATCGGAATCTAAAATGATAAAATAATTACCCTTTGCCCGTTGCATTCCGTAATTTCGAGAATCTCCAGGCCCTGAGTTTTCTTTAAAATAATAAGAAATATCTAACTTATTTTTAAAGCTATCCACAATAGGTTTTGATGATACTTTTGAACCATCTTCCACAATAACAATTTCAAAATTTGTGTCGGTTTTTAAGTCCACAAAACTCTCTAAAAGTTCCTGAATTTCATCGGGACGATTATAAACGGGAATTATGAATGAAAACTCTAATTGCATAATACAAAAGTACTAAAAAAGCCATCCTTTTACAGTTGGCTTTTAGAATATAAAAAATATATTTTCTGTTTTTTTTGAGCATCTACAAAACCTCTATTTGTTCGGTAACGGTTTTGTTTTTTATTACGACTCTTATTATTCTTTCTCTTGCCGGTACGAGTGTGACGCTCGCAGTAGCACCACTAGCTCAAAGTAATAAAACAACAAACAAGCCAATCCCTTTTGATTAAACAACAAGTTGGCGGATAGTTGCGGGAGCGATAGTAGTGGTTAGCTTTTGGCGAGGCGCGCATCGAGCCAAAACTATGAACGGATAGCGCGGTTTTTATTTTTTCTATAAAAACCCGCCATAATTATTTAATTTTTAAACATAGAAAAGCCACCCGTTTACAGATGGCTTTTTATAATATATAAAAATATGTTCTATTTTTTCTCTTCGGCTTCTACAAAAGCACTCATAACAGCATCGCTAACGCCCATGTTGCTAAAGCCGCCGTCGTGGAATAGGTTTTGTAGCGTAACACGTTTTGTTAAATCGCTAAACAGGGATACGGTATAGTTTGCACAATCTAAAGCGGTTGCATTACCAAGTGGCGACATTTTATCGGCGTAAGCAATAAAACCATCGAATCCTTTTACGCCGCTACCTGCAGTTGTTGGTGTTGGTGATTGCGAAATGGTGTTTACACGAACGTTTTTGTCTCTTCCGAAGAAATAACCAAAACTACGTGCTACACTTTCTAAATAAGCTTTATTATCGGCCATATCATTATAATCTGGGAACACACGTTGTGCTGCCATATAAGTTAAGGCTACAATAGATCCCCACTCGTTCATAGCATCGGCTTTATATAGCGTTTGCATGACTTTATGAAACGACATAGCAGAAACATCGGTACCTTTTTGAGTATAGGCATAATTCTGATCTGTATAGTGGTTTCCTTTACGCACATTGATAGACATCCCGATTGAGTGTAAAACGAAATCGATTTTACCGCCAAGAATTTCCATAGATTGCTCTACTAAATTTTTTAAATCTTCTTCAGAAGTGGCATCGGCAGGAATAATTTGAGAACCTGTTTTTTCGGCCAAATCTTTAATTTGTCCCATTCTCATGGCCACTGGTGCATTTGTTAAAACAAAAGTTCCACCTTCTTCATGAACACGTTCTGCGGTTTTCCAAGCAATTGAATTTTCATCTAATGCTCCAAAAATAATCCCTCTTTTTCCTTTTAGTAAATTGTATGACATAGTAATAATTATATGTTTTAATTTCGGTTAGTTCCCTTTCTATGTCCTTTAACAGGACTATAATACGGACAATATTGGTTAATTTAACGGCGCAAAAATACTAAACTTTAAACTTTAAAGCTTAAAACCTGTATTTTTTTTAATTCAATAGCTCCTTAGCGTGCGCTATTGCTGAGGATGACATATCAATTCCGCCTAACATTTGAGCAATTTCTACAATACGCTCGTCGTGATTTAGCTTGATTAAATTGGTTCTGGTTACATTGTCCACATCTTCTTTATACACTTTAAAATGCGAATGGCCTTTGGCCGCCACTTGTGGTAAATGCGTAATAGAAAATACTTGCATGGTTTTACTCATTTGCTGCATAATATCGCCCATTTTATTAGAAATCTCGCCAGAAACCCCGGTATCAATTTCATCGAACATAATGGTTGGCAACTGGATATAATTGGATAAAACGGATTTTATAGCCAGCATAATTCGAGATAATTCCCCTCCCGAGGCCGCCTTTTTAAGTTCGTTAAATTGGCCGCCTTTATTTGCCGAAAACAAAAAGGTTAGTTCATCTTGCCCATTTGCAAAAAAGGTCTCTTTAAAAACCGTTTCAATTTTAAACTGCGCATTTGGCATGCCTAAACTTCCCAAAATAGTTTCTATTTCTTGTTTTAACTGCGGAATTACGGCAATACGTGTTTTATGAAGCGCATTTGAAATTTTATTAATCTGTTTTATTTTAGATGAAATTTCATTTTGTTTTTTCTGAATATCATCATCTAAATTTTCAGTTGCTAACACTTTTTCTTCTAAAGTGTTTTTAATTTGAATAAGCTCTAAAACATTTTCTGCAACATGCTTTTGCATTAAATTATGAATGGTTTTAAGCTTGGCGTCTACCACTTCCAACCTTGCTGGATCGGCATCTAATCCTTCTTGTAAAGCATCGACTTCGCTAAAAACATCGTCCATTTCAATGAGACTGCTATTAACCCGATTATACAAATCTTCGTATTTTGAAGATAACCCCGAAAGTTTTTGAAACACATTTTTAAGGTTCGTTAAACTCCCTAAAACGCCTATTTCTTCTTCGGTTAATAATTGATGCGCTTCCGATAGTTTTTCCTGAATACCTTCAATATTATTTAAAGTTTCATATTCTTCTTCTAAAGTTTCAATCTCGCCATCGATTAAATTTGCTTCAACCAATTCGTTCAATAAAAAGGTATTATAATCGTGTTCTTTTATGGCTTCCGCCTGAAAAACCAATAATTCTTTTAATTCCTTTTGAAGTTTTTTATAGCCTTTTAATTCTTTTTTATAGTCTTGTAAAATAGCATCGTTATTTGCTAAAGCATCGATAATTTGAAACTGAAAATCGTTATCCGTTAGTTGCATGGTTTGATGCTGCGAATGAATATCGATTAACCGTTCTCCCAAAAGTTGTAACCCTTTTAAATTTACTGGCGAATCGTTTACAAACGCTCTAGATTTCCCGGATGGTAAAATTTCACGACGAATGATAGTTTGCGCTTCATAATCGAAATCTTCAGCTTCAAAAAGGGCTTTCAAATTATAATTAGACACGTTGAAAACTGCCTCAATTACACATTTTTTTGAAGCATCTTTTAAACTACTTAAATCGGCTCGCTTTCCTAAAATTAAAGACAAACCACCAAGAAGTATCGATTTTCCCGCACCAGTTTCACCTGTAATAATAGAAAAACCATCGTTAAAATTAACCTGTAAACTATCGATTAATGCGTAATTTTTTATGGAAAGTGATGTTAGCATTTTTTTTAGCCTTAAAATAATGAGACTTTTCTTTTTAAACTTTATATGTAGTAAATAAAACTTTTAAAACTTGATGTTACTCCATTTAGTATTGTGCATTGGAGCGATACGTTGCAAAGTTTCTTTTAAATCTGCTATATTTACGTTAGGTCCATCGCTAAATATTTGTTGTACCTCATCGGCCTTTGCATCAAAAAATATTCGTAATAAAAAGGAATTTGGTCTACGACTATTCATCGCCTTAAAACTAGAAAGTGCCGATGCTATTTGCCCTTTTCCTTCCTTTGTGTTTACAGACATGACATCCATTCCTTTTCTGTGATAATCATACATTGCGGAATGAAATTCTTTAAATGTTGGAGACATTAAATTATCTATTAATGCAAAACGACTTTGTAATCCATCTTCTAACTTCCACCCTGTTAAATTGCTTTGTTGTGAATAATTTGCAATAATTTGCGCTTGTTTAAAATGTGCTTCACCCCCATTTTCTGCAAATGAATCTGCATCTAAACCTAAAATAATATAAACATGAAAAGCCAAAACAGAGACTAAATTCGACTCGTATTGTGTTGGATTATAGATTAAATTTTGAAATGCTAAATAGTTAAAATTAAAATCGTTGTCTTTAAAGTTATAAATTGGAGAACTTAGAGAAGAACCATACACGGGACGTGCAGATTGCACTTGTAAGGTTGCTTTAAACGATTCGCCACTATATTCTGAAATATTAATAAACATACTACAATCTATTCGCTCTTGCGGAGCAAATTTTTGATTGGTCCACTTGGTTTTATTAATAAATTCGTTAAGTTGTTTCTCTAAAGTTTTAAAAATAGGAAGATTTTCACTCCCAGTTTGTTGTGCATTAACAATAACCTTACAATTTAATTCTTGCGAAATTCCTGTAAAACTGAATAGCACTAATAAAACAACTAATATATTACGCATGTCTATTTTCTATAATTTTGTTTAATAAATCGGATGCTACATCGGTTTTAGATTTTAAATCATGTTCGGCAATATCGCCCGTATTATCTATAAACGTCACTTTATTAGTATTACCTTTAAAACCAGCACCTTTATCATTTAACGAATTTAAAACAATTAAATTTAAATTCTTTCTTTTTAATTTTCCTTTTGCATTTTCAAGTTCGTTATTGGTTTCCAATGCAAAACCTACTAAATACTGTTTTGTTTTAATTTCGCCTAAAGACGCTAAAATATCTTTAGTACGCTCCAACTCTAAAGTTAACGTATCCGACTTCTTTTTTATTTTCTGAGTCGCCACTACTTTTGGTGTAAAATCGGCTACGGCCGCAGAAAGTATAGCAATATCAACCGTTTTAAAATGGTCGTGAACGGCATTATACATATCCGAAGCACTAACTACAGGCACTACATTAATTAAACTATGCGTCACGTTTTCATGAGTTGGGCCTGTAATTAAAACCACTTCTGCACCAAGGTTTGCTGATGCTTTGGCTATTTCAAACCCCATTTTTCCACTAGAATGGTTTCCTATAAAACGAACAGGATCTATAGCCTCGTAAGTAGGTCCCGCCGTAACCAGTACTTTTTGTCCACGCAACGGTAATTTACCTAAAATATCTTGCTCGATAAACGCCACGATATCTTCGGGCTCTGCCATACGTCCTTCACCTACTAAACCACTTGCTAATTCTCCACTACCGGCAGGAATCATAATATTTCCAAAGCTTTGTAATTTCTCGAAAGATTCCATGGTGGATGGGTGTTTATACATATCCAAATCCATGGCAGGAGCAAAATAAACCGGGCATTTTGCAGATAAATAAGTGGCAAGCAATAAATTATTACTGGTACCACTAGCCATTTTAGATAAGGTGTTTGCGGTTGCTGGTGCAATAACAAAAAGATCGCCCCATAAGCCTAAGCCAACATGATCGTTCCAAATAACCGTATCATTATCTTCTGTTGTAAAAGAATATTGTACAGGGTTTTTAGAAAGCGTAGATAAGGTTAATGGTGTTATAAAATCTTTAGCTGCTGGTGTCATAACCACTTTAACGTTGGCCCCTAGTTTTATAAACAATCTAACCAACGCTGCGGTTTTATACGCTGCAATACCTCCAGTGACTCCTAATAGTACGTTTTTACCGTTTAGAATACTCATAAAAATATGTCTTTTTAATATATATACCTAATAACCCAAGAAACTCCAAACCTATTAATATAATTGGTTTGGAGTTTAAATTTTGTAAAAATGAAATAAGAGAAATTACGCTTTCGAATCTTCCTCTGTATTTCTATAATACACTTTATCCGCTAACCATTCTTGAACGGCTAAAGAATGTGGTTTTGGTAATTTTTCGTAAAATTTAGAAACCTCAATTTGTTCCTTGTTTTCAAAGATTTCTTCAAGACTATCGTTATAAGTTGCAAATTCTTCTAACTTATCGATTAATTCTTTTTTAATCTCAGTATTAATTTGGTCTGCACGACGTGCTATTATAGAAATAGACTCATAGATGTTCTGTGTTGGCGCATCAATTTTATTCCTATCATACGTAATCGTATTAACTGGAGCATTGGTTTTCTTTAAATCCATTATTGTATTGTTATTTAACTTTTTGTGCTATATTTTTTTAAAGCATCGTTTAATTCGATTGCCATATTATCCATTTGTGAAATAAATTCTGAACTTGAATATGTTTCTTTAAAACTTTTATAAAAGTCTATAGCTTTATTTAAACGGTCTTCCTTTTTTCGTTCTACACTATTCATTGCTAATTGATATGCAGAATCAAATCTAACATACAAAGCTTCTTCTCTTAAAGACGATCCTGGAAAATCGAAAATAAAATTATCAAAAGATTTTATTGAAGCTTCATAATCCGATATAGTATTATATTGTTTAGCAATACTAAACGCTTTTTTTTCTAATTTAAAATCCAATTCGTTTACCAATTTATTAGCATCGGAAACATATTCTGAATCGGGGTAAGCATTAATAAATGCTTGTAATTTATCTATAGCTTCTGTTGTTTCTTTTTGATCTTTTGAATAAATCGGAGAAAGCATGGCGTAACTTTTTGCACTTAAAAAAGAAGCTTCCTCAACCTTTTCACTGTTAGGATAACTAGAGGCAAAACGTTCAAACTGATAACCCGCTACATAATAATCCTTCATTTGATAAAACGAATTAGAATATAAATACATCAATTTTTCAGCTTGCGGTTTCCCTCTATAATTGGGAACAATTTGTGCAAACAATTTATTTGCTTTTGCAAACTTGCCTTCGTTATAAAAATCTTCACCCATTTTAAATTTCGCAGCGATATCTTCAGATTTTAAAACCTTTTGATATTCGTTACAACTACTTAAAACTGTGAATACTAATAAAATGTAAAAAAACTTTTTCATAAATATAAAAGAGGATGCAAAATTAGGTTATTAATATGGATATTAAAAATATTATTTTTAATCCGCACTTTTGCTAAAATAAAGGCTTAAACCCAGCAATCACAAGGTTTAAGTAATATTTAACACAGAAAAAATGAATTAATAAGCTGCTACAAAATCTTTTATTTTCTGTTTTAAAGCATCAGTTGCAGGCACTAATGGCAATCTCACCGTATCATCGCATAAGTTTAAAGCTTGAAAAACAGCCTTAATTCCCGATGGATTATTTTCTTCAAAAATATAACCAATAACGTCCATTAATTTAAAATGAAGTTTATAAGCAGCTTTATTATCACCTTTTAATCCTAAACGAATCATTTCAGAAAAATCTTTAGGAAAAGCCTGACCGATTACAGAAATAACACCTGATCCACCTGCTAAAACAATAGCTAAAGCTAAATCATCATCTCCCGAAATCACTAAAAAGTCTGCTGGTTTATTCTTAATTAATTCTAAATATTGTGCCACATTATTCCCGGCTTCTTTTACCGCGATAATATTTTCAAAATCGTTTGCCAATCTTAACGTGGTAGCAACATCCATATTTTTAGAAGTTCTTCCTGGCACATTATATAAAATAATATCTACAGGTGAAACTTCTGAAATAGCTTTAAAATGCTGATAGATACCCTCTTGTGTTGGTTTACTATAATAAGGAGCAACCGATAAAATAGCGTCTATTCCACTTAAGTCTGTTGTTTTTATTTCTTCAATAACTTGCATGGTATTATTACCTCCAATACCTAAAACCAATGGTACACGCCCATTGTTGGCTTTTGAAATAGTTTCTATAATAGCCTTTTTTTCTGCTTTAGTAATGGTTACACTTTCGGCAGTAGTACCACTAATTACCAAATACTCTACACCATTATCAATGTTAAAGTTAACAATATTGGTTAATGCTTCATGATCTACCGTTAAATCGGTATTAAAAGGTGTTACCAATGCCACTCCTGTTCCTAGAAACTTACTATTCATTCTTAATTTTATTTAATATTTTCAAGTATTTAAAAGTTTCGGTTTTAAATAAATCGAAGGCTTTTAAGTTTGTTTTTATAATTAAATCGTTTAAACGTTCATCGTTTTGCAATATTCCGATTTTAAATTTTGCTTTAGATTTAGCTGTAATTAGTTTTAACTCTAAGATATCCGTATCATAATAACTTATTAAAACATCAAATTCTACATCTAAAAACGCTTGCAAATCTAGGTTTTTAATACGCCCATTCCAACCAAAATCTTTAGGATTATAACAATCATTCTCAGGATTTAAAAGCTCCTTTTCTAGACGAGAAAATGTTATGATTTTCAATTCATTAGGCTTCACTTTTAAAGTATTTGCCAAGATTTTAAACCATTCTAAATCGATAATTCCATCTGCATAAAAAACAATACCTAAACGCTCAACATTGCCATTATTAGCCTTTAATTCACGTTCTGCTAACAATTTGTTTAAGTGCTTTTTATTAGATTTTTCCTTAAAACCCTTTAAAATCATTTACCTTTATACTTTGCGCAAAGGTAGCAAAAAGTATATTCAAAAAATTAGTTTAATATATGAGGATTACATTTTTATTTATTTTGTTAAATATTTTTGTTTTTTCGGGGTGTAAAGAACAAAATTTACGGTTAACAAAGATTTACGGTGAGCAAATTACCATTACAGATTCTATCGCATTAAATAGCGAAATAGAAGCTTATATCAAGCCATTTCGAGATCGGATTGAAAAAGATTTAGATAGTGTTTTAGCCTATGCCGTAGATACTTATTCTAAAAAAGATGGCGATTATAATACCGCTTTAGGAAATTTTATGGCCGATGCCGTTTACAGCGAATCTAACCCTATTTTTAAAAGCCGAACAGGTAAAGATATTGATATGGTTTTGCTAAATCACGGTGGTATTCGTTCTATTTTATCTAAAGGAAATGTCACGAAAAGAACTGCTTTTGGATTGATGCCTTTTGAAAACAGCATTGTGGTTGTTGGGCTTAAAGGCACACAAATAGATAGTATGATGTATTATTTATCTAAAGGAAAACGAGCGCATCCTGTTTCTGGACTGAAACTAACGATTGACAAAAACGAAAATATTCTTGAAGCTAAAGTTAATGGTAAAAACATTGAAAAAAATAAAACCTATTACGTAGCCACCAACGACTACTTATATAATGGTGGCGATAATATGTCTTTTTTTAAAACTAATGACAGCCTTTATGTTTTGGATTACAAAATAAGAAATGCGCTCATTGACAAATTCATAAAATTGGATACGATTAATCCTGTTAAAGACGATAGATTTACTCAAATTAAATAATATGAAACGTAGAGACTTTATACAACAAGCCACAGCAGGAACCGCTTTAGTAACTCTTGGTGGCATGGGACTTCAATCGTTTACAACATTAAAAAAAACAACAAAAATTACCATTTTACACACCAATGATGTGCATAGCCATATTGATGCTTTTGGGCCAGAAGATGGTAGAAATGCGAACAAAGGTGGTGTAGCCAGAAGAGCCACTTTAATTGATGCCGTAAGAAAAGAAAACCCAAACACACTGTTGCTTGATGCTGGTGATATTTTTCAAGGCACCCCCTACTTTAACTATTATGGTGGTGAATTGGAATTTAAACTGATGAGTAAATTAAAATATGACGCCGCTACTATTGGTAATCATGATTTCGATAATGGCATCTCTGGTTTATACGCACAATTACCGCATGCTGAATTTCCTTTTATTATATCGAATTACGATTTATCTAACACGGTAATGGATACGCACACCAAACCTTATAAAACCTTTATAAAAGACGGTATTAAAATAGGTGTTTTTGGAATAGGAATTGAACTCGCTGGATTGGTAGATCCTGCCATGTACAAAGAAACCAAATACTTGGATCCTATTGAAACGAGTCAGGAAATGACTCGGATTTTAAAAGAAGACGAGCATTGCGATTTAATTATTTGCCTTTCGCATTTAGGGTATCAATATAAAAGCAAAAAAATAGACGATATAAAACTAGCAAAAGCTACAAAAAACATCGATTTAATTATTGGCGGACATACGCACACCTTTTTAAAAAAACCGACTATAGTTAAAAATATAGAAGATAAAAACACGCTTGTAAACCAAGTAGGATGCTACGGTTTAAATATTGGAAAAATTGATTTCTATTTTGATTCGGATAAAAACAAATCGGCTAACGGCACGTCTATTATTGTTTAACGTTTAGGCGGCTGTTGAGTTAAAATTCAGCACAAAAAAAAAGGGCGATTGTTTTTCTGTAAAACAATCGCCCTTTTTATATCTATTATAAATTATACCGGAAATTTATCTCTAATTTCTTCCAAACATAAGTTATGAATACTACCTTCATGGGTATGTTTTTTAGAGGTATCAGGCACATAAGTTCCGTCTTGAACTTGACCCCCAATTTTCTGGTAAGCCTCTCTAAAACTTTGACCTTCTACAACTAATGTATTAATATTATCAACTGTGAATAAATATTTATACAAATCGCTGTGAACATCAATATCTTTCACTATAATTTGCTGAATTGAATAATTAAAAATATCTAAAATATCTTTTAACTCTTCGAAAGCCGCAATCATATTTTCTTTTAATAACTGATAATCTCTATGGTAACCACTTGGTAAATTATTGGTAATTAAAACCATTTCACCTTGTAGCGCTTGAATTTTATTACACTTTCCACGAATTAATTCAAAAACATCAGGATTTTTTTTATGTGGCATAATACTACTTCCCGTGGTTAATTCATCTGGAAAAGAAACAAATCCAAAATTCTGACTCATATATAAACACGTATCCATTGCAAAACGAGACAGCGTATTACACAAACTGCCTAAAGCTGCTGCAATGGTACGCTCGTGTTTCCCGCGTCCCATTTGAGCTGCAACCACGTTGTATTTAAGTGTTGCAAATTCCATTTCTTTAGTGGTATATTCTCGATCGATAGGAAAAGAACTTCCGTAACCTGCAGCCGACCCTAATGGATTTTGATCTACGGTTTTAATAGCGGCATCCAATAGATATACATCGTCTATCATTAATTCCGCATAAGCAGAAAACCACAACCCAAAAGAGGATGGCATAGCTACTTGTAAATGCGTATAACCTGGTAAAACTTTATCTTTATAGGTATCTGCTAAATCTAAAAGGGTATTAAAAAGGGTATGCGTTTTTGCTTTAATAACCCCCAAATTTTCTTTGTAATATAAATTACAAGCCACTAAAACTTGATCATTTCGTGAACGCGCCGTATGGATTTTTTTTCCAACTTCACCTAAAGATTTTGTCAGTTCAAATTCTATTTTAGAGTGTACATCTTCAAACTGAGGATCGATAACAAAAGTGCCGTCTTCAATTTGTGCCTCTAAGGTTTTTAAACCTCGTAATAAATCGACTAATTCTTCAACAGAAATAACACCAATTTTTTGCAACATTTTCGCATGTGCACGCGATGCGATCACATCGTATTTGGCGATATGAATATCAATTTCTCTATCGTTTCCAACGGTAAATTGTTCTATTTTTTTATCTATTGAAATACCTTTATCCCACAACTTCATCTTAAATACTTTTTTCTATTTCTGCAAAAGCAGAAATCTATTAATTTTATAGAAAGTAGCAAAATCTACTTCCATTTTTTAAAACCTTTAAGGCTTTATTTTAACTCATTTACAATAACCTTATCCAATAATTTAATATATAAATCGATACCTTCTTCAATTTCATTTAAATAAATAAACTCATCTGCCGAGTGTGAACGGGTGCTATCGCCTGGCCCAAGTTTTAACGACGGACAGCTCAACACAGCTTGATCAGACAATGTTGGAGAGCCATAAGTTGCTCTTCCCATGGCAATGCCCGCTTTTACTAAATCGTGATCCATGGGAATACACGATGAATTTAATCGTAAACTACGCGGTATAATTTTTGTACAAGGTGATTTTTCTTGTAAAATTTCGGCAATTTCAGCATTACTATACGCATCATTTACCCGTACATCTATCACTAAATCTACATGCCCAGGAACTACGTTATGTTGCGATCCTGCATTGATTTGTGTTACCGTTAATTTGACATCACCTAAAGCTTCGGATCCTTTTTCAAACTTAAAATCTTTAAACCATTGTAATACCTCTATAGTATTATAAATAGCATTATTATCGTTTGGATGTGCGGCATGACTTGGTGTACCATTTACAACGGCATCCAAAACCACTAGTCCTTTTTCGGCAACCGCTAAATTCATTAAAGTAGGCTCGCCAACAATAGCAACATCTACTTCAGGAATAATGGATAACATATAATTTAATCCGTGTGGCCCGCTGCTTTCCTCTTCCGCGGAAGCGACCATCACCAAATTATATTTTAAATTTTCTTGATTGTAAAAATGAGTAAAAGTGGCTATTAAAGACACCAAACACCCTCCAGCATCATTACTCCCTAAACCGTATAATTTACCGTCTTCTACAATAGCTTTAAACGGATCTTTAGTATAAGCCGAATTAGGTTTAACAGTATCGTGATGCGAGTTTAAAAGCAGAGTTGGTTTGTTTTGGTCAAAATGTTTATTAACGGCCCAAACATTATTTTTGGTTCGTGTAAAATCTACTTGATAACGTTTAAACCAATCTTCTATAAGTAAAGCTGTTGACGCTTCTTCCGAAGAAAATGATTGTGTTTCAATCAACTTTTTTAAAAGTGAAATCGCATCGTTTGTTAAATCTTGCTGCGTCATTTTATAACGTTATTTTTGTAAAATTATCGTTTTCTTGGGTTAACATCTCTGTATTTCCCATATTTATGGCCGTTACTCCATTTTGCAAGGCATTGAAACAGTTTTCAAGCTTTGGTAACATGCCATCGACAATAATTCCTTTGGCTAACAAATCTTTATAAATATTAGTGTCAATATGTTTTACTACCGAATTTTTATCGTTTATATTCTCTAAAACTCCATTAAATTCAAAACAGTAATAAATAGAGGTTTCGTATAATTTACTCATACCAATAGCAACTTGCGAGGTAATGGTATCGGCATTAGTGTTTAATAATTGTCCGTTACCATCGTGAGTAATGGCACAAAATACGGGTGTAAAATCGGCTTGAATTAATTTATCTATAGATTGATGCGCGACGTTTTCAACATCACCGACAAAACCAAAATCGACCTCTTTTACCGGACGTTTAACAGACTGAATACTATTAATATCAGCACCGGTTAATCCAATAGCATCGATATCTAATGCTTGAAGTTTAGCAACTATATTCTTGTTTACCAATCCGCCATAAACCATAGTAATGACTTCTAAAGTTTCAGCATCTGTAATGCGTCGGCCATTTACCATTTGAGATTCAATTCCTAATTTTGAAGCCACAATAGTAGCACGCCTTCCGCCACCGTGCACCAAAATTTTCTTTCCTTCTAAATTCGAAAATAGTTTAAGAAAAGCATTCAGGGCAGTTTCATCTTCAATGATGTTTCCGCCTATTTTTATGATTGATAATTTTTCCATTCTTGTTCTTTAATGTTATTCTGAATCCATTTCAAAAACAACAAGTTAAAGTTTATAACCCTTTTAAAATCTTCTTTAATACCAATTGTGCCGCAAATGTTCTATTATTTGCTTGCTGAATGACTAAAGAACTATCACTATCTAAAACCGCGTCTTCAACAATTAAATTCCGTCTAACGGGTAAACAGTGCATAAATTTAGCATCGCTAATTTTATCTTTTGTAATGGTCCATCTTAAATCTTTATTATCCATATTACCGTAATCTTCATAAGAACTCCAGTTTTTTGTATACACAAAATCCGCATCTTTTAAAGCTTCCTCTTGATTGTGATAAATTGGTGTATCTCCCGTTATTTCAGGGTTTAAATCGTAACCTTCTGGATTAGCAATTACAAAGTCGACATCCATTTTTTGCATGGCTTGCGTAAAACTATTTGCAACTGCATGAGGTAAAGCTTTAACATGTGGCGCCCAACTTAACACAACTTTGGGTTTAGCAACTTTAGCATGTTCGGAAATGGTAATCGCGTCGGTTAATGCTTGCAACGGATGGCCTGTGGCACTTTCCATACTAATAACAGGCACCGAGGCAAACTTTTTAAAAGATTCCAAAACATACTCACTTTCGTCCAATTCCCTATCCGTTAAACTTGGAAATGCACGCACAGCAATAATATCGCAATATTGAGATACTACAGCTGCAGCTTCTTTAATATGTTCGGCAGTATTACCATCCATTACGGTTCCATCACCAAATTCAATAGCCCAAGCATCGCCAAACACATTCATAACAATAGGATTCATTCCTAAGTTTAAAGCGGCTTTCTGTGTGCTTAAACGGGTACGTAAACTGGAATTAAAAAATAACAGCCCTAAGGTTTTATTTTTTCCTAATTCAATATCCTGCAATGGATCGGCTTTTAATGCTTTCGCCTCTTCTATCCAAACATTAATGTTATCTATATCGTTTATGGACGTGTAATATTTCATTTTTTATTTATCTTTTTATTTAGTTACTGAAATAAATTCAGCATACCCCTTCATCTTATTTAATTTTAGTAAATGCTGTAATATTTTCAAAGGCATTAACTAAAAAATGGTCTTCCAACCCGTTTAAAATCCAGGTTTCTATATTTGATTTTCGGGCAACTGCTGCCGCTTCAATTTTAGATTGCATACCCCCTGTACCGTGTGATGATTTTGAATCGACCACTTGCTTTCTTAATTCATCAAAATTATCAACCTCCGTAATCGTTTCCGGCGTTCCGTTATTTATAGATTCTTTAGTATAAATTCCGTTTGTATTTGTGGCAATAATAAACAGATCTACACCTAACAACGAGGCTGTTAATGCACCTAATCTATCGTTATCACCAAACTTAATTTCGTCGGTAGCAACCGTATCATTTTCATTAATAATAGGAATATAATTATTTTGAACCAATACATTTATAGTGTTCACGATGTTAGATTTGCTTTCCTGCTTTTCAAAATCGGAATACGACAATAAACACTGAGATGTAAGCAAACCATACTCTCTAAAAATTTCTTGATAAATTCGGATTAAATGAGGTTGTCCAATGGAAGCCAATGCTTGCTTTACAAACACCTCTTCGTGTTTACTTTCTAGTTTCACGAACTGTTTTGCTACGGCAATAGCCCCAGAACTCACAATTATAAACTCGCAAGTATCTTGAAGTTTCGCTATTTGATCGGCTATATCTTCAATTTTACCTCTTGAAATATTATCGGTTTCTTTGGTAAGTGTATTCGATCCTATTTTTAATAAAATTCGTTTTTTCTTCATCTACTTAAACATTCATCAACCCGTGAATAATTATTTCTTGTTACCAACAACTAATGCGCTTTAATTTTAAAATGCCCATTCTGAGCATGCATTCTATCTTGTTTGTCCGTTTCCGTGAATATACCATTTATTGGTTACCAAATGTTGTAAACCTATAGGTCCTCGTTGGTGTAATTTATCGGTACTAATAGCCAATTCGCCCCCCAAACCTAATTGACCACCATCGGTAAAACGTGTAGAAGCATTGTGATAAACCGCTGCGGTATCCACATTTTCCATAAACATCTTAGCTTCATCATTATTTGATGTAACAATAACAGAAGAATGACCACCAGAATATGTGTTAATCATAGCAATGGCATCTTGAGTAGAAGCTATTTCACCTATAAGGATTTTATAATCTAAAAATTCTTTATACCAAATAACATTAGAAGTTATCGCTTCAACGTCATGATGTTTACTAATAGCTGCATCTCCAAAAACTTCAATTTTAGAATCTTTTAATTTTAAAATTAATCGATTAACGAAAGCCTCTTTATTTTCAAGATTTTCATCTATTAAAATTTTATCAACGGCATTACAAGCCGAAATTTTCGATTTCCCATTTAAAATTAAATCTATAGCGATATCTAAATCGGCTGCTTTATGAACATACACAAAGTTATTACCACGACCACTAATAATGACCGGGCAAGTAGCGTGTTCTTTAACAAAAGCAATTAAACGCTCGCCGCCACGCGGTACAATTAAATCGACTTTTTGTGTTGGTTTTTCTAAAAAAGCCTGCGTTTCTGTTCGGTTAAATTGTAAATATTCCACCCAATTGGTCGATGCACCTTCTTCTTTCAAAGCTTGGTGCCACAATGCAACAATTTTTAAATTTGAATTTAAAGACTCTTTCCCCCCTTTTAATAATATTTTATTTCCAGATTTAAAAGCAATGCCTGCCGCTTCAACAGTCACATCTGGGCGCGATTCGTATATAATTAAAACGGTACCGAATGATGCGGTTTTATTATAAACCTGCATGCCATTATCGTGTTTAAAATTGAAACGCTCTACCCCAACAGGATCAGCCTGAGAAGCTAAATGCGTTACAGATTTAATCATTTCGTCCACTTTAAAATCGTCTACTTTTAAACGATCAAACATCGAAATATCATCACCTTTGTAAGCGTCTAAATCGGTTTTATTAATGTTGATTATTTCTTCGCGCTCCTGCTCTAAAAGCACTGCCATTTTAAGTAAAACGGCATTTCTTGTTTCTATGGATAATAGGGTGTTCATTTTTTAATATTCAATTTTTATGTTGAAAATATTTTAGTTCGTAGTCCTTCTTTTTATGAGATTTCTCCAAAAGTCGAAATAACAAACCGCTTCATATCATCAACAATCTATCTTCTATTTTCTCTTCTCTATTTTCTATGCTCTTTATTCTATTTTCTAGCTTTTATGCTCTACTAATTTATTTCACTTCCAACTCTTCAACTTCATTTAAAACTTCAACTAAAGCTTCAAAAAACATATTAATATGTTCTCTTCTAATAGTTAATGAAGGTAAAATTCTCAATAAATTTTTATTCATGGCACCACCAGTAAAAATATGATGATTATAAATTAAATCTTTACGTAATTGTGCTACTTCAAAATCGAATTCTAAACCAAGCATTAAGCCCTTTCCTTTAATATTTTTTATCTGCGGAATGGTTTTAGCCAATTTAACGAAGTAACAATTCATGTCATTCACATTATCAATTAGTTTTTGCTCATCAATCACTCGTAAAACAGATAAACCAGCAGCGCAAGCTAAATGGTTTCCTCCAAAAGTAGTCCCCAACATACCAAATTTTGCTTTAATACTTGGGTGAATTAAAATGCCGCCAATAGGAAACCCGTTCCCCATGCCTTTTGCTATGGAAATAGCATCTGGCGTTACATTATAATGTTGAAAAGCAAAGAATTTACCCGAACGTCCGTAACCAGATTGCACCTCATCGGCAATAAAAAATGTATTATTAGCTTTACAAAGCGCATCTACTTGTTCAAAAAACTCCGCAGTTCCTTGATCCAAACCACCAACACCTTGGATAAATTCTACAATAACAGCACAAACATCACCTTTTTCAAGTTCTGCTTTTACACCTTCAACATCATTTAAAGGCAAAATAGTTACTGCTTGTTGTGCATTTATTGGTGCAATAATATTTTTATTATCGGTTACCGCAACAGCTGCCGATGTTCTTCCGTGAAACCCATTACTAAAAGCAACAACACGTTTTTTACCAGTTTTAAACGAAGCTAATTTTAGGGCATTTTCATTGGCTTCTGCCCCAGAATTACATAAAAACAACTGATAATCCTTACAACCAGATATTCTTTCAAGCCGATTCGCTAACTTTATTTGTAACGGATTTTGAACAGCATTAGAATAAAACCCTAAGGACTCTACTTGTTTAGAAATTGCCTTAACATATCTTGGATGTGCATGACCAATAGAAATTACGGCATGACCACCGTATAAATCTAGATATTCGGTTCCATTTTCATCATAAACATAAACGCCTTTTCCCGAAACAGGCGTAACATCATACAGAGGATATACATTAAATAGTGGCATAATTATTTGGTTTTTATCTGGTTAATTTTCTCAAAAGAAGCATTTATTCCTTTTATAAGCGAGGAACTCAAACCTTGATGTTCCATTTCGTTTAATCCCTCAATAGTACAGCCGCTAGGCGTGGTTACACGGTCTATTTCCTCCTCGGGATGTTTTCCCGATTGTTTTAATAAACTCGCGGCTCCAAAACAGGTTTGCATAGCTAGTTGGTGGGCTTCATGTGCTTCAAATCCTAACTGAATAGCGCCTTGCGTAGTTGCACGAATTAAGCGCATCCAAAAAGCAATACCGCTCGCACAAATTACCGTTGCTGCTTGCAATTGTTCTTCAGGAATTTCTAAAGCGGTTCCCATGCTATTAAAAATGGTTTTCGCTAAATCACTTTTTTCTTTCCCTTTTATATTGGTAGAAAAACAAGTCATAGATTGTCCTACAGACGCCGCCGTATTTGGCATAGCACGAATCACGTAATAATGAGGTCCAACAATAGCCTCCATTCTTGCAATAGCAAAACCAGTAATCACAGAAATTAACACATGGTTTTCTGTTAAATACGGTTTAAGATCGTTTAAAATTCCCTCAAAATGTCTTGGTTGCACGGCAAAAATAATCACCTCAGCCTGCTTTATAGCTTCAATATTATCTGTTGTTAAAGTTACTTTTTCAACACCTTCAAAGGCTTTAAGAGAACTCAAATTCCGTCTTGTTAAACACAAACTGGTCAATGCATCCGAAGTCAATAAACCTTTTGCAATCGACTGTCCTAAGCTCCCAGCTCCAATAATGGCTACTTTCATTTCGATTTTATTTTTTATTTCCACTCCCGCAGAACGCACTATCTTATCTATTTATATTTTTTGGGCGTTACCCCTCGCTATATTCCTGCCAGGTAAAAAAACCTTGCAGGAAACGCTCACGGTCGGGCTTTCACTACTCGCTCCCTCCTTTGGTCGGGGAGCTCAAACATACCGTTCAATCCCTAACGCACCACGGTTATGTGCTTACTCTAATTCTAAAAATAAGTAGCTTTCAAACCTAATCCTGCTGTTTCATCTAAACCGAACATTAAATTCATATTCTGAACAGCTTGTCCCGAAGCACCTTTCAATAAATTATCAATAATGCTCGTAACTAACAATTTACCGTTATATTTATGTAAATGTATTAAACATTTACTAGTATTTACTACTTGTTTTAAATGTAATTCATCATCGGATACAAAAGTAAATTTAGCATCTTTATAAAAATCTTTATAAATGGCCTTTGCATCTTCAACGCTACCTTCAAAATCGGTATACAGTGTTGCGAAAATACCTCTTGAAAAATCGCCTCTGTTTGGCATAAATATAATCTCGGAAGAAAAACTATTTTGCAGTTGTTTCACCGTTTGATTAATCTCTCCTAAATGCTGATGCGTAAAAGGTTTGTAATACGAAAAGTTATTATCTCTCCAAGTAAAATGCGTAGTTGCAGATAATGATGTTCCTGCACCAGTAGCACCCGTTACCGCATTAATATGTACATCGGTGTTTACTAAACCTTTATCGGCCAATGGCAATAAAGCCAACTGAATAGCCGTTGCAAAACACCCCGGATTAGCAATATAGTTTGCTGTTTTTATAGCATCGCGTTGCAATTCTGGTAAACCGTAAACAAATGTTTTTCCGTTAAAAACCTTATCGGCTTCTAACCTAAAATCATTTCCTAAATCTATTATTTTAGTGTTTTCAGAAAATGAATTATTCGATAAAAATTTCACCGAATTCCCATGACCTAAACATAAAAATAAGACATCAACCTCTGGATTTACGGTATCGGTAAATTCTAAATCTAAAGAACCAACTAAATCCTGATGAATCTTGCTTATTTTATTTCCAGCATTCGATGTGCTAAACACAAAATTAATATTTGCATTTGGGTGGTGCATTAATAAACGTATTAACTCACCAGCCGTATAGCCTGCACCTCCTATAATTCCAACTTCAATATTTTTCATTTTGTATATTTTTTAGAGCGATTAAATTTAAAAAAATCAAACCGCTCCCGGTACTTTTTATGCGTCTAAATTTACTTGTCTGTAAATTTTATTTTGGTTTCCGAAAATTTTAATAAAGCCTTTAGCATCATCTGCTGTCCAAGCTTTATTTTCTTCACCATAGGTACTAAACTTACTCGACATTAAATCGTGACTAGACACAATACCATCTAAAGAAAAATGATATGGTTTTAAGGTTACTGTAACCTCTCCCGACACCATCTCTTGACTGCTTTGTAAGAACGCTTCAATATTTCGCATCACAGGATCTAAATATTGCCCTTCGTGTAAGTGCATACCATAGAAACTAGATAGATATTCCTTATGTTGTAATTGCCATTTAGTAAGCGTGTGCTTTTCTAATAAATGGTGTGCTTTTACTATAATTAAAGCTGCTGCGGCTTCAAAACCAACACGACCTTTAGTACCAACAATAGTATCTCCAACATGAATATCGCGGCCAATAGCATAAGCCGAAGCCATATCATTCAGTTTTTCAATATTAATTTCAGGTAGATTTTTTTCACCATTTAAAGCTACAAATTCCCCTTTCTCAAAAGTTAAGGTTACTTTTTCTTCACCTTCTTTTTCTAATTGTGATGGGTACGCTTCACTTGGCAAGGCTTTTTCCGAAGATAAGGTTTCTTCTCCACCAACACTGGTTCCCCAAAGTCCTTTATTAATAGAATATCTTGATTTTTCCCAAGAAGCTTCAATGCCGTTTGCTTTTAAATAATCTATTTCTTGTTGTCTGCTTAATTTTTCATCTCTAATTGGCGTAATAATCTCAATATTTGGTGCCAATGTTTGAAAAATCATATCGAAACGCACTTGATCATTTCCTGCTCCAGTACTACCATGTGCGATATATTCAGCACCAATACTTTTTGCATATTCTATAATTTCAATGGCTTGAATAATACGCTCCGCACTTACAGAAAGTGGGTATGTCGCGTTTTTCAATACATTCCCATAAATTAAATACTTCACTACTTTTTGATAAAAAGTAGGCACTGCATTAATATTCTTATAAGTTGAAACCCCCATTTTATAGGCGTTACTTTCAATATGCTTAATTTCTTCTTCTGTAAAACCACCGGTATTAACACTTACGGCGTGTACGTCATATTCTTTTGATAAACTTACGGCACAGTATGATGTATCTAACCCTCCACTGTATGCTATTACTAACTTTTTCATTCTATTTTATATAACTTAATTTCGTATTTATTTTAATTGTTTAGACTCGGCCAAAAAACATGGATTAACATAATATCTATAATTTAACTCATCTCTTAATTTCCCTAGTTTTTCTAACTCTTCCACTAATACTTTAGACATTTGAGCTAAAGTAACATGCGTCATCCCCAACAATTCATTATAATAATGAACTTTAGGTGTTTGCGCAATGGAAATAAGAAAACTCTCGGTAAATAACTCCGTCATTCTACTCATTAACAACAAACCAAGGTTATAATTACGGTAATCGCGATTTACCCACAAACAAGCGCGCTCATAAACCGAACGGCCTTTTACGTGATGCTCGTGTGCAAAAATATGACCCAATATCTCATCCCCTCTTCGCAGCAAAAAGCAACCGTTTTTTAACCGCCTTCTTAACAAATCTACACTAACAAAATATAAGGTAGGAAGTTCTTTTGATCTTTCAGAAATAATTTCTAATTCACGCTCAGGAAGTTTATAAACAAGATCAATGTCTATCCCCTCTCGAGAACAATACATTTCTGCTTTTTTAACAACACTAATAGCATCTGTACTCAATATTGTATCCATTTTTTAATATGCCCTTTAAAGCATACATCTATATAACTCAATACCAAACCTAACTGTCTTGAGTTTAAATTAATTAAAGTGTTAAGCATGTATTATTACCATAAACACATACAAAACCGATTCTAAAAAATAACGAAAATTTGAAAGTGAATTACTTTCTTAAAAAAACAACCCCCGAGGGGCGAATTTGAGGAACACACACAACATGAGCTTTAGTACGAACTACTAAAACAGAAGAGATAAGAGATATGTTGTTTCCTGCTTTCACTGAATAACTACCTTAACTATTAACTCTAAATCGTCGGCACAAGCCCCTTTCGTTAATATTATGGAGCAAAATTACAATTAATTATGGATTTACCAACTTTAAACATGAAAAATATTAAGATTTAAAACTATAAAAACACATCAATTAAAACACTGATAAACAACAAAATAAAAAAAACTACAATTCTAAAATAATGTATCTTAAAAAATATTTATCCCAATTTAGTAAACAACTCAAGAATATAGCCTTACCTAAAAATAAGCCAACATAACATATTGATTTACTAATTTTAAATTCTAAACTATCAGATAAAAAAAAGCAAATTTACCGAGATACAGATTTTGAAAATCTTAAAAGAAAACGAATAAGAAAAAAGCGTCCCTGAACTAGCCCGAGAACTATTTATACCCAGATTTGAAGTTGAAATAAACTAATTTTTTTTCATTCAAAAACACCCGCTAACGGTAAGTAAGTATCGGCGTAATAAACAATGTCACTAGCTTGAATGGTTCAATAATATTATTTATTTTTTTGAATTAAATTATTTGAATAATTTAAACTCCAAATCACACAATTTTAATAACTTTAATAGTACAGGCCACTTTGTTCTAATTCTATCAAAAATAATATATAAACAATTATCTTATTTAATTTTATAAATTTGTGCGCACTATGCCATAATAACTATCGATTTTCACGCCCCCAAACTATGAATATGTTTAAACACTTTGTGCTATTTTTTATTATGGCACAAACTTTTTTTTGCTATACGCAGTCTTTAATTACTGGAAACATAAAAGATAGTAGCAATAAACCAATTGAAGGCGCTACTATTGCAATAAACACTGATCCGATAATCTATAGTATCAGTAATTCTAAAGGAGAATTTAATCTTACCAGCATTCCTACAGGTCAGTATACCTTAAACATTTCGCATTTAGGCTTTAAATCGATAAAAGATGCTATACAAGTTGGGTCGACGAATATGGTGTTCAATTATATTTTAAATACCGATTTACTTAATTTACACACCATCATTGTTACAGGAAATTTTACACCAAAAACGCAATTAGAATCCAGTACGTCTATAAGCACACTTAATACTCAACAGATACAACAAGTTATTCCACAAGGCACAGCCAATTTATTACAAAATATATCAGGTACTTTTACCGATGCTTCGGCAGGAGAAGTATTTACTAAAGTTTATACGCGTGGTATTTCGGCTGCAGCCGAAGATGATATGGGTTGGTACTACGTCTCTTTACAAGAAGATGGATTACCGGTTAGTTTAGTACAACATTCGTATTATAGCCCAGATATTTTCCACCGTGTCGATTTAACAACCGCCAAAGTGGAAGCTTTGCGCGGTGGTAGCGCTTCTATAACCGCTATGAATGCGCCGGGTGGCGTTTATAATTTTATATCTCGAAATTCTTCGGAAAAATTAAATGGAGAAATTCAACTTCAAAGTGGTATTCAAGGTGAAGGTAACCCAATTTATAGAGCCGATGCTGTTTTAGGCGGTGCGCTAGGAAACCATTGGTTTTTTAATGCAGGAGGCCATTACCGACATAATGAAGGCGCTAGAAATACCGATTTCATTTTTAGTAAAGGTGGGCAGTTTAAATTTGATGTTAAAAAAGAAAACACGCACGGATATTTTAAACTTTACGGAAAATATTTAAACGATTACACTAATAGATATAATGGTGTGGCTGCTACAAATTGGGAAAATCCACAAGCTGCTTTTGGTCAAGATTTCAATTCAACAGCGTTATTATTACCCGCTTTTAATGCTACCATCCCAGACGGTCGTTATCTAGATGAAGGTGGAACAAATAGTTTTAATCCTTCAAACGGCGTACATGCAAAAGATTTAGCTTTTGGTATCGATTTATTTCAAAATTTAGGCAACCATTGGTCTATAAAAAACAACATGAAGTTTTCTTCAAAAAGCGCCAATTGGCAAACCGCAATAAGTAATGCCTATGTTTCTACCAGCGATTTTTTACTGCCTTATTTAGTAAGCAACGGCAACCCTTTTCCTGTTGGACAGTACGTTTTTAAAGATGCTAATTCTGGTAACGAGGTAGCCAGAATTGATAATAGTGGTATTTTCTCTGGAAATTCTGCTGAATATTTAACCGATGGAAGATTACCAAATGATGCCGTTATGGGAACATCTACTTGGTATAAAGATAATGATGCGAATGAATTTATGCAGCAATTAACCTTGCGAAAAATATGGGATAAGCATGATTTAAATTTTGGTTTTGCTACAGGTTTTTCAAATACTTCGGTATTTACACAAGGTAGTTTTGTGTTTTCAACTTATGAAAACAATCCGAAAATGCTACAGGTTTCTTTAGAAAATCCAGATGCCCCTGTAATGGCTTTATCTGATGAATATGGCGTAAGTAATTATGGTGGATTATTTTTTACGAATAGCCGCGCAAAAATTAGTCAAATAGCGACTTTTGCGAATGACCGTTGGGATATTTCGGATAAACTTGAGCTCGATTTAGGACTACGTTTTGAATCGATAACTCATAAAGGAAGTAACGACCGCTCGGCGCCATTTACACAAGATGGTGGTTTAGACGGCGATGAAAACACCGCCTACGATAACAATATTTTAATGCCAACAGGAGCTCGAGATTATTTTAATTTCACTTATAACTATGTGTCTTATTCTGCTGGTTTAAATTACAAATTGAGTCATGACGCTTCTTTATTCGGACGCTTCTCAAAAGGGAATAAAGCACCGGAATTAAATTATTATTTTAATAATTTCCCAGAGGTTCCTATTAATCAAAAGGGTGAAATGCAAAAAATACATCAAGTTGAATTGGGCTTAAAATCTATAGTAAAAGATTTCTCCTTTACCACAACATTATTTTGGAGTAAATTAAAAGATATAGGTATTACTAATTTTGAAATAGATGAAGATACCAATCGTATTTTTTATACCCCAGTATTATTTAACACCTCGAAAACACTTGGTTTAGAATGGGAAACTGTTTACACTCCTTTTCAAAACTTTGCATTTCGTTTTAATGGTATCCTCCAAGATCCTAAAGCTAGTAAATGGAATATTTATGATGCTGCCGGCACTTTTGATGATTCAGACGATAACACAACGGATTACTCTGGTAACACTTTACCATTTAACCCAAAACTGATGTTTAACCTATCTGCTGAGTTTGAAAAAGACAAAGTATCAGCATTCCTAAAATGGAAATACACAGGGAAACGCGAAGGTAATGTGGCTAATGCTTTTCAACTAGATGCTTACAGTGTTTTCGATGCTGGACTTGGATATAAAATAAACAAAAACCTAAGAGCCAATGTACTAGCAACGAACCTATTAAATTCCGATGGCTTAGCTAATTTTATGGGCGCCAATTCTTTTGGAGCCAACGCTAATGGGGTAACTAAAGACTTTGTAAAGAATAATCCAGACGCGAGTTTTATTGTGGTTCCTATTTTACCACGTGCTACATTACTTCAATTAAATTATACGTTTTAAGAATAAGAACTGTAAAAGCGCTCTTTTAAAACATATTGACATTAAACTAAAAACCTCCGAAAAGCAGTTGCTTCTCGGAGGTTTTTTAACTTTATAATAAACTTATTATTATTCTTTTCTATTTTACAGATTACACTAATTCTGCACTTAATCCTGCATCAAGCAGCATAGAACAACGGGGTTTTAAATCGTCGTACAGCCCAGTTTTAACCGTACACTTTCCTTTATAATGCACTAACATAGCACATTGCTCTGCTTGCTCTGGCGTATGTTCGCAAGCATAAATTAAAGTATTAATAACGTGATCGAACGTATTTACATCATCGTTATGCAAAACAATCTCGTTTTGAGTTAAAACCTCTTCTTGTAGTAATAATTCTTCGAATGTTTTTTCCTGTGTACTCATAATCAATAGTTTGCTTTCTCATGTTTTCTTAGTAGAAAACAGCTGGTTAACCCTTTAAATTGGATACTAATTTAAAAATTTTAATGATACCCAATTGTTTCTTTCCAACTTTTCTTCAAATTTTAACAAATATTTTTCACATTCCGCGGTTATCTTCGGGATATCCTCGGCGTAAAATCCGCTTAAAAATAGCATCCCATTTTTATTTAAACATGCGGCATAGGCTGCCATATCTTGCAGTAAAATATTTCTATTAATATTGGCGATAATCACATCGTAACGTTTACCTTTTAAAACAGAGGCATCGCCTTCTATCACCGTAATATGCTTACTATTATTACGCGCTACATTTTCTAAACTGTTTAAGTAACACCAATTATCATAATCTACCGCATCTAATGGTTTGGCGCCTTTCATTTCTGCAAGAATAGCTAAAACACCTGTACCACAACCCATATCTAAAACCGATTTATCTTTTAAATCTGTTTTTAAAATATGCTGAATCATCATGTGGGTGGTTTCGTGATGTCCGGTTCCAAAACTCATTTTTGGCTCTATAATAATATCGAACGTAGTCTCTGGTTTTTCATGAAACGGTGCGCGAACAGAACAGGCATTATCTACAATTATGGGGTTAAAATTCTTTTCCCATTCTTCGTTCCAATTGGTTTGTTCTATTTCATCGAACTCGTATATAATTTCAAATTCATCGGAATTTAATATTTGAATACCCTTTAAAATATCGGTATACCATTCTTCTTTTTGAATGTATGCCGTAACGCCATCTTCATTTTCAACAAAGCTTTCGAAACCTGCGTAACCAAGTTCGGCTATTAAAATTTCTACTCCGGGTTGCAATGGGGCTACTTTAAAATAGTAGCCTATATAAATTGTATTTGACATTTGCTTTTTTATTGAAGTGCAAATTTAAGTGTTATTAACGGAGTTCGTTATAAAATTTTATTAAAAAATGGATTCTGTTTTTTTGCCACGAATTCACGAATTTTTTTGAATAGTTTTATGAAGGATTAAAACGAATAAAAATACCTGATAGTTTTTTAGTCCCATGGTTTATGTGATTTCTCCTTTCCTCGAAATGACAAAGATTATACTAAATGATGATGCTTTGCCTACTTGTACTTTCCGTAGTTTTTGTCATACCGACGTTAGGAGGCATCACACGCGATTCCGCAAACATGGGTGCTAATTGTTTTAATTTATGACGAGAAAAAGTATGTGTGATTTCTCCTTTCGTCGAAATTGTAAAGATTATGCAAAATGATGCTGCTTTGCCGACCTGTACTTTCAGTTGTTTTTGTCATACCGACGTTAGGAGGCATCACACGCGATTCCGCAAACATGGGTGCTAATTGTTTTAATTTATGACGAGAAAAAGTATGTGTGATTTCTCCGTTCGTCGAAATGACAAAGATTATGCAAAATGATGATGCTTTGCCTACCAGTACTTTCCGTGATTTTTGTCATGCCGATGTTAGGAGGTATCCCATACGATTTCGTAGACATGAGTGCTAATTGTTTTAGCTTCTTACGAGAACAAACATGTGTGATTTCTCCTCTCGTCGAAATGACAAAGATTATGCAAAATGATGCTGCTTTGCCTACCAGTACTTTCAGTTGTTTTTGTCATGCCGACGTTAGGAGGTATCACACGCGATTTCGCAAACATGAGTGCTAATTGTTTTAATTTATGACGAGAAAAAGTATATGTGATTTCTCCTTTCGTCGAAATGACAAAAGCTATACTAAATGATGATGCTTTGCCTACCAGTACTTTCCGTGATTTTTGTCATGCCGATGTTAGGAGGTATCACACGCGATTCCGCAAACATGGGTGCTAATTGTTTTAATTTATGACGAGAAAAAGTATGTGTGATTTCTCCTTTCGTCGAAATGACAAAGATTATGCAAAATGATGCTGCTTTGCCGACCAGTACTTTCAGTTGTTTTTGTCATGCCGACGTTAGGAGGTATCGCACGCGATTTCGTAGACATGAGCCTTTCTTTCCGTTTTATGAAAATAAAAAAAACACCTTATCAAATGAATGATAAAGTGCTTTATATTTAAAATTAACCGAACGTTAAAAAAAAATAAACAAACTAACTGTTGAAACTATTTTTAACAGATTAGCCCGCGTTAGGGATTGAGGCTTTGTTGGAGCTCCTCGAAGAGAGCGACTGCCGAAAGCCCGACCCTTTATGGGTAACGCCCAAATTATTTTTAATTATTTGTTTGTATTAAAAGGCATTTACAATGGCGAAAAAATCGTCTGCATTAAGTGCTGCGCCACCAATTAAACCGCCATCTACATCTGGTTTAGAGAAAATTTCTTCGGCATTTGCTGGTTTAACACTACCACCGTAAAGAATAGACACCCCATCGGCCACATCGTTTCCGTACTTATCTGCTAATGTTTTTCTAACAAAGGCGTGCATATCTTGTGCTTGCTCTGGACTTGCAGTTTCGCCAGTTCCAATAGCCCAAACAGGCTCGTATGCCAATACTATATTTTGAAACGCCGCTCCTTCTAAATGAAATAAAGCGTTTTTAATTTGATCGCCAACGATTGTTTCTTCGTTTCCAGATTTTCTATCGGCTAACTCTTCACCAAAACAGAAAATAACACGCATGCCTTTTGCTAAAGCTGCATCGGTTTTTTTTGCTAGGGCTTCATCGGTTTCGTTAAAATACTCACGACGCTCACTGTGTCCTAAAATTACGGTATTAATACCAATACTTTTTAACATACTTGCGCTAATTTCGCCAGTGTAAGCGCCATTTTCTGCAAAGTGCATGTTTTGTGCAATAACCTCGATATTTGAATCTTTTAACGCTTTGTTAGCCTCCAATAAATTGGTAAAGGTTGGTGCTACCATAACCTCGGCGTTAGAGCTTGTTGTTTGTTGTTTTAAAGCAGTAATTAACGCTTGTGTTTGCGTTAAATCGTTATTCATTTTCCAGTTTCCTGCTACGATGTTTTTTCTCATGATTGCCATTTAACCCTCCCAAAAGGAAAGGACTGTTTTATTTAATTAATAATTGTTGTTTTCTACTGCTAAAATAGTTAATTTTTTATTGCTTTTAGCAACTTATCGTCATCGGCTTCAATAACATTAAATACAACGATTTCGCCAGCTTTATTTACCACCATATATCGCGGAATCCAGCTGATATTTACAAAATCGGCAAAATCGCAATCTTTCCCGTTTGCCATAAAATAATGATCGCCTGTTACTTGATATTTTTCAATACCACGTTTCCATGCGCCTTGTTCTTTATCTAACGACAAAAACACGTAAGCCAATTCTGGATTACTAGCTTGCAAGGCTTTAACCTTTGGCATACCTTTAATACAGTCGCTACACCAAGAGGCCCAAATATCGATGACAATGGTTTTACCTTGATGCTTATCGAGGATACTTTGAAAGGTAGCTTGGGTACCATTTAAGGTTACAAAAGTATCATTTAAAGCTTCTGTAGAAAATTGAGTCGGTTCACTTTTACAGCTTAAAAAACTAATAAATACAATAAAAATATAGGTTAACTTATTCATATAAAAAGGATTTATAATGGTTTCCGTTTTCACGGAATTTTAAATTTATTTTAATTTCACTTTAGGATCTAACCAAACGTAAATTAAGTCGACCAAAATATTAATCATTACAAATAAAACGGCAATAACTAAAACGGCTCCCATAATTACGGGTAAATCTAGTGTGTTTAGGGCATTCACTATTTCTTTTCCAAGGCCATTCCATCCGAAAATATATTCTACAAAAACGGCCCCTGCCAGCATAGAAGCAAACCAACCCGATATGGCGGTAACTACAGGATTTAAGGCATTTTTAACGGCGTGTTTTTTTATAATTTGAAATTCGCTTAGCCCTTTTGCTCGTGCTGTTCTAATATAATCTTGGTTAAAAACTTCGAGTAGTGAATTTCGCATAAGCTGAATGACTACCGCTAGCGGGCGGATACCCAAAACCACGGCTGGAAGAATAAGGTTTTTCCATTTTATGTGCATGGCTTCGCCGAAATCGTCTAACTCATGTAAACTTCCCGTCATTTCTAAATGGGTGTATTTATGAAGTACAAATCCGAAAAACCAAGCGAACAGAATAGCACTAAAAAACGACGGCACACTCATCCCTAAAGTGCTAAAAATTTGAATGCTTTTATCTAGCCATTGGTCTTTATATAATGCGGAAACAATACCCAAAATAACCCCTAACATAATCGCTATTAAAATGGCTGAAACCGCTAAGACAAAAGTATTTGGTAAAGTTTCACCCAAAACCTGGCTCACCTTTTTTCCTTGTTTGGTAAAGGATTCCCGTAAATAAGGGAGTTTTAAAACCGTTGTGGTATTCCCGATAGTAAATAATGGACTTGCCACATATTTACCCGCGCGTAAAAAGGTGTAATCCTCGGCTTGATTGGAGTGAAAAGAAATAGGTAATAAATCGTTTAAATAATAGAAATACTGGGTGCTTAACGGTTTATCAAAACCGTATTTTTGTTTTACTGTTGCGAGTTGTTCACTGTCTTCATTTTGTCCCAACATCATTTGAGCAGGATCACCTGGCAATACATTAAATAAAAAGAAAATAACCGTAACTACCCCAAATAATGTGAGAATGGCGTATGCTATTTTATTTATGAGGTAACTCAAATTGGTTGTTGGTTGTTTAGAATTAAATAAGCTTGCTTAACTTAACAAAAACTGTTTTTATTTTTTCAGAGTTACTTTTATCAAACTTGTAAAATCACTTTGGTTGGCTTGGTTTATGGAATCCAATTCCGCCGTAGCTTCTTTAAATACATTTACGGCTTCTATCGTTTCTGTATCCAAGGCTTCTACTTCTGTTTTAGTAGCCATTACATCATCTATAAAATAAGCAATTTTTTCAACGTTTACAGGTTCTGGGGTTCTTTCTACTTTGGGGAGTTTTAAATCATCCAAATCGTTCCAATGTGCTTTTTGCATAATGGTACCTTTGTCTAATTCAATAATTCCAGGATTAGAACGCACGACTGTTTTCAAGGCTTTTTCATCGCATAAATAGAAATCGAAATCAATTTCATACGCTTCTTTTATGCGTTCTTTAGCGTCATTTCCAGAAGCTGTTAACCCTATAATTTTATAACCATTTCTTCTGGCTTCATCTTGTAGCGCTTTTAATTTCACCGCTCCACCACGCTCCATATTTTCTAAATTGTATGATATAACAACAATAATATGTTCTTGATTTAAAAAGTAATCGGTTAAATCTTCATCTTCTGTTTCAATAGAAAAATCATAAATTGGAGGCGCATAACCTGGCGAAATTTCTTTAGTATCTACACTAATAAAATCGCCTTCTACTTTTGGATACGAACCGTTGGTGGTAATAATTTCTTCTTCGCCATTTACATTAAACTTCCAATAATATTCGGTAACAGGTTTTTCTGCATCATCCGGAACACTCATACCTTCTGGAATGTTTGCTCCTATTTTATATGCTCTAAAATCTACTGCTGGCAAATGCATAAGCACATGATAACCAAACCATAAACTAAGAATAAAACTTAACAATGCTAAAATTGTGGTTACTAATTTTCCGTATAAAGGTTTTATATGTTTTACGCCTAAAAATAGAATAAGAATAAAAAACAGCAATACAATATCTTTTGTAAAACTTTCCCAGGGCGTCAGTTTTACGGCATCGCCAAAGCATCCACAATCTTTTACTTTATCGAAATATGCCGAATAGAACGTTAAAAATGAGAAGAAAACAATCATTAATAACAAACTCCAAACCGTAAATTTTGGTTTATACCCAATAAGTAAAAAGACACCTAAAACAACTTCGAACACCACCACTAAAACCGAAATCATTAATGAATAGGGCTCTAAAAATGGTAAATTTAAAACGTCTGCTCCAAAATATTCAGCTAATTTGTATGAAAACCCTAACGGATCATTCAGCTTAATTAATCCCGAAATAATAAATAGAACTCCAACAAAAATGCGGCTTAGACTTACTAAAATTTTCATGTTTACTTTATTTTAAATTCACACCATACACTTTTAATAAAGTGATTTTGTGTTTTTACTAATTTATATTCTGCTTCAACAAGCTTAGCGTGACAGGTTGCTTTTAAGTGTACTGAGTTATCAATTACAATTTAAAACCTGTTTTATTCACCTTGATTTAAATGAATCATCGCAAAAATGGCATAATTAATCATATCTTGATAATTAGCATCAATACCTTCACTTACCAAAGTTTTTCCTTTATTATCTTCAATTTGCTTTACACGAAGTAATTTTTGCAAAATTAAATCGGTTAAACTGCTCACGCGCATATCTCTCCAAGCTTCGCCGTAATCGTGATTTTTATTTTCCATTAATGTTTTAGTGATGGAAATATGTTTTTCGTACAATTCGGTTGCCGCTTCTGTAGATAAATCGGGTTGATCTGCAACACCTAATTCTAACTGAATAAGTGCCATAATCGCGTAATTAATAATACCAATAAACTCACTCACTTCACCTTCGTCAACTTTACGCACATCGTTTTCTTGTAAACCACGAATGCGTTGTGCTTTTATAAAAATTTGATCGGTTAAAGATGGTAAACGCAAGATGCGCCATGCGCTACCGTAATCGCTCATTTTTTTTATGAATAAACTTTTACAAGTATTTATAACAGCATCGTATTGTTTTGAAGTATCTGGCATGTATCAATTATATTTTGTGTAAATTTCGCTTAAATTGTTTAAAGTTCAAAAGTTTTTAGAAGGAAGTTTGACGTTACAATTTTAAAGTTTTACGTTTGAACTTAATATTGAAAACATTGACATTTTTATCACGTTATGACCATTAATTGCAAAGGAACACTTATCGATTTATCATCACCAAAAGTAATGGGGATTTTAAATTTAACTCCCGATTCGTTTTATGATGGCGGACAGTATAAAGATGAAAAATCGATGCTTCAACATACCGAAAAAATGCTTTCGGAAGGTGCTACTTTTATCGATATTGGCGCCTACAGTTCGCGCCCTAATGCCGACCATGTTAGCGAAACCGAAGAATTAAACCGTATTTTACCCATTGTAGAAGGTATTCTGAAGTTTTTTCCTGAAACTTTAATTTCTATTGATACGTTTAGAAGCGAAGTAGCCAAACAAACTGTTGAAGCTGGCGCTGCCATAATTAATGATATTTCCGCTGGAAAATTGGATAACAATATGCTTAAAACCGTTGCCAATTTACAAGTTCCATATATTATGATGCACATGCGTGGCACGCCGCAAACCATGCAACAGCAAACGCATTATGATAATTTAGTTAAGGATATAATTTTTTATTTTTCTGAACGATTGGAAGCCGCAAAACAATTAGGCATTGTGGATGTTATTGTTGATCCCGGTTTTGGTTTTGCTAAAACTTTAGAACAGAATTTTGAGTTATTGAATAAATTGGAATTATTCAACCTTCTTGAAAAACCTGTACTTGTTGGTGTATCCCGAAAATCGATGATTTACAAAACTTTGAATACCACTGCCAAAGAAGCTCTAAATGGTACATCGGTTTTAAACACGGTGGCTTTACAAAAAAAGGCTTCTATTTTGCGCGTGCACGACGTTAAAGAAGCCGTGGAAACTATTAAACTTATTGAATCTTTGAATGCTTAAAATGAAACACCTTTTTATATTTTTTATAGCTATTAGTATATTTTCATGCGGACATGAAAAAATACTACAATTACCAGAAATTAATCATTCTGAAATAACGGAAATCGATGATATTTCAGCAGCTTATCTTTTTTATGATGCCGAAAAAGACAGTATTGAATTAAACAGAAAAAACTTAATTAGCACAACCAATTGGTTAGTAAACGTGGACAAACGTTTAACACTGAAATTGGTAATTCCTCAAATAAAATTTCTTCAGAATAAAAAGAAAAATGCAAGCCATATAAAAGAAGGAGCAAAAAACTATTACACCTGTAATGATACTAGCCGAAAGAATTTAGGGTTTATCGAGTTTACAGAAACCATTTACCAAGATGGCCCAAGCGGCATCTATTTATCGAAACAAGATAACTCGAAACTCGCTTATAACACGGTTTCTGTACGATTTAACAAAAATGAAGCTATCTCAATAATTAGAATTGACAGTAGCATGGCAACCACCCAAACGAATAAAGCGCATTTGCTTTCCGATTTAAAAAAACACGACATTACAAAGAATATGATTTATTTAAATTTTGATGAAAATTTAAGCTTTCAAGAGTATATTTCATACAAATCATTACTTGAAAATGCCGATTTAAAAGAATCTAAAATATCCAATACCGAATTTATTTTTAATTAACCGTAATTCACTAATTTTACAAAAACACATTCACCTTGGAAATTTTTAATGACCTTCTAAATTTTAAAATTGTCGATATTATAGATGTTATACTTGTAGCGGTATTACTCTATTATGTGTACAAATTAACCAAAGGCACGGTTGCTATCAATATTTTTATTGGGATCATCATTATTTACTTTGTTTGGAAACTTACCGAGTTTCTTCAAATGGAATTGCTTACGGGTATTTTTGGCGGTTTTATGAAAGTGGGAATTATAGCCTTAATTGTCGTGTTTCAACCAGAAATCCGAAAGTTTTTATTAATGGTGGGTTCGACCAACTTTAATGGGCGACGCAAATTTTTAAAACAGTTTAAATTTTTAAAAACAGAAACAAGTGTAAAAACAGATGTGGACGTTATTATATCGGCTTGCAGTAAAATGGCCATGTCTAAAACAGGCGCACTGATTGTTTTTGAACGTAGCAACAACTTAGATTTTATTGCAGATTCGGGAGACGAAATGAACATAAAAGTCACCCAACCTATTATAGAAAGTATCTTTTTTAAAAATAGCCCGTTACATGATGGCGCCATAATTATTAGCGATAATATTGTGAAAGCCACCCGAGTTATCCTTCCTGTAAATAACGAAAAAAACATCCCAAAACGTTTTGGACTTCGCCATAGAGCTGCCATTGGTGTTACCGAAAAAACCGATGCTTTAGCCCTTGTTGTTAGTGAGGAAACAGGACATATTTCTTACTTTAAAGATGGCGAATTTGTAGTTTTTGAAGACAATAGCCAGTTAGCAACCCTTATTAAAAACGATTTAGCCTAAGCGACTTCCTCTTTTAAAAACTGAACTTCGTATAGGTTTCTGTAATAACCGTTTTCTTTTTTAAGCAATTCGTCGTGCGTGCCTTGCTCCACAATTTTACCGGCATCCATTACGATAATTTTATCGGCTTTTTTAACGGTAGCTAAACGATGGGCAATCACGATTGAGGTTCTGCCTTTAGTAATTTTATCCGTTGCTGTTTGTATCAATTGTTCCGAATAAGAATCTACAGACGATGTGGCTTCATCTAAAACCAAAATACTAGGATTGGTAACATAAGCCCGTAAAAATGAAATAAGCTGACGTTGCCCAGAAGAAAGCATGATTCCGCGTTCTTTAACGTTATAATGATAACCGTTGGGTAAGGACATAATAAAATCGTGAATACCAATATCTTTAGCGGCTTGACATACTTGTTCTTCGGTAATTTCAGGATGATTTAAAGTAATATTATTCAAAATAGTATTGGCAAACAAAAACACATCTTGTAAAACAACCGCAATTTGTGTGCGCAATGATTCTAAAGTGACATCTTTAATATCGATACCATCTACTGAAATAACCCCGTCTTTAATTTCATAAAAACGATTGAGTAAATTTATAATAGTCGATTTTCCTGCTCCAGTAGCACCAACAATAGCTACGGTAGCGCCAGCTTCAACTTGAAACGAAATCCCTTTTAGTACCGCTTCATCTTCAACATAATTAAAAAACACATTTTCAAAACGGATATCGCCTTTAAATGTTTCGGCTATATATGTACCGTGATCATCAATTTGAGAGGTGGTATCTAACACTTTAAACACCCGGTTTGCAGCAACCATACCCATTTGTAGCGTATTGAATTTATCTGCAATTTGTCGTAATGGTCTAAACAACATAGGGATAAACATTATGAATGCAATTAAATCACCTTGGGACACATCGGTTCCTTCTAAAACCACATGTAAACCACCGTACCAAGCGACTAACCCCATAGCGATAGACCCCGATAAATCGGCCAATGGAAAGAAAATAGAGTTGTACCAAACGGTTTTTAGCCAGCCTTTTTTATGACGTTCATTTATGGCTTTAAATTTTTCATACTCTGTATCTTCTCTTGTAAAAAGCTGTAGAATTTTCATTCCTGTTAAACGCTCTTGAACAAAGGAATTTAAGTTTGAAACTTCGGTACGAACTTCTTCAAAAGCCTTTTTCATTACTTTTTGAAAAATTCTTGTCGCATATAACAACAACGGAAGCAAAACAAAAACAATCACACTTAACTTTACATTGATGTATACCATAACACCAAAAACAACCAGCATAGTGAGTAGGTCTTTTATAATCATGAACAGACCTTGCCCAAAAATATCGGCAATACGTTCCATATCGGTAACCGACCTAGTAATAAGCACGCCAACCGAAGAGTTATCGTAATATTTCATTTTAAAATTTAATAAATGATTGAACAATTTAGTCCGCACATCTTTTACTAAATTCTGCCCCAACCATGCCGCATAATATATAAACGCCAGTTGAATAGCAGTTTGTAATATTAACACCACCAACATAACTATAATATAAAATAAAAAATCTTCTTTTAATTTTACAGCAATACTATTATCTATGGCATACTTGGTTAAATATGGGGTAGCTGCACTAAAAACAGCCGATAAAACAACCATAATTTGCAAGCTTATAAACACCAATTTATAGGGCTTTATGTAAACAAACAACCTTTTAAAAAGGTTAACATCAAATATTTTTTCTTTGGGTTTACTCATTTATATTTTTATATCTTTTGGATACTCGACTTCTATTAAATATAAGCCGTGCGCAGGTACTGAAAACCCCGCATTGCTCCTGTTTTTCGACTTAATAATGTGATGCAAATCTTGAACCTGAATTTTTCCTAAACCAATATTTATCATAGTCCCCACAATGGCACGCACCATATTTCGTAAAAAACGATCGGCTTTAATTGTGAAATGTAACTCGCCGTTAACCAAAGTCCAATCGGCTTTCATTATTTGGCATAGATAGGTTTTTACATCGGTTTTAGATTTAGAAAAACACTGAAAATCGTTGTATTCCAACAAAATTTTAGCGGCTTCTTGCATGTTTTCAACATTTACTTTTTGTTTAACGTAATAGGCTTGGTTAACATTAAACACATTTTTTTGTACAGATACGCGATACAAATACATTCTGCTCGTGGCATGAAAACGTGCGTGCACATCATCTTTAACTTTAAACAAATCGTGAATAGCAATATCTCGAGGTAAAAAAGCATTGAGTTTATACACTAAATCAACAGAATTAAAAACCGTATCCACATCGAAATGCGCATACATTTGTTTAGCATGCACCCCCGTATCTGTGCGACCTGCCCCCATTATTGAAATGGTCGATTTTAATAAAACAGACAAGGCTTTTTCTAAAACTTCTTGAACGGAAATGGCATCGGGCTGAATTTGCCAACCGTGATATGCTGCACCATTATATGAAAGTTCTATAAAATATCGCAATTTGTTTTAATACTTTTGTTGAAAGCACAAATATAGGCAGTTTTACGGTTCTTGTGAATACTCCAATCTTAATAATATATTAAAAGATTTAATGAAAAAAATATTACTCCTTTCGGATACCCATAGTTATATTGATGATGCGGTTTTAAAATATGTAAAACAAGCCGATGAAGTTTGGCATGCTGGAGATATTGGCGATTTAAAAGTAACCGATGCCATTAAAGCGCTAAAACCACTACGTGGCGTTTATGGTAATATTGATGATGCTAAAACACGTGGTGAATTTCCGGAACACAACCGCTTTATGTGTGAAGGTGTTGATGTTTGGATAACCCATATTGGTGGCTATCCGCCAAAATACAATTTACGCGTTATTGATGAGATTAGGAAAAACCCGCCTAAGCTTTTTATTTCTGGGCATTCGCATATTTTAAAAGTGATGCCTGATAAAAAATTACATGTTTTACATATGAATCCAGGCGCTATTGGAACGCACGGATTTCATAAAGTGAGAACCATGTTACGGTTTACGATTGATGGTGAAAAAATTGATAATTTAGAAGTTGTGGAGTTTACAAAACAGCCTAAAAAACAGGTTTAAACCCGACTTTGGCAGGTAGTTGCGTTAGGGATAGTAGTGGAAAGCCCACAGCCTGACGAAGGAAGTGCGAGGACTTGCAACGGAAAGCCCGACCCGAAGGGTAACGCCCAAAAACAAAAAACCTCACAAATAAATGCGAGGTTTTTGATATTTATATGGATTTGAAATCCTTGACTTATTTGCTTAAGTACATTTTACGGCGTGCGTATAAATCGTAAAAAGCATCGTCTTTTAAACTATCTATAAATAGTATGCTTTCTCCTGTACTTTTCATTTCTGGTCCTAATTTTTTATTCACATTATGGAATTTACTAAATGAGAATACCGGTTGTTTAATTGCGTAACCATTTAATTTAGGTTGGAAGTTAAAATCTTTAATTTTCTTCTCGCCTAACATCACTTTGGTGGCGTAATTTACGTACGGCTCGCTATATGCTTTAGCTATAAAAGGCACGGTTCTAGAGGCTCTTGGGTTGGCTTCGATGATGTAAACGGTATCATCTTTTACGGCAAACTGAATATTAATTAGACCAACTGTGTTAAGGGCTAAGGCTATTTTTTTAGTATGATCTATAATTTGTTGCATAACTAAATCGCCTAAATTAAACGGAGGTAATAAGGAGTTACTATCGCCCGAGTGGATTCCACAAGGTTCGATATGCTCCATAATCCCGATGATGTAAACATCTTCGCCGTCGCAAATGGCATCAGCTTCGGCTTCGATAGCACCATCTAAATAATGATCTAAAAGCAGTTGATTGCCTGGCATTCTGCTAAGTAAATCTACAACGTGTTTTTCTAATTCCTCTTTGTTGATAACGATTTTCATACCTTGACCACCAAGTACATACGATGGACGCACAAGTATTGGGAAGTCTAACACATCGGCAATGGCTGCAGCTTCATCGGCAGTGGTTGCAATGTCGAATTGTGGGTAAGGAATGTTGTTTTCTTTTAAAAGGTTAGAGAACAGTCCACGATCTTCGGCTAAATCTAAAGCCTCGAAGCTAGTTCCTAAAATTTTAATACCGTATTTGGTCAGTTTTTCGGCTAATTTTAAAGCAGTTTGTCCACCTAATTGCACGATAACCCCTTCTGGTTTTTCGTGTTTAATGATATCGTAAATATGCTCCCAAAATACAGGTTCGAAATACAGTTTATCTGCCGTATCAAAATCTGTTGAAACGGTTTCAGGATTACAGTTAATCATAATGGTTTCGTAACCACATTCTGCAGCTGCTAAAACCCCGTGAACACAACAGTAATCGAACTCGATACCTTGCCCAATTCTATTAGGTCCCGATCCTAAAACAATCACTTTTTTCTTATCGGTAACAACACTTTCGTTATCAGCATAACGGTTACCATCTGCTGTTTCCATATCGCTTTCAAACGTTGAATAGTAATATGGTGTTTTAGCTTCGAACTCGGCAGCGCAAGTATCTACTAATTTGTAAACACGATTTACGCCTAATTCTTCACGTTTATTATATACTTGACTTTCTAAACAACCCAACATGTGTGCTATTTGACGGTCGCCATATCCTTTTTGTTTTGCTTCTAAAAGCAAATCTTTTTGAATAGTATCTATAGTAAAGGTTGAAATTTCGTTTTTAAGCATATGTAATTCTTCATATTGCTTAAGGAACCACATATCGATTTTCGTGATTTCGTGAATTCTACTTAAAGGAATTCCCATGGCAATAGCATCGTAAATTATAAAAACACGATCCCATGATGCATAGGTTAGTTTTTCTATAATTTGCTCGTAATTTTTATTCTCTTTACCATCGGCACCTAAACCGTTACGTTTAATTTCCAAGGACTGAGCTGCTTTATGTAAAGCTTCTTGAAAAGAACGACCGATCCCCATAACTTCACCTACGGATTTCATTTGAAGTCCTAAAGTTCTATCCGATCCTTCGAATTTATCGAAATTCCAACGAGGTATTTTTACTATAACATAATCTAATGTTGGTTCGAAAAGTGCCGACGTTGATTTTGTAATTTGATTTTTTAATTCATCTAAATGATAACCTAAGGCTAATTTTGCTGCAATTTTAGCAATTGGATAACCGGTTGCTTTACTCGCTAATGCCGAAGAACGTGATACACGTGGGTTAATTTCGATAGCGATAATATCTTCATTCTCATCTGGAGATACCGCAAATTGTACGTTACATCCTCCTGCAAAATCGCCAATACTACGCATCATATGTATAGCCATATCACGCATTTTTTGGAAGGTTTTATCACTTAACGTCATCGCTGGCGCTACCGTAATAGAATCTCCGGTATGAATCCCTATTGGATCCATATTTTCTATAGAACAGATAATAACCACATTATCATTTGAATCTCGAAGCAGCTCTAACTCGTACTCTTTCCAGCCTATTAAAGCCTTATCAATCATTACTTCGTGGATTGGAGAAATCTCTAATCCTCGTGTTAATAACTCATCAAAATCTTCTTCTTTATATACAAATGATGCACCCGCACCACCCAAAGTAAAAGACGCTCTAATAATTAAAGGAAAACCAAATTCTTGAGCAATTTCTTTACCTTTTAAATAAGAAGTTGCTGTGGCTTGAGGCGCCATAGGAATTCCTATTTTAAGCATTAATTCTCTAAACTGCTCTCTATCTTCAGTGATATTAATTGCATCGATATCAACACCAATAATTTCTACACCAAAATCTTTCCAAATTCCTTTTTCATCGGCCTCAATACATAGGTTTAACGCAGTTTGCCCACCCATTGTTGGTAAAACAGCATCGATTTGAGGGTGCTCTTTTAAAATCTGAATAATTGATTTTGTTGTTAAAGGAAGCAAGTAAACATGATCGGCCATAGAAGGGTCGGTCATAATGGTTGCTGGGTTAGAGTTTATTAGGACTGTTTCAATCCCATCTTCTCTAAGTGATCTCAAAGCTTGGGTTCCCGAATAGTCAAATTCGCAAGCTTGTCCAATTACAATTGGCCCTGAGCCAATAATTAATATCGATTTTAGTTTTGGATTTTTCGGCATTTTTACTCGTTATTTATTGTCACTTAATGAATTGCAAAAATAATCATCAGTTGACATAAAAAAAGGCGTTACACTTAAGTAACACCTTTAATTTATCAACAATTGTTAATCATTTATTTCTTATGTCTAGTTTCAGTAGAAACAGATAATTTTTTTCTTCCTTTAGCTCTTCTACGTGCTAATACCTTTCTGCCATTAGCAGAAGCCATTCTTTCTCTAAAACCGTGCTTGTTTCTTCTTTTTCTTTTAGAAGGCTGAAACGTTCTTTTACTCATTATCTTGTATCTTTAAAACTAAATTCTATTTCTTTTAATCTTTTGCTCTGAGTGTTCCCCAAAACTGACGGCAAATATACAAAGAGTTTTCATTTCCACAAATGTTATTTAAAAAAATTTAGAATATTTTTATTCCGGGCTAAAACAAAGAGAACTCCGCAATATATTTGACTTTGTTGGTATGTTTTATGATAAGGGTATCATTTGTTTTTCATAAAAATTTAGTTTCTTTGCACAGTTAACAATAAAACGAAAGGGATTTTTCGTCTAATTTCACATCAAAACTCAACCATGTACAATAAAATTATAAAACTAATTATCGCTGCAGGACTTATTGGTTTTGCCGTATATCAATTTACAGAAGGTTATATAGGTAATGGCATTATGCTTATTTTATTATCCCTTATATTTATTTTCTTATACTTTAAGAATGAATTTATTTTATTAGCCTTTTTAAAATTAAGAAAACAAGATTTTGAAGGTGCTACAAAATGGTTAAATAAAATTAAAAACCCTGAAGCCGCTTTAGTAAAAAAACAACAAGGGTATTATAATTATTTGCATGGTATCATGGTATCTCAATCGAACATGAATGAAGCTGAAAAATATTTTAAGAAAGCACTAAGCTTAGGCTTATCTATGGATCATGATTTGGCTATGGCTAAACTAAATTTAGCAGGTATTGCTTTTTCTAAAAGAAGAAAACTAGAAGCTCAAAAACTACTTACCGAAGCTACTAAATTGGATAAACAAGGTATGTTAACCGACCAAATTAAAATGATGAAAGACAATATGAAACGTGCCGTTGGCCCCAACCAACATTATGGTGCTGGTGGATCGGTAAGATCCCAAAAACGCAGAGGATAGATATCTGATTTTGAAATATAAAAAAAGCCAATACTGTTTATAGTGTTGGCTTTTTTTGTGGGTTATTTTTTGAATACGTCCTGTTTTTAGCAAAGTTGTCTATCCAAAATATTACTATTTTAATCGACAACTGTTTCGCGTATATCGGCTCTGCTTTTTGTGTTTCAGGAATTGATCGTTGGTCAAACTTTTTTAGTATTCTCGCTTTATCAATTACTAATAAAAAAACGTTTCGACTTTCAAAAAAATCGAAAAGTTAAAATTATCAGCTTAAAAAATCTGGAGCAATAACTTTTAATTATAATATCCTTTTTTAGGAATATCAATATAATATTGTTTTCTAGATTTATTATTAAGGTGTGGTTCTCTCAACCAAGGATTATGTATTTTCAATATTTTATAGTTTATACCGTAGGTTTTAGCAAAGGCTGTAAAATCGGTTACCGCGGTATCTACAGGAACTTTATAAGTTGGCACGGAAGTATATAAATCTTTATCTCTAAAGTTAAAACCATATTTACTTGGATGTGATAAAATTTCTTTTAAAGCAACAATTCTAAACATATAGCGCCCAGTTTCTTCACCCAAAAGTAAATCGTAATACCCTTTTACTTTTTGATCTCTTAATCTTCGTGAGATCCCCGCATTTCCAGCATTATAAGCTGCAGCTGCCAAGGTCCAAGATCCTAAATTAGCTTTGGCTTTTAATAAATATTTACAAGCCACTTCGGTTGCCATTTCTAAATTATAACGTTCGTCAACATTACTATTTACTTCCAATCCATTTTCACGAGCAGTAGCCGGCATAATTTGCCAAAAACCCTTTGCCCCTGCTGGAGAAACGGCATTTGTTAACCCACTTTCTATAACGGCTAAATATTTAAAATCGTCCGGAATATTATATTTTTCCAAAATAGGTTCTATAATTGGAAAGTACTTTTTGGCTCTTTTAAACATCAATAAACCATTGGATTGCCAATACGTATTTACAAGAAGTTCGCGATCCATGCGCTCTAAAATATCTGGATTTTGTAACGGCATAGGTTCTCCTGCAAAATTTAAATATTCAGGAACTTGCAAAGCATACACATTATAATCGTTTGCCTGCTTAGTTTCAAAATTCTCATCGGTTGGAGCATCTTGGAAGGCATTAATAAATAACAGGCATAAACTTAATAATCCTACTAATGCCAGCGCTTTTTGTACTATTTTCATTTTTATAAACTTTTGATTAAATATAAAGTTATTATTCTAATTTTCTAAAATTATTTTCGGCAAATTTTCATTAAACCATTTGTATTTATTAATAACAGCAATATGTGTTCCCTTCTTTATAACAATACATTTTTTTATGTTTTTAATAGGAAAAACGCCATCTTCATCACCGTGAATATGTATAATATGTTTTGGTGGTCTTTTTTGACTCCAACACACCATATTCTCGATAGCCCAAGCTAAATAACGACTATCATTTACCGAAAGGTATTTTTGATACAGTTCTATGCGTTTTTTAACCACCTTCCCTACAGCGTATTTTTCAAATACATCAATATTTGATGCCAATTGCGTTGGAACCAATTTATAAGCTTTAGTCGCTTTTGCCAACAACATGCGTTTAGGCAGTTCATGCATCGACTTTACACTCGATACAATAATAAGCTTTCTATGTTTTATAAGTTTTGCCATTTCTTGAACCAAAACACCACCAAAAGACACCCCCAACAACACAATATTTTCATGTTTTATATGTGCTACCATACGCATAGCATAAGCATTTAGCGACTCATTTTCTAAAGGAATCATCCACTCTAACAAATGGATTTTAAAAGTATCTTCAGGTAATTTAATATTTTCAAAAATTAGCGGACTAGCAGCCATTCCGGGCATTAAATAAACATGTATTAGCTCTTGATGCATAAGGGATTAAGTTCTAATTAACAACTCTATAACGTTTTTTTTTCGTATTTTTGCAATACAAACTTATACAAAATAGTTCCCACTATTTTAAGTTTGGGAATAATTTAAACAATTTTATGATATGGTTGAAGCTGCTGAATTGAATGATAATGATTTTTTACGTCAATTTGAAATAAAAATCGATGACCATTTGGCCATAATAGAGTACTCTTTACAAGAACGAAAAATATTTTTAACAAAGCTTATTGTTCCCGAAGAAATTGAGGATGAAAACTTTAAAAAAGATTTTCTAACAGCTGTTTTCGAACAAATAGCTGAACGTAACTTAAGCGTTATGCCTACTTGCCCCGAAATAGCAAAATTTGTTAGAGGCAACAGGAAGTATAAACGCATGCTGCCCGTAGGTGTAAGAATTTAAATTCTATTAAAAAAAATTACAAAAAAGCCGAAACATTTAAAACGTTTCGGCTTTTTTTATTTCAAAATTATGAGGTTTCAAAATTAAAACGAACTAAACCATCCTCATCTATCTCTGTGAGTTCTATATTATGTAATGTATTTACAAGTTCTGGATTCCAAGGTGTTTTTACTTTCACATAATTTTCTGTAAACCCTTGAATATATCCTTCTTTATTTTCACTTTCAAACAAAACCGTTCGGGAGCTTCCTAACTGGCTTTCATAAAAAGCACGACGTTTTTTAACCGATAAACCACGTAACATTTTACTACGCTTGCTACGCACATTTCCTGCAACAACACCGTCCATTTCGGCTGCCTCCGTATTATCGCGTTCCGAATAAGTAAACACATGTAAATATGAAATATCTAACTCGGTTAAAAAATGATACGTTTCTAAAAAATGTTCGTCCGTTTCTCCAGGAAATCCAACAATAACATCCACACCAATGCAGGCATGTGGCATCACTTCTTTTATTTTATTTACACGATCAACATACAGTTCACGCATATAGCGGCGTTTCATTCTTTTAAGAATCTCATTACTCCCCGATTGTAAAGGAATATGAAAATGCGGTACAAATGCCCTAGATTTGGATACTAAATCTATAGTTTCATTCTTCAATAAATTAGGCTCAATTGATGAAATACGTAAACGCTCAATACCTTCCACTTGATCTAATTCCGTTACTAAATCTAAAAAAGTATGCTCGTGTTTTTTGTTTCCGAATTCGCCTTTACCATAATCGCCAATATTAACCCCGGTTAAAACAATTTCTTTTATATTTTTTTTGGAAATTTCACGAGCATTTTTCAATACACCTGCCATTGTATCACTACGCGAAATACCACGAGCCAAAGGAATGGTACAATAGGTACATTTATAATCGCATCCATCCTGCACCTTTAAAAAAGCACGAGTTCTATCGCCTATAGAATAAGAACCTACATAAAAATCGGCTTCCTCTATTTCGCAAGAATGCACTTCGCCAAAATCGTTTTTAGACAAATCGTTAATATAATCCGTAATTTTAAACTTTTCGGTGGCACCAAGTACTAAATCAACCCCGTTTACATCGGCTAAATCTTGTGGTTTTAATTGCGCATAGCATCCCACAGCAGCCACAAAAGCATCCGGATTGGCCTTTTGCGCTTGCTTAACAATAGTTTTAAAACGCTTATCTGCATTTTCGGTTACCGAGCAGGTATTTATAACATAAATATCAGCTTTTTCAGAAAAATCGACGCGATCAAAACCTTCATTATCAAAATTTCTAGCAATAGTAGAAGTTTCAGAAAAATTCAGTTTACAACCTAGGGTATAAAATGCAACTTTTTTATTCATTATATTTTGGGAGCCTTGACTTGTTTCAGGGTCTTATTAAATTTATCTTTACATTTAAAAAGTCTGCAAATTTACAATTTATAAGTTATATGATAAAACATGTTGCGTTTCAAATAACAAACTATATTTCAATTGGTTGCATTCTTTTATGCTTATTTTCTTGTAAAACAGATACGACTACCAATAAAGATCAACTTGTTTTTCGATATAACGAACATAAAAACATAGGATCGCTGGATCCTGCTTTTTCTAAGGATATCGCCGATATTTGGGCTACCAACCAACTCTTTAATGGTTTAGTGCAAATGGACGAAAACCTAAACGTAAACCCTTGCATTGCCAAAAGTTGGACGATTTCCGAAGATGCTAAAACCTATATTTTCAATTTACGCGATGATGTGTTTTTTCATAAACATGAATTATTCGGAAAAGATTCTACAAGAACCGTAAAAGCTTCCGATTTTGAATACAGTTTAAACCGCTTACTCGATAAACAAATAGCCTCACCCGGAAGTTGGATTTTAAACAAAGTAGACCGTTTTAAAGCCATAAACGACAGCCTTTTTCAAATAAAACTAAAACAACCATTTCCAGCTTTTTTGGGGTTATTAACTATGAAATATTGCTCGGTGGTTCCTAAAGAAATTGTGGAGCACTACCAATCCGATTTTAGAGCAAACCCTATTGGCACAGGTCCTTTTAAATTTAAACGTTGGGAAGAAAATATTAAACTCGTTTTTAGAAAAAACAACAATTATTTCGAATACGATGAAAAAGGAAAGCCTCTACCGTATTTAGAAGCGGTTGCCATTACTTTTTTACCAGACAAACAGAGTGAGTTTATGCAATTTGCTCAAGGAAATATCGATTTTGTATCCGGATTAGACGCATCATATAAAGATGAAATTTTAACCGCCAGTGGAGCATTACGCGATAAATATGAAAAAAACACAACCCTCATTCGAGGCCCTTATTTAAATACCGAATATTTAGCGTTTTACATGGATTCTGAAACACCAGAAATACAGTCGAAATTATTAAGACAAGCAGTTAATTATGGATTCGACCGTAAAAAAATGATGATCTATTTACGTAATGGGGTTGGCATTCCTGCAAACGGTGGTTTTATCCCGAAAGGACTACCCGGCTATAACGAAACGGCAGGGTTTAGCTATAAACCCGAAAAAGCTAAACAACTTATTGAACAATTTAAAAAAGAAAGCGGGATTCCAAACCCTGAAATTACCATAACAACGATTGGTAATTATTTAAGTTTTTGTGAATTTATACAGCGTGAGCTCCAAAAAACAGGACTTACAGTAAATATTGATGTGATTCCGGCAGCCACTTTAAAAGAAGGAAAAGCGAATGGCAAACTCGATATGTTTAGAGCCAGTTGGGTGGCCGATTATCCCGATGCTGAAAATTACCTTTCTCTATATTACAGTAAAAACTTTGCGCCACATGGCCCAAACTACACACATTTTAAGAATGCCTTATTCGATACGTGGTACGAACGCGCTTTTACAGAAACCAAACCTAAAAACCGAGCCCTACTTTACAAAAAAATGGATTCTTTAGTAATGCAAGAAGCACCTATTATCCCCATGTTTTATGATGAAGTTGTACGTTTTACACGAAAAAACGTTACTGGTTTAGGGATTAATCCTATTAATTTATTGGAATTAAAAAGGGTGAAAAAACAAGATTAATTAGACATCAAAAGGAGCTCGCGGCTTATCGTATTTTTGAAACACCGCTTTATTCAGATTTTAATAAATCGTCCAATAAATTACGTACGCTGTCGCTATTCCAATTAGCAGCCCCTGTTTTATCCATAACGATATGCCCTTTTTTATCAATAATATAAGTTTGCGGAATACTACTAGTTTGAAGCACTTTTGGCGCCTGAGTTAACTGTTGATGAAATTTAAAACTATAGTCATTTTTACTTTGGAAGTTAGTAATGGCTTTAGCTTCTTCATTTGAAACAAGCAAAAACACGACACGATCGCTATAATCTTTATATAAATGATCGATACTTGGCATTTCTGCAATACACGGCGGACACCAAGTAGCCCAGAAATTAATAAAAACAACCTTGCCTTTTGCTTCTTTAAAATTGAAACGTTGCCCTTTGGAATCGATTAAATCCCAACCGGAATAGGACGCTAAGGTTTCCTGTTTATTCTCGCTAATTTCCGAAGGACTAATTAAAGCCAAACCTTTATGTAAAAACACCTGTATAGGCAATCGCGTTTGTGGAATAATTAATAACACAATTAGAATAACAAAAATAATATTGCTAATAGAAAACTTTGTTTTTTTCATAACACAACTTAAAAATTATAAGTCGTAAACAACACAAAAAAACCAACTCGATACTACGAGAAATATTATTAATTATGTGTCACCACTTCATCAATATTACATTTTTGAATTCCAGGTACTTTACGACGTATTCAATTATTTTACTAATACCTTCTATACTTTTGAGTGTCTTCAAAAACTTGTTCCAAGATGGCTTTATCTTGATCGGAGAACTCAACTTGTCGTCGTTCCATAACCTTTTCACAAACTTCAAAAGCCTTTTTTGTTCCGTATGTTGAAAAACCGCTACTGCCACCCCAAGAAAAACTCGGCACAAAATTACGTGGAAATCCAGTTCCAAAAATATTCACACTTACCCCAATAACAGTACCTGTATTAAACATGGTATTTATACCACATTTACTATGATCTCCCATCATTAGTCCACAAAACTGAAGCCCTGTTTTTGCAAAACCTTCCGATTGATAATCCCATAAACGCACTTCGGCATAGTTGTTTTTTAAATTCGAATTATTAGTATCGGCACCTAAATTACACCATTCCCCAAGCACTGAATTCCCTAAAAATCCTTCATGTCCTTTATTAGAATACCCAAAAACAACAGAGTTACTTACTTCCCCACCTATTTTACTAAATGGCCCGATAGTAGTTGGTCCGTAAATTTTAGCGCCCATTTTTATTGTTGAAGATTCACATAATGCAAATGGCCCACGAATAAGCGCACCTTCCATTATTTCTGCATCTTTAGCGATATAAATAGGTCCATCGGTTGCATTAAGGCTTACAAATTCAAGTTTGGCACCTGCTTCTATAAAAATATTTTCGGGTGCTATTAATCTATTAGTATCAGAAATAGGTTCCGATTCGCGATCTGCCGTTAATAAATTAAAATCTTCTTGAATGGCTGCTTTATTTTTTTTAAAAATATCCCAAGTATTTTCAATTTTTATAACCTCCTGATGATATTCAATAGCATCATAGCTATCAAAATCGATATCCTCTTGCCCTTCTACAGCATAAAAAGCAATAACATCTTCATCTTGAAAAATAGCTTGATTTTCTTTTAAATCTTTAATTATTTCAACTAAATCCGGATTTGGAAGGTATGATGCATTAATCATAATATTAAATTCCATTTCCACCATTGGGTATTTATCTGCCAAATAATCTTCCGTTATTGTAGTCGTTGTACAACTTAAATAATGCTCCCATTTTTCACGAATGGTTAAAACTCCCACCCTAATATCTGCAACAGGACGCGTAAAAGTGAAAGGCAATAAATTGTTTCTTGATGGTCCGTCGAAAAGTATATAGTTCATAATACGTTTAAAAAGATAAAATTTCGGAGGCGTACTCCAAAAAAACTCTTTGTTAATTATTTCAGTAAGTAATTTACGTTCTTTTTTTAATTAATCGATATCGATTAATTAAAGCTTAAAATTAAATATTTAAATCTAAACAAAAGCTTTATTATTCGGTTTTTTAAATCCATTAATGAAGTAAACATAAAAGCCTAAACATTAAAAAATAATATTTAGGCTTTTGTGTTTATAATATAAAACCTATTACTGGTTTTAACGTCATCACATGACTATTAATACTTTGCAAAAAGTTCTTTATATTCTCTTAAATCGGCAATATTACCTTTATTGTTCAGGTTTTTTGTAAGTGCTATTAAATACTTTAAACTTTCTACTGGCGTATCCAATTCGTTTACAGCTGGAGCTTCTTCTTCATCTAAAGGCTCATCATCAAGAATAGGAATTAGAAAGGTACTATTGGCTTCCAAATGCTCATAAGTATACCTTAATATTTTTACCACCAACGGTACTTTTTCTTCTAAAGCATAAGCTCTTAATTCCTTAATATCATCGATTAATGTTTCTTTATTAATACCTGACTTATCCAGATCTTTAAGAATTTTATCGACTAATTTATTTGCTTTTTGATTTTCCAACTGAGATAATATTATATGATTAATAAACGTATTCTATTTGCAAATTTATATTTTTAAATTACTTTTTACACTATAAGCGTCTTAAAATAATACAAAAAAAAAGCTTCTCATTTCTGAGAAGCTTTTTAATATCATAAACTTTAAATCAATTAAAGTGCAGCAACATGTTTTGCTAAACCAGACTTAAGGTTAGCCGCTTTATTAGCATGAATAACATTTTTCTTAGCCAATTTATCTAACATAGATATAACTGAAGGATAAAATGCCTCAGCTTCACTTTTATCAGTTAACTCACGTAATTTTTTAATAGCATTACGAGTAGTTTTATGCTGATACTTATTAGTTAAACGCTTTGCTTCGTTACTTCTAATTCTTTTTAATGCTGACTTATGATTTGCCATTTTGTTTTTCTTAATTTTTTAAATTGTAGCCCGTAGGGGAATCGAACCCCTCTTACCAGGATGAAAACCTGGCGTCCTAGCCGATAGACGAACGGGCCATTATTTTTTGAGTGTGCAAATATAAAACTTTATTTTTAATCTGCAAATTTATTTTTTTAAATACTTTCAAATAACTTACAATGTTTTCCATTGCGGGTGCAAAGATACATCTTAATTTAAGTTCTGCAAGTATTTTTTAAAAACTTTTTTACTTTTTTTTAATTAATAAGCCTTTGCAAATAACACGCGTCCTTTTGATGGTTTTCCCGAATACACGCACTCACCTGCTTCTTCTTTGAAATTCAATGGAATACATCTAATGGTCGCTTTTGTAATCTCTTTTATCTTATCTTCTGTCTCTGTAGTACCATCCCAATGTGCAGAAATAAATCCTGTTTTATTTTCTAAAACATTTTTAAATTCTTCAAAAGAATTCACTTCTGTAATATGAGAATTTCTAAAATCTAAAGCTCTTTTAAATAAAGCGTCTTGAATTTCTTTTAATAGAGCATCAATAACTTCTGTTAAATCGGCTAACGGAACAACTTGTTTTGTTAACGTATCACGTCTAGCAACCTCAACCGTACCATTTGCGAGGTCTCTGGCTCCAATAGCAATACGTAAAGGCACACCTTGTAATTCGTGTTGTGCAAATTTCGCCCCTGGTCTGTGTGTGGTTCTATTATCAAATTTAACCGTCATGTGTCTTTCTCGTAAATCGCTCATTATAGTATTAGCGACTTCGGTAATAGCGTTTAAATCTTCTTCAGACTTATATATAGGAACAATAACCACTTGATTAGGTGCTAAGCTTGGAGGTAAAACCAACCCAAGATCATCACTATGCGTCATTATTAAAGCGCCCATTAATCGTGTAGAAACGCCCCATGAGGTTGCCCAAACATAATCTTGTTTCCCTTCTTTATTGGCAAATTTAACATCGAATGCCTTCGCAAAATTTTGTCCTAAAAAGTGAGACGTTCCTGCTTGCAGTGCTTTTCCGTCTTGCATTAAAGCTTCAATACAATAAGTTTCATCGGCACCAGCAAAACGTTCGCTTTCTGTTTTCACCCCTTGTACAACTGGAATAGCCATAAATTTTTCTACAAATGTGGCATATACATTATTCATGGTTTTTGCCTCTGCCAATGCTTCTGCTTTTGTTTCGTGAGCAGTATGACCTTCTTGCCATAAAAATTCAGCTGTACGCAAAAACAAACGTGTTCTCATTTCCCAACGCACCACATTGGCCCATTGATTAATAAGTAAAGGTAAATCGCGGTACGATTGCACCCATCCACGAAACGTATTCCATATAATAGCTTCGGAAGTTGGTCTAACAATAAGTTCTTCTTCCAATTTAGCCTCTGGATCTACACGTAACTTCCCAGGTTTATCAGGATCGTTTTGTAATCTATAATGTGTAACAATGGCACATTCTTTAGCAAAACCTTCGGCATTCTTTTCTTCTGCTTCAAATAAACTTTTAGGAACGAAAAGAGGAAAATAAGCATTTTGATGTCCTGTTTCTTTAAACATTTTATCTAATTGCGCTTGCATTTTCTCCCAAATAGCATAGCCATAGGGCTTAATTACCATACAACCTCTAACGGCCGAATTCTCTGCCATGTCTGCTTTTACAACCAGTTCGTTATACCACTTAGAATAATCTTCCGCTCTACTAGTAAGTTTTTTGCTCATATTGATGTTTTGGCACAAAAATTGTGATTATGTTAAATAATAAAATAGTTCAGCAAAACTAACTATTTTTGTAATGTCCAACAATAAAATTATACAGATATGCAATTAAATAGCTACTTAAAACAAAAAATGCCAAACTTAGCACTCCTTGCTTTGTTAATTGGCTTGTCATCTTGTGGCTCATATCAATACGTAGGTGTTGACAATGATGGGATTTATGGAGATGAAACTGTTCGCGTTGTTCAAAACGAAGCAGTCATTGATGCACCAAGTTATTCTAATAGTGAATATTATCAAAATTATTTCAAAAACGGGGCCTTAGCAACCGAACAAATGATAGAAAACAGCGAAATATTTACGGATATTGACAACTACGAAAGTAATAATTACGCTGAAAATGATGTTATTACAGATGATAGCAACTACCAAAACGATTACCAAGGCTATGCAGGATGGGGACAACAAACCGACAACGTTACTATAAACTATATAAATAACGGTTGGAACAATTATGGATGGAACACTTGGGGATATAATAGTTGGGAATGGAACCTTTACAACAATTGGGGATATAACAGATTTAACAGTTGGGGCTATTATAATCCTTACAGATACAATCCTTATTTTGGCGGTATGTTTTATGGCGGTTGGGGTTATAGCCGGCCTTGGTATAATAATGGATTTCACGGATACTACGGCAACGGATACAATAACAACAGATACTACAATAACAGAGTGTCGTATAGCGCTAGTAGAAGAGGTTCTTATGCAACAACATCTCGCCGCACCAACAGTTTAAACACAAGCGGTACAACATCACGTAGAAGTACTGTATCAACTCCATCATCATCACGAAATTCAACTTCAAAATACAATACAACCACAAGAAGAAGTAGCACAGCTGTAACTTCTGGCAGTAAAAACACAACGGTAAGACGAAGTACGACACCCTCTACAAGTACTGTGAGAAGAAGTAGCACGACAACCACGAGCACTTCAAGACCTAGTACTACCGTAACACGATCACCATCTACAAATTCAACAACAAGATCAACATCAACAACAACTAGACGTACCTCTACATATACACCATCAAAAAGTAGTAGAACATCAACACCTACATATCGTAGTAGAACATCTACTAGTTCAAGAACCTATACACCAAGTACTACAACGAGAAGTTCATCTAGCCGCTCCAGTTCGGCTTCAAGATCATCAAGTAGTGGAAGACGTCGTTAATTCATACTAAAAAAAAGAACATTATATATGAAAAAGTTAAGTTTACTAGCCATAGGATTACTTTCTATGTCTACTATATATGCACAAGATATTACTGATGCCCTAAGATACTCGCAAGACGAAGTTATGGGAAGCGCAAGATTTAGAGGGCTAAGTGGTGCCTTTGGAGCCCTAGGAGGTGACATGAGCGCCGTTAGTATTAACCCAGCAGGCTCTGCTGTTTTTAGTCAAAGCCATGCCGCTCTATCTTTTGTAAGTGCCGATAAAAATAATAAGGCAACTTACTTTGGCAACACCCAAAAAACTAATGATTCTAAATTCGATTTAAGTCAAGGTGGGGCTTCTTTCGTATTTAGAAACAATAACAACAATTCGCCTTGGAGAAAATTCACATTAGGTGTTGCTTATGATAGAACTAATGACCATAATGATAGTTGGTATGCTGCGGGAATCAATACAGCAGACGACGGACAGTTTAGTAATTCTATAGCAAGTTATTTTTATGATTATGCCGACGGCAGACGGTTAGATCAAATTTCAGCTTCATCTAATGAATCAATTTCAGGAGCTTACGCAAGAATTAACAGTCAATATGGTTTTGCCTATCAGCAAGCTTTTTTAGGTTTTGAATCTTTTATTTTAGAACCCGATGATTTAACTGATGATGCAAACACAACATACACAGCCAACATCAATACTGGTAATTTTGAACACCGTTACACCAATATTGAAACAGGTTATAACGGAAAAATAAGCTTTAATTTTGCAACACAATATGAAGATAATTTATATATAGGTGTAAACTTAAATTCTCATTTTATTGATTACCAAAGAACCACATCGCTTCTTGAAGATAATAATAACGGGGGATTAATAACCTCTATTGATTTCGATAATTCATTATCTACCACAGGAAACGGTTTTTCTTTACAAGTGGGAGGTATTTTAAAAGTGACTCCAGAATTTAGAGTGGGATTAACATATAGTTCTCCTACTTGGTACACTATAAAAGAGGAAACAACTCAGTTTTTAGATACTAGCGAGTTATTAAACCAAAACATTGATGCTTTAAATCCGAACGTAATAAACGTTTATCCAGAATACAGATTACAAACCCCTGCAAAATACACAGGAAGTTTAGCCTATATCTTTGGTAGAAGCGGTTTAATTAGTTTCGATTATTCAAACAAAAATTATGGCAACACTAAATTTAAAATAGGAAAAGGTTTTAATGATCCACAAACAGAAACTGAGTATGCCTATTTAACCGGAGACATGAGCAACGAATTAACCTCAGCGTCAACTTACCGCCTTGGTGGTGAATATAAAGTGAATCAAATCAGTTTTAGAGGTGGTTACCGATACGAAGAAAGCCCTTATGCCAATGGCGTTACGGTTGGCGATTTAAACGGGTTTTCACTAGGTCTTGGTTATAACTTTGGAAACACAAAACTAGACGTTACCTTCGATCAAGCTAAACGCTCTTACCAATCTACCATACACAATCTTGGCTTGGTAGATATTGATAATAAAAATTCGAATCTTACACTCTCTTTAAGCTTCAATATTTAAAACTTAAACAGACCACAAATACTATAAAAAGCTTAAACCATAAAACGTTTAAGCTTTTTTGTTTTTTATTGTAATATATCCATAAAAAAACAGACCAATTACAAATAACAATTATCTATTAAGATAAAACGTAATTACTTATCTTTGCAGACTAAAAAATAGATTTTTTCACATATGAAAATTGAAAATAATATTGAAGAATATGATGCTATAGGTGAAAATCATATTGGCACTTCTTCAGACACGCCGTTAAGAGATGATGCATTCGAACGTTCTGATTCTGAAAAAATAGAACTTATTAAAGCCGATGTACGCCATATCATGGAAACTTTAGGCCTAGACTTAACAGACGATAGCTTAAATGGCACGCCAAATCGTGTTGCAAAAATGTTTGTAAACGAAATTTTCAGTGGCTTAGATCCTAAGAAAAAACCCAAAGCGTCCACGTTTGATAATAAATACAAATACGGCGAAATGCTTGTTGAAAAAAATATTACCGTATATTCAACTTGTGAACACCATTTATTACCCATTGTAGGAAGAGCCCATATTGCTTATATTTCTAACGGCACCGTAGTTGGTTTATCTAAAATGAATCGCGTTGTCGATTATTACGCCAAACGCCCTCAAGTTCAAGAACGTTTAACCATTCAAGTTGTAAAAGAACTTCAAAAAGTTTTAAACACACAAGATGTAGCCTGTATAATCGATGCCAAACATTTATGTGTAAATTCTAGAGGTATTCGCGATATTGAAAGTAGCACCGTAACATCAGAATTTGGCGGTAAATTTAAAGAAGAAGCGACCAGAAGAGAGCTTTTAGAATACATTAAAATGGAAACTAAATTTTAGTAAGACTTCCTTCTTAAGAAAGTTTTTAGCCAGAATATTTCATCAAGATTTTTATTTCGATTAACAATAAACTCCACAACAAACCCATGCAACTTTACGAGCATAACCCCATAAAAATATACAATACACTTACAGGAAAAAAAGAAACCTTTAAATCTATTGAACCCGGTTATGTTGGCATGTACGTTTGCGGCCCAACGGTTTACAGCAATGTCCATTTAGGAAACGTGAGAACGTTTATGTCCTTCGATATGGTATTTCGTTACCTAAAACATTTAGGCTACAAAGTGCGTTATGTACGCAATATTACCGATGCTGGGCATTTGGAAAATGATGCCGATGCTGGTGAAGATAAAATCACTAAAAAAGCGCGCTTAGAACAAATAGAACCTATGGAAGTGGTGCAACGCTACACCGTAGATTTTCATAATATATTAAATACTTTTAATTTTTTACCGCCAAGTATAGAACCTACGGCAACGGGACATATTATTGAACAAATTGAACTTATTTCCACCATTATTGAAAATGGATTTGGATACGTAGTAAACGGATCGGTTTATTTTGATGTTCATAAATTCAATGAATCTCATGAATACGGCATACTAAGTAAACGAAAGGTAGAAGATTTAATACATAACACCCGCGAACTCGACGGACAAAGCGATAAAAAAAATCCACAAGATTTTGCCCTTTGGAAAAAAGCAGAACCACAACACATTATGCGTTGGCCTTCACCGTGGAGCGATGGTTTTCCAGGTTGGCATTTGGAATGTACTGCCATGAGTACAAAATATTTAGGGGATCAATTTGATATTCACGGTGGTGGGATGGATTTAAAATTCCCGCACCACGAATGTGAAATAGCACAGAATGAAGCTGCCAAAGGCAAATCGCCTGTAAATTATTGGATGCACGCCAATATGTTGGAATTAAACGGACAACGTATGTCTAAATCTACTGGAAATACTATTAATCCTGATGAATTACTTTCGGGAAACAATAACTTTTTTAGTAAAGCCTACGCACCAAGTGTCATTCGTTTTTTTATAGCACAATCCTCATACCGCAGTGTACTCGATTTAACCGATGCCGGTTTATTAGCCAGTGAAAAAGGGTTTTACAGATTGATGGATGCCGTTAACTTATTAGAAGATTTAAAAGCCTCTGAAACATCATCTATCGACATCAACGCATGGAAACAATCTTGTTACGATGCGATGAACGACGATTTTAATTCGCCTATTTTAATCGCTCATTTATTTGAAGCTGTTAAATATATCAATCAAATAAAAGAAGGTAGCGAAACAGTTTCTGCTGAAGATTTAAACACCTTAAAAGACACCTTAAACAGTTTTGTTTTTGATGTCTTAGGTTTAGAAAATACGGCTAAAAATGATTCTGGAACCGATAAATTATCGGGAGCTGTAAGTGTTTTAATAAAATTAAGACAAGAAGCTCGTGCGAATAAAGACTTTGCTTTATCGGATAAAATACGTGATGAATTAGCCGAAGTTGGTATTGTTTTAAAAGACGGAAAAGACGGCACCACCTATTCGGTGAACTAAAACAGCCCTTTCCTGAATTTATAGGAATTCACATTTTAAGATTTGAAATATGATGTTGAAAAAAATTTTAATAGCACCGTTTTTATTTATAATAAAGGTCTATCAAAATTTGATATCACCATTAACACCGGCAACCTGTAGGTTCCATCCTACTTGCTCCCATTACGCCAAAGAGGCGCTACAAAAACACGGATTATTTAAAGGTGGCTGGTTAGCGATAAAACGGATATTTAGTTGTCATCCCTGGGGAGGTTCAGGCTACGACCCCGTTCCGGAAAAGGATGACGACTAACAGTTTCTCATTGTCATTTCGACGTGAGGAGAAATCACATAAAGTTATACTCAAACTTACCGAATCCTGTGTGATACCTCCTAGCGTCGGCATGACATTCTGAATCAAAAATTTAACCGTAACAATAATAGTCGTTGAGCAAAAAAACTCCAAACCTAAACTTTACCTAGATTTTTTTTAATACACACCGAACCCTAATAAAACCTCCCATTGTCATTTCGACGTGAGGAGAAATCACATAAAGCTATGCTCACACTTACCGAATCCTGTGTGACACCTCCTAGCGTCGGCATGACATTCCTAATTAAAAATTTAACCGTAACAACAATAATCATTGAGCAAAAAAAACTGCAAACCTAAACTTTACCTTGATTTTTTTTAATATACGCCCAACCCTAATAAAACCTCCCATTGTCATTTCGACGTGAGGAGAAATCACATAAAGCTATGCTCACACTTACGGAATCGCGTGTGATACCTCCTAGCGTCGGCATGACATTCTGAACAAAAATTTTGACTGCTACTGAGACTGCGACTGCGACTGCGACTGCGACTAAAAATAAAAAACCCATTTCAAACAAAAAGTTTTGCTAGAAACAGGTTTTACAACTTGAATATTAAAAAACTTAAACCTAAGCTTTTACAGGAATCTCTTTTAAAATTTCTAAAACAAACTCCCAATATTTTTGAACCGATGAAATTTGAGCACGCTCATCTGGAGAATGTGCTCCTTTTATTGTTGGTCCGAAACTAATCATGTCCATTTCTGGATAATTAGTACCAAGAATACCACATTCTAAACCAGCGTGACATGCGGCAATATGAGCTTTTTCGCCATGTAATTTCTCGTACAAACCATCTAATACTTTTAAAATAGCCGAATCCATATTTGGTGTCCAACCTGGATAATCTCCATTACACTCAACCTCGCAACCTGTTAATTCGAAAGTAGCCCGCAGCGTATTTGCTAAATCCCACTTAGAACTCTCCACTGAAGACCGTGTTAAACAACCAATTTTTATATGGCCATCTTTTACAATAACTCGCGCTATATTATTTGATGTTTCTACCAAATCCGGAATATCGGCACTCATGCGATACACACCATTCCATGCCGCATAAATAGCACGTGTTAAACCCTCTTGAACCCCTAAATCCATAATATTTTCCGGAGATTCTACTTTAGAAACTACAATTTCTAAGTTAGGCTCCATGGTTTTAAGTTCGGCTTTTAGTAGTGCTTCCTGCTCTTTCATTTCAAGAAGAAAAGCGTCTTCGTGAATTCCATCGATAGCAACAATGGCATTACTTTCACGAGGAATGGCATTGCGTAAACTTCCACCATCTATTTCAGAAATTCGTAAACCAAAATTCTCAAAACCATCAAAAAGGACACGGTTCATTATTTTGTTAGCATTTCCTAAACCTTCGTGAATTTGCATTCCCGAGTGGCCACCTTGCAATCCTTTTACGGTTATTTTATAACCTATTTTAAATTCAGGCGTTTCTTCTTGTTCGTAAGTTCGTGTTGCAGTCACATCGATACCACCAGCACAACCTACACCAATTTCATCATCTTCTTCGGTATCTAAGTTTAAAAGAATACCGCCAGTAAGCAAACCACCTTTTAAGCCTTGAGCTCCCGTCATTCCTGTTTCTTCATCTATAGTAAACAAGGCTTCAATAGCTGGATGTGGAATATCGCTACTTTCTAAAATAGCCATAATCGTGGCTACTCCTAATCCGTTATCGGCTCCTAACGTCGTGCCTTTTGCGCGAACCCAATCGCCATCGACATACATTTGGATGCCTTGAGTATCAAAATCGAATTCAGTATCGTTATTTTTTTGGTGCACCATATCTAAATGCGATTGCATAACGATTGTGGTTCTATTTTCCATACCTGCCGTGGCGGGCTTTTTTATAATGACATTACCCACTTCATCTACCATGGTTTCAAAACCAAGATTTTCACCAAAGGCTTTCATAAAAGCAATAACACGTTCTTCTTTTTTTGACGGACGTGGTACGGCATTTAAATCGGCGAATTTATTCCAAAGTGCTTTGGGTTTTAAATTTCTTATTTCTGCGCTCATTTTGTTTACATTTTAATGCAAAGTTAGCAAAATTACCTAGATATTGGCAGCTACTCCTGATTGAAGTGGCATCCTTTATGCGAACTATTTATTAAACAGCATGCCCTAGCAACAAAAAAGCAATCTTGATGAGAGCCAGAAACAAATTCGGGACGGCTTCGCAGAAAGATATAACGGAAAGCAGGAAGAAACCTTTATAAATTAGAACTGCATTTTGGGTACAAATTTTTAGTATTTTTGAGCTATGTTGAAAGAAAAAAAAACGATTATTGCGCTGTTGCTGATTCCTCAGTATTTTTTTGTGAAATTTTTAGCGGATTACCCCGAATTTGTGGAAGCGTATTACAGTAATGGACTGTATGTTTATGTATCGAAAATGTTTCGGTTTTGCTTGGGTTGGTTGCCATTTTCTTTTGGTGATTTGGTGTATGCTGTGGGATTAATTTATATTATTCGCTGGTTTTTTAAGAATTGGAAACGCTTAAAAACGGATACCAAACAGTGGTTTGTTGATGTGTTTTCGGCGGTTTCGGTATTATATTTTGCTTTTCACTTATTCTGGGGGGTTAATTATTACCGATTACCGCTGCACAAAAGTTTGAATTTAAATGCTGAATATTCTACGGAACAGCTGGTAAAAGTAACTGAACAACTTATTTTAAAAGCCAATGCCTTGCATTTAGAGATTGCAAAAAATGACACGGTAAAAGTTGATGTTCCGCTATCTAAACATGATATTTTAAAGCTGGCTCCCGATGGGTATTTGGGATTAAAACAAGTGTTTCCAGATTTGGAATACTCGCCGCAAAGTGTAAAAAAATCTTTATTTAGTTACCCGCTAACCTATATGGGTTTTAGTGGATATTTAAATCCGTTAACCAATGAAGCGCAAGTTGATGGCTTGATTCCGAAGTTTAAATTTGCAACCACAACAACGCATGAAATCGCCCACCAATTGGGTTTTGCTGCCGAAAATGAAGCGAATTTTATTGGTTGCTTGGCGGCTATAAATCACGACAATATATATTTTAAATATTGTGGCTATACTTTTGGATTGCGCTATTGTTTAAATGAAATTTACCGCAGGGATGAAGCACAATATGAAGCGCTTTCTAAAACCATTAACATTGGCATTTTAAAGAATTATCAAGAAGTCCGTTTGTTTTGGGAAGCGCACCAAAATCCAACGGAACCGTTGTTTAAAAGTTTTTATAATGGCTTTTTAAAAGCGAACAAACAGACAAAAGGTATGAAGAGTTATAGCTATGTTGTGGCGTTATTGGTCAATTATTTTGAATAAAAATGAGAAATTACTAAACATTTCAACTTTATATATAAAACACCTCGGGTTCTTAATAGATATTCTTATTTTTAGCTAAAAACTAACCCCTTATTAACTATGATTAAAAAATGTATTGGAATCTTGAGCTTCTTTTGTTGCAGCTCCCTATTTGCTCAAGATTATTTCCCAAAAAATGATGGTGTAAAAACCACAAACACCAATTACACGGCATTTACACATGCTAAAATTCACGTTTCCAGCGACAACACTATTAACAATGGTATTCTGTTAATAAAAGACGGCAAAGTATTAGCAACTGGAACGGATGTTAAAATCCCTAAAAACACAAAAATTATTAACCTAGAAGGTAAAAGTATTTATCCTTCTTTTATTGATATGTACTCTGATTTTGGCATTGAAAAACCAAAAAGCGCTGGCGGAAACAGAGGTCAGACACCACAATACGATGCCAGTAGAACAGGATATTATTGGAACGACCATGTGATGCCTGAAAATGAGGCGCTTTCTAAATTTAAATACGACTCTAAAAAAGCTAAAGCATTATTGGACGCTGGTTTTGGCGTAGTGAGTACCCATATTCAAGACGGTATTCATCGTGGCACCGGTACACTTGTGGCTTTAAATAATAAGAATGGTAACGAAACACGGATTCTTAAAGAAAATTCGGCACAATACCTTTCTTTTAGCAGAAGCGCTTTATCGAGACAAGCCTATCCAAATTCTATTATGGGCAGTATCGCTTTACTGCGCCAGTTGTATAACGATGCCGCTTGGTATAAAAAAGGACTGAGCAAAACCAAAGATTTATCTATTGAAGCTTTAAACAAAAATGAAGGTTTAGTTCAAATTTTTGAAGCAGGTGATAAAACCAATATTCTTAGAGCCGACAAAATTGGAGATCAATTTGGTATTCAATATGTTATTTTGGGTGGCGGTGATGAATATGAACGTATTGATGACATTAAAAACACGAATGCCTCATTAATATTACCTATAAATTTTCAAGATGCTTATGATGTTGAAAATAGTTTTTTAACAAGCGCTTTGGAACTTAGTGACATGCGCGCTTGGAATCAAGAACCTACGAATCCTAAGGTTTTAGCCGATAATAACATCAATTTTGCATTAACCACACATCTATTAAAATCGCCAACAGATTTTAAAGAGAAATTAATGGAAGCTATTAAATACGGACTTTCTAAAGACAAAGCACTAGAAGCTTTAACAAGTATTCCTGCTCAATTATTAGGAGAAGCTGATAAAATAGGAACCCTAAATAATGGAACTTATGCCAATTTTTTAATTACTTCTGGCGATATTTTTGAGAAGAAAACTAAACTTTATGAAAATTGGGTGCAAGGCCAACAGAACGTGATTACCAACATGCATACTAAATCTATTAATGGAGATTATGAGTTTAGCATAGCCGATGACACTTACAAAATGTCCATTGAAGGTGATATTAAAAAACTAAAATCTAAAATTACAAGCAACAATAAAACTCTAGGTTCTAAAATGAGCTATAGCGATGGCTGGATACAAGTTTCTATGACCACAGCAGACTCGCTTTCTAAAGAATTTATTCGTATTGTAGCTCATGTTGAAAACGATGATTTATTAAAAGGAAAAGCCATTTTACCAAATGGCAGCGAAACACCTTTTTCAGCTAAAAAAAGAGATCAAGTCGAAGACGATTCCGAAGAAAAAGAAAAAAAGGAAGACGATACTTTAAACGACATAGCTGCTGTAACCTACCCGAATACGGCTTATGGGTTTAAAACACTTCCAAAAAAAGAAACCATTCTTTTTAAAAATGCCACAGTTTGGACGAGTGAAGCAGATGGTGTTTTAAAAAATACAGACGTCCTTATTAAAAATGGAAAAATAGCAAAAATAGGCACAAACCTTTCCGAAGGGCATGCTGAAATTATTGATGCTACAGGAAAGCATTTAACCGCAGGAATTATAGACGAACATTCTCATATTGCAACAGCTTCGGTTAATGAAGGTGGACAAAATTCATCAGCAGAAGTAACTATCGAAGACGTACTCAATAATGAAGATATTGGCATTTATCGCAATCTTGCCGGTGGTGTAACGTCTATCCAAGTATTGCACGGTTCTGCAAATCCAATTGGTGGTCGTTCGGCTATTATAAAATTAAAATGGGGAGAATCTGCCGACAACTTAATTTATGACGATTCCCCAAAGTTTATCAAATTTGCTTTAGGTGAAAACGTAAAGCAAACCAGACATTCCAATGGTGTGCGTTTTCCACAAACTAGAATGGGTGTCGAGCAAGTTTATATCGATTATTTCACTAGAGCACAAGAATATGATGCTTTAAGAAAAAGTGGTAAACCGTATCGAAAAGATGTTGAAATGGAGGTGCTTTCTGAAATTTTGAATGGCGAACGTTTTATTTCTTGTCACTCTTATATTCAAAGTGAAATTAATATGTTGATGAAAGTTGCAGAACAATTCGACTTTAAAATCAACACATTTACCCACATTTTAGAAGGCTATAAAGTAGCCGATAAAATGGTAGAACACGGCGTTGGTGGTTCCACGTTTAGCGATTGGTGGGCCTACAAATACGAGGTTAACGATGCCATTCCTTACAATGCCGCCATTATGCATAACGCAGGGGTTACGGTGGCTATTAATAGTGACGATCCAGAAATGTCTCGACGTTTAAATCAAGAAGCTGCAAAATCTGTTAAATATGGTGGTATTAGCGAAGAAGACGCTTGGAAGTTTGTCACTTTAAACCCTGCCAAATTATTACATATTGATGACCGCGTGGGAAGTATAAAAGTAGGAAAAGATGCCGATGTGGTTTTATGGACCGACCATCCCATGTCTATTTATGCTAAAGCAGAAAAAACAATTATTGAAGGTGCCACTTATTTTGATTTAGATCGCGACCAAAACATTCGTGCAGAAATTAAAAAAGAAAAAAACATCCTTATCAATCAAATGCTGAAAGCTAAAAACAAAGGTTTAAAAACGCAACCTATTAAGAAAAAAGAAAAAGTAGATATGCATTGCGATTATATAGAAACTCAAATTAATTAAAATTAAAAAAATGAAATATTTCAAGATATATATAACAGTCGCGTGCCTTATCGTTTTTGGATCAATACATGCGCAACAAACACCAGCCAAAGCACAAACCCAAGCCATTTCTATTGAAGGTGCCACAGCCCATTTAGGAAACGGTGAGGTAATTGAAAATGCCCTTATTATGTTTGATGGAGGCAAAATCACTTTCGTTGGAAGTGCCAATATGAGAATTGCCCGCATGGGCACGGTAATTAATGCAACAGGCAAACACATTTATCCTGGGTTTATTATTGCAAATTCTACTTTAGGTTTAGTTGAAATTGATGCTGTAAAAGCAAGTAAAGACGACTCCGAAATGGGGACATGGAATCCAAACATTAGAAGTTTAATTGCTTATAATACCGAATCGAAAGTGGTAGAATCCATGAGACCCAATGGTGTTTTATTGGGACAAATCACACCGCAAGGTGGTCGTATTTCAGGCACCTCGTCTGTCGTGCAATTTGATGCCTGGAACTGGGAAGATGCTGCCGTAAAAGTTGATGATGGCATCCATATAAATTGGCCAAATAATTTTTCAAGAGGACGCAGTTGGTTGGGTGAAGATCCGGGTTTAAAAATGAATAAAGCTTATGCCAACCAAATTAAAGAAATTGAAGATTACTTTAATAACGCTAAAGCCTATTCTAAAGCCAATCCGTCGATCACCAATTTACCTTATGAGTCCTTAGAAGGCCTTTTTGATGGTTCTAAAAAACTATACATTAATGTAAATGACGAAAAAGGCATTATTGATGCCGTTAATTTTTCAAAAAAGAATAAGGTGAGTCATATGGTGATTGTTGGAGGTCAAGAGGCTTATAAGGTTACCGACTTATTAAAAGCAAACCAGGTGCCTGTTGTTTTAAATAGAGTACACTCACGACCAAACCAAACCGACGATGATTACGATTTACCATACAAAACAGCAAAATTATTAGTAGATAAAGGTATAAAAGTGGCATTACAAGCCAATGGACAAATGGAACGTATGAACTCTAGAAACCTTCCTTTTTATGCAGGAACTACGGTAGCTCATGGCTTAACTAAAGCACAAGCCTTACAATTAATCACAATAAATCCAGCAGAAATATTAGGTATCGATGACCGTTATGGTTCATTAGAAACCGGTAAAAGTGCTACCCTATTTATCAGTGAGGGCGACGCCTTAGATATGCGTACCAATATTATTTCGCATGCCTATATCGATGGCCGATTAATAAGTTTGGAAACACACCAAACCGAATTATGGAAACGTTATTCCGAAAAGTATCAAGCCAATTAATACCAATAAAAAAAGCAAGCTTCTCAGCTTGCTTTTTTATTATTAGGTTTAAAATATATTTTTTATTCTACAACCGTAACACCTTCTGGAACTTCAAACAAAGTAGAATCTGGTTTTTCGGTAGATAATTTTACATTTATAAATTCACTTTCGTTTTTCATGGTGGTTGGCACATTGTTTTCTGCATTATAACCAGCCATGGTTTTTGGCAACAATAAACCGTTTACGTTTTGCCAATTTTGATAGCGTCTAAAATGTAAATCCTTACTTTTTTCTTTTGAAAAGAAGGTTACCGTATAGCCTAACCATGCCATTTTATACGTTTCAGGATTATAATACAACACATACTCATCGCCCGATGATTCCCCTACTCCATCATTATAAGATATTTTAATTCCAGGATAACTTACACCTTCAAACTCCAATGGAGCAGCTTCTCCGTAATTAATACCATCGTCCGCCAAAATAAAAGGCATACTATAAAAGTAAAACATTAAATTATAGAAAAACTTTGGCTTTCCTTTATACTGCGCTTCCCCTTTATTTTGTAACCAAACATCTTTACCATTATACCCAATAGCGTGGTTTGGCATATCGATTAAAATTTTTCTATTTTTTAAATTTGTGATGGTGACATCGTTACCTGTTTCTTTTGGCTGCGTGTATGTTAAAGATTGCATGCTGTTCCACAAATCTAAACCGCCGTGAGCATCAAAAACTTTCACTAAAGCTTCCGGATAGCTTTTTGTGTTTGCTACTTGTTTTTCAACGGCTGAAGTTACGGGTTCTGCAACCTGATTTTTCGGGTCGTTTTTACAAGAAAAAATTGAAATAGTAATCAATAAAAATAGAATATGTTTCATGGTAAATTTTTTAATTTACCATGAAGTCGGAATTAACAACTTGTAATTACAATATTTAAATTATTTTTGTTAACAATTATGATGAAAGAAATTACCAGCACCCAAAATGCCTATATAAAACAGCTCGTCCAATTAAAAGATAAATCTCGTGAACGTAAAAAATCGGGATTTTTTTTAATTGAAGGGATTCGAGAAATAGCACTCGCTCTAAAAGGCGGTTACCAAATAGATACTATTTTATTTTATTCGGAATTATTTCCGGAACATCAATTAAACCAATTTGCCACGGGTAACGAAAGCTTGATAAAACTTTCTAAAGAAGTTTACGAAAAACTAGCTTACCGAGGAACTACGGAAGGTATTCTTGCGGTTGCCAAACCGAAAAACCACAGCATTAACAATTTAGAATTTAAAACCGAACACCCGTTAATTCTAGTTGCTGAAGCCCCAGAAAAGCCGGGAAATATTGGCGCCATTCTGCGCACGGCCGATGCGGCTAACGTGGATGCCGTAATTATTGCCAACCCAAAAACAGATTTATACAACCCCAATATTATTCGTTCCAGCGTAGGTTGTGTATTTACAAACCACGTGGCCACTGGAACAACTAGCGAAATTATAGAATTTCTAAAAGCTAAAAACATTTCTATTTATTGTGCTATTTTACAATCGGCAATCCCCTATCACGAACAAAATTTCACCCAAGCCACAGCTATCGTCGTGGGTACCGAAGCAACAGGTTTAAGTGATGAATGGCGTGTAAATTCCACTCAAAATATTATCATCCCTATGCAAGGCGAAATAGATTCTATGAATGTTTCTGTGGCTGCAGGTATTCTTATTTTTGAAGCCAAACGCCAACGGGGTTTTAAATAAAACGACTTTACAAAAATAACAAGCTATTTATTAGACTTGAAAGCAAATATACAACATGACCGCAACGCTTCTTTTTTATATTATAATCGCCATAATTATCATCAATTTTATAGTAGACCAAATTTTGGATGCTTTAAATGCGAAACACTTTAATGATGCTCTTCCTGAAGAATTACAAGATGTTTATGATTCGGCGGAATATAAAAAATCGCAACAATACAAAGCAACGAATTATAAATTCGGGGTACTTACTTCTACTTTTTCGGTGCTTTTAACTTTAGGCTTTTTATGGTTCGATGGTTTTGAATTTGTAGATAATATAGCCCGAAGCTACACCGAAAACCCTATAGGAATTGCCTTAATTTTCTTCGGAATAATTATGATTGGCAGCGATATTTTAACCACGCCTTTTTCTTATTACAGCACTTTTGTTATTGAAGAGCAATTCGGATTTAATAAAACCACGCTTAAAACTTTTGTTTTAGATAAACTAAAAGGTTGGTTTATGATGGGTATTGTGGGCGGTGGTATTCTCGCTTTAATTATTTGGTTTTATCAAGTTACAGGCGACAGCTTTTGGTTGTATGCTTGGACCTTGGTCGCAGTTTTTAGTTTGTTTATGAATATGTTTTACGCCAAACTTATTGTTCCTCTTTTTAATAAGCAAAGTCCGTTGGAAGCTGGAAGTTTACGCGATAAAATATCGGCGTATGCCAATACCGTGGGTTTTAAACTCGATAAAATATTTGTAATCGATGGCTCTAAACGCAGCACAAAAGCCAATGCCTATTTTTCTGGTTTTGGAAGTGAAAAACGCGTAACCCTTTACGATACCTTAATTAACGATTTAGACGAAGAAGAAATTGTTGCCGTACTTGCCCACGAAGTTGGCCACTACAAAAAGAAACATATTATTTTTAATTTGGTTATGTCTATTTTACTAACCGGATTAACGCTTTTTATATTATCACTTTTTATTTCTAATCCCATGCTATCACAAGCTTTGGGTGTGCAAATTCCAAGTTTCCATATTGGATTAATTGCTTTCGGTATGCTCTACGCTCCTATTTCGGAAATTACCGGTTTAATCATGAACATGTTTTCGAGAGCCTTTGAATACCAAGCCGATGATTACGCTAAAAACACCTATAAAGCGGAACCTTTAATTAGCTCGTTAAAAAAGCTTTCTAAAAATAGCTTAAGTAATTTAACACCGCATAAAGCTTATGTTTTTATGCATTACTCGCACCCTACACTTCTACAGCGTATTGGAAATTTAAGAAAGTAAACCACTTCTTTTTTTTTTGTCATTTCGACCTTAGGAGAAATCACATAATATTGGTTGGGTTAAGTTGGTCGTATTGATGGATTTTCGTTTGGGTTTGTTGTTGTTTTATGAAAGTTTTTAGCTACTTTCGTTTGAGATTGGGTATTGAAATGGTTTGATATCTGTTGGTAATCTAATCTCTTAAAAATCATCAAAATGTGATTTTTTCACTACATTTGCATCAATAACAATAAAAATTATGCTAATAAGATTTACAGTTGAGAATTTTTTATCATTTAAAGACAGAGAAGTTTTTTCACTTATCCCTGGGAGGGGAACTCTAAAATCACACCATAAATCTAAATCTATAAAAGGAACTTCGGCTCTTAAAACAGCAGTAGTTTATGGTGCAAATGCATCTGGAAAATCGAATTTAATTAAAGCTATCGAGTTTGGAAAAGAGTTGATTTTAAAAGGAAACAAGGCAGAGCAACCTATAAAGTTTAGCAGCTTCAAATTAGATAAATCGCTATTAAAACAAAACTCTAGAATTGAATACGAGATTCAACATAAGAACAAAAATTATGCTTATGGATTTGTTTTCAATTCTAAGGAAATAATAGAAGAATGGCTTTTTGAAATATCTAAAAAATCTGAAAAAAAGATTTTCACAAGAGATAAAAATAGATCAAAAGAATTTGACCTAGACGCAATACTTAGCAAAAACAAAAAAAACGAAGAAAAACAATTTTTAGAATTCACAGCAAAAGGAACTCAAAAAAACCAACTTTTTTTATCTGAAATAAGAACACGAAAAGTAAAGGAAAATGTTTCAAATATTGACGACCTTATCAATGTTATAGATTGGTTTCAAAATGCATTGACAGTTATTTATCCGAATTCTAAAAATGTAGGCAAAAAGTTTGAACTACTAGAAGACACGGATTTAAACAAAGTATTTACTGAAATGCTTGGGTATTTTGACACAGGTATTGATGGAATAGAATTTAAAGAAGTAGATATTGAGAAAATTGATATTCCAAGTGAAATCTTAAAAGATATCGAAAATGATTTACTGGGAGATAAATCAGAAAAAACTAATGCTTTTATTTCTAATATACAAGATGATAAATACTATGTTATTTCTATACTTAAAGACAGAACGTTAAGGGCTCAACTTTTGAAAACAAAACATAAAATTGAAGGAGGTGGTTATGAACTATTCGATTTAAGAGATGAATCAGATGGTACTAGAAGAATCATGGATTTAATCCCACTAATAATTGATTTTTTCAAAGGGGATAATGTCTTTGTAATTGACGAAATGGAAAGAAGTTTACACCCTAATTTAATATACGACTTATTTGACTTCTTCCTCTCTAAATGCAACGATGTTAATAGTCAGTTTATTGTTGCCAGCCACGAATCAACACTTTTGACTCAAAAATTGCTACGAAAAGATGAAATTTGGTTTGTTGTTAAAGATAACATGGGAGCAAGTAGATTACATTCATTAGAGGATTACAGTATTAGATTTGACAAAGAAGTGAGACGAGACTATCTTTTAGGTAGATATAGAGGTGTTCCTAAATTTGGAAACCGAGAAAACTTAACAGTTATCCCTCAATTAAATTAAGTATGCCAAGAGAACCAATACCATTAATAAGAAAAGGAGGTTTTTTGGATGCTGAAAAGTTATTCGTTTTATCCTATGAAGGAACTGTAAGTGAAAAGAAATATTTTAATGACTTTCGAGAATCTAGATTTTTTAATGACTCAGGTTTAATTGAAATTGTCCCATTAAAAAAAGAAGAAAACTCAGGAACAGACCCCTTAAGTGTTAAAAAATTACTCAAAAAAGCTAAATTAGATTTTCAATTTAAGAAAACAGATGAGTTTTGGCTTATTATAGATAGAGACCATTGGGAAACTATACATAAAATAGACTTTGACAAATTAGTAGCTGATTGCAAAAAAGAAAATAATTTCTTCTTAGCTATGAGTAATCCTTGCTTTGAAATTTGGCTAATAATGCACTTAAAAGATATTTCTGAGTATAACAATGTTGAAAAAACTAAGCTGTTTGAAAATTTAAAAATAACTAGCAAGAAAAACCACATTGATATAGTCCTTGGCGAATTACAAGGTAGAGGTTATAATAAAAAACCTAATCCTGAAATATATCTACCTCGAACCAAACTAGCCATTGAAAGAGCCAAAAACCTAGACAATTATAAAGAGTCATATCCCAAAAAACTAGGTTCACATGTATACAAATTAATTGAAAAGCTCCTAAAGGGATAAGCTTAATCATACAATGAAATCTAAAAAAACAGAAAGCTTTTGTTTAATTAAAAGTCAAGCTCGAAATATAAAAATATGTATTCAAGATGGTGTCTAAAAACCTAAAATTTACAAATACCATACTTATTACCCTCAAACAAAGACACCCTCAATCAATAATCCTGAACCAAAACTTCCGTTGGAATATGAAGTGTTGTGTTCAGTTTTCTTATCATTCCTAAAGTTAGTTTACGTTTTTTACTTAAAATTTCGCTCACTCTACTTTTAAACCCAACAACTTCTGCCAAATCTTTTTGTTTCATTCCCATTTGTTCCATTCGGAATTTTATAGCCTCAATGGGGTCTGGCATCCCGATAGGAAACGTCTCATTTTCGTAACGGTCTATTAAAATGGAGAGAATTTCTAATTCGTCGCCGTCGTCCGTTCCTTTTTTAGCATCAAAAATATCTTCAAGTCTGTTGAGTGCATTTTGATAATCTTTATCGTTTCTAATGGGTGTAATTTTCATAATTAGATAGTATTTGCGTCTATTTTATCGTATTCTGCGTGAGTCCCTATAAACCTAATCCAGCATATTTGGTATTCAAAATTGAATTTTACAATTAACCGATAATTGTTGCCTTTATTGATAAATACTGGCACTTAGAAAATCTGCTTTTAGTTCAATAATAGATTTTCATTTTGAAATATAACAAAAAAGTTACCAAAACGGTAATTATTTTATTATTTGACCATATATCAATTTCGTAAAAACCTGATAACTAAGCCAATTAAAAACACAATAACAAAACCTTCCACCCCAGCCCAAACCCGCGTTAACGATTGCAGCGGCATCCTTTTTTGTTAAAGGCCAGTTATTTTAAAACAGTTACTAATTATAAAAACGGTTAAAATATCTCTAAAAAAGCAATAGGTTTAATTACAAAAAAGATACAGCGGAAAGCGTGTTAAAACGCCCAAAAAATTGAATATCCAAAAATTTGATTACCTTTGCAGCTTGAAACTCAGAAAAATGGGTTTATATTCCTCAGAGTGAGGATGTGTTACTGGAAGTTTAAGGTTAAGTATGTCGATTCGCTTTCTTATGTAACACCACATAACAAAATCGAATACTTATACAAGAATGAGCACATTCCAAGAATTAGGTCTTAATGACGACCTATTGCATGCAATTACCGATTTAGGATTTGAAAAGCCTAGTGAAGTTCAAGAAAAAGCAATCCCAATTTTATTAAATTCTGAAACCGATTTAGTGGCACTGGCCCAAACCGGAACAGGAAAAACGGCGGCGTTTGGTTTCCCTATGTTGGAGAAAATTGACGTAAACAGCCGCACCACGCAAGGTTTAATTTTAAGCCCAACGCGTGAGCTTTGTTTACAAATTACCAACGAAATGAAACAATACGGCAAGTATTGTAAAGGTCTAAATGTAGTAGCCATTTATGGTGGTTCTAGCATTACAGACCAAGCACGTGAGGTAAAACGTGGTGCACAAATTATTGTGGCAACACCGGGTAGAATGAAAGATATGATTAGCCGTAGATTGGTTGATATTTCTAAAATTCAATATTCGGTTTTAGATGAGGCCGATGAGATGTTAAACATGGGCTTTAAAGAGGATATTACCGATATTTTATCGCATACTCCAGAAGACAAAAGCACTTGGTTATTTTCTGCAACGATGCCTAGAGAGGTGGCACGAATTGCGAAAAAATTTATGGACAACCCGCAAGAAATTACGGTTGGAAATAAAAATGAAAGTACAAGTAATGTATCGCACGAATATTATTTAGTAAATTCTAGAGATCGTTACCAAGCGCTAAAACGTTTGGCAGATGCCAATCCTGATATTTTTTCGGTCGTATTTTGTAGAACAAAACGCGATACTCAAAAAGTAGCCGAAAACTTAATTGAAGACGGGTATAGCGCTGGTGCTTTACACGGTGATTTAAGTCAAAACCAACGGGATTTGGTGATGCAATCGTTTAGAAAAAACCAAATACAAATGCTTGTTGCAACCGATGTTGCGGCTCGTGGTATTGATGTAGACGATATTACTCACGTGATAAACTACCAATTACCAGACGAAATTGAAACCTACACCCACCGTTCTGGACGTACCGGACGTGCTGGAAAAACTGGAGTTTCTATGGTTATTGTTTCGAAAAGTGAGGTTCGAAAAATAAAAAGTATTGAACGCATTATTAAGCGCGAATTCGAAAAGAAAGACATTCCTGATGGGATGGAAATTTGCGAAGTACAGTTAATGTCGTTAGCTAATAAAATTCATAATACGGAGGTTAATCATGAAATTGATCAATACCTAACAAGTATTAATGAAATGTTTGAAGAAACAAGCAAAGAGGAATTAATTAAGAAATTTTTCTCTGTAGAATTTACACGTTTCTTTAACTATTACCAAAAATCTAAAAACTTAAACGTAGCTGAAGGCTCTAGAGATGGCGGACGCGAAGGTGGTCGTGCTTTTGGAGGAAACTCTAACTCGACGAGATACTTTATTAATGTTGGTGAAAAAGATGGTTTCGATTGGATGAAATTGAAAGATTTCTTAAAAGACCAATTACAACTTGGTAGAGATGATGTGTTTAAAGTGGAAGTAAAAGATAGTTTCTCTTTCTTTAATACTGAAAACGAAACTAAAGAAAAGGTTTTAGCGCACTTTACAGACTTTAAGCACGAAGGGCGTTTTGTAAATGTTGAAGTCTCTGAAAACCGCGGTGGTGGAAGACGTAACGATAGACGTGGCGGTGGCGGAAGACGCGACGACAAACGTGGTGGCGGAAGACGCAGTGATGATAGAAGAGGTGGTTCTGGTAACAGAAGCGACCGCAGACGAGGTAGTGATAGTGGTTCTAAACCAAGACGTTCGGATTCTGATTCTAGTGGTGGAAATTTTTCTCGACCAAGACGTTCTAGACGCTAACTTTCAATTTAATCGTTATCTAAATATAATATAAACACAAAAAAATGCCTTAACTACTTGATTAAGGCATTCTTTTTGATGACTATTTAATTGTTAATTTTTAGTCAAAAATAAATAAGAACCCCCGTTTTTGGTGATTTGTTTAGTATTTTTGATTTTGAATATATTAAATATGAAAAACTACATCTTACTTTTTTTCTTTTTAGCATGCTCGACTATTGCTTTAGCTCAAGAAGCTAGTAAAGTGGTTGGAGTAGTTATAAATGCATCAAACGATGCTACTTTAGAAGGTGTAAATATTGTAAACTTAAACCAAGTTATTGGAGCAACAACTAACGACAACGGTGAATTTACAATTGCTGCAAAAGCAAACGATACTTTACATTTTTCTTATTTAGGTTTTAAATCCATAAAAGTTAGAGTTACCAACGACTGGTTAAAATATGGCAGCTCTAATATAGAATTAACAGAATTAGCCTTAGCTCTGGAAGAAGTTGTAGTGAGCCAATTAAAACTAACCGGATTTTTAGAAGTTGATATTAAACAAGTCCCTACCATAAACAGTAATTATAGATATAGTATTTCTGGATTGGAAGGCACGGGTTACGAAGCGAGTAATAAATCTGGACTAACCAAGGTTATTGGTTCAATATTTAATCCTGCCGATTTTTTAAACCGAATGTTTGGAAAGAAAGGCAACGAGCTTAGAAAGCTTAAAAAGATGAAAGAAGATGATGAAATTAGAAATCTTCTAGCCGGAAAATTTGATAGAGAAATGCTCTTGGTTTTACTGCAAGTAGATCGTGTAGATTTGGATGAAATTGTTAGCCAATGTGATTATTCTAAAGGTTTTATACAAAAAGCAAACGATTTACAAATTCTAGATGCTATTAGTGAATGTTACGAAGGTTATAAACTATTAAGCAGAGGACGTACTGGGAAAATTTAACAACGACTCTTAAGATAAAGCGCGTTAACATTTCAAATAAAAACAAAAAAGACGACTTAGAAAAGCCGTCTTTTTTTGTTTTAAACACAAAGATTATTTTGTTTTAAGCCTCTTTTGCTGCTAAATAACGTTCAGCATCTAAAGCTGCCATACAACCTGTGCCTGCCGCTGTAACAGCCTGACGATATACATGATCGGCAGCATCGCCACAAACAAATACACCATCTACATTTGTTAAAGCACGACCGGGTACATTTTTAATGTATCCCGTTTCGTCCATATCGATATAGTCTTTAAAAATATCTGTATTAGGTTTATGCCCAATAGCTACAAAAAATCCTGTTGCAGCAATATCTTTTGTTTCCTTGGTTTTATTATTCACAACACGAACACCAGTTACTACTTGTCCATCTCCTAAAACTTCTTCGGTTTCTGTGTTGAATAATATTTCAATATTTTCTGTGTTTTTCACACGAGCAGCCATAATTTTAGAAGCTCTAAACTCATCACGTCTTACCAACATGGTTACTTTTTTACAAAGCTTAGATAAGTAGTGCGCTTCCTCGCAAGCAGAATCCCCTGCTCCAACGATAACCACCTCATGGTTTCTGTAGAAAAAGCCATCACAAACCGCACAAGCAGAAACACCTCCACCAAGTTTTAAATATTTTTGTTCAGACTCGATACCTAAATATTTAGCCGAAGCTCCTGTTGAAATAATAACCGTATCGCAGTGAATTTCTTTAGTATCATTCACCCAAACTTTATGCACATCGCCAGAAAAATCAACCTTCGTTATCCAGCCATCACGCACATCTGTATCAAAACGCTCGGCTTGTTTTTGCAATTCCATCATCATTTCTGGTCCAGTAATACCTTCTGGATATCCAGGAAAATTCTCAACCTCATTGGTGGTTGTTAATTGTCCGCCTGGTTGTATCCCTTGATATAGCACAGGACTCATGTTGGCTCTAGCCGCATAAATTGCTGCAGTATAACCTGCAGGTCCCGACCCTATAATTAAGCATTTTACTTTTTCTATTGTATCAGACATCATTATTAAATTTTTAATTAAAACCAATTTAACTACGAAATTGGTTTAACAAAAGTAGAATTTTTGATTGAATCCTTACATAGAAGTTATCAACAGTTTTTATAATATTATAACTCGATTTTATATAAAGTAAAACAAACAAATCGTAAAAAATATTTTACAAACAAGTAAAGCTTCCATAATAATATTTAAGACAAACATTACGTGTATCCAATCACTTTAATCAACATTACAGATTTTTAATATTATTTTTGCTTAATACATCCATTTGTTGTTATTTTAGGTTTATATATCATCATTTATGCTCTAATAATGAAATTACACCGTTTAGACCGTAGCAACTTAACCAACAGTTCGTTTACCACAAAAATTAATGAATACCCCTATTTTTTAAAGATATGGCACTATCATCCGGAGCTGGAACTTGTGGTTGTTTTAAAAAGTGAAGGCACCTGTTTTATAGGCGATAGCGTTGAAAAATTTAGCTTTGGTGATGTTGTTTTAATTGGTAAAAACTTACCGCATATGTGGCAAAACGATGAAGGGTATTTTAAACAAACCTCCGAACAAACCACAAAAGCTATTGCTATTCATTTTAAAGAAGATTATTTAGGATCTAAATTTTTTGAAACTCCTGAAATGATTCATATTTTGGAGTTATTTAAACGTGCTAATTATGGGCTTAAATTTTTAAATATTAATAAAAAACTAATTGACGATATTAAAAACATGCTCGACTTAGAAGGTTTTGAAAAAACTATTGCATTTTTAAATATACTTCATGTTTTAGCAAAGCATAAAAACACAAAACAATTATCCAGTCAAGGCTTTATAAATTCATTTAAAACAGCTAAGAGTAACACCCAAGACAATGTACAAGCCTATATTTTTAAAAATTTCGACAAAAACATCACATTAAACAAAGCCGCAGAAGTAGCACACATGAATCCATCGGCTTTTAGCCGGTATTTTAAACGCGTAAACAAAAAAACATTTTCTAGATATGTTACCGAAATTCGCATTGGTTATGCTTGTAAACTCCTTTTAGAAAACCGATTCAATATTTCAAAAATCTGTTACGAATCTGGTTTTAATAACATATCAAACTTTAACCGGCAGTTTAAATTGGTTATGAAATATACGCCAACAGAATACCTAGAAAAACACAAAACTAAATATGATTAAATTTGCTAATTAAGCAAACAACAAGCATAAAAAGCAAAAAAAGTATTATGTACTATCAAAATTTAGGAAGACTAACATCTTTTTTCCTATTAATTTTGTGCAGCGCAATTAAAAAGGCCGCATAAGCCATAATTAAAACGCCAAAAGTTATCTAAATTAAATATTTTATGAAAGTAGGTTTATTTATTCCTTGTTACATCAATCAACTCTATCCACAAGTCGGCAAGGCCACGATAGAACTTTTAGAAAAACTAAAAGTAGATGTTGTTTATCCTTCTGGACAAACCTGTTGTGGGCAACCCATGGCTAATTCGGGTTACGAATACGAAGGCGAAGGCGCTTGCCACAATTTTGTAAATAATTTTAAAGATTTCGATTACATTGTAACTCCTTCTGGAAGTTGTGCCTACCATGTAAAAAAACATTACGATATTATTCCACAAACTGAAGAAGTTACTAAAGTTAGAACTAATGTTTACGAATTGTGCGATTTCATATTAAATATATTAAAAGTAAAAGATTTAGGAGCATCATTCCCACACAAGGTTGGTGTACACAAAAGCTGCCATGGACTAAGAGGCTTACGTTTAGGATCTTGTTCTGAAGTTGTTGGACCTAAATTTTCATACATCGAAGAATTGTTAACAGAAGTAAAAGGCGTAGAAATAATGCCAATAAAAAGAGGCGATGAATGCTGCGGTTTTGGTGGTACATTTGCTGTTACCGAAGAGGCTGTTTCTGTAAAAATGGGAAAAGATAAAATTAAAGACCATTTAGAAAGCGGCGTGGAAGTTATAACAGCCACTGATACCTCTTGTCTGATGCACTTAGAAGGTTTGGTTAACAGAAACAAGCAACCTTTAAAAATCCTGCATATCGCCGAAATTTTAAACAGCTCCCTTTAATTTTAACTGCCAAAACGTTTCATAAAACAAGATATTATGAGTCATTCCCAACTAGCTAGCATATTTAATAAAGACGAAAAAAAAGTCGATTGGCACGATAAAGCCCTTTGGTTTGTACGCCACAAAAGAGATAAATCTGTCCATGAGGTAAAAAACTGGGAGGAACTCCGTAATCTTGGCCACGGCATAAAAGCGCACATGCTTTCTAATTTAGATGTGTATTTAAAAGAATTTGAAGCCAATGCTAATAAAAATGGCGTTGAAGTGCATTGGGCTGCAAATGCAGAAGAACACAATCAAATTGTTTTAAAAATATTACAAGAAAATAACGCTAAAAAAATAGTAAAAAGTAAGTCGATGCTAACGGAAGAATGCCATCTAAATCCTTACTTAGAAGCCGAAGGTTTGGAAGTTATTGATACCGACTTAGGTGAGCGTATTGTGCAATTAGCAAAAGAACCGCCAAGTCATATTGTACTGCCGGCGATACATAAAAATAGACATGAGGTTGATGAATTATTCCAAGAACATTTAGGAACAAAACCTTGCGATGGCGATCCACAATATTTAACTGGAGAAGCCAGAAAACATTTAAGACAAAAATTTATAGAAGCCGATGCAGCACTTACAGGCGTAAATTTCGCCATTGCAGAAACTGGCGGCTTTGTAGTGTGTACCAATGAAGGGAATGCAGATATGGGTGCGCATTTAGCGCCTGTGCACATTGCTTGTATGGGTGTAGAAAAAATTATCCCGAGACAAGAACATTTAGGGGTGTTTTTAAGGTTGTTGGCCCGTTCGGCTACAGGACAACCAGTAACCACCTATTCATCGCATTTTAAAAAACCAGCCGATGGTAAAAAAATGCATATTATTATTGTTGACAATGGCCGATCGGAACAATTAAGCCGCCCAGATTTTAGAGCGTCATTACATTGTATTCGTTGTGGTGCTTGTATGAATACCTGCCCAATTTACCGCCGTAGTGGTGGGCATAGCTATGATGCCACAATTCCAGGCCCTATTGGTTCTATTTTATCACCAGGGAAAGATTTAAAACAATATAGCACATTACCTTTTGCTTCAACCCTTTGCGGATCTTGTTCGGATGTGTGTCCTGTGAAAATAGACATTCATGCACAACTTTATAAATGGCGCCAAATTATTACTAAAGAAACGCCACAGCCTTTTATTAAAAAGAAATCGATGGAGATTATGGGTAGTATTTTTGCCAAACCTTCTCAATTTGAAACCGTTGGAAAAATAGCGCGTTGGTCGCTTAGATCTTTACCAAAATCCATGATTAACTCCAAACCAAATGCTTGGGGGAAAGCCAGAGATTTACCACTAGGACCAAAAGAAAGTTTTGACGATTGGTACAAAAACAGAGAAGCTAACAAAACCAAAAACGACTAAGTAATGAGCAGTAGAGACCATATATTAAATAGAATTAACGCCAATAAACCAGAACTCTTAACGCTTCCAAACATTGATGCTTCTATATTTGATGCCGGATTAAATGTTATGGCAGAATTTATTAAGAAAGTAGAAGTTGTTGGGGGTAATGTATTAGAAACGACATCTAACGATGCTGTTATTTCTAAAGTAGAAACTATATTTCCAGATGCTCAAATAAAATATTCTACCATAGCTGGCACGGAAGCGTTTAACACTCTTGATTTAACAACTATAAAAAAATCTCAAGACCTAGAAGACCTTGATATTTTAATAATTGAAAGCGACTTGGCTGTAGCCGAAAATGGAGCCGTTTGGGTAAGCGACAAGCAGTTACCACTGCGCGTACTGCCGTTTATAACGAAACATTTAGTACTTGTGGTTTCAAAAGAAAACGTGGTACCATACATGCATCAAGCTTATGAAAAACTAAGCGACACTTCGGGTTTTGGAGTATTTATTGCAGGTCCTTCCAAAACGGCCGACATTGAACAGTCTTTGGTTATTGGGGCACACGGTGCTTTAAGTTTAACTATATTTGTGAAGTAGATTTCACCTAAATAAGAAAGAAAAGCGACTTAGAATAATTCTAAGTCGCTTTTCTTTCTTATGATTATTTACAGCTACCACAAAACATTTAGGCGCTATAACATAATAAGCTATAATGAGAAATTATCCTAAAACAAACTCCATTTCTTGTTGAAGCTCGGCTGCTTTTAACGCCGCTACCTGAGCAAAATCATCGTTTTCCGATGCATAAATAATTCCTCTCGACGAGTTAATAAGTAAACCGACGTTATCATTCATGCCATATTTACACACGTCTTGCAAGTTTCCGCCTTGAGCTCCAACACCTGGAACCAATAAAAAACTATTTGGAATAATTTTTCTAATATCTGCAAAATACTCTGCTTTTGTAGCACCAACAACATACATTAAATTCTGGGAGTTATGCCAAGTTTTAGAAGTCTCCAATACTTGTTTGTATAGTTCTTTACCCTCAATGGTTTTAGTTTGAAAATCGAATGCGCCTTGGTTAGAGGTTAAAGCCAACATTATTGTATGTTTATCTTTAAATGCTAAAAAAGGCTCTACTGAATCTTTCCCCATATATGGTGCAACGGTAACAGAATCGAATGCTAAATCCTCGAAAAAAGCTTTAGCATACATGGTACTCGTGTTCCCTATATCGCCACGTTTTGCATCAGCAATTGTAAAAATATCAGGATAATTTTCATTTAAATACTGTATTGTTTTTTCTAAAGACTGCCAACCTTTAATACCATAAGCTTCATAAAAAGCCGTGTTTGGTTTATAAGCAACACATAAATGATGGGTGGCATCAATAATAGCTTTATTGAAAGTAAAAATAGGATCTTCTTCTTTTAAAAGATGTTGTGGGATTTTATTTAAATCGACATCCAACCCTATACATAAAAAGGATTTTTTAATTTTTATTTGCTCAATAAGTTGCTTTGTTGTCATCCTGCTTTAATTTTCTTGTAGAAAAATATTTAATGTGATTACTTCCTTAAAACAAGAAATCACGTTTTATATGATATTAAAAAACGCAGCATATTCTATGAGTTTAGAATATGCTGAATTTTTTACTATATAATATCTGTATTCGCTTTTAACTTCTCTGTGTTTTCAGCTAACATTAATTCATCTAAAATTTTCTGAATATCGCCATTTACAATGTTTGATAAATCGTAAAGTGTTAATCCAATTCTATGATCGGTAACACGCCCTTGCGAGTAATTGTAGGTCCTAATTTTCGCAGATCTATCTCCCGAAGACACCATACTACCACGTTTAGCAGCATCGGCTTCGTTCTTTTTAGCCAATTCCATTTCGTACAAACGTGAACGCAATACTTTAAAGGCTTTTTCTTTATTTTTATGTTGCGATTTCTGATCTTGACATTGCGCCACTAACCCTGTAGGAATGTGTGTTAAACGTACCGCAGAATAGGTTGTATTTACAGATTGCCCACCAGGACCAGACGAACAGAAAAAATCGATTCGAACTTCTTTCGGATTAATCTCAACGTCAAATTCTTCAGCTTCTGGAAACACCATAACCGTTGCAGCACTGGTATGTACACGCCCTTGAGTTTCTGTTTGTGGTACACGTTGCACACGGTGCACACCGGCTTCAAATTTTAAAGTCCCGTAAACATCTTCACCTGAAACTTCAAATTGGATTTCTTTGAACCCGCCGTTCGTCCCTTCGCTAAAATCTACGGTATCTACACGCCAACCTCTACTTTCGCAATACTTACTGTACATTCTAAATAAATCTCCAGCAAAAATACTAGCTTCATCACCACCAGTTCCTGCTCGTAATTCTACTACGGCATTTTTAGAATCTTCAGGGTCTTTCGGTATTAAAAGTACTTTTATTTCTTCTTCTAATTTTGGAATCCCTTCTTTAGCTTCATCATATTGCATTTTAGCCATATCGACCATTTCGGCATCGCTACCATCTGCAATTATTTCTTCAGCTTCAGCTAAATTATTTGTAAACTCTAAATATTGCTCACGTTTATCCATAAGGATCCGCAAGTCTTTATACTCTTTATTAAGCTCTACGTAACGTTTTTGATCTGAAATAATATCTGGCTGGATAATTAAATCACTAACCTCATCAAAACGTTGTTTTACTATTTGTAACTTCTCTAACATCTACCTTTTTTAATTGGAAACCAAAAATACGATAATTTATGAAAATTTAATGATTTCATTTTATGGAACTCTGTATTCTTTTGAATAAACTACCATTTTTAAGTTTGTTCTGAATATTAAAAATGGTTGTTTGTTGTAAAAAAGCAAGAAATTGTTTCTATTATAAAAGGATACAACCATGCGTTTTGTATACAAGAAAACGGGATTCAACTTATAAAAACTAAATACGTCTTGTTTTCATCAATCTATGGAGTCGCCCTTTTTTATTTTCATCTATAAAAGCGGTAACGCCAAAACCTAATCCAAACAAAAAGAAAAAATTCTCGAAATAATATAAAAATTCATATTCCAAAAAGAAAGCTATAATGCCTAATATTTCGGCCGCTGTTAAAAAGGTTGTTAACAATAAGACATCTTTAGAACGTGAATGATATAGCAGGCGGTATCTAAACGCTAACATATACAGAGAGATTAAAACAACACCATAAAAAGAATACAACACAACCATATGTGGTGTTGGAATAAAACCAGATATCATTTTAACCACTTCATAAACGACATAAATATTAACAACAAAAACAAGACCATACACTAAAAAATCTAACCTTTTAAACTTTATGTTTTTTTGCTTAGGAAAAATATAAATAACAAGAGCGATATACCCCAATAATTTTGAACCTGTTGTTATTTCGCTATAGGCAATATCTTTATAAAAACAAATAGACAAAGCTGCTAAATAAAAACTCATCCAAAACAAAAGAACTGGCCATGCCTTAGTTTTCCTATATTTTAGAAACATTATAAAATATGCAGTTTCTGTAAAAAAATTAACCGTGTAAATAGCATTGATACGATTATAAAACAAACAAAAACAACTTATAATAAATGAAAGCATAGCTATTAGCCCCACTATAGTTCTATATTTCAATATGTTTTTAACGGTTACAGTAGACAAAGTGTGTTTTTTTCTGATTAGCGCAATTTTATTATACTATTTAATTACAATACATGAAACAGTTATAATATATCAAATCTACATACAAAATTAAAGATTTACCAATTAAAATGAATAATTTTACTGATAAAAAAACTAAAATGCAAGAAAAAACATTAAAAAAATTAATATTTCTTACAAAAAGGTTAAAACAGACTAGTTAATTAAAGTTTCTTAAAAAAAGGTTTAAAGACTGTGTCTGTTTTAAGAAGAACAGAAACACAAACTAAAGTAGATTTGGTTTTAACAGATTCTGTAATTATATTACTACAATTTACAGCCATTAACTAAATAAGCTAAATAAAATAAGATTGTTAAAATTTTTAAATCTTGGAGGTTACTAATACAACTTATAGATTTAAAGTAGAAAATAAATGGAACACTTTATATATATCCTTTTTTATTTGAATATTAAAAATCGACGGCAAAACCAACGCCAAGAAACTGTTTCCATTGCACTTTTGCTCCCGCCTCTTCGGTTTCTCCTTCAATATCGGTTTCTATGGTAGTTTTAACATCATCATCATAACGCAAGTGCGAGCCTAAAGTAGCTCTTACAAAACTATTTACTTTAAAATCGAAATCTACACGCCAATCGACATCTACATTTCCAAAATTATTAACATAATCGGAGTACATACTAACCTGATTTTTAAGGTTTATATTCTTGGCCAATTCCATTTCGTAACTATTGGTCATTAAAATACCAACTTCTTTTTTTAACTGCTCACCTTCTCTAACGATATTACCTTCTGAATCGTAAATAGCAGGTGTAACGCCGAAAGACCCCGCATTGGCTAACTCTTCATCTAAAACAAAAGTTGCTTTCAAGGTAAGTGGTGAAAAATAAAAAGACAAACGTTTAATTTCCTTACCATATTCCATACCTCCACCAAAGAATAAATATCCTGGCGCTAAAAGTCGTGATATAGGGTTGTCTGTATCTGGATACTTATACCCGTTTGTTAACTGTGTACTAAAATTTAACTGAGCAGAATAAAACCAATTAGAATTTACATCTGGCTTAAACCCCATACTAGAGTTTATCTGAATAATATCGTCTGTTTTACGAAGTTCTCTAGATTCTTGCTTATTAATACCATACCTTAAACGTGCATCGTTTTTCCAATAAAAATACTTATCACTGTAATTTGCGCTGGTTTCAATCCCAACCAATCCAGAAATAGAATTACTTCCTCCCGAATTCCAATTAACAAAAGTCACTTCACTTAAATCGAAAGTCATTTTGTTTTTATTTACCCATTGCGGCCCTTCATATTTCGGTTTCTTTGCTTTTAAGAATAATGAATCTGGCTGGGCATAGGTGTATTGAAAAAGAAAACAAGCAATAATTAAAAAAGAATTTTTCATGGCTATGTTAGGTTATTTTTAAACTTCTTATAACATCAAAAGTTGTGCCAATTAAAAAGGAAACAATATATTATATATTACATTAAGTTTTCTTAAATTCAAATCTCTTATATTTCTAACTTAAATTAATATTCAAATTCTCCAAACTCAGATCTTATGGTTAATTTTTTTGTTTCCGAAGGTTCTACTCTACCAATTATTTTAGCATCTACATTAAAAGATTTTGATATAGATATTATATCTTCAGCAACTTTAGGATCTACATATAATTCCATTCTATGACCACAATTAAACACTTGATACATTTCTTTCCAATCTGTTTTAGATTGTTCTTGTATTAATTTGAAAAGTGGTGGAATTGGGAACAAATTATCTTTTATAATATGAAATTGATCTACAAAATGAAGTATTTTAGTTTGCGCACCACCCGAACAGTGCACCATACCATGAATGGTATCGCTTTTATGTTCCGATAAAATTTTCTTGATTATGGGCGCATAAGTTCGTGTTGGCGATAATACTAATTTACCTGCATCTATTGGGGCATCTTTAACAGCATCGGTTAATTTTACACCACCAGAATATACTAACTCTTCTGGAACAGCAGCATCAAAACTTTCGGGATATTTTTCGGCTAAATACTTACTAAACACATCGTGTCTTGCTGAAGTTAACCCATTGCTTCCCATGCCACCATTATAAGATTTCTCGTAAGTTGCCTGTCCGAAACTTTCTAAACCAACAATAACATCTCCTGCTTTTATATTGGCATTGTCGATAACATCACTACGTTTCATTCGCGCTGTTACGGTAGAATCTACAATTATAGTTCTTACTAAATCTCCAACATCGGCCGTTTCACCACCTGTTGAATGGATTGTTACCCCAAAGGATTTTAAATCTTCCAAAAGTTCTTCTGTACCGTTTATTATAGCCGAGAGGACTTCACCTGGAATTAAACTTTTATTTCTACCTATGGTGGATGATAACATAATATCATTGGTAGCACCAATACATAATAAATCGTCAATATTCATAATTAACGCATCTTGAGCAATACCTTTCCAAACCGATACATCACCAGTTTCTTTCCAGTACATATAAGCTAAAGACGATTTGGTGCCCGCACCATCAGCATGCATTACCAAACAATACTCGTCATCGTTAGTTAAATAATCTGGAACTATTTTACAGAAGGCTTTTGGAAACAAGCCTTTATCTATATTTTTAATAGCATTGTGAACATCTTCTTTCGATGCTGAAACCCCTCTTTGTGCGTATCTTTTTGAAACTTCTTGACTCATAATATTCTATTGTGTTGCAAATTTACCTTTTTAAACAAAAAAACCCCACTTTTTTGAAGTAGGATTTTGGAAGTTTTAATATTTTATAGGTTAAACCTTTTTTTATTTTATATTTATACATCATTTTAAGAGAAAATATAGAAAAGTAACATAGTTATTTTTTTCAACGATAAAAAACACATAACATTTTAATTATCGTGTAAACAGCAACTCTCGATATTTTGTTAATGGCCAAATTTCATCATCAACCAACATTTCTAACTTATCACAATGGTACCGAATATCATCAAAAAATGGTTTTACTTTATGAGCATAAGCTAAAGCGCGTTTTTCAATATCGGTCATCACATTAGCTTTTCTTCGTTCATCTACCATTTTGGTTACATTAGAGTTTATTACTGCAATATGATTAGAAATTTCTTCAATTAAAAGTACCTGCTCTCTAGAAACATCTTGATATTTTTCTTCAAAAATCTCTTTCAATCCTCTAACATTTTTTATTAAAACATTTTGATATTTAATTGCAGTAGGCACAATATGATTTCTAGCCATATCTCCTAAAACCCGGCCCTCAATTTGTATATGCTTGCAGTAAGCTTCCATTTCAATTTCATAACGTGCTTGCGTTTCAATTTTACTCATTACATTCATTTCTTCAAATAAATCAATGGTTTGTTTTGATATTTTTGCTTTTAACGCCTCGGGAGTTGTTTTATTATTGCTTAGCCCACGTTTTTTAGCTTCAATTTCCCAAGGTTTTCCATAACCATTACCTTCAAACAAGATGGCTTTAGTATCTTTAATATATTCCCTTAGCACATTAAAAACGGCTTCATCTTTTTTTAAATCCTTTTTATTAATTAACGCATCTACTTCTATTTTAAAATCTTTTAATTGCTTGGCAACAATAGTGTTTAAAACCGTCATAGGGTTTCCACAGTTAGCTGTTGAACCTACAGCTCTAAATTCAAATTTATTTCCTGTAAACGCAAAAGACGACGTTCTATTTCTATCGGTATTATCCAACAAAACATCGGGAATTTTACCAATAACGTTTAGTTTAAGCTCTGTTTTCTCTTGGGGAGAAAGCTTTCCTTTGGTTACCCCTTCCAACTCATCTAAAACCTTAGTAAGTTGTGCCCCAATAAAAACCGACATAATGGCTGGAGGCGCTTCGTTAGCTCCCAAACGATGATCGTTACTTGCCGATGCAACTGTAGCTCGCAACAAAGCTTCGTGGGTATAAACCGCTTTTATAGTATTAATAAAAAAGGTTAAAAACTGTAAATTACTCATAGGTGTTTTACCTGGCCCCAATAAATTAACCCCGGTATCTGTTGAGAGCGACCAATTGTTATGCTTGCCCGAACCATTCATACCGATAAATGGTTTTTCGTGAAATAACACTTTAAAATTATGACGCGCTGCTACACGTCCCATTAAATCCATCAAAAGGGAATTATGATCTACGGCCAAATTAGCTTCTTCATAAATGGGTGCTAACTCAAATTGATTAGGAGCGACCTCATTATGTCTTGTTTTAACAGGAATTCCTAGAAGCATACATTCGGTTTCTAATTCGCGCATAAAGTTTAAAGCGCGATTAGGTATAGACCCAAAATAATGATCGTCCAACTGCTGCCCCTTTGCGGCAGAATGCCCAAGCATAGTACGCCCCGTTATCATGATATCTTGACGACTTGTTGCTAACATTTTATCGATTAAAAAATACTCCTGCTCCCAACCTAGCGAACTGGTTACTTTTTTTACATTTTTATCAAAATAACGACACACCGCTGTAGCTGCAGTATCAACCGCATTTAATGCTCTTAATAAAGGGGTTTTAAAATCTAGAGCTTCCCCTGTGTAAGCCACAAAAATAGTAGGAATGCAAAGGGTGGTTTCGTATATAAAAGCTGGAGATGTGGGGTCCCAGGCGGTATAACCACGCGCTTCAAATGTGTTTCGGATTCCCCCATTTGGAAAACTCGAAGCATCGGGTTCTTGCTGTACTAATTGGTTTCCATCAAATTTTTCAATGGCCATACCTCCTCCTATAGTTTCAAAAAAAGCATCATGTTTTTCGGCTGTTGCTCCTGTTAAAGGTTGAAACCAATGCGTATAATGTGTAACCCCTTTAGACAGTGCCCAATCTTTCATAGAAGATGCCACCTGATCGGCAATACTACGGTCTATTTTTTTACCATGACTTATAGCATTCATTACACCATTAAAAGCATCTTTGGTTAAATATTGACGCATGGTATTTTCATTAAACACATTGCTTCCAAATAAATCTGAGCGTTTTTCCTTTTCTTCAATATGAACAGGTTTATAAGCCAACGACTCTTTTACTGCATGAAACCTTAATGTAGACATTCCCTAAATATTTTATATATATTTTAACAATTTATCAATATTACTCCAAAAACAAACCTAACTTATTAAGTATTCTGAAATTTAACGCAAAAATAACTAGCAAAATCAAGAATTCAAGGAAAAACAAAAATATATTATTAACACTTTTTCAGTATTTTCAATAAAAAATCATCTTTTTTTAAAATAATCCTTAAAAAAGTAGGGTATAAATAAAAACAAGTTGGCGATTTACGAAAAGACCCCTAATAAATTCGTGGTAAAAATTTAAAAATATATATTTGTGATATAATTATCAATATTTCAATTATAAAATATTCATTATGGCAAAAATTAAATTAGAATACCTTTGGTTAGATGGTTACTTCCCTACACAAAACTTGAGAAGTAAAACTAAGGTAGAAGAGCATGAAGACTTTAAAGGTACTTTAGAAGAAATAGGAAACTGGTCTTTTGATGGTTCATCAACTAGACAAGCAGAAGGAGGCTCATCTGACTGTTTATTAGTTCCTGTAGCTATTTATCCAGATCCAGACAGAATTAATGGGTACTTAGTAATGACTGAAGTTATGAATGCTGATGGTACGCCACACGTGTCTAACGGAAGAGCGACTATTGATGATGATGATAATGATTTCTGGTTTGGTTTTGAGCAAGAGTATTTTATTATGGATACTAAAACTCAGCTTCCTTTAGGTTTCCCTGTAGGAGGATATCCAGCACCACAAGGTATGTATTACTGTTCTGTAGGAGGAAAAAACACACACGGAAGAGACTTAGTTGAAGAGCATGCAGATTTATGTATTGATGCTGGTTTAAACTTTGAAGGTATTAACCAAGAGGTGGCTTCTGGACAATGGGAATTCCAATTGTTTGCAAAAGGCGCTAAAAAAGCTGGTGACGAAATTTGGGTTGCTAGATACTTACTAGATCGTTTAACTGAAAAATATGGTTACTATATTGATTACCACCCAAAACCATTAGGTAAAGATATGGATTGGAATGGTTCTGGTATGCACGCCAACTTCTCTAATACAACATTAAGAACTTGTGGTTCTAAAGAAACTTACGAAGCGATTTGTGAAGCTTTCCGCCCAGTTGTAAAAGAGCACATTGAAGTTTATGGAGAATTTAACGACCAACGCTTAACAGGTTTACACGAAACAGCATCTATTACTGATTTCTCTTATGGAATTTCAGATAGAGGAGCTTCAATTCGTATTCCAATTATTACTGTAGAGAAAGGTTGGAAAGGATGGTTAGAAGATAGAAGACCTGCTTCTAACGGAGATCCATACAAAATTGCAGGAAGAATTATTAAAACAGTAAAATCTGCTAAAATATAATTCACACAATAAATCATATTTTGTTCATAATAAAAGCGCTAACATGAATTTGTTAGCGCTTTTATTTTACAAAAAATATCTTCAATATTATAAACCCGAATTAAATTGTACTTAAAACGACCTACCCATTAAAATGCATTTAGGACTTCTAAAATTTCAGAAAAACATAAACGCTTTTCAACAGAAGCTTGTGTACAATTTAATATTAATTTTTCCCATTTTTGGTTGGCACTATTGTCTATCTTATTTTTACTTACAAGTCCTAAAATATCCTCTACTAAACACCCAAACGCACGCACCTCAACACGTTCTATATTTTTAGCGATATTGGTATTTACATTATAAAAAGAAGCCGCTCCAAAATCTCCTAAAAGACATTCTGCTTTATCATTTACCAATATATTATGCGCATAAAGATCGCCGTGATTAATCCCTTTTTTATGTAATTGAGCACTAACTGAGGCCATACTTTTTACAATCTTTAATAGTTCTACTTCCGTAAAAACACAAGTCTTATCAAACACATCGCGGGTACAAGTTTCTAAACTTGGCGGATTACCTAAATTAATATAAGTTGGCGATATGAATTGCATAATTAAACCACATTTCTGCTCGGGATGCCCTTGAATTTTTCCTAAAATAGGAATTAAACTTTCATGAGTGCCTGCTGCAATAGATACTGCCATTTCATCTTCAGGTAAGCCATCACTTGTAACATCTCCTTTAAAAACCTTGATAGCAACCTCTTTTTCTTTCATTTCCCAAAAAGCTTTGTATATTAATCCCGAAGCCCCTTCTCCTAACAACTCTTTAATTGTAAAGTTATCCCAGTAAAACGATTTAAAATCACCATTTAATTCAACGTTATGAGACGCTGGATTTCCTCCAAAAGCCACCCAAGACAATTTAGGCAACTTAAACAACCAATCTGGAATGGGTTTTAATTTATTAGCAGAAATTCTTAGAAGTTCTAAATTCACACAACGCTGCATGTCATCGGGTAACTCTTCAATATTATTTCCTGCCAATCCACATTTTTGAAGCCACAAACAATCTCCAATACTTTTTGGTAATTTCTCAATCTTATTATCGGTTAAAATCAACCAATTTAATAACGGCGGAAAAGCATTTTCAGGTACCATTTTAATGTGATTGGATTTAAAACCAATCATATTCAACTTAGGACATTGCGCTAGTATTTTAGGAAACTCCGTGAAATTATTACGTGCAAAGAATATAATTCGCAAATGTTTTAATTGAGCGACACTTTTGGGTAATTTGGACAGATTATTATCCGATAAATCTAACACTTCCAAAGTATCTGCCAGAGTTACAATTTCTTCAGGAAATTCTTCTAAACCACAAGCTAATTTTAGTGTTTTGGAGCCAATTAATTGCCCCGATTTTAATGCTTCTAAAGTGTTTGCCATGTATAAAATATCAAACTACAAATTTAAGTATTATTGTCTCTAAAAAAACAGAAAGTCTTAAAATAGTAAAACCATATTAAATTATTAGATACCTTTTTTAAGTAAATTAGAATTCTAAATACATCGTATGGTTAGGGTTTATACGAGTATCCGAAATTTTAAAATAACACCCTCCAACATTTTTAAATCCGTTTTTTTCATAAAACTTTATGGCTCGAATATTTTTTGTCCAAACCCTTAACCAAAGTCCGGTTTGGGCATTCTGCTTTGCAATTTCAATATTAAATTTAAGAAATTGTAATCCTAAATTTTGTCCGTAAAATTCTTTTAAAAGATAAAATCGATCTAGTTTTGCTATATTTTCAGCTTCAACTAATTCATTTCCCACTTGTATTTCAATTTTTGAATATCCGGCTACTTTATCATTAAATAAAATAAGGTAGTACAATACATTTTGGTTTTCAAACTCCTTGGCTATCGCATTTTCATGATAAATTTCTGCTAAAAAATTCTCGATTTCACTTTTTGTGCCACTATCACCATGAGCTTCTAAAAATGTTTGACTGCCTAGTTTAGAAATTAATGCAGAATCGTTAACGGTGGCTTTTATTATTTTAACCATATTATAAAAAAACTAAATCTCATTTAAACCTAATAGCGAACCATTGTTCAATTGTTATCCTACAAATTGTTTCAATTTCCATCCTCAAAATATTGAACGAAATTAATGGTTTTATATAAAACAATCAGCCGTAATTGAATTAAAAAAAGTGTTATTTATAACAGGTTTTATTTGAGGAACATCAATCCATATTAAAAAAAGACGCAATAGTAAATTACTATTGCGCCAGAAAAAAATAATTAAAACAAAACAAAATTTTACATAAATAGGTTGGTTTTATTTATGTAAGTTTTTTTCTCTAAGATATTTTAATAATTGCTCTGGTAAATCTGTTTGAATCACATTGACATATTTCATTTTTAAAAGCTTATCAAACCCAGAATTTTTTTCTTGTCTTTCCATATCGTCATATTTTCCAAGAGCATTTATCCAAACTCGAGAGCCCTTATCAATCATTTTCTTCATAAATTTAGACTTGTAAAAACTCTTATCTATGTGTGTTATATAAATACTTTCATATCTAAAAATATTTTTCACATCCTTTTTACTATAAGCTCGAGGCATAATTTTAACTCTAGAATTTATACTACGCACCAAAGGGATTTGCTTGTAATCGTATAAAAAGAATAAAATTTGCTCGTGCATACCGTACTTTTTAATTAAAGCTAACGTGTTTTTTATAGCCTCCTCACTATCGGCTTTAAAATCGATATCAATAATTATTTTTCCCTTAGTTATTTTGAGAACCTCTTCCAACGTTGGAATTTTTTCGCTGGATGCTTTTCCGTTTACAACAAGATTAAATTTCTGTAATTCACTCCAAGTTAAATCTATTATTTTTCCGGTTCCGTTGGTTGTTCTATCAATTAATCTATCATGCATGATAATTAATTCGCCATCTTTAGTTTCCCTAACATCCAGTTCTACAATATCAACTCCTAAGCGAATACATTCATTTATTGCACTTATGGAATTTTCAGCATAATTTTGATGTGCTCCTCTATGCGATGCAACAAGCACATCTTTATTGGCATAAAAATTACTTAAAATACTATCGACTTTGGTGGCTTGTGCCTGAGTGGCAAAACTCAAAAAAAGAAGGCCTACAATTAATAAATTTTTCATTAGTACATTTTTAGTGTTTATTCTTATTTTTGATATCCCGTATTTTGAGGATATTCAACGGTACTTAGGTCTATTTGGTCCTGAGGAATTGGACGCAATACGTGATAATCTTTTATGTTTAGTGCGCCATTTGGGTTGTAAAGTTTTACACGTTCTACTAGTTTTCCTGTTCGTGCCAAATCCATCCATCGTAATGCTTCGCCTCCCAATTCTAATGCTCTTTCATCTAAAATAGCATCAATATCCATATCTTCTGCTTTAACTTGCGTCATTGTTTTTCCTGGTTTAGCCGCTCTATTTCTAATTTTATTTACAAAACCAGCAGCTTCCTCTTGTTTTCCTTGCTTTACTAAGGCTTCTTCAGCTATTAAATACGTTTCAGAAAGTCGAAAGACAAAGAAATCTCTAAAACCTGCTTTATCTTGAAAACTTGCTCTAGTTGGGTCGTCGTGTTTTTTCATTCCCCAATGCATTTTATCTGTATTTGGTGCAATATAAGAAAAAACATTAGGCGCTATTTCCCATTCTACTGGCTCTCCAAGCGTTTTACCTTCGGGAAGCGTTTCTGCTTTATTATAATACCAGGTATATCTAAAAGTAACATCGAAACGGGAATCATTTTCTTCAAAAAGGTTTCTAAAAAACTCGGTTGGTCTAAATCTGGTATAAGGACGTCCTCCTTGGGTAACATCGCGTGTTAAACCCGCAAACTGGTCGTAGGCTGGGGTAAAAAATAAATGCCCTTGGTTACCACTTCCATTATTTAAGGCATCATTTAAATACTGAACGGCAAAGATAATTTCAGAATTCACTTGATTATCATACTCAAAAATATCTGAATAATTATTTTGAAGTTCGTAAGGCGCATCATTAATAACCGTTTTCGCAGCCTCTTCCGCTCCTTTATAATCTTCTAAAAGCAATAATATACGCGCTAATTGATGTAAGGCAGCGCCTTTAGTTACTCGCCCATAATCCGAGGTTGTATAGTCTAAATTATCAATAGCAAATTGCGTATCGGCTTTCATAAACTCCCAAATTTCTTTTTTATCTGTCGGCAAATCTTCTGTATTAACACCTTTGGTTTCGCTATCTCTAAGTACCACATCGCCAAACTGTAGTGTAAGCCAATAGTAATAATGCGCTCTTAAAAAACGGACTTCTGCTTTATAGGTGTTTTTTTGATCTTCCGATAAACCGTCAACGGCATCAATTCTATCTAAAATAGTATTTGCGGCATTAATACCAGCGTACGAATAGGTCCATATTCTATAAAAATATGTTTCTGTTGAGTTTAATTCGGTGGAATAGGTATCCATAAACTTGGCACCACCGTCTTTTCCGTGTTGAAAAAGATCGGTTCCAAATGTTGTTACAGAAAATCCTTCCTGAGTACCATATATCTTTCTTAACGATGCATACACACCATTTACCCCATCTTTTATTCCAGAAGCTGTACTAAAAATTGAGTCTGGAGCCGCTTCAGATAAAGGCGTTTCTTTTAAGCTACATCCATTTATTAAAAAAATTGATAAGCAGATTACTAAATAATAGAGTCTATTTTTCATTTTTAATACTATTTAAAAATTAATATTTACACCAAGAGCAATGGTCTTAGTTGAAGGATATAATGCGCGTTCTCCATTAGATTCAAATTCCGGATCAAAACCTTCATAATTTGTTATCGTAAAAGGATTTTCGGCTGTAAAATTAAAGGTTAAACCTGTTAGATTCATACGTTTTAATACCGTTTCTGGCACCGAATAACTCAACATTAAATTTCTTACCCTTACAAAACTTACGTCTTTATAAGTAAGCGTAGAACCTAAATACACACTTTCCTGACTTACGTTAGGTCTTGGGTTTTCGTTGGTAGGATTTTCGGGAGTCCAATAATCCACATCAAGGTTATTATAACGTCCTGCAAGTCTGTTATTATTTCCGTAAAATTCAGAACTTATTAGGTTATTTTGTCTGGTTTGCATAACTACAGAAAGTAAAAATCCTTTATAAGAAAATCTTTGGGTCATCCCTCCTATCCATTTCGGAGTTGGCGATCCTAAAATTACCCTATCGTTAGCATCGATGGTTTTATCATTATTAATATCTTCTACTTTTATCTGGCCCGGTTCAAACCCGTAAGATGCCGCTTCTTCAGCTTCATCTGTTTGCCAAATACCTATTTTTCTATAATCGTAGAATACATTAATAGGCTGTCCTACAAACCATAAATTTCCAATATCATCTTTTCCATCGCCATAAATATTAGTAATTTTATTTTTGTTAGTTGAAAACGTGAAATCGGCTTCCCATTTAAAATCTTTTGAAGGAATAATATCGTTTAATGATAAATTCACCTCTAAACCTGTATTTCTTGTCGACCCAATATTTTCTAAAACCGTAGTAAACCCAGAACTTGTGGGTAAACTTCTTGGCAACAATAAATCTTCGGTATCTGCTTTATAATAGTTTACACTTCCACTTATATTATGATTCCAAACTTCAAAATCTACACCTATATTAGTTTGTTTTGTAGTTTCCCATTTAAGCTCCGGGTTAGAAATAGACCCAGGAACAAAACCAGGAGCAGCCGTATTACCAAATGCGTAATAACTTTTTTCTAGCGTACTAAATGTTTGGTAAGGTTCTATTGCAGTATTCCCCGTTTCACCATAACTTACTCTAAATTTTAAATCTGAAATAATATGAGTTGGTACATTAAAAAATGATTCTTTTGATAGTCTCCAACCCAATGCTGCTGAAGGAAAGAAGCCCCATTTATTACCTTCTGAAAATCGAGAGGACCCATCGGCACGACCTGTTAATGTAAACAAGTAACGTTGATCGAATTGATAATTAAATCTTGCTGTATACGAAAGCAATCGCCATTTTTGATGATTACTACCAATGCTTGTTACTTCGCCTGCCGACCCTAAATTATTATAGGTTTGAGAATCGTATGGTAGGTTTTTAACATTGGTGTAATTGGTTTTTTGTATCTGATTCTGATAACTTTGAACCAATGTGGTAGACAACGTATTTTTATCGCCTAAATTAGGATTATAGTTTAAAATATTTTCAATAACTATTGAGGTAACATCTGCATTATTAATACCAGCCGTAGACGCTCCTCCTTGATTATTAGTGGTGTTGCTACCATAAAAATATCCTCTTTTATTAAATTGAAGATCTGGACCAACATTTAATCTATAACTTAAATTATCTAACAATTTATACTCGGCAAACAAACTAGCAAAAACTCTAGTTTTAAAATTCTCATTAACCGAATTTTCGATATCTGACAATGGATTTACACGCTGACTTTCATCATTTGTTGGTCTAAATAAAATCGATCCGTCATCATCATAAGCTTTTCCTAACGGATTTAAGCGCAATACATTATCGAAAAGATCATTTTGAGTGACATTTTGTTTTGTTCTACTTATAAATGATGATACACCAAATTTAAGTTTATCGTTTATTTTATGATCAAGGTTTACTCGAAGTGAGGCTCTTTCAAATTTAGAATTCTCAACAACACCTTGTTCTTTAAAATAATTTAAAGAGGTATTAAACTGCGTTTTTTCATTACCCCCAGTTATCCCTAACTGATGATTTTGTTTACTTCCTGTACCGTAAGCTAATTTTTGCCAATCGGTTTCCTTTCCTTCGGCAAGAGATTCTAAAGCAATATTATCGAAAATAGCACTATCTTCTGGGTAAGCACCATCGCTGCTCACCGTTCTTTCGGCCTCTCTTCTCAGGTTTGCAAACTCTTCACCATTCATTACATCTAGATGATTGATAACCGATGTTTGCCCATAATATGAAGAAAAATTTACCGATGTTTGTCCTGTAACCCCTCTTTTAGTTGTCACTAAAATAACCCCATTGGATGCTCTCGACCCATAAATAGCAGTAGCAGACGCATCTTTTAAAACCTCAATAGAAGCAATATCGTTCGGGTTTATTTCGTTAAGTCCGCCAATAATAGGAATACCATCTAAAACCACCAACGGAGCATTATTGGCACCAATAGAACGCTGCCCTCTAATTCTAACTGTTACGTTAGATCCAGGTTCATTCCCTCCATTATAAATATCGACACCAGCCACTTTACCTTTTAAAGCCTGTATAGCATTTGTTGATGGAACTTCGGAAATATCTGTATTAGAAACTGAAGAAATAGCTCCTGTTATATCTCTTCTTTTTTGTTTACCATATCCAACAATTAATACATGATCCAGTTCGTTAATATCTTCGAGTAAAACAATATCTGTAGTTTCTTCACTAGCCAAAGTCACTTCTTTTGTTTTATAACCTATAAAACTAATAACCAATACAGAATTTGCTTTTGAAACCACTAAAGAAAATTCGCCTTCAAAATTAGATGTTGTACCGTGGTTTGTTCCTTTTTCTATAACGGAAGCTCCCGGAAGCGGCACCCCATTTACATCTATAATATTACCTTTTACGGTTTCCTGTACTTCAATTGATTTTGTTTTTTTTATTAAAACATTATTATTTTCAATTTGGTACTTAAAGTGTCCTTTTAAGGCTAAATCATTTAAAACATTAACAAGTTCAGTTTCTTTATATTCAACAGTGTATTTAGAGTAATCCTCAATAATTTCTTGCCCGTAAGAAAAATTAATATGGTTTTCTTTCTTTAATTTTGAAAAAATAGTTGTTAGTTTAGCATTTTCTATTTTAATGCTTATTTTTAATTCCAATACATTTTTATCGTTATTTCCATAACTAGCAACAGGAATTAAACTTATTATAATAAATAGTATAATTAACTTAGATAAGTAATTTTTAAATTTCATTTTAAGTGTTGTTTTGTGATATATTCGACGCTTTTACCGGAAGGGTCTGTGACCGCAGACTCTTCTTTTTTTTTTGCTTAACTTTATTTAACTTCAATCATATTATTTTGTTTTAAGGTTAGTTTCAATTCGCTGATATAATTAATCTTTTTCAAGAGGCTTTCTAGACTTTCATTTTTATTTATAGTGATAGACATTTGGACGTTTTCCAAATCTTGATTTAAAAAATCAACCTGTACGCCATAGTTTCGTTTAAAAAAATCGGTTAATTCTTTCATACTTACTTTTTCTAAATAAGTGGTTTCTTTAAACCATGATACAAAAAGCTCATGCTGTATTTTTTTATTTGTAAAAGATTTTGTTGCTGTTTTATATATCGTTTGTTCGTTAGGTTTTAACAATACAGTATAATTGGCATCAAAAACCTGTACTAAACCAGTTGCCACAGTAACATTTATTATAGAATCGTGATCTGCGATATTAAAACTAGTTCCCAAAACTTTGGTGTTTACATTTTGCGTTTTAACAATAAAAGGTTTTTTCTCATTTCTTTTTACTTTAAAAAAAGCTTCTCCAACCAAGTCTAAATGCCTTGTACCATTAAAGTTATTATTATATTTTAATGCACTATTTTTATTTAAAATAACCAAACTACCATCGGTTAAAATAACTTCTTTAACACCATTCGAGTTGTTGGATACCGTTATCTGTTCTAAAGTTTTTTGCTGTTTAAAAAACAACATGCTACCTAAACCTATAAGCAAAACAATAGATGCCGCAATACTTATTTTAAAGACACGTTTGGGTTTTATCTTCTTTTTTATAGCGAAATACATGTTTTTTTTTACTTCCTTTTTTTCTAAATCACTTAAAAAGAGATCTGCTTTAGTATCGTTAATAGCTTGTTCTTCGTAAGCTATTAACTGTGCCTCTTCTTCTTTGGATATCGTTCCATTTAAAAATTTATCCAAAAGGATTTTAAACTCTTTTTCAGTCATAATAAAGTATCTATAGATAGATACCCAAATAGATAGTTTACACGTAAAAAAAATATGTTTTTTTACGATAAATAAAATTTTGAAGTTATTTAAGGCGGGATAATACCATTTGAAATTAGAGTAATTTCAATTAATCACTGATAAAAAAAGTATTTAAAAACAAATTTTTTAAAAATTTATTTCGCTTTTAATACTTCTAATTGCTAAGGAAATTTGAGTTTCAACCGTTCGTTTTGAAATACCTAACCTTTGAGATATTTCTAAATTATTAAGCTCATTATAACGGCTTAACGTAAAAACCTGCTGGCGTTTTTTGGGTAAGTTCCCTATAGCTTTATCTATACGGTTTTTAGTTTCTTTTAATTGAAGATTATCTAATATCCCACTAGCTTGTGGTACTTTAGTTGAATCTAATAAATCTATATTGTTATTAAACTTTGTATCTCTCAATTCTTTATATACTCTAAACCGTATTGCTTTTTTAAGATACGCTTCTATATTATTGTTTTCTATTTCCGATCGTCTAATCCAAAAATCGACAAAAACCTCTTGAACTAAATCTTTAGACACCTCTTTATTCTTTAATAACGAAAAAGCAAGGGCATACATACTTTCCCATAATTTATCATACAGTACGGTGAAAGCAGACTCATCTGAGCGCTTAATCTTGGACATTAATTCTTTGTAGAAATTAATATTGTTAGATGGTCTATGCATGAAGCAAAAGAAATCAAAATACAAGGAACCAAGATTACCTAAAAGTAAAGAATACGTTAAGAAGATTCTTTTTAATTGCTGCTATATTGTTTTGTTTCTATCGAATAACGAATATTGAAAACTGTTAAATACTTTGTGTTAATTATTTTTTACGTTTTACAAAATAAAACAAAACATATAGCAAACCTCATTCTTTATAAAAAAACTCATTCCTATAATACACCTCTCAAGGTTAAGTAATTAATATTTAATTTATTCCTAATTTATAATATATATCACCACCCTCTAATGGTCCAAAATCTCTCCACATTTCAATGGAGTATCTCGTAGCTTTATCCATATTTTATGTAGTTGTAGCTTATTTTTCACTAAGCACAAATTAGACTATACTTTAGATTGAATAAACTCCATTTTAAAAAAACCATTGATTATCGGTATAGTTAAACCTATAATTACAAGTAATGGTAGTACAATAATTAGCCTTGCTTTTTTGGTTAGTATCCAGCGAATAATTTTGTAAAAAAACACCTAAATTACCTCATATTATTAAGCGTATAATCAGGACAAATTCATAATCGTTCTACCTGTTTTTTGAAACTCCTATTCAAAAGTTTTTCTATTGAATTTTAACCCGCCTTTGCTCTAGGTTGATGATAAATAATACGTTATATAAAATCAAATTGAAGTGAAATGGAAACTCCCCTTTATAATAAAAGTTTTAACCGAAAGCAGATAGAAGAATAGGCTAATTTTATTTTTGATATTTCAACTCATTTTATAAAGCTGAAAAAACAACCATTAAATATCAAACAAATATATTTTATTAACATCTCTTGATATTCATTTTGTCGGGATGACAGGATTTGAACCTGCGACCACACGGCCCCCAGCCGTGTACGCTAACCGGACTGCGCCACATCCCGAATAATTTATTCCTAAAAAATCAATTCCAATATTAGGAATAAATTCATTTTCTTACAAGTAAATTATGAAAATAAGTTATTAATATTTCTTTTTTTAAAGCGCTACTTAGCAGTAAACACTAAAAACATAAAAACCCCATACCCAACTACTAAAGCAAAGCCTTTAAGACGGCTAATTTGTAAACGCTGTGGAAGAAAAATTAACGGAATTAAAACTGCCGAAAAACCAACCATCCAAAACATATCGGTACTTAAAATGGAAGCTTCAGTCACCGGAATAGGTTTTACCATAGCTGTTAAACCAAGGACAGAAGCAATATTAAAAATATTAGAACCAATTAAATTCCCTAAAGAAATGGCTTTTTCTTGCTTTGCTGCTGCTATAACCGATGCCGCTAATTCCGGCACGCTCGTTCCAATAGCTATCAAAGACACACCAATAACAGCTTCGGACACCCCTATAGAACGTGCAATAGCCTTAGAACCATCTACCAACCATTCGCTACCAAAATAAAGCGCTCCTGCTCCAATTAACAACCATATTGCAATTTTAAAGTTTGAAACCACCGCTAAAGTATCATCAACATCATCTAAAACCGCGTCTTTTTTTGCACTTCGAATTAAATACACTAAAAAAACAATTAGACCTAAAAATAACACTCCGCCTTCTATGGCCGATAATACATTATCATTTTTAAGAAAATAATACAACGCTATAGAAAACACCATCATCACGGGCCAATTAAGCTTGTAAAACGATTTATCTACAGCAATAACACTTACCATAGCCGTGATTCCTAATACCAAACCAATGTTTGCAATATTAGACCCCACAACATTATTTATAGCAATAGCCGGAGAACCAGATAATGCCGCTTGCAAACTCACCAATAACTCTGGTGCCGATGTGGCAAAGGAGACCACCGTCATCCCAATAACCATTTTCGAGATGTTAAACTTAAAAGATAAAGCCACCGATGCGCGTACTAAAAACTCTCCACCAACAACTAATAAAATAAAACCAAGGACAACCCAAAGGATACTCATAACTATATTTTTTTGCGAAGATAATTATAAGTAAAATGAAAAGTAATATGCAATACATTTTTTTGAAAACTTAAAATATAGTTAAATAACTATTAATTTAGTTTTACAACTACAAATATAGTTATATATTTGCTTTATTCTGATAATTAAGATTTTGTATCAATGGAGAAATTAACAAACAAAGAAGAAGAAGTTATGCATATTTTATGGAAGCTCGAAAAAGCTTTTGTAAAAGATGTACTAAAAGAAATTAAAAATGATAATCCCCACTATAACACCCTTTCTACTATAATTAGAAATTTGGAGGTAAAAGGATATGTGGCATATACTGCTTACGGCAAAACTCACCAGTACTTCCCTATTGTTTCTAAAGAAGATTACAGAAAAGGGTTTATGAATACCGCCATTAACAATTATTTTAATAACTCTTACAAAAACATGGTGTCATTTTTTGCTAAAGAAGAAAAGATAAGTGTAGACGAGCTTAAAGAGATTATTGCATTAATAGAAAAGAACAAATAACCATGGAATACCTGTTAAAAGTAAGTGCAGTAATTACCATTTTCTATGTCTGCTATAAAATATTTTTACAACGCGATACCTTCTTCAACCAAAACAGGGCGTTTTTAATATTAGGTATTTTTACAGCTTTTGCTTTACCTTTTTTAGTGATCCCTATTTATGCTGAATATACACCTGTAGATATCACAAATTATGATCCTCTTCTAATCACAGCCAATGAAAACATACAAGCCTCCTTTAGTATATTCAATTATCTACCTACAATATATTTACTCGGTGTCGCTTGCTTCTCCATTCGTTTTTTAATTCAACTCACCGCTTTAGGAATAGTTCTTTTTAAAAGTAAAAAAGAAAAGCACGGAAAATACACTTACATTAAAACACACAAAGACCAATCGCCTTTTTCGTTTTTCAACTGGATTATTTTCACCCCAAATAGTTTTAACGACAGCGAGTTAGAACAAATAATTATTCATGAAAAAATTCATGCCAATCAAAAGCATTCCATCGATGTTTTAATCGCGCAACTTAGCTGCATTGCGTTATGGTTTAATCCGTTTATCTGGTTTTATACCAAAGCGCTAAAGCAAAATTTAGAATTTATAGCAGACCATGAAACCCAACATCGAATAGATTGTAAAAAAAGTTATCAAACCACATTATTAAAAACAAGCTTGCCATCGCATCAAATGGCTTTAACCAATAATTTTCACACATCATTAATCAAAAAACGAATCGTTATGTTACACAAATCAAAATCGAAGAACATTAATTTATTTAAGTATGTTTTTGTAGTCCCGTTTTTACTAGCTTTTTCAATAAGCTGCAATTCCGAAATTCAAGATAAAGAAGAGGAACTAACTTCAGAGTCTCAAATAAATGCTGGTACTACAAATAAAGAACACAAAATTGAAATGAACAATAAAAGTCTAATTAACAAAGCAAAAACAATTACCTCTGAAAAAGGAAGCCTAATTACTTATGATAGTAATGCCATACTTAAAATAAAAAACAATGAAATATTAATGTTTATTGATGGTAAGAAAACAACACTTAAAGAAGTAGAATCCCTTAATCCAAAAAATATAGAACGTTTTAACGTTCTTAAAGGAATAACGGCAACTAAAAAATACGGCAACAAAGGTAAAAACGGTGTTATAGAAATTACAACAAAAAATGGCAAACTCGTTTTATAATTGGGAAACCAATGAACAATATAAAAGTTAACGATTCTATAAAATTTTAAAAGGCGTTATAGAATTCTTTATAAAATAGTAATTACGTTTCAATAAAATAAGAATTTAAGACACTCAGAAATGAGTGTCTTTTTTTATCTTTTGAAATTCAAAAAAGACGAAACTATCAAAAACAGTTCTGTTTTATACAAAAAACCTCTTGGTTTCACTAACACAACCCCAAAAAGCCCTTTAATTATTTCAATCTAAAACAAATAAAACGACTTTAATAACAATCTAAAACTTTGTTGAAGAACGTCACTCAAATATTAAAACAAAAATCATTTTTACACTTACAAATCCGTATTCAATTTCACCAATTTATAGCAAACCACTTGCAAGGGAACATCCTAAACTTATATATTGAAAACTCAATCAAGAAACCGAGTATAATATTAACCTTTAAAACCAAAAATCTATGATGACCCTTGCAAAACTTGTAATCGATTTAATAATCACAATCATTACAATCATTACAAGCATTTAACCACAAAACCAGTAAAACTTAGTCTAGAATAAGTTTTACTATTTTTACAAAAAAGTGGTTACCATGAAAAAGCAAGCATTCAAAATTTTAGCAAAGGTTAACAAAGCAGTACTACCAAGTTATTCAAAAAAACAAATTAATTTAGCAAAAGCTACAAAACTACAATTAGCTATAATAGCCTGGCGTCATTATGTCACCAAAAATGCCATAGATTAACACCCCGCGTGCTATAAAAAACTAGGTATACGAGCATTAATACTATTTTTTAGGGCGGGTTTTTAAGAAAAATAAAAACCGCGCTATCCGTTATATCTTTTTACGAGTGTATTTACAACTTGCTTATGAGTAGTCATGCTTAACCAAAGTCTCAAAACCATTAATACCATAAAGTCATTCGTAAAAAGGATGCCACTACTATCGCTCCCGCAAGCACCAGCCAAGGAAATAAACCAACCTTAGACCTAC
>NZ_VOGY01000005.1 GCF_008033385.1 Algibacter pacificus | reverse complement strand
GCTCTCACTAAATTTGCTGTTTTTCATTGTGACAGTTTGAATTTAAAGTTAATAAATTCGAATTAATTACTGTCCCATTTTTAGGGAAGCCTACATTTTTAGGGAAGTCTACAAAAAGGGGAAGCCTACAAATAAACTAAAATAGAGTTTAAGTATTGTTTAATCTTTTCTTGTTTTTAATTCTTTTGTAATGTTCTTTAGATAATTAGAAGTTCTATTATTAGCACCTTTAATAGGTATGAACGAATTACTAATTATGAAGTTCTTATCCAGAACAAAAAAATATGGAATATTCAATGAGTCTAGTTCAATATTTTTTAATACATTATTTTTTAAATTATATATGTGAAACTCATTTAATTTATTTAACCTCTTAAAAATATGAAGGCTATTAGGATTTTGGTAAGAACTTATAATAATTAAATCTTTTGGACTTAACTCATAATTATTGATATGTTTTTTTATATTTTCAAATTCATTAACAATGCAAACATTACAGTTAATTTCAGCAAACCTAAATATTAGTTTTTTACCAATTAAAAGATCTGAAATATTCAAAGTATTATTATTCTCATCATATAATGTAAAATCTTTGATTATTGTATTATCGTTTTTAACTTCAAAAAACTTATAATGAGTAATTAATTTATTAAAATCATTTTCTAAACTAGTTATATTGTCATTAGAAGTTTTGAAAAATTTAGTGTTGAATATAATTAATATCCCTATTAAAGTTAGTAATATAAATAACGAAAATTTAATCGATTTTTTTAAATTCATATATAAATAAGATAGGGTTACTGCTTGAATTAGTCCGAGTTATTACATCGTAAATTTGTTTCTTATTTACAATTAAATTATTTCTAAATTTTTGGTTGGATTTTATTAGATCTCTTACTTGATCAAACATGTAAGGGTTAACAATTTTAACCAACCCGTCATCAATAAAACCTCTATAAAAAATCTGTTCGTCTTCGCCTAAACTTTTATCATATTTAAGTTTATCAAAAATGTAAGTTCTTTTATCTTTTTTGTTAAAAAAAACTGAATATAAGCTGCCTTTATATGAAAATGTAAAGCTTATAAATCCATTTTTCTCTCTTACCTGATCTATTGGAGAGATATATGGTTTGTCCTTTTTCAATTTAAGTGCTTTTCCTAATTTAAAATCGAACTTTAATTCATCTGGATATTTTTTGTCCATAAAATCAACATAATAAGAATTTCTAAGAGTATCGTTTTTTATAGTGTAAATGGTATCATTTAATGTTTCTGTGAAATAAATAAGCCCGTTGCTCTTTTCTATAGACCTGAAACCAGTTAATTGTTTGTTTTTTTCAAATTCACCTATGGATAAATTTCTACTTTTCACTTCCTGGTTTTCATTAACCAACAATAATTTATAGCTTAATTCTCTATTTACGGCTAAATTTTCTGTATGTACTAAATACATTCCATTTTTATATAAAACCATTTCTCTGCCATAGAAACCTAACTTAAATTCTTTTTTCGCAATTCCTGTATTAATATCCAAATTAATTATTTTGAATCTATTTTTATCTAATACATCTACCGTACCTTTTTTATCGTTAATTATAAAATCAGAGATTCTATTGTATTCCAAAGGTCCTCCTCCCTTACCTTTAAATTCCCATACAAAATTTCCATTTATATCAAAACAAAATAATTGTTGAGCATTTTCTCTATCCAAAACAAAGATTTTATCTTTATGCTGTCTTATAGTTGCTATACTACCAACAGGATTTTTATCATCTAAGTATATTATTTTTTTCAACTTAAAATAATCATCAAAATCTCCATTAATTTTTTTAGATAAATCAATTTTTATTTGAATTGGTATATTTTTGGTTTTTGTAATTATATTTACTGCATCTATGGATGCTATTTTTTGCGGGAAATTGGCTTCGTTTGATTCCTTACACCCCAAAATAAATAAAAATAAAATAAGAAAATTCTTCATAAATATTTAAAATATAAAGAACAGCTAATGTTCTCTGCTGGTTTTCAGTGAATTAACTGTTCTGTTTATTATTTACTAACTAGCTAACTAACTAACTAACTAACTAACTAACTAACTAACTAACTAACTTGTACATCCAATACTCCATTCACAATAACTTGCTTGCCACCCTGAACAATCATAATTAGTACCCTCACGCTCTTCCCACTTTGTTATTCTAAAACAGTCACATAAACTGTCGTAAGTCGTTTCAATAGGAACGCTATACGTACAGGCTGTTGATGAAGCTGTGCCAAAACCTGGTAATGTATCCTCTGCATTTGCAGTATTTAAACTTATCAAATTGGCTAAATCTAAATTTGAATTATTTATTGTATTAGTGTTTAAAAACATAGCTATAGCTATCAAAGCTATTCCTAAAACTCCAATTATTTTTTTCATTTCTATAATATTTTTTAATTAAAATTTTTATTTATAAGATTTCAAAAGTCTTCAAGGAAACACTACTTTTGCAGAATATCAAATAGTTTTATCTCAAAACTACTTAGTCAATAAAAAACATAAAGACTTCCTCTGGGTATTGGTTTTATTTATGTCATAGGCATGAATTTTTAGTTAAACAATTTGTGATTATATTTTTTAACATGTAAATACTCGGAGGTTTTATTATTTTTATTGATTTCTCAAATTTAAAACCTCACAGGGACAAATTCTGTCACTTTGCTATTTTTTAAGAATATATTTATTACTTTTTCGGCAATAGGTTATGGTTTTACCTTCATTTCTAAGGTTTTCTAACATTCGTTTTATGGTTCTAATACTACAGTCATAATCTTCTGCTACTTTTTCTAAGTCGTATAATCGTTTCTGTTCAATTAAATACAACAAATGTTTTTCTTTTTCTTTTCGTTCTGGATACGTCATAGTAGTTAGTTTTTGTTTTCCAGTATGGTTTCAAAATCCTGAATTAAAGGGTTATCATCAATAAAATTGTATAAGGTTAGTTGTTGTACTTTATAGTAAATAGCCCAATAGTTTTGTAAAGTTCTTATGTAATTTTCGTTGGCTTGTTGCCATGCCTTTCTAGAGCTGGTTAAGTTTAAAAAATCGACACTACCAGATAAAAAACGCTTTTCTGTAAGTGTATAAGATTCTTTGGCTATATCTCGTGTTCTCAACGCACCATCTACCAACTCTTTTTGTAGATTAAAATCTAATACATTTAAGGTGACATCTTGCTTATAGCTGTCTTCATTTTGTTGTAATTCAATATCTATAACATCTTTGTTCATTTTTGCGGTTTTTATCCTTCCCTTGCGTTCTCCCCAATCTAATACAGGTACAGTTAATTGGATAGAAATCATTTGCTGGTCTAAAAATCTGCCATAAGTATCTACAAACGTGTTAGCTTGTTGGTTTAAACCATAGCTAGCGTTTAATGATAAATCGAACCGATTATCTTTGATAGCTTTATCTAAATCTCTTAAAGCTTCAATTTTTCTGAGTTTTAAATTGAGCAGATCTGGGTTGTTTTGATAGGCTAGGTCTATAGCCTTATTTAAATCGATACTTAAATCGGAAATTAATTCCGGTAACTCAGGAATAGCATCTTGTGGTAATTGGTCTCTTAAAAACAGTTGTAATTCTGCTTCTGTTTTTTGTAAAGTTTGCAAATTCTCAGTTAAATTGATGTTAGCGTTATAAACATCTAATTCTAAATTTAAAAGCTCATCCCGTTCAATCGCAATTAAATCATAACGTTGTTTGCCAATCTTAAAAAGCTTTTCAGCTGATGTCTTATTTTCTTTAGCAATTTCTACTTTTTTACTCGCTAATGCCCATTTAAAAAATAAGTCCACCGATTTGATATTAATAGTTTGTAACTCGTATAAAAAATCTTGTTTTGCTTTTTGAAATTCTAAAGGGGCTGTTTTTTGTTGCCATTTAAAGGGGTTAAACGCCATAATGGGTTGCCTTAAACCAATCCTAACAGGTGTAGCATTATAACTCTCGGTTTGTAAATCGCCAAAATTCTCAAGCCTATTAAAGCTAGAGTTTATAAATAAACGCGTACCCGTTGCTGCTATATTTTGACTGAGCGACAAATTTGCAAAACTATTTATGGTTTGTTGCTGCCTAAAAACATCAATATTTAACTCGGAGTCATAGCGTTCAATTAATGCCCTGTTAAATGTAAAGGGTCTGGTTTCAAAATCAATTTTAGGGAGTAAACTCGATTTAAAAGAGCGAAACTGCCAATAATTAACGCCATATTTTCGCTTCGCCTTAAATACATCTAAGGAGTTTTTTCTGGCCAGTTTTAAAATATCATTAAGCGTTATACCTTTTTGATAATCCTTTAGCACTCCTTGCTGTTGTGCTATGATAGAAGCACAATTTAAAAAGATGCTTATTCCTAGTGCTATTTGTAATATATGCTTATTTACCTTCATATTTTCTTAGTAAAATGATAATAACAAAGTGGAATAAAGTACAGACTTACTAAAGTCCCAAGTAGCATCCCACCAATTAAAGCCACTGCTAAAGGCGCCTGTAACTCTGCGCCTAATCCACTAGAAAACAATAAAGGCACTAGGGCTAGAATGGTTGTTAAACTTGTCATTAATATTGGTTTTAAACGTCTTTGTCCTGCTACTAACAAGGCTTTCACCAAGGAAAAGCCTTGGTGTTGTAATTGAATTATAGTATCTATTTTTAAAATAGAATCGTTTATAATAATACCGGCCATAACCACGAGGCCTATCATAGACATAAGGTTAATACTCATGCCAAACAATTTTAAGAACAAAAATGCGCCTGCTAAATCTATAGGCACTTCTAGTAATATGATGAGCGGCAAAACAAAAGACTCAAATTGCGAGGCTAGAATAAAGTAAAGCAGTACTAAAGAAATTAATAAAACAATTTTAAGCTCTCCCATGAGTTCTTTGTTTGAAAAAAAGCTCCCTGAAAAACTAACATCAAACCACGAATTATGACTTACTACCTCCTTTACCTTATTTATAGTAGATTCAACCTGATTATCATTAACATTAAATTCGACTGGAAAATATTCACCCTCTGTACCTCCTGTTATGGTTTTTAAATCTTTAGCCTTTACTGTTTTTATAAAGTTTTTTATTTGAAAAACAGCACTGTCTTTCGCTTTTACCGTAGTTTCATTTAAAATAGCGTTAAGATGCTTTGTTTGATTCCCTAGTATAACAGGAACAAAATTTTGATTATCGGCTATAGATAAAATTTCACGTTCGTTAAAAGCACTTTTTAAGGTGTTAAATAATGTACTAGAAGCCACATTATAGGTTATTAACTTTTCTTGGTCGGCTATAAGTGTAATATGATCTTCCCATGCTATAGGTTTTAATGTGATATCAGTTAGGTTGCTTTGTATTTGATACCAAAGCGTTTTTAACTGTTCGTTTTGTTGACTTCCCAAATTTTCTACATGCCTTAAACGAGCAACTAAAGGCGCGTCTTTATCAGAAAATATTAAACTAAAAATATTATCCACATCTTCATAATTATAATTAGCATCAGGATAAGCTAATACTAAAGCTTCATTTAAGATCTCTATTATTTTAAATAATTCTGTTTGCGATTTTGTTTGAATATAAATAGTGGTTTCAGCAGTTTTTGCATCCGCATTTTTATCTAATAGAAATTGTTGCGTGCCTACTAGTGCTGTGTGGTTAATTAAATCTTTGGTTACTGGTTTTAATAAATCTAGAACTCTGCGTTTGTTTTCGTCAACATTAATAGGCGCGTTCCAATCTATTTTCAGTATGGTTTCTGAGCTAGAAAATTGAGGCATTTGAGATTTTGGTAATACAGTAAATAATGCCATTGCGGCAACCAAAAGCAAAAGACTTATACCCCAAGATATTTGCTGTTTTCGCATTACCCAACGGAATCCTTTTTCATAAACATCAGCGTAGTTTACTGTGTTTATTTTAGTTAGAAAACGATTTATTTTATGTGATGTTTTCGTTTTTCTTAAATGAAACAAACGGTACAATACAGGTAATAATGTAATAGAAACAAAAAAGGAAATAAATAAACCTATGCTTATAGCCATGGCTTGATCGTAAAACAAAGCCCCACTAACACCACTTAAAAACACTAAAGGAATAAACACTGCACAGGTGGTTAAGGCAGAACTTAACAAAGGTTTTATAACCTCTGTAGTTCCCGTAACACAAGCCTTAGATAAATTATAACCACGTTCTCTATATTGGGTTATATTATCTATAACAATAATAGAATTATCTATCATAAGCCCAATACCCAACACCAAACCAGAAAGCGATATAATATTTATTGAAATATTTAACAAATGAAAAAACAATAAACAAATAATAATAGAGGTTGGTATAGTAATCCCTATTAATAAAGGAGATGTTATATTTTTTAAGAAAAAAAACATGACTATAAAAGCCAATAACATACCCCATAATAAACTTTGAAATAAATTGTTTATAGCATAATCTAATAGTTTAGTTTGATCTCTAGTTATTGAAAAATTAATATGCGGATAGTCCTTTTTTAACGCTTTTATTAGTTTATTTAGTGATGCTTTTAAATCGTTCATTTTAGCATCACTTTGTTTTATAATAGCCATGGTTAAGGCTTCATCACCCTGAGACAAAACCAATCCTGTTCTCTTTTGCGGATGTTCAATAACTTCGGCTAGTTCTTTTAACTGAAATACGCGATTGCGATGATTGATATAAACGTCCTCAATATCTTTGATGCTATTTAATGAAGTGCCTAAACGAACATCATATTGGTACTGATTGTCTTTAATTAACAAACTCCCTATATCTAGATCATTCATTTTTATGCTAAACTCTAAATATTCTAAGCTTATACCTAGAGCATCTAGTTTATTTTGATTTGGTCTAATAAGAATTTCAGAAGATACCAAGCCACTAATATCCACCATAGCAACCTCGTTAACCTGCTCTATGCGCTTTCGAATAACTTGATTGGTAAAACGATTAAAATCTACAAATTTTTGAGATACAGGATATAAACCACTCGGCTCATTTTTTCCGCTTTCAATCTTGCCCTGCGCCTTATTAATAGACATGCTTAAATAAAACACAGGAATATCTGTAGCACTAGCCTTGATAACTTTAGGGCGTTTTACGGTTTTTGGCAACCCACCCATAATACGGTCTATCTTTTCATTCACCTCTATAAACGCGTAGTCTATATTGGTGCCGTGCGCAAAACTTAACCGTATAACACCAGATGCTTTACTCGTTTCACTTTTTATATCCTTTAAATGGCTGACTTGCATTAAACGATATCGTAAAGGTTTTACAATAGCATCTTCCAATTGTCTTGCCGACATATTATCTGCCTGTACCTGAACTGTTATTTCGGGTACATCAATATCTGGCATCAGGGAAACGGGGATAAACCCAAAAGCATATACACCTAAAATAAGAATACCTAAGGCCGTCATTAAAACAGCAATGGGTTTATGTATTAAAAATTTCACCATAATTTATTAATGGCTTGATTTAATACTTACCTCACTATCATGAGCTAAATTTAAATTGTTAGATACAATAATAGTATCCCCTACAGCTAAAGAGGCGCTACTTTTATCTGGGTGAGGTATTACAGCATAGGCTTTACTATTTTCAAATGTTGTAAGGACGTAAGTCCAATATGCTTTTCCTTTTTTAACAGTAAATAAAACCTCTTGGTTATCTCTTAAAACTACTGCAGACTTTGGCACAACAAATTGATCTGGAATATCTTTTTTAATAAACACCTTCACATTCATACCTTCGAGTAAATCACCATCGTTCTTAACTAGCGCTTTAATTAAAATGGTACCATCCCTTTCAACTTGGGGGTTTATGGTAATAATTTCGCCTTCGTAAATTTTACTTGTAGCAAAGGGCTCAATGGTTATTTTGTCTTTTACTTTAATATCTTTAAGTTCAGATTCAATAACATAAAATTCTACCTCAAAAATGGCGTCGTTTATTAATGTAGCAAATGCTTTACTAGAATTAATCTGGTCGTATTTTTTACTTTCAATATTCGCTATTTTCCCACTAAAAGGAGCAATAAGCTTGGTAGATTTTAAATCGAACCGTGCATTTTCTAATTGATGAGTGGCATTTTTATAACCCGATTTAATCGCCATTCTATCATATTCTTCAACTGGAATAGATGCTTTACTATTGGGATTAAAACCCCGGCGTATTTGTAAATCATCAAATTCTAAAGTGGCTTGCTTTAAATCAATTTCTGCTTTGCTTACTTTTTGTTGAAACGCAAAAGCATCCAAATTAGCTAATAACTGACCTCGTTTAACATAATCTCCATTTTTAACATAAATGGTATTAAGTTTTTCGTTTACCTTAAATTTTAGTTCGCTTTTTTCTAAGGCTACAAGCCTACCGTTGCTTACTAATTCTTTTTTAAATGCCCCTTTATTTAAAACCATGATTTTTACCTCGTTTTTTTCTGGGAGATATTGTTTTTTATCCAAAGCTTCTTCTTTTTTTTTATCGGAACAGGCTGCTAATAAAAAAAGTAGGCATGCGAATAAGATAATTTTAGTATTTATAAACATACATAATGTTTTATTTATCATATTTTAATTAATTATTTTGGTATTTATAAAGCTATAAAATAGTTATCTCTTTAGCCATTAGAGCAAAATGTATATCGGTTCTTTTAGGAATTTCTTTTTCTGGTACAAATATATATTGTGGTTTTAATGATGAGTTTGCTAAAATTACATAAGGTGTATTTAACTCATTAACAGGTAGATTAAAACCTTTTAGAGGTGGTGTATAAAAAAAAGGGACTTTAATTTTATTTATTTTCTTGAATTTATAGTAATCAACCTTGTTTTTAAATTCACCTATCATTATTAATTTATCATTTTGAATAATGTTTTCGAATTTTTTCAATGAATTTAATACGTGGTCAATACAATAAGAACATTGATTACTTGAGAAAACGACAATTATTTTAGGATTAACTTCTAGCAATAAATCTTTTAAATGATTCTTTGTTTCATAATCATAAAGAGTTAAATTTTTTAAACTATCTATATCCATTGATAATTTAACCAATTCATCAGCTTTTTTTGTTTTGTACACTCTAGTATCAGATTTATTTCCAGTAATATTTGAAGAAAAAAGAAAAAAGAAAAAGACAATTAATCCAATTGCAAAGAATAGTATATATTTAATCTTCATGATAATCTTTTTTGAATTTGTAAAAAACTAGAATAGGGTTATCTGAATCTTTAAATTTCAATTCACCTTCACTTTTAAATAATTTTAAGTAGCTTTTATATGCCAATTCATCATTTGTTTTTAGGCGTTTCTCTACATCTAAAATATTTGAAATATTAGCGGAAGCAATGAAATAATCGTTATAAGCACTTCTGAAAGGGTAAAATAAAAAATTATCTGATGTATCATTTATCGACGCTCCTTCTAATAGTATTGATTGGTTTTTGTTATAAAAGCACCTTAGGCTTTTCTCTTTATATAGATAAGAAAAATAAATGTAATCTTTTGTCTGAAAATGATTTCCTAAAAAATAGGCAGATTTATTCATTTGTTTTAAAATACCATTAAAGAACTCTCCTGTATTTGTTGCTTGCAATTTTTTCTTATTAATACTATGTTTGCCAAAATCCAATTTATAGGAAGCTGTTAATTCATTATTATCAAGAACTAGTAGAGTGTCAGAAAGCTTATATGCATAAGATATTTTATTGTTTTGACTCATAAGATTTGCTTCTGGTGCGTATTTTACATTTTTAAAATAAGATCTGCTAGGACCATATTGAATAATTTCAAAATTTCTCTTAGTTATATATAATTCTTTTCTCTTTAGTTCATTTAAATGAGTATTTGCTTCATCTCCTGCTAATAAAACAAAGTTTCCATTATCAAGTATTTTAAAATCTAAAAAAGCTACTTTAATATCAATATCTCCAAGGAAGTTCCCTTCAAAATCATATCTCAAAATTTTTCGAATAGCGGTATTCGGAATTAATAATTCTTTATTTTTTTTATCAATTTCAAATCCATCAGGTCTTATATATTCTCCAGGCCCCTTTCCTTTTTGCCCAATTTTTCGTATAAATTTACCTTCAATGTCAAATACAAAAACAGATTTAGAAATATTCTTGTCAAGAATATATATATTATCATGATGAATTTTTATTTCATCTACTTTTCCTATTAAATTATTTTCTGTGGTCTCTAAAATAACAGTGTAACAAGTATCTATAAGTTTAGATAATTGTATTTCTTTATTTGTTTCAGGGTTTATAGAAATAGTTTTTATATTACTAGAGTTAACCTTTAATTCTTTAAAATTTGCAGCTTTAAGGTCTATAGAGGTAAACCCCCAGTAGTTTTCATTTTTGCAACTCAACAATAAGCTACAGAGTATGACTATGTATGTATACTTCATTTATGTAAATTTTATATAAATAACCGATAAACAGAATAAAAACACTTATCGGTTTTTAGAGAGAAAGATTGAAGTCCTAATCAGTATTTCCATTTTCATAGTTAATTAATTATAGTTAATTGGTGTTTTATCATATTATAATAGTCTCATGTCGTAAAAGACATGAGACTATAATTTATTTAACAATCTCCACTATACCCTATGCAATCCCAGGTTTTGTATGTTGAAGTCGTTCCGCTATTATATCTAAAATTAGCTTCTTGAGCTGCAGAAAGACTAGCTAACTTACTCCCCACTAAATTAGCACTTACATTTTGTGAATTTGATCCACTTGCTTCCATGCCTTCATTATTAACATTTACAATTGTTGGCACACCCACTGAGAACCACTCACCACTAGGTCTTGCGGCTTGAAATTGAATCTCGGCATATGTATCAAGCGAATTATTTAAGTGTTCCAATTCTGCATCTGTCAAATTCATAAGATCAGCTACTGTTATAGAGCCAAGATCTTCAAAAGCGGAGTAATCATTTTCATTTTGTGCATAGGCTTTAGTTATTAAATCACTCAGACTAAAGTCTTGGTCATCCGATAAATTAATACCCAAAGACACATTTACAGTTAAAACTATTAGAAACACAATAGCTCCAATACTCATTATTACTTTTTTCATTTTATTTAATTTTAAATTTATTATTATTTCTATTTAAGTTTGGAAAGGCATACCACTTTTAAAATATGTAATCAACTAAGATATTAGTCTCTTATAATCTTTTTTTAAGATTTCCTTATCATTAAATACACTTTACATCATTGGCATTGGTTTTTAGTTAAACAATTCATTTTTTGTGATTATATGTTTCATTTCTGTTTTTATTTCCTTTATAGCCGTTGAGGGTATTTTCACTTCTTTATTTAAAATAGTTTTCGCCATAGTAACAGCTTTTTCTTTTTGATTGCTTTCTTCATAGAGTTTGGCTAATAAATAAAATGGGTAGAACCTAGAGGGTATCATATTAGCAGCATGTTTATAAGCTATTTCGGACTCTTTGTATTGTTCGATGTTTTTATAAGCATCACCTAAAGCAGTTTCAATAATAGTGGTGTTTAAATGTGTTTTGGCTTGTTCTAAAATTTCTATAGCTTTTTTATCTTGTTTATAAACAGAAAGTACTTTACCATAATTCATTAAAAACTCACCATTATTCTTTAATTTGGGGTAAGCTTCTTCATATTCTTGTATAGCACTTTCATAATCGCCGTATTGGTAACTACTTATAGCTAACTGCCAATTTTTAAAACTGGCATCTAATCTATTTACATAGTTAAAACTAAAAACAGTTATTATAATAATACATGCTACCATTGAAGTCTTTAAAACAAATTTTAAAGGAAAAGCGATTTTAATATTTTGAAATCGCATTATTTTGTTTTGGTCTAACAGAGCTAAACCTGCCAATAACACAACCATAATAAGTTTAATAGGCAGGATTTCCATAGGATATGAAAAAAAGGCAAAAACACCAATAGACAATAGGCTTATTTTTAAAATGACACTTAACTCCTGGTTTTCTTTTCTTGCAGGTGTTCTTATAATGAAGTATAAAATTAGTATCAATATGATAAAACCAAAGACTCCCTGTTCGGTTATAAATTGAATAAACTCATTAAAGGCATAATACGAATTGTCCGCCACCAAAGCTTCTGGAGTTTCTCCATGCTCTGAAAAGTAATGAGCTTGATAGTTCATATAGTAAGCCTTAAAGCGATCAAAACCTACACCAAAAAATGGGTTATCCTTGATAATTTCGGTAGCGGTTTTCCAAATAAATAAACGCCCGTCTGAAGAGCCCTTTTTAAGATGATAAATACCAAATAGACTTATCCCTATAATCAATACAGAACCAGCGATTAAAATAGCTTTTTTTAAATTAGTTAGTTGCTTAAAAAGTGTCTTTAAAATTTGATAACGCAGCTCAAACAAAAGCAGACTAATTATTAAAACAGCTAACCATGCGGCTCTAGATTGTGTAGCGGGAATGATTAGAACAATACTTATTATACCGAGCAAGGGAACATACTCAAATGAAAGTTTTGTTATAGTATTGAGAATTAAATCCCTTTTCGTGCTTGCATTAAACAAAACTAGACTGTTAATCACTTTTTCTCTAAATAGATACAAACCTAAAGCAATTGGAAAAACAGAGGCTAGAAACCCCGCATAAGGCCCAGGATTGAAATAACTTCCTGTTAATTTAAACCCTGAATGATTAGATGGATAATACCCTAATAATTGAAGATTGCCATAAACTGCCTGAATAATACCAGAGATTACAATAGCCAATAGTAACCAGTAAAACGCCCTAATATTTAGGGTTCTAAAAATCAGATAGAGGAATCCAAGCCCTAGTAATTCTATATATCGAATGGAAAAGCTGTAAGTCGTTTGAAAGAAATATCTATTTATTATTATGTAAACGAGAATAATTAATAAAGCAATATCTATATTAGACAACGAAGACTTAGTTTTTTTCGATTTTAAAATCCAAAAAGAGCTAATACCAAACAAAATTATACAGTAATATATAAATATTATAAACTTACTAGTGATTGTTGATTGAGGATAACTTGTTAAATTTATTTGAGGAATGGCAACCAGTAAAAGTACAAGTAAGGCACTTGTTAAAAACTGTTTTGATCCTAAGTAATAAAGAGTTAATTTAATTTTATCACTAAACATAAATTCCTATCCTTTGTTTTTTTAGAGATACTTTTATAGTAAGCACCTTGTTAAAGGTGTAGTTTTTACTTACAAAAACAATCCTGCACTATCCTGTTTGCCTGTTAAAAAATACATCGTAAAAATCAAAGACTCCTTTCTTAGTATGATACATAGAATAAGATAGCTACGTTTTGTACTAGCTACCTGATTACATAAATAGCGATAACATAGACTTGAACCATTTACCTTTGAAATATGATCTTAAATCATTATTTGACAAAAAAACATATTTTAAATTCCACGGAGTATCAACTTTAGTTTTTCCATATCCTGACTCACCTTTTTCTCAACTGCTCTTGCATAAACTTGAGTTGCTGTCAGTTTAGTATAACTCAACAATTTTAGAACCGTTTCACTAAGAAGATCGTTGCTTAAAGCAACAGTAGTTGCAAATGTAAGTCTAGCCATATGAAAGGTAAAATTCCTTTTGATACCGCATAGACCTGCTGTTCCTTTAAATAATTATTCAGTTTTTGGCATGAAAGCTTTGAAAATAGATTTACACTACTTTGGGTTCTAATGTGATCTTTATATTTATCAACTAAGGATTATGCTTGACGCAATAAAGTAATCTGAAATGGTTATGTCTGTTTATACCCTTTTAGACATATCCAAGGATTAACATTTACTCCAATTACAACATTGTTACTAGCCGACTCAATAATATCAATATATAAGACACCTATATTAACGCCGTAAAAACAGGATTAATGCTTATTGATGATGACACCAAAATTATTCCTGGACATGAAACCCTATCAAACAAAAAAGAATACGAAAACTTTTTAAATATGCTAGAAACCGTAAAAACAGCAGTTCTAAAAGAAATTAAAAATGGTAAAACAGAAGATGAAGTTGCTACCAATGGAGCCTTAACAAAAACTTATGACGACTTGGGCTATGGCGACCATTTTATAAATAGCGAAAAAATGAGACGTACTTTCTATAAAAGTTTAAAAGAATAATTGAAAATGTTAATCCATTTTTCTAAAATAAATAAAGCCCTAATTTTTTTTAGGGCTTTATTATATCTCAAGTCAATTTTAATATCACATTAAACTTATTCCATTGTTAATCGATACACATTAGTTTCTCGTTTTACAAAACCTAGTTTTTGATACAATTTATTTCCTGCTACCCGCTCTGGACTGGAAGTTAAATTGATTTTTTTAATGTTATTTTCAGTAGCGTATGTTATTGCGGCTTCAATCAATGCTTTTCCAACACCTTTTCTCCGAGCCGTCTTATTAACCACAACATCTTCAATCCAAACTTTATCACCTGTTGGTATTTTGTTTAACACTAAAGTCATTGTGCCAATAATTTCATTATTTTCTTCTGCTAGAAAAAGCAACGTGTTATCAGAATTAGCAATATCCTCCAAAGATGCCTTGGTTGGCAGCAAACAATCGGAGGTCAGCTGAGCAATTAAAGCTTGCATCGCTTCTAAAACAGCTTCTGTTACCGTAACTAATCGATATATCTTCATAATTACAAAATTAATATTTTAGACAACAAATCTCACTTTTACGCATAAAAAAAGCCTCAAATTTCTTTGAAGCTTTTGCAATTTTGCGGTCTGGACGGGACTCGAACCCGCGACCTTCGCCGTGACAGGGCGACATTCTAACCAGCTGAACTACCAGACCGTTGCACTATTGCGAGTGCGAATATACACTATTATTATAATTTGAACAATTTTACTTTACAATTAAAATAAAAAAGCATCCCTATCTTCTTCACAGAAAAAAGGAAAGCTTCTCATTGGATTACCAAAGTAAACTTTGGCAAACTACTTCCCGAATACATCGGGAACAACACAACTTCTTATTGCCAAAAAAAGCCCTAATTTCTCAGAGCTTGTTTGTTTGCAATTTTTGCGGTCTGGACGGGACTCGAACCCGCGACCTTCGCCGTGACAGGGCGACATTCTAACCAACTGAACTACCAGACCGTTGCATTATTGCGAGTGCAAAGATACATGCTTTTTCAAGTTACACAAACTTTTTTTGTGTTTTTTTGAAAAAAATTTCATCAAACAAACTTCTGGCGCTCTACCATATAGGTTGTCAGGATGTTATTGAAATTTTTATTTATATCGGCTTCAACATATTTTATTTTGTATTGGGCACATTTTAAACGTAATTCCGAAAAGTAATTATTTACAGTTTCACTATAATTCGCCTTAATAGAATCTGCATACAAATTAATATACTCACCCGTTTCAACATCTATAAACCGTTTGGGCTTATTATCAAAATCGAAATCCAATTCCTTTTTCTTATCAAAAACATGAAACAAAACCACTTCGTGTTTGTTATATTTTAAATGACGCAACGCTTCAAAAAGCTTCACCTCATCTTCCGACGTTTGAAACATATCTGTAAACAAGAAAATCAAAGAGCGTCTATGAATGTTTTCGGCAATTTCATGCAAATACTTATAGGTTTCTGTTTGCTTGTTTAAAGGTTTTGATAGCACCGCATGGCTCAACTCATGCAAAAGCATTTGGTGGTGGCGTTCACTCCCCTTTTCCGAAGCATAAAAATCATAAGCATCACTATAAATACTTAAACCCACAGCATCACGCTGTTTCTTTAATATTTGCATTAAAGCAGCCGATGCCAACACCGAAAATCCAATTTTATTCAATGAATCAATCGAAAAATGATCCAAATCGGGATAATGCATCGAACTACTGTTATCCAATATAATATGGCAACGCAAATTCGTTTCATCATCATACCTCTTGGTGTACAATTTTTCAGTTTTAGCAAATAATTTCCAATCTATATGCCGCGTACTTTCACCTGGATTATATATTTTATGTTCCGCAAATTCGGCCGAAAATCCATGAAACGGACTTTTATGCATACCAGCAATAAACCCTTCAACCACCTGCTTTGCAAGTAATCCAAGGTTTTTAAAACCTTCCGCTTTATTAAGTTCGTTTTGTAAATTCATATTAAAATTTCATGTCCTATTGCTAATAATATAGCTAAGCCTATTTATTTTCTATTAAGCAATAGCATCTACAATACCGTAAGCTACCGATTCATCGGCACCCATCCAGTGATCACGATTAAAATCTTTCATCACTTTCTCAAAGGTTTGTCCACAATTATCAGCCAAAATTTGAGCACTTAATTCCTTAGTAATTATAATTTCTTTGGCTGTAATTTCAATATCACTGGCTTGTCCGCGTGCACCTCCACTTGGTTGGTGAATCATAACTCGCGCATGAGGCTGAATAAAACGTTTTCCTTTTTGTCCAGCCGATAAAATCAACGAGCCCATAGAAGCCGCAAAACCTGTACAAACGGTAGACACTTCGCTTTTTAACGCCTTAATACAATCGTAAATAGCAAAACCAGACGTTACATAACCACCCGGACTATTAATATAAAGGGTAATATCCTCGGTTCCTAAAGCATCCAAATACATCAATCTATCCACCACGTGCTTTGCCGAATCATCATCCACTTGCCCCCATAAAAACACTTTACGTTGTGCTATAAAATTACTATCAATTGCGTCTTGAATTTTTTTATGTCCACTCATCTTATTATCATTTAATTTTCATCTAAAATAAAAAAAGGTTCACCATTACGGCAAACCTTTTCAATTTTTCTTTTTTCAATATATTATAAAAGCGCATCAATCGCTTCAGCATAAGTCGCTTTTGGCGCTACACCTACTTGACGACCAACAACCTCACCGTTTTGAAACACCAAAACTGTAGGAATGTTACGTACACCATATTTTGCTGCAAATTCCTGATTGGCATCAACGTCAACCTTACCAACAACGGCTTTACCTTCGTATTCGCTACTTATTTCTTCAATTACTGGTCCAACCATTCTACATGGTCCACACCAAGCTGCCCAAAAATCAACCAATACGGGCTTATCACTTTTTAATACCGTTTCCTCGAACGTTGCATCTGTTATCTCTAATGCCATAATATTATATTTTTTTATTGTTCCTAATTCGTTTTAATAACACAAATTTAGTCAAAAATTTTTCGAATCCTTACAAAGCTATCATTTGTTTTCCCTATAACCGTATTGAGTACAGTTATTTAATATTTTTTTGGCGCTACCACAAGGGTCGGGCTTTCGGCAGTCGCTTTTTTGTGTTGCATAGGCGCAACCACACAAAAAGAGCTTCAACAATGCCTCAATCCCTAGCGCAACTACCCGCCAAATATAGAGTAAACCGTAAAACAAAACAAGCTTGCAAACGCTAATAAACAAAATGCCAACCTAAGCAATAAACCCACATTCTCGAGCATGTTTTATAGCATGCGCACTCGTTTCTACTAATAAAACCGGAGTCGTTTTATAATCACGAAACAACCCAGAAACGCGAAGCATTTTCTTTTTATGTTTTACACTTCTTAAATAAATCGCTAAAATTCTATTGGGAAAAACCTCAGCAATTTCAATATAAATATCAGGATCGTGTTCCCCACAATCCCCAATTAAAATAAACTTCAAGTCCGGATAAGCTTCTAATAAATTGATAATTTCTTTTTGTTTTTCCGGTTTGTCATGCTTTGGTCTTCGTCCAAAAAGACTCGGGAATTTCCTCAAAATAATGGGACCCTCTGGAAATTCATTCCGTTTTAAAAAATAATCTAAGTAACGGTATAAATTCCACGGACTATGACTCACGTAAAAAATAGGATTTGCTTCCTGCCCCGTTTTGCCCTTATGCAATAATTTATAAAATGCCGCAGCCCCTTCTAGCGGTAAACGCTTTCCAGCCGCTCGTAAAAAGGTATTAAAAATAACACGCCATTTAAATTTAGAAACAATTCCGGTATGTATAATGGTATCATCAATATCGCTAATCACTCCAAACTTTGCACTTTGTGCAGGAATAAGCATGGGAGCCAAAAACTTATTTTCCGACTGAATAGAACGTTTTATAATTTTATTTTTGAATGCAAACTCAAAAGTTACCCAACCTTCTTCATCTTGGTATTTACTAATATCATCAACGGTTTCATCTAATAAAAAATAACCTCGGTCATCCGTTTTTGTATAAAACACATAATCATCCCCAAGCTTAACAAGGAGTTCGGCATGTTTTACCTCATCGGTTTCAAAACGTTTCCAGGCATTAATAAGTAACTTTAAAACACTTTTATGCTCTAGATTAATACTTTCATCCTCTAAGGCGCGTCCACGTAAATATACCCGGCTACAAGTACCATAGGTTTGAAATGCTATTATTTGAACAGGGTCTTTTTTTAACATATAGATTTTAAAAATACAAAAAACCACGTTTTTACGTGGTTTTTCAAAATTACTAAAAAAAGAAGTCTTATTAATTTACAACCTCTTCTTTGATAATATTAGTATCATTATTTAAATCTGTAAGACTTGCTCGAACCTCGGCTTCTGTACCTTCAAAATTTTCATAAGTCGTTGTTACTTCTCCATTTTTTGTACTCACGGTTTTTACGACTGCCTTTACTGTTCCATCATTATTTTGGTGCATTTCAATATTTACTTCTTTTTTAACATTAACCTGCTCAACTTCATCGGAAGCCTTAACATAAGCAGTAACGTTATTATCCGGCATCATAATACTTGGTGCAATAACTAAAGCCACAACCGACATTAATTTTAATAATATATTTAACGACGGCCCCGAAGTATCTTTAAACGGGTCTCCAACAGTATCACCAACAACCGCTGCTTTATGCACATCGGTTCCTTTTCTTCCATCCTCTTCTATCGTTTTTTTAGCATTATCCCAAGCACCACCAGCATTAGACTGAAAAATAGCCATAAGGACACCACAAGTCGTTACGCCTGCCAATAACCCTCCTAACATTTCAGGCCCTCCTACACCAAACCAAATCCCTCCAAAACCTACAATTACAGGAACGGCAATGGCTAATAAGCCCGGCAATACCATTTCTCGAATAGAAGCTTTGGTAGAAATATCGATACATTTTCCATAATCGGCAACACCATCGGCAGCATCAAAAATAGCACGGTCAGCTTCAGAGGCTTTAGACATATCCGAATCGTATTTTCGCATCACACCCAACGCCGCTTTAAGCTCCGGAATATCTCTAAACTGTCGACGCACCTCTTCAATCATGGCCATTGCTGCGCGTCCCACCGCATTCATAGATAATGCAGAAAACACAAAAGGCAACATCCCTCCTATTAATAATCCGGCCATAATATCTGGTCTAGACACATCAATAGCGGTTACATGGGCAGTTTTCATAAAAGCGGCAAATAAAGCTAAAGCGGTTAAAGCCGCTGAAGCAATGGCAAAACCTTTCCCTATGGCTGCGGTAGTATTACCAACAGCATCTAATTTATCGGTACGTTCACGAACTTCACTAGGCAACTCTGCCATTTCAGCAATACCACCGGCATTATCGCAAATTGGACCATAAGCATCTACTGCTAACTGAATGCCTGTATTTGCCAACATACCAACGGCAGCAATGGCAATACCATATAAACCTGCAAAATGATGCGATACGATAATAGCCGCTGCAATTAATAAAATAGGTATAGCCGTACTCATCATACCCACACCTAAACCTGCTATAATATTGGTTGCAGCTCCTGTTTCCGATTGTTTTACAATGGACATTACTGGTTTTTTACCTGTGGCCGTATAAAACTCTGTTACTTTTCCAACGGCTAAACCGGCAACTAAACCAGCAATAGTAGCCCAAAATACACCCATAGACGTATAGGTTATTCCTGCATCTACCCAAGACTCGGGTAACATTTGGTTAATTATAAAATAAGAAGCAATTAGCATTAAACCGGCTGAACCAAACTCTCCTATGTTTAAAGCCGTTTGCGGATTACCGCCGTCTTTTACACGTACAAAAAAGGTACCTAAAATAGACATTACAATACCCACCGCAGCAAGTACTAATGGTAAATACACGGCTCCTAAACCATCAAAAGTATCTTGAAATTCTGGCAAAGTAGCATAAATAGCACCTAAAACCATGGTACCTATAATGGAACCAACGTAGGACTCAAATAAATCGGCTCCCATACCGGCAACATCCCCAACATTATCACCAACATTATCTGCAATGGTTGCAGGATTGAGTGGATGATCTTCAGGAATTCCAGCTTCAACCTTCCCTACTAAATCGGCACCAACATCGGCGGCTTTAGTATAAATTCCACCACCAACACGCGCAAATAAAGCAATAGACGATGCTCCTAGAGAAAAGCCTGAAAGCACATTAAGAATTTCTCCTAACTCCCAACCTTGCCCACTATATATCATAAATAAGCCACTAAGCCCTAAGACACCTAAACCAACAACGCCAAGCCCCATTACTGCTCCTCCGGCAAAGGCAACTTCCAAAGCACTTCCTAAAGATTTTCGTGCTGCTTGCGTGGTTCTTACGTTAGCTTTAGTAGCCACTTTCATTCCAATAAATCCAGCTAAAGCTGAGCAAATAGCTCCTACAATAAAAGATACAGCAACCATACCGTTAGACCCAGTCTCATTACTTCCTTTAAAATATAACAACACGGTTACCGCGGCTACAAATACGGCTAAAACTTTATATTCTGCTTTTAAGAAAGCCATAGCACCTGCCGAAATATTCTTGGCAATTCGAGCCATTTTAGGGCCTCCAACATCTTGTTTAGACACCCAAACATTTTTTATAAAAACGAACACTAATGCTAATACCCCAAAAAGAGGTAAAAATTTCACTATTAATTCCATATATCTTGGCTGAGTTAAGTTAATTACTATTTACTAAGCTAAAAATATGAAATTAAAATGATAAAAAAAACCATCTTTAATTAAAGATGGTTCATTTATATTTTGAAATTTTAAGAATTTACTAATTAAATAGTAAAAGTGCGTTTTTTCTTGTGTTCGCTATTTTCATAACGTTCTACACATTCGTGGTAAATATTAATTGCTTCCTGGGCATTACCCCAACCACCAGTATCAACTTTTTTCTTTTCTAAATCTTTATAAACTTGGAAAAAGTGCTCAATTTCTTTTAAACGGTGTGGATTTAAATCGGCAATATCTGCTTTATTACTCCAAATAGGATCGGAAACTGGTACACAGATAATTTTTTCATCTGGCCCTTTTTCATCCGTCATATAAAACACACCTATTGGGCGCACTTCCATTACAACCATAGGGTAGGTAGGTTGATGACCTAAAACTAAAACATCTAAAGGGTCTTTATCTAAAGCTAAAGTTTCTGGAATAAATCCATAATCTCCAGGGTACATCATAGAAGAAAATAACATACGATCGAAACGGATTTTATGCAATGTAAAATCGTACTCATACTTATTTCTACTTCCTTTAGGTATTTCAATTAAAACATCAAAAGTTAAAGCTTTTTCATCACTCATATTAAATCTTATTTTATATCCCTCCAATCGGAAAGAATTTAATTACTTAAAATTAGATTGCAAATGTACTGAACACACAAAGAGTAAACAAGATAAAAACACGCGTTTTAAACTTAACAAAAAGCATTACATCTACTTCATTACATCTTTACATGTTACTAAAAATACATATTACTCTAATTTTATTATATTTTTTTAGCAAAAATAAACATTAATTATTACCAAAATTCAATAAAAATGTTACATCTAGTTTTTATAAAAAATAGTCTTTTTACAACAATAATTTTCCCAATTGGTTCTTTAAAATAAATTATAATTTCCTTAAAAATTAAATCCAAACCCACCGGTAACCCCAAACTTTCTAGCATCTGGATAGTTGGTTTCATTTAAATAATTGCCTCTAAAATTAAAATCGATTCTAAATACTTTAAAAATATTACCAATACCAAAACCATATTCGTAATACGGCTTTTTATTAGGCGCAATTAACGTGATACTGTTTGGCAACCCTGTATTGCTTAATGCGATATTTTCATCAGATAAACCACCTATAACGCCACGAAAACTCACTATTTCTCTCAAGTTCAACTTTCGTAAAAACGGAATTCTAGAAAAAAGACGTCCGTTAAAATTATGTTCTAAATGCACCGATGTATAAGTATCGGAAACGAACTCATAAAAATCAAGCTGAGAAAATGTATTGTATATTGAAAAATAGGACTGATTTCCGGGAATAACACTCAATAGGCCTAATGGAACTTCCCCAAGGGTTTTTCCTGCTTCTACGGTTGTTGTTAAACGGCCAAAAGCACCTATTTGCCAAGGTTGAATGTATGAAAACTGAAGTTTTGTATAATTAAAATCACCGCCAAGAATTCCTTTATCACCACGTGTTATTTGAGTAAATATACTCGCATAATTATCATTGGCATGAAAGCGTTCCACCCCAAAACCTGTCATTTTACGCTTCGGAAAATACGATACCGATAACGAGGATTCAAATTGTTTTATTTCCGATTCTAAGCCACCGTCGGGGGTATTGTAATCTAAACTAAAGGTAGGCGATGCCGATTCTAAAGTACGGTAGTTTCCGCCCAATCTAAAAACGACATTACGCCAAGGTTCAGCTTCAATAGCTAAACTGGTTAAATTAATAGATGTTAGCTTATCATTTGTACTGGTTCCAACAACCGATGACGAGGCTAAACTTCGTCCTAACACATCCGAACTCGTAGTTAAACTCGCGCCAATTTGCTCTACATCACGCCGGTTTCCTCCCGAAATAATGAGTCGACTCTTTTTATCGAGTAACCATTTACCCGAAATGCCGTATTTAAATTTATCATCTTTAAAGCCATAAGCCATAAAACCCTCTAAACGCCATAAATCGTTTTTTCCAAAATAAGTTCTCCCTCCAGCACGCAGGCGTAAACCTTCAACATCATTAAAACCAAAAGTTGAAAATATAGGGCCATAATCTAGCGGTAACGCATTAAATTCAATATAACCGGAAGCCAAAATACTTCCTAAATTATACAAACGTTTAAACTTTTTAACCGTTTTTAAAGTATCCAGCATTTTGTATACCCCTTGCTCGTCTTTATTTAAGCTTTCTAGTCTGTTTTCCGACCAAAACGCATCATCACGATCATAGACATCTTTATCAAAATTATAAACCTCGACGTCGTAGAATTTTTTATCCTTTTCAACATCAAACACATAATCGTTGTACAGCGTTGTACGTTTTCCGTAAATACCACGTGCTTTTTCTTTTTTACTGAATGAGAAATCACTCATCATATAATCGCGCTTCACTAAAAATAGCGAATCGTTTAAAACTTCAAATTCTTGTTCTATATAAATATCTTTTACCCAGTTTATATTAGCACTTTTGGAAGCTTGAAGGTTAATTTCTTTTATAGCGTATGTAGTATCGGCAACCCAAAAATCGCCTTTAAAGGTTAATTCATTTTTACGTCGTGGATAATAAATGATGTTGTAACACCATTTGTTATCGATAAACGAACTATCGGACAACACATAATTATAGGTATTAATTCCTGTTCTAGAGAGTGGACTTACAAAACTCTTATCGAAGAATTTTAAGTAATTATCATACACATTATAATCGTTATATAAATCGTCCACAAAATCAATGATAATTTGATTATCACTAAATCCAGAGTTTTTATTTCCTTTTAAATCTTCTTTTTCTTTTTTTATAATATTATCGCCATAAACGGTAGAAACTGCCTCGTTAATAAACATAGGCAAGTATGTTTTTCCTGTAACCCGAGAAGTATCGACTTGATTGAAAACGAATTCCATACCACGAAATAATTTACTTTTTATTAGTGCGCTATCAATCGTATTTATATCGAATTCTACTTTTTCGTATTTATCGTATTTGTACTGTTTGAACTGTTTTAAACCGTTGCTTCGCTTGTTTTCCCAAATTTTTCGGAGTAAATCTATGGCAGGATTATTTTTTTTAGACTGCTTTCCAGACACAATTAACACTTGATCTAAAGCTGAAGCTTCTTCTATTAAAGTAAAGTTTAAATCGTAATTCACTTTTTTACTTAAAGGAATATCTAAGGTTTCGTAACCTATAAAGGAAACAATAAGGTTACTCCAGGTTTCACTGGATTCTAAATAGAATTTTCCGTTTTCATCGGTTATTGTTCCTTGAGTAGAACCTTTAAATAAAACGTTTGCAAAAGATACAGGCTGTTTATATTCATCAAAAATATAACCGCTCACTTTGGTTTGCGCTCCAATTGAAAGTAATCCAAAAAAGAAAAATATTATAATATATTTTATTTTCATTCGGGGTATTTAACATGTTTAAAAAAAAGGAATTCATAGTCTAATTATTACAGTATTCCTTTCAAAAAAAAACAAATTGGTTATTTTATTATACAAAAAAACTTCATCAACAAGTGTTAATGAAGTTTTTATAACGTAAACTATGTTGTTTTATTTGTATAAAACTTTTTTAACAGCTTTAATAACCTCGTCTTTATTAGGTAACCATTCTTCTAAAAGTACAGGAGAATAAGGCGCAGGTGTATCGGCGGTGTTAATTTTAACAATTGGCGCATCTAAATAGTCGAAAGCTTCACTTTGCACTAAATACGTAATTTCGGTAGCAACACTTCCAAAAGGCCAAGCTTCTTCTAAAATTACCAATCTATTTGTTTTCTTAACCGATTCTAGAATGGCTTTTCTATCCATTGGACGAACGGTACGTAAATCGATAATTTCGCAAGAAATACCTTCTTTTTCTAATTCATCTGCAGCTTTGTATGCTTCTTTAATAATTTTACCGAAAGATACAATAGTAACATCGGTACCTTCACGTTTAATATCGGCAACACCTAAAGGAATAATATATTCTCCTTCTGGCACTTCGCCTTTATCACCATACATTTGCTCACTTTCCATAAAAATAACGGGATCGTCATCACGAATCGCTGCTTTTAAAAGTCCTTTTGCATCATACGGATTAGATGGTACAACCACTTTTAAACCTGGCGTGTTTGCAAACCAGTTTTCGAATGCTTGTGAGTGCGTTGCTCCTAACTGCCCTGCAGATCCTGTTGGACCACGAAATACAATAGGACAATTAAACTGCCCACCAGACATTTGCCTAATTTTTGCAGCATTGTTTATAATTTGATCAATTCCAACTAATGAGAAGTTGAATGTCATGTATTCTACAATTGGTCGGTTACCCGTCATAGTAGAACCAATAGCTACACCTGCAAAACCAAGCTCTGCAATTGGTGTATCAATAACACGTTTTGCTCCAAACTCATCTAGCATCCCTTTAGATGCTTTATACGCACCATTATATTCTGCTACTTCTTCTCCCATTAAATAAATGCTTTCGTCACGACGCATTTCTTCGCTCATGGCTTCACAAATAGCTTCTCTAAATTGAATTGTCTTCATCCTGTCTATTTTAAATCTGGTTGCTAAATTAAAAATTTTATACGAGAAAAATATTGTTTTTTTCACTTTGATTTTGGTTAATTTTAAACATCCCCACAGTAAGTCTCTTTTTTTACTAAAAAATTAGAAAAAAAACCTTTTCAAATAAGCATCTCTAAAACTATAACCACCTCATTTTATAACAAATAATTAAAATGAAACAAAAATTTATTATGCATGCATAGTATTTTTCTGGAAAAATATAATTAACTTCGTAAATTCGAAAAAACATATTCTTACTAAATAGCGATTATTATGAAAATATTAGTGTGTATTAGTCATGTTCCAGACACCACATCCAAAATTAATTTCACAGAAGATCATACGAAATTCGACACCAACGGCGTTCAATTTGTAATAAATCCTTACGATGAATTTGGATTAACACGTGCCATGTGGTTTAAGGAAAAACAAGGCGCAAGTGTAGATGTTGTAAATGTTGGTGGTCCAGAAACAGAACCCACTTTACGTAAAGCATTAGCTATTGGTGCCGATGCAGCCATACGTGTAAATACCGTGGCTACCGATGCTTTTTCCGTGGCTAAACAATTAGCTAATGTTGTTAATAACGGTGGTTACGATTTAGTAATTGCAGGTCGTGAATCTATAGACTATAATGGCGGTATGGTTCCTGGAATGCTAGCGGGTTTAACCAATGCTAATTTTGTAAATAGCTGTATTGGTCTAGAAATAGATGGTACAAAGGCTACCGCAGTTAGAGAAATTGATGGTGGAAAAGAAACCATTTCTGCAAGCTTACCTTTAGTAATTGGCGGACAAAAAGGCTTAGTAGAAGAAAGTGATTTACGAATACCTAACATGCGTGGAATTATGATGGCCCGTAAAAAACCATTAACCGTGGTTGAGCCTATTGAAGCTTCAGTAGAAACACAATCCGTTTCTTTTGAAAAACCAGAACCAAAAGGCTCCGTTACTTTAGTATCTCCAGATAATTTAGACGAGTTAATTAACTTACTTCATAACGAAGCTAAGGTGATTTAATCTCTGATTAAATCATCCTGAATTTATTTCAGGATATTTTGATGATAACGGAAAATTAATAAAATTCTCATCTTCATGGGAATAACAAAAAACAAAGAATATATTATGTCAGTTTTAGTATATACAGAATCAGAACAAGGTCATTATAAAAAAGCAGCTTTAGAAGTTGCTTCTTACGCCAAAGCGGTTGCCGATCAATTAGGCACAACAGTTACGGCTGTAAGTATAAACGTTGCCAACACTTCAACCTTAGGAAATTACGGGGTAGATAAAGTGTTAAATATTAGCAACACACAGTTAGAAAAATTTAGCGCTAGTACTTATGCTAACGTTATTAAACAAGCGGCAGAAAATGAAAGTGCCAAAGTAATTATTGTAAGTTCTAGTGCCGACAGTAAGTATTTAGCCCCACTTTTAGCGGTGGAATTAAACGCTGGTTACGCCTCTAATGTGGTTGCTGTACCATCAAATACAAGTCCATTTACAGTTAAACGTCCTGCTTTTACAAATAAAGCCTTCGAAAATATTCAAATAAATACCGAAGTAAAAATTATTGGAGTTTCTAATAACGCTTACGGTTTAGTAGAAAATAGTAGTAGCGCTTCCGCGGAAGATTTTGCGCCAACTATTCTAGAGTCATCAATAAACGTTGAATCTGTAGATAAAGCAACAGACAAAGTAACTATAGCAGATGCTGAAATAGTAGTTTCTGGTGGTCGTGGACTAAAAGGTCCTGAAAACTGGGGCATGATTGAAGAATTAGCCGAAGTTTTAGGAGCGGCAACCGCTTGCTCGAAACCCGTATCCGATTTAGGATGGAGACCACATGCAGAACACGTTGGGCAAACAGGAAAACCCGTTGCTTCCAACTTATACATTGCTATTGGGATTTCTGGTGCCATACAACATTTAGCAGGTATTAATGCCTCTAAAGTAAAAGTGGTTATTAACACAGATCCCGAAGCTCCGTTTTTTAAAGCAGCCGATTACGGCGTTGTGGGCGATGCTTTTCAAGTGGTTCCAGAACTCATTGAAAAATTAAAAGCTTTTAAATCGCAACAATAAATTATTTTTTTATAAATTGTAATTCTCATTTAGAACTGATTAAATTAGAATTTACCCATCATCGAGTTGGTAAAGTCCTAATTTAAACAGTTCTTTGCGTTTTTATTAATTATGAGTTTAGTAAGATTAAACATTAAAGGAATTTCCTATAGCCAAACCCAAAACGGTGCTTATGCATTAATTTTAAACGAAGTGGATGGCGACCGTAAACTCCCCATAGTTATTGGAGCCTTTGAGGCACAATCTATTGCCATTGCTTTAGAGAAAGAAATTAGTCCACCAAGACCTTTAACCCACGATTTATTTAAAAATTTCGCCGATCGTTTCGATATTATTGTAAAACAAGTGATTATTCATAAGTTGGTAGATGGTGTATTCTACTCAAGCTTAATTTGCGAACGCGATAAAATTGAAGAAATTATAGACGCTAGAACCAGCGATGCTATTGCTTTAGCACTACGTTTTCAAGCGCCTATTTTTACGTTTAAAAATATTCTTGATAAAGCCGGTATTTACTTAAAAGTAAATCCTAAAAAAGAAGACGAAGATACCGAAGACCATATTTTAATGGACGAATTGGTATCAAATGACCTAGAAACTCAAGAAGAACCGGGTGAGAGCTTTAAAACAAAATCATTAGAAGAACTTCATAGTTTATTAGATGAAGCCGTTTCCAATGAAGATTACGAAAAGGCAGCCCATATTCGTGACGAAATTTCAAAAAGAGAATAATCCCTAAGCCCATAATATGAGAAAGTTGTTTTTAATTACTGTTGCTTTGTTTTTAGTTTTAACGACAACACTTACGGCACAGAGTGTAAACGACACGGTACCTACTGAAATTAATCAAACAACAGTTGCGCATAGCAGTACTGTTCAAGATTCCGCAGTGGTTACCAAAGCAACATTAAACGCAGAACAAGTTTCTGAATCTACACAAGCAAAACCACAAGTAGCAACATCTGCAATTATTCCAAGTGAAGGCTTTACTTTTAACAGTCTATGGCGTGGTGCTTTAGGAATGATTACTCTAATTTTTGTAGCCTTTCTTTTTAGCAGTAATAGAAAGGCAATCGACTGGAAAATTGTTATTATCGGTCTAGCTTTTCAACTTTTAATTGCTATCGGCGTTTTAAAAGTAGAATTTATAAAAACCATTTTTGAATTTATTGGAAGCCTATTTGTTAACGTCCTAGATTTTACAAGGGCTGGAAGCAAATTTCTATTTGAAGGTTTAGTAGTCGATATGGACACCTTCGGATTTATTTTTGCTTTTCAAGTACTTCCAACGATTATATTTTTTTCTGCATTAACCTCTGTTTTATTCTATTTAGGGATCATTCAACGCGTAGTAAAAGCTATGGCTTGGTTGCTTTCTAAAACATTAAAAATATCAGGAGCAGAAAGTTTAAGTGTTGCAGGAAACATCTTTTTAGGTCAAACAGAGGCGCCCCTTTTAATCAAAGCATATTTGGAGAAAATGAATAAATCTGAAATGCTATTGGTTATGATTGGTGGTATGGCAACCGTTGCGGGAGCTGTATTAGCCGCATATATTGGTTTTTTAGGTGGCGATGATGCTGAATTAAGATTGTTCTACGCTAAACACTTATTAGCCGCTTCAGTTATGGCAGCACCGGGAGCTATAGTCATTTCAAAAATATTATATCCACAAACCGAAGATGTTAATACCGATGTTTCGGTGTCTCAAGAAAAAATAGGATCTAATTTCCTTGATGCTATTGCAAACGGTACCACAGAAGGTTTAAAACTCGCTGTAAATGTTGGAGCTATGTTATTGGTTTTTGTAGCCTTTATTGCCATGTTTAACGGCATACTTGGTTGGGTGGGCGATGTTACATCTATAAACCATTGGATTGCTAATAACACTTCTTACGCTAAACTATCTATTGAACTTATTTTAGGCTATGCCTTTGCACCACTCATGTGGCTTATTGGCGTTGCTAAAGAAGATATGGCCTTAATGGGACAACTTTTGGGAATTAAATTGGCTGCCAGCGAATTTATTGGATATATACAATTACGCGATTTAAAAAACGCAGCAAACCTAACACACTTAACCTACGAGAAATCGATAATAATGGCAACATACATGCTTTGTGGATTTGCTAATTTTGCTTCAATAGGTATTCAAATTGGTGGTATTGGTTCTTTGGCTCCAGGACAACGCAAAACCTTATCAAATTTTGGTATGAAAGCGCTTATTGGGGGTACAATTGCTTCCTTAATTTCGGCAACGATCGCCGGAATGATTATCGGATAATTAATAAACTAAATTAAAATGAAAACACATTCAGGATATGAAAAGTGTTTTTTCTTTATTTTTGTCTAAATTTCAACTATAATTCTCGCTTTGGCGAACCATTAAATATGAAACAATACCACGACTTAGTAAAACACGTTTTAGAAAACGGAAATGAAAAAGGAGACCGCACTGGTACAGGAACTAAAAGTGTTTTTGGTTATCAAATGCGTTTCGATTTAAGTGAAGGTTTCCCGATGTTAACCACAAAAAAGCTGCATCTAAAATCTATAATTTACGAACTGCTTTGGTTTTTAAAAGGAGATACCAACACCAAGTATTTAAATGAAAATGGTGTTCGCATTTGGAATGAATGGGCCGATGACCATGGCGATCTTGGTCCTGTTTACGGCTATCAATGGCGTAATTGGAATGGTGATGATATCGATCAAATTAAAGAGGTTATTGAAAGTTTAAAAACCAATCCAAATAGTAGACGGATGCTCGTTTCTGCATGGAATCCATCGGTTTTACCAGATAATTCAAAATCGTTTAGTGAAAACGTTGCCAACGGCAAAGCGGCACTCCCGCCTTGTCATGCTTTTTTTCAATTTTATGTCGCCAACGGAAAACTATCCTGCCAACTTTATCAACGTAGTGCCGATATCTTTTTAGGCGTACCGTTCAATATTGCATCCTATGCTTTATTCACCATGATGGTGGCGCAAGTTTGTGGTTACGAAGCTGGGGAATTTATCCACACCTTTGGTGATGCTCATATTTACAGCAACCATTTTGAACAATTAGAATTACAACTTTCAAGAGATATTCGTCCGTTACCAAAAATGAAAATCAATCCTGAAATTAAAGATATTTTCAATTTCGATTTTAGTGATTTCACTTTAGAAGATTACAACCCACACCCTCATATTAAAGGAAAAGTAGCCATTTAATATAAAACATAAAAAGGCCTTCTAAATAATTTAGAAAGCCTTTTTTATATAAAATATTGTATATTTATTAAACTGTAACTACACTATTATCAGCAGAAGCAAAATCACTCCATACATAAGAATCTGCTTCAGTATCATTAATGTAATCACCATCAACTACATATTTAAACTCGTATGAATTCTCAATATCTAAATCTACAGTTCCTTTAAAAGTTCCGTTTTTTAATTTTTTAAGCGGTGTTGCTTTTTCATCCCATTCATTAAAGCTTCCAACAACAGAAACTTTTTTTGCTTCTTCTGCTTCTATACTAAAAGTAACTTTACAAACGGGTTTACTTTTTAAAAATTGTTTTTTAATAGCCATAGTCAAATATGTTGTTTTATAATACAAATTTAAAAAAGTTTTCAAACGAAATACTATTTAGATTGCTTAACATCAAAAAATTATCATTTTAATAATATGCATTCTAATTAATTTAATGCAAATAAGAAAATAAGGATGATTTTTATAAATTTAACAATTAAAAAACCATCTTTTATATTGATTTTCAATGGGTTTTAATCACATAAACACCTCTATTCCCAGAAAATACGACAGTTTAAATAAACTTCGGCATATCATTAAAAAGTTATAACTTTACATCTATTATTTTTACATCATGTTCGGAAAAAAAAAGCCCAATACTCAAATCGATAAGGACCAATTAGAACTTATAGAAAATGCACAGAAACGCATTAGACAAAAGAAAAGATTGTACATACATTTTGTCATCTTTCTTCTTGGTGCTGTTTTTTTAATTATTGCTAACACCGTTTTAGGCATTGGAAAAAATGTAACACCTTTTGGTAAAGATTGGTTTTTATACGCCATTCTTGCTTGGTCATTTTTCTTTATTTACCATTTTTTAAATGTATTTATCACACAGAAATTCATGGGAAAAGCTTGGGAAAAGCAACAATTGGAAAAACTCGTAGCAAAACAACAAGCGCGTATTGAAGTTTTAAAAACAAAGCTTGAAAAGGAAGAAAAACATATTATCAAAAGTGAAGTCTTTAAAAATGAGCAACAAGTAAACAACGCATTGACTTCCAAAACACAAGAACTTACTATTATTGTTGCTGCCGCAGAAAATGATGCCATTGGAAAAGGCAATAAATTGATTTGGCATTTAAGCGACGATTTAAAACGTTTTAAAACCCTAACAAATAATCACCACATTATTATGGGGCGCAAAACATTTGAAAGCTTCCCAAAACCTTTACCAAACCGTACGCATGTGGTTATTACACGTCAAACCGACTATAAAGTCCCCGAAGGCGTTGTTGTTGTAAACAGCCTAGAAGAAGCCGTTAACGCCTGTAAAACAGATTCTCAACCCTATATTATTGGTGGTGGTGAAATTTATAAACAAGCTATGGCTATTGCTGATAAAATTGAACTGACAAGAGTTCACGAAAGTTTTGATGCCGATACCTATTTCCCAAAAGTAGATCCTACCGTTTGGAAAGAAACAGCGCATAAATTTCATAGTAAAGATGGAAAACATGATTACGAATTCACCTTTTTAACTTACCAAAGAAAATAAAAAGCATCCCTAAATTTAGATTTCCTATTTAATAGTTATGGTAAAAGAACTTCAGCTTCGTATTACATTAAAAGAAGAAGAACGCAGTGATATTTTAGTTTTAAAATCTGCTTTAAAATTAGATATTGACCGCGAAGATATTACTGGCGTAAAAGTTTTAAGAAAATCTATTGATGCTAGAAAACCCAAAATAATTCTCAACTATAAAGTCGCCGTATATATTCGTGAAGCTTTACCAAAAGATTCAGATTACACCTTTGATTATAAAGATGTTTCTAAAGCTAAACCTGTTCATATTATTGGTTTTGGTCCCGCAGGTATGTATGCCGCTTTGCGTTGTATAGAATTGGGTTTTAAACCTATTGTTTTAGAGCGCGGAAAGAATGTAAAAGACCGTCGTCGCGATTTAAAAGCCATAAACCAGGATCATTTTGTAAACGAAGATTCCAACTATTGTTTTGGCGAAGGTGGCGCAGGAACCTATAGCGACGGGAAATTATACACCCGAAGTTTAAAACGTGGCGATGTGCGTCGTATTTTTGAAAACTTAGTGTTTCACGGGGCAACCGATCAAATTTTAGTTGATGCTCATCCGCATATTGGGACAAACAAACTCCCAAAAGTGGTTCAGAATATTCGGGAAACCATTTTAAATTATGGTGGCGAAATACATTTTGAAACCCGTGTTACCGATTTCATTATAAAGGATAATACTATTAAAGCCATTCAGCTTTTAAATAAAGAAGAAATCCCTGTTGATAAAGTCATTTTAGCAACCGGGCATTCCGCACGAGACATCTTTTATTTACTTCATAAAAAAGACATCGCTTTAGAAGCAAAATCATTTGCCATGGGCGTTCGTGTAGAGCATCCGCAACATATTATCGATTCTATTCAATACCATTGCTCTGGCGATCGTCACGAGCTTTTACCCGCCGCCTCTTACGGATTGGTACAACAAGTTAACCATCGTGGGGTATACTCATTCTGTATGTGTCCTGGCGGATTTATTGTTCCGGCCGCAACTGCAAACGGTGAAGTGGTCGTTAATGGTATGTCGCCATCGAAACGAAATAATTTATTTGCGAATTCAGGTATTGTTGTTGAGATTGATGTGCACAAAGATTTACCAAAATATGAAAAATTTGGGGTATTGAAAGGTTTAGAATATCAGAAGAATTTAGAACGTTTAGCTTTTACCGCAGGCGGAAGAAGTCAAGTCGCACCCGCGCAACGTTTAACCGATTTTGTAGACGGTAAGTTATCGTCTAGTTTAAATCCTACTTCATATCAACCCGGATTAAACTCAGCACCTTTACATTCCCTTTTACCAAAATTTATTGGAAGCCGATTACGAAAAGGTTTCCAAGCATTTGGACAAAAAATGAAAGGATATCACACCGAAGAAGCTAACGTTGTTGGTGTAGAATCTCGAACCTCATCGCCCGTATCTATTCCTAGAAAAGACAACCTAGCACATCCTGAAATTTCAAACTTATTCCCTTGCGGGGAAGGTGGCGGATACGCTGGCGGCATTGTTTCTGCCGCTATGGATGGCGAACGTTGTGCTGAAGCTGCAACCAGAAACTTATAATTCTATATTGATTTTTATTAGAAATCTAGCTAAAACCATTAAAACTATAGATAATAGTTAATAATTCTTATTTTTGCACACTAAAAATAGATTAACTTATGAACGCATATATTTTTCCAGGCCAAGGCGCACAATTTTCAGGAATGGGTTTAGACCTTTATGAAAACTCACCTTTAGCACAAAGTTTATTCGAAAAAGCTAATGATATCTTAGGCTTTCACATTACCGATGTGATGTTTGAAGGTTCTGCGGAAGACTTAAAAGAAACCAAAGTGACCCAACCGGCTATATTTTTACACTCTGTAATTTTAGCAAAAACATTAGGTGAAAACTTTAAACCTGATATGGTAGCAGGACATTCCTTAGGTGAATTCTCTGCGTTAGTAGCTGCTGGTGCTTTAACCTTTGAAGACGGTTTAAAACTCGTTTCTCAACGTGCTATCGCCATGCAAAAAGCTTGCGAAATACAACCAAGTACTATGGCCGCCGTTTTAGGTTTAGAAGATGCTGCTGTTGAAAAAGTATGCCAAGACATCGACGGTGTTGTTGTTGCAGCAAACTACAACTGCCCGGGTCAATTAGTAATTTCGGGAGAAGTTGAGGCTATAAACAAAGCTTGCGAAGCTTTAAAAGAAGCCGGAGCACGTCGAGCATTAGTATTACCTGTTGGTGGTGCTTTCCACTCACCAATGATGGAACCAGCTCGTGAAGAATTAGCAGCAGCCATTGAAAACACAACCTTCAGCAAACCAAATTGCCCCATTTATCAAAACGTAACAGCCACTGCTATTACCGATGAATCGGAAATAAAAGCCAATTTAATTTCGCAACTTACTGCGCCTGTACGTTGGACACAATCTGTACAACAAATGATAGCAGATGGTGCTACTTTATTTACTGAAGTGGGGCCAGGAAAAGTACTTCAAGGTTTAGTGAAAAAAATTAATAGAGCTTCAGAAACCGCTTCTGCAACTTTAGATACCTCGAAGTAAATGAAACTTACCAAACGCTCCATTTACATTTTTGCCGTTATTATTTTAACTATTGCTGCCGATCAAATTTCGAAAGTATTAGTTCGAAATACTATTGTTGGTCGTACCGACACGCATCCAGGCGAACGTATTTCTTTAATAGGCGATGCTTTCATTATGATGAATGTTGAAAATACGGGCGCTTTTTTAGGCATGGGAAGCGATTTAAACCCAACCCTTAGAATTATTTTATTACTCATTCTACCTATCGTGGTTTTAGCTTTTGTTTTACGTCATATTTTAAAAGATACCAGTTTAGATAATTGGTCGCTTTTTGCTTTTGCAAGTATTATAGGTGGCGGAATTGCTAATGTTTACGACCGCGTCGTTTATGGCTCTGTAACCGATTTTTTCTTTATTGATTTAGGAGGTGTTTTTAGAACCGGTATTTTTAACCTCGCCGATATGTCGGTGACGGCTGGAATGATTATTTTGGTATTTATGAGTTTTAAGAAAAAGAAGAAAACTGAAGTATAAAAAGATTTATAGACTCGCTGTGCTTTTAAACTCTAAAGGATTGAGCTAATTTGCTGTCTTGATAATTATTAGACATCAATTTTATAAAAAATAAAAAGCCGTTTGAAATTAATTTCAAACGGCTTTTTTATATTCTTAATTGAAGGTTTAAAATTTATTTACCTCTTACTTTACATTCCCATTTCCATGCAGAACGCATAGCATCATCGAGAGACAATTGTGTTTTCCAACCTAATTCATCATTGGCTTTATGGGTGTCTGCATAAGCAGAAATAACATCGCCCTCTCTTCTTCCTACAATTTTATAATTTAATTTTTCACCAGAAACCTTCTCAAAAGATTTAATAACTTCTAAAACAGAACTTCCTGTTCCTGTTCCTAAGTTAAAGGTTTCATAACTGGCTTTATTCTTATTTTCTAGTAAACGTTTTAAAGCTATAACATGCGCTTTTGCTAAATCTACAACGTGAATATAATCACGAATACAAGTACCGTCAGGTGTTGGATAATCGTCCCCAAAAACAGAAAGTTGCTCACGTAAACCAATAGCCGTTTGCGTAATAAATGGTACTAAATTTTGTGGCACTCCAATAGGCAATTCACCAATTTCAACCGACTCATGTGCACCAACGGGATTAAAGTAACGTAACGCAATGGCTTTTAAATTAGGAGAGATTTTACAAGTATCTTTAATAATTTCTTCTCCAATTTGTTTGGTGTTCCCGTAAGGCGATTCCGCTTGTTTTACTGGCGCATTTTCGGTAATTGGTAACTCATCTGCTTGTCCGTAAACCGTACAAGATGAGCTAAAAATAAATCCTGCCGATGGCAATTTTCGCAATTCTTTTAAAATATAAACTAATGTTCCTATATTATTTTCATAATACATCAATGGTTCATTTACACTTTCACCAACCGCTTTACTCGCTGCAAAATGAATCACACCTTTTATATCATTATGCTTTGCAAAAAAGGCTTCAACCTTGTCTTTTTCTTTTAAATCTAATTTTTCAAAAACAGGCTTTTTCCCAGTAATGGCCGTTATACCGTCCAATACATTTTCTGAAGAATTTGATAAATCGTCAATAATTACAACCTCGTAACCTTCGTTTTGTAATTCTACAACCGTATGCGAACCAATAAACCCTAGCCCGCCAGTAACTAATATTTTATCCATGTATAAATTTTATTATCGTTGATGTTATGTGTTCAATTTGATCATCTTCTAATTCGGTATGCATTGGTAAAGAAATCACATCTTTTACTAACTGATTTGTTACCGCAAAATCGGCTTCATTATATCGAGAATCTAAATAGGCCTTTTGTAAATGCAAAGGAATTGGATAATATACCCCGCAAGGAATATCATGTGCTTGTAAATGTTTTACTAAAGCATCTCTATCAACACCTTTTACGCGTAAAGTATATTGATGAAATACATGGCAATCACAGGTATCACAAATTTCGTTACAGTTATTAACTTTAGGGGTCGTAATACTTGAAATCCCCTCAAAAGCTTTAGTATATTTTGTAGCTGCTGCTTGTCTCGACTTATTGTAAGTATCCAAATGCGGTAATTTAGCATTTAAAACTGCAGCTTGAATACTATCTAAACGAGAATTAACGCCAACGACATCATGATGATAACGTTCGTACATACCATGATTTACAATACCACGAATGGTATGTGCCAAAGCATCATCATTTGTAAAAATAGCGCCCCCATCCCCGTAGCAACCTAAATTTTTAGAAGGAAAAAATGAAGTAGCTCCAACATTCCCAATGGTTCCTGCCTTTACTTTTTCACCATTTTTATAAGTATAATTGGCTCCAATAGCTTGCGCATTATCTTCAATTACAAATAAATTATTGGCTTCCGCAATTTCCATTACCGCTTCCATATTAGCACACTGTCCAAATAAATGTACAGGCACAATTGCTTTAGTTTTTGGTGTAATCGCCTTTTTTAAAGCCTCTATATTTATATTGAAATCATCTTCATTAACATCGACCAAAACCGGCGTTAATTGCAGTAAAGCAATAACCTCAACTGTTGCAGCAAAAGTAAAATCGACAGTTATAACCTCATCGCCCGGTTTTAAACCCAAGCCCATCATAGCAATTTGTAAAGCATCGGTACCATTGGCACATGGAATTACGTGTTTTACCCCTAAATACTGCTCTAAATTACTTTGAAATTTGTGAACTTGTGGTCCGTTTACAAATGCGGTAGTTTCAATAACTTCTTGAATAGTAGGGTTTATAACATCTTTTATATCGTTATACTGACCTTTAAGGTCAACCATTTGAATTTTCTTCATCTAAAATAAATTTAAGCCCTATATAAAAAAGACTTATTTTAAAGCACTCCTTTCGTTTGTTTATTTAAATTTAAACAGCTACGAATTTACAAAATTCATTCACGCCAACCAATCAATTTATTTTAAAGAATGTATTTTAGCAGCAAAGAAAAAAAGTTGCGTTTTATTTATAACATACTCATCCATTTAGCCGATTTAGCTTTAAAAGCTATTGCTCCATTTAACGCCAAAATTAAAAGTGGTGTCATGGGCAGAAAAAACACGTTTAAAACATTAAATACAGGACTTGGTAAAACCGATAAAACCCTCTGGTTTCATTGTGCTTCTTTAGGGGAATACGAGCAAGGTTTACCCGTATTTAAAAAACTACGAGCACATTATACAAAGCATAAAATTGTACTTTCATTTTTTTCTCCTTCGGGATATGAAATTAGAAAAAATTCGCCCATTGCAGATATTGTGGTCTATTTACCCATGGACACTAAAAAGAACGCCAAAAACTTTTTAGATATCGTAAACCCCGAACTCACTATTTTTGTGAAATATGATATTTGGCCAAATTTTTTAAATGAAGTAAAACGAAGACACTTACGCGCTATTCTTATTTCGGCGGCTTTTAGAAAAAATCAATCGTATTTTAAATGCTATGGCGGAAATTTACGCGGGGCGTTATTTGCTTTCGAACATATTTTTACACAAAATGAAACCTCTAAACATTTACTTGAATCTATAAACTATAATGCCGTTTCGGTATCTGGAGATACCCGTTTCGATCGTGTTTATAGCCAATTAGAATTGGATAATACACTCGATTTTATTGAAACCTTTAAAGACAATAAACTTTGTATTGTTGCTGGAAGCACCTGGCCTGAGGGCGAAAAAATGCTTTCTAATTATATAAATTCAAAACCTTCAGCAGACATCAAATTTATAATTGCACCACATAATATAAAAGATGGACAAATAAATCAGTTACAAGAAAACTTAAAAGTGGATACGGTTTTATATTCCGAAAAAGACCGAGCTAACCTAAAAAATGCCAAGGTATTTATTGTAAACACTATTGGTATACTTACTAAAATTTACAACTACGCCGATATTGCCTACGTTGGTGGCGCCATGGGAAACACAGGACTACACAACACTTTAGAGCCCGCCGTATTTGGCATTCCTATTATTATAGGAAAAAACCATAAAAATTTTCCAGAAGCCCAGGCTATGATAGACATAAAAGGATTGTTTTCAGTTGAAACTCAGCAAGAATTTAATGCAATTTTGGATAAATTGATTGAAAATTCAATCTTTAGAACGTCGTCTGGCGAAAATAATTCAAAATATATCAAAAAAAACAAAGGTGCCGTCATCCAAATACTAGACTATCTACGTATATAGCATGAATTTGATACTAAAAGCGAAACTATAATTAACCCTTTTTTTCAATTTAGGTATTAATTTCATAATTAAAATTAACACTCTAAAACACAAAAAAAATGAAAAAATTATTATTTAGCGCAGCTCTATTAGTAGCTTTAGGCATGTCTTTTACATCATGTAGAGATGAGAAAAAAGGTGACTCTATTAAAGATGCTATGGAAAATGCTGCTGAAGCTACTGAAAACGCGATAGAAGATGCTGCTGAAACTACAAGTGATGCTGTTAAAAATGCAACCGAAGCTACTGAAGAAGCTTTAGAAGGTGCTACTGAAGCAACAGGAAATGCTATTGACAAAACCGTTGATGCTGCAGAAAACACTGCTAACAAAGCAGGAGAAGCTGTAAATGATGCCGCTAAAGCAACTGGAGAAGCTGTTAATAAAACGGTTGATGCTGCAGGAAAAAAAATAGATAAAGCTGCCGATGCTGTGAAAGCTGAAGCTAATAAATTAAAAAACTAATTTATTATTACTTTAAACAAAACGAAAAAACCACCTTTAATTGGGTGGTTTTTTTATGCATTATAATGAACGCTATATGTCGATAAAAACGTATTCTAACTAGAAATAGCCTTAGCCACAATAAATCCGCCGGTCCAAGCATTCTGAAAATTAAAACCACCTGTAACGGCATCAATATTTAAAACTTCACCAGCGAAATAGAGATTTTCGTGTTTTTTACTTTCAAAGGTTTTAAAATTCACTTCTTTTAAATTCACTCCACCGGCCGTAACAAATTCTTCTTTAAAGGTGCTCTTTCCATCGACACTAAAAACGGCAGCGGTTAACTGATTTGTTAAAGCTTCCAATTGCATTTTATTTAAATCTGCCCAACGGGTTTCGGTGGTTATTTGCGAAGCCAAAACCAATTTATGCCAAAGGCGTTTTGGTAAATCGAATTCCGTAGATTTAAAAACCGTTTTTTTTGCTAAATCCTGTTTCGTTGTTTTTAAAACATCTAAACAACTTTCAAAATCCTGACGAATAAAATTAACTTCAATTTGAAATTTATAATCCCGTTTTGCTAATTCTATCGCCCCAAAAGCAGATAACTTTAAGATGGCAGGCGCACTCATGCCCCAATGCGTAATTAATAACGGCCCTTCACTCCTTAAATTAGTATTTACCACCTTTATTTCTACGTTTAAAGCCACCACACCGGGAATCTCCGTAATGCGCTCATCTTTTATGTTGAATGTAAAAAGCGACGGTACAGGCTGAGAAACCGTATGCCCTAAGCCTTCTAAAACTTTCCAAATTTTAGGATTACTTCCTGTAGCAATCACCACTTTTTCTGCTGAAAAATCACCTTGAGTGGTTTCAATTTGATATGAAGATTCGAAATGTGTTATCGTTTTTACGGCGTGATTCTTAAAAATTGCTACGCCATATTTTTCTGCTTCACCTAAAAAACAATCTATAATAGTTTGAGAGGAGTTACTTTCGGGAAACATACGTCCATCGTCTTCGATTTTAAGCGGTACGCCTCTGTTTTCAAACCATTCAATAGTATCGCCCGTCATAAATTGATGGAACGGTCCACGCAATTCCTTTTCACCTCGCGGATAATTTTTCACCAATTCTTCTGGCATAAATTCGGCATGCGTAACATTACAGCGTCCGCCACCAGAAACCTTAACCTTGGTAAGTACTTCGCCACCACGTTCTAAAATAGCCACTTTTAAATCGGGGTTTTGTTCCGCAATATTAATAGCACTAAAAAAACCTGCAGCACCTCCTCCAATAATTATAACATTGTATTCCTTCATAAGTTTAAAAAACTCAGTAAATTTACCATTTAAATTTTAAAGCATAAATGAACAAACTTATTATATTATTATTAATCTTAAACGCAAGTTGCGAAAATGAGAACATTAAATTTCTTGCCGAATTACCGAAATCTTTAGATGAAGTTTCTGGAACGGAAACCACAGTAAACTCCGATTATATTTGGATGTTGAATGACGGTGGGAATGCATCAAAATTATACGGTGTTTCAGCTAAAGGCAACATAAAAGAAGAATTAAAAATAGACGCAAAAAATAACGATTGGGAAGATTTAACTTCGGATGAAGAAGGCAATCTTTATATTGGTGATTTTGGAAACAACGATAGTAAACGTAAAAACCTATCCATATTAAAAGTTAAAAAGAAAGCCTTAAACGACAAAGGTAAAATTGACGTTGATCGTATTTCTTTTAGCTACCCCAACCAAAAGAAATTTCCACCTAAAAATAAAAACTTATATTTTGATTGTGAAGCCTTTTTCTATTTCAATGGCAACTTTTACTTATTTACAAAAAGCCGAGTAGAAAAGGATTTTGGGAAAACCACTTTATACAAAGTTCCTGCTAAAAAAGGGAAACATGTTGCCGAACTTTTAGGAACATTTAATACCTGTAGCGATATGGATTGCTGGATTACATCGGCTGATATTAGTGACGATGGTAAAACGGTTGTATTGTTAAGTCCGAAATCGGTTTGGACCTTTACAAATTTTAAAGGTGACGATTTCTTTAACGGAACATCTACTGAAATACCACTTAATGGACGCATCTCTCAAAAGGAAAGTATATGTTTTAACAACAACAACACGCTATATATTACAGACGAAAAAGCCCATGGTAGCGAAGGGAATTTATATCAATTCCATTTAAAATAATGTGTTTTTAAAACCCAAAACCAACTTTAAAAGCGAAGCGCAAACCATCGTCACTATTAAAGGCCGATACATTTAAAGTTACAACATCTGAGGCATTGGCAAACACACCTCCACCCATAGAAGTATTCCATTTATTGGAATTAAATGCGGCATTACCATCGAGAACTAAATGGTTATCAATCCAAACACGACCATAATCGAAACCACCATAAACACCTATTTTTAAAGGTAAAAAAGCCGTACGAACTTCGGTAAGATTTAAACGTAAATCGGTGCTTTGGTAAAACGAATTTTTACCCGAAAACCGTTCGTTTCTATACCCACGTAAACCATTATTAGCCCCAATATTTGCGGCTTGATAAAACTCGAAATCATCGCCAAAAATAAGATGCGCTTTGGCATTCGTTGCTAATACCAAATTCCCACTCTTAATGAGTTTATAATCGAAACCAAGTTCTGGAATTACATATCCAAACCCTTTAGATTCATCTACATTTGTTTTATACCCAACCTGTAAACTCGTTTGCATTCCTAAGGTTGGGAACGCCTTATTATCTTTGTTTTGATAAGAATACAACGCATTGGCGCCTAAAAATTTCTTATGATTTTCAGCACCATTTTCAATATAAAATGTATTTATAAATCTATTGGATGATTCTTCAACCTCTATATCCTCATAACTTACACTTACTTTTATATGGCTCCCTAAATGACTACGCCAATTTAAAGACGGCGCAAAAGACAGTGTACTATATTTAACACGGTTATAATCTAAACTATAAGTATCCTCATCGTCCACATTTAAATTGGGAGTACTGTTACCAAAACCGAAGAAGTTAATAGCATAATTGGAGCTTGTAAATTTAGCATTTAACCCTAAATTCCATGATCCTAAAACATTGGCAAACTCGCCTGTATATTCAAAATCAAATCCGCTAGTTGCAAAATAATAGGCTGCTCCAAAAATATGTTGCGAACTAAATGGGTTACGATCGAAACCATAATTTGTATGCGTATTTAAAACCCCCATTTTAAACCCATCGTCTGGATTAGCACCTATAATAGGAACTAATTGATTGGTACTGTTTTTTAATTTTCTAAAATCGTAGACATTGGTTTCATAATCATCGGTGAGTTTATTGCTTCCTAAATTTGTTTCGATGGTATTTTTTTTCGATTTAAAATCGTAGAATCGCACTTTTTTACCATTTTCAACAGTATAGGTATCGTTATTTTGTCCCCCAATTAAACGTACTTTAATAAAGTGGTCTCCACTACCAAAAACTTTAAATTCATCTTCATCATCTAAACCGTAAACCCAAATTTCTTTAGTGTCTTCTTTCGAATAAGTATTCTCAAAAAACACCATTCCTTTTTCACCATTTTTTATTCGGCTTGCCGTTACCTTTGTTGTACCATTTGGCAATCTTTCAATTTCAAATAAATCATCTTTATCTGTACCTACAATCACTACGCAATGGTTTATAACCTCGTAATAGTCCATGCCGTAGGTTGATAAATTTTTAATACGCTCGATAAACGTTTTCTTAATTTCTGCAATGGATTCCTCTCGGACTTCCTTCGGAAAATTAGTAAAAGCCTTATCAATAACGCTTTCGGTTAAATGGTCTTGAATGAACTTAATTTGTTCTTCCCATTGGGCTTTACTCGTTTTATTTAGTAAAGCAATATCCAAAGAATACGGACTAAAATTGAAACCTTTAATATTTCTAACATCATCATCAAAGCCTTCCATAAGTTTTAAAGGCGGAATAATTCGAGTGGCTATTTGCATTAATCCACCATCGCCCATAATGGAAAATACCTGATCCCGATCTCGTGGAATAGGTTTATAAATCACTTGGTTGGTTTCTTTATTTTCAAACTCAGCCCAACGCCATTGGTCGGTGTGTCTGTCCCAGTCTCCAATAACCATATCGAATAAACGGGCTCTAAGGAAAGTAACTTCATCAACTTGATACTTTTCGTCTTTTCGAAGTTTTTTCATTAAATCGGAAGTGCTTTCAATTTTGTTAGCATAACCAAAACTAGCGACTTCGCCATGACCATCGGAAACATGTTCTTCAATCATATATAACTCATCACCAAAGCTAGTATTAAAATCTTCCAATGCCTTTTGTTTTGGCACATAATACAATGTTGGATTGGTGTGAAATAATTGAACCGCATCGGATAAATCGCCGGTTACAAAGGCTGCATAAGGGTGAGATCCCGTGTAAAAATCTAAAAGAATACTCTCGGTTAAGGTGCCTTCAAATTCGCCTTTTATAAATTGATCTTTAAACGCCATAGCCTGTAAATACACCGTAGCACTTTTTCTAAGTGCCCGCATCACATAGCGTTTTCCGTTTTCATCGATTAAATGCAAAGATTTAGATTGGTGCCCACCCCCTTTTCTGTACGGCGATAAACCTCCAAATAAAGTATCTAAATTTACCGTAGGCGCTTCTATTTTTGTGCCATAAAATTCGCGGTAACGATCGCCCCAAATGGCTTTATGAAAACCACCTTTATCCACCTCATCGGCGCTATAAATAGATGCTGTTTCTGTTTTAGGAAATGTATTTTCGTAAATTGATTTATCTTCTCTAATATCTGGTCCATACACTTCTGTTTGATAAACAACTTTATTTTCTTTAGCTGAATAAAACCGAACAAATGATGAACCGTCTTTAAAAATATCCAATCGAGCATAACCAGCTTCACTTGTAGAAAAAGCATCGTTCACATTTCTAGTTGGCGTAGATTTAGATCCAGCACCACTAATTATTTGTACTAAATTGCTCTGCTCTAAATACTGTAAATTATGCTCGTGACCTGAAACCAAAATTACTTTTTCGTTTTCTTGAGCCAATGTAACCACACGCTTTTTTAATTCATTGTATCTTTTATTTTGTAAATCAGCAGGGGAAACTCCAGTAGTTTTTCGAAGTAAATTTTTTAAACTTCCTAATACCGGTATGGGTTTTAAAGTTGAATTAAAACTATACTCACCACCGTGCGAACCATTAGTAAACATGGGATGATGCAAGGCCAGTATGGTCGATTTTCCTCTCGCTTTTTTTATCAAACTTTCCAATTCTTCAAAAAATTGCGACCGCGTTTTTATTTCGCAATCATCGTTCATTGTTGGGTGGTTATCCCAATTAGTCAAATACCATTCGGTATCTACAATAATTATTTCAACATCATCGGAAATTTCTACTTTCTCAATCGGGCAGCCATTTTCAGGTAAAAAGGTGTTTTTCCCTAAAACGTCTTCAACATAATTTTCTTGACGTTTTAAACCTTTTAACCCATCACTATACCAATCGTGATTTCCCGGAATAAAAATAGTTTCACCTTTAAAATTCTTTACAGCATCCGTTTGAATTTTCATTTGATATTCTGCAAATTCACGACCTTTGTCGCTTTTTTTCGGAAACCCTTTTGGGTAGATATTATCACCTAAAAACAATACGGTGCTTTGCTCTGGTGCATTATTAATTTCATTTCTGAAAGCCTTAAGTCCCGCAGATTCCGAACCTATTGGAGAATTTCCTGCATCGCCAATTAAATAAAACGAATAACTAAGTTCTTTATTAGGAAACTGAACATTTGCAACATCATTAATTTGCGTTTTATAAGTGGCACAGGCATTTATAAAAAACACTAAAAAAGATAATATAATGTAGCGTAAAGTTTTAGTCATAATTAACGGATATTAATTTTTACAAAAATAATTGTTTAAAAAGAGAATCTTGATGATATCACTTAAGAAAACGACCTTAATCAATTTAATAGTCCAAACCATTATAAACACCAAGGCAGTAGAATGCTTATTCCTCTATAAGAGTGGTATTAAAAATAACGCCACTCGCTAGTGTTTTATGCACTGGGCAGCGTGATGAAATATCTTTTAATCGTGCTTTTTGAGTCTCATCTAAATCTCCAACCAACTTAATTTTTTTGGTGATATGATCTAAATAGGATGGTTTTTCCAAATCTAAACCTAAATCGTCACTATGTTTTTTAGAATGTGTCACGTAAACAAAAACCTCTTGTAAATCCCATTTTTTACGTTCGGCATACATTTTTAATGTCATAGCTGTGCAAGCTACCAAAGCCGCATTTAAATATTCGTAAGGCGAAGGGCCAAAATCATCACCACCAATAGAGGCTGGCTCATCGGCAATCATGCTGTGGTTTTTGGACTGTATGTTAGTAGTAAAATGATCTTCAGTAAGATTTAAATGCCCAACAAGTTGTTCGCCATTGGTTTCCAACATATCATTTTCTTGAGGCTTAAAATAACGTTGCACCCAAGTTCCAATCATATTTCCCGCATAAATACTATCTCTTGAATTTGATAATAAATGGTCGGCATCATCTAAAGTTACAAAACTTTTTGGGTGCTGTGCTTTATGATAAAGTTCTTCGGCATTTTTAATCCCCACCACCTGATCTGTTGGCGCATGCATAATTAACAGCGGTTTTCTTAAGCCCTTAACGATGGACGGCAAATCGGTTTTACCAAAATCTTCAACAAACTCGTTATCAATTTTAAAAGGCCTTCCCCCAATATTAACTTCAACTTCTCCTTTATCTTTTACGGCATCTATACCGTGAGAAAATAAATGCGTAACATGACTTACAGTAGATGGTGCTCCAATGGTTGCAACGGCTTTTACATGATCCAACTTTGCTGCGGCCGAAAGCACTGCTGCTCCACCTAAAGAATGCCCAACCAACAACGATGGTGCGCCATAATTAGACGACATAAAATCACTCACAGCTATCAAATCTTCAACATTAGCCGAAAAATGACTATCGGCAAATTCACCTTCACTTCTTCCTAAACCTGTAAAATCGAAACGTACTACTCCAAAACCATAATTTGTTAAGGCGCGGCTAATATTTTTTACAGCACCTAACGAACTTGTACATGTAAAACAATGTGCAAAAATGGCATAATGATTCGGCTTTTGGTTTGCCGGCAACTCTAATTGTGCCTGTAACATTAAGCCTTTTTTATTTTCTATTTTTAGTCTAGTGCTCCTCATGAATTAATTTTGAATATCAGTCGTTTATAAATCGGTTTCCTTAACATTAATTAACATATTTTGAAAATTTGTCGACTAATACTTTTAATTTCGGGTTAATAAACTGTTTGCAAAATGGTTTTTCGGGATTCTTTTTATAATAATTTTGAATGGCCTCTCGCGATGCTTTAAATTCTGAAAAAGGTAAAATTTCAGTGATTATTTCGTCTTCAAAAATATTTTTAAAATCATTTAAAATGTGAATAGCTTTCTTTTCTTGTACTTCGGAAAATGTATAAACCGCAGATCGATACTTATCGCGCATAGAATGATTACTCGTGCTTTTATGGGTATACAAATGAATTTCAATTAAAACTGATAAAGCAATCTTTTCTTCATTAAAATGAACAATCACAGCTTCGGAAAACGAGGTGTTTCCTTCAACGGAAGCCACATAACCTTGTTCTACTTTTACAACACCTTTTAAAGCTTGAAAAACAGCCTCGGTGCACCAATGACAACCACCACCTAAAGCTATTTTTGAGAGCGTCTTCATTTTAAAACATTAGTTCCATTGCAGTGCTTTGCGTTCTGCCCAATATTCAGATACATTGGCTTTAAAACTTGACAGTTCTTCCAATTCTAAAGGGGATAAAATAAAAGTGTTCACCTTTAAATTTTCTTGCAACTGTGTGTTATTACCTGCGCCACTTAACACCATACTTCCCGGAATAGTTTGCGCACAATACTGTAAACAAACAGCATCTATACCAACCTGATATTGATTTGCTAAACGCTCTAAAACCTGATACATTTCGTCGTAATTCGGATAGTTTTTATTCCTAAAAACGCGTCCGTTGGCCAAAGCTTCTTTTATAACAATCGATTTATTTTCCTTAGCCAAAATACTATAAACATCTTTTAAACTTTGGTCTAATAAATTATACGTGACTTGAAAAATATCGAATAACGGCTCTCCTTCAACCTCAACGGTTAAAGCCCTTTTTAAAACCTCTACTTGATTAGTTCCCGTAGTCGTAATTCCCATTTTTATACGGTGCGTCTTTTTTAAAAAAGCCAAATAATCTAAAACAGCTTGGTTTTCCAACACGCCCGTTTCAAACGTTGTGGAATGTATTTGATACACTTTTAAATACGGTAAAAACTGTTTAGAAACCTCCCATTGTTCTTTCAGTTTTTCTAAACTATGCTCTTTAACTTCGTGAACTTTAGCATTGGGATCAAAATTTGCGGTATAGGTATACCCCCATTTTGTAGCGATTTCAATAGTATCATCATCTTTAGTTTTTAACCAATCCAGCAGTAATTGTTCCGCCAAACCATAACCTGGCGCCGTATCAAAATACCGAACCCCAAGATTATAAGCATTTTCTAAAACCGAAAAACTTTCATTTTTAAAAGCTTCTAAATTTGATGTATTAGAAGGATTTTGACGCACATTTATATATTGCGGTCGTCCTAAAGCTGCTGTTCCTAAACCTAATTGCATTTGTTTTTCTTTTAATTTTTATATTTACGAACTACAAGATAACATAGAGCAGCCCACTTTATGGCGCGCCCATTCTGGTCTTTTTACAAACCATTTTTCATGTTCTGGTTGTTCATCGTATGGTTTTTTCAAAAGATTGAAGAGTTCATCAATTAATTTATAATCCCCTTTATCGGCATCATCAATAGCCAATTGCGACATATAATTACGAAGCACGTATTTTGGGTTAACACTATTCATTTGAATTTTTCTATCTTCGGAAGAAACCGTTTCTACTTTTAAACGTTTGGCATAACTTTTAAACCAAGTCTGCCATTTTGTTTCAATCTCACCTTCAACTTCATTTAAATTATAAAACGCATCTTTAATGATTGAAATACCTTCGGAAAGATTTTCTTCTGAAAAACGACTTAAATTTCTGAAGAAAATCGTCATATCCGTTTCAGTTAACTGCAAATTTTCTTCTAATTGCTGAATTAAAATTTTATCATTTTCAGCTTCATTTTCAAACCCTAATTTATTCCGCATCATCCTTAAAGATTGCGTGTCGAAACCGGTTTGATAGCTATCGAGAACAGCTTGCAACGGTTCCACATCTTCAATTAACGGATACAAGGCATTGGCGAGTTGGTACAAATTCCAAAGTCCCATATTGGGTTGATTTCCGTAACGATAACGCTTATGTTGACTATCGGTGGTGTTTGGGGTCCAGCCATAACTAAAATCTTCTAACCAGCCGTAAGGCCCGTAATCTATAGTTAAACCAAGGATAGACATATTATCGGTATTCATAACGCCATGCACAAAACCTACCCGTTGCCAATCCACAATCATTTTTAAAGTGCGCTGAGCAACTTCTTTAAAAAATGCGATATAGGTTTCTTTTGAAGGTTTTCCTAACTCTGGAAAAAAGTTAGATATGGTATAATCTGTCAATAGTTTTAAAGTTTCAGCATCGCCTCTAGCCGCTAATATTTGAAAACTTCCAAAACGTAAAAAACTAGGTGCAACTCGAGAAACAATAGCGCCTTTTTCGTAAGCCGAATTCCCATCATAAAGCATATCCCGTAAAACTTGATCGCCCGATAATGCTAAAGACAAAGCTCGCGTTGTTGGAACGCCTAAATGAAACATGGCTTCGCTACATAAATACTCCCGAATGGAAGACCGTAACACCGCCAAACCATCGGCCGTTCTAGAATATGGTGTTTCACCGGATCCTTTTAACTGCACCGCCCAATGTTGCTGGTTATGCTCAACTTCAAATAAATTAATAGCTCGACCATCGCCTAATTGCCCGGCCCAATGTCCAAATTGATGCCCGCCATAACACATAGCAAAAGGCTTTGTGTTTGGGTAAACTTCATTTCCTGTTAACACCTTTAAAAAGGTTTCACTTTTAGCCTCTGCTGCTGTTAAACCTAAATTTTCAAGCATTTCTGGAGACACATGCAACAACTCTGGTTTTGCCGTTTGCTTTGGTGTTACAAAAGAAAAACAAGCTTTTTCCACCTGACGTCTTGTGTTTTCAAGATTAGGATCGGCTGGTAATTGAGTATTAAAAGTGTCTTTTATGTTGAGTTTCATACTATTCTAATTTTGAAAGGAGATAGATTTAAAAATATTATCCCTTCAATTTATCGGCATGCATACTTCGTAATTTAGCCAATTTCGGTGTAATTACAAAACTGCAATAGCCTTGTGTTTGGTTTTCTCTGTAGTAATTTTGATGTTCTTTTTCGGCTTGAAAAAACTGAGGTAATTCCGTTATTTCGGTAACTATCGGGTTTTCAAAATAAGGTTTTACTTCTTTTAAAACAATTTCAGCCATTTGCTTTTGTTCTTCATTATGATAATAAATTACAGAACGATATTGCGTGCCTTTATCTGCACCTTGTCTGTTTAAAGTAGTAGGATCGTGAGTGGTCATAAAAATAGTTAAAAGATCTGCGTATGAAATAACATCTACATTAAAAGTCACTTGAATCACCTCGGCATGCCCGGTTAAACCAGAACAAATTTCCCGATACGTTGGATGCCCAGGAACATGTCCACCAGCATAACCTGATACTACTTTTTCCACGCCTTTTACTTCCTGAAAAACGGCTTCGGTACACCAAAAACAGCCGCCTCCAATTGTGGCTAATTGTATATTTTTATTTTGCATGTGTTTAAAATTTAAACCTGTTGTTCTAAAAAAACAGATTGGTATATGAATTAAAGCTCAGCCTTTTCTAATTGCATAGATTCCGAATTCACGCAATAGCGCAACCCGCTAGGCTCTGGACCATCGGGAAAAACATGCCCTAAATGCGCATCGCAAACATTACACATCACTTCTACACGCACCATACCCAAAGTAGTATCGCGCTCGTATTTAATCGCATTTTCTTTTATAGGTTGGGTAAAACTAGGCCATCCCGTTCCGGAGCTAAATTTTATAGTAGAATCGAAAAGTGGTGTATTGCAGCACACACAATTATATTTACCAGCATCATGAACTGTACAAAGCGCACCACTATGCGGATGCTCCGTTCCTTTTAGACGTGTTACTCTAAATTGCTCTGGCGTTAATAGCGCTTTCCATTCGGCTTCAGTTTTTTCTACACGTTTATCCGGTTTTGGATTTCCTTTTACTGAAAAATTAATAATGTCTTTCCAAGTTAGCATACTTTTTCCTTTCTTTTAATTTAATAGATGCTTTATTAGAATATTTAGTCGAAAATGAAATATAAATCTTACTATTTCCCAAATCGCTCTTAAATATGAAAGCATTCACGAAATTTACGACAAATATCATCGTTACTATAGTAATTCTAATTTCATCTTTTAAAGTTTTGTACTTTTACTAAATAATCTTTTTACACATTTTAAATATGCTGATCGCTAAAGCTGAAAAATTTGTTATTAATCTGCTCAACGAAAAATTGACCCCTGAGTTTACTTATCATAACATTGCGCACACACAACTTGTTGTAAATAAAGCTGAAAAATTAGCCGAACTCGCAAAACTTGATGATAAACAAAAGGAACTCCTTTTAGTTGCGGCGTGGCTCCACGATACCGGGTATACCGAGAACCCTAAAAACCACGAAGATGCTAGCGTATTAATAGCTGAAGGCTTTCTAAAAGCTGAAAAATGTAGTGCTGAGGATATTGCTACCGTTTCTAGCATGATCATGACCACCAAAATGGGAGTTATGCCCAATACAACTTTAGAGAAAATTATTAAAGATGCCGATTGTGCACATGTTGGAAGTAAAGATTATTCCGACACTTCGGAGTTACTTCGGAAAGAATTGGAACTTACCTCGAATAGAAAGCTCTCTGAAAGTGAATGGCTAGAGGAAAACATTAAGTTTTTAACCAAAAAGCATCGGTTTTTTACTGCAGAAGCGGCATCTAACTGGGAAAAACGCAAAGGAAAAAATCTAGCTAATTTATTAAATAGAAAGAAAAAACTAGATTTAGACAAAGGCAAACTTACCCAGAAAAAAGCCGAGTTACAATTCAAAAAAGAAAAGATAGAATTACCAGAACGCGGTATTGAAACCATGTTTCGTGTTACCCTAAAAAACCATATCACCCTCAGTAATATTGCGGATACCAAAGCTAATATTTTATTATCCGTAAATGCTATTATTGTATCGTTAGTATTATCGAATTTAGCATCTAAACTCGACAAACCTTCTAACGATTATTTAATTGTACCTACTATTATTTTTGTACTATTTACAGTAGCTTCTATTATTTTATCCATTATGGCAACACGACCAAATGTGACTAGAGGAAAATTTACAAAAGAAGATGTTGCTAATAAAAATGTGAATTTATTATTCTTCGGAAATTTCCATAAAATGAGCCTGAACGATTTTGAATGGGCTATGGGAGAAATGATGCAGGATCGTGATTACCTTTATTCTTCAATGAAAAAAGATTTATACTTTTTAGGTTTGGTTTTAGATAAAAAATACAAAATACTGAGACTGACTTACGGGGTATTTATGACAGGTATCATTGTTAGTGTTATTGCCTTCATTATTTCGTTTTTTTATGCTGGAATAATCTTCTAATTTATTCGGCGGGCGATTAAATAAAGCGACTCTTTTTCAACAATTATATATTCTAAAACGAAGGAAATTAGGCTTTAATTTCGGTCATTAAATCATCGTAAGTATAAAAGGCTTTATCTTCTTCATTCTTATGATATAACACACTTACTCTAATCGCTTTTAAACCGGTTACAGCCTGTAAATCTTCGAGCTCTACAATTTCCACATCGGTATCTACATAATGTTTAGCTTGCAGGAATTTAATGTATTGTAAATACTCAATTTCATCTTGTTTTTGAGAATATACAATACTAATTTTTCCTTTTTGCGTTACCCGTTCAGAAGACCCTTTTATATGTGCTTTATCTACACGTTTTTTAACAATTTCATATCGTGCATTATAGGTTCCATCAACATCAAATTGCTTTTCGTCCATTCTAAAACTAATGGTTAAAGGCTGATTAAAAACCAAAACCATAGAAGCCACATCGAGAGCCACAGGAAATTTGTGCTGCATTTTATAAAACTCGTTTTCCATTTCGCACATGACTTGCAATTGCCACAAACGGAGATTATATAAATAAATAGGATTAAAAGAATCCTCTTTAGTAATGGATTCTCCCACATACATGTTGTGCTCTACACCATCGGTTTTAAAACGTTCGAAATAATGCGGATACATTTTTTGTGCGTCTTCTTGTTTTTTATCCAGCAATGCCGCCATAGACTTATTTATTAAAGCTACGGTCTTATCATATTGCTTTCTATGGTTATAAAGCACATGAACCTTTTTATCTATAGCATTAAAATAAGATTCTATCTCTGGCTGTAAATCTTTTAAAACTTTCATGTGTTCAAAAGCGGTTTCCATCTCATTTTTGAAAAATGATGAAATTTGCTGTTCACTATCCACCTGAAATTGGTTTAACCCCTCTAAATACTCATCAATTTGATAAATAAATTGCTCGTAAATGGGTAAGTTTTCAATTTGAAACGCTTTTTCAAAAATAGATTTCGCTATATTTAATTGCAACGTTAAATCTTCTTTTGTTGCTAAATTTCTAGCTTCCGAAGACCCTTTAATATCTATTTGACCGTAAAGCGGATAAACATTTTCAAAGGCTATTTTTTTAAAAGAGGCCTGTTCGCCACTCATTTCAGATTTTATAAAATTCTTAGCCTCTTTAACAAATCGCCAATGCACACTAGAATGAATAGAGGTACATTCTTTTTGAATAATGGCTTCAATTAAATTTTCTTCTTCGTTTTTAGAACGCTCTACAGCCGAAATAATATACGGCATAACATCGACTAATTTATTTGCATTAATGCTGTTGAGTTCTTGGGGTGTGTTTGAAACTATTTCAATAATTCCCATTAAACCATCATCATTAGCAATGGGAGCAAAAATGGCACTTTTAATCCCTTGTTTTTTTAAACTTGTTATATGTGGAGGAACTTCTCCGGTTGTACATTTAGATACATCGTCAACATTAGATACAGAAAACACTTTATTCTCCTTTAACAAACGATTATATGATAAACAACAAAGGGCATCGGCACATTTTTTAGTTTGGTCTTCACCTAAAAGATAACTGCTCATGCCATCTCCATAAATGCGCTCAAAAATGTCCTCTTCTTCATTATAAATTGAAAAGCCAACTTTTAAATTTTTAATACCAAAAAGTGAGCTAAAAATATCGTGAAATCCAGCGATAAGTTCAGATTTCATACTTTTATCATCACTAATTAAGTTCGATTTTATATTAGAAATCGATTGATCATCGGTAACATCAAAAATATTTGAAATGGCAAAACCTTTAAACGTGTAGCTGTTTGGAGGAAATTTCTCTTTCCAAAGGTCTATGTTTTCATAATTATCGAGTAACTCATCGTAATCGGCCTGAGTTATTTTAGGAGCATTTTCATTTGGAATAATTTCACAAAAATCTGCATTGTATAAAATTTTATAATAGCGAAGAATGCCGTTAGCATCTGGTATTTCGTAATAAAATGGCCGTTTAAAATTAATATGAAAATCGTAACAAAACCCCAAAATAATAGTACAAGCCACGATATAAATATCATTTTCGGGCATGTTTTTCATTTGAAGTTTAAAATCCTTACCTGCCGTTTTTACAATATTTTTAAACCGTTCGGAAGCATTAAAAATTAAATCGTGAAAAGGAGCCGAAGCTGTTTTAATTTCATTATTGGTTAATAACGGACTAAAGATGTCTTGAAGAATAAAAGCAATTTCTTTTTCGCGTGCTTTTATGGCAGAAATATCGCTAAAACCATCACGTAACTCTGGGTATTTCTTAACTATATCCAAAATACCTTTTGCTTTATTTGCCATAAAAACATCGTCACTTAGCAACAACGCATCATAATGTTTCAATAGTTTATTGAAACTTATTTTTATGTTTAAAGGAGACTCTATATTGTCGTTTATATCCATTATGGGTTTTCTTGTAAAACAAAGTTACAAATTAAATAGGTTTGTCGTAGGTTTTACATATTCCTAACTCAAAAATCGCTATTTTTTTTACTTATAATTATAAAAAAACGCTTTTACATTCTAAACTTACAAATGGTGTAAATTATGAAAAAAGTAAAAGCGTTTTCTATTTTATTTTATTGGTCTGTTATGACATGGCAATATATAAACCGATAACCATAGCAACCACTACAAAACCTACTGGTTTTAAATATTTCCAGTTAACAATATCCACTTGTTTGGTATAGGTTTGAACATAATCTGTTTCTCGTGGGTAAAAATGACTTACCACATACATAATGATAATAGTTAACACAAATAAAATACCCATAAGATGTAAGAAACTAATATCTGGTTTAATAACATACAACGTGATTAAATAAGTAACTACACTAAATAAAATAGCAATGTTTGCTGCCTTTCCAGAAACACGTTTAGAAAACACCCCAATAACAACAATAGCTAAAATTGGCACACTGTGTGTTCCGTTAAGCTGTTGCAAGTAGGTGAAAATTCCTCCCTCTACACCATACAATAATGGTGCTATTCCAATAGAAAACAAAGCGAGTATAATACCAAAGGTTTTACCTGCTTTTACCACTTGTAATTCGGTAGCATCTTTATTTATATATTCTTTGTAAAAATCTAATCCGAAAAGTGTAACCGAACTATTTAAAGCACTATTAAATGAACTTAAAATAGCACCAAAAAGCACCGCTGCAAAGAAACCAATATAAGCCGCAGGTAATACTTTTTTAACAAGCATTGGATAAGCTTCATCTGCATTCGCCAAATCGCCATTAAAAATATAATACGCAATAATACCAGGAAGCACTACAATAATTGGCCCCAAGATTTTAACAAAAGCAGCTAGTAAAAGTCCTTTTTGACCTTCTTTTAAATTCTTTGCACCTAAAGCACGTTGTATAATAGCTTGATTGGTTCCCCAGTAATAAAAATTAACAATAATCATTCCTGTAAAAAGTGTCATAAAAGGCACATCGGATTCTGGTCCTCCAATAATATCAAACTTCTCTGGCAATGCTGTTGTTAATGTGGTTAACCCCGTAAATACATTTCCATCTCCAATATACATTAAACCAAAAATTGGAATTAAAGATCCTCCAACTATTAAGCCCACTGCATTTATTGAATCGGATACGGCCACGGCTTTTAATCCTCCAAAAATGGCATAAATACTACCAATAACCCCAATAGAAATCACGGTAACCCAAAGCGTAGCTTCTGGCCCCATACCAATCATTTCAGGAATACCAAACATGGTATTTAACGCTAAGGCTCCCGAGTATAAAACGGTAGGTAACATAGAAATAGCATACCCTAAAAGGAATAAAAGAGAAACAATAGTTTTAGTCGTTTTTCCATAACGGTTTTCTAAAAATTGTGGAATGGTTGCAATACCACTTTTAAGATATTTAGGTAACAACACAAAGGCTGTAAATACCATGGCAATTGCGGCAAGAACCTCATAAGCCATAATTGGGGCACCATCTCTAAACGAGACACCGTTCATTCCAACAATTTGCTCTGTGGATAGGTTTGTTAATAATAAAGACCCTGCAATTACTGGCCCCGTTAAACTCCGCCCACCTAAAAAATAGCCATCTGAAGATGTTTCATCTGTTTTTCGTGTAGACCACCACGCAATAAAGGCTACCAATAAAGTAAACCCTGCGAAAGAAATAATTCCCATAATAATTAATTTGGTTTAGTTAATATTCTATATTTAGTTTTTATGCTTACTTATTTTTAATAAAGCAATGCCTATGAATACCCCTACAAGGTATAAAAAATATTAAAAATAAGTGTTATACAAACACTTTTTAAAATGTTATAAAAAAAACTGTAATTTGAAAAAAATAATTCAACTACAGATTAAAATGTTTTTCTTTTTTATACCAAGCTTCATCAAAACGATATAAAAAAGCACCTCTTCTCGACTCGGTCATATCTTTTTCTTCTAGCTTGACTAAATAATTCATTTGCGATACTTTTCTACGAAAGTTACGCTTATCTAATGTTTCGTCTAAAATACCTTCATAAAGTGCTTGTAACTGTGGAAGCGTAAATTTTGAAGGTAATAAATTAAATGCTATAGGAAAGTTTCTAACGCGACGACGCATTCTTTTAATAGCAATATCAACCATATCATTGTGGTCAAAAATAAGTTCTGGTACCTCTGTTATAGGAAACCACTGGGCATTATACTTTTCAATTTGATCTTCAGTATAGCTCGATTTTAAAATCATGGCGCTATAGGTTGAAGAAATAACACGATCGAATGAACAACGATTTACTTTTCCGAAAGTTTTAATTTGCTCCATATAAATATCTTGCAAACCAGATAAATCGGATAGTATCCTATTGGCAGCTTCGTCTAAATCTTCATCAAAGCCAACAAAACCGCCAATTAGAGACCATTTTCCCTTTTCGGGTTCATCTTTCTTTTTTATTAATAACAGCTCTAGTTTGTTATCATTAAATCCGAAAATAATACAATCTACTGATACTTTAATCTGCTGAATAGTCTGCTCTGTTCTGTTCGATTTAATCATTCAGTTACAAATAAAATTCAACAAATTAAAGTAGCGTTATTATTGATTACCTTTATTATAATCTTCTAAAAACTTAGCTAAACCACTATCTGTTAAAGGGTGTTTTAACAATCCTGTAATTGAAGATAAAGGCCCAGTCATAACATCAGATCCTAATTTAGCACAGTTAATTACGTGCATCGTGTGACGTATAGACGCTGCTAAAATTTGTGTTTTAAAACCGTAGTTATCGTAAATCATTCTAATTTCGTCAATCAGGTTTAAACCATCGGTAGAAATATCATCTAAACGTCCTAAAAACGGAGACACATACGTCGCTCCCGCTTTTGCGGCTAATAAAGCTTGACCAGCAGAAAACACTAAAGTTACGTTGGTTCTAATCCCTTTATCAGAGAAATATTTACAAGCTTTTACACCATCGGCAATCATAGGTAATTTTACTACAATTTGTGGGTGTAAAGCCGCTAAGGCTTCACCTTCTTTTACCATACCGTCAAAATCGGTAGAAATCACTTCGGCAGAAACATCGCCATCGACTAAATCACAAATTTTTTGGTAATGCGCTAAAATATTTTCAGCACCTGTAATCCCTTCTTTTGCCATTAATGATGGGTTTGTTGTTACGCCATCTAAAACGCCTAAAGCTTGTGCTTCTGCAATTTCGCTTAAGTTTGCTGTGTCAATAAAAAATTTCATATTCTTCTTTGTTATTGTTTATTAAAAGCTAAATGTCGCACCCAAAACACAGTAAACCTGTAATTCTGGACACGACATTATTTAAATTTTCTAAACTGTTTTTAAATATTCTAATACTTGGTTGCTTACTTTTTCGCCTGTAAAACCAAATTTTTCGTCTAATACAGATGCTGGTGCAGAGTAACCAAAATGGTCTAAACCAAATACTTTTCCGCTATCTCCCACCAAACCTTCTAAATTTACTGGTAAACCTGCGGTTAAACCAAATAATGGTGTGTTTTTAGGAATTACAGAGTTTTGGTATTCTTTAGATTGTAATCTGAAAACACCTTCTGAAATTACCGAAGCAATACTCACTTTTAAGTTGTTTTGAGATTCTAATATTTCAGCTGCTGCGAATAATGTAGCCACTTCCGAACCGTTTGCGATTAACACCACATCTGGATTTTCTACTGCTTTCACTAAGTATCCTCCTTTTTCAGCAGCTAAAGCTTCTTCGTACCTTGAAGAACCTTGCGCTTCAATATCTTTAATTCCCTGACGAGAAAGGATTAAACCTGTTGGCGTATTTTTATTTTCTAAAGCCATTTTCCAAGCAACGCTAGTTTCTGCAGAATCTGCAGGACGTAACGCTAAGAAACTTGGGTTTCCGCTATGATTTTTTAATTTTTCTAATAAACGAATTTGAGCTTCTTGCTCAACAGGTTGGTGTGTTGGTCCATCTTCACCTACTCTAAAAGCATCGTGCGTCCAAACATATTTTACACCTAATTCTTGAATACCACTTAAACGAATGGCTGGTTTCATATAATCTGAAAACACAAAGAATGTTGCTACCACCGGAATAATTCCACCGTGAAGCGCGATACCATTTGCAATACAAGCCATAGTTAACTCAGCAACACCAGCTTGTAAAAATGATCCTGAAAAATCACCTTTTTTAAGCGCATGTGTTTTCTTTAAGAATCCATCAGTTTTATCGGAGTTTGATAAATCGGCAGAAGACACAATCATGTTTTCTACATTTTCAGCTAAATACCCTAAAACTCCCGAAGACGCGGCTCTTGTTGCTAAACCTGCTTTATGTGCTATTGAAGCGAAATCTAATTCTGGTAATTCCCCAGATAAAAAGAAATCTAATTTTGAAGCCAATGCCTCATTCGCTTCTCTCCAAGCTGCTATTTCGGCTTTCTTTTCTGCTGCTTTTGCTGTTTTTTCAGCAATAAGATTTTTATAAAAATCTTTAACTTCAGGAAAAATATCGAAAGGACTTTCAGGATTTGCTCCTAAATTAATTAGGGTTTTTGTGTAATCTGCTCCGGTTGCTCCAATTGGCTGTCCGTGTAATTCACAGTGCCCTTCAAACATAGCTCCATCTGCAGTAACACAGCCTTTACCCATTATAGTTTTACCTATAATTAATGTTGGTTTTTCTGTTTGGTTATTGGCATCGGTTAATGCTTTTCTTATTTCATCATGGTTATGCCCGTCGATAGTAACAACGTTCCATCCCCAAGATTCATATTTCATTGCTGTATCTTCAGTCGTTACTTCATCTGTAGAAGTAGATAATTGAATATCATTAGAATCGAAAAACATAATAAAGTTACTCAATCCTAAATGTCCAGCTATACGACCGGCACCCTGAGAAATTTCTTCTTGAATTCCACCATCTGAAATAAAACCATAGATTTTATGATTCATCCAATCTCCAAAACGCGCTTGTAAAAATTTAGCTGCAATGGCTGCACCCACACCCATAGTGTGTCCTTGACCTAATGGTCCAGATGTATTTTCAATACCACGTTTTACATCAACTTCTGGGTGACCTGGAGTAATAGAACCCCATTGTCTAAAGTTTGCAACATCATCTTTAGCATAGTTTCCTAAAAGGTAATATTGTGCATACATTAAAGTTGATAAGTGACCAGCATCCATGAAAAAACGATCTCTAAATGCCCATTCCATATCCGATGGATCGTAATTAAAGAACTCTGAGTATAAGATGTGCATAAAATCGCCTCCACCCATTGGACCACCTGGATGACCTGATTTCGCTTTTTCTACCATGGCTACAGCTAATGCTCTTATATTATCTGCCGCTTGTTGATCAATTTGTTTGTTCATTTTAATTTATGGTTAATTTTTAATAACTCTCACTTCAATAAATTCACCATTCTAAAAACAACCAAACGCTTTTAAAATGGTATTTTACAAATGTACTATTTAAACTTCAATTAAGTGTTTTAAGGACACTTAATTATTTAAACGTTAAATTTGCGCCGTAAAAATACATTTAATTTAATCGATAGACCTAATAAAGATGTAACGTTTTATATAACAAATCACGCATTTTGTAAATAGTATGGTTTATAAATTGAATATTTAAAAGATAATAGCTATCCTAAGTTTTATTTCTAAGATACACACCGTTGTAGATATATAGTTTATAATCGTAAAAAAAGATATATTTTAGAACAAAACATTTAATATTCCAAATATTATTAACTCTATAAAGGATAAGCAGTATTACATAAAAAAAAGCCCTCGTTGTTGATACTCTACTTAAAGAAATTGATAACACTGGGCAAAATTATGCACCTGATAAACATGGTTATCATTGACTTTATATAACCTAGATGAGACAACAGTTACAGTTTTAACAACATGTAAACAATGACTTTATTTGATAATTCGATTTAGTTTTCCACTTTTAAACAAAAATTATAAAACTATGCTATATTCAGTATTTTATAAAAAAATAACTGGGCTTTTGGAACAAAAAAAATATTGATTGAGTTATCAAAATTTTTAAATAACTTTTAAATTTCATAAAAATTAAAAATTATTTATAATTGGAAAATACCATATTAACCAATACATTTAAAATAACCGATTTACCGTCTTTATTATCAAAGACCTACAAAGCTTGGGATGCCGAAAACCCATTTAGATTGAGCGCTGTTGTTGCATATTATGCTATTTTATCTCTTCCTGGTTTACTAGTTATCATTATAAATGTAATTGGTTCCATATGGGGAACAGAAATTGTTCAAGGTGAATTAACAGTTGAAATATCTAAAGCATTAGGACGCGATGTTGCAAATACGGTAGAAACAATGATTTCTGACACTCAAGGTGGAAATAAAAACTTAATTTCCACAATAATTGGAATTGGGACACTCATATATGGTGCCTCTGGCGTTTTTTACCATTTACAATTATCTCTTAATCAAATTTGGAAAATTGAATCTTTACAACTATCGTTTTGGCACATGCTTATTAATAGAGTCCGAAGCTTTACCTTTATTTTAGTTTTAGGATTTTTGCTATTTATTAGCTTTATACTTACTACAAGTATTTCCGCACTTTCAAGTTTTTTAAACGATATATTTCCAGATGCTGTTGTGTATTTAGCCTATGTTTTTGATATTATATTTTCATTAGCACTAATATCAGTATTGTTTGCGCTCATGTTTAAATATTTACCAAACGCCATTATAAAATGGAAATCCGTTCGGGTTGGAGCCATTATTACTGCTATTCTGTTTGTTCTAGGTAAGTTTTTAATAGGGTTATATTTTGGACGTGCCGACTTCGACTCTACTTACGGTGCCGCAGGAACATTTATTCTTATTTTACTTTGGGTATCATATTCTTGTTTAATACTTTTCTTTGGAGCCGAATTCACAAAAGTTTATTCAGAACAATACGGTTACGGTATTCAACCTACCGAACACTCAAAAAAAATATAACACTTATATTTCCTCTTGTTTCTAAATTAAAATTAATAACCAAATTGATTTACCATTACAGTTAACATCATTATTTAAAGGGTTACTATTTTACTTAACTATTGTATAGTTTTAAATACAGATTAAGAGTAGATAAAACAAGAAACAAATCTATGCTTTTCCTATTTTCGAACTATAAACTCTTCAACATATATTATGAAACACATTAGCCATAACCTTGTCAACCAGTTATTTTTATTATTCATAATAATTTGTATAGCAGGGCTTATTTTTTTTGAAATAACGCCCTATTTTTCAGGTATTTTAGGCGCAATAACTTTTTATGTACTGTTACGAAAACCAATGAAAAAATTGGTTAATAAAGGCTGGAACCCTCAGCTTTCTGCAATAACATTATTGTTTTTATCTGCTATTGGAGTTTTAATTCCTGTTATTGGCACAGTGTTCATGCTAGAGAATAAGGTTAGCCATGTTACCAATAACTCGGAACATGTTATCAATAATCTTAAAGCTAAATTAGAAAATTCTGAAAATTACTTAGGATTCGATTTATATTCTATGCTCGATATCTCTAAAATATCCTCTGTTGTTTCGGAAAAACTACAAAGCTTTGCTGGAAGTACTTTTGAAATTGCTATATCTATTTTTATCATGTATTTTTTACTATTCTACATGCTTACAAATCGAAAAAAATTAACAGGAGAATTATATGAGTATATTCCTTTAAAGAAAAATAGTTTAAAAATAATTAGCAAGGATATAAATACTATGGTGCGTTCTAACGCCCTGGGAATACCGCTTGTAGCCATAGCACAAGGCCTAGTAGCTTTATTAGGATTCTTTATTTTTGGAATTGAGCATTCAATATTTTGGTTTGTTTTAGTAACCATAGGCTCTATGATTCCATTTATAGGTGGTTTTTTAGGTATTCTACCAGCCTTTATCGTGACATATGCTGGAGGAGAGGTTTTTGCAGCCTGGGCCATTTTAATTTACGGCATCCTAATTGTTGGATCTACAGATAATTTAATTCGGCTCTTTGTTCTAAAAAAAATAGACAATGTACACCCTTTAATTACACTTATAGGAGTAATAATTGGCGTGCCTTTGTTCGGCTTTATAGGATTAATATTTGGGCCATTACTTATAAGTCTATTTATAGTTGTTATTAAAATTTACAAAGAAGAATATGGGGAGCCAAAAGGTAAAACTATTGAACATTAATTACATCTTAAAAAACAAAAAAACATGGGAGTTATTTCTAAAAATGATCATCAAATAAAATTGTATTATAATTCTGAAACCTCAACAGGTAAACAATCTAAAGCATACGTTGAAACTTCTGATAAAAAAATTATAACTATTAATATTTCTAAAACAAAACTAACAGGTACGCAATGGACAGAAATTGCCAGCACCTTAAACCTTCACATTTCCGAACTAGTAAACCAACAACATCCTGATTTTATTAAAAAATACGGGAATGAAAAAGTGAACTTAGAGCATAGAGATTGGTTAAAACTTATAGAAAATCATCCTGCAGTTATAAAAGCGCCCATACTAATTAACGGAAAGGATTTTATAGTAGTAAAAACCCCTTCCGAAATTGCAAAATATTTAGAGAACGAATAAACTATTTTATATACACCGTTTTCTTATTTACAAAGGCCAACATACCTTCTTTAGAAAGCTCTCGCCCATAGCCAGAGTTTTTGGTGCCTCCAAACGGTAATCTTGGATCGGATTTTGTCATTTCATTTATAAAAAATGATCCATCTTCTATGTTATCTATTTGCATTCTAGCAGCCTCAATATCTTGAGTAAAAAGCATAGTTCCTAAACCAAATTTAGTGTGAGACGCTATTTTAATAGATGCGTCTCTATCCTTTACTCTTATCACTGCAGCAACAGGTCCAAATATTTCCTCTTCAAACAACGGCATACCTTCTTTTACATTTGTAACAATGGTAGGCTGGTAATTTGCTTTCTCACAACTATTACCCCAATATACTGTTGCTCCCTTTTTAAGAGAATTATTTACCTGCTCGGTTATTGTTTTTGCTAAATCTGGTCTTGCTAGAGTGGCTATATCTGTATTTTTGTCCATAGGATTTCCTCTTTTTAAAGCCACTACTTTTTCTTTTAATCTTACTAAAAACTCATCGTAAATGGCATCTACTACAATAAAACGTTTTGCGGCAATACAGCTTTGACCAGCGTTAGCCATTCTAGAACTAACAATAGTATTCATGTGTACATCCAAATCGGCATCTTCCCAAATAATACAAGCATTGTTTCCACCAAGTTCTAAAACTGTTTTCTTTAAATTTTTGCCAGCAAGTGCTGCAATATCGCTTCCTGCTTTTTCGCTTCCCGTTAAGGTTACCGCCTTAACAACAGGATTTTCTATCATTGATTTTATTTGTTTATGCCCTACCACTACAGTTTGAAAACACCCTTTAGGATAACCAGCTTCTTCAAATAAATTTTGAATAGCCATAGCACAACCTGTCGTATTAGATGCATGTTTTAAAATAGCGGTATTCCCTGCTGTTAAAGTAGGGGCAGCAAAACGCAACACTTGCCAAAACGGGAAATTCCATGGCATAATTGCTAAAATACAGCCCATAGGGTCATAACTAATAAAACTTTCTTGTGCATCGGTTTCAATAAGCTCATCAGATAGAAACTTAGCGGCATTTACAGCATAAAAATCGCACACCCAACTACATTTTTCAATTTCTGCAAGACTTTGTTTTATGGGTTTACCCATTTCTAGGGTAATTAATTCGGCTAATTCTAGTTTTCTCTTTAATAAAAGATCACTTAATATTTTTAGATGTTTTACTCTTACCGAAATTGCTTCTTTTTTCCAATACTGAAATGTGCTTTGAGCCATTTCTAAAACTTGATTTACTTGATGACTAGAATGCTGATTATATTCTGCTATTTGTTCTCCGTTATACGGGTTTACTGTTACTATTTTTTTCATACTATTTTTTATTTATTCTAAAAGCCTGCTATCCCAACACGACAAGGAGTTTTATTAGCGAGCAGACATTAGATTATCTTTCTAACACTTGTTTTAAAAGTAAATAATTATTTGGTTTTAATTATTATTATAACTTAGATAAATGGGATATCCCTATTTAGAGATCGCAATTAAGCATCCAATGGACACCAAATTTATCGGTACATCTTCCATATAGTGCGCCCCACTCTTCTTTATTAAAAGGATTATTTACTTGACCGCCTTCCGAAAGCTTTTTAAAAATATCTTTTGCTTTATCAGGATCGTTAAAAGCGATACTCATGTGCATTTTATTACCAGTGTTTAAAGGTGTATCTGGCGAAGCATCATAAGCTAAAATATGAACACCGTTACCTTTTATTTCTGCATGTTGTAATTTTTTTTGATAAGAATCTGGAATATCAATTTTAGAATTTTCATATGTTATTCTTTTTATTATATCTGCTTGAAAGCAATTGGCATAAAAACCTATGGCTTGTTGGCAATTGCCTGAAAAGGCTAAATATGGTTTTACGTTCATAATAATTTGTGTTTTTATGTTGCCTAACAATACTATAAAAATCAGGTAAAAAACCTTAACTCAAATCATGTCTAGGTTAACTGAAAAAACAAAAAACGCAAAAAATGGCACCTAATTTCAAATGCGTTAAGCTTTATGCGGTTTCAATCAATTAAACTTATAAAATCGAGCTAATTTTGAGTAAAACATGATGTTATATGGTTAGCATCTTAAAAAAAGAAACCAGTAACTTTTAAAACTTAGAACTATGTTACGTTGGACAATTACATTTATAATTTTAGCCATTATTGCTGCAATATTTGGTTTTGGCGGGATTGCCGAAGGCGCTGCTAGTATTGCCAAAATATTGTTTTTTATATTTATTGCTCTTTTTATAATTTCTATTATTACTGGAAAAAGAAAAATTTAACCTCAGGTTTTACATTTATATTATCTAAACGAGTATTCATCAATACTCGTTTTTTTATTTTTTAAAAACAAATTAAGGATTAAGCCATTCCTGTATTTTTTTTAAACGCATATTTTACTATATCTACGCTAGTAATATTCCATTAAACACCAACAAAATAACACTTCCTAAAAAAGTTCTATTAAACAATTTAAATATTAGAATTCTATTTAAATTGACTACATTTACTTTGTAATGAGCAGTTATTGGTTATTACTGAAATATTGATTTTATGAAAATATACGTGTCTTTTGATTTTAATATTACCCGAAATGTGATTCTTAAAGAGCAATTAGACAAATTAGGTGTTTCTTTTGTTATTAATAATGCTAAAGAAATAACTATTAATGACACATTAACACCAGAACAAGAATTAAAACTAAAAACATCTTTACAAAAGTATGGGGTAACAATCATAGATAATCAAACCACCGAAATAGTACAACGTATAAAAGATACTATTAATGAAATGTTAGAAGATGAAGACGCAAAATTAATTAAGGTATCTTCTTATTTAGCCGATAAATTAAACTACTCTTATGCTTATTTATCGAATCTTTTTTCTGAAAACACCTATACGTCCATAGAAAACTTTGTAATTTTAAAAAAAGTAGATTATGCCAAAGAGTTAATAGCAAATACGGATTTAACCCTAACCGAAATCTCCTACAAACTTAATTACAGTAGTGTTGCTCATTTATCGGCTCAGTTTAAAAAAACAACAGGCTTAACCCCTTCTGGATTTCAAAAAATAATAAAAAAACGTAAAACATTTAATGCTAATAATTAATATCTAAACTTATGTCCCTAAATATTTTAAATGTTTTTCTTGCTGATGATGATGAAGATGACAGATGGCTATTTGAACAAGCCTTAAGCCAATTAAAAATAAAAACATCGCTTGCGTTATTTAAAAATGGAAAAGAAATAATGGATTACTTAAAACAAGTAGAACATATTCCTCATATTATATTCCTAGATTTAAATATGCCTATTAAAAATGGAATGGAGTGCTTATTAGAACTTCGTAAAGACCCTAATTTAAAAAAAATACCAGTAGCTATTTACTCCACCTCATCTTCAGAAGAAGATATTGAAAATACTTTTATAAATGGAGCAAACATTTATATAAACAAACCCAATAGTTTTGCTGCTCTTAAAGAAGTTGTAGATAAGGTATTGCAGCTAAACTGGCAATACCATACCTCTAATTTAAGCAGGGATAACTATTTATTTAGAATATAAAAAACACCATGCGTTTTAGAGCAATAAAATCTTCAATAAAATCATACAAAATAGCTTCAACCATAGCTATTGCATTGTTGCTATTGCTTTCTAGTATTTCATATAAGCAAAATAAGGCTTTAAAAAAATCGGCTGAATTGGTTTCCAAATCACTAATGATTGATAAGGAAATAAATACGCTATTTTCCTATTTCAGTTTAATAGAAGCTCTAGAATATAAAGCGCTAATATTAAAGGATACAACATTTTTTAACACCTATATCGATTATAAAAAACAATCCAAAACTTCCCTCTTAAACTTAACCGAGCTCACTAAAGATATTCCAGAACAACATAAATACCTGGACTCCATCAACCTATATACAGACAGTTTAGAAATTGCTGTAACAAAGCTTAACACCTATCATAATGAACCCATTGTTGAAAAGGCAATAATAGCTGAACTTGATAATTTGTCTAGCATACTTAACACCATAAATTCTTTTAAAATAAGTATGATAAACAATAAAGAGGCCTTACTTAAAGAACGTAAAGCAACATATAAAACTGAAACTTTTCTCACACCTTTCTTTTCTTTATTTTTAGTGGTCTTTGCGCTCATTGTTTTTATAATAGCCTTTATAAAAATAAACAACGACAGTAAGAAGTTATTAAACACACAAGCCTTTATAGATAAAATTATTAGTAATAGTAACAATATTATCACCTACTTAGAACCTGTAAAAGATGCAGATAATAAAATTATTGACTTTCGAATTGATTATGCAAATAATAAAATTTCAGAACAAGCCGGTAAAACTATAGAACAGGTAATTGGTAAAAACATTTCAGAAATATTTCCAACACTTTTTACAAACGGTGTATTTGAAATATATGTAAAATGTGTCACCACTGGAGAACCCCAACACTATCAAAAAGAATATCATTTTAATAATAAAAATCAATGGTTTAGTAGTACCACGTCTAAATTAGCCACCGGTGTAATTATTACAACAGTTGATGTTACTAAAGAAAGAAAAAGTAAAGAGGATTTAAGTAAATTAAACAGCTATTTTTTTGAAAAAAACACCATTTTAAACAATGCAGAAACCCTAGCTAAAATTGGAAGTTATAGTTGGTACGTAACCACAAACACCATAGAACTCTCTGAAAATTTCTACAAACTATTAGGTTTTGCTCCTAATGAATTTGAATCAAACTTTGAAAATTTTAAAAACTTTATTCACCCAGATGATTTAGTTAAATATCAAACAAAAAATTCTCAGGCTTTAAAAAATAAACATTTTAAAGATTTTATTTACAGGGTAATAAACAAAGAGGGAAAAGTAAGATATTGGCGAACCACAGGTGAATTTATTATTGAAAATGGAAATGAAAAAATAGTAGGCATTGTTCAAGATGTAACAGAAAGTATAAAAACAGATATAAAATTACGAAAAAAAAACAAAGCGCTTAAGCGTTCCAACGCCGAGCTAGAATCTTTTAACCGTGTAGTTAGCCACGATTTGCAGGAACCCTTGCGTAAAATTCAAATGTTTATTTCTATATTGAGTGAAGCTGAGGCCGATTATTTATCTAACCAAAACAGGGTTTATTTTGATAAAATTGATAATGCTGCAAGCCGAATGCAGTTACTTATAAAAAACCTGTTAAGCTATTCTAGAATTGATAGCACGCATGAAAACTTTGAAACCATAGACTTAAATAAAAAGCTTGAAAAAGTTGAAGACAACCTTTCTGCTAGAATTCTAGAAACCAATTTAAAAATAATAAAAAAAAACCTCCCTACTATACAAGGTATTCCGTTTCAAATGGAACAGTTATTTAATAATTTGCTTTCTAATGCCATTAAATATAGAGACTTAAACAAAGATTCTAAAATTTTGATAGACGCATCAATCGTGCATAAAGATCAAATACCGCTTCCTGATAAAAAGACATCAAAAAACTACCATAAAATTGTAGTGAGTGATAACGGCATTGGTTTTGATCAAGAGAATGCCAAAAAAATATTTGATATTTTTGAACGATTACACCAAAAATCAGCTTATTCTGGAACAGGAGTAGGACTGGCAATTTGTAAAAAAATAGTGGAAAACCATCATGGTTTTATCTACGCCACTGGAGAACATCAAAAAGGTGCTATTTTTTACATTTATCTTCCTATCGATATTAAATAATTTAGACACACATTCATCTTAAATCTAGCTTTCTTCAACCTTATTTTTAGCACCGCTGTTTTAAATAACATCGTTTTATGCTTCAACTATTTTTCATATAAACACTTAACGTCTAAAAAACAAACACAAAACCCTGTTTATTAAACAGATAGACTTTTTTGTTTAAGAAAAACCAATAATTATATAACAATATCCTAAAACTCTGTAACGCCTAAAGTGTTCCATTGGATGATCTTTGTAGTATACAAAGACAAACACTTTAAGGCTCTCGCTTAAAAACAAATAATCTAAAAGTGAGTTTTAAAATTTTATAACAAATTGTAACATGTCCAAAATTTTATATGGTTTAGCCATTTTATTTTTAATAGCATGGGGAATAGGCTTCTTTATATATAGCTTAAATCTATTTATACACTTGTTATTATTTGCGGCTGTCGTTCTTGTTGTAATTAACATCCTTAAAGAAGACCTCTAAATTATTAATCACATTTAAACAAAATATCATGAAAACTACACATATTAAAACAAGTAAGTTAGAAAAAATTTTTAATGCGTTACATGAAAATTTTGGAGGAACTTTAAAAACACTTTCCAATGAGTTTATACTTCACTTAAACGATCCATTTGGTACAGGAACTATAAAAGGTATTTCTTTAAAAAATGGAGTTTCTTACTTAGAATTTGATATTAATTTAAATCACGAGGTGACTTTAAGTATAAATGCTACCGAAAATTTACCCATTTACTTTGCATATTGCTCAGCAGGTGAATTAGGACATCGATTTGGAAGTAAAAGCAAACAAAGATTATTAAAAAAATACCAAACAGGCATTTTAACTTGCCAAAATGCAGAAGAAAATAATTTATCTTTTAAAAAGCATACACGCACCAAAATATCCTTAATCGTGGTTAATACAGCTGTATCTGAAAGTTATGAAGGTTTTAATTTTAACAAAAAATTAAGAGACACCTTTTTTAAAAATAACACCATAGATAATTCGATTTACATTGGCTCTTTTAACTTAAAAATTAATAATAAAATAGGAGAATTAAAAGCCATCAAGCAAAAAGGAATTGTTAGAAATTTGATGATTGAAGGTATCGTAAATTTAATACTTGCCATGGAAATTCAACAGCGCGCAGATGATTTAAAAAATGTGGCTAACGATACAGGTAGCTTAACCAAAAGTGAAATGGAAATTATTAAAGAAATATCAGAACAAATAATTAATTCTCCCGAAGAGGATTACACCCTAAAATTATTACGTAAAAAATCTGGACTCTCTGCTAGCAAATTACAAGAAGGCTTTAAAATGTTACATAATAGAACTGTAAGAGATTTTATTATTAATGAAAGAATAAAAAAATCTGAACAATTAATAAGAACTACAGATTTAAATATTTCAGAAGTCGTTTATAGCATTGGGTTTTCAAGTAGAAGTTATTTTTCTAAAATATTTAAGCAAAAATATGATTGTAGTCCAAAATACTATAAAGAAAATCAAAACACGTTAGCTGCAACAGCATAAAATATAACTTAAAACCATTATTGGCAGCATCCTAAAAAGGACACTATCCTAAAATCTGTACAAGTCCCAAAAATCAGGGTTAAGTTATTTATAGCTTAATCCTGTTTTCAAATTTAGCTAAAAATTGATTTATTATAACATCACAATTTTACTACCGCTTGTAGCTGTAATTGTATTGTTATTTGGCTTTTAGCCATGCTAAATATTGTTTCTGGAATAGGAATTAGACGTCTAATTCACACACTATTCGGTCTTGCAATAATTGCTGTATTATACAATATAATTTATTAATTAATTGAACTTAAAACTTAAAATACACCTGTCCAACAACTAGTTTTTGGACAGGTGTATTTTTAGATAAGAGATTGTAAAATACTAATTTCAAAAAACACAAAATTTTGGATACATTCGAAAAAAAAAATCTCAGATTAATTTTTAACCTGAGATTTGCAGATATATAATATCTGCATGCTATTAACTAAACTTACTTAATACTTATCGATTTCTTTTTTTAATTCCTCTTTAGTTTTTCCTGTTTTCTCTTGAAGTTTACCAAGCATTTCGTCAAACTTACCTTCGGCATATGTAAGATCATCATCTACTAATGCTCCATATTTTTGTTTTAAACTTCCTTTAGCTTTGTTCCATTTTCCTTTTAATTGTTCTGTATTCATAATACTGGTATTTTATTTACTAACGATTTCTTGTTTTAATTTATACTCTATTCTTACGCTTAAAAATTACTGTTTTGCTTTAGCGTTTTCTTCAGATTTTGCACTCATTCTGTTTACAGTATATAGCGGAGCAAACTTTAATTTGAGACCCGCAATTTTTATATTATCTGCGCTTGATAAGCCTTCATTTTCTACGGTGTTTTTTCTAGAATCTATAGCTTCATATAATAATTTTATTTCATCCCAATCTTCTCTAGAATATGAATCTTTATTTTTTTGAACGGTGTTTACAAAGTTTTCATAAACACTCAAAATATTATCTTTATTAATCCATTTAAAGGTCATGTCGCCATCTACATAGTTAGAGCCTAATAAGGTTTTCTTTATTTTATTCTTCTGATTTTGAGCTTCAAGTTTTTCTTTTTGAGCCATAATATTTTGTCTCAGAGTTTCATACTTAAGTTCTGCGTTCTTTATTTTCTCTTCAAAATCTATTTTATCTTCAAGCTTATCAATCTCGTTTGTGGCCTTATTTTGCACCATTTTAAATTCATCTTCTATGGCGCTCCAGCTTTCCATTGCATTTTCTGTTTGAACATTATTAATAGAATCGACATAGTTTACTAAATTAGCGGTCATTTTTTCTGCTTTAGAATTATTCTTAGCACAAGATGCTAGGAAAAGAGTTCCTACTAAAACTCCGGGTATTAAATAATTTAAAGGTTTCATCATTTTCATCATTTTCATTTTTAATTAATATTAATTTCTATACTACAAAGATGCAACCCTTGCTAGGGTTTCATGTTACAGCATTTTTCAATATGTTTATAATATTCCCATATTAGGTATAAAACTTGTTTATTCTTGGTTTCAAGCTTGTTTTAAAACAAGGGTATGGCATGTATTTACGCTTTCTTTCCATTTCCTGTTAAAGTACTTATCAAACCACTTTCAACATTAATCCATAAATAATTAAAGAAAGATTTAGTTGTTTGCCGCCCAACCTCAATTTTACCATGTCTGTAGCCTTCTCCATCGGTTTTAGAGCCATCATTTACAAATAGATTACCAATAGTGGTAAACAGTTTATTCACTTGGTTTTTATCGTTTATAATCTCAAATTTAAAATTGTCGTATTTCATTTTTAAATCGCCTTGAGATTCCAAATTATTTCCACTAAAGGTGAAATAAATTTGCTCAATTTCACCATCTGCTTTAACATTTAAATTCGATTTGAAAAATGCATTGGCAATTTCTGCATTAAAGTTTTTTAATGCTCCGGATGCCAAAAACGTATCTTGCTTGTTATTTATATCAAAACGAACATCTAAATGCATGGGCGTTTGTCCCATAAATTTAGAATCTACTAACAATACCGTTTTACCGCCTTTTTTATAAGTGTTTGATAGTTGACTTAAACAAGCATTTATACTATCAAAAAATATTTTCCCAGCTTTATCTGTATCTTCAATTCGCTCGGCATAACTCATATAAGCATCATTAATATTTATTTTAGAAAAAGCGAAATCGAAATCTAATGCCCTAAGCATTTTACTATACATTCTTTTTATTCTTAAATCATCTGCTACTCTTTTATCTCTATAAACCACTAAATTAGGTTTGCTAATGTTGCTAGAATCGGCTGCTACAAAAAAGGTATTGTTATTAAAGCCAAAATCAAGTTTATATATTGCTATTTCGGGAATATGAAGTTCAAAATAATCCCGCTCAACATTTAGTTTTGTTGATAACACCTCCCTGGTGAATTTTGGATTTATACAGAGATTTTTTAAACTTAATTGATTGTCTTCGATATTTAAATCCTGAATTTCTAAAGTTTCAAAGTTGCTTAAATTTGTAAAAAATTCTTTAGCTTTTATCTTAAAACCATCATAATGAAATGGTATTTTCTCTTTTAATTGAACAGGGTTTGTTTTACACTTGTTTAATGTAAAATGGATGCCGTCTAGGCTTGTAGACACCATGGAACCGTTATTTTGATACAATTTAAATGAGCCATTTATTATGGAAATTTTATCTACAACAATATTTTTATCAAATTGATTATTATCTGTAACATTTTTTTGTTGTAATTGTTTTAAGAGGTTTCGATAGTGCTGAAGGTTTGGGTTTTCTAATACTATCGCATCCAAAGCAATTGTATCATACATTAAAAAATGCCAAAAACTTAAGCCAGAAACCATAAATTTATCCATCTTAATTTGAGAAATTAAATCTTTATTTGAATTAAATAATTGAATAGAAACCCGATACAGCTGAATATTTCCCGCTAAAATAGAGGTGTTTATTTTTGCATAATCCAGCTTAATATTGGGTGGTAATTTTGTCTCTATGCCGTTAACAATTTCATTTTTAAATCTATTCTGAAGAAAGAAAAAACCAATAATAATACAGCCTATAAGTATTCCAATAATTATCTTTAATCTGCGCATGCTAATATTTTTTTATGAATTACAAATTCTATTAAAATTTTAACTTTTTGTAACTCAAAAGCAATAATAGTTAGTCCATTAGCGGTAATCTTTTTTATTTGTTAGTTTGAACAATTATATTGTGATTGAAATAAAATATATGAATAAAACGATACCAAATATTATAGCAAACCGTGTAAATAAGGCGCTATCTTATTACCCAAATTTAAAGGCCGTTTCAATTGAGTTTAAGATTAAAAAAAACATAAAAAAGTCCACAATGCAAGCACAACCTAAATGGGATTTTTTATGGAAATCTAGAAAAAACCGATCGTATATTATTTTAATTAGTAATACGTTTAAAATTGAAGGAAAACAATTTAATACTTTAGATATTCCAACTGAAGTTTTTATTGGGTGGATTGGACACGAATTAGGACACATTATGGATTATGAAAATAGAGGAAAACTAAGCTTAATTTGGTTTGGAATAACCTACTTGTTTTCTCAAAAATCTATTAAACATGCAGAACGCACAGCAGATACTTTTGCTGTTGCACAAGGTATGAGAAGCTATATTTTAGCAACCAAAAATTTTATACTTAATAACGCCTCAATTTCTAAAAAATATAAAAATAGAATTATAAAATACTACCTGTCTCCAGAGGAAATTATGGAGTTAGTAGAACAAAAACCATAGCGCTAATTTTAAAAAAAAAGAATTAGTATTGATAATTATTTGAGTAATAAGGCTTTTATAAAAAAGCTTACTTCTGCTGTTGTTTTACAAAAGTTTCCCAAGTTTCAAATTTATCTTCACCCATAACACGCTCCATTTTTACTTGTCCGCCCTTTTTTTTATTATGGTTACTCCATTCATGAAAAACAGCAGGTTTTATAAGTTTTACTTTTACACCTTTTAGTGCCTTAGCCCGAGCAACTTCATAATTGTTATTGGCACTTTTTAAAGCGTTATCTAACTTGTTAGCAATTTCAACCGTGTCTAATGTTGTATTTTCTGTTCCCAAATACCAAGAATGATAATAATTGTCATCGAAACGTTTAGCAGAAATGGTGTATTCTGTAATTTTAATTTTAAAAAAATCTTCGAGTTCTTTTACGGCTACATTCATTTTATTGACCGATAATTGAGAACCTACTACATTCAAAAAGAATTTTGTACGTCCTGTAATTTTTATTTCGGCGCGTTCAATATTAGTAAATTCAATGGTATCACCAATTAAATAGCGCCACGCTCCAGATACGGTACTAATTATAAGTACATAATCCTGATTTAATTTCACGTCCGCAAGCGTTTTCACTTTAGCATTTGGTACTAAAGAACCGTCTTCTTGAATATATTCTGGTTGAAATGGTACAAACTCATAATAAACACCTTCATTGGTTGCTAATTGCATGGCCGAAGTTTCTGGTCGAGCTTGAAACGCCAAAAATCCTTCGGAAGCCAAATAGGTATCTATAATGGTTATTGGTTGTCCTAAAAGAGCATTAAAACTTTTTTCATAAGAATCGAAAGCGACACCCCCAGAAGTATAAACTTGTAGATTAGGCCAGATTTCGTGAATATGTTCAACTTTATGATAATTTATCACTTCTTGTAGCATGAGCTCCATCCAAGAAGGGATACCACTTAACGCACCAATATCCCAATTTTTAGCATTTTTGGCTATTTCTTTTACACGTAAATCCCAATCGTCTATTTTAGCTATTTTATCTCCAGGCTTATAATAAGGCTTAAACCAAAACGGAATATGGCTTGCGCTAATGCCGCTAATCTCGCCTTCTAAATAACCTTTGTTTTCTTGTAATTCGGTAGAACTGCCAAGCATCATTATTTCTTTTTCAAAAAAATCTGCTGGTAAATCAAAGTTATTTAAAGCCAAAACTTGATCGATTCCTGTTTGCCGGATGGCTTCTAACATGGCATTGGTAACAGGAATTTTTTTACTTGTTTTCCCTGTGGTTCCAGAACTCAAAGCAAAATAATTTGGAGTACCTGGCCAGGTTACATTGTCTTTACCCTCGTGTAGTTTGTACCACCATTCGGTATTCATTTTATTGTAATCAAAAAAAGGAATGTTTTTTGCAAAATCTTCAGCTGCCGTTTCCGAATTTAAAATTTTAGTGAAATGATAATACTTACCAAACTCTGTATCTTTCGCTTTTTCCAATAATTCTTGTAACACCTTTTTTTGTGCCTCAACGGGATTATAATCTGGTGTTAATTTATCGGTAACCTGGATTACCCCCTTAATTACATTGCCTAAAATTGCCATATTGTCGTATTTTAAAACTTATAAAGTTATGTTGTAGAGATGAATCATTGGTTTTAATTCAATGGTTTATCTTATCTATCCAAATCCTTAGATATATATAAAAATAAATATTTTAAGGGTTACCATTGTGCTGCAACACGTGCTTTATTAACTCAAATAAAACACTATTTAAATAGCGATTACAGTAAAGGCGTAAAAAGCCTTGCTAATCCTTCTAAAAATTTATTGTAAAACAGACGAGCGTTGTGTGCCTCTAAAGTAAGTAAATTGCCTTTTTCGCAATTTTTTAAGAAACTATTAGAAGCTTTTATGGCGACTTCTTTATCGTAAATAAGAGCGTTGGTCTCAAAATTTTGTTCAAAACTTCTGTAGTCAAAATTACCAGAACCTATAGAAACAATTTCATTATCTACTATAATAATTTTACTGTGTAAAAAATTACTGCTTTTGTAAATTTCTATACCGACTTCTAACAGTTCTTTAAAATAAGATTGCATACTATATGCTGCTAATACGGAATCTGATTTTTCTGGGACTAATAATTTTATTTTAACACCCCCTAAAGCAGCTATTTTTATCCCTTCTAGCAAAGGTTTACTAGGCATAAAATACGGGTTTGCAATATAAATATAAGTATTGGCAATGTTAATTAAACTTAGGTATTGGTATAAAATAGTAGCGTGATCAAAATCGGGTTCGCTAGCAACAATTTGAGTTTTGGCGTGTCCTGATTTTTTAATTTTTGGATGGTATTTATCTTGAAATAAATGTTCACTATTGGAAGCAAAATAATAATCTTTTATAAACACCTTATGTAAACTATCTACGGCAGGACCTTCTATACAAATGTGCTTATCATCCCAAATCCCAAGTTCTGGTTGAGAACTAATATATTTATCACTAATATTTACACCTCCGGTAAAACCAATTTTACCATCTATAATTATTATTTTTCGATGATTTCTAAAATTAATTGAAAAAAGAATAGTTCCAAACTTTAAAGGCATTACAGGAAAAACCTCTATCCCTAAAGCTTTAAACCTTTTAATTATTTTTCGCTTTAACCAAAAACTACCAAGGGCGTCATAAATTATTCTAATTTCGACACCTTCTTCTTTTTTACGTTTAAAGATATCGTATAATCTATCTAAAATAACACCTTCTTCTAGTATGTAAAATTGGATATGGATAAACTTTTTAGCAAGTTCTAACTTATCAAAAATAGTTTTATAAGTGTTTGCGCCACTATTTAAAATGGTAATAGCATTACCTTCGACTACTGGAAATTGAGAGGTTTTTTCGAGTAATAAAGCTAGTTTTGTTTTTTTAGAAGATTTAAAAACCACTTTGTTATCGATAGAATTCTGTTTTAAAAATTTCTGGTCATATAACCGGCGTTCTAAAATACGTTTTAAGGTAAATATTTTAAACTCTCGTCGGTTAATACCAAATAGCAAATAAGAGATACCCCCTGCATAAGGTATAAAAACTACAACTAGTATCCAGCCTAAAGATCGTGAAGGATCCGAACCGTATAATACTATGCTAACTACTGTAGCTAATACAGTAATGATATAAATTGCAATAAAAATAGTTAGCATAAGTTTTAGTTAAAAACTAGAATTGTAAGTTACGCCATTTTTATTTATTATTAATATTCTCTGCGTTAGAACTTTGTGCTTTAGGTACTTTTGTAAAAAACTCTGCTACGGCTGTTACGTTTGCGGGACCGTAGGGCACTAAAACCGTACCTTTAGAATGGTTGCCAGCTTCAATAACGTATAAAATAGACATGTCTGAAGGGTTTGTCATACCTTCAAATCTATGCTCTGCAACAATAGAAATTGCATTTGGAGAAAACCCTTTTTTAGAGTTTAAATCTATCAACTTTTCATCTTTAACTTGAAAACTTGATGTATATCCTTTGCTTTGATATTGGTCTATATAGTATTTTTCACTTTTTTTCATTAGTATTGGGTTTCATTTATTTATTATAACTTTTGTTCACTTTTTTAATCCTAAACATTTTTTAAGTTTAAATCCCAATAATATGGATATGATTCAAACCTCTGCTTTTTACCTTATTTTTTAAAAATTTTTTTAAGTAAAAAGAGTATTCCAAACCTTTTAAAGGCGTCCACCGCTGGCATTATCCAATTATTAGGTGTTAGGCTCTCTTGGGCGGAGTGGGCAGAGTGTTTAATTTCTTCATATGCTATTTTACGCTCAAGGCTTAATCGTTTTATTTCAAGTTCTATTTCTGTAAAAGAATTATAAGTTCTCATTGTTTTTAATTTTGTTAATCGAAAAACGATTTAGACATTTTTCTCAATATTTTTTTATCCACATACTTCCTAAAAGCATAAGTTATAACACCAATTAATAACAACAAGCCTCCTACTATCAAGAGCCCTAAAGACATACTATTTAAGAGTTCCCCCAAGGCAATAGCTCCAGCAATAGCTAAGAAAATAAATCCTAAAAAAATAAATCCACCAACCAGCGCTAGTTTAATTAATACACTAAAAGAAAGCGCTAGTTGCTGAAATATTTTAAGCTTTAAATATTCCTCTGTACTTTTAATATAGTTCTCACTAGATTTAATAGCATTCGATGTTGATTTATTTATGGATTCAAAAATATTCATTAGGCTTTTTGATATTTTTTATTTTGTTTTTTTAAATCTGCTAATTTATTTTCTAAGGTACTTATTACATCTTCTGTTTTGTGACTTACATCTGAAACAATAGATTCTACTTGCTCGTCTAATGTTACTTTTTTACTATGAGCAGAATTGACTACAGTATCTTTTATTTCAGAAGCTTTTTCTACTAAATTGTCTTTAGCTTCTACAGCTCCAGTTGCTATCTTTTTTCTCGTGTTGGCCCCTTTATCTGGCGCATATAAAATACCTAAAGCTGCTCCTGCAATAGCTCCTGCAAAAATTCCGAAAATGGTGTTTGATGTGTTGTTATTCATTGTTTTAAGTTTTTAAAGGTTCATGTTATTTTATTGAAAGGAACTGTTTTACAAATCCTTACACTCCAAAATTGATAAATTTATAATGTTCTGGTTAATTCAATGCGTGAAAAGATTGACTTAAAAAATATTTTTAGATTTTATCAAATAGATGCTACAATGTGGTCATGTTAGATTTTCTATAGCCTTTCTATTAATTCTATCCTCTGCTATTTCGTTTAAAATATTATCCACATCATAGACTTCTCTTAAGGTTTCTTGCAATTTATCGGCAATTTCTGTGTGGCCTAATTCTTTTGCAAATCTAATAGCTGTTCCATAACCTGCTATTTCATAATGCTCTATACGTTGTACTTTTGCTATTATTCCAACATCTAAAACTTCGTGGTTTGCTGCTTTTTTTGTTAGCTTTTTTATGTCTTTTATAATTTCTTTTACGGCATAACTATTTTTACCAGATGGAGATACATTAATCTCCCTACAAATGGTTTCCAATCTACTTTTTTGTTTTTTAGATTCTATTAACTGATCCTCAAAGACTTTTGTTAATTTCTTATTGTTAACGTTATCGGCTATAAACGGAAGCGCAGAAATTAATTGCGTTTCTGCACTAAATAAATCTTTTATTTGATGTTTAAATAAATCGTCCAATGTTTTCATACTTGAATGTTATATTTTTTAATTAAGCTTATTTTAAAGTTATGATGCTGATTGCTGTAAATAGCTGACGCTAAAACATTATTTTATAGCGTTCTACACGAAATAATTTGGACTAAAAACCTAACGTATTCCATCCATTGTTACATATCGATTAACGCGCCTCGCATTTAAAAAAAATTCTCAACAAGAGAGTCTTAAAGAATAAGATAAAAATTACAAAATTATTTTTTACTTTGTTGCTCCTTAATCGTGCTATTATCTAGATCGAATTCATCTACTTTGGTGTTATTTATTTTAGGATTACTAGGGTTTTTCTGTTCAACTTGTCTTTTAAATTTTCTGTTTTTTTCAATTTCTCCCATTACATTTTTTATTTTTAAATTAATAATTCGGTTTATTTAGTAAACAAATTTTATAATACTTGTATACTACTACTTACAATAGTAATTATTTTAAACACCATGCATTAACGCTAAAAAAGTTATAGTTAACACAAATAAAAATCTTATAATATTAAAAGAAAACCCTCTAATTATATAACATTATAAATAGGGTTTAAAATATCTTTGTAAACCTATTAAGTCCGTTTTTAATTTTAAAAAAAACCTTAATTTGATACACCGAAGTATCATAGAGGTATTATTTTAAAATAAATTATAACTAACTATAAAACCGTAATTTGAAAAAAGTAGCTAAGTTTTTTTTAAAGATAATAGTCGCATTTGTAGCACTTTTTTTATTAATAGTGCTTACTTTACAAATTCCCTTTATTCAAAACGTCGTAAAGCACAAAACGGTGTTTTATTTACAAAAAAAAATAAATACTAAAGTTGAAATTGGCACTATAGAAATTGGATTACCAAAAAAAATTATTCTTCGGGATTTTTACTTTGAGGATCAAGCTAAAGACACTTTGCTTGCAGGAAAAACTTTAAAAGTTGATGTTGATTTATTGCAATTACTAAAGAATAAAGCCGAGATTAATTCTATTTACTTAGAAGATTTTACAGCAAATATTCAGGTAAACAAAGACTCCGTTTATAATTTTGATTACATTATTAATGCTTTTGAAACTCCAAAGTCTAATACTAAAAAAGGAGATGAAGAAAGCATGCAGATTTCTATTAAAAAAATAGAACTAAATACCATAAAATTTAGATACGCAGATGCGATTTCAAACAACAATGTTCATTTATTTATAAATCATTTTGACACCACTATAAGCACATTTAATCTAGATCATTTAGCGTTTAATGTTCCCGATATTAATTTAAATGGGTTAAAATTAAACTTAAATCAAGGTTTTGTAGAAGCTTCAAAAACAGCAGTAACAACTGTTAAAAACGACACTAAACCAAATGCTTTAAAACTTAATTTAAAAAATATTAATCTTGAAAATATTGATATAAATTATAAAGATGCTATTTCAAATCTAGACGCTAAAATTCAGTTTAAAAATTTAAAAACTACTGTAAACACTATCGATTTAGAGCAACAACTTGTAGCTTTAAATGCTATAGAATTAAATAATACAAACGGACAAATTACTTTAACAAAATCGGAAAAAGTAGAAACCGAAATAGAAACGGAGACCTCTAAAAACTCTTCAGGTTTACCCTGGAAAATAGATGTTAACGCAATAAATATAACCGACCTTAATTTTGCTTTTGATAATAACAATAACATTGAAACTAAAAAAGGCATGGACTTTAATCATTTAGATTTTAAAGATCTTGCTTTTAAAGGAGATACTTTTGCAATCCATAAAAATACCTACAGCGGAAACATAAAGGCACTTACTTTTAAAGAAAAAAGCGGCTTACAGTTAGACGCGTTTACCACCAAATTTAATTACACAACTACCGGAGTTTCTCTTAAAAACCTGTATTTAAAAACGCCTCAAACAACAATACAAAATGCTATTTCGGTAAGTTATTCTTCTATAGAATCGATAAGTAAAAACCCAGAAAATGTAGGTATTAACGTTAACTTACTAAACAGCAAACTTAGTTTTAAAGATGTTATGTTGCTCGCTCCTCAACTTAGTGCCAACCCCATTTTTAAAAACAAGCCCAATACCATTGTTAATTTTAATGCTAAATTAAAAGGAAAGCTAAGCAACTTAAATATTGAAACTTTTAAAGCGCGCATTATGGCTTCGACTAAAATAGCTATGCATGGCACAATTAAAGGTTTGCCAGATATAGATAGTAGTGTTTTTAATCTTACCGTTTTAAACTTTGAAAGTACAGCAAAGAGTATTTATGCTTTCACACCTAAAAACACCATTCCTGAAACCATTCAACTACCCGAAACCTTTAACATTAAAGGAACTTTAAAAGGAGGTATCAATGCTTTTAAAACAGATTTAGCTTTCAAAAGTTCTCTTGGTAATGCACTCGTCAATGCCACTTTTAATAGCGCCATTAAAAACAACGAAACCTATAAAGTAAATGCGAGTTTAGAAAACTTTGATGTTGGACAACTTATAAAAAACAACCAACTGGGTAAAATTACTGCAAACGCTGATATAAACGGAACTAGTTTAAACCCTGCAACCGCTATAGCTACTTTAAAATCAACCATTGTTAAAACCAATTTGAACAACTACGATTATAAAAATATTGGAATTAACGGCACCTTTGAAAATGGATTATATAAAGCCAATGCTCACTCTAAAGATCCCAATTTAACGTTTAATCTTGATGCAAAAGGCGCTTTAGATTCTATAAAACCAACACTAAACGCTAAGTTAAACATAGAAATTGTTGATGTAAATAAACTCAATTTTTATACCGATTCTTTAAAAATGCGCGGTACGGTTTCGGCTAATTTCAACAATTTAAATCCAGATAATTTAAACGGAACTATAGAAGCTTCTAATTTTTTAGTTGCCTTAAAAGATGAACAATTCCCGATAGAAACCATTACTATTAATGCCGGTTCTAGAACAGAAAAAGATTCCATCACACTAAAATCTCAATTTGCAAACGGAAAAATTACGGGAAATTATAAACTTTCTTCACTAAGCAACCAACTAATAAACTCTGTTTCAAAATATTACAAAACAAACACCGCATACGCCAAAAATAGCGAGCCACAGCAATTGGATTTTGACTTTATTTTAAACAATGATCCAGTAATTCAGCAATTAATTCCCAATCTTAAAAATCTATCAGAAATTAAACTTAGTGGCGCCTATTATTCGGTTAATGATTCTTTAAACGTGAACGTCTCAATTCCAAGTTTAAATTATGCAAATAATGAAATTTCAAACGGAGGATTAACCATAAATACGCGCGATAACACTTTAACATACAACCTCTCTTTAGGAAGCCTTAAAAACCCACAATTTTCAATTCCAAAGACAAATATTTCAGGGCAATTAAAGGATCATATTATTGATTATGAACTCAATATAAAAGATTTAAAAAACAAAGAGGCTTATTTGATTTCCGGAACGGTTAAAGACAGTTTAGGCGCTTCTATTATTAATTTTAATGCGGATAAACTGATTCTTAATTATAGCAAGTGGACTATTGATAACGATAATTTAATTCGTTTAAAAGGACAAGATATTTTAGTGTCTAATTTTAGTATCCAAAACAACAAACAATCCTTCTCCATTCAATCAAAAAACAACCAAACAAACGCACCAATTGTTGTCGATTTTAAAGATTTCAGATTAAAATCATTAACCAATATCGTTAAATCTAATTTCGATTTTGGAGGCACAATCAATGGAGAAACCACCATTAGTAATATAAACACAAACCCTTTATTTAGTGCCGATGTAGCTATTGAAAATTTCAAAATTAAAAACGACACCGTTGGCACTATAAATATTGAAATTAATAATAAAACCACTAATTTATATAAGGCAAAGCTAGCTTTAACCGGGTTTGATAATCAAGTAAATATTGATGGAGATTATAATATTAGTAAAGAAAGTTTAGACTTTACTGCCGATATTAAAAAACTAAAAATGAAATCTTTACAACCTTTTAGCCTTAATAATTTAGAGGAAAGTGTTGGTTTTTTAAGTGGAAAAATAGGCGTTACAGGGAAAGCTTCAAACCCCGAAGTTATTGGTAACCTAAAATTTAATGCGGTTGGTTTTGTAGTGACCTCCTTAAATTCAAGATTCAAATTAATTAATGATGCTATTACTTTTAAATCTAACAAAATAATTTTTGACAACTTTAAATTAAAAGATGAAAACGATAATCTATTAAAAATAAATGGATTGATAAACAGTAAAGATTACACTAATTTAGGATTCGATTTAAATGTAGTTGCCAATAATTTTAGAGCTATTAACTCTAAAGCCCAAGACAACGATTTATTCTATGGCGAACTCTTTTTAGACAACAATTTAGGGATAAAAGGCACTTTTAACAACCCAATTATAGATGGAAACATTAAAATAAATGCGGAAACAAAATTTAATATTGTGCTGCCACAAGAAGATCCTTCTATTGCAGACAGAGCTGGTATTGTAGAGTTTGTAGATCAGGATCAGCCTACATTAATATCCATGGAAGATCCTACAAAACAAATTACGCAAACGGAAATTAAAGGTATTGATGCCTCTGTAAATATTACCGTAGATAAAGAGGCCGAAATTTCAATTATCATAGATCAATTAAATGGAGATTATTTAAAACTTCAAGGTGAAGCAGATTTAACTGGTGGTATCGACCCCTCAGGAAAAACAACCTTAACCGGTAAATATGAGTTTACAGATGGTGCTTATGAAATGAGTTTTAATTTAATTAAGCGAAAATTTGAAATAGAATCGGGAAGTTATATTCTATGGACCGGAGAACCCACCACGGCAAACATAAATATAAACGCTATTTACAATGTAAAAACTGCGCCGCTAGATTTGGTGGATGATCAATTAATTGGAGTTACTACCGAAACAAGAAACACTTACAAACAAAAAATCCCTTTTGAAACGAAATTAATCATGAAAGGGGAACTATTACAACCCCAAATTACATTCGATATTATTCTACCTGATGGAAACAACAACATTTCGACAGAAATAATTAATACCACCAAAGCAAAATTAGAACAAATAAGACGTGATGAAGACGCCCTTAACAAACAGGTTTTTGCACTTTTGTTATTAAATAGATTTATAGGAGAAAATCCCTTTGAAAGTGAAACAGGCAGTACAAGTAGTGCTTTTTTAGCCAAACAAAGTGTTAGTAAAATTTTATCCCAACAGCTCAATAATTTAGCTGGTGATTTAATTTCAGGTTTCGAGCTAGATTTCGACCTCGAAGCCACAGAAAATTACTCAACAGGAGAACGCCAAGAAAGAACCGATCTAAACGTGGGGCTTTCAAAACAATTGTTAAACGACCGCTTAAAAGTTTCTGTAGGAAGCAGTTTTGGTATAGAAGGTGAACAATTAAAAAACGAACAAACTACAAATCTTGCTGAAGATGTTACTATAGATTATTTAATTACAAAAGATGGTCGGTATAAACTAAGAACATATCGAAAAAACAACTATCAAGTAGCACTGCAAGGTCAAGTTATAGAAACAGGTGTTGCTTTTATAATTACAATGAGTTATAATAAATTTAAAGCGTTATTTCAGAAAAAGACAAATACAGGTCGCAAAAAGAGAAAGAACAATGAAAATTAACAACCCAACACCATTACTTTTTTTAATAGCTCTTTTTTATGGATGCAGCGGAACACGTCACATTCCAGAAGGCGATTTATTGTATATAGGGCATACTATAAAAGTGGAAAAAGGGAATGAATCGAAAAAAACCAGAAAAAAAATAGCCTCTAATTTAGATGATTTAATTCGGCCAATTCCAAATAAATCCTTTTTAGGCATGCGGCCAAGTCTTTTTTTTTACAATATTTTCAATAACGTTAAAAAAGATAAAGGCTTTAAACATTGGGTAAAATACAAACTTGGTAGAGCTCCAGTTTTAATGAGTAAGGTCGATTTGGAATACAACAGGCAAGTCATTCAAAATTACGTTGAAAACAATGGCTTTTTCAATGCAGGCTCTAAAGCAGATTCCTTAAGAAAAGGCAAAAAAGCAGAAGCCGAATACAACGTTAAATTAAACAACCAATACAAAATAAAAGCAGTTGTTTTCCCGAAAGATACTTCGGTTCTTGCTAAAGAAATAAATAAACTAAAGGAAAATAGTTTTTTAAAAATAGGAAAACCTTACAATCTAGATCTCATTAAGAAGGAACGAAATCGCATTGACTCAAAATTAAAAGAACGTGGTTTTTACTATTTTAATGAAGATTATATTTTAACGCAAGTAGATAGTACCGTTGCAAAACACGAAGTGAATTTACTTTTGAAAATTAAAAAAGAAACCCCTCAAAAAGCAAAAAAACAATACAAAATTAACGATGTTTTTGTATACCCAAGTTTTAATCTTAAAAAAGATACCATTGCCAATCGAAAAGCAGATACGCTGAACTACCAAGATTTAACTATCATTGATAATAAAACCGTTTTTAAACCCTTCATTTTTAAAAAAACCTTGTTATTCAACAAAGGCGATCTATATAATAGAACAACCCACAACTTATCATTAAATAGACTAATAACTTTAGGAACATTTAAATTTGTTAAAAACGAATTTAAAGTAACAAACTCTACCAACCAGCAACTAGATGCTTATTACTATTTAACACCTTCACAAAAAAAATCAATTCAAATTGAAACACTAGCAAAAACAAATTCTGCCAATTATTCTGGAGGCGAATTAAATATTAATTGGAGTAATCGAAACACTTTTAAAGGCGCCGAATTATTAAAAATATCTGCTTTTTCCGGGTTAGAAGTTCAAGTTTCTGGACAAAATAAGGGATTCAATGTCTATCGTTTTGGAGGCAATGCTAACTTAATTTGGCCTCGTTTTATTTCACCTTTCAGAATGTCTTCAGGTAGCGCTTTTGTTCCTAACACTACGGCAAGCTTAGGCTATGAGCATCAAAAAAGAACAAAATTATATGCATTACAAACATTTAATGGTTTGTTTGGATATACTTGGAAAGAAAACGAACGTAAAGAACACAATCTTAATGTTCTAAATATGGCTTATACATCATCTAGTAATATTTCCAGTTTATATAAATCTCAAATTACCGAAAGTCCTTCACTGCAAAAAATTATAGATAAGCAGTTTATTTTAGGGAGTACCTACGCTTATACATACAGCAATACCATGTTGAAAAACAGAAAAACAAACACCTATTTTAAGGGTAGTTTAGATCTATCTGGAAATTTATCCAGTTTAATTTTAGGAGCAAATGATAGCGACAATCCAAAATCAATTTTAGGCGTTCCTTTTAGTCAATATGCAAAAGTAGAAGCCGAATTTAGGTATTATTATAATTTTGATAAAGAAACTACTTTGGCAAATAGAATTATTGTAGGCGCAGGAATGCCTTACGGAAACTCTAAAGACTTGCCGTTTATTAAACAGTTTTTTATTGGTGGAACAAGTAGTATAAGAGCCTTTCAGGCAAGATCTATTGGCCCCGGATCTTATAATGGTACCGCAACGAGTTCTGCTTTTTTACCAGATCAATCTGGCGATTTAAAACTAGAGCTAAACACGGAATTACGTACCAAATTGTACCATTTTGTAAAAGGTGCCGTTTTTGTAGACGCAGGAAATATTTGGTTAATAAATAAAAATAATGAAAAGTCAAGAGCTCAGTTTTCTGGAGATTTTTTAAAAGAATTAGCTGTAGGTACAGGTATAGGGTTACGTTTCGATTTTAATTTCTTAATTCTAAGAACCGATTTAGCATTCCCTATAAGAAAACCTTATCTCCCAGAAGGAAACCGATGGGTTATTGATGGTATTAACTTTGGAGATAGTACTTGGAGAAATGAAAACTTAATATTCAATTTAGCTATTGGATACCCATTTTAAGAAATCATACTTAAAAAATAAAAAAGCCTCAATACAAATAGTATTAAGGCTTTTCCTTTAGGTTGTGCGGGCGGGGAGACTCGAACTCCCACACCTCGCGGCACTAGATCCTAAGTCTAGCGTATATTTGACCAAATAAGAACAAAGTCATTCATTTACAATTACTTAGGGTGTTTGTAATTTTATTTGATATCATCTAATATCAATTAATTTCAGTATTTGTTGTACCTATGTTGTACCTAGAGAAACTAATAAAAGTGTATCTTTGCATAGGTTTTAAAACCAAATGTTGTACCTGATTTGACTTTCGTGCTAAAACAGGTCAATTATGTCATCAAACGCAAAAATAGTACTTCGTAAAAAACCGAATAGGAAAGGTCTATATCCTCTTGCTATTCGAATTACCAAAAATCGTCGCTCAACTTATCAATATATAGGTCATTACATAGATATTGAAGATTGGGATAAAAAGAATATACGTGTAAAAAAATCTCATCCAAATTCTGTCAGTTTAAATAGTTTATTATCTCAAGAAATTTCAGAAGTAAACAAATCTTTAATTGCTTTACAAGTAAAAAATAAAGATGCTTCAGCAAATCAAATTAAGAACGAATTATACAATTTAGGTAAAAACTCTACATTTTTTGAACTTGCAAATGAACATTTAGATGATTTAAAATTATCGAATAAACTAAATCGTTTATCATGTGATAAAGCTTGGGTCGGCTTCATATTAAAATTCCATAAATCAAAACAACTTACTTTTCAGGAAATTGATGAACGTTTCTTGAAGAAGCTAATGATTACTTTAAAGTCAATACATTCTTTATCTGACACATCGATTATGAATATACTTGTTCTTTTGCGTTTACTATATAATCGAGCAATAAAACAAAAAATTATTAGTAAAGAACTCTATCCTTTTGGCTCAGATAAAATACGAATCAAATTTCCAGAGACAACAAAAATTGGGCTTACTATTTCAGAGATAAAAAAGCTACAATCGTTAGAGAATTTGACTTTTAGAGAAATCCATGCACGGAACATATGGCTTTTTAGTTTTAATTTTGCAGGCATGAGAGTCTCAGATATTTTAAGAACTCGTTGGTCTGATATTTATGACCAAAGATTTCACTACAGAATGGGTAAAAATTCTAAATTGTTATCATTAAAAATTCCAGATAAAATATCAGTTGTCTTAGAAAGTTACAAAATGGATAAAAAAAGTGATGATGATTTCATTTTTCCTGAACTAAAAAAAGCTGATTTGAATAACCCTAAAGATGTTTTTAATAAACTAAAAACTGCTAACAAAAAATTAAATGACTGTCTTAAATCGATTACTATAAAAGCTGGAATTAAAAAGAAGGTTACCATGCATATTGCTCGACACAGTTTTGGGAATATCGCTGGAGACAAAATTCATCCTAGAATACTTCAAAAATTATATAGACATAGTGATTTAAAAACGACCTTAAATTATCAAACTAACTTTATCCATCAAGAAGCAGATGACGCTTTAGAAGAAGTAATTAACTTTTAAGTTATTTTAAAAGCTCTTCGGAATAATAAAAATTTGCCGGTAAGCCACCTGTATGCCAAAAGAGCACATTGGAGTTTTTTTCTACCTTATTACTTTTCAGATGATCTATCATTCCGTAAAAAGCTCTACCAGAATAAACAGGATCTAACAATATACCTTCACTTTGAGCCAATTGTTTTATGGCCATCTTTTCATTTTGAGTAATTACTCCATAACCAGGTTTGTCGTAACCTCTAATAAGTGTTGCCTCTTTAATTGAGTACGTTTTTTGAATACTCAATTCTTTTTGACCTTGATGTAGTATCTCTAAAACAGCATCGTCTAATGCTTTATCTCCTAAACCAATTTTATCAATACTGATTGGCATTAACTTAATATCAATACCAAATAAATCCACTCCAAGTCTAAGTCCTGCTTGTGTTCCTCCTGAGCTTGAAGCAAAGAAAATATAATCGATTTTTAATTTCTTTTCTGAAAGTTGCTTCTTTAATTCTTTAACTGCATCGACAAAACCGTAAGCCCCTAGTAAGTTCGAGCCACCATAAGGAATTTCATATACTTTTCTTTTCTGTGCTTCTAAATCTTGCTTTAATTTGATTATATCCTCCCCCTTTCTATTATCTCCAGTAAAGTAAATTTTAGCTCCTAAAAGATGGGAAAGCAACAAATTACCATTGTAATTCTGAGGTTCTATACCTCCTAACAACAAATGGCATTTTAATCCAGCTTTAGCGCAAGCCGCTGCTGTTTGTCGGCAATGATTAGACTGTTGAGCTCCTGCAGTAATTATGGTATCACATCCTTTTTCTAAAGCATCATAAATAAAGTATTGTAACTTCCTAACCTTGTTTCCTCCTGATGCTAGTCCAGAATTATCATCTCGTTTAATAAATAAATCAAAATCAGGATATTTTTTAGATAGATTATCTAATCGCTCAAGTGGTGTTGGAAAAACACCTAAACTGTATTTTTTATATAACATTATAAGCTAATTTTTGATTAACACTAATATATAGTATCTTTAACAGTAATGAAAATTAAATATAATATTTTGTTATTCAAATACTTATATGCTACCCAAAGAGCAAAAATATCATTTCACACCTGAATACGTTTATTCATCTTCAATGCATTGGATAGTATTATTTATATGTATTGTAATCAGTATAATCATTGTTCTTCAACTTTTAAAAATAATATTTAGCAAACAAAAAACAATCAAAGCTTCTTACAGATATTTGATTTTAGCTATTCTTTTTCTATTATATAATATACTTAATGGCTTATTACCTAATACATCTCTACCTGGTCCTTTGTTCTTGCAATACATAACAACATACAGTATTTCCATTATTATGTGTATTTACCTTATTTGGTATTTATATATTGAGTTTAATATTATCACACCAAACCCTTTTTTCAAAATCAAAAATCTAACAATAATACTAACTCTGTGCTTTCTGTTTTTATTCATTATACCATATTATTATACAAACTCGCTTAGTTTTTCTAGAAGTCTGTTTTTGGTATTACCTATATTTATGTCCATAACATTTTTGATATATTTCTTTATGACCATAAGAAAAGAAGTTAAAAGACAACGTTACTTCAAAATTCAAACTTACTTAGGTCTTACTTCTATATTATCTGTAATTCTTTTGCCTTTATTAACATATTTTGGAGATTTTCAACCGATTACCCAGCCTCTAGTAACTATGGCATTCTTTTTAGTTACCATTATGGAAATTAACAGCTATTCATACAGGTTAAAAAACACTTACATATTAAAACGTAATATTGGAAAAGAATATAGTTTCACAAATAGAGAAAATGAAATTGCCATCCAAATTATCAAAGGAGATAGTTATAAAAAAATATCCAAGAATATGTTTATTTCCTATGGAACAGTAAGGAAACATGCTTCTAATATTTTTATAAAATCTAATGTTTCCAACAAAGAGGACTTTGTAAAAAAGTTTAAAGGTTAAACATAAACACTAAAATACATGTGAACAAAAATTCACATACGAAATACGCAAAAAATACACAGGTATAATTTTGATTCTATTATTATTTTAAACAACTTAGAATTAAATTGAAATAGTAAACCTTAAAAAATCTAAATTAATAGAAGCATTAATATGATCGATTATTACTAGTTTCCCTCATTTACTTCTTTCATATCATCCTTTTAAATTTTACATTCTTCTTAGAAACAACTATTTCTTTATTAAAATGAAAGAATGGATTTTAAAAAGAAAAACAAGAATCTACTTTTCGATTTGGATGAGATAAAATATAGTTCCAATGGAATTATTGAGCGTTCAAATAAATCCATAATTGCATGTCGAAACCTTCTTAACACATATAGAAAATTAGTAGTCATCGATGGTTTTAAATCTACTGAAGAAGAAATAGAATTTTTTAAAAAAATAAAGCAAATTCCATTTAGTCAACTCATTTATTATTCAGAAATCCGCTCTTTTGAAATTCAATTCCCTAAAGTGGGCAGCAGCCAACAAAGAAAATATGTTAAAAAGAAATTGAGCAAACTAAATCGGTTCTTTTTATACAACATGGACTTTGTACAATATATTGAATCCAAACAGACACATCTAGACAAGCAATTCTTCACTAGAGATTATTTTGATAATGTTCCTATAACATCTTCAAAATTTTACTTTCAAGACCCAGACTTCTGTACACCTTATGATTTACTCCTAGGTAAATTAAAAGCATCAAAGCGTTTTATCAATTATTTACAAAACCGATTATTGGATGCTAAGAAATCAATATACAAGAATGAATTAGAATTGAACAATCTTACAGAGCTAGAATGGACATCTTCAAAAACAGCCCTCACAGAATTGGTCTATGCTTTATACCATAGTAGGGTCATTAATAACGGAAAATCTGACATTAAAGAAATTGCATCTACCTTTGAAAGCATATTTCATTTTAAACTGGGCGACTACTATAAAACCTTTGCTGATATAAAATCCCGAAAAATTAGTCGCACCAAGTTCTTGGATGTCCTTTCCGCAAGCTTACTTTCTCATATAGAGAACTCAGAAGAATAACGCTTCGAAAAACATCGTACTCGGTTTACCTTACGCTTTTAAATTTATACTCCAAAAAAGGAATTACTTCATATTAAAATAAATAATTTCCGTACCAAAGCACATCAAATAACACCATTTATCAAGATGTTAAATTTTGACCCTACTACGGTTTAACTACTGATTAAATGCCAACAATACTATTCAAATTTGTAGAACGAAAGTCAAATCAGGTCAAGGACTATCATTTTAGTTAAAAGCAAAATGGTAGTTCTTTTCTAAAAACAGTTCTACTATGCCAGCAACAATTATTACTACAGATGATCTAATGGATTTCAAACTTGAACTACTTGATGACATCAAAAAACTTTTAAATAAACAAGCGCAAGGTAAGCTGAAGAAATATCTAAAATCTTCAGAACTCATGGACTTACTTCAAATTAGTCCTGGTACTCTACAGAATCTTCGAATTAAAGGTACACTACCCTACACAAAGGTTGGTGGCATCATTTTTTATGATTCCGAAGAAATTCAGAAGGTTATGGACAATAATCGAGTACATCATAAAACGGAATAAATATGTATGAATTATATAAAACATCTCAATGCTGTATTTCAAAAATTCTATGCAGACAAAAGGTTAAATACAACGCATGTAAGCTTATATATGGCTTTGTTTCAGTTTTGGAATTTAAACCGATTTCGAGAAGAATTTTACATAGACAGACAAGAAGTTATGGAACTCTCAAAAATTGGTTCAACAGCAACTTATCATCGTTGTTTAAAACAGATGGATTCATGGGATTATCTAAAATATTTCCCTTCACATAATCCATATAAAGGCAGTAAAATCAAGTTGTTCAATTTCGGTACAACCTCTGAACAAGTTGTGAATGAGTTTGAAACAAGTACTGAACAAGCATTGATACGTAATACAAACATTAATAAACAAATAGAAAACATAAATAAAACTAAGCTACCAAAAAATGAATTTGAAGTCATTGATTTTTTTAAAAAGAAAAAATGGCCTGATAATGAAGCAAAGAAATTCTACAACCATTACCAAGGCATCGGTTGGAAAATTGGTGGTAAAATAAAAATTGAAGATTGGCATGCTACCGCAAGTAATTGGATGCTAAAAGCCAAAGAATTTGAAACTGCAGATGCAGTTCCTCAAAAAAAGGACAACCTGAGAACCAATAAAAACAAAGATTATGGTCAACCCTTGTAAAATAGTCGAAGAACACAAAACGTATGACATTGGCACGTTTGATGGCAAAGAAGTGACGTACGATTTTGAAAAAATCTTAATTTACCTCGATGTCAAAGGAAAAATGCTCTTTGGTAACGGTTTTAAAATCTACGAAGAAGACCATCCAATCATTTTAAAACTCTGTCATTATTTCATAAAAGACAAAGCAAACTGCGAGAAAAACGAGATAGATCCAGATAAAGGCATTTTACTTTCCGGACCTGTAGGGTGTGGCAAAACAAGCTTAATGATTTTGCTTAAAAACATCGTTCCGTTGCAAAAACCATACATCCTGATTCCTTCCAGAAACATTGTATTTGGTTTCAATCACATTGGTTATAAAACCATTGAAGATTATGGTTGTAGGCAGTTTTTCTGTTTTGATGATTTAGGCGTTGAACCTATTGGAAGACACTACGGAAAGGACTGTAACGTCATGGGCGAAATCTTACTCTCACGTCATGAACTTTTTATAAACCATCATATAAAAACACACGGAACTACAAACCTAAATGCTGAAGAATTGGAAGATTTATATGGCAATAGAGTACGAAGCAGAATGCGAGAATTATTTAATCTGGTAGCATTCGATGAAGACTCTTGCGATAAAAGAAAATAAAAAACTAAGAAATTATGAAAATAGCAACTTTTAATGTCCAGAACTTATTCCATAGAGACAGAAGTCTTCTAGAAAAACCAATTGAAAACTTAATTCCCGATTGGACAATAGAGCTTGATACACTCATGCTTGAACCTTCTAAATCATTAAGCCAACAAGATCGAATTAGAGAATTATCATTTTTAATTGGTTTTGAAAAATCAAGTCCTCGTCCTTATGCTGTTTTGAGACGAAAAGCAGGTTTTCTGTTTATGAAAGGTTTAAGCCATTCTATTGATAACAAAGCTGGTAATATCACAGATTGGAATGGATGGATAAAACTTCAAACCGTTCCTATTCATCCCAAATCAACACAACATAAAGCACAAGTTATCGCCAACGTAAATCCAGATATTTTACTGCTACAAGAAATTGAGGACAGAGCATCGTTTGAGGACTTTAACCAACTCATTCTACCAGAATTTGACTGCAAACCTTTTAACCACTCTTTTGTGATTCAAGGTAACGATATGCATAGTTTAGAAATGGGAATAGCATTACGACAAGGCTACAATCTAGAAGCTGTTAGAACTCACAACATAAATTCTATTTCTAACGATGATGGTAAAAATTTAATTGAATATGAAATTAGCACACCATCAAAAGAAATTATTTGGCTATTAAATGCATATTTAAAAAAGCCAACAAAAGACAGAACACAATCGGATAACATTAGAAAAAAACAAGTTTGCAAAATTGCTGAAGTTTATAACAAACTGATAGCTGAAGGTAAAGTCAATGTCATCATAGCAGGTACATTTAACGCACCATCTTATTGTAATTCTTTATCGCCTTTAATTCAAAATACAGACCTAAAAGACATCACAAAACACCTATCGTTTGAAGTGGATATAGACAAAGGAAATGACTCTACTTATTATAGATTAGGCGCTTACAGAATGGGTGTAAATATTAAGCAGAAAGATTATATGCTCTTCTCTCCTGCTCTATTCAATAAAATGAAGGATAGTGGATTAAACCGTAAAGCAATGTGGCCAGAAAAACAGCCACAATGGTCTATTTACAAATCTGTTACTAATAGAAATGTTGCTGCTAGTGAGCATCCTTTGGTTTGGGGGAAGATTGAGAAGTAATGGGATGAATTTCTCTTTATAAACTATCAATTTATACAGCCAAAAACCTCAATACCGGTAGGTAAAGGAATAGCGTTCGGAAGCGTATGAATAAGTTGTTTTAATTTGACTTCTTTTGATAAAGCTTATGAAATAAAAAGAATTAATTCTTCCTCAATAATTACACAGAATGCAATATCTGATTAATCAATTTCAATCAGAAATCACATTTGGCATACCACAAGAATCGCACATCATCACTTTGTCTTTTATGTTACATAAAATGATCCTTCCACAATTTTTGCATGATATTTATTTTACTTTAATTTTAGGAATTATACCTAAAAACATGTTCTGTTCTGTTCCCGGAAAGCTAGGAATCCACTCAACATCATTTTCTTTTGGTTCATAATGGTATTCCGTCGTTGAGAAAATTATTTGAGCTCTTTTATTGGATACGGTTGTTTTAAGCTTATCTATAAAAGCTGCAAAATGCTCTGTTTCTATATCGTGTTGTTTTGGGGTGTCAAATATTAAAAATTCAAAGGCAGACAATTCAGATGAGATATAGATATCAAAAAACGCCGCTTTAATAGCTAAAATAACTCGTAGCAACGTGCTTCCACTTAATTGGGATAATTTTTCTGTTCCAAATAAGATATTAAAGTCTGAATCAATATTAATGTTTCTCGATACATTTTTGGTACTTAAAACATCTAACCATTCCGTTATTTGTTTTTTAAAATCCGTTCTAAACTTTAATTGTTTTAAGTCAACGGTAGAATTTCTATCATCTAAAGAGGCAATAGTATTATGCAATTGCTCTCTTTTACTTATAAATCTATTATACTTTTTTTCTTCTAGCTCAAGCCTTCCTACTATTTCCTTTTCTCTCTGTAAATCAATAATTGATCTTGTAAGTTCACTAATAGTATTAACTAAATTTTGAGCAGTACCTCCAGATTGCTCTTCAGATAAATTAATTTTTAGTTTTTTTATTTCACCTTCAATATTATCAAAGTTTATGCAAAACTCATCGAGACGTTCCTTTTGATAACCCAGGTTTCGGTCTAAATCTTTAGTTTGATCTTTCAGGTACAACAGGTTTTTACCATAAGATTCAGAACTGCTCAAAAAAAGTTGGCAACCTCTATTACTACATATTTCATCAAATGAACTAAATACACGTTTAGCCTCTTCGTTCAAGGAAAGTGTATTTATTTCAATTTCAATTTCATCTTTGATTTTGCCAAAACCATTGATTCTTTCCCTTAAATCTCTAATTTTAGAATCTGTACTGTTTTTTTCAGACAACTTCTCATTTATCAAAGTTTGAATTGCTGAGTTAGTGCTATAAGATGTATCTTGATTAGAATTAAGCTCATCTAATCTATCTTTCAATTTTTGAAGACGATCTTCTACATCTATTTTGGACAGCAACGAACCTTTTCTTTGAAGAATTAAAGTTTCAATAAAATTTTCTGTACTTACAATTTCTGAATCAATTAAGCCTAGTTCCTTTTTATTTTCTATTAAATCCTTCTTTTTTTCGTAAGAGTTTTTTGCAATTACTCCAATAGACATGCGCACCATTTCAGCATATTGGTCTTTAATAAAGTTAGATTGCGCTTTGTATGCGCTAGTGTAGCCAGAATCTTGATCTACATAAAATAAAGGAAGTAATGTTGAAACATAGGGGAACGTTGGAAGGTTTTTTAAGGATGTAAGGGCAGCGGTTGACAACCCTAATAAATCGAAAAGATATACGGATAAATCTTTCTCACTATAAAAAACTTTATTATTTTCAGAATCATCTCCTATAATTTCATCATAAACATTACATTCAACATTAAAACTCGAAGACAATTCTCGTTTGAAAACTATGATATTTTCCTCATGTGAAGCCTTTAATACTACAGATTTGCAATTTCTTAGAATATCCTCACGAAACTTTACAGGATAACCCATTGCGTAGGCTATTGAATGGATTACAGGTGTCTTTCCACATCCATTAGGCCCATAAAGCTGTGTAATGTCGTCCCCAAACGTTAGCTGCTCCGATTCCCAACCGTCTAACTCAACATGCTCTATTTTTAATTCTAATAATTTCATACTATGCCTATCGCTATTTGTTTTTCTGCTCTAATATCTCTGTATTTTTGTTCAATTACTCGTAAATTATATCCTAAGTCAGTATCATCATCTATTGCCTTAGAAATAACCTTTTTTCCCATGTCCGTAACCTTTATCCTAGAATCTTGAATATCAACTTCAATTAAATTAGCTGTTTCAAGAAAAGTCAAGGCCTTAACTGTTCTCATTCTTAAATTTGCGGACCATCCCAAATATTGAGAAGAACCTTTAAATCCTTTGAAAGCTCTCTCAAAACATTCTCCTATTAATTGCCCTATCTCATCACTTTTGGGTTTGCTTCTTGATTTTGAAAGTAATAAAATAGTCATCGCTATCAACGGTAAATGAAAAAGCGCTTCATTACTTAGTCTATGAGAAATAGATGTTTTCGGATTATCAAGTGTTAATGTTACATCTCTTTCCTCTGCCTCATTAAAAAATTCTTTATAATTCATTGTGACTCATTTCTTACGATTACAGAAAAAACTCCACCGAGCAAAAGTTCATTAGTCAAAGTTTTTGAAACATCCTTGAGATCGTTACTTAGGTTTGCTATTTCTTTTCTTAATTCCTCAAGTGATTGATTCTTATTTGCCCACTGATTTGCAATTAACGCTACACGATCCATAATAAAATTTAAATCAAACTCTGGAATATTATGTCGTTTTTCTCTATACCAAATATCCCAATTTACTTTGCATTTAGAAGCATATTCAATCATTTGGTTACTGGCACCACCCTGACTTAATAATCTTTGAATTATTGAAGCATTTTTAATAGCTTGAACATCACCTCCATCATTTAAAAGATTATACGCTCCTCTAGATATACTAAGAATATCTAACATATCTTCTAGACAAATGCCTGCAATTTCATCAAGATCAGACTCGTCACAATTTAATACGAGTTTAGTGAACGATTTTCTTTCAACTAATGAAACTAGGTTATTAATAATCTCCTCACTTTCTATTTTTTTTAAATCAATTTCACTATACTTAAAAATAGTGTCTCTTGCTATCGCATAAAAATTTTCATCTGAAGGTAGCAAGTATGATTTATTAGGTTCAAGCTGAAGTTTCTTTATTGCTTTTAAAACCTCTATTTCATCAAGAGGGGCATCTTTTGAGAAAGCGGTATTAAAAGTTTCGAGCAATGATGCATAGTGTTTGTTGTCTTGATCATTGTCTAAACACGCTTTCATGCATGATTCTACATCGTCATCAAAATGTATATTAGTGAGAAAAATAACCTTTCCACAAGAATTATTAAACTTAACCGTATGTATCAATAATTTACCAGCAAAGCTATGTTCTATTTTATCAATTGATGCTTGCTTCTTCTTTTTGTATAAACCAAAAATTTCATTAATGCCCCATTGGTGATTAAGCTTATTTTTCGTTTTTACCTGATAAAAATTATAAATCTGTTGTCCATCAACATTTAGTCGAGTTACAAAATCATCTTGATAATCACAATAAACTCTATCTAGTTCGCCTCCTTCCAATAAAGTTAAGCATTCATAAGCTGCCCCTCTAAATTGCCCCTGGTATCTAGCAATAATATCTCTCCCCACAACCTCTCTTGGAACTACTTCATGTAATTTTGGATTTTCAGTAGCACTTTTATTTTCAGCCATATATTGCAACACAGCCTATTGGCTTTATAATTTCAGATATTCTCATACTTATTTAAGTTTAAAATAAAACTTAAATACATTCAAGTATAATTTTTTGTCTAAAATAAGAAATTATTTATATTATTAAGTGAGGTTTTCCGTAATCTATAATATTACTTTTACTCAAATTTTTAGTAGTACATTTTGTTCAATTTTAATTTCAAATAAATACGTGAGTTATATTCTTAGTTCGATAATCTTCTTTTAATTGATTTCAATATCACTATTAAAACCCTTTTAATTACCACCGTAATTTCCATAAAAAATTCACTCATAATCCTAAAAATTTAATAATCGATTGAAGTATGACCAAAGCAATAGCATACTGAGATTTTTCTTTAGTTAAGTAAATAGCCTCATCCGTTTGAGATAAGAACCCAAGTTCTAAAAGAACCGTTGCATTACTATTGTCGTTACCTCGCAACACCTGAAAATTGCCATATTTGACACCTCTGTTATTAATACCAAGTATATCAGTTAATCCTTTTTGAATAGTAAACCCTAAATAGGCAGATTCTTCAGCTTGCACTTCGCTTTTAGGATGAATAAAAACTTCTGTTCCCGATGCTGTTCTGTTTATAGCTTGATTGCAATGTATGGAAATAAATATATCAGCTTTTAGTTTTTTGGCTAGTTGTGTTCTATCGCCTAGCGATATTAATGTGTCCGTATATCTAGTGAGAAATAATTCCAAAAGATTTTCAAACAGCTTATCATTAAGCAACACTATTTTAGAAGCGATACTCAAAGCAATATCTTTTTCCTTAATGCCATTTCTGGTTGTTGCGCCCGCATCTTTTCCACCATGTCCAGGGTCTATTACTACAATAGGATTTATTGCTTTGTCTTTACCATTCTGCGCATAAGATAGATTTAGAAAAACTAGGCAGAATAGTAAGACTATAATTTGATTTAATGTGCTCATAACAATCGTTTTAGATTACACAATATTCAAGAAATCAATCACTTCCTTAATAATCTTCAAAAGTTTAACACCAATTAGCGTTAAAATTTAGAGATTTTCTTCCTTCACCTTCATTTCATAATAGATTTCACAAAATAAAATTAGAAACTGCCTCTACAGGCTAAACCAAATAATTATGAAAAAATCAATTTTTATCTTACTTGTATTCTTGATGACATCAGCGTCAAGCTTTGCACAAATTGGTGGTATTGAAGATTCTGTAAACGATGTTTCAGATACCATTAGAACCATTTTCCCAATCATTCTAGGTGTCATCTTTCTTGTTGGATTCCTATTTAATGCTGGTCATTTCTTTGGCGAGAACGCAGACCTTAAAAAAGGTATTACTCGTGTTTTAGTATTTGTTCTAATTGCTGGTGCTGTGGTAGGCATCTTCACTTACTTAATAACTATCGTAGTATAATGACCCTCATCGAGGGCTTTATTAGAGCAGCTGTATGAAGAAATACGAAGTATATAAAAACATTAGGAAACGGGCAGTCATTTTTGGATTGCCTATTTCCCTGTTTGCCTTAATGATGGTTTCTATTCTTGCGTCATTATTAATCATCATTTTCTCTTTCAGCTTTGTGATGATAATTAGCATTCTGATTTTCAATGCAGCTTTATATGTTGCCTTGACACGCATAACCAACGATCCACAACTTTTTCAGATGGCAAAAGCTTTTCCGCAAATCATTAGTAACAAAAGAAATTCAGGTTTCGATTATGAACAAGATTAATATTTCAGCATATCAACCCATTGTAGATATTCAAGACCATATCATATTTGCCAACAATGGCAATGTGATTTTATGCTATGAAGGTAATCTGCCAGAAATTTATTCCTTATCCGAAAAGGATTTTGAGGATATGCATAGTGCATGGTTTCAAGCTTTAAAATCATTACCTATTGGAACTGTAGTTCACAAACAAGACATTTACCTTAAGAAATCTTATTCTTCAGAACAACTTCCAAACACCACCTTTTTAGAAAAAGCCACACACGAGCATTTTAAAGGTCGTGGACACATAGAACATAAATGTTATTTGTTCTTCATTTTAACTAAGAACAAAGCACTCAACAATCCGAAATACGTCAATCCCTTCAGGAAAATTTCAAAGGGAATTGTACAAGAATTAGATGATAACATTAAGAGCTTTGCTAACTCTGTAAGCGATTCTGTTTCCTTTATAAATAATAGTAGAAAAATAGAATTTCTTCCGTTAAACGCAGAAGATATTCAGCAATTAACTAGTAGTTATTTCAATGGTTTCAATGAAGGATTTGACACCGATATTTTACTAGAAAAGAAAAGCGTCAATGTTGGCGAAAACCATTTTGATGCGCTTGCCATCAACAGCGAATTATGCTTTGGCGAAAACGTACAAAGTAGCAAAACCAATGAGAAATTTACATCAGACGATTTTGTGTTTCATCAAGGGTTTATTGATGGCTTAGGACTTACACTTAATGAAAACCATATTGTTAACCAGATTCTTTATTTGGACGACAAACAAAAGTGGCGCAAGCTACTCGATAAGAAAATAGAGGAGCTTAACAAAAGTTCCAATTTTGGTTCACAGAACAAAGTCGTACTTGGGAAAATTCAGCACATTCTGGACCAAATCAATGCAGATGACAATTCACGAATCATTCGCGGTCATCTTAATATTGTGTATTGGTCGAAAGATGCTAAAGAACTAGACAAAATAACTTCTAAAATTAAAACGGAATTTAAGGAATTGGATATTATTCCTTACTATCCGCGTGGCGAAGAACGCAAAAATTATATTCTTAACAGTTACTGCTGTTTTTCTTCTAATTTTTCAAATAACGATTTGTATGTAACCGACTTAAAACATGCGCTCTGTCTGTTTATCAATAACACCAATTACAAATCCGATAAAACGGGAATCATCTTTAATGACAGGGAACATAACATTCCGGTATTAAAAGATGTTTGGGATGAAAAAAAGAAACGCATTAAAGCACGAAACTTTGCCATATTTGCGCCAACTGGCGAAGGCAAATCGTTTTTAGCCAACAATATTTTGCGCCAATATTTTGAAAGTGGTGTAAGATTGGTCATCATAGATTTAGGTGGTTCTTATACCAAATTCGCCAAACTCTATCCTGAAAAATATACCGTATTACGATATGAAAGCGGAAAGAACCTAGGTATCAATCCTTTTTACATTAGTGACGTAAAAGATTTGACACCTGAACGGTTAGAGGATTTATCAGTATTTCTTTTTGAATTATTTGCTTCAGATTTAAAAGTAACAAAAGCGCAATCGGTTTCCGTTAAAAAGATACTGCGCCATTATTACAATAGCACTTCTGAAAATCATTCTTTGGAAGGTTACTACAACTTTATAGAAAGGCATCAGAAAGATCTTCTGACTACCCTTAAAATCCATCCCGACTACTTCAATGTTACGAGTTTTTTACACGTCATGTCTGAGTATGTTGGCGATGGTCTATATAGTTTTCTATTTGAAGTCAGCGAAGATCAGACCTATAAAATTGAGGACAAACGATTGATTGTTTTTGAACTAGACGAGGTAAAAGACAATAAGGAAATTTTATCCGTAATGTTGAAGCTCATTAAGTCTGCCATTCAAAGAACCATTTGGAAAAACCGTGCTGAAAAGGGCATTATCCTTTTCGATGAGTTTGCCAAACAACTGAAGTTTGAAAACGTACTGGAAAGTGTCGAATTCTATTACCAAGCCATACGAAAACAAAATGGTGCAATTGGCATTATTCTACAATCCATTAATCAGCTTCCGAATAATTCAACATCTGCCAGCATTCTAGAGAATACCCAAGTCATTTACAGTCTCAATAATGAAAAAGGCTATGAAGAATTAGTCAAAAGACTCAATCTATCTAGCCACGACCTGAACCAATTAAAATCCATAAAAAACAATCTTTCTGGTCCTCGGAAGTATACCGAAATGTTTATCAAAATAGGTAAGGAAAGCAACATTTTTCGCCTTGAAGTTCCGAAAGAAGTTTATGCAGCCTATTTAACCGATGGACAGGAAAACGAAGACATAATGAAGTTCTATGAAGAACATCATGACATGCAAAAAGCAATAATTCAATTCACATCTAAAACGTAATATTATGAAAAACAAAATCAGAATTTTAGTAATGGCAGTAGCATTAATGCTATTAATTCCATCAAAGGCAACAAGCCAAGGAATGCCAACTTATGACAACACCAATTTTATCAGTTTGGTAAAACAACTTGTAGAATCAGGTAAACAGACAGCGCAAATGATTAAGTCTGTGAAATTTTTAAAGGATGCAAAAGAAGCGATAGAGAAAGTTTCGAGTGTGGTGCAACAACTTAGAGCGGTTGAAGAAATTGCACAAAACAATCAGCGTCTTATCAATGTTATGCAAAATGATTTGCAAGACATTTTGAACTCGCCTTATATAAAACCAGATGAAGTTACTAAGGTTGTAGAATCATTCGATACCATAGTCCAAAACTCATTGGACACCGTTGAATTTATGAGTGAAATCTTATCCAGCGATAATCTAAAAATGAGTGATGCCGAACGTGCAGAAATCCTAAAAGAAAAAGAATTGGAATCAAAGGAAATGGTTTCCAATATCAAGACAAAAACGAAACGCTACAAGGATATTATTTCCTTCAGAAAAATGCAGGATAAAGTCAATAATCGCGAAACAAATTATTAGAAATGACCGCAACCATCTTTTTAGGGATTGGGCTAGAGTATATCGATACGGTGTTCCAGACGATACAGAACAGTAGTTTCTCGCAATACACCATAGCAGGAATGAAAACACTTGCTGTTCTGTTCTTTCTGGTTAATATACTGAAGAAATATAACGAAGGTATTGCAGATAAGGATGGTTATTCTTGGGGATTGAGTCCTGGGGAACTTGCAAAGAATTTTGCGGTTGTGCTTTTGGTTATTTTTTCAACGCAGGTGTTAGGGTTTTTCGATGGTATTTTAGTAGCCATTGAAGGACAATATCGAGGGACTGCACCTGCGCTATTACCATTGCAAATGCAAGACATACCTTTAGAGGAAGATGTAAGTCTTTTTGATGCCGCAAGTTCAGCAATGACGCTTTTGTATGAAGCATTGGTAACGCCATTATATGGTTTCAAGATATTGGCGTTTATCCTGAGTACGATACTATGGATATTGGATTTGTTTATCTATCCACTATTCTTAGCAGAACGTTTTTTTCTTTTAGGAATAATGCAAGCATTCTTCCCATTGGTCATTAGTTTGGCGGTTTTTGAAAAGTTTCGTTCTCTTGCTTATACATTTTTCAAGCTGTATGCAGCCGTGTATATGCTCGTGCCAGCTTTCTTTCTCGTCAATGTATTTGTGAACGCAATTTATACAGAAATCAATACCAATTTTTGGGTCAACCTATTTGGGACCGATACAGGTCAAGGCTTTTTCGCTCCTGTTGTTCAATTAGGTTCTGTTGCATTTATCGTGTTTCTAAAATTCAAGCTTTATAAACGAGCCACATCTTTTACACTCAGATTATTTACTGCCTAAGTCAGATTAAAAATATGAAAACACCATATAAAAATATCTACAACGTTTTAAAACTCAATCGATTTATTGTTTTGGCAGTTGTCATTTGCGCATTGTTATCTAGCATTTTTTCAGTTTGGATGGCATTTACTACTAACAAAAATGCAATGAATAGTGCATTTGCCATTAATACAGATGGTAGCATTATTCCATTAAAGCTAGTGAGCCAAAAGGAAAATTTTAGAGTTGAAGCTTTGGCGCATTTAGAATTGTTTCACACCTATTTCTACAACATCGATGCAAGCAACTATGAGAAGAATTTGAAAAAGGCACTTTGGTTGGGTAATAGCTCTGTGGATAATCTTTATCGCCAGAAAAAAGCAGATGGTGTTTATAATCGATTATTGCAATTTTCCTTAGTTCAAAAAGTACTCAGCATCGATTCAAAAATAAACGACAATAATGGTGTATATAGTTTTACCGCTACAACCATTTTTGAAATCAATAGAGGAACAATAATCGATACTTATGAATTAGTTTCCACCGGAAACCTAATTATAGTTGACAGAAATTTTCCTAACAATCCACACGGACTTTTAATTACAAATTATTTCGAAAACACCTTAAAAAAACTTAGTGATGAAAATAGAAAAGAATAAAATAGTTTTTATAGCAGTTTTAGCTATTGTTTTCATATTCCTTATTTCCTATTCCGTGATGGTAATGGGCGATGATGACAATGAAAACGACAATCTTGAACAGACCTTGATACCAGATTTGGAAGAAAATCAAAAAGAGTATGATTCTAAATTGGATGCTCTTAATGATCTGAAAGAAGTACGTGAAAATAATGCACCTAGTATATATGATGAAAAATTAATCGATTCTATGGGTTATTACGATCCTGATCTACCAGAACGTGAAAAGAAACGCATTGTCGATAGTATTTACGATGCTGGTAAGATTCAATATTCAGAAGAGAGATATGCAAACTTCGGTCAAAAGAAAGTCGAAAAGAAACAACCTGTAGAAATTGATTCTACAGAAATACTAAGAGAACTTAAAATCCAAGCTAAGGAATTGGGCCTTGAACATCAACTGTTTTTTGCTGCTGCGCCAAAACCCAACGAGCTTGCAATTATTGGAAATACAGATGCCACCATTTATGTGGTTGTTGATGGCGACCAAGTTGTAAAAGCGAATACCAGGTTGAGAATGCGACTTACTAAAGCTGCAACTATCAATGGTAAACTGATGCAAAAGAACACACCTGTTTTTGGTTTTATTAGTTTTCAACCTAATCGTGCTTTAATTTCCATAGAAAACATTAGGCATCATCCAACAAAGCTTAAAGCTTTCGATTTACAGGATGGTAGTGAAGGCATTTATGTAGAAAACAATTTTCGAGCTGAAGCTACAAGCGAGGTTTTGGACGACGTAATAGGCGATATCAATATACCAACTGTTCCGCAAGTTGGTGGCATTACAAAAGTATTAAGACGTAGTAACCGAAATGTAAAGGTTACTGTGCTGAACAATTATAAACTTATTTTAAAACCTAAATTATGAAACAGATACTATTTACATTAATTGTGTTGATTTCCACTTTTTTGGAAGCACAAACAACAGAAATCCTTGATACTATTTATGCTAACGACAGCAAAAATGTCGCACTCTTTTTTCCAGAGCCTATACGACAAGGCATTACTGGCTCAGAAAATTTTGTATTCACTTACAATCGTGAAAAAGAGCAATATTTCGGATTACTGCAAGCCCAACCAGGAAAAGAAAGTAATCTGCTGGTAATCAATAGAAATGGCTCAATTTTTTCGTATATTGTAAGGTATAAAGCGCAGCTTTCAAAACTCAATTATTTTGTCCCATTATCTAACAGTATTGGGAATGAAAAGCCAAAATTGGCAGACTCTATTCAGACTGAAACTTCTGAAAAAAGTATTGATAATGACACGTATTATTATCAAAAATTCTGCTCTTATCTTCTTGACAGAAGACAATACCTTGGAAGATTTACAAGGCGAAATGATGGTGTCATTTTAAGACTTGAGAATATCGTTTTTGATAAAGAAGAGCTCTATTTCGTTATTCAAATTAGGAATAATTCTACTTTGGATTACGATTTGAATTTCTTGAATCTTTCCATCGAAACTCGACAAAAAGGAAAAAAGAAATCTTTACAACGGTTGTATCAAGAACCTATTTTTAAACATCATCTGCCTTCTAAAATCGCGGTAAATGAAACGGTAAGATTTATTTATGTCATGCCAAAATTTTCATTATCCAATGACCGAAGAGTAATTTTAGAACTGAACGAGAAAGCTGGCGAACGAAATATTGAACTGAAAATATCACATAAATATATCAATAACCCAAATTAATAATATTATGAAAAAAATCGTTATTTGCTTACTCGTATTGCTGTTCCTTTCTTGTGCCGAAACTAAGATTTCAGGACCAAGTGCCACAGCTAAAATTGTTATCGAAAGCTTTTATGAAAAGGATGAGAAAGCTTTGAAAGCCAACTCGACACCACAGGCATATTCCAACTATATAAATACTATAAATATGTTCAACGTTACGGTAAAGGATGATTCCAACTTTTCCGTTTTGCGGGATACGATTATGGGAAATGTGGCTTGGGTAAAATATACCACCGCCTACGATAAGGCACCAGGACTTTTTAAACTAGTTAAACAAAATGGTAAGTGGCTGGCAGATGCCAGAGGTTCAAAAGATAAATCGCCTTTTTAAAAGGATACTTACTGATTTTTTTAGAGATTAATTTCCCAATAGCCTTGTGTGCCACCGTGGCGTTTTATAAACCCTTTGGTTTTGAGCGCATTTATATGTTTGCCCACAGGGGATTCATTGATGCCTAAAGTTTCAGCTATTTCAGTATAAGTAATAGTAGTATTGGTTGCAATAAGTTTAAGTACTTCTTTTTGTCTTTTAGTAAGTGCGTCTATAGCATCTATTGCACCACCTGTTACACCACCCATTGCACCACCTGTTACACCACCTTTTTGACCAACTTCTTTATCATCTTCTCTAATAGTGGATTCATCAGCAACTTCTTTAGCAATAAAAGTCATTCTAAGAAAGTTATCGGAAAAACTAAAACTCTCTTTTCCATAGTGTTCTAAAATACGAGGAATGCCAGAACCTAATTGTTCAACCAGTTCTAAATCTTTAAAAATTCGCATCAGTTCCTTATTTCGTGGAACTGAAAAGCCTTCAAAAAATTCTTGCTTGCTCAATCCTTCCGGAAGACCACCAGCTGATGTGATTTCGATTCTATCGGTAAAAATCTCAAACTTTGGGGTAATCTCATTGGTATAGTCATTATGCACAAACGCATTAATGATGGCTTCTCGCAAGGCGATGGGATGCCAAAGGTTGGCTTGTTGTCTTTCTTTTGATGTGATTTTTGTGGTTGTTCTGTTCTCGACCGCAATTTTATCTATCACTTGTTTAGTAGCCTTAACTAAACATTCGTGACCATATTCGTTGCTTTCTATTAAGTCTGTTCTGGTTATGCCTGAATATTTGGCGACTTTAATTGAAGTGTTATTTTTGTCTGCCAAAAGATAGCCGGCATAATTAAAAGCACCATCTTCCGTAAGTAGTTCCAAGTTCTTTGCAAAAGCTTTACCAAGGGTGTACCCAGATTCTTCGTAGTAGATTTTCAACTGGCTAAAGCTTAAATCCTGCCGACCAGCTTTAATCTTGCTTATGGAATTTCTAGTACGCTTGGCAAAGAGCTCGTCAATCATTTTTTGTGGCATCGGTTCAGCTGCTGAACCCAAACGAATAAAACAACCCTTTTCGCTCATCCCATATTTTTTAAGATGATATGGTTTTTCTGGACCACTCGCCAAAATGATTTTTAGGATGTTTTTTCCATCTCGTTCTTCACTAACAATATCAAACAAACCAAGTGCGGAAGGTCGAATATTGTTCTTTAATCTATCCTTAATCTTCAGCTGGTCGCCATCTGCATCTGCCAATCCGTAAGTATTTCCATCCTTATCGATGCCAATATGAATAATGCCACCTTCACGATAGTTCAAGAAAGCAATGACCTCTTTTTCGAGTCCATCGGACAATTCTCGTTTGTATTCTATGCGGTTTGTTTCGGTCATTTTTTTACATTCCGCTTATTAATTCCTTCGCCTTGTCCAACGTAAATGCTCCCTTAACATCATTCTTGTCAAAAACCATAAAATAAGCAAAGTCGTGTCCAGCTTGTCTTTCCCATTCGTTTCCGAGTCTGCATTTTCCTTCGCTATCAGAACCATCCAAATGGTCTCCTTTCGTTTCTATCAAAATTGTTTTTCCAGATTTAGTTCTCAAAATAAAGTCAGGATAATGATTGGCTTTAAATCCGTTAATGTAAAATCCTTTTCCTCTTTCTAAATTTCTATGCCAAAACTCAATATTTGAAGAAGTTCCAATTTCCATTATCACTTTTTCCTCAAAATTGTTCATTGTTCCTTCTTTTTCATACAATGAATTACCGATTGAAGAACCAACTTTTCCAGGAACGATTTCCTTTCCTAATTTCCAGTTTTCTTTTGCAGTTATACGCTTTGATTTAATCAAATCCATAAATCGGGTTTCTGCGTAATTGTCAGAAAGTTGTCTAATTTTAGCTTTTATTTTGTCTGTATAACTCCATTTTCTAACTAAAATATCACGCATTTGTTCTGCGTTCATTCCGTTTAATATTCTACCAACATAAACTTTTATTTCTTGGTCTGGAATAGGATACATATTTCCAATAATCTGCATTATTTGATGCGTTATATCGCTTATTTGGGCATCTTTTGGTTTTGCCAAAATGTATTCTGCAATTGGGTCTTTTACTTGACTTTCTTCAATTTTTACCCAATCTGGTGTGTAATTATCTTTTACAGTTTCTGTTAAATCTACTTTGTATAAATCGGACGATATTTTGTCAAAATCTATTTTAATATCTTCATCAGAAAGTTTAAAATCCTTTAATAAAGATTCTCTGTTTAATAATTCTTCGTCTGTTCCAAAGATGTCGCTTGCTGTTACTTTTAGAAAAAATTGAGGAAAATCTATTTTATCAATAATTTCCTTATTTGTTTCTTTTACACGATAACGTTTTACTTTATCTCCCATTTCTTGAAAAATATTTTCGTCAACAGGTTGTTTTCCCTGTTCCTTTATTTGTTGTTCTAATTCATTATTTTCTTCTTTAGAAATTGATTCCATTTCTTGATTGAAAGGATTATTTTCAATTTCTTCTTCACTTGCATTTGGGTCAAATGATATTCGCTTTTTATCAATCGTTTCTTCTTCGGTTTCTTTTTGTTGTTCTGGAAATAGAAAGGATTCAACAGGATTTACAACCTCTGTTTGTTTTTCTTCTTCTGTCATTTTATCCGAAACTCTGTGTTCATTTCCACTAAATCCAGATGCTTTTAAACCTTCAACAATACTTTGTAAAGTTTCATTGAATTTTACCGAAGCTGTAAGTACATATGAAAGGTTTAATTGAAACGCTTTATGTCTTTGAACGTATGGTTGGCGTAATACTCGACCTAAAATTTGCTCAACATCTACTGCACTTGACTTATCAGCTAATGACGCTAAAATGTATGCAAATGGACAATCCCAACCTTCTTTTAAAGCGTTAATTGTTATGATATAACGAACTTCGCAATCTTTACTTTGTAAATCTGGTATATTTTTAAGTTCGTCAATATTGGCAGTTTTTATTTTGATTTGATTTTCTGGAATGCCTAAACCCAATAATTGTTCTTTTAATTTTTCAAAAGTAGTGTTGTCGTCTTTTGTTTTAGGTTGTGCTTGAAACAAAACGATTGGTCGAATGTATTTTCCTCCATCAGCTTCTTCCTTTTTTGCGAGAATTTCCAATTTTCGTTGTAGATGCAAAGCATTATTTATAACCTCTGTCTTATCGTGATTGTTGTAAACGATAACAGGAAGTTTAACCATATGTTCCTTTTTTAATTCTATAGCAGGAACTAAACTCACAATATTGCTATTGTCTTTTGGTGTTGCTGTTAAATCTAAAATAAAAGATGGGTTTAAGTTTTTGAGCATTTCTATGCTTAAATCACTTTCTGCATTGTGGCTTTCATCAACTACCAAAACTGGATGTAAACTTCTTATTACATTTATTAGAGCTGTGTCGTCAACATCTTCCAAAAGGTGCTTTCTGTTTGCATATTGAGGAACAAAAGATTCTAATTGCCCGTTTTCTTGGTAAACCTTTCTGTCTTCCTTATTTTTTGCTCGTAAACTGGCAAAACTTAAAACAAAAATGCTCAACTGTTCTTTTACAACTGTTGGATTGAAATTTGAACCTTGTAGCAAATCTTCTTTTTGGTAAATCTCAACTTTGTGATTGAAAAGTGCATTTAACTTTTGGCGATATGGATGTTCTGGACTTGATAAAGCATTTACGGTTTGTTGTAATAAATTACTCCAAGGAACTAACCAAATAACTGCTTTTGTTTTGCCTGTGTCGTAGGCTGAAAAAATGGAATGCAAAGCATTTACAGCAATAAAGGTTTTTCCGCCAGCAGTTGGTACTTTTATACAAACGTGGGCTGATTTTGGAATGTTATTTTTATAAGGTTGCATTCCTGTATTATCTAAAGGATTATATGGTCCAATTTTATCTTCCCAATACTGATTGAATGCAGTTGAAACATTTTTATGTTCTTGAACATATTCCAAATATTCTTCAAGATTTTCTATTACTTTTTGTTGGTAGCTTTTTAGTTCCATAATTTAAAATCTTGTAATGTCTCTTGGTATTTTTTTGAAAATTATGTTGTTTTTTGCCATAAAGTCTTTTGGTAGCAAACAATTATCTGCGTAAACAACATATTGTTCTCCTTTCATTTTTATAAGTTCTAAAGCGTCAAAATCTAAAGTGGTTAGCTTGTTTTTTTGGTAGATAAAGTAATAGACCGAATCGTCTTTTTTACCTAAAAAGTAATTAGTTTCGCTTGTTTCTGTAAAAGGTGTTCTAGTTTCTGAAAACCAAATGTATTCACGAATTTTTTCTATACCAACTTGTTCGTTTAGGTTATGGTTGTTGTCAAAAAGAGGTAAACCTAATTCGTAAAAGTCAAATGCGCCATCAGTACCTTCAACTTTTTTACTGTCTTTTCCATAACCTTTGGTAACTCGTTTTACTCTTTCGGCAGTTATATCATTTGCATAATCTTCCATTTCTACCAAAATGAACTTCCTATTACCATCATCTTGTTTATTAAGGTTTAAAACAGCGTGTGCTGTTGTACCAGAACCCGCAAAAGAATCTAGTATGATTGCATTTTTGTCTTCAAAAGAATTAATGAGAAGTTCTAATAAATTTACTGGTTTGGGATAGTCAAATTTTCCTTTTCCAAATATGTTTTCTAAATCTATACTCCCAGAACTTTTTAAGCTAATAATTGACCGAAGTAAAAAATCCTTTACTTCATAAAGATATTTTATGGAACTTGGTTGAGTATTTTCATCTTTAGCAAACCATATTTTTCCACATTTATAAGAGCCATCAGCTAGTTCTTCTATGCTTTCATAGTCTAAATACTCGTCAAAGGTTTCTTTTTTCCAACGCCAACCTCTGTCTGGTACTTTACAGGGTTTCTTTGTAACAGGATGAAGAATATCGAATGTTGGTCCATAAGTTTGTCCATTTGGCCAACTTAAATTTATCTTGCCAAATAAATCATAATTTGAATCTAGGTTATTGTACAAAGTTATACCTCTGTCATATCCATTTTTTTTGAAAAGTTTATTTAGTTCCCTTTTTGTTTCTAATATATCAGATTTCTTTTTTTTGTGTTTTGAAACTAAGTCCAATACATCATCTAAACCTTCTTTTAATTGTACAAACCTGTGCTGGCTTGACTTTTCTTTCGAGTAGAGTAATACATATTCGTGAATATTACCAATGCCTTTGTCATTTTTTGGCACTCTTTTGTTCCAAATTAGTTGTTCAATGAAATTATTTATACCAAATATTTCATCTAGCATTAGTCTCAAATTGTGTACTTCGTTTTCATCAATTGAAATAAAAATTATACCATCATCCGATAATAATTTATGTAATAATTTTAACCTTGGATACATCATACATAGCCATTTGTCGTGTCTCGTCAAATCGTCCACTCCAATTGATGCGACTTTGTCATTTTCTTTGGCTTTTAATGTTGCGTTTAGCCATTTCTTTATTTTTGGATGATTTACATTATCATTATAAGTCCAATTTTCTTTACCAGTATTGTAAGGTGGGTCAATATAAATGCATTTTATTTTTCCTTCGTATTCAGGTAATAAACTTTTTAGAGCTTCTAAATTATCTCCTTGTATAATTTTGTTTCCGCTTTCGGTTGGTTTGTCTTGTTCTCCTTTTTCCGAAGTAAAACCATATTTGTGTTCCAAAACTCTATAAGGCACCTCTTGATGATGGCTTATAACTTTATCTTTTCCTATCCAATTGAGTGTTGGCATATTAGTTTTATTTATCTTTTTTTTGTTCTACAATAATTTCCTTTTCGTAATTCTTTAAAATGGAATTCGATTTATATAAAACTCTACCACAAGGAATTTTTTTACTTGAATCACTTAAATGTGTATGTTGGTCATCAAAAAATATATGAGCACCAAAAGCTTCTAAAACTTTTTCTTTTGGTAAACCACCCATAAAATAAGCTTCATCAACATATACATTCCATTTTCTCAAAGTTTTAATCACTCGCATATGACTCGGTGCGTTACGTGCTGTGACTATTGCAATTCTTAAAGGTGAAAGTTCTTTTTCAATTGGAAGAAAGTCTTGAATATCTGACAACTTCCTTAAAAGCACCGCAAAAGGCCCATCGTTTAATGGAACATCCTCATTCTCTTTTTCGTGTTTATGAAAAGCTTCTATATCTTTAGTTTTATAAATTATTTCAGACTCTTCAGAAAAAACGACCGCATCAGCATCAAAAGCAAATTTCACTCTGTCGGTTTCAGGTTCAAAGTTTTCTGGTGGGTCGTAAATTAATGCAGTTGCACAATTTGCTGTATCCACTATTTTTTGAACATCACTTTCGTCACGTGAAAGAAACAAGTCAATATCAAAAGCATCTATAAATGGTGCAAGTGGTTCTCCACCCGAAAAAGCCCATCGTGTTATTGGTAAATCATAATGCTCGATTGCTTTTAATACTCTTACACCTGTTTCAGGACTATTTCTTGACATTACAACAACCTCGACAATTGGACTCTTTTTGTCTACGTGTGTGTTGAGTTTTAATAAAGCTTCAACCAATGGAAACGCAGTTCCTTTTTCAAGTAACTTGTCTTCATTTGCTAATTGGAAATCTCGAAAGCCACGAATATTTTTTTCTCTAAAAATTTGCTCTTCTTCCTCTAAATTGAAGAGTGCTCTAGAAGAAACACCAACTACTAATATTTTTGAAAAGTCTACAGGCATTTATTTTTCTTTATTTGATATTATCAATTCTTTCACGTCCACATCTAAAATATTGGCAATGTCCATTAAGGTTTCCAATCTCGGTTGTCTTTTATTTTGAGCGTAAGAGTGCACCATATTGTAGCTCTTTCCCAATTGTTCAGCCAACCAGATTTGTTTTATTCCTTTTTGTTCTAAAACCTCTTTTATTCGGTTCATTTGGGATTTTTTTAATTCAGTTCACTAAAGTAAAGAACATTTTCAATATACTCACTAAATGAGTATTAAAATTATCATATGAATAATATATAATTGGCAAGGCGCGAATTGTTTTACTTAAATATAGACCGCGCCTCATCATAAACCCGTTCAAAATTAGCTTCTAAATCAGCTTTAGAAAACTGTTTAGTTTCATTAGTAAGTTCCCTTTTAATTTCGGCTAATTTAAACTGTACCATCTTATCCCTACCATCGGCATAAGTGATAAACTCGCCCTGTTTCAACCTAAAAAATAAGTCCGCCCGAATCTTTGGGATTTCCTTTTCGCCCGTAGTAATGCGCGTATCAAAATCAAGGTTATATCCTCGACTGATACTCTTGGTTGGGTCTTTAATAATTTCAAAAAAGCGTTCGTAATATTTTGCGGTGTCCGGGTCATTGACCTTTCCGAAAAACTGATAGGATAGGTTACTCAAAATCGCCTTACTTGCTTTATCCCCATACATCATATCGTTCTGTATTTTATCCTGCATCACGTAAATGGTTGAGATGTTATAACTACGTAATGTTGCCGGAATGCGGTGCATATTCAATAAACGAATTGTAGGTGCTTCTTCCATTAATAGAAATGATGGTTTTGAGTTTCTCACGCTCATTTGCTTGGTAATAGTGTGAATTATTGTAGCAATTACTGGTGAATAGGATGTTTCAAATTTTGGGTTGTTGACTATTGAAATTACTGCTGGATTTTCTTCGCTATTGATATCGAGTGGCACTTCATCTGCGGACAATGCCATAAAAATACGTTGTGTACTAATTCGTTTGAGCGCATTGGCCAAGGTGCTTTTTACACCAGCAGTCTGTCTTTCAGAATCTTTGCCACTAATAAAAGCATCTGCCATCGCCCTTGAGGTGGTGTTGGTTTCCAGAAACTGGATTAGGCTTTTTGTATCAAGAAATTGATAAACAGCTATCAAATGGGGTAACGTACAGTATTTTGGATATTCCGTTTTTAATTTCCAAATCAATCCACCAATCAAACCTTCCGCAGCATCGTTGAAGAATTTTGTTGTTCCCGTAGTTCCGCTTTCTCTTTGTTCTAATAGATTTTCGATTAAGACCCTTGAAACCTCATTAACGCTTTCCTCGTTCTCTAAATAACGTGGCGCAATAGGATTTACCCTATGGATGATTTTATCGAAGGAAATGACCTTAAACGGAATATCGCTATCCTTGAAAAGTGGATATGCCATTTCGGTCAATTCAAAATCTTTGTAATCGTGAATGATTCCGCAAAAGCCTTCTTTTTGGAAGTGTTTAAGAAATCCGTAAACGACACTTTCGGTTTTTCCGCTTCCAGCGGATCCGATGACGGATGCGCCACGTTTAATATTATCTAATTTGAAATTTCCTTTGGTGGTCGCAAAGTTGACTTGGTATTTACTATCTCCGTTTTGCGAGCTTTCTGTTTTATGCAGAAAAACGTATAGTCCTGTATTAATTAATAGTAGCGGACAAACTAGATACAACAAAATGAATGTTAATTCATTTCCAGCAGCAACATAGAATACGAGAAATGACAGTATTGCGATATTCAAAAGAAACGCATACTTACTTACCCGAAACATCGCATAGAAAACAGTAATGGTAAAACCAATAATTGAAAGTGTCGTTATGATATTATCTATCTGCATACTACTTATATTCCGATGGAACTTGATTTAATTGCTATTTCTGCACCACGTCTTAACCGTTTGAAAATCCGAAATGCGATTTGTGTTTGACTAACTGGAATACTTGGCACTATCGGCAATCCCGTTTTTGTAATCATTTTGAAAGCCAATGCCTTTTCATTTGCTGGTAATTTCATCAAGGCAGCGAAATAGAGATTGGGATTTTTTACAAAATCTTTTCGTGCTTTGTAAGTCTCGGCAAAATTGCGTTTGTACCCAAAATTCTTATCGAAGGACTTTTCTGCTCTTTCAAAAAATTTGTCTCGGTCAAAACCTCGTTTTACGGTTTCCCCATTCAACTTCACATCGGAAGCTTTGTATTTGCTTCCGGGTGACAAACTGAATCGGTTTGATGCATCCTTTCGGCTCACTATGATGTGGATGTGACTTTGGTTTCCATCTTTAGCCATTCCCTGGACAATTCGTTTTCCGTTTTGTTGATGTGGTGCTTGCCGTTCCAGTTTGGCGATTTCCTTTTTCATTTTTTTGATATTCCCTTCAGCTCGTCCTTCTTGAATATTTCTAATTTCAGTTTTTAGCTGAAGTATTTTTGTGGCAAAAGGTTGGTTCTTTTTTACCTGAAAATCCGTCCCTTTAAATGTGCGTTGGTGTTCGACTTTCGCATAATATTTTATGTCGTCGATAATGACAGGTCGCCCTTTAATTTCTCTATTAAATGAAGCCACATAATCTTTCATCAGCTCGCGAGTATATCTTTTTAAATCTTCGCTACTGTTCTGAAGTTTTCGCAATTCATATTTTGAAGGGCTCACGGTAATTGAATAGAATCTTGGCTCGTGCTTTTCCAATTTTGCGGTATTTCCATCTATTTCTTTGACTACTTCTTCAGCGGAAATTTCATCGCCATATGGATTGAAAAAATGTTCCATTTCGTGTTGTTCCAATCCTTGGTTTTCCTTCTCTAAATAGCCAACAAAATCTGCTGAACTTTTGGAAAAGTTACCGCCCATTTTTTGAGGTGTGATTGTGATGTACATAAGCTAAATTTTTAAAGTTCATTGTTGGTGTTTCGCTTTTACCGCTTCGCTCTCCCTTTGGTCGTGAATCTCGCAGACTCGATTTCGCGAAAGCGTACTTCCTTCTTTTCCTCAACATATTTTTTTTCCAAAATGAGCGGCTTTTTTTTGGGTTCGTCCATTACAAAAAGGGATTGCAACATTGCAACCGTAGGTTTGGTTTGGGTCTTTTCCACGTCTCGCATTATGGCGATAACTGCATTTATTCTTTTGAGTAACTTGGCTTCGATAGTACGTCCTGTTGGTCCCAGTTTTTCCTTTGGGGATATCTCATTATAGAGGAAAAAATCAAGGATATTTTCCATCGCTTCGGTGTGCGTTTTAAAGTGCTTTTTGGAAAATCCCTGAAACCTTTTTGCAGTTTTCCGTTTGAACCTGATAGTGATGAATGAGTCCATTTTCTTTCGCTTTTTTAAAGATTTGACGTAAATCCATCCCTGTTTACTGGTGTTTCAAGACCATTTGACGCAAATCGATGGATTTTTTATATTTACTTTATTTTTAAGTGCTTAAAAATCAATAGATTAAAATGAAAATAGAATAAGTAACGCGGCGCAGCCCGTTACCCTCTTGCTATTCCTTTTCGTCCAGCTCGCTGGACAAAAAAAATACCATTTCATCCAAAAATGTAATGGCTTTTTAACGATTGCTAATTGTAATTCAATTTTTTAAGAGTGTTATTCTTGAAGTTTAAAAGTATCTTTAAGGAATGGCTCTTTTTGTTGCAGAATATAAAATAACATGACAAAAAAAACCTCTAAATAATTAGAGGTCCTGGGTTAATAATTCAATTATAAATCTTCTAAATGTTAAAAACATAACTATAAGTGTATAAATTTTTAATCATTTCTTCGTCTATCAGGCTATCATAATCTGCGCCAGTTTCGTCAACATACTTTTTAATGGAATCTCCATAAAGATATGTAACGTGTTCTCTTGAAACTTGTAAAAGTTCCTCTTGCTTTTCCGAACTCAAATCTTGAAATTTAATATAAATCATATCTCAAAAATTTAATATTCACTTGGAAGCATCAGCGTATTATCTACAAAAAATAATCGCAATTCATCCAAAGGAAAATCGGTTACATTATATCGGTGCGTTTCAAAAATTTTATCATTTCCATCGCTATAATTAATGATGGCTTCGCATTGCTTTTCAAACTGTTCCTTTTCAGAAAGTCGTTTAAAATCGATGGTAATAAATTCACTTCTGTTCGATAAACTTTTTGCAATTACGGATACATCTGTAATCAACCAAAAGCATTCCGCTTCGTTGGCTAAATATTTTAATCCATCTGTAAAACGAGTTCCAATTAATGGAATTTTAAAGAACATTTCTGTACCACAAAAATGTTGCAAATCGGCTTTTATTTTGTTAACTTTATCATTCATTGTAATTCTATTTAATAAGATTAATAATGAAAAAGAGAGCGCATCTTTCCACAGGAACGCTCTCTTTTAATTTTCAATTATTCCGTAGCGTTATCGCCTTTAATTCCTAAAAGCAAGATTTCATCTACGACCACTTCGGTAACGTATCTTTTTTCTCCCTCTTTGGTTTCATAAGAGCGTGAAGTCAATTTTCCCTCTAGTGCTACTTCTTTTCCCTTGCCTACATACTTTTCTACGATTTCGGCAATTTTTCCCCATGCTACAATATTGTGCCATTGGGTGTTTGTCACTTTTTCTCCATTAGAATCTTTGTAAGATTCATTGGTTGCGATTGAAAATTTTGCAACTTTCTTTCCGCTTTCAAGGTTTGTGATTTCTGGCTCGTTCCCTACGTTGCCAATTAACTGTACTTTGTTTCTTAGAGTACTCATAATTAAAAAATTTAAAGATTAAAATTTACCAATCTGAACCATTCAGAAAGGCTTTGTTATTGATTTACTTATTATATCCAGAGCGTTTTCCTTTTTTTGTTTTTTTAACTTTTGTTCCGCTTCCTTTTTATTGATTTTGTAAGATTTCATAAGATTCATTTTAGATTTACTTCCCATAGAGCCGACGCTGTTACCTTCTTTTTGTTGCTTAGTGCTTTCGATATTCAGCTTTGTTTAGACATATAAAAAGTGCGAGGCACGAGCCTGGTTATGCTGTCGTTCAAAGCTGAATGTTGTTATTTTGCTGTCAAAAAAAGGTATGACGGTGTTGGATTACGGAAGTGATTCTAAAGTCGCTGTGAAATACAATATCATAGGAAGTGGAACAAAATGCAAATACATTTTTCCTTAATTGGCGGACTTGATTCACGCTTTTTACTAGGAATGAAGTGTTCCTTTCCAGAGAAGCGGAAAGGATTAACGGAATGGAAAGTCAAAAGTGTGGATTAGGTCCAAGACTTTTGTTAATGAAGCTCTTTTTCTGGAATGTAGTTTTTACGGAATGGAAGGAAATGTGCTGAATGGGATAGTAAAATAAATTCCCCTCGTAAATTGAATATTTATTTTTAAAACAGCTTCTCTTGAATATCTAAAATACCATCTTCTTTTGAAACTTTATTCTTTTTCAAAATACCCTTTAGAGCTTTTCTTCGTTTATCATAAATCCATAGTCTCAGATTTTTTAAGAGTCCTTTTTCATAATCAGACAGTTCTTTTGGTGCTATTTCAGTCATAACTTCTAATTGTCCATTGTTTGTAGACTGCATTGCATATTGAAGCCCTAGCCATGTATAAATATTTACCCATTCTGTTTGCATAGGTGCTTCATAAGTTCTTGGCATCATATAGGCTAAAGTCTCTGTAAGCGATGCGATTTTATCTCCTGTTATTGAGCAAATTATTCGTGATAATTTGATTCTACCGAGAATGTCTTTTGGTATGGTATCTTGCCATGCGGATTTAAAAACAATGATTGGACTGGTAAGGCAATCCATAAAATCGAAAACGAAATCACTCTTATCCTTTTTAGTTGGTTTTACTACTTTTTCTTTTGCTGATATCGGCTTACATTCAAAACCGAAATCGAACTGAACTACTTTTAAATTTTCCATGATGTAAGATTTTAAATTAAACGCTATCTAATAATACTTGATAATTCACAGGATGCTTTTCTCTGTAATAAGCTAAATGACTTTCTCCACTATCGACATCGTAATTTTCACTACTTAATTGATAATGTTCTTCTGCTTCTTGTAATGTCATGTCGGGTTTTTCGGATACTTGTTTCATAATTCTAAGATTTTTTGATTAAACAATATTTGAGCAGTACCTAAACGGAAGCTAAAATCACAGCTCAAAAGGAAACGGAATAAATAAGCGTTGGATGATGGGTAGGCTTTATGCCGTAGTCTTTTGATGGGTGTATTTTACGAGTTTACCTTTGCGCTGATATTGATTGAATACTTTCTACTTACCCATTTTCATGAACGACTATATAAAAAAATAAGAGCCAGCACGAATGCTGACCCTTACTTCCAACAACAAAAGCTAATCGTTTAATTCCTGAATTTTCTTTTCAAGATTTCCTATTCGCTCTTTCAAACGTGTTTCACGCTTGTTTCTCTCTTCTACATATTCCTTTTCAATATTGGCAATTTTGGTTTTATAATACCCTTGCATCGCATTATAGAATGAAATGTTCGTTAAGTTATTAACGTGATTGCTTTCGCCAAAATGTACTTGCTTGGCAAGAATGTACCGAATCAACTTATAAAAGGTTTCTTTTTTGAAATTCTTTTTGAAGTTCTCGACAGTTTCCACATCAGTCTTCTTAGATGTGTTGCCCAATAATTTCGAAAAGTGTTTTTGTCGACCTACATAATCCACATTGTTTTCAAATACCGTTAATGAGAAAGCCACCATTTCATCTGTTGAAAGTGCTTTCTTCTTTTCAATATAATCGGTTTGGCGAATCATCTGAACCATATCCTCAAACTGCTTGTTATGCTCAATGTGTCTTTTACGAATTTCTCTTTCATTGATTTTTACAATTTGTTCTTCAGGTGTACAATCCGCCATTTTTCTATTGGCCATTGGTTCAGAATATGTAGAATTTTCAGTTTTTGAATCTTCTTTTATCTTCACAAAAACTACTTTGTGTACATACGTTTTTGGATGAAACATGATGCCATTTACAAATCCATTTTCTTTTGCGGAATTGTGTGTTTCCATTTCTTCCTTGTAATTATCAACCGCTTCTTCAAGTTCAGCTTTCAGTTCGTCTTCAGAATAGTCGTAATGTTGGTATTCTGTCTTAATTGCTTCTATTGTAGGCTCAATTGGCTCTTCGATTATTTCAACATCATCCAGAAGGTAAACTTTCAATCCATTTTTTTCCAATTGCGATATAATGAGTTGGTTACTTTCGTCATTTGCCCAGTATTTGCGAATTTCAGGAATCAACAACACATTCTCTGTCTTCGATTTATCAATCAAGTTCAAAAACGACTTACTTTTCTTCGTTTCATAACAAGCTGATTTTGTACACACCATTTTACCATCGCCGAACAAATTGCCTTGATTTGCTGCGTTGAACGGACATGTTGTACAAGCACCAACTTTAGTAATCAATTTTTCATCGACTACATCAAAAGGTGCATTCTCTAAATCATAGGTCTGGTTTTTAATCATCTGATTAATTTGATGTGCATTAAATTCTTCTCCCATTGTTTCCAGCATCATTTGCTGTTCTTCTGGCTCGAAAAGTGCAACACCTGCTCCTAACGAAATAGTCATTTCGCCATTACGAACAAACACTTTAAAACCTTCAATTAGACCTGCTAATTTTAAACGTTGTCTTACAAAGTTTTCTGTTCTTCCCAACCGTTTTGAAATCTCCGTTGGCGAATATTTTTCACTTAGGAATGCTACCGCCTCGGCTTCTTCGGTAGGCTCAACATCTTGTCTTTGCAGATTTTCAATAATTTGAATTTCCAAAACATCATTATTATCATATTCCCTTACGATACTCGGAATTGTTTTCTTTTTCGCTAATTTGCTTGCACGATACCTACGTTCTCCCATTACAATGATGTAATCTTTTCCAGATTTTCGGACTGTAATTGGTTGTAGGACACCGTGTTCTTCAATGCTTTCAGATAGTTGCTTAAGTGCTTCCTCGTTAAAGGATTTTCTTGGTTGCATTGGGTCTGGGATAATCCTTCCAATACTTAGCTCTTGAACTTGAAGTCCAATGGCTCTTTGTGTCAATTTCTTTTTGACCTCATTTTTAACGGTGGTTTTTGCCTTTCCGTTTTTACTTGTAGTACTTGCTGTTGTTGTCATAATACTTAAATTTTAGATTAAACAATATTTTTGCAGAACCCAAACGGAAGACAAAATTTCTGCTCAAAAGGAAACGGAATAAATAAGTTGGGGCTGAAGAAATGGCTTTATGCCGTAGTCTTTTGATGATAATATTTTGCGAGTTTATCTTTGTACCAATATTGATATAGAAATCTCTCCTTCTTTTTTAAGCGTACGCTATTTCAAGGTTTTATATTGGGAATGTAGTTTTCCTGCTCCCGAAGTTTCAGGATTTGGCAGGATCAAGCGAAGTGGAAATCTAAAACTTTGGAATTGTGTCCATGACCTTTGATAGTGAAGCTCTTTTCTTGAAATGTAGAGCAACGAAATGTAGGGAAATCTGCTGAGTGGCTGGTTAACTTTTAGGTTAGATACCTAATTTCGCATCATCTTTTTTTAGCACTTCACATGTACCATTTAGTAAAGTTTCTAACTCCAACCATAAAAATTTACGTAGAGTAGGAATTTCATCTTCCTTTAAATGCTTTTGAATAGAAAGACGTAATTGGTGCAAACATTCGTAGTCATTAGGGTAGAACATTGTAACATTATTATGCTTATATCTTTCTTTAATTTCATTACTAAATAATGTTATGTACTGATTTGTATTTTTCTTTAAAGCTTCAAATAAAACCTGACCATCTAAATGAGCTATAAAATCTTTGTTGAATTTTTTATCTTTAAAAAGCTCATTTAGTTTTTCATATTCCTCTTGAGCAAGCACCTCAATAAGTTGATTACTTTCCTCTATAATTAACTCTTTATCAAGTGCTGTATGAAGCTCTATAATTTTATCTCTTATAGGTTGTACAATTGGATTACTTACTTCAAAGTGAATCATGTTATCGTAAAATCTACGGTCTATTTCCTTTTTTTTAGAAGCAATCTCAATACCTGTGAATAGCTTTTTTTCTATCTCATCATTAGTATAATCTATTAGACCTTTCTCTGCAAAGAAATGATAGAAGCCAGATAACTGCTCATAAGAATACATACTGTAAGCTCCTTCTTCTAAATACTTTAATACATCTGTGGTATAGGTTGTAAACTCATCGTCTGTAAATTTCCTAAAATTGTAACTCATAAGATTGCTAAAAGCATCTTGTTCCTTTGTCGGTTGTTCTGGTTTTCTTTTTTCCAATTCTTTAGATAGCTTATCCACATTTAAATAACCTGATAGCACATAAGTGTAAACACTCTCATAGAAATGATAATCTTCTAATCTGTTACTTACATACTTTAGATAAAATGTTTCCGCATAAGTTTTTTCCTTTTCGGGCTCTTTCTCTTTCTTCTCGCTTAAAATATTGACCACTAGTCTATCTGACTCCAATTCTTGATACCAGAAATGTGTTGTATTACCGAGTGCTTTATAGTCTTCAGATTCGTTAGATTTCAAAAAGCCTCTTTTAAATTCAACAGAAAGAATAGCTGTTAAGAACAGTAGTTCTTTTTTTAGTTCTTGTTCAATATCAATAGTGCTTTTGAAAATATTTTGAAGGCTATCTAAGAAGAATGAAATAATCCTAATATTATCTTCTTCTTGCTCATCAAATATTCGGAATATATAGTTTTCGTTCTTCTTTAAAAATAATAAAAAAGCGTTATCATTTTCATATTTATTAAAGAGCTGCGGAAGTACACTTTTAAGTTCAGGCTTATAATTTAATACTCTTCCTATAACTTTTTCTTTAATGCTATAGTAATTAGTTTTTTGATTTTCATCTGTCTCAAAAATTTTGTCTTCATCCGCTAGGATTAAGCATTTAAGATTTTTGTGTTCTACAAAGCCATTAATAAAACCTAGTAGCTCTTTCATTGGTATTCTACAACGTTCTAAATCATCGAAACAGATGAATTTCTTAGAGAAATCAAAATTATCTACACCAATGCCTTGAAACAAATCAGATGGGTCAACCTTGATAAAAGCTTTACTAGCGGATTTTATAAGATTACCACTAATTGTTGCTAACATTTTTAATGTTTTGTTTTGTGCTTTATCAAAATACGGTATGAGTTTAAAGAAAAGTTGTTTTTGTAACGCATCTATGGTTTTTATTCCATTAAGAGATATGTAGATGGTATCAAGATTCTTTTTTTGAATTAATGGTAATAATGTGTCTTTCCAGAAAAATGTTTTTCCTGTTCCCCAACCACCATTTAGAAGTAAGGCATATTGGGTGTTTTGCGTTTCTATATACTCTACAACTATTGAAGCTATATTTTCGGAATTCATTTAAAAAAGATATTAGCTCTACAAGTTAAACAATAGTATAAGATTAATTTATAAAAATTAATCTTATACTATTTATCGCTTTAATTCTTTTAATCAGCCCATTTCATGCGCTGCAATCTTACAGCATTTAATATTGCTAATAAAGCTACACCTACATCCGCAAAAACCGCTTCCCACATTGTAGCCAAACCACCTGCGCCCAAAATCAGAACTATTACTTTTACTCCAAATGCTAAAACAATGTTTTGCCAAACTATTTTTCGGGTGGAACGACCTATTTTAATTGCTCTGACTACTTTTGAAGGTTGGTCAGTTTGAATAATAACATCTGCTGTTTCAATCGCTACATCACTACCTAATCCGCCCATTGCGATTCCTACATCGCTTGCTGCTAAAACTGGTGCGTCATTAATCCCATCTCCAATAAAAGCAATCTTATTATTAGGGTTCTGTTTTAAAATTTCAACTTCATTTAATTTATCTTCTGGTAGCAAACCTCCTTTGGCATTTTCAATTCCTAATTCTCTTGCTACTTGTTGAGTGATGGAATCTTTATCGCCAGAGAGCATCATAATGTTTTTAATACCTACTTTGTGCAATGTTGTAATTGTTTCTTTTGCATCCTCTTTTAATTCGTCTGCTATCACAACATAACCAGCGAACTTATTATCTATTGCTACTAATACTATGGATTCTACAATAGAATCAGTTTCAGTTGGAACATCTATATTATTGGCAAGCATTAAGGCTTTGTTTCCAACTAAAATTGTTTTACCATTTACAATCCCTTTTAAACCTTTACCTGCGATTTCAGAAACGTCTTTAGCTTCAAAATCTTCTCCGTCTTCCTTATACTCCATTATGGCTTTTGCGATAGGATGTGTGGATTGCTCTTCCATAGCCATTAAGTACTTCATAAAATCAGATTCTTTCCAACCAATAGCCTTTACTTCTTTGATTTTAAAAACGCCTTTGGTAACAGTTCCAGTTTTATCCATTACCAACGTGTTAATTTTGGTCATTGCATCTAAAAACGAAGCTCCTTTGGACAAAATTCCATTTTTTGAAGCTGCTCCTAATCCGCCGAAGTAACCCAACGGAATGGATATTACCAAAGCACAAGGACAGGATATAACCAAAAATATTAAGGCACGATACAACCAATCTCTAAACACATAATCATCTATAAAAAAGTATGGTAAAAATGTAACAGCAATAGCCAAAAACACTACGATAGGTGTATAAACTCGTGCAAATTTTCTAATGAACAATTCGGTTTTAGATTTTCTCGCTGTGGCATTCTGTACCATATCGAGAATTCGAGCAATTGAACTATCCTTAAATTCTTTTGTGGTTTCAATTTCTATAACACCATCCATATTAATACTGCCTGCAAATACTTTTTCGCCTTTTGCAATCGTATCAGGTTTGCTTTCTCCTGTCAAAGCCGCTGTGTTAAATGAACCTTTTTCGGAAAGTAGAATACCATCCAAGGGAACTTTTTCTCCCACGCGTACTTGAACTTTTTCTCCAATTTCAACCATTTCTGGACTTACAGAAGTGTAATCATCATTGCGATAAACTAAAGCCTCATTTGGTCTTACGTCGAGCAATGCCTTAATGTTAGATTTCGCTCTGTTGACTGCTGCGTTTTGAAATAATTCGCCAACTGCATAAAACAACATTACTGCAACGCCTTCAGGATATTCGCCAATAATAAATGCACCAATTGTGGCTATCGACATCAAGAAAAATTCTGTGAAAACGTCGCCTTTTTTGATACTTTCCCAGCCTTCTTTTACAACAGGGAATCCTACTGGTAAATATGCTATACCATACCATCCAATTCGTAACCAATCATTAAAAAATGCAACATTAAAATAATCTAAAGCAATGCCAATAATTAGCATTGTAAAACTAATTATAGCAGGTATATACGCTTTAAAAATATTGGTTTGACCACTATGGTCGTGACCATCATCGTGACTGTGTTCTTTTTCAGAATTTGGTTTGATATCTTTTAAGTTAAGTTTCTTTTTTTTCATCATTAATTTAATACTTCAAATTTAAAATTGTTTATATCCACCTTCTCACTTTTTTTGCATACTCAAAATAATCCTTTCCAAACTCTCTTTTCAAAAATTCTTCTTCTAACCTAATTTGTGTATTTATACTTATAGTTGATAATGAAATTATCAATAGTGTAAAAGCATTTGGAATGACCAAAAACAATCCCATATTCGCAATCATAATTCCTAGAAAGATTGGGTTTCTGGAAATTGAAAATAATCCTTTAGTTACAAGTTTTGTCTTATTTTTTTCATCAATTCCAATTCTCCACGAATTAGCCATATGTGATTGAGCAATCCAAACTACGATTAGAGAAATAATTAAAAATCCCCAACCAATTATAGATAAAATTTCATTTTCTATATACCAAAAAGGAAGTAAGTATTTATACCACTCAATCTTAAAAGCGTAAATACCAACAATAATCAACTCAATAAACGTTATAGCAGTAAATACCTTTCCATTAAAACCATGAGCATCATCAGCTTTATTAAAGGTCAATGGATTAATGCCTGTTTTACTTTTTAACAACAATGACCTTACGACAAATACGAGCAAAAAGTAAACGACTTGAAAACTAAATAGCAACATCGATTTTTTATTTTGATTATTTACAACAAAAATGCTTTAAATATCTATGCAATGGAAGTGCATTTATTGACCACTACACTTATCACAAATCCCTTTTACTACCAAGTTTACATTTTCTGAAACAAAACCGTCAGGCACTTTAATTTGAGGGATTTTATGTTCTGTTAAACAAATGGTTTCATTACAGTTATTACAATGAAAATGCAAATGCAAATCGGTTTCAATCTCGCAATTACATCCCTTTTCACATAAAGCATATTTTGTAATTCCTGTACCATCGTCTATTTGATGTACAATATCATTTTCTTCAAACGTTTTTATTGTTCTGTATAAAGTTGTTCTATCTGCTTTTTCAAAAGCATTTTCAATATCACTCAACGTGACAGCTACTTGGTTCTCTGCAAGGAACTTATAAATCAATAAACGCATTGCCGTTACTCGTATGTTTTTTGACTCTAAAAATTGTTCTATTGTTTCCATAATTAATGTGCGTGTTCTGCTTCGCCCTTTTTCATTTCAGCAATTAAATAATATGCATTATTATAAGCAAATTTCATGGTTTTATCTTGCTCTTCAGTAAATTGAACAGCAATCCAATCGCCATCTTTTGCCCCTAAAAGCACTTCAATAGGTTTAAAACTCCAAGCTTCATTTTCTCTTTCTACGGAAAAAACATAAAATCTATCGCCTTCTTTTATAATAGCACTTTCTGGTAGTGCATTTGTTTCTGCATTCTCAACTTGAATTTTACCTTGTATATACATTCCTGGAATTAAATTACCTTTTTTGTTTTCAATTTCAGCGTGTACGTGAAGTGCTTTAGGGTTATCTTCAAAAGTTTTACTTACCGAGTAGATTTCTGCTGTGAGCTCTTCGTCTGTATTAGATTGTAAATTGAATATCACTTTTTGACCTTTTTTAACTTTATAAACGTCTTTTTCGAACACCATTAAATCTGCGTGAACGTGATGCGTGTTTACAATTTCAAAAAGTTCAGTTTGTGGTTCTACATATTGTCCTATTTTAACTTCAACTTTTTGTACAAAACCTTCTATTGGACTTCTTAATGATATGCTTTGAGCAATTGTTCCATTTCGTACTGATGACGTGTTTATGTTTAATAGTCTTAATTGCGCTTCCAATCCATTTACCATCGCTTTAGAGGCATCATATTCCGCTTCTGCTTTTTGAAAATTTGCACCAGAGCCAACTCCTGCATCATATAATTTTTGTTGACGCTCATAGTTCTTCTTTAAAAAATTACTGTTGCTAAAAGCATTCAAATAATCAGTCTGCATTTTTATAATATTAGGGTGCGATAAATAGGCAACTACTTGATCTTTATTAACTTTATCGCCTTCAATTACTTTTATAGATACCACATTTGCACCAACTACAGACGTAATAGCCGCTTCGTTTTGTGGTGGTACTTCCAATGTGCCATTAGCTTCTACATAACCGCTCATATTACGCAATGCTAAGGTGTCTGTTTTCATTTTTAAGGCATCAAACTGTTTCTGTGATAGCATCACTTCTTCTTCATCACTATGAGCTTCTTCAGCTTCTGGCTTTGCATCTTCATTGTGAGCATGACCATCGCCTTCTTTGTGGCTTTCTTTATTTCCACAAGCAACAACTAAAAGTGTAACTGTTAGTAGTGCTAAGATTATATATCGTGTGTTTTTCATTTTCTTATTTATTAAAATATTGTAGTTGAAATGTACTTCCTAAATAATTTATTAGTGCTTCTTGAGCTTGTAATTCAGATTGAATAGCTTCTTTTATGAGTTGTGTAAACCCTGTATAATCTATCTCTCCTTCTTTATAGGCAAATAAAGCACCCACTTTTTGTTCTTTCACAAGTGGTAACACTTCATTTTTATAGAAAAACCAAGACGTCTTCCATTTTTGATAATTCTCTTTTGATTGTAGAAACTTGGATTGTAGGTCTTGTTTTTTGAACTGAATGTTCGTTTCTGCAATTTCCTTATCGATTTTTGCGGTTTTAACTTTCGCTTTATTAGTACCTGACAAAAAAGGAATTGAAATACCTGCTTGATAGGTGTAAAACCCTGAATTTCCATTTACGTTTTGTAATCCACCTTGAAGATTTAACTTGGGTAAATTATCTGCTTTGGCAGCCTTATATGTTGCTTCTGCTTCTGTTACCTGTAATTGTGCTATGCTATTTAAGGGATGTTCTTCTAGGTTAAACGTATTAACATCAATGTCGCTAGTAATTTCAAAATCATTAGGAACCGTATAGAATGTATCAGAAACCAGCCATAGATTTAACTGTTGTAATGCAATAGCATAGTCACTTTTTGATTGCATAAATCTATTTTGAATCTGTAAGGCTTGATTTTTAGCTGCTGAATATTCTAACCTTGAAATAGCTTCTACTTCAAAATTCAATGCTACAGCTTTTTCAAAATTGGTATATATAGAATCTAACTCTTTGTATAAATTATAATTTCTTTTACTCTGCAAGGCATTTGCCCACGCCTTTTTCACTTCCAATTCTAAATCTAATTCTGAAAGCTGAAAAGCCTTTTGAGCTAATTGAATGCGTTGTTCTTGCAATCGCTTTTTTGCAGAAATACCAAACACATCAATATTGCTTTGACCAATTCCTATAGTAGTATAAATACCATTTCCATTATTAACTTCTTCGCCTCCTGTAAATATTTGGGTCGTACCAAAATCATAAGCTGTACTTTTTAACTGCTCTTGTTTTGTGATTTCCAATTGCTTTTGCTTTAAAATTGGATAATTACTTTTTGAGAGTTTTACAGATTCCTGTAATGTTATTTCGGGAAGTGTGTCGCTTATCTGTTGTGCATTACTTTGTGCTGAAAAGCCAAACATTAACAGTAAAACTGCTGTTGTTGTAACCAACTTTCTATTCGGTTTAAACTTAAAAGATTTGTTTTCTACCCAATGGTACAAAATGGGTAACACGAACAACGTAAGTAATGTAGAAGTTAATAATCCACCAATAACGACAGTTGCTAATGGTCGCTGCACTTCTGCACCAGCTGATGCCGAAATTGCCATAGGTAAGAAGCCTAAAACATCTGTAAAAGCAGTTAACATTATAGGTCTAATTCTTCGTTTTGTTCCTTCTATGATTCTATCCTTAAGATTGGTAACGCCTTCTTCTTTCAACTCATTCAGCCCGCTTATCATTACCAGACCGTTAAGAACAGCGACGCCAAACAAAACAATAAAACCTACACCTGCTGAAATACTAAATGGCATATCCCTTAACCACAATGCTACTACACCACCAATGGTTGCCATAGGAATCGCGATGTAAATCATTAAGGTTTGTGGCAACGATTTTAAAGCAAAATAAATAAGTACAAAAATGAGTAATAACGCAATTGGAACTACAGTTTGCAATCTGTTACTTGCACGTTCTAAGTTTTCAAATGCACCACCATACCTAATAAAATAGCCAGTTGGTAATTCAAGTTTAGCATCTAACTTTGATTTAATCTCGGTTACTAAAGATTTTACATCACGGCCTCTTACATTAATACCAACATAGGTCCTTCTGTTTGTATTATCCCTGCTTATTTGCATTGGGCCTGCTTTGTAGCTTATATCAGCAACTTCACGAAGTGGAATTTGAGTACCAGAGGGTAAATTGATATATAAATTTTGAACATCTGAGATATCCTTTCGGTTTTGAGAATTTAATCTTACCACTAAATCGAATCGCTTTTCGCCTTCAAAAATAATTCCTGCTGTACCACCTGCAAAAGCCGATTGAACAATTTGATTTAAGGTGTTTATTTGCAGTCCGTATTGTGCTAATTTATTTCTATTGTAGGTAATGGTCATTTGTGGTAAGCCTGTTGTGGCTTCGGCTTTCATATCTCCAATACCTTCTGTACCTGCAATAATTTGAGATATTTCTTCTGCTTTTTGAGACAGTACATTTATATCTTCTCCATAAAGTTTTATAGCAATGTCCTCTCTAACACCTTCTAGTAATTCGTTGAAGCGCATTTCGATAGGTTGTGTAAATTCATAGTTAACACCAGGAACGATTTCAACCGCTTCTTTCATCTTCTCTATCAATTCATCTTTTGTAGTGGCCGTTGTCCATTCGCTTTTTGGCTTCAGAATTACAAAAACATCAGCCAAATCCATTGGCATTGGATCTGTTGGAATTTCGGCAACACCAATTCGACTTACAATTTTCTCTACTTCTGGAAATTTTGCTTTTACAATTTGTTCGATTTTTGTAGTCGTTTCAATAGTTTCAGTAAGGGAACTGCCAGGTTTTAAAATAGCGTGAAATGCAATATCGCCTTCATCGAGTTGTGGTATAAATTCGCCACCCATTCGTGTAAACATAAAGACTGCAATACCGAATAGAACAACAGAAACACCTATTATTAGTTTTCCTTTTTTTAAGGCTTTTTCTAATAAAGGTTGGTATTTACGTTCTACCCAATGTACAAATTTGTCGCCATAAGATTTTTTGTCTGACTTTGGTGCTCTTAAAATCAAAGCAGACATCATTGGCACATACGTCAAACAAAGAACCATTGCACCAATCATTGCAAAAATGAAAGTCAATGCCATTGGTTTGAACATTTTCCCTTCAATGCCTTCTAATGCCAAAATAGGAAGGAAAACAATTAGAATAATTAGCTGACCAAAAAAGGCAGCATTCATCATTTTTTTTGAAGCATCTGATGCAACACCATCACGTTCTTTAGATGTCAGTTTTCTTTTCTTTAATACTTGTGATGCTATAAGAAAAACGGTGCTTTCTACAATAATTACAGCACCATCTACAATAATACCAAAATCTATTGCTCCTAAGCTCATTAAATTAGCCCAAACATCAAACACATTCATAAGGATAAATGCAAACAACAACGATAACGGAATAGTGGATGCCACTATTAAACCACCTCTCCAATTTCCTAATAAAAAGATGAGTACAAATATTACTATTAATGCACCTTCAATAAGGTTTGTTGCTACAGTTGATGTAGTTTCTGCTATTAACTTACTTCGGTCTAATAAAGGTTCAATAATCACACCTTCTGGTAATGACTTTTCTATTTGAGCCATTCGCTCTTTTACATTCTCAATAACATCGTTTGAGTTTGCTCCTTTAAGCATCATTACCAAACCACCTACAACTTCTCCTTCGCCATCTTGTGTTAATGCGCCATAACGAATAGCTGACCCAAATTGTACTTTGGCAATGTCGCCAATAGTTATAGGAATATTATTGGTGTTTTTTACTGTGATTTTTTTAATATCATCCAAACTACGTACTAAGCCTTCGCCACGAATAAAATTAGCTTGATGGTTTTTTTCGATATATGCACCACCTGTATTTTGATTGTTGGCTTCAAGTGCATCAAATATGTCTGTTATTGTTAATCCTATTGCACGCAACTCATTTGGGTCGACTGCTACTTCATATTGTTTAATTTTTCCGCCAATAGCATTAACTTCAACAACACCTTCTACCATTGCCATTTGACGTTGAACTATCCAATCTTGCATGGTGCGCAAATCAGTAACCGAATATTTGTCTTTATATTCTGGTTTGACTTTAAGTGTGTATTGATAGATTTCCCCTAGACCAGATGAAATAGGACCCATTGAAGGTTCTCCGAATCCCTCGGGAATTTGTCCTTTTATGTCGTTGAGTTTTTCAGCGACTAATTGACGTGGCAGATACGTTCCCATATCATCGTCAAAAACAATGGTAACAACTGATAAGCCAAAACGAGAAATGGAACGAATTTCTTGAACATTAGGCAGATTGCTCATTGCAACCTCTACTGGATAAGTAATAATTTGCTCAATATCCTCTGTTCCTAAATTTGGTGCTTGTGTAATGACTTGTACTTGGTTGTTGGTAATATCTGGAACAGCATCGATTGGTACTTGAGTCATACTCCAAATACCTGCTCCAACAATGGTAAGCGTAAGCAAACCAATAATGAATTTGTTATTGATTGAAAAATCAATGATTTTATTAATCATAGAAAATGTATTAATTCAGTTAAACTTCTCGATATAATTCTAAAATGAAAATTAGAATTACTCGAAATGAAAAGAGCCATAATAGGCTTGAAATTGGATATAGTTATCCTTAAAAAAACTGAATTAAGCCCTAGGTGGCTGTAAAATGGAAGTAGTAAAATCTTTTTCTGTACCGTTTAAGTAAAGAAAATCTTGAGTAGATATATAAGGAAAATTAAATTTTAAATCTGCAAATTGAAAATATGTTGCATTTATATGGCAACATTGGCAAATACAAAAAGGCGAACATAAATCTGAATCTTGGTGCTGATGGTCATTGTCCATGCCTTGTGAAATCTCAGTTTGCACCTCATTATCAAGCGTAGCATTATCTTCGCAAGGCGCTAAATTAAGCGCGAAAATATAAATTGATAATATAAAGGCTAAAAATTTCATCGTAGCAAAGATATGCATTATTTAATGCAATGGTGTTGCAAATAACGTAGGCATGTAACTTTTATAATAGAAGAGCCTTAATTAACAAGGCTCTTCTATATATTATTATTATTATTATTATTATTATTATTAATGGTCATGGTCTGAATGACCCTCTTCCTTTTTATCTCCTGATTGATTCATTACCATATCATGTTCATATTTACAACATCCTGGCAGATTACTATATGCTTCTTCGCTTCCTGCTACTTTTTCAGTATCATAACCTGATGCTGCAATTGCGTTATGGATTGCCATTGCATCTGTTTTAGTATCGTCAAAAGACACGTCAATTTTCTTTTTATCGACATCCCATGTTGCATTTGCCACACCTTCAACTTTGTTTGCAGCTTTTTCAATGGTTTTTTTACACATTCCGCAATTACCTCTAACACCAAAAGATATATCCGCCATAGCCATGTCTTTAGATACTTCCGTTTTTGTTTCTGTTGTTTCTTGCTTGGTTTCGTTTTTACAACTTGTTAAACCTATAGCCATTACTACAGCTACACTTAAAATTACTTTTTTCATTGTTTTAAAAATTAATTGTTATTATTCTATTACTTGTTTTACTTCTCCACAGGTTAGCATCGCACCACCAAAATATGGGTTGATTACTTTTTCTTCCCTGCTCAACCAGTATGCACCATTGTTATCGTCTACCATAGGGCAAAACTCAACAAAGACTTTTTCATTGATACCAAAGGTTTGAATTGTACTAATTAAATGTGATGAGAGGTGCTTAAAATGATTTCGTTGTGATTCAATATTTGATGTGTTTGAAATTGATAGTGCCGATGCTTTTATTTCTTTTTCTAATGACATCCAATGACCATGAGCCTCTTTATCTTTTAATAGCTTCATATCAACCTTAGATAAATTACCCAATAGTCTTTTTGATTCTGTTATTACATTATTAGATTCATCTTTAAGCAAAGCATCTTTTAATTTGATATAATCATTAAAAACAACTTTAATCTGATTCTGAAAGTCCTTAGACACTTTTATCCTCTCATTCATATTAGAATGATTCTCATTATTTGCTGAAGGATCCTTTTCCATTCCAAGATGTCCTTCATGACCAGTCATAACTTTACCACCTTTTTTATTCATCATTGATTTTTTACCTTGTAATTGCGCTGCTCCATCAACAGTAAACGTTCCATTTGTTACTATCTCATCGTCAATACTCAAACCCTCTAACACCTCATAATTATCGCCAATTTGATTACCTAATGTAATAATGCGCATTTCAAAAACAGGTTGAGTAGGGTCTGTTTTTATATAGACAACTGAACGTTCTCCTGTCCATAAAACGGCTGTAGATGGAATAGTCAATATTTGTTCGTTACTTGAAGAAATTCCTTTAATATTTCCTTCAACAAACATTCCTGGCTTAAAAACATTCTGTTTATTATTAAGCACCGCTCTTAATTTCACAGTTCTTGTTCTTGTATCTAAAACAGGATCTATAAAATCTACTTTAGCTTTGAATTCTTTATTAGAATAAGTATTGGTAGTGACTGAAATTTCTTGTCCTTTTTTAAATAAATCGATTTGATTTTCATACACATCAAAATTTGCCCAAACCGTGTTTAGATTAGCTATTTTGAGTATAGGTTGACCTAGTTTAATATAATCGCCTTGTTGGACTAATTTATCTGAAACCGTACCTGAAACCGTTGCATATACCGGAAAGTTTTCTTTAACCTTACCAGAAGTTTCAATTTGATTAATTTGATTTTCAGAGAGCTTCCACAATTTTAATTTGTTACGTACAGCCTTGTACAATGCAGGTTGTGATTCCTTTAATGAAGCTGCTGTGATGAGTTCTTGTTGCGCTGCATATAATTCTGGCGAATAGATAGTTGCCAATAACTGCCCTTTTCTAACTTCTTCGCCTGTAAAGCTCACATTTAGACGTTCTATTCTTCCAGAAAAATAACTGACTTGGACTGCATTAGCTTCTTCATTCTCTACAATTTTCCCAGATAATTTAATGATATTATCTTCTGTTTTACCATTGCTGACAATTGAGGTTTGAATATTTGCCAACGCCATAGCGTTTTCTGTAAGCTTGAATTGGTCTGCTAATAATCCTTCAGAACTACTTTCAGCAGGAATTAAATCCATACCACAAATAGGGCAATCTCCAGATTCTGGTTGCATAATCTGTGGATGCATTGAGCACGTCCACATTTGATTAACTTCAGATACTGCATCATGATTATGTTCAGTTTCTTTAGCAGCTGAATTACCAAAAAGAAACCATCCTAACAAAAGTCCTACTGCTAATATTCCTATGTAAATGACTAATTTATTATTTTTCATTTTCTAATCGTTTTATCATTGCTTTCATTTCTTCTATTTCCTTACGTTGCGCTTCAATAATAGCATTTGCTAATTTTTTGACTTCTGGGTCTTGAATATCTGCTCGTTCACTTGTTAGTATGGCAATAGAATGATGAGGAATCATCCCTTTTAACCAAAGCACATCTCCTACAATTGGTGCTTGTGCTCTAACTAATCCTAATGCACTTACAAAAAGCACTAGGCTTCCTATAAGTATTGCTATATTCTTCTTTTTGTTTTTATACATTTTCAGCATGAATAATAGCATAATAACTGCCATCGTTGAAATTCCTAAGCAAACCATATAAAAGCGAGTCAAGCTGAAATATACATGGTCTATGGCATAGGTATTTAAGTACATGGTTATATACATTGCTATAAATGACAACCCTAACATTAAAAAAAATGTTTTATAGTTTCCTTTATTTGAGTGTTGATTTGAATTTTCCATAATTATTTGATTTTATAGTTAAACTTTAATTGTTCTTAATCTTAATGCGTTGGCTATAACTGAAACAGAGCTAAAACTCATTGCTAATGCTGCAATCATAGGCGAGAGTAAAATTCCGAAGAATGGGAACAAAACACCTGCTGCAATCGGCACACCTAATGTGTTATAGATAAGTGCAAAAAATAGATTCTGTTTAATGTTTTTCATTACAGCATCGCTTAAATTTCTGGCTTTTACAATACCGTGCAAATCGCCTTTTACCAAGGTTATCATGGCACTTTCTATAGCTACATCTGTTCCTGTACCCATTGCGACACCTACATCACTTTTAGCAAGTGCTGGTGCGTCATTAATACCATCGCCTGCCATAGCAACAACCTTTCCTTTTTCTTGTAGTTTCTCTACTTCTTTAAGTTTATCCTCAGGCAACATACTTGCTTTAAAATCTGTAAGATTTAATTCTGTTGCTACTGCTTGTGCTGTGTCGTGATTATCGCCTGTTAACATGATGACTTCAATACCTTTGTCTTGAAGTTCTTTAATGGCTTTGGCGCTAGTTTCCTTAATTTTATCGCCTATTACTACATAACCAGTAACCTTTTTATCTATTGATAAATAAGAAACAGTTTTACCTTGCTTTTGATAGGTTTTAGCTTCTTCCTCCATTTCCGAAGTTATCTCTGCATTGGCATAATCCATCATCTTAGGATTTCCTAATGCCACCTTTTTATTATTAACAGTAGCTTTTACACCTTTACCTGTAACGGCACTAAATGTTTCAGATTTTAAAATTTCAACATGTTGTTCTTTTCCATATTTAACGGTAGCTTCTGCTAATGGATGTTCGCTGTTTTTGTTTAACGAAACAATATATTTCAGAATGTCATTTTCGCTAAAATCAGTATCAAAAGAACCTACTGTTTCAACGGTTGGTTTTCCTTCGGTAATTGTTCCTGTCTTATCTACGATTAGTGTAGTAACCTTACCCATTTTTTCAAGTACTTCTGCATTTTTAATCAATACGCCATTTTGAGCACCTTTACCAACACCAACCATTACAGACATGGGTGTTGCCAATCCCAATGCACAAGGACAAGCTATTATTAAAACAGCAATAGCATTCACAAAGGCATAAACATAAACTGGTTCTGGTCCCCAAATTGCCCAAACTGCAAATGTTAGTAAAGAGATAATGACCACAACAGGCACAAAATAACCTGATACTTTATCGGCCAAATTTTGAATTGGCGCACGACTTCTACTGGCATTGTTAACCATGTGGATGATTTGAGAGAGTAACGTATCACTCCCCACTTTTTCAGCTTTCATTAAAAAAGATTGGTTGCCGTTTATTGTTCCGCTACTTACTTTATCATTTACTGTTTTATTAACAGGAATTGGCTCTCCAGTAATCATAGATTCGTCAATGGTTGTATCTCCTTCTGTTATCGAGCCATCCACAGGAATTTTATCGCCTGGTTTTACTTTTAGAATATCATTTAATTCAATAGCATCGATGGTTACTTCAACATCTTCGCCATCTACTACTTTTATAGCTTTATTGGGTGCTAGCTTTAACAATTCTTTTACTGCTGAATTGGTTTTACTATGCGCACGAGCTTCTAAAAGTTGACCTAAAAGCACTAATGTTAGGATAACGGTTGCTGCTTCAAAATAAACGTGTACTGCTCCAGATTCCGTTTTGAACTGACTTGGAAAAATGTCTGGAAAAAACATACCAAAAACACTAAATAACCAAGCTACACCAGCACCTATTCCAATAAGTGTAAACATATTAAGATTCCACGTTTTTATACTTTTATAGGCACGTTCAAAGAACATCCAAGTAGCATAAAATACAACTGGAATGGATAATGCAAACTGAATCCAATTCCAATATTTTTGTTCCATGATGTCATACAATGGATTATTGGTCAGCATTTCGCTCATTGCGATTAAGAAAATTGGCAATGTGAATATTACTGCAATCTTAAACTTCTTTAATAACTTTTTATAGGTTTTCTCTTCCGCTGAACTATCTGCTTCCATTGGTACTAAATCCATTCCGCATTTAGGACAGGCACCTGCTTCATCTTTTATAATTTCTGGATGCATAGGACACGTCCATTGTTCTATTGAAGTTGTGGATAGATTTTGTTCTTCGACTAAATCCATTCCGCAGACAGGACAATCTCCTGATTTATCATAGGTCTTTTCGCCTTCGCAATGCATTGGGCAATAAAATGTACCTGAGCCTTTACCTTTTGGCTGTTTTTCCTTTTCTACTTTTGTATGAAGGTCTTCTCCTGATTTATGAATACTATACTTTCCACCACCCTTTTTTAAAGCTTCTTGAAACTTCTCTATTGGAATATGAGATTCCATTTCGATGGTTGCTTCTGCTTTTTCTAAATCAACAGAAGCCTTTGAAACACCTTTCACTTTTGAAAGTGTTTCTTCTACGTGACTGCGACAACCGTTGCAAGTCATTCCGTGTATGTGATATGTGTGTTTCATTATTGCTTTGTTAAATAGTTAATAATTGTAGTTTTCACATAGTAGGTTTTAACCGACTCTATTTGGTTCATTTGAAACTTCAATTGCAATTCTTGTATGTCCAAAACGTCATTAAAATCAACCGTTCCTGTTTCGTAATTTTTAATAAGAATCTCTTCAGCATCATTAGCTTGCTTTAAGTTCTTAGTTTGGGTTACATAACTTATTCTAGCTGAAACCTTATCGTTTACTGCTTTATCTAATAGTGTTTCTAAAGTATTTGTACGCTCTTGTTTTTGTGCCAAAATCTCTTGCTGTTGCAACTCATTTTGTTTGGTTTTGGATTTGTACTTATTATTGAATATGGGAATAGATAGGGATACCATTGGCATAATTATATCTTTTCCATTGTCACTAAAATCCATGTTAGGACGTTTATCAACATTGATATAATCTAAGCCGAAACCAATCATTGGACTGCTTTCTTTTTGGTTTAATAATTCAGATTGCTCTACCGACTGATAGAGTTTATCGAATTTCAGTAATTCAGGATGTAGGTCCAAATTTTCAGAAGTTATTTCAAAATCTTCTGAAGGAATTATTAACTCGTTAACAACAGAAACTTCTAAATCTTTATCACGATTTAAAAGCTTATTAAAAGTAGTTTGTTCTGCTAAAAACTGTTGACTCAAAACATCTTTTAATTGTTGCATTTCGTTTTGACGCATTTGTAATCGCAAAACATCTACAGCTGAAGCTTTCCCAACTTCAACCGATGTTAAAGCCAATATTTCGTAAGTTTTAAGTAGTTTAATATTCTCGCTTAATACGTCTTGTTTTGCGTTATTAGCGTAAAGGTTGTAATAGGATTGTGATACCGAAACCATCAATTTTCTTTTGGCAATAACAATATCTTCGTATTTAGCATCTGCCAAAGCGCTCACATAGTTTTCTCTTGCTGTTATATTACCAAACCAAGGCAACATTTGTTTAGCGGATACTTTGAAGCGTTGCGCTCCTGTACGTGTTTCTGGTTCGCTTACGAAGTAACCCACTCCAAATTCGGTATTAGGTAATGTATTTACTTCATTCACTTTTTCGGAAGCAATACTATACTGTAATTCAAACTTTTGAATTTCAGGATTGTTATTTAATGCTTCATCAATAAGTGTTTCTAGTTCTTGTGCATTTGAAACACTAAAAACTAATAAACCTATGAGTGTATAAATTATTCTTTTCATTTGTTTGCTCTTTTCAATTTAAACTCTTCTCTCCAGCTATATAATACGGGTACAATAAAGTAAGAGGTAATGTCTATAACCATTCCGCCAAATATTGGAATTGCCATAGGTATCATAATATCACTTCCTTTTCCTGTGGATGTCAATACTGGTAAAAGCGCCAAAATGGTAGTTACAGTAGTCATTAAACACGGACGAATACGTTTTTTGGCAGCTTGTAAAGCGGAAGCTCTAATACTCTTTTTATCAGAAGGTTTTTCACGGTCAAAAGTTTGCGTGAGGTATGTTGCCATAACGACACCATCATCAGTAGCAATACCAAATAATGCTATAAAACCTACCCAAACTGCTACACTCAAATTGATGGTTTTCATATTGAAAAGGTCTCGCATATTTTCTCCAAATAAACTGAAATTGAAAAACCAATCTTGACCGTACAGCCATATCATTATAAAACCACCTGCAAATGCAACCGTTATTCCTGTAAAAACCATTAATGACGTAGTAACAGATTTGAACTGGAAATACAGAATCAAGAAAATAATAGCAAGTGCTAATGGAACGACTACAGAAAGTGTTTTTTCAGCTCGTAACTGATTTTCATAAGTTCCTGTAAATTTATAGCTGATGCCTTTAGGAACAGTTAATTCTCCTGAATCTATTTTTTGCTGAAACAAAGCTTGCGCATTTTCAACAACATCAACTTCCGCAAACCCATCTAATTTATCAAACAACACATAGCCAACTAAAAAGGTGTCTTCACTTTTAATGACTTGCGGACCTTGTTCATATCTAATAGTTGCTAATTCACTTAATGGAACAGGACTTCCTTTTTCAACAGGAATATAAATACCTTTTATATCTTCTGGATTACCACGCAGTTCTCTTGGATATCGCACCCTAACAGCATAGCGTTCTCTTCCTTCAACCGTTTGCGTTATAGCCATACCACCAATTGCTACTTTCAGCACACTTTGTACATCCTCTATAGACACACCATAACGTGCTATTTTTTCTCTATCAATATCAATAAGTAAATAAGGTTTCCCTACAATTCTATCTGCAAAAACAGCTTGCTCTTTTACACCTTCAGCTTGTTTAAGAATGGTTTCTAGTTGCAATCCAAACGCTTCAATTTGTTTTAAATCTTGCCCTTTTACTTTTATTCCCATAGGTGCACGCATACCTGTTTGAAGCATGACCAATCTGGTTTCTATGGGTTGTAATTTTGGTGCAGAAGTAACCCCTGGTAATTTGGTAACTCTAACTATTTCATTCCAAATATCATCAGGACTATTAATTTCTGGTCGCCAATTGCGATAGAATTCTCCATCATTATCTTCAATTAGTTGAGCATGTCTAACTTTTGTAAAAACAACATTTTCTGAATTATTAGGGTTGGCGATAAATGTTCCATCTTTCAACTCAAAAGCACCATCGTCGTTTACTTTGTAGCGTTGTCTTTTTCCTTTTGAGTTACGCATGTATTCAGACTTATACTGAATCATGTTTTCGTACATAGATAAAGGCGCAGGATCTAATGCAGATTCTGTTCTACCAGACTTTCCTACTACGGTTTCAATTTCTGGAATGGTGGCTACAGCCATATCCAATTGCTGAAGAACACGTTTATTTTCGGCAACACCTGAATGTGGTAATGAGGTTGGCATTAATAGAAAAGAGCCTTCGTTTAAAGATGGCATAAATTCTTTTCCTGTATTATTCATAATCCATCCTCCAGAAACTAGAACAGTTGCTGGAATAATTAAAAACAATAACTTGTTTGCTAAAGCCCAATTTAAAAATTGACCATAATACCTTCTAAAAATTGAAAATATTCCTAAAATTCCAAAGCAAATAATAGCCACAAAAATTAAGTTTACTAGAATACTTCTGTCAAAACCTAATGGTCGCCAATATTCGGCAAGTAAAAATATAATGGCAGTACATGAAATAATAATATTTACAAGATTGCTGTTTTTCTTATTTAGTTTACCTAAAACTCCGAGTAAACCTGTAATACCAAAAGCAACTAAAATAATCCCTAGCCAATATCCAGTAACCATAATTGCGATTCCAGCAATTATTAAAGCACCATTTATAATGTATTTAAATGAACTTTTAAGTGATGTTTTTCTGAATAAATAAGCTGCGAATGGTGGAATTAGAAACAAAGCAATAACCAAAGATGCTGATAATGCCATCGTTTTGGTAAAAGCTAAAGGTCTAAACAATTTTCCTTCTGCACCAATCATTGTAAATACAGGCACAAAGCTGATGATTGTAGTTAATACCGCTGTTAAGATTGCTCCTGAAACTTCGGCAGTCGCATTATAAACTACTTCATTTGTAGTTAACGCTGTACCATCTTCTCGTAACCGTAATTTTTCATCATCGAGATGGCGAATCATATTCTCTGCTAGAATGACGCCTACATCTACCATAGTTCCAATAGCAATAGCAATACCAGAAAGTGCTACAATATTGGCATCTACGTTAAACAGTTTCATCGTAACAAATACCATTAATACTGCAACAGGCAACAATCCAGAAATTAAAATAGAAGCTCTTAAATTGAAAACCATAACAATAATAACCAAAATGGTAATTAATATTTCTAGTGTTAATGCTTCATTAAGTGTATCTAATGTTTCTTGAATAAGTTCGGTACGATCATAGAAAGGAACGACTGTTAATTGTGATGTTCGTCCATCAGCCAATACTTTTGTTGGTAATCCACCTTTTAGTTCTTCAATTTGAGCTTTTACATTGTTAATGACCTCCATTGGGTTAGCACCATATCGCGCCACTACAACGCCACCAACGACTTCAGCACCTTCTTTGTCTAATAAACCTCTTCGTGTTGCTGGACCTAATGATACTTTACCAATGTCTTTAATCTTAATTGAAGTAAAATCTTCGGAAGTCACTACAGCATTTTCAATATCTTCAACAGATTTCACATAACCCAAACCACGCACTAAATATTCAGCTTGATTGATTTCTAAAGTCTGCGCACCAATATCTTGATTGCTACTTTTAACCGCTTTTACAACTTGGTTTAAACCAATGTTATATTGACGCATCAACTCTGGATTGACATCAACTTGATACTCCTGAACATAACCACCAATGGAAGCTACTTCAGAAACACCACTTGCAGTAGATAAAGCATATTTTACATAGTAATCTTGAATGCTACGCAGTTCGTGTAAATCCCAACCGCCGGTAACATTTCCGTTTTCATCTCGACCTTCAAGAGTGTACCAAAATATTTGTCCTAAACCCGTGGCATCTGGTCCCAATGCAGGATTAACACCTTCTGGTAATAATCCACTTGGTAATGAATTGAGTTTTTCTAGAATACGACTGCGACTCCAATAGAATTCTATATCTTCTTCAAAAATGATATAGATACTTGAAAACCCGAACATAGAAGAACTACGAATGGTTTTCACTCCTGGAATACCGAGTAAAGAAGTCGTTAAAGGATAAGTAATTTGGTCTTCTATATCTTGTGGCGAACGACCATCCCACTTTGTAAATACAATTTGTTGGTTTTCTCCAATATCTGGAATGGCATCTACCGCTACGGGGTTGCTTGGTAAAAATCCTGTGTCCCAATTAAAAGGTGCGTTTACAGTTCCCCATCCAACAAAAAGGACGAGTAGCAGAACTGCTACGAGTTTATTTTCTATTAAAAATTTGATGCTTTTATTTAGCATTAGCTTTGATTATTAAACAGTTAGACATTGGCGTTAGGAAAACACCGAATACAGCAAATTATCCTTATGACATCATACAGTCATAGGATAAAACAGTCTATTGTTTAAAAATCAAATTAAATAAGTCTCGTCAATCTTGAAGATTTCCTTTATGACGAGTGGTGGTTCGTATGCTTCGTAAGAAGATACATTATTATCTAAACCTTCAAAAAGGTTAATATAAGTGTAAACAAATGAAGCAATGAATACTTGTTGCTCAAAAGAAATTTTGTCAACTTGTAATTGCAGTTCGTCTTGACCATCTACTACCAATTGTTCATCATTACAACAGTTCTTTTTTATAATAGAACAACCCTCAGTTGAAGGTTTTTCCATTTCCATTCCGCATCCTTCCGCTTTATTGAACATAGCAGTTTTAACCAAAGTATCTCCACAATAATGCATATTAAGCGTAAATGACATTGTAGAGAATAACACTACAAAAGCCATTGCCAAAGACATTATTTGATGGAATATTTGTTTCATACTGATTGCAAAGTTACGAAATTTTAACAACACCTTGTTTTGTTTAACAGAAGTTTAGAGGTTTAGAGTTTACGCGTTGTTACCATTTTTCCATTTTAGAAAGTACTTTTTTATATTTCAACATTTGTATATCATCTTTACAATATGGATGCTCTAAAAGTTCTTTAAGTTTACCTATAAACTCTTTTGAATCAAATCCCTTTTTCTTTAGAATATCAAATAAAACAAGAGCTTGTTCTACTCTATATTGAGCTTTTTTTAAAAATTCTTCTCCATTTTCTGGATTTTCATAATGGTTTTGAATATCAAAATGTTTATCAATATCTCCTTTGTATGCTACTAATAAGTTTTCAGCATTCTGTTGGGTAACTCCATTTGTTGTAAATACATAGTCTCTATCTTGAGTAAGTCTATTAATTCGTGTTTGACCATCTGCATAGTCATTAGGATGTATCTCTAAATAATGTGAACGATCCAAGGGTAATGTAATAACTGCTTTAGGATCATATAAACCTTGAAATTTATTTGTTTCAAAATGTCTTATTGAAACGGGGTTATCACACGTTATTATTGGTGCATTGGTGTCATTAATTTTAATCACATTTATTGTACAATCATATTTGAACTGTACAAAATTCCCCCATTGTTCTAAATGATTTACTAAAAAAACTGTTCTTGCACGTTCATTATATTCTTTTTTAACTACCTCAATATCATCAATATGAAATTCCATTTTTTCTCCATACAAATTCATTTTAATAATACCTTCTTTATTTACTGTATGTGAAGCAGTATCAAATATTTGGTTATTAAAACTTTTTTGATGATTTAAAATCCTTGGTGTGCGGAAATATAATGATAGACATACATAAAGTATTTGGATTTTTTGCTCTTGCGTAACCGTAAGCAGTTTTTCGTCAATAAGTAACTTATATACTTTTGGAAACTCACTATCAACATTTTCAGCATAGTGTTTTTCTAAGGCATATTTTATTTCATCTGATTCAGCTGGTATTGTATAAATATTCTTTTCAAAACAAATATCTTTAGTACTAATTTGCTCTAATAGCATATCATTATCCATTTTGTAAACATCCACAAAGTGATTTCTTTTTCTTCCTTCAACTGCAAAGTTCTTTAAATATGAACGTGGTATATAATGTTGTTTTATTGGATTTGACATTATTCTATTATTTTGTTGAGACTTCTTGCTTCATAAAAACACGCCAAGTTGAAGGAAATGGTTGGCTCTTATAGTGCCTACTGGCAACATGAGCGACACTATCGAAAATGTGCTTAAAGATTTTAAAATCTTTTTCTAATCCAAAAAGTTTAATCTCTTCTAAAACTTCTTTTTTATAAGTTTCAACATCCTCATAAAGCGTTACTGAATGTTTTGTTGTGCCTTCGCCATGACTATAATCTTGAATACAAATTTTATTTTCCATTTCTTTAAGCGGAAACCAAATCTGTAAATTTAAGTCTGTAAAAAGTTCCGTAGAAATCTTCCTTACGAACTTGTATAAATCTTCATCATTAAATACTAAAGCATATTCAGCCAAAATAGGAATTATCATAGATGATTGGACATCACATTCTTCTTCGCCATTGTGAATATCTACCAGCTTTTCATAACTTTTTCTAAACAAAGGAAAAAACTTATTAAGCTTATAATTATTGTTAAAACCTAAAGTCATTTCAGAAATCCATTTTTTGGCTGGGTCGAAGTTTCTTGTAAAATTCATTAGATTAAGTGCTAATGCAATTTCAATACTATGGACATCGTATTCTGGATATTTTGAAGGTGGATTGTTCTGAATAAACAGACATAATCCATTACTAATTGAAAGTGCGCTTTGATAATAGGTTTGTGCTTGTTCTTCATTTCCTTCTCGATAATGGATTCTAAACTCTTGTATTTCGGTTAAGCCTATGATTGCTATTATTCCTATTTCCTCCCAAACATTCAAGCTATATTCTAAACTATTTCTACTGTACTTGTATATGCTGTGTTCAACTTTATAGTGTTCAACTACTTTATTGAAATAATTGACACCTATTGTTCTTTTTAATGAGTGAATTTTGTAAAATTCTTCCCTGACATAGCTTTTCTCTAAATGATTACCTTCTTGTATAAAATGCCAAAATAAAAGTAAACAACGTTCACTTGCAAAAATAGAAGGCTTTAAGTTATTATTTTCCTGAGACCATTTATAAATGATATTTAAACACAATCTTACCAGCCTCAACTTTTTTAAGATTTGCCTTTTCTGCTTGGGTTGCTTCTCTAAAATTTGCTGAATAAGCGCATAGAAATGTTGTAAATCATAATCTGGTAATTCTAGAAATACTAAGGACTTTCTTAACAGCGATTGGTACTCCTGCGGAAATAATTTTTCATTTGCCAAATAGTCGTCAAGCATAGCACTTATTTCGCCTGTTCCCCAAAAATCGTACTCAATAGTATCTGTTGTGTTTTGTTCGACATATTGTGTCCAATCGCTAAGTACATTTTGATTTCTTACTCCATTTGTACTAACAATTATTTTTATAGGAAGTTTTTTGAGATTTGTTGTTAAAGAAATAGGTATATAAGTATCCTTTATTTGGTTTAAAGTAGAGCGAATTGCATTTATATTTCCATCCCAAGTTGTTCTTGTTAGATTGCCTTGTTTCACAGCTAACAAAAACACTTTTTTAATACCATCTTCTGGATCTATACCAACAGCAGAAATATCCACACCAAATTGACGACCTTTCATTGGTTTTGAAATGGTTGTGAATTTCATTCCAACTAACAAATCAGTCAGTAAAGTATCAAGCTCTTTATCCTCTTTTAAAAGATTTATGTATTCGCTTAATAAAAATCTCATTGTCTTCTTTTAAAATTTTGCCAATACAATCTTTCTTGTGCTTGACCTATTGGGTCAATAAATTCGCCTCTTGGCATTTCGCCAGAATGAGATATAAGTGCTGGTATCATCTTTTCCGTGTATTCGCCTTCGTATTTTGAGAATATAGATTTACCTGCTCTATAATTAATTGTTTTAAGAGATTTAAAAAAGGAAGGGCTTTCTGTTTCACTTTCTTTAAATGATTTACTGAATTTTTTACCTTCGATTTTATTATAGTAAATAAGTCTTCGTTCTGAAGGTGCAAACTCTTTTAAGTTTTCTAAATTTGAATATGCCTTATATTTATATTCGCCTTCTTTTACAATATCGTTAATTATTTTTTTGAGCTTTCTACTTGCAGTCTTCTTTTTTAAGTTTAAAAACTCTATCGCAGAATAATAATTAAAGATGATATGGTTGATAAACAAATCAGCTAAAAACGGAACGACTTCTTTGTTATCTGCTTTTTGTTCCAATATAGAATACACCAAGGAAATTGAGGTGTCCTTATCATAAACGAAAGCGAGTATTTTATACGTGATAAATTCAATATCATAATCTGAAAAGTCTTTTATTACATCTTCAGAAACCGTTAATCCAGATAAATTTCTCATATATCTAACGCTATTCATTTTAAAAATAGCAATATGAAAATTGGGATTGTCATTATTTAACCAGTTGGTGTATAGCTTTTGAAAGTCAGTATAAAAATCATCACAAAGTGTATTTAGCAAATGACTGAAATATTCAATCTTTCTAGCATTATCAGCACTCATGGCTACCCAATCAGTAATAAAATCAACCACTAAACTTAAATTGGTTTTGGCTACATTTTCTAATCGATATGCCAATTGACTATATGCTCCAGCATGTTCTATATCAATGTGAAGCAATAATGGAAGATATTTTTTGAATAGGTGTATTTCGTTATCTAAATCGATATTGTAATCCAAGAAGTAAATAAGCTCTAATTGAATTTCAATAGTGGCAATAATTGATAGCTTATCTATAATTTTATCTGCATTTTTTAATTCATTTCTTTTATTTCTAATGGTAAAGAAAATTGATGGCCATAGCTTCTCTAAACTTTCATTATTAATAATACTACTGAATTGTTTCTCAATCCAGCTTACAAATGTTTTTGGTGTTGTTTTCGCAATTAAATCAATTTTAACGATAGATTTTATTCCTATTTCATTGAAGCTTATGTTATCATCTTTGATTAGGCGTTTAATTTCATCTATTACAAACTTTTGGTCTGAATGATATAATCCAGATAGAATATCCATTAATGTAAAATACGAATCAGGATTATTCGTTTCAAGTGTCTTTAAATAAATTTCTTTTCCAAAAGAAGCGTCCTCTTTTGCTTCGCGAGTTATGGCTACTTGAAGATTTCTTGTAGGATAGTTACTTTTTAAATTTTCAAGCAATTCTGGTAGTGCCTTAATATAAATATCAATGTCAACATTTTTAATTTCGTCACAAAAGGTTCTATAATCTTGCCATCGATTGGCAGGCTCTCTATTATCTAATAAGTCTTGTAGAAATTGCAAATGAAAAAGAATTAAATTTTTGACTAAAGTTAAAAAAGAATTGATACCGTTTCAGTAAACAAGGATAAAGTTTTTTACATGACACTAAATGAAATCAAAACATATCAAAAACTATTTAAAGAAAGAAAAAAAACAAAATGTTGTACCTATGTTGTACCTGAACAAAAAAAGCTCCTCAAAATTGAGAAGCTTTTGTCTACGATAACGCAGTTTAAAATGTGCGGGAGAAGAGACTCGAACTCTCACACCTCGCGGCACCAGATCCTAAGTCTGGCGTGTCTACCAATTCCACCACTCCCGCATTTTAATATTTTAATAACTTTTTCTTGCCTAATTCCTAAGTCTAGCGTGTCTACCAATTCCACCACGCCCGCTAAAGGACTGCAAATATAAACAAGATTTTTAAATTGCAAACTGCTTTACCAAAAAAAACATTCTTTTTTTTATACTTTTGATGAAATAACAACATTTACCCCATGAAAAGTATTCAAAATTACATCGCCGAACATAAAGATAGATTCCTAAACGAACTTATCGAACTCCTTAAAATGCCGTCCATAAGTGCAGACTCCGCTTATAAAACTGATGTTTTAAAAACCGCCGAAGCTGTAAAAACCAGATTAGAACAAGCAGGATGCGACACCGTAGAAATTTGCCAAACCGACGGCCATCCTATTGTGTACGGACAAAAAACAATAGATAAAAATCTACCAACCATATTAGTTTATGGCCATTACGATGTGCAACCGCCAGATCCAATTAACCTTTGGGACTCCCCACCATTCGAACCCGTAATAAAAACAACCGAAACACATCCCGACGGTGCCATTTTCGCCCGCGGTGCCTGCGATGACAAAGGCCAAATGTACATGCACGTAAAAGCCATGGAGTTTATGACTTCTACCAACCAACTGCCATGCAACGTAAAATTCATGATAGAAGGCGAAGAAGAAGTGGGCAGCGCTAACCTAGCTACTTTTGTGAAAAACAACCACGACAAACTTAAAAACGACGTCATTTTAATTTCCGACACCGGCATGATTGCGAATGATGTGCCATCCATAACCACCGGTTTACGAGGCTTAAGTTACGTAGAAGTAGAAGTTACTGGTCCAAATCGAGATTTACACTCGGGTCTTTACGGCGGCGCAGTAGCCAACCCAATAAACATTTTAAGTAAAATGATAGCCTCACTTCACGACGAAAACAATCGTATTACCATTCCTGGTTTTTATGATAACGTCGAAGAACTTTCAGCCGAAGAACGTGCACAAATGGCAAAAGCACCTTTCAGTTTAGAACACTATAAAAAAGCCTTAAACATTAACGATGTTTACGGCGAAACCGGATACACCACAAACGAACGCAATGCCATTCGTCCAACACTCGATGTAAACGGCATTTGGGGCGGCTACACCGGCGAAGGCGCAAAAACCGTAATTGCCAGCAAAGCCTACGCTAAAATCTCTATGCGTTTAGTACCAAACCAAGATTGGGAAACTATAACACAACTTTTTAAAACCCATTTCGAAAGCATCGCCCCTAAAGGCGTAACCGTACAAGTAACCCCACACCACGGCGGCCAAGGTTACGTAACCCCAATAAACAGCATAGGCTACAAAGCCGCAAGCCATGCTTACAGCGACACCTTTGACAAAGCTCCAATACCACAACGTAGCGGCGGAAGTATCCCCATTGTAGCCCTGTTCGAGCAAGAATTACAAAGCAAAACCATCCTTATGGGCTTCGGTTTAAACAGCGATGCCATCCACTCACCAAACGAACATTTTGGCGTATGGAACTACCTAAAAGGCATAGAAACCATTCCGCTATTTTATAAATATTTCACTGAGTTTTCTAAATAAATAATTAGGGCGTTACCACAACCTTGCTTTAAGGGCAAGGTTATGGTCGGGCTTTCGGCAGTCGCTTTTTTGTGCACCAAGTATTTCAACCATCTCATTATATTTTGGCAAGCTCTACATTCAGTCCTTTTCAACTATAATACATCCAACACAAAAAGAGCTTCAACAAAGCCTCAATCCCTAACGCAAATCTGCCAACACTTGTAATCAACCAAAAGGAAATAGTATATTTGCACCTTAAGTGAAAGTAATATCAAAAATGAAAAAATTTTTAATCGTCGGCTTAGGTAACATAGGCGAAAAATACGCAAACACACGTCATAACATAGGTTTTAAAGTTTTAGACCATCTGGCAAGCGAAGAGAATCTAACCTTCGAAACCCAAAAACTTGGCGACATAGCCACCTATAAATTAAAAGGACGCACCTTTATTTTACTAAAGCCAAGCACGTATATGAATTTAAGCGGTAAAGCCGTACAATACTGGCTGACCAAAGAAAAAATTCCATTAGAAAATTTACTAGTTATTACAGATGATCTTAATTTACCTTTCGGAAGCATTCGTGTAAAAACCAAAGGAAGCGATGGTGGCCACAACGGATTAAAAGACATTCAAGCCACTCTAAACACTACAAAATATAACCGTTTCCGTTTCGGCATTAGTGACACCTTTAGTAAAGGCAAACAAATAGACTATGTCCTTGGCGAGTGGTGCGATGAAGAAAACAAAATTCTACCAGAACGCTTATCAAAATCCATAGAACTTGTTAAATCTTTCGGTTTAGCTGGTGTAACCAACACCATGAATACGTTTAATGGCAAATAACTGGCCGTCTTAACACAGTAAAAAATACTAGCGTTAGTAGCAGAAAAACTAACATTTTTTCGATGCTAACAATCGCTAGTTTTACTCTTTTTTCTAATCAAACGATCCATTCTACGTTTGTTTTCCTGTTGCAGTAATGAAGGATATAAATTCATAAAAACATTAAAAATCATGATGGTGAACGCTAAAGAATAACTCCCCAAAACCCCTTTATAAAGCGCAACAATTGTCATAAACACAAACCCAATTAAATGCCCTATTTCCGCAATAGTCATCTCACGTCGTATCGTATTTAAATCGGCGTTCTTCTCTTTCAATTTTATTTTCTGATTAAAAAATTTAAAAAAGGTGTTTTTTACAATCCACTTAAAGTACCCAAGTCCAATAATTTTATTCCACTTATCTCGCTTTATAAAATTAAAGTTCTCTAAATAATGGTAAAAAGACTTGTTTTGAATTGCCGCATTTAAAATCAATCCAATTGTCCACGAAATAAAGGCTACCGAAATACTAAAAACAATAGATTTCATACATCACTCCATTTTTTTATCGAAATATACTTATTTAACAATAATTTTTTTAGCAATTTGCAAAGAGCCATCGCTAACTTTTAAAACATACATTCCAGATTGTACTTGATGTAAATTAATAGTTTCATTAATTAATTCTTCATTTATAAAATTTTCGGTGTAAACACGACGGCCTCGTACATCAAATACCTCAACATGCACATTATCAGATACGGGAGAAAAATTCAAATTAAATTCACCTGTATTAGGATTTGGGAACACCTTTAAATCTTCAAGACCAACAGTAACTACTTCTAATGGTTCTAAACTCGTTTCACAAATTTCAATAAACCAAGAGTTTAATGTTCCGGTATCACCAGCTCCTAAATCTACATACTTTAAACGCCAAGTGCCTTTAGCATTTTCACCATTAAAAACAGACAATTTATTTTCAGGTTGATACGTTTCATTAGTTTCGGTATTATTACAATCGAATGCGGTAGCACTATCATCAAACGTTACAAATAAATTCCCTGTTTTACAGAAAAAAGAAGATATTAAATTAACCTCCTCATTATTGGGGCCTACCAAAACAAGTTGCATATCTCCTTTATAGGTATGCGTAATATTAACGCCAACATTAATATCTGTAACGATTGCAGATTCACCGACTTCAATACTGCTTACTTCGTAGATATTTGTATTATCGGGGATATCTATATTTGGTGAGGTAGAATATTCATCACACGTTTTTGTAACGGTATAACCAATTGCAAAATCTTCTTTATTTATAGCAAAAAATATATTCCCAACGGCTTCAACCATAATTCTGCAATTTGCAGCTTGTAAAATAGGCGCTGTAATATTTAAAGAACCATTATTATCGACGTTAGAAGCTAAGGTTGTAGGGTAAGTTAATCCGCCATCGGTAGATAATAAAATATTTACTTTATCTGTATTGATTCCGTTAGCGTTAGTTCCTGCTACATCCCAAGTTATAGTTTGTAAGCTACCACCAGCCCAACTTAATCCAGGTTCGTTTTGCGAGGTTACCACAAAAGGGCCTGCGACATCGGTAGTGGCAAACGTTATACCTGCCGACGATGTTCTGCCATATTCCGCATTATCTCTTACTGTGAGTTTAAAATTTATATCCCGACTTACTGAAGCTAATTTTTCCCAATCGGTAGATCCATTAGAATAAATTAAATCTTCCAACGCCGGAACATACCGTATAGGGTTGGAGGTGCCTTGATAGGAACGCACAAGAGGTCCAGTGCTATTGGTTTCCAATGGCAAACCAGAACTTCCTAAATCATACTGCTCCCAAGTATAAGTATGCGAATCCGTCCCGTCGGCATCAGTAGATGATCCCAATAATTTGTATGGTGTAGAGATAGGAATTACATAAGTTTTTTCTTCAACAAGTGCTACAGGTTCTGCATTGCCACTAGGCCTTTCAATAGCACAAGAGGTTCTAGAGTCGCTAATATGATTCCAAATAAGTTGCAAGCTATTTTGGTGAAAATAATCATCACTATTAGCTTGCACATTATCTGGACTACAAATTCCAGCATAAGCCATTATTGTGGTTCCACTTCCTGGCTCGTATGCACTTTCAGTTGTTCTATTACCACCTCCACAATTATCTTCAACACTATTAAAGGTGTGTAGCGCTCCAAACTGATGGCCTAATTCGTGAGCTACATAATCAATATCATAAGCATCCCCAACAGGAGAATCTGAACCGGTAACACCCTGCGCTTTTTTACCCGAAACACATACAGACCCTAACTCTGCCAAACCTCCAGCTCCCGTACTAAAGGTATGGCCAACATCATAATTTCCTTCACCAATAATAGCATCTATTTCCATTTGACTTTGGTATATTAATGCATCGGCATCATCATTAGAAAAGGTATCGGTATCAATAAAAATAACATCTTTATTATCGGCCACAAACTGCATACTAATAGATAATTCTCGCTCATAAAGCGCATTTACTCGAGTCATAGTAACAATCATGGCATTCATTACAGCATTTTTTTTATCATCAACAGAACTACTGGCTGTTAATCCGGCCGCTTTCCAATGAAATTCAGAATATTCTATAGTACTCGCAATGGCTAATCGGTAAGTTCTTAAAAACCCATCATTTAAAACAGCGGCAACTTCTTTATTATCTTCCGTTTTTTTTGAAACTTCTATATTTTTAAAACCACAAGAAAAAGGGGCGTCTTGTGCTGGCAAATCACTTTTATTGTAAACTACATAATCGCTTTCACCATAATTTATAGGATCTATAAATTGCGTACTAGCTTCGGAAGACATCAACATAGTGTGTAAACCTTGTGGTGTGACACTAAACCGAATGGTATGTCCTGGATGTTCGATACTTTTCCCTATATAACTTCGAGAATTAGGCATTTCAGCTTGAAGATCGGGGTGTAATACAGAAGCTTCTTCTATTTCAAATTGCTCAAAATCTCCGTTAGCTGTAGGGAAGCTTAAAACAACCTCAACCGCCGATTCACTATCACGCTTTGGAGCATCTTTTAAATAATCCTTCAACCCTTCAACATTCAACGTATAATTTATAGCTTTTTCAGGGACGGTTATATTTTCTGAAATTTTAAGTTTAGCAGCCCGACTTTGGGAAGTCTTTGTCCATAAAGCTTTTCCGTTCTGGCTATAACCAAAAATAGAGAATAAAAAAACGAGAAATAAAAAATAAGTGGTTTTAAAGTATAGTCGCTTCATTCTAATATTTTTAAAAAAGGGCATAAACAATAAAAATAGGTTGTTAATTTATGAATAACAAAAAAACGCTCTATCATTTTAAAAATTATACATTTATTGCAATTATTTTCAGCTTTTTAAAATAGTCGGTTTTATTCATGGTTTAATACAGAGTTAATAATTAAATTTGTGCAAAATTGATACGTTGAAATTAAGTAATTCTGCAAACACGATAGAAAACCAGGACACCATTGTAACCATTGGCACCTTTGATGGCGTACACATTGGGCATCAAAAAATAATTAAGCGATTAATTAATGCCGGTAATTTACAGGATTTAAAATCTGTGGTACTCACTTTTTTTCCACATCCACGTATGGTTTTGCAAAAAGATTCGAACATAAAGCTCATTAATACTATAGACGAACGTCATGATATTTTAGAAGCTTTAGGTTTAGATTATTTACTAGTTAAAAAATTTACCACGGCATTTTCACGGCTTTCGGCAGAAGATTTTGTAAAACAAATATTAGTAGATAAACTGCATGCAAAAAAAGTTATTATTGGTTACGACCATCGCTTTGGACGCAATAGAAATGCCGATATTAACGATTTAAAAAAATTCGGGGAACAATTTGGTTTTGAAGTTGAAGAAATTTCGGCTCAAGATATTAACGATGTTGCCGTGAGTTCTACCAAAATTAGAGCTGCTTTATTAGCTGGGGATATAGCCAAAGCGAATAGCTTTTTAGGCTATCCTTTTATGCTAAACGGAACCGTAGTAAAAGGAAAAGGCTTGGGCAAACAGCTTGATTACCCAACGGCAAATATTAACATTAAAGAAGATTACAAACTCATTCCAAAACAAGGCGCTTATATTGTAAATGCAAACATTAACGGCCAATTGGTTTTCGGCATGATGAATATTGGCATGAACCCAACCGTTAACGGAAACAAGCAAACTATTGAAGTGCATTTTCTGAATTTTGACAACGATCTTTATGAAGAAACCCTTCAAATAAATTTATTAGAACGTATTCGTGATGAGGAAAAATTTGAATCGGTAGACGCTTTAAAAGCCCAACTTGCAAAAGATAAAATCTTCACACAAGATTATATCGCAAAACAACATGATTAATAAGTTTCTATTCAAATCTATTGATAATTCGGCACTCATTGTATTCCGAATTATTTTTGGTTTACTCTGTTTTTTAGAATCGGTAGGCGCTATTTTTACGGGTTGGGTTTCCAAGACTTTAGTAGAACCTAAATTCACGTTTTCATTTATTGGTTTCGAATGGCTGCAACCCCTTCCCGGAAACGGCATGTATTTTTATTACGCCATTATGGGCGCTTTTGCCTTTTGTGTTATGCTTGGTTACAAATATAGGTTTAGCATTATAGCATTTACATTAATGTGGGCGGCAACCTATTTCATGCAAAAATCGTCGTATAACAACCATTATTATCTACTTATGCTGCTTAGTAGTATTATGGTTTTTATGCCGGCAAACCGTTATGCTTCTATAGATGCAAACCAAAATGCAAACCTTAAAAAACTCTATATGCCACAGTGGTGTAAATGGGTGTTTGTTTTGCAATTATTTATTGTTTACACGTATGCATCGGTTGCAAAATTATACCCGGATTGGCTCGATACCACGGTTATTGAACTTTTAATGCGAAATAAACAAAACTACCCCTTGGTTGGCGAAATACTTCAGCAAAAAGCTGTGCATTATGTTTTAGCTTATGGCGGAATTTTATTCGACGGATTAATTATTCCATTGCTACTTTTTAAACCCACTCGGAAATACATGTTTTTCATTTCTGTGTTTTTTCATCTATTTAATGCCATTGTTTTTCAAATTGGAATTTTTCCTTTTTTATCATTAGCCTTTTCACTTTTCTTTTTTGAAGCTAAAACCATTCGGAATCTGTTTTTAAAACAAAAGCCTTTTTATTATGAAGAATCCGTAAATCTTCCGAAGCATAAAAACCCATTAATCATTTTATTTTCAATCTATTTTATAATCCAAATAGGCTTACCGCTGAGACATTATTTTATTGAAGATAATGTACTTTGGACCGAAGAAGCCCATCGGTTATCGTGGCGCATGATGCTAAGAATAAAAAGTGGAAGCACCTCTTTTGCTATTGAAAACAAAAAAACAGGTAAACGATTTATTGTTAAATTGAATGATTATTTAACAACGAAACAAAAACGTTCGGCAAGTACAAAACCCGATATGATGTGGCAATTTGCGCAACGATTAAAAAAAGAATACAAAGCAAACGGACAAGATATTGCAGTTTATGTACATTCTAAAGTGAGTGTAAATGGCAGACCGTTTAAACAATTTATAAATCCGAAAGTAGATTTAGCAAGTGTAGAATGGCAGACTTTTAAGCATAGTAATTGGATTTTAAAGTCGGATTTAGAATCTAAATAAGCACCTCCTTTTGGTTAAAACCTTTTCTAATTTACAATTCCTGTGAATTCGTAAAATTCATAGCTAGTAAAAGCCCAAAATAATTCCCAATTCCCTAAATTTGTGGCTTAAATTTTTAGCAGATGTTACAAGTACCTTTTATTAGAGAAAACAAAGATTTGGTTATTAGTCGAATGGAAAAAAGAAACATCGACGCCACAAGTATGATTAACGACGTTATTGCGCTAGATGAAGATCGTAAACGCATTCAAACCGAATTAGACAATACTTTAGCCGAATCCAACGCCATTTCTAAAGAAATTGGAAACTTATACAAAACAGGACAAGCTCAAAAAGCGAATGTTTTAAAAGAAAAAACAAGTCAGTTAAAAGAAACCTCGAAAGAACTTAACGATACATTAAATTCTACCGTGGAATCTTTAACGCAATTACTATATAAAATCCCTAATGTTCCTAACGAAACCGTTCCAAAAGGAAGTACCGAGGACGATAACGAAGAGATTTTTAAAGAAGGAGACATTCCCGTATTGCACGATGGCGCGTTACCACATTGGGAACTTGCTAAAAAATACGATATCATCGATTTTGAGCTTGGTAATAAAATTACTGGTGCAGGATTTCCAGTTTATAAAGGGAAAGGCGCACGCTTACAACGCGCTTTAATTGCTTACTTTTTAGACAAAAATACAGCAGCTGGCTACACCGAATATCAATTACCCCTTTTAGTAAACGAAGCTTCAGGTTTTGGAACCGGGCAATTGCCAGATAAAGAAGGGCAAATGTACCACGTGGGTGAAGATAATTTATACCTAATCCCAACTGCCGAAGTACCGGGAACTAATATTTTTAGAGATACCATTGTGGATGAAAGCGAATTACCAATTGGTATTACAGGCTACACCCCTTGTTTTAGACGCGAAGCAGGAAGCTACGGCGCTCACGTTCGTGGTTTAAATAGATTGCACCAATTTGATAAAGTTGAAATTTTACGTGTAGAACATCCATCACAATCCTACAAAGCCTTAGACGGCATGGTAGAACATGTAAAAGGTATTCTTCAAGAACTAAAATTACCTTACAGAATTTTAAGACTTTGTGGTGGCGATTTAGGATTTACATCGGCTTTAACTTTCGATTTCGAATTGTTTTCTACAGCGCAAGACCGTTGGTTAGAAATTAGCTCGGTATCTAATTTTGAAACCTTTCAAGCGAATCGATTAAAACTTCGATTTAAAAATGCTGAAGGTAAAAACGAATTGGCACATACCTTAAATGGAAGTTCTTTAGCATTACCACGTGTACTTGCTGGTATTTTAGAAAACTACCAAACCGAAGATGGTATTGTAATTCCGGAAGTACTTCAACCATACACCGGTTTTAAGATTATAGATTAAAACACACTTTAGTTTTATAAAAATAATTAAATGGTTTTCATGAATTTGAAAGCCATTTTTTTATGATAATTATTAACCTTAAAAAATTATTTGTAAGTTGCAGTTCCTCATGGTTTAAATAACTATTAGACAGCAACATGGCAGAACATAACGAACTTGGTAAAATAGGCGAACAATTGGCTATCGATTTTCTACTGAAAAACGACTATGATATTTTGGAACGCAATTATCGTTTTCAAAAAGCTGAAGTTGATATTATTGCTCAAAAAGAAGATATTCTCGCCGTTATTGAAGTTAAAACACGATCGACCGCCGATTTTGGAAACCCACAAGATTTTGTGAAACCAAAACAAATTCAGCGCTTAGTAAAAGCGATTGATGAATACGTGACTTCCAACGATCTCGATGTTGAAGTACGTTTTGATATTATCGCGATTGTAAAAGAAGCTAAAGACTTTAAAATTGAACATTTAGAAAATGCGTTTTATCATTTTTGAATTGATCATAAACTTCTGTCGACATTTGCCATTAAAAAAGTTAAACAACAAACCCAACCAAATCTTCAATTTTAGAAATTAACTGAATTGAAATAGTGGTGTTTTTAAGTGAAATTTTATTGTATTTAGATACAAAAATAGTGGCGAACCCCAATTTTTCAGCCTCTAAAATACGTTGCTCTACACGTTGCACGGGACGAATTTCGCCAGACAACCCTACCTCGGCCGCAAAACAAAAATCTTTTTGTAAAGCCACATCTTCATTGGATGATAAAATAGCAGCCACCACCGCTAAATCTATCGCAGGATCGTCCACAGTAATGCCGCCAGTAATATTTAAAAACACATCTTTTGCTCCCAACCTAAAACCTGCACGCTTTTCTAAAACGGCCAAAAGCATATTTAAACGCTTGGCATTAAAACCCGTGGCGCTACGTTGTGGCGTACCGTAAACCGCTGTACTCACTAAAGCTTGCACTTCTATCATTAACGGCCGCATGCCTTCGAGCGTGGCGGCAATGGCATTACCCGATAACTCTTCGTCCTTTTTAGAAATTAAAATTTCGGAAGGATTGGTTACTTCACGCAAACCCGAACCTTGCATTTCGTAAATCCCTAATTCACTAGTAGAACCAAAACGATTTTTATTGGCACGCAAAATTCGAAATATATGATTTCTATCGCCTTCAAATTGTAAAACGGTATCCACCATGTGCTCTAAAATTTTAGGCCCAGCAATGTTGCCATCTTTGGTAATATGCCCAATTAATAATACAGGGGTTGCTGTTTCTTTTGCAAATTTAATAAGCTCCGTAGTACATTCTTTTATTTGTGAAATGCTTCCGGACGAGGATTCGATATAATCACTATGCAAGGTTTGAATAGAATCAATAATCACAATATCGGGTTCTAAAGCTTCAATTTGCTTGAAAATATTCTGCGTTTTCGTTTCGGTTAAAATATAACAATTATTGTTATTCGGATTAATACGTTCGGCACGCATTTTTATTTGTTTCTGGCTTTCTTCACCTGAAACATACAAAGTTTTATAAGGTAATTTTAAAGAAATTTGAAGCAACAATGTACTTTTTCCAATACCGGGTTCGCCTCCCAAAAGCGTTAATGAGCCTGGTACAATACCGCCGCCCAAAACGCGATTTAATTCCCCATCAAACGTGTCTAATCTGGCTTCTTTAGAGGTATCAATATCCTGAATTCTAAGTGGAATAGACGCTCTTTTTGCTGGAGATTTTGGCGTTTTCCAATCGCTTTTCTCTGGCTTTTGCACGACCTCTTCAACTATAGTATTCCAATTTTTACAGGCATTGCATTGCCCCTGCCATTTTGCGTACTGTGCACCACAATTTTGACAAAAAAAAGTCGTTTTTACTTTGGCCATTTTCTAATTTGAAATTATTACCTGCTATTATATTTCTATTATCAGATTTTCAGCTTATTAATATCCGAAATCTTGTTTAATTAAGTTTGCTCTGTAAAGCATATCTTCTCGAGTAATCCCGCCAATTTCATCTAAAACATAAGCAGATTGATAGGTACGCAATGCTCTTTTAGGCTCTCCAGTTTCCTCATAAAAACGTGCAATATAATACGTTCCTAAAAGGGTTTCGGGATATGCTTTTCGCGCTAGTTTACCTAGTTCTTCATAATCTGTAAAACGCTTAGTTTTTTCAATGGCTGCAGAAATGGCTTTAAAGTCGTTAACTAGAATTTTCTTATCAATCCCAAATAATTCATTAATTGTTTTATATTTTTCCTTAAGAAATAAAAGTGGTGAGGTTTCTAATTTAAGAATGGTTTCTTTATATACTTTTTTAGAAATAGGTTGATACACATAAAAAATACTTTCAATAGCATTTGGTATCGCATGTGCTGGTAAAGCGTAATGAGACAACCCTTCAAAACTATCAAAATGATAAACCACGTTATCGTTGTTTACTACTGCTATATCCATATTTAAAGTTGTAGTCATCTGTTTAATAGAAGATAAATCGTCCGTGGTGTTTGCTAAATAGTAAAATATTTTAGAATCGGCTTTAGATAATTTTTCGGGAATATAATCGAGCATATTAGGTGCTAATTCTGGGCTTATTACCACATAACCTTGAAATAATGGATTTGATTTCAGCAAATAATAATTAATAAAATTAGCGGTTTGTCCGTGACCAACAGCCACTCTAAAGTTAGCCGTACGATAAGTCTTTTCTATATAAGGAATAAGTTCCATACCTATAAACTCAAAAAAAGCAGCTCCAGTTTCAATAGGCATCGCGTTTTGTTCGGAATATAACGTATCATAATACCTCGTCCCTATTTGGTTTATCCCTATTACTATAGACTCGGGCATATCTTCCCAATACGCATAATAATCGGCATTTCCCGCGACCGCTTCAAATAAATAATCGGCATCAAAAACCACAATAAGCGGGTAATTTTTATCTGGATTATTATTATAATTACGTGGAAGTTGTATTTTAATCTGGCGTGTTTGACCTAATCGTGGCGAGTCGAAGTTTTCATATTTAACTTGTGCTTCAATCGTATTGAAAACAAGTAAACATAGAAAAAATAAAATACTGAATTTCTTCATTTTAAAAAATGATTAGAGATTGAAACGGCAAGGTATGAAATAAGCAATTACAATTCAAAAAAACAAAAACACTTCTGTTATTTGGTCAAATTTTTTGCTTTTTTTCTATTATAAATGGGTAAATAAATTAGAGATATTCCGCCAAAAACAATTACCATTAAAGTTTGTGAAGCCCACATAATCCAACCGAAAGCAATACTTGGTTGTTCTGCAATTCCAAAAAGCGAAAAAGCGGCATAAATAGCAAGTGGATAAGAGCCTATACCGCCATTAGTGGCAGCAATACTAAAGCTTGCCGAAATAAAACCAATTAAAATGGCGCCTATGGAAATATGATGTAATTCGGTAATAGCAAAAGATGTTACGTAGAACATGAGTAAATACATAATCCAAATAAAAAGCGTATGAAAAATGAATGCCCACTTCTTTTTCATTTTAAAAATACTTAATGCGCCTTCAATTAATCCGTTAGCAAACCCTTTAATTTTTAATGCTAGTTTCGATTGGCTTCTTTTTATTAATCTTAAAAACAAAAGCCCTAATAAAGCACATAGCGCAAGAGCAATTCCAATTTTTACGGGATTAAATTTTTCAACTAAAAAACCATAAATAAAATCGAATTGCAAAAACAACGTAATAGCAATAATGGACAGCATAATAATCATGTCGGCAATACGTTCGGCAACAATGGTTCCAAACCCCTTTTCAAAAGGGACGCCTTCATAATTTGTAAGGATAGATGCTCTGGCAACTTCGCCCGCTCTTGGTATGGTATAATTTATTAAATAGGTAGCAAAAACAGCCATAACGCTATTGCCAAATTTAACTTTATACCCCATGGGTTCTAACATAAAAAGCCAGCGATACGAGCGAGACAAATGACTTAACAACCCTAAAAAAACACCGAGGATAATATAAATATAATCAGCATTTTGAGCGTATTCAATTATTTCTCCAATAGACACTTTGGACAGTGAATACCAAACTAAAAAAACTCCCAATACTAATGGGAGTGTAATTTTAAGGATACTTTTTATTTGTTTATTCAAATGGTTTATTTCAATAAATTAGTGGCTTCATCAGGAAATACTAACGATGGTTTAAACACTTTAGCCTCCTCGATATCCATAAAGGCATAAGTTATTAAAATAAGGACATCTCCAGGGGCAACTAATCGTGCTGCAGCCCCGTTAAGCGTGATTTCCCCACTATTTCTTGGTCCAGGAATGGCATAAGTTTCTAGCCTAGCTCCGTTATTGTTATTCACAATTTGAACCTTTTCACCTTGAATAATATTGGCGGCTTCCATTAAATCTTCATCAATAGTGATACTACCAATATAATTTAAGTCGGCACCCGTTACTTTTACTCGGTGTATTTTAGATTTTACTACTTGAATTTGCATGTGGCAAAGATAATTAATTTAGTGCAATATTATCAATAAGTCTAATATCGTCTGCATATACAGCAATAAATGCGCGATACGCTTTGTTATTCGATTTTCGTTTTACAGGTTTTAAAGTGTCAACTTCAGAAATTATAAAATATTCTAATGTTAATAAATCATGATTTTCAAATTGCTTCTCTACCCATTCCTTAACTTCATTAGCACTTTTTGTGCCAAATTTTTCTTTGGCAGTCTTTAATGTTTTATATATGAAGGGAGCAGCGGCACTAAATTCTGGTTTTAGTCGCGTATTTCGAGAACTCATAGCCAAGCCATTTGCTTCACGATGAATTTTGCATCCCACTATTTCTAAAGGCATTTGATGTTTTTCTACCAGTTTTCTAATAATTTGAAGCTGCTGAAAATCTTTCTCACCAAAATACGCCTTATTTGGTTTTACAATTTCAAAAAGGCGTTTTACAATAGTACCCACACCATCAAAATGACCTTGACGAAATTTGCCTTCCATTTCATGTTCCAATCCATCGAAATCGAAAATTTCAGAAACCGTATTTCCTTCGTAAATATCATCAACGGTAGGCGCATAAACCATAATTTTGGTTTCACTTACCGTTTTCAATAATGTTATATCGTTTTCTAAAGTTCTCGGGTAGGCATCGAGATCGTTAGGGTTATCAAATTGGGTTGGATTAACAAAAATGCTAACCACGACACAATCATTTTCTTCTAAAGCTTTTATTACTAATTGTAAATGTCCTTGGTGCAAAGCACCCATAGTAGGCACGAATCCTAAAGTTAGTTTTTTAGCTTTTACAGCATCAATTGCAGCCGTAATTTGTTGTTTTTCTGAATAAACTTCCACCTTCTAATTAAAATTTAACGCATGCAAACTTAAGATTTTACAAGCAATCTGCATAAAATTTTGTACTTTTGCGTGTTTTTTAACAACAATTAATAACAAACTCAACCTTTTTGATATTAATTATTAAAAAAAAATACGTTAAAAGTCATCAAAAATAAACATATGAAAGATAAGAGGGTATTATACGTATCATCTGAAGTAGTTCCTTATTTACCAGAAACAGAGATTTCGTCAATGTCGTTTGAAGCACCTAGACTCGTAAATCAACAAGGCGGACAAATAAGAATCTTCATGCCACGATACGGGAATATTAATGAAAGAAGACACCAATTACACGAAGTTATCAGGTTATCGGGTATCAATTTAGTAATAAACGACCTAGATATGCCGTTAATTATAAAGGTAGCATCTATTCCGAAAGAACGCATTCAGGTTTATTTTATTGATAATGAAGAATATTTTAAAAGAAAAGCAACATTAACAGATGAAGCTGGAAAATTATTTTCAGATAACGATGAACGTGCTATTTTCTTTGCAAAAGGCGTTATTGAAACGGTTAAAAAGTTAAACTGGGCTCCAGATATTATACATGTACACGGTTGGTTAGCATCGCTACTACCTGTTTACTTAAGAGAATACTACAAAGATGAACCTTTATTTAATGAAAGTAAAATTGTGACTTCCATATATAATCAAAGTTTTAACAATACATTAAATAAAGATCTTATTAATAAAGTTAAATTTGACAATATTAATGATGACGCTATTAAAGTACTCGAAGAACCAACTTATAACAACTTAATGAAGGTTGCTGTAGATTACTCCGATGCCATAATAGTAGGATCTGAAGACATAGCAGAAGACGTAGATGCTTATATAAAAGCATCTAAAAAACCTATATTAGAGTATAAAAGCAAGGATGAATTTGGCGAAGCTTATACAAGCTTCTTTAATAACGAAGTTTTAGGCTAGCCTTCTCAAATTCATTTTAAAATAACTTATGAAAAAAACATTTAAAGCCCTTAAATTTTCGGCTATTTTTCTATTTACATTCACTGGTTTTGTTGCTTGCGACAAAGAATTCGCAGAATTAGATAGCGCCGTTCTTGGAAAAGATAATGCTAATTTTAGTACAGACTTATACCAAGTTCCAATTGTATCTTACAATAAAAAACTAGAATCGGTTCAAGTTAACAACCTATCTTCATATTTATTAGGCGTATTTAATGACCCCGCTTATGGACTAACAAGTGCTAGCATTGTTACCCAAGTAACACCGTCTACTTACGATCCTGATTTTGGAGAAAATGCAACCATTAAATCGGTAGTTTTAACCATTCCATATTATAGCAGAATTAATAATTATGACGATGAAGGCAATGCAGAATACACCATACAAGACTCTTTATACGGTGATTATAACGGCTCTGTAAAACCTTTTAAATTATCCATTTATAAGAATGATTATTTTTTAAGAGATACCGATCTCGATGGAACTACTGCTCAAAAATATTATTCCTACTCCGATGGAGGCTCTGATAACTTGGCGTATAACGGAACTTCTCCTATTAATTTTGACACCCAAAAAAGCACCTTAATATTTCAGGACGACAACGTAATTCCAAGTGCCGATGCTATTGTAACCGTTACAGATGAAGGTACAGACAATGAAGTAACTTCAAGAAGTGTACCTGCATATGTAGCAACACTAGATAATACCTTTTGGGAAAATTTAATTTTAAAAAAAGAAGGCAATATCGTATTAAGTAATGCTAATGAATTTAAAAATTACTTTAGAGGGCTGTTTTTTAAAGCAGAAGCTATCGATAATGATGGAAATATGGTTTTACTTAACATGGCTTCAACAGGAGCTAATATAACCATAACTTATAGTTATGATTCCACCGTAACCGAAGGAGAAACTATAGAAGCAACCTATACCTTATATTTTACAGGAAACACCTTAAATACATTTGTAAACAACATTACCAATGTAACTCTAGAAAATGGAGATGCCACTAACGGCGATAAATCACTCTATTTAAAAGGGGCCGGAAACTCTATGGCTATTGTAAATTTATTTGAGAACGATGAAGCTAAAAAGAATTTCTTAGATGAATTTAGAGTTCCAGAAGGCAACAGCTACAAAAAAGATGACGACGGAAAATTTGTTTTAAACCGCCTAATAAATGATGCCCATTTAGTGATTTACGAAGATGATATTATGCAAACCTTTGCCGATGATGGTAACGGAAACGACTACAGTTTTTTCGATAGAATTTATGCCTACGATGTTAACAACAGTAGTCCAACATATGATTATGCCATAGACCAAACCGAATCTACAACCACACCATTTAGTTCAAAAGTAATTAGTCTTGGCCAACGTATAAGTGATGAAAAAGGTAACTATAGATACAAAATTCGTTTAACAGAACATTTAAACAGAATTTTATTAAACGATTCAACAAATACTAAAATAGGCTTAACCTTATCCACTAACGTAAATTACACTACAAATGCAGCCATTCCTAATAGCGATGGTGCTCATGTAACCAATATACCTGCCGCATCAATAATAACGCCGAAAGGAACCATATTACACGGCTCAAACGACGACGATGACGATAAAAGAATGAAGTTTAAAGTATTTTATACAGAAACCAATAATTAAAAACATCAACATATGTGCGGAATTGTAGGTTATATCGGTTATAGAGAAGCTTACCCCATAGTCATTGAAGGATTAAAACGCTTAGAATATCGGGGATACGATAGTGCCGGAATAGCTCTTTTTGATGGAACAGATCTAAAAATATCAAAAACAAAAGGTAAAGTAGCCGATCTAGAAGAACGTGCCAAAACCGAAATAACCAATACAGGTAATATTGGCATTGGCCATACACGTTGGGCAACACACGGTATCCCTAACGATATTAATTCTCACCCGCACCTTTCAAATTCTGGCGAATTAGTAATAATTCACAATGGGATTATTGAAAATTATGACGCGCTTAAACAAGAATTAATTAGTAGAGGCTATACATTTCAATCGGATACAGATACAGAAGTACTTGTTAATTTAATTGAAGATGTTAAAAAGAAAGAAAACGTTAAGCTTGGAAAAGCCGTACAAGTAGCATTAAACCAAGTTATAGGAGCTTATGCCATAGCCGTTTTTGATAAAACAAAACCCGAAGAAATTGTTGTAGCGCGCTTAGGAAGCCCACTAGCTATTGGCGTTGGCGAAAACGAAAACGAATTCTTTATAGCCAGTGATGCTTCACCCTTTTTAGAATACACAAAAAACGCCGTGTATTTAGAAGATGAAGAAATGGCCGTTATTAGATTTCAAAAAGGAATTAAAATAAGAAAAATAAAAGACGACTGCTTAGTTGAAACCTATGTTCAAGAACTACAATTAAACCTAGAACAAATAGAAAAAGGTGGATACGAGCACTTTATGCTTAAAGAAATCCACGAACAACCTAAAGCTATTACAGATACCTATAGAGGACGATTATTAAGAAACGAAGCTATTATTAAAATGGCAGGTGTTGAAGATAACATGAAGAAATTTTTAAACGCCAATCGTATCATAATTGTTGCTTGTGGAACCTCTTGGCACGCTGGATTGGTTGCCGAATATATTTTTGAAGATTTAGCAAGAATACCTGTAGAGGTTGAATATGCCTCAGAATTTAGATACAGAAATCCTGTAATTACAGAAAACGATATTGTCATCGCTATTTCACAATCTGGAGAAACAGCAGACACATTAGCTGCTATAAAACTCGCAAAATCCAAAGGCGCTTTTGTTTTTGGGGTTTGCAATGTGGTAGGCTCTTCTATTGCAAGAGCATCAAATGCTGGTGCATATACACATGCCGGCCCAGAAATAGGCGTGGCATCTACCAAAGCATTTACAACACAAATTACAGTTTTAACTCTTATAGCTTTAAGGTTAGCAAGAGCTAAAGGAACTATTAGCAGTTCAAATTTCCGCCAACATTTATTGGAATTAGAAATGATTCCTAAAAAAGTAAAACAAGCTTTAGAATCTGACACCATTATTAAAACCATTGCAGACACCTATAAAGGAGCAAGAAACATGCTTTATTTGGGAAGAGGTTTTAACTTTCCAGTAGCCTTAGAAGGCGCATTAAAACTAAAAGAAATTTCATACATTCACGCCGAAGGTTACCCTGCTGCAGAAATGAAACATGGCCCTATAGCTTTAATTGATGAAAACATGCCTATTATTGTAATTGCGACTAAAAAAGGACATTACGAAAAAGTAGTAAGTAATATTCAAGAAATTAAATCTAGAAAAGGAAAAATAATTGGTATTGTTACCGAAGGTGATGTACAGGTTAAAGAATTAGCAGACCACGTAATTGAAGTTCCTGAAACGCTAGAATCGCTTTCACCCTTATTAACCACTATTCCGCTACAATTATTATCCTATTATATAGCAGTACTTTTAAACAAAAATGTGGACCAACCACGTAACTTAGCAAAATCGGTTACGGTGGAATAATTACTTTCGAAAAAATAAATAAATTTCAATAGCTTGGCTTCATTTAGAAGCCAAGCTATTTTTATTAAAGTTCATTTTAACAAAATCATAATTTTACCCCTTATAAATTACGAATAAATACTATGCATGCATATATTTTTCACTATTTTATATAAAATAACCCAAAATATACATATATTGGTATTCTAATACTAAAACTAATTCTTAGAAATGAAAACAATTCTTCCCCTCATCATGTTGTTTTTCTATGTAACAACATTTTCACAAACTACCTTTACTGGTTCAGTTGTAGACGAAAATAACCAACCCATTCCGGGTGCCAACGTTATAATCCTTGGCTCATCTACAGGAAATGTAACCGATTTTGATGGTAATTTCTCATTAACTTACAGCAAAAAACCACCCTTTTCAGTACAAGCCAGTAGCGTTGGATTTGAAACCGTAACCATAGAAATTATAACCAACAATCAAAAAGTAAATTTTATTTTAAAAGAAGGTAATTCGCTAGACGAAGTTATTATATCGGCTTCTAGAACTCCAGAACGTATCTTTGAATCTCCAGTAACCGTTGAACGTTTTGGGATAAAAGAAATTAAAAACACAGCCTCTTCTGATTTTTACGGTGGTCTTGAAAACTTAAAAGGTGTAGATGTTAACACTAACAGTTTAACTTTTAAGTCTGTAAACACCAGAGGTTTTGCAACCTTTGCCAATAATAGATTTATGCAGTTAGTCGACGGTATGGACAATTCCACACCCGCATTAAACTTCCCTCTAGGGAATTTGGTAGGGATGACAGAAACAGATGTATTAAGCGTTGAATTACTTCCAGGCGCCTCCTCAGCCCTATACGGTGCTAATGCCTTCAATGGTATTTTATTTATGCGAAGCAAAAATCCATTCGACCACCATGGCATAAGCGCTTCAGTAAAACGTGGTATTACATCGCAGAAAGCCGCTGGTGATAATGAATACACCGATGTTAGTATCCGTGCCGCCTATAAGTTTAGCAATAAATTTGCTGCAAAAGTAAACTTTGGATATCTAAAAGGAACAGATTGGGCTGCTACTAGCGAAGAAGATAAATTAAACCCTGGAGGCACAAGAGCAAACATAAACTATGATGGTATTAATGTTTATGGTGATGAAGTGTCAACCAACCTAAAAGCAGTTATAGAGAGTCAAGATTTTTTAGATCAACTGCCTAACCCTGCTTTAGTAAATTTAGTACCTTTAGTAGAGGTAAGCAGAACGGGGTATAATGAACGGGCATTAACCAATTATAACGCACGTAGTATTAAGGCTGATTGGGGAGTATATTACCGTCCTTGGGAAAATGATTTCGAAATATCATATGTAGGCAAGGTAGGAACAGGAAACACCATTTATCAAGGTACCAACCGATATAACATTAATAACTTCTTTCAAGAACAACATAAAATTGAATTTAAAAATGATAACTTTTTTCTTAGGGGTTATGTTGTAGGAGACAAAGCAGGTGACTCTTACGATATGGTATTTACAGGTATCAATATTAATAGAGCTTGGAAAGACGACAAAACTTGGTTTGGAGAATATACTGGCGCCTTTATTACAGCTACTTTAGCTGGGGCCAATGAAACCCAAGCACATGCAACAGCAAGACAAGTTGCAGATACAGGCATGTATTTACCCGGATCTCCCGAATTTATAGCAGCATTTAATAAAAGCATCAACGATCCCGATTTATCTACAGGCTCTAAATTTCAAGATGCTTCTAAATATTATCATGTTGATGCCAATTACAACTTTAGCCATCTTATAGATTTTGCAGATATTCAAGTAGGTGGTTCGTATAGAAAATATAACTTAAACTCCTCAGGAACCATTTATACAGATATAGATGCTCCAATTAGCTATTCCGAATTTGGAATTTATACTCAAATTCAAAAAAACATAGAGCTAAACGAAGAAATGGAATTAAAATTAACAGGTTCGGCTCGTTTTGATAAATCTGAATTTTTTGACGGATTTGTATCTCCAAGAATCTCCGCAGCGCTAACACTTAATCAGGATCATAATATAAGAGCATCTATTCAAACAGGATTTAGAAATCCAACAACTCAAGATTTATTTATTGGTTTAAATGCGGGTAGAGCTATTTTGGTTGGTGCTGCCCCTACTAACTTAGACCGATGGACAAGAAATTATAATGTATCACCAGCAGGTATAGCCATCCAGCAACCTGCAAGTATTACACAAACAGGAGCTGCAGCCTACAACAACTCATATACCGCAAGTTCTGCACGAGAACTTGCCGAAACCGGCAACCCAGCAGTATTAGAAATTGCAAACCCAGACCTCGTAAAACCAGAGCAAGTAACCTCTGCAGAGATTGGTTATAGAGGAAAATACAGCAATATTACTATAGATCTTAGTGCTTATTATAACAGTTATCAAGATTTTATTTCTCAAGAAGTGGTTGTTGCACCACTGTATGGAACTGTTGGAGATGGCAGTTTATCTATTGCAGCATTAGCCAATGGAGATAGCCAAGCCTATAGTACATACACTAATTCTGAAGCTAACGTAAATTCATACGGAGCTTCTATCGGCTTATCAACCAAGGTGTTTAGTGATTTCGATTTAAGTGGAAGTTACACTTATGCAAAACTAGATTTCGACCAAAACAAATACCCGGATTTTGCAACAAACTTTAACACACCAGAGCATAAATTTAAAATGACTTTTGGTAATACAGATCTATTTAAAAATTTCGGGTTTAACGTAGCATATAGATTTAGCGACGATTATTATTGGGAAGCTACTTTTGCCAATGGTGTTGTTCCAGAATTTCATGTGGTAGATGCTCAAATTAACTTAAAAATTCCATCCATTAAATCTATTTTCAAGGCAGGCGCTACAAACCTTTTAGGCGATGAATATTTCACAGCAGTAGGTACAGGTCATATTGGATCAATGTATTATGTTTCATGGACAATTAATAATTTATAAGATGAAAAAAACAATAATAAACCCCAAGTATATAGTCATATTATCAGCTTTAATCGGCTTTACAAGTTGTAACGACATTGAAGATGTAAGTAGAGATGATATAGAAATAATTCCAGAACTAACTTCTGGAACAGCCAATTTTTCAACCTATGTATCCTTAGGCGCTTCGTTTACGGCAGGCTATACAGACGGTGCACTTTTTATAGCTGGACAAAACAATTCTTTTCCAAATATATTAGCAAATCAATTTGCCGCTGTAGGAGGTGGAGATTTTACCCAACCCTTAACCAGTGATAATTTTGGAGGCTTGGCAGCAGGCGGTACACGAATAGCAGAGCCAAGACTTATTTTTGGTGGAGCAGGCCCTGTACCCCTAGAATCTTTAATAGGTGATGTTACCGTAACAACAGATATTGTTCTCAATAATCCAACCGGACCATTTAATAATTTAGGTGTTCCCGGCGCAAAAAGTTTTCATTTACTGTCAGATTCTTATGGAAATCTTGAAGGTGTAGGATCGTACGCTAACCCTTACTTTGTTAGAATGGCTTCAAGCTCAAGCGCTACTATGCTAGGCGATGCTATGGCACAAAACCCAACCTTTTTCACCTTATCAGAAATGGGAGCAAATGATGTTTTAAGTTTTGCCGTTTCTGGTGGAAGTGGGCAAGATCAAAAAGGAAATTTTGACCCTTCCACATACGGAAGTAATGATATTACAGATCCAATTGTTTTTGCAAATGCCTTTGAATATTTAGTTACCACATTAACAAGTGGCGGCGCCAAAGGTGTTGTTACCAATGTACCTTATATAACAGATTTAGCACATTTTACAACAGTACCCCACAATCCAATTCCATTAGATGCCAATACGGCTGCATATTTAAATAGCACAGCAGCCTATGGTGCATATAACGCAGGAATTGTTGAAGCTTTCGCTTATTTGGTGAGTAAAGAATTAATTACCCAAGAGCAAGCTGATGCCGAAATTGCAAAAAGAACTATTACATTTTCTGAATCGGCAACAAATGCAGTGGTTATTATAGATGAAAATTTAACCGATTTAACAACTATTGATGAAAACTTAATAAACATACGACAAGCAACTGCCGAAGATTTACTTGTTCTTAGCGCTTCATCCTTTATAGGTACAGAAGCTGTTCAAGGAAATGCACTATCTATAAACGGTGTCGCCGTTCCTCTTGCTGATAAATGGGTTCTAACTCCAGAAGAACAACTAGCTATTAAAGATGCTAGCGATGCTTATAATGCAACTATTAAAACCATATCAGATGCTAATGATAATATTGCATTAGTAGATTTAAATACTATTTTAACCGAGTTAGCCTCTTCCGGAATAGCTTTTGAAGATTACTCGCTAAATGCCAATTTAGTAACCGGTGGTGCCATTAGCTTAGATGGTATTCATTTAACAGCCAGAGGATATTCATATATGGCATATAAATTCCTAGAAGCTATTGATACCGCTTTTGGATCTAACTTCATTGCATCTGGCAATATCCCAAACCCTGGAGATTACCCCACAAATTATTCACCAACACTACCATAAATAGCAATTAATAAATACTTAAAAAGCGTATTCCATTAGGACTACGCTTTTTTATTATAAAAACAACTTTCGTTTTAAATTAAAACCATTATATTTGCACGCGAAAACACAAACGGTTTTCATTGAATTAAAACGCATAATATTAAACACATAAGTAATGTCTAAAGTTACAGGTAAAGTTGCACAAATAGTAGGTCCAGTTATCGATGTTGAATTCGGAGCTGGTGCTGAACTTCCAAAAATTTATGATTCATTAGAAATTAAAAAAGCAGATGGATCGCTTTTAGTATTAGAAGTACAATCTCACATTGGTGAAGATACTGTGCGTACTATCGCTATGGATTCTTCTGATGGGTTAAGTAGAGGAACAGAGGTAACTGCTACTGGTGCACCTATACAAATGCCAGTTGGTGATGATGTTTACGGACGTTTATTCAATGTAATTGGAGATGCTATCGATGGTCTTGGAGATTTACCTAAAGCTGGAGAAGCGGGGTTACCAATTCACCGTCAAGCACCAAAATTCGAAGATTTATCAACTTCAACTGAAGTTTTATTTACTGGTATTAAAGTAATCGATTTAATTGAGCCTTATGCAAAAGGTGGTAAAATTGGTTTATTTGGTGGTGCTGGTGTAGGTAAAACAGTATTAATTCAAGAGTTGATTAACAATATTGCAAAAGGACACGGTGGTTTATCTGTATTTGCTGGAGTAGGTGAAAGAACTCGTGAAGGAAATGATTTACTACGTGAAATGTTAGAATCTGGTATTATTAAATACGGTGATGACTTTATGCACTCTATGGAAGAAGGCGGATGGGATTTATCTAAAGTTGATAAAGCTGGAATGAAAGAATCTAAAGCGACTTTCGTATTCGGACAAATGAATGAGCCTCCTGGAGCTCGTGCTCGTGTAGCATTATCTGGTTTAACTATTGCTGAATATTTCCGTGATGGTGCTGGTGAAGGCCAAGGAAAAGATGTATTATTCTTCGTTGATAATATCTTCCGTTTTACACAAGCTGGTTCTGAGGTATCTGCATTATTAGGTCGTATGCCTTCTGCGGTAGGTTACCAACCAACATTAGCAACAGAAATGGGTGCTATGCAAGAGCGTATTACTTCAACAAAAAGAGGTTCTATTACATCTGTACAAGCGGTTTACGTACCTGCAGATGATTTAACGGATCCTGCACCGGCTACAACCTTTGCTCACTTAGATGCAACAACTGTACTTTCTAGAAAAATTGCTGAGTTAGGTATTTACCCTGCGGTAGATCCATTAGATTCTACTTCTAGAATTTTAACTGCTGATATTTTAGGTGAAGAGCATTATGCTTGTGCACAACGTGTAAAAGAGTTATTACAACGCTATAAAGAATTACAAGATATTATTGCTATTCTTGGTATGGAAGAATTATCTGAAGAAGATAAACTAGCCGTAAGTAGAGCAAGACGTGTACAACGTTTCTTATCTCAACCATTCCACGTAGCAGAACAATTTACCGGTATCCCTGGTGTATTAGTTGATATTAAAGAAACTATCAAAGGATTTAACATGATTATGGATGGTGAATTAGACCACTTACCAGAAGCAGCGTTTAACCTTAAAGGAACTATTGAAGAAGCTATTGAAGCTGGAGATAAAATGCTTGCCGAGGCATAGCCAAAGCAAGTACTGAACTTGTTTCAGTATCATTTTTAATATAACTTTCAATAAAAATTAAAAAGACCCTGAAATAAATTCAGGGTAGTAAAACAAGTTTTACTATGTATTTAGAAATTGTATCACCAGAAGCTACTTTATTTAGCGGAGAAGTAACTAGCGTTGCTGTTCCAGGCGTAAATGGCGAATTCGAAATGTTAAATAATCACGTGCCTATTATTTCTACTTTGAAAGCAGGTTTTGTGAAAATTACAGGAAACGTGGAATTAGATGAAACGGTTCAAGATAAATTTACTAAAAACGCAAAAGGAGCTACTTTGTTAAAAATTAACTCTGGAACGTTAGAATTAAAAAATAATAAATTGATTGTTTTAGCAGACTAAAACATCAAATTATAATATATAAAAAATGCGAAGCTTTACACTTCGCATTTTTTTATACCTAAAATTTAGGATAAAAACCTATACCTTTTTAATCACATTCGTTACAATACCCCAAATTAAAAATTTGTTTTCGGGTGTAATTTTAATAATGGGATAATCGGGATTTTCGGGTTTCAACCACATCTCGTCCCTATCTACTTTTAAACGCTTCACCGTAAATTCGCCATCCAAAAAGCAAACAGCAATTTTATTATTTGTTGGTTCTATACTCCTATCTATTACCAATAAATCATTATCATCTAGCCCAGCACCAATCATCGATTGTCCGCTAACACGGGCATAAAATGTGGTTTCTCTATTCCGAACAAGCTCCGTATCTAAAGATAAATGCTGATGTTGCTGACTAAAATCTTCGGTGGGCGCAGGATAACCCGCCGAAATTCCTGTATCGAAAAAAAGCGCACCTAAATTTTCGGTTTGTTCAGGGTTAAAAAGCGTTAAAGGTGCTGATTTTTTTAACTGTATAGCCATGGGTTTTGGTTTTATTTTTAATGATATTTTAGTCTTAAAAAATATAGATTACTATCATTATTTAGGTTGGTTAAATATAATATTAAAATGAATGCCATTATTATAAAGCATAATTTTCTAAACCTTTAATCGATTTTAATTCAATTTTAAGTTCCTGAAACATATTTATAATACTGCTTAATTTAAGCTCTTCTTCACTGTATTCTTGGGTGTTAATACAACAAGTAAACTCCCAAATTTCCATTATATCAGCTATTTTCACATCGTAAGGCGCATATAATTTATTATCCGAATGAAGCTCCAAACAGCCTTTTTCTTCAATTTTATTATAAACACGTTTATAAACTAAGCCATCATCTTTAGTTAAAACAATATATGTGCGTCCATTTTTAACGTCATCTATTGAATCCATAAACTTTGCTACAATAAAAGAACCATCTTTTACGGGCAACATAGAATCGCCACTTATTGGAAAAGCACGATGCGTTCCCGTAGGTAAAAACGGTAATTTTATTTTCTGAAGTTGCTCAATATATTCCGGATCGGCATACCCTTGTAAATAACCTGCCGAGGCTTTGGTTGGCACAATTTCTATTAAATCTTCGTCCATATCGTTTACCGTTACCGGGAACAACACTCGCTTGTTCCCTACTTCGATAAAAGAAGTGTTTTTAGTGCGACGTAAGTCGTTTTTAACCAAAATATCTATCGGTATATTAAAGTAAACAGAAAGTTCAATTAAACGATCTATTGGCGGTTCTGAGCGTCCTTCTTCATAAGACCCCACAATGGAACGTGTCCACCCTAATTCGTCTGCAAAACGCTCCTGTGAAAAACCTTTCAGGCTTCGTAAATGTTTAATATTCGATTGAATGAATTTCATTAACCTTTTAATATTTAATTTGATTTACTACAAATATAAGCAACAATTACTTTTAAATGTAGCTAATTTTGTAAAACTTATGTATTTAAATTGTCATTCATATTTCAGCCTACGTTACGGAACGATAAGTCCCGAAAAACTGCTTGCCATATCTTCGGAACATGGCTTTAAAACCATGGCATTAACCGACATTAATAATACATCGGCTTGTTTAGATTTTGTTCGATTATCTAAAAAATATAAAATAAAACCCGTTTTAGGTGTCGATTTTAGAAACGGTGCACAACAGCAATTTATAATGCTCGCTAAAAACAATAACGGCTTTCATAATATAAATAGCTATTTATCCACCTTTTTGCACGACACCAAATTAATAATCCCGAAGAAAGCAGATATTTTAGAAGACACCTATGTTATTTATCCGTATAAACACGGCAAAAATTTCAACTTAAAACCCCATGAATATTTAGGTATAAAACCTAAAGATTTAAATACATTCAAATTCTCTAAATGGCATAAAAACAGAGATAAGTTAGTGATTTTACAATCGGTTTCTTTCGAAAGTAAAAAAGGGTTCAACATTCACCGATTACTGCGAGCTATCGATAACAATACGCTGTTAAGTAAATTACCCAAAAGCGAAGAAGGGCAAGAAACCGACGTTATACTTTCAGCTAAAAAGCTAAGTGAAATTTATAATGAATTCCCCGAAATTATTGAAAACACAAAGGTACTTTTAAACCAATGTACTGTAAATTTTGATTTTTCGGGCGATGTACCAAACAATCAAAAATCGTACACAAAAAGTGAAGATTTAGATTTTAAACTCTTAAAAAAACTCACTTATGATGGTTTAGACTACCGCTACCCAAAACCAGATGCGGTAATTTTTAATCGCATAGAAAAGGAGCTCGGTATTATTAAAGAGAAAAACTTTGTGTCCTATTTTTTAATGAATTGGAAAATTTTAAAATATGCCCGAAGCAAAAATTATTATTACGTAGGCAGAGGAAGTGGCGCCAACAGTATTGTAGCGTATTTGCTGCGTATTACCGATGTGGACCCTATAGAACTCGATTTATATTTTGAACGTTTTATAAATCTCTACAGAAAAAACCCGCCAGATTTTGATATCGATTTTTCATGGACCGATCGGGATGACATCACAGAATTTATCTTTAAAACTTTTAAAAACACGGCGCTTTTAGCGGTTTATAACACCTTTAAATTTAAAGCATCGGTACGCGAATTGGGTAAAGTTTTCGGGTTGCCAAAATCGGAAATAGACACGCTAAGTAAAGGGCATTACAACATTAAAACTTTAGATAAATTATCAAAACTAGTCCTTATTTACAGTGAATACCTTCAAGGATTTCCTAATTATTTAGGGATTCATGCTAGCGGTATTATCATTTCAGAAAAGCCTATTCATTATTACACGGCAACGTTTTTTCCGCCGAAAGGCTTTGCTACCACACATTTTGATATGGTAGTTGCTGAAGATATCGGATTATATAAATTTGATATTTTAAGTCAGCGTGGTTTAGGTAAAATTAAAGATACCGTAGCTATTGTAAAATACAATCACCCCGAAAAACCACCTATTGACATCCATGATATTAAACGTTTTAAAACCGACGAAAACATAAAACACATATTACGAAACGCACAGGCTATTGGTTGTTTTTACGTAGAATCGCCTGCCATGCGCATGCTGTTAAAAAAACTACAAGTAGATAATTATTTAGGTTTGGTGGCAGCTAGTTCTATAATTCGTCCGGGTGTTGCAAAATCGGGTATGATGCGTGAATACATTTTACGCTATCGCCATCCCGAACGCCGGAAAACAGCGCATCCGGTATTGCTTAATATTATGCCCGAAACCTACGGTGTCATGGTGTACCAAGAAGATGTTATTAAAGTAGCTCATTTTTTTGGCGGTTTAACGTTAGCCGAAGCCGATAAATTACGTCGTGGTATGTCGGGTAAATTTAGATCGAGAGACGAGTTTTTATCCGTAAAACAAGGCTTCTTTAATAATTGTAAAGCAAAAGGAGAACCACAAGCTGTAGTTGAAGACATCTGGAAACAAATTGAGAGTTTTGCGGGCTATGCTTTTGCAAAAGGACACTCGGCATCCTATGCGGTAGAAAGCTATCAAAGTCTTTTTCTAAAAGCTTATTTTCCGTTGGAATATATGGTGGCAACCATTAATAATTTTGGTGGTTTTTACAGTACCGAACTCTACGTTCACGAAGCCCGAATGCACGGTGGTATTATTGAAGCGCCGTGTATTAACACTAGTTTCAATGACACTATTATTAAAGGAAAAACAATTTATTTAGGATTTATGTTTCTGCATGGTTTAGAGGTTAAAACCATTAATAAAATACTCTCGGAACGCGAAAATAATGGCCCATTTAAACGTTTGGATGACTTTATTGAACGCGTATCAATATCCGTAGAGCAAACAGCACTTCTTATTAAAATAAATGCCTTTCGGTTTACAGGAATTAATAAGCGTGAATTACTTTGGGAAGCCCATTTAAAAACTAGTAAAACCGTAATTCAAGACCATGTTATCAATTTATTTGAAACCAAACGCATAGATTATAAAACTCCAGAATTACCAAGCTCAACACTAGAAGATGCCTTTGATGCTTTAGAACTTTTAGGATTTCCTTTATGCAACCCATTTTATTTATTGGATCAAACTGCTGTGCAACCGTTGCGTGCCCAGCAACTTTCACAATTTAAAAATCGTATTATTTCTATCGAAGGCTATTTGGTTACCACAAAAAACACACGAACATCCAACGGTAATTACATGCATTTTGGAACCTTTTTAGATTACGATGGGCATTTTATAGATACCGTTCATTTTCCGCCAATAGCAAGTAAATATCCTTTTAGAGGAAAAGGGATTTACACGATTACCGGGAAAGTCATCGAGGAATTCGATTGCATAACTATCGAGGTAATCGCCATGGAAAAACTTGCCATAGTGCAAGATCCACGCTATAGCGATCCCTCACCAAAATTTATTACCAAAAATAAAAAAACACCTACAAACCCACATTTAAAATGAATAAAAACCGCTCCATTGTCCACATGGATTTAGACACTTTTTTTGTGTCTTGCGAACGCCTACTCGACAGCCGATTAATTGGAAAACCGGTGCTTATTGGCGGCACATCCAGTCGGGGCGTAGTCGCATCCTGTAGTTATGAAGCACGAAAATTTGGCATCCATTCTGCTATGCCTATGCGTTTAGCAAAATCTCTTTGTCCCGAAGCCGTTATTTTACGCGGAAATGCGGGTATTTACAGTAATTTCTCTAAAGATGTTACCGATGTTATAAAAGATAGCGTTCCGCTTTATGAAAAATCGTCCATCGATGAGTTTTATATCGATTTAACCGGAATGGATAAGTTTTTTGGTTGCCACAAATTAGCTTCGGAATTGCGACAACGTATTATGAAGGAAACCGGACTCCCTATTTCTTTTGGGCTATCCATTAATAAAACAGTCTCTAAAATAGCCACGGGAGAAGCCAAGCCCAACAATGAAATTAAAATTGTATCGGGTACCGAAAAACCATTTTTAGCCCCACTTTCCGTTCGAAAAATCCCTATGGTTGGCGAAGTTACTTATAAATCCCTTTGCGATTTAGGCGTAAAACGTATTAAAACCGTGCAAGATATGCCTATGGATTTAATGCATAAAGTCCTCGGGAAAAACGGTTTAAGCATTTGGAAAAAAGCGAATGGTATCGACCTCAGCCCCGTGGTGCAATACCAGGAACGGAAATCCATTTCTACAGAGCGTACTTTTAATAAAGACACTACCGATGTTTTAAAACTAAAAGGCATTATTATTGCGATGACCGAAAATTTGGCTTATCAATTACGCCGAGGCAATAAGCTAACGGCTTGCATCACGTTTAAAATTAGATATTCCGATTTTCAAACCTACACCCAACAACAGCGTATTCCGTATAGCGCTATGGATCATAGTATTATTCCTGTGGTTTTAGATTTGTATAAAAAACTGTATAACCGTAGATTATTAGTGCGGTTAATTGGCGTAAAATTTAGTCATTTAGTTGAAGGCGGCTATCAAATTAATCTGTTTGAAGACAATGAAAAACAACTGCAGTTAACCCAAGCTATCGATACTATGCGCCAACGCTACGGCGATCGTGCCGTAATAAGCGCTGCTGGTATGGGTGCTAAAAGCATTAGCCGATGGAATCCATTTAATGGCGAACCACCTCCGCTTTTACCAAATAGACGTCGGTAAAACCTGAAAGGCCATTATATTTTAAAAATGTCTATTCTTTTTTCACTGAACCTTAAACACTTACAACTAACCATTTATGCAACATATTAAACAATTCTTCTTTTACAACTGGTTTTGATAAAAAGCCAACACAGCCTTTTTTAAAGCATTTTTCTTTTTCATCATGCATTACGTATGCTGTTTGCATTATAATTTTAGCATCTGGATTTAAATTTAAAATTTTATCCAATGCCACTATCCCACTCATTTCTGGCATTCGTATATCTAATAAAACCAAATCAATATTTGCTGTTTCTTTATAAATACGTACAGCTTCTGTTCCTGTGTTTGCAAATAATATATTTACACCTTTTCCTTTTAATACAATTTTAAAAAGCAACCGAATTAAGGCATCATCTTCAGCAATTAAAATGGTTTTCCCTTTAAGAAAATCAAAATTTTCAACATCTTCTTTTTTCTCTTCTATATAATTAAGTTTTTCTAATTTTAGTGGTATAGTAAACTCAAACAATGCCCCCTCATTAAACTCTGAACTCACCATAATATGACCTCCTAGTAAAGTAACAATACCTTTACAAATTGAAAGTCCTAAGCCTGTGCCTCCATATTTTGTACTACTCTCGTAATTTACTTGCTTAAAACGTTCAAATATTTCATGTTGCTTACTTCTTTCTATTCCAATACCCTGATCTTTCACAAAGAATTTTAAATAATCGGTTTCTACTTCAAAACCAAAAAATATTTCTCCTTCTTCAGAAAATTTTAAAGCATTATTTAAGAGGTTTGAAATAACCTGTTCGAGCCTTCGTTTATCGGTAAGAATTACTAAATCTTGATATGAATTAGGGATTTCAGTTTTAAATAAAATATTTTGCTTTTGTTCTGCTATTTTTAATTGATTGTATGTAATTTCTAGATTCTTAATTAAATCCGGAATATGACACGGTTTTTCAATAATTTTAATTTCGTTCGATTCTATTTTAGCAACATCAATAATATCATCAATTAAATTTAAAAGCTGTTTTGAATTACTATCTATAATTTCTAGATATTTAATACGCTCATCCCTTGTTAAATCATCTCTTTTCAATAATTCAGAAAACCCTAAAACCCCACTCATAGGCGTTCTAATTTCATGGCTCATATTGGCTAGAAAATAATTTTTATGAATATTGGCATATTCAGCCAACTTTCTCGCTTTTATCAACTCGATTTCATTATGCTTTTGTTGTGTTATATCTTGTGCTGCACCACGCAAAGCAATAATATTATTTTCCTTATCTTTTACCGCTTCGCCTTGAGCCCACATCCACCCTTTATCTTCTTCATTATTGCGCATTTGCAATTCTAATTGATAAGGTTCTCCTGTAAGTTTAGTATTTTCAATCGCTAAAATTAATCGTTCCCAACTTTCTTGAGTAAATAAATTATGATGTTCTGAGAAAACAGGCACAGGTTTGTTTGGATCTAAATTATACATTTTAAACAACTCTGCGGTCCATGTTACTTGTTCTGTTTCTAAATCAAAATACCAGCTACCTATATGGGTTATTTCCTGAACCCTATTTAGTTCTTTATCACTTTTTCTAAGCGCTTCTTCTTTATTGTGTAACTCTGTAATATCTGTAAAAGTTGCGGCAAACTCACCTTTTGTTGGTGAAAATAGATGTAAATAAAAATGTTTACCATCTCGTGTTTGGTAATCTTCAATAAATTGCTCTTCTCCCGTTAAAGCCGTTTTTCCAAAGGTTGGAATCCATACCGAAGGATCGTCTTTCAAATACTCTAAAACATCTTTAAGTTTTTGACCTTTTAACACACTTGCATCGACCCCAGCAAGTTCTTCGTATTTTGGGTTGACATCCAAATACTCCCAACCAATAGGTTCGTCTTTAAAATTTGTTATAATTTTTGCATGTAAAAAGCCTTCATTTAAGTTTTCAAAAAGCCTATGATATCTTAAATCTGTAACGGCTAATTCTTCTTCAATTTCTTTAAGTTTATTTATATTATCTAGAGTAATTACCACCCCATTTATCGCTTTATTTGCTGTAATAAAAGGACTAATTCTTTTTAAATAATAATTATCATTTACATCTTTTACTTGCTTTTCTATTACAATAAGTTTTTCTAAAACCTGTTTAGAATCTTCAATAATTGAAGCTCTAGTTTCTTCATTAAAATTTGAAGTAAAGGTAGAAAGCGGCCTACCATAATCTAATTCGGTTAAATTAAAGACTTCGGTAAGACCAGGTGTAAATTTTCGAATGCGTAAATCTGTATCCAAAAATAATGTGGCAATATCTGTATTATCAAGCAAGTTTGTAACATCGTTACTAAGGTTAGTTAGTTCTTTGTTTTTTTCTTGCATTTCTGTATTTACCGTATACAGCTCTTCGTTTACAGACTGTAACTCTTCATTTGTACTTTGTAACTCTTCATTGGATGCCATTAACTCTTCGTTGGACGACTGTAATTCTTCATTACTTGTTTCCAGCTCTTCTATAGCATTTTGTAATTCTGTTTTTACAACTTTTAATTCGTTTTCTAAATCTTCTAATCGTTGGTTTGAAACATCATTAATATTAATAGTTTCAATTTCTAAAGGCTCGTACTTACTTATTTCTTTATCGTTACTAAATTCTATTAAATAGCAATCGCTACTGCTATCATCGATAACAGCTTTATGAAAATTTAGATCGAAAGAAAAATGCTGATCCTCCTTTCTATTTACAACGCCCTTAATGACAATATCTTGTTTTTCACTTTCAAGACGCCTAACACCACTTCTAATAATAGAGGCAATATCTGGATTTACTGTTTTTAATAAATTATTTTGAAAAACACCTTCGGTGTGTGTTAATCGCTTTCCGGCATCGCCTTTTATAAAAAGAATATTAAAATTTTTATCAATAAAGATAGATGCTGGACTAAACTTTTTACTTAAATATTTATGATAAATTAACTCTGGACTATCTTTAGACTTATACTGTGGCGAATGATGAGGTAGCTCCATTGAGGGGTATTTATACGCAATAGTGGAAATACGCTCTCCGTCGTTTGTATGACTTGGAATATGCTTAGATTTAGACATATTTTGGAATATTTTCCACTTTACATCAATAGATTTAAAACACTCTGAAACCTCTCCTAAAGATTCACTATTTCCTAAAAACAAATAAGCAAATTGATTTAACGCAAATTGAAAGTTAAACATCACTTTCTTTTGAATTTTATTGTCGAAATAAATCAATAAATTTCGACATGAAATTAAATCCATCCTTATAAAAGGCGGGTCTTTAATTAAATTATGATTTGAAAACACAATTTTTTCACGAATCCGTTTTATAATTTGAAATTTATCGCCACTTTTTACAAAGTATCGATCTAAGTATGATTTTTCTATTTCGTTTATAATATTAACATGATACATACCAAGCCCAGCAATAGCAAGTGCTTTAGAATCTATATCGGTTGCAAATATTTTAAAATCTAAATTAAGTTGATGTGTACGAATATAATCGTCAATTAAAATAGCTAAAGTATATACTTCCTCTCCTGTAGAACAACCAGCTACCCAAACACGTATTGTTTCATTACTGGTTTTCCTTTTACATATATCTGGTATAACTTCTTTTTTCAACGCTTTAAAAGCATCACTATCTCTAAAAAATCGTGTTACGCCTATTAAAAAATCTTCTTTCAAAGCCTGCTGCTCTGCTATATTGCTAGCTAAATATGTTGAATAATCGAACAGATGTTCAATATTATTAATATTCATCCGCTTTTCTAGCCTACGCAACAGTGTGTTTTTTTTATATTCCCTAAAATCGATACCGGAGTACTTATAAATTACTGTAAGAATATCATAAATTAGAGATTCATTTGATGAGTTCTCTTGAAGTTGCTCCGTTAACAATGGTCTATTTATAGGTTTTTTATAAAAAATTTCTGCAATTTTTTTCGGACTTAAAATATAATCTACTATGTTCGTAGAAATGGCCGAATTAGGCATGCCGTCAAATTGTGCCGTAATGGGGTCTTGTACAATTACAGTCCCGCCTTCTTCTTTAATGGTTTTTATTCCCCGCGAACCGTCGGAACCTGTTCCCGACAAAATAACCCCAACAGATTTATCTTGGAACTCTTCACCCAAAGTATGAAAAAAGATATCTATAGGAAGGTTTAAGTTATGTTTAGGGCCCTTATCCAACAAATATAATTCCGAACCTTTTACATGTAAGTTTTTACTTCTTTGATTTAAATAAATGCAATTAGGCTTAATGGTTTGCTTATCCTCGGCTGTAAAAATAGGCATACTAGTATGCTTACTTAACAACTCGGGCATTAAACTCTTAAAATCTGGAGAAAGATGCTGAATAATAATAAAAGCCATCCCGGTATTATTAGGAACGCTATCAAACAGTGTTTGTATCGCATCTAACCCTCCTGCGGAGGCCCCAATACCCACAACGTAAAAATCGGATTTTTTATTTTTCATACCTTCCAAATCTAAATTTGCATCCTAAGATACAGTTTTTTACTTTTTATTTTTTTTGTGAAAACATCAAACCTGAAAGAACCAATTCAAAAAAAATCATAACACACTATATTCTAAATACATACACTGTTATTATTTTTGTTTTATTTTTTTTATTAAATAATTTAGGGCATCAACATGCTAGATAAGCCCCTTAAAAACGATGTATTTTCTTATTTTATATGGTAATATCAGCTTAACTATAACAAGGCAAAATCATTAAGAAAAACCTCTCAAACCCCGAGTATTTATAGTGTTTTTTATACATTTTAAAACCTACGTAATTTTATACAAAAAATAGACTCTAATTTTTTTAATACGTCCTTTGAATTAAAAAAAACTAACTCAATTATACAGACAAAAAAAAAGCTATCCCGAAAAGAATAGCCTCTAAATTAATTGTTAAAAAATCCCGCTTATTGTCCAGCTTCAGTTTTAGCATCTTCAATCATTTTTTCGTTTGGAAGAATAGCAATATTTACTCTTCTATTTTTAGCACGACCTTCTGCTGTAGCATTATCATGCGTTGGCTGGGTTTCACCATACCAATTAGTTGTAAAACGCCCTGCACTTAATCCTTTTCCTAAAAAATAATTAGTAACAGCCTCTGCTCTATTTTTAGATAAGGTTAAATTAGAAGCTTCGCTCCCAACACTATCGGTATGCCCAACAACTAAAACATTGGTATCTGGATATTCTTGAAAAACAGCAACTAATTTATTTAAAGTTTCTTGCGACGCTGCATTTATATTATACTTTGCCGTATTGAAATACACACCACTATTTTCATCGAAAGTTACCACAATACCATCGTCCACACGTTCTACGGTTGCACCAGGAATTTCGTTTTCAATTTGTTGCGCTTGCTTATCCATTTTATTTCCAATAAGCACACCAGCACCACCACCAATAACACCACCAATAACAGCTCCTAATTCGCCATTACCGCCTTTACCAACGTTATTACCAATAATAGCACCCAAAATACCACCAGCAGCAGCACCTATAACCCCACCTTTTTGCTTGTTATTTGCGTTCTGAACCGATGCACAGCTTGTTACATTTACAGTAAGCATTACTGCTAAAAGGATTAATCCTACTTTGTTTAATATTGTTTTCATAATTAATTTTTAGTTTTTAATAAAATTCATTGAAATGGTAAATGGTTTCCCCTCTACACTAACGGTTTGTTGCCATTGCATACTATAGTTATCTAAATGCACCAATTGCATTCTGTAACCGTAATTGGTTGGAGATTTTCCTTTTTCGTCGGTTGGTTTTAACAGAAAATCGTACAAATCTGTTGTTGGATCTACTTCTTGAATTGTGAAGATAAAATTACGCGCACCAACACTACACTCTGTATTGTTAATGGTATAAATTCCTGTGTTATTATTAGGAATAAATTGCCAATCACTACCTTCAAAACACATTTTTGATGCATCACCAAGTAACGAGACGTTATAAGTTCCTTTTTCACTATAAGAAATAGTACTTAAGGTCCAGTTTCCTTTCATTACTTTTTTTGAAGTACGTACCACTTTTGAAGCTCCGCATGAAACCAATGCCAAGGCTAAAATTAATAAAATTGCTGTTTTTTTCATTTACATGGGATAATTAAATTAATATTCGAGTTTAAAAAATTATAGCTTCTATATCCATTTTCTTTACATAAAAAATGTTATTGTATACGCAAGTTAAGACCCCTATTTGATACAAATAGTCACTTTAAATTATTTTTTTAACGCTATCGAAAAATTATGCTTAACAACTACAAGATACGGAAGATTCTTTGTTAAGTCTATTTTTAATTTTGAAAGAAATTAGGCTACTTTTTTAAGTAAATCGAAACAAGGGCATTTTTTACAACGCTTGTTTTCCCCTTTTTTAAATTTTTTACAGCAGCTACTTTTTACTTTATCAGGAAGGTTTATCCCCGATTTACGTAACATTTTAATTGCCTTTTTTTGTTTTTTCTTGCCCAAAATAGAATATGAAATTTAATAGACCTCAAATTTATCTTGGACAAAAATAACTATTTTTATTAAATCTAAATAAAATTACTTGTTAAAATTACTGCAACCCTTCTGCAGATGCTGACGTTACAGTCAGGTTTTGGATATCTCTATCAAAAAGATACAGTCCACCTTTATCATCACCAATCAAGTTTATTTTATCTAAAATGGTGCGTGCTACCGCTTCTTCTTCTATTTGCTCGGCCACATACCACTGTAAAAAGTTATGTGTTGCATAATCTTTCTCCTCTAAACTAATATGTACTAATTCATTGATACTTGAAGAAACAAATACTTCGTGCTCGAATAACATTTCAAACATTTCTTTAAAGGATGTAAACGTCACATTAGGTGCTGCTAATTCTGAAATTTTAGCATGCCCACCACGCTCGTTTACAAATTTCACAAGCTTTAACATGTGCTCACGCTCTTCGTCCGACTGTGCATACATAAAACTTGCCACACCTTCCAAACCTTTAACCTCGGCCCAACACGCCATAGCTAAATAGATTTGAGAAGACTCTGCTTCTATTTTTATTTGATTATTTAATGCGTTTTCTATCGCTTTTGATAACATAGTTTTTTTGGTTTTTAGTAAAGTTAAGAAATTCTTTTAAAGTCTTTAAAATAAATTTTAAATCGACCTTAGAACCTTACAAGTTTATAATTTTCATTTTTTAAGTCATAATACCCAAAGAGTAGCTTATTATTATGAAAAAAGACATCTTCTGCCGAAACATATTTAAGACTATCACTATATAGCTTTATTTTTTCGAAAACATTTTCATTTACATCTCCCTTTACATAATTGAAATCTAAATCTAATTTTGTTTTAAAATAGGTCGATTTGGTCGTTGTATACGAATTGAAACTCGAAAAAACAGGATTATACATAACAACAGGCACATTGTTAGGTAAAGTGATTGTTGTAGATGTAGTCATCGGCATCATCATACCACCTCCTTGCCACACCTCTTTTACTCCACCAATAATAAAGTGATAAAAATTATCTTTTTTATAACCAGAAACACCTAATTTTCCTGATGAAATTTTCCGAAGAAATTTAGATGTTTCTTCAAATTCACGTGTCGTTACAAAAGGCAAAGCGGTTTTCCCATCTTGAATTATAGCCGAATTTTTAATATTTATCGGCGTCTCTTTATTGAAGTAATAAGATCTTAATACATCACCATCAAGAGACGTAGCAAGTAAAGCCATTTCTTTATTAGAACTTGCTATTTGAAATAATACGTTGTCTAAAAAATAAGAATTTTGTTTTTTAAAATCCTGTAATTTCCCTTTAGGGTATGGAAATTCTTTTCTTTCAATTGAAAAATCGGACAAATTAATAATATACATCAATGTCGATTCTGTTTTATTATCAAAGGTTAGATATAAATTACCACCTTGCTTGTATATTTTATTGTCTTTAGAAACCTGCTCGATAGCATTAGGTATTCTATTATCAATTTTAAATATATTACTCGCTTCTTTTTCTGCGAATATACCCGTCCAATTTTCTAGATAAGAATACTTATTTAAGTTTAATTTTTGTTTCTTATCTAAATCTAAAACCTGCTTATTAACAACTTCTAAACTAAAATCATCATTAAGTTTTTTAATACTAATTTCCTGATCTCCGGTAGCTGTTAAAACGTATAAGTTATTATTATCGCTTACTGTTATAAGATAAGTATCATCATTAAACACAAAATCTAACTCCTGAACACGTGTTGTTTTAGAGCCGAAATTAAAAGTAATAATGCAAAATTTAGTGTAATTAGAATTAGAGTATAATAAACTATATTCTTCTCCGCTAATTTTATTTCCTAACAACACATTATACTTCTTCTTTTTTGAAGATATGTATTGAAAATTAGATTTAACTTTAAAATTATTGTCAAATAAATACGCTTGAATATTCTTTTTCTCTCTAATGAAAATTGCTAAATCATTATTTAGACTATTCGAAATGGAATAAGTGTATTTTTGAAGGCGCTTAGATTCTTGTTCAGATTTTAGCTCCAAAACAATATCCTGACTTAGTAGTTTACTAAGGCAACAAAATAAAGATATAATAGAAAAAAAGATCTTTTTATTCATGTCTAGCTTATCGTCAACCCATTAGCAACATGATCTGTATCTGGGTTAACAAAAACCAATTTCCCTTCTTCACTTTCGGTCATTAAAATCATACCTTCGCTTTCTACACCACGTAAAGCTCTTGGTGCTAAGTTTACCAAAACGGTTACTTTTTTACCAACAACCTCTTCAGGTTTAAAACTTTCGGCAATACCCGAAACAATAGTACGCACATCGATACCAGTATCTACTTTTAAAACTAAAAGCTTTTTAGCTTTCGGCATTTTTTCGGCTTCAATAATAGTTCCAACACGCATATCGAGTTTGGTAAAATCATCAAAAGTTATCGTCTCTTTTTGAGGCTCTACTTCTTTATTTGCAGCTTCGTTTGCTTTTTTACTCGCTTCCAATTTATCCAATTGTTTTTGTATGGTTTCATCTTCAACTTTAGAAAATAACAGTTCTGCTTTACCTATTTTATGCCCAGCAGGAAGTAACACGCTTTTTGTAGTCATTTCATTCCAAGTGGTTTCAGCGTCAAGCTCAGCATGGTTTAATATAGTTTTCAATTTAATTGAAGTAAACGGTAAAAAGGGCTCACTTAAAGTCGCTAATGCCGAAGCGATTTGCAAGGCCACATACATAATAGTTTTTGTACGCTCCGCATCTACTTTAATCACTTTCCAAGGTTCCGCATCGGCTAAATATTTATTACCCAAACGTGCCAAATTCATCATTTCTTGGCTCGCTTCTCTAAAACGGTAACGCTCTATCGAGCTTGCAATAACATCTGGATATGCTTTTAAGGTTGCTAAAGTTTCTTCGTCTACCTGGGCAAATTCCGATGGAGTTGGCACCACACCTTCATAATATTTATTGGTTAAAACCACAACGCGGTTAATGAAATTACCAAAAATAGCAACCAATTCATTATTATTTCTGGCCTGAAAATCTTTCCAAGTAAAATCGTTATCCTTAGTTTCTGGTGCATTTGCTGTTAATACGTAACGTAAAACATCTTGCTGCTCAGGGAAATCTTCTAAATATTCTGGTAACCAAACGGCCCAGTTTTTAGAGGTTGATAATTTATTGCCTTCTAAATTTAAAAACTCGTTTGCCGGTACATTATCCGGTAAAATAAACGAGCCTTCGGCTTTTAGCATGGCCGGGAATATAATACAGTGAAATACAATATTATCTTTTCCTATAAAGTGTACTAATTTAGTGTCTTCATCTTTCCAATACGGTTCCCAATCTTTACCTTCTCGGGCGGCCCATTCTTTGGTAGATGATATGTAACCAATTGGCGCATCGAACCAAACGTAAAGCACTTTACCTTCGCCTCCTTCCGCAGGTACAGGAATGCCCCAATCTAAATCGCGGGTTACGGCTCTTGGGCGTAAACCATCGTCGATCCAAGATTTACATTGTCCGTAAACATTAGGTTTCCAATCTTTTTTATGCCCTTCAAGAATCCATGCTCTTAAAAAAGCTTCGTGCTTATCTAATGGTAAATACCAGTGTTTTGTTTGTTTTAAAGTGGGTACATTACCAGTAATTGCCGATTTCGGATTAATTAAATCCGTAGCATTATGGCTCGTTCCACAGTTTTCACATTGATCGCCATAACTTTCTTCGTTACCACATTTAGGGCAGGTTCCTATGACAAATCTATCTGCTAAAAATTGATTAGCAGCAGCATCATATAATTGTTCCGACGTTTCTTCAATAAACTCCCCTTTAGCATCTAAAGTTTTAAAAAACTCCGAAGCCGTTTCATGATGAATTGGAGCCGAGGTACGCGAATAATTATCGTAAGTTATTCCAAAATCTTCAAACGATTTTTTTATAATAGCATGATATTTATCTACAATATCTTGTGGCGTTACACCTTCATTCTTTGCTTTAATCGTTATAGGTACACCATGTTCATCGCTTCCGCCAACAAATAATACGTCGTTTCCTGTTAAGCGTAAATAGCGGGCATAAATATCTGCTGGCACATAAACACCTGCTAAATGCCCAATGTGTATGGAGCCATTAGTGTATGGTAAAGCTGCGGTTATGGTATATCGTTTTGGTGTGTTCATCAATTTAAAAATTATATTATGAAGTTATTGCGAAAGAAGTACGATTGTGGCAATCTTATGAATAGAAGTTCTATTTCAACAAATCCCCGCACTTCACTCGGAATAACAAGTCGTTTTCAAGCCGTAAAAGTAATCAATTTAAGCCCTATTTAGAAAAAAAATGTACTTTTACGATATGACACGATTTACCCGAATAACTTTATTAATTTGTTCTCTTTTTTTCTTCGGAAAAACAACAGTTTCGGCACAAGAACCTTCATTAAAAAATACTTCAACATTGATACGTCCACCCTATTTAAAAGCTGGCGACACGGTTGCCATTGTAGCACCTTCGGGTATTTTAAAAAACCGATTTGACGAGATAGAACACGCCAAAACCTTACTTAAAAGCTGGGGGTTACACACCGTTGTTGGTAAACACGTGTTTAGTCAAGCGAATCATTTTGCAGGAACCGATGATGAACGCTGTGAAGATTTCCAAAACGCTTTAGACCGTCCTGAAATTAGCGCCATTTGGTGTGCTCGCGGTGGTTACGGCGCTGTTAGAATTTTAGACAAGTTAGATTTCACCAAGTTTAAACAACAGCCTAAATGGCTTATTGGTTATAGTGACATTACCGCTTTGCACAACCTGTTTCATAATAAAGGTATTGAAAGTATTCACGCCATGATGTGTGTTAGCCTGCCTCAAGATGAAAGTAAAATAAAGGAAACCATAGCCACCTTTAAAGATGCTATTTTTGGAACACCTTTACATTACACTTTAAAAGGATCTACTTACAACAAACCAGGTAGCGTTACAGCGCCTTTAGTTGGTGGTAATTTAACCATGTTACACACTATGCTAGGCTCTAACACCAGTATTAATACTGCTGGAAAAATATTATTTATTGAAGAAATTGGCGAGTACAAATATCACATAGATCGTATGTTGCAAAGTTTAAAACGCGCGGGGTATTTTGACAACTGTAAAGGTGTTATTATTGGTGATATTACTCGAGTTAGAAAAAACACCACACCTTGGGGGACATCTATTGAACAATTATTTCTAGATGTTTTAGGTAACTATAATTTCCCCATTGCATTTAATATGCCTGCGGGACACGAAAAAGATAATCGGGCTTTAATTTTAGGACGACCAGTAAATTTAACTGTAACCCATACAAAATCTACCGTTGTTTTTAAAAATGAATAAAGAAGATATAAGGCTGTTGTTTTTGAAGTAAAAAGCTCCTCTGAAAAGTGTAATTCTATGTCATATTGAATCTGTAGACCTATTTTAACATTCCGATAAACCCTATCGACTTCAACAAGTCCAACCTAAAAAATAAAACACAACAGACTTTTTTAAATTTCGTTAAACGCCAAATTGGTTTAAATGATGATCCAAATGTTTGTAAAACATCACATTCCATTCTTTATTGGTTAAAGGTCCAAAGGAGTGGGATGCTTTATTTTCAAAATGATCGGCACCTAAGCGTTGGGTTCTATTAATAAAGTCTACCAATCTGTTTTTTTCTAATTCGAAATTTTTAGTATCAGTAATTATAAATTCGGGTGCTGTACGGCTATTCTTTTTATAAGGTTTATCGCCCACAACTATTGGTTTTACAATAGCTTTAAGCATCCAACGTTTAAAGGCATTTGGTTTAGGGTGTTTTTTATCGTAAACCATTTCATAAGTTACGTTACAATGCGCAAGCATTTGATCGACACTCATTTTGCCCCAAAGTGGTTGTGCTTCACTGTTCAACTTCTTAATCCTATCTACAACAGTTTGAGTTTCTTTCTCATTGAACATATTTTTCATAAGGCAATATTTTAAAATAGTTTAGCGCAATAAATTTATTACTTAATAGCCTTATAAACAAATGTTTTTAAATAAAATAAGCCCATTTATTTTAACACATTTAGACAACAAAAAACTAAACTTAAAACCCTCGTTCATTTTGTATTTTCTCGTAAGCCGCTTGCACTTGTCGGAATTTCTCCTCAGCCCCTTTTTGGTGTTCTTCTCCTAAGTGAAGCACCTTATCGGGGTGGTATTTTTTTACCATGCTGCGGTAAGCTTTTTTAATATCGTCTACGCTCGCACCTTTAGTAATCTCTAACACTTTGTACGCATTATCGCTACTATCGTAGAACATCGCTTTTATACTCTCGTAATCACGAGCACTAATTCCTAAATACCCCGCAATGGTATAAATTTGATTCACCTCACGTTCAGACACTACGCCATCGGCTTTAGCTATTCCGAAAAGAAAATGCATGAGTTGCAAGCGAGATGGGTGATCCATCATTTGCTTAATTTGCAAACACACTTGACGTGTAGAAATATTGCGTTGTTTATTAATATTTTTAAAAAGAGCAAAAGCCGAATTTGCACGTTCTTTTCCATACATATTAACAAATTGCATACGCACAAAATCCAGTTCGCGTTGGTCTTGTTTTCCATCGGCTTTAATAACAATGGAAGCTAAAATAAGCAGACTCACTTCAAAATCGCCCGATTGGGTTTGTGGGCGTTGTTGTGGTCGGGTACTATAAGTGGTTCGGCGATTTTGTTGTGGTTGCCCTTGATTTAAAAAAGGATTGCCTTTTCCATCGGACATAGCATCTACCACGCTACCTAATGCCAATCCTATTATAGCGCCTATTGGCCCACCAAACGACCAACCTAAAGTGGCACCTATCCATTTTGTAAAACTCATGTAGTATTCTTAATTTTTAATGTTTCAAAGATACTATTGTTAGTGGAACTTTTTGCGGTTTTGTTACAACATAAGCAATTTTGTGATGTTTTTAACGTCTGCTACAATTTGGCAGGCATGCGTGTTTTGGATAGTAATGGCCTCCTTTTTATATAGTTTTCTTGTGTTTAATATTTAAACCAGCACTATTGATGGCTATGATACTTTTATATAAGTCTGAACCTAATTTTAGACCAAAAGTAATGGTTGTGTTTATGTAAAAAACAAAGTTGTTTTTAAAAAGAACTATTCGAAGGGATTCGTGCGGTAGCGGAATCCTTATAATATTGTAGCCTTTAGAGCTAATACGCTAAGAAGCTAAAACATTTATCATTAATATCCAAATACATGGCACAGATTGGCACAATTTGGCACACATTGGCACAGTTTGGCACAACTCCAAAAAAAACAGGGGTTTTGTTCGAGTCTTGTTCGAGTTTTGTTCGTCTCTCGTTCGAGTGTATTTTGTTTAGATGGAGGTTTAGACAAACAAAGGAGGAATGAAGGTGTATTTAAACTTGAGGTGTTGGGTTTTCAGAGAGTTGCGGATAAGCCAAGAATTACGGGTTTTGAACTTTATTTCCTTTTTAAAGGAAGTCGAAAAAATAACAACCAGATGCTTTTAGTCATTAAATTCCAAATTAAAAAGTAATATATTGCATACATGAATGATATAACTAGAATTGAATAGCTATTTATTTTGGTTATGCAACTGTTGTACACAACCCAAAAAAATGAACTCAGAAGATTTCTTAAAAATAATAGAATTTGAAGCAGAAGAAATCAACCATTTCTTTAAAAAAGCTAGTATTGAAGGTAGAGGAACTTCACAAGAAGTAGCAGATAGAAGAGAAATTGCAGTAAAAAAATTTCTAGAGCGTTATTTTCCTTTTCCATACAGAATTGCTAAAGGAAATATAATTGATAGTTATGGATTGAGAAGTAACTCTATAGATTGTATATTACTTAACCCTTGTCATCCATATACCGTGACAGATGAAAGTAAATATTCTCTTATTTTTGCAGATGGAGTTGATACAGCAATCGAAGTTAAACCTGACTTATCAAATAAAAATGAATTATTTAGAAGTTTAGATCAAATTAAATCGGTTAAAAAATTAAGAAGAAAAAAAGATGACCATATCAAACTTTTAGGAAAAAAAATCATTGAAGAAATAGAAATCTCTCGTAAACAAATTTCTTCTGTAATTTTCGCTAACAAAACATTTTCTAACATTGAGACATTAATAAAACATATAGGAAATTATTACATTGAAAATAAAATTACTAAAAGAGAACAATTCGACTTAATAGTTATAAACGGAAGGGGTATATTATATAATTCAAGAAAAAATTACAACATTGACTTTCCTGGTTTTGAAGGTTTATATTTTATTGAACACAAGAAAAAAACATTAGCTTCCTTCCTACTTCAATTAAATAAATTTCCACAACCTGAAGAGAAATTTGGTACACCAGTTCTAAATTATTATTACAACGAAAATGAAAAACCTGTTGCAACTTACAATGCTGAAATAAACAAGGGGTTATTAGAAAATGGATAAAGGCAGTATACCCCGCTAGTGCGAGCGTCACGCTCGTACCCAATTAAGTGAAAAAAATGAATGAGGAAACAATTATAACCAAAACGGTAACGGCACAAGCGAGACGCTTGCGCTAGCCGAGGTAATAAAGTTATTCAACAAAAAATAGATTATGTACATAACAATCCAGTAAATAAAGGATTAGTTTATAGCAGTCCTATTGACTATACAGATCAAAAAGGACTTTTAGAAAACATAGTGATTTTTAGAATATACCACACGAAGGGATTCGTGCGGTAGCACAGGAATTTTCTATTCTGTTTTTGTTTGCTAAATTAGTTGCTTGAACAGGTTACCAACAAGCTGAAAAACCGAGCTAAATATGGCACTTAGAGAGTTAAAAAAGGAGTTAAACCAAATGGAAAAAACTGAAATCATTAAACTGATTTCGGAGATATATAAAAAAATTCCTGACGCTAAAAACTACTTAGATATATTCACAACAGGTGATATAAAAAAGTTGGCAGAAAAATATAAAAAAGAAGTTGAAAAATATATTTATCCAAATGGGAGGAATATGGTTTTACGTGAAACCGAAGCACGAAAAATAATTCGCTCAGTTCGCAAAATGAATATTACAGAACTAAATATTCAATTGGAATTACATTATGTAAGTTGCTGTTTAGAAATTATTGACGATTTTGGATATTGGGACGACAATTACTACATGGCAATAGAAAAAATGTTTGACAATGCGGTAAACGGAATATATGAAATGGGAATTGAAGAAAAGTATCTCGAACAAATAAAAACGCTATCTCTTAAAGCGAGTGAATTCGGAATAGAACTTGACTATTAGAACGAGAAAAACCAACGACTAACAACGTATTGTATTAATAAACCTTTAAATACTCTACTAGTGCGAGCATCACGCTCGTACCCGATTAAATAAAAAACATAAGTGCTAAAAAAAATGAATATTGAAAAATATTACAAACAAAGCGGTAACGGCACAAGCGAGACGCTTGCGCTAGCCGAGGAATTAGAAAAATTTAATTTTGACCACTTTTATGAGAACTATCCTTGGGCTGATTTACATAAAACGTCAGAATTTGCCTCTCACTTTGTAATACATAGAGATCATGTTTTATACTTAGAATATGTTAGATATGCTAGAGAATTCGGACATAAATTACCATAAATTATGAATAAATTAATATTTAAAATAACTTTTTTTTGTATTGGCAGCTTGATACATGCTCAAAATTTAGAGAACGTTTTAGAAGCTGACACTATCTACGTCAATATTAATAAAGGTTTTTCTACTTATGAAAGCAAAGATAGCAAATCAGCACATTTACCTTGTTTTCGATATATTTATATTGATCGTGAAATAGAAGAAGATATATTGTTTAGCACCTGTAAATGGTTAGATGAAACTCCTCCATATAAAAAAAATGTAAACACGTCATTTTTAAACAATAAAACAATTATAGATTTAGATTTAATTAAAAAGATAGGCTTCAAAATTGTTTCAAGAAAATTTAGAGGGAAAATATTTTATGTTGTAAAAAACTTAACCTGTGGAAAAATAGAGCTTACCGAAGCTGAATTTAGCAGTTCTTATAGCTCTGTAGAAGACTACCATATAGAATATATTGATATAAAAGAATAATTAATATTTAAAATATAAAATACTGCCTACAACACGTTATATAAAAAATAGCAGCTAAGAGCTAAACAAAAAGTTTGGTTCTTTTCTGCTATCTTTATTTACTAACCGAAAATTGACACATATAAATCTGCTACTTTTCATATAACCAAACGTTATGCAACAGTTAAAATCACGTTCAAAAATTGAATGTTTAGATTAAATTTGTAAATATGATATTATGGATTTAAGTTTAGAAAATAAAAAAATAGAATTAATTCAATGGTTATCAACTTTGAATGACACATCTTTGATTGACAAACTTATGAAATTAAGAGAGAAAGAGAAGAACGATTGGTGGAATGAAATTTCTGCAAGCGAAAAAGAGTCTATCGAAAAAGGAATTCAAGATGCTGATAACGGAAAATTGACTTCTCACTCAAACGTGAAAGGAATCTATGAAAAGTGGTTATAAAATTCTGTGGACTGACCACGCAATTTCTGAACTTAAAGAAACTATTGAATATCTTGAGAATAAATGGACAGAAAGAGAATTAAGAACATTCTCTGCAAAATTAGACCATACAATAGAACTGATTTCAAAATCACCAGAAATTTTCCCAGTATCATTCAAGAAAAAAAAATATTCGAAAAGCTGTAGTCGAAAAACACAACAATCTTTATTACCGAATGAATAAAAATTCAATTGAGATTGTTTCTTTGTTTTCAAACAGAAAGAATCCGAATAAGAAAAATCTATAAAACCATTGCATAACAAAGTACTGTGGTAAAAAACAAGTAAAAACTCATTAACTTTTCACTAAAACACTTCTATAATTATTTTCATAGGTTAGACCAGATTTTGCGATAGCAAAAGCCTGTTTTAAAAGTTTATTACAAACCGCTATTAAGGCTAGTTTTTTACGCTTTCCTTTGGCTACTAATCGATTGTAAATTGCTTTGCAAGCATGGTTATATTTACAGGCATTAAAACTACACATAAATAATAAATTTCTAAGTTTTTGATTTCCGATTTTACTAATTCGTGGACGGCCATTTACACTGCTTCCACTTTTACTAATCACTGGGGTTAACCCAGCATAACTACACAATTCGCTACCGCTCGAGAACCGCTCTCCCGCTAGTGCGAGCGTCACGCTCGTACCCAATTGAGTAAAAAACATAAGTGCTAAAAAAAATGAATGAGGAAACAATTATAACCAAAACGATAACGACACAAGCGAGATGCTTGCGCTAGCAAGGCTACAAAAAACACAATTAATTTGTACAACGAAATAAGATTACATTTATCTTTAGACTTTAAAACACCTAATCTGGCATATCAATTATCAGCGTAATTTCAATTTTAACCAGTAGCCATACTTTAGGATAAGAAACTTATTAGTTTCGTAAATTTAGATAACCAATTAAAATATAAATTATGGCTTCTAAGGATTGTAGTGCTTGCTCGGGAACGGGCCAGAGAAGTTTTGTAGGTGGCAGTAATGCGAGCTATGAACATTGTCCAACCTGTGATGGAACAGGTCGTATCCAATATTATGAACCAATTTCGGATCCAGTAGAACCTATATATAACCCTGACGATGATGACACCCAGACCATAAGTGAACCCAAAAAACCAGTAAGCTCAAAAAGTATAAGAATTGGCTGGTCTATAGCTGCCTTCATAACAGCTTATTTCCTTTTTACTGCTTTAGTTTTAGATAATCTTTATATATCCGGCGGTGTTGGTCTAGTGGCCTTTATGTTGATGTACAAATGGTATAAAATACTTGCGCCTTTAATTCTACTCGCTGTATTAGGTTTTGGTATGTATTCAATTTTTGCTTAGAATATTTTTTTGTGTTTCCAATCATTCCATAACCTTTATACATTCCCATCTGTTTAGAAGAATGTACTTGAATTTACCACGTCTAATTTAGGAATAAAAACAGGCATCAAACATTTCACTTAATGCATATACGGTGTCTTTATCGGCCTCTAATTTGTAATGATTTTCAGGGAAAACATATTCAAACCCATATCTTTTCCAAGCCTTAGCAGCACAGCCCATTTGACCAAAAAGATACTCTGATATTTTCATGAAACAGTCGTCCTTTAATTGACCCGAAACCACATGATGCATTTGCTCTAGGTTGTCTAGGCTAGTACCAAAATTACTAATATTAATGGCATAGGTATCAAAGTCACGAATACTGGCTTCTATAAAAGCTAAAAGAGCCTCTTTATCTACTACACTTGCATATAAGTAAACAATATTGTCCTTCTTTTTTTTAAATTCCATGAATTGTTCGTATTTATTTCGCCCTTTCTATTTAGATATGTTGTTATAAAAAAGTAGTAATGCCATTTAACTAGCCACTGGTAAGCATCTCATTTTGTCCGCTCGTATCCACAAATTTACCGTTTTCCTTATAAATCTCGCGTAGTTTTTTTGAATTGATTGTCCGCCGATAGTACGGGCGCGACGCTCCTACCCGATTGAATAAGAAATATAAGAGTAAAAAAATGAATTATAAAAAATATAATAACCACAATGGTAACGGCACAAGCGAAACCCTTACGCTAGCGGAGATAGCAGAGTAGCAAAGAAAAAACAATACATTTACCACTGCTATAACTTGGCAGATAGGCGCGTTAAGGATAGAAATGGCATCCTTTTTTTGTGCTTCTCCTGTACTTTATATTTAAGCTAAAATTTTTGACAGGTAGAATACTTTACAATACAACCAAACCTAGTTTGCACAAAAAAAGATATAATGGATAGCCTGACCCGCAGGGGAACGCCCAAAGAAATAAACGGGTAAATTTGTCAGGTTTTAAAGGGGGTTAACGACTTAAACCTGACAGTTGTCTTAAATCGCACGATTTTTGATTAACTTTGTACCGAGATTAATTATAAAATAAAAAAATTAAAAGATATGTATCCAGCAGAATTAGTAAAACCTATGCGTGAGGATTTAACCAGCGTTGGTTTTGAGGAATTACACACTGCCGAGGCGGTTGAAGCAGCTATTGCAAAACCAGGAACAACACTTGTGGTTGTAAATTCGGTTTGTGGTTGTGCAGCGGCTAATGCGCGCCCAGGAGCTAAAATGAGCTTAAAAAACGCTAAACACCCAGACCATATTACTACGGTTTTTGCAGGTGTTGATAAAGAAGCTGTTGATGCGGCACGTGGCTTTATGGTGCCTTTTCCTCCAAGTTCACCTTGTATGGCATTGTTTAAAGATGGCGAATTAGTACACATGTTAGAGCGTCACCACATTGAAGGTAGACCAGCTGAGTTAATTGCTGAAAATCTTGCCGATGCTTATAATGCCAATTGCTAGACGCATTTTTTAAACTTAATTCATTATATATTAAAACCACGATTTATCGTGGTTTTTTTACATTATTTATCGACTTTACTTTAATTTTGAGCCATGGTAAAACTAATTTCTTATCCGCTAACTATTATATATGCCTTTGCATTTTTATTAACCATTGTTATATTTCACCCTATACAAGCCTTTTGTTATAGAGTTTTTGGCTACGAGGCACTTAAGAAAAGTGTAGATGTTCTACAATTTTTTTTAATGCGCTGTTTGAATATTCTGGGTACGCGATTTACCTTCGATAACCCTTATGATATTCCTACAGATACCCCTTTAATTATTGTATCTAACCACCAAAGTATGTACGATATATCGCCGCTTATGTGGTATATGCGTAAACATCACCCTAAATTTATTAGTAAAATTGAATTGGGAAAAGGCATTCCCAGCGTATCGTACAATTTACGCCACGGAGGTTCTTGTTTAATAGACCGCAAAAACCCTAGACAGTCTTTACCTGCTATTATGAAATTTGGTGAATACATTGAAAAAACAAAGCGTGCGGCCGTTATTTTCCCTGAAGGTACCCGTAGTAAAGACGGTAAACCTAAGCCTTTTCAAACAAAAGGTTTAGAAATTTTATTAAAAAAAATACCTTCGGCAGTTATTGTTCCAATTACTATAAATAACTCTTGGAAAACATTACGTTATGGCAAATTCCCAATGGGTTTGGGGACCCACATAAAATTTACTGTGCATAAGCCTATAAAAGTTAGTACCTTTGCTAATAAGCAGGATTTGATAAATGTTGTGGAAACTACTATAATAGAACATATAAAACTTTAAAAATACACTCCGATGGCGTTAAAAAATAAACGAATTGAAGTAATGAACTTTTTGGAAAAGGATATTGATGCCTTGGTTCAGAAATATTTAATTCCGATTGAAAAAATATGGCAACCAACCGATTTTTTACCAAATACAGAAGGTAAAGATGAAGAATTTTTTGAAGACGTTCGAGAAATTAGAGAACTAGCCAAAGAGTTACCATACGATTTTTGGGTAGTTTTAGTAGGTGATATGATTACTGAGGAAGCCCTGCCAACTTACGAATCTTGGTTAATGGATGTTGAAGGTGTTGATCAAGTTAACGGTAAGAATGGTTGGTCTAAATGGGTGAGCCAATGGACTGGTGAAGAAAATCGCCATGGCGATGTCCTTAACAAATACCTATATCTTTCTGGTCGTGTAAATATGCGTGAAATAGAAATAACCACACAGCATTTAATTGCCGATGGTTTTGATATTGGTACCGATAGAGACCCTTATAAAAACTTTGTTTATACCAGTTTCCAAGAATTAGCGACTTATATTTCACACAACCGCGTGGCTAAAATAGCAAAAGATCATGGTAATAAACGCTTAGCTAAAATGTGTAAAATTATTTCGGGAGACGAAATGAGACACCACCATGCTTATTCGGAATTTGTAGAACGTATTTTTGAAGTGGATCCCAACCAAATGATGATGGCTTTCCATTACATGATGAAGCAAAAAATAACCATGCCGGCGCACTTTTTACGTGAAACTGGCGGAAAAATAGGATCGGCGTTTGAAGAATTTTCTAACACGGCACAGCGTATTGGGGTTTACACCTCTATGGACTATATTGATATTTTAGAACGCCTTATTAAACGTTGGGAAATTGATAAAATTGGAAATCTTAATGATGAAGCTGAAAAAGCTAGAGATTACCTTATGAAACTTCCATCGAGAATGACACGTGTTGCCGAACGTATGAAAATACCTGAAAACTCTTTTGAATTTAAATGGGTGCAGCCTGCCATTATAAAATAATTTTCTTTTAGTTGATTAACTACAATAATAAAAAATTTAAACCTGTTTTAATGTCTAAAAACAGTGAGGTTACCACTTCAACTGTTTTTAGATATAAACAAAACGGGGCTATTTTGACTTGTGATTATAGTAGCGATTCTATAATTTCTGGGCATTTAATAGCTTTGGTGGACGATAACGGCTGTTTAAACATGCGCTACCACCAGATTAATACCAACGGCGAATTAATGACTGGCACTTGCCAATCGACTCCCGAAATACTGCCAAACGGAAAAATGAGATTGCACGAAACCTGGCAATGGACTTCGGGTGACTTATCTAAAGGCTCTTCTATTTTAGAGGAAATTTAATTTATGCAACATCGAGATAAAGATTATATAAATCGCGTAAATAAAGCTTTAAAGCATATCGATTTACATCTCGATTCCGATACGCTTTCTCTAGAAAACATTTCTAAAGTCGCTTTATTTTCTCCGTTTCATTTTCATCGTATTTTTAAAAGTATCGTTGGCGAAACCCTAAATGCTTATATTAATAGAAAACGTTTAGAAAAAGCCGCTGCAGGCTTAATTCATAAAAAAGATTGCACTATCACCGAGCTAGCGTTACAAAGTGGTTTTAGTAGCAACTCTGCTTTTACCCGAGCCTTTAAGAAATTTTATAACGTTAGCCCTTCAGTATTTAGAAAACAAAACCCTGAAAAATTTAGCAAGATTGGTATAGTTGAAAGCAAGAACGGTCAAGAAAACTTTATGCTCGACAGTTATTTTTGCAATATTAATAACCATTTAAATTGGATTAAAATGCATTCAAAAATTGAAGTTAAAGCATTACCAGAATTACATTTCGCTAGCGTAACACAAATTGGTGTCGATAATATAGACAAAGCTTTTGAGCGGATTATAACATGGGCCACACCAAAAGGTTTAATGCAAAGCCCTGAAACGCGCTTGGCTAGAATTTTTCACGATAGTTTTAAAATTACAGCTGCCGATAAAGTCCGAATGAGTATTTCAATTTTAACAAAACAAGATATTTTAGTTGAAGAGGATATCCATAAAACCACCACAAAGGCTGGGAAGTATATTGTGAGTCGTTTAGAAATTATTCCTCAAGATTTTGAAAAAGCCTGGAGTAGTCTCTTTATTTGGATGCACGATAATGGCTATAAAAAAGCCGAAGCTAATCCGTTTGAAATTTATCAAAACGATATGCGCGAGCATCCGGAAGGGAAAGCTATTGTTGATTTCTATATTCCGGTTAACTAGCTAGTTCATTACGTTTAATAAAAACTAAAGTTGTTTACCCCTATCCAACAACAAACAGACATTAATATTTGTAAATTATCAACCTATAGATTACTTTTGTATTGTTAAAAATGCGAAAAGTCTGTTGTTAGAGCAACAGACTTCTCTTAAATTAACTGTTAAACAATTTCATCCTACCTCTTTGGTCGGAAATAGTGGAATTTAAAGCAACCACATTCTGATAAGACTTATTGATGTTCTAACGACAAGTCTTATCTCTTTTTTAAATACAATCCACCACTGTGGATTGTCTTTTTTAGTTTCACCCAAAATTTTAAATTTTAATGGTAAAAATTAAACTCCCTTAATTAAAGGTCTAAGGGCTTTGACCTTTTTTTATCTCAAATTCAAGTAATTTGAGATAAGACAAAAATACTTAAAATTAGAATCAACCACAAGAAAATCTATACGAAAAAATATTCATATTTTAATCAAAAAAATGTTAAAAAATAAGCTTATGCTTACTTAAATATCATTTACCAATACAAACATAATCAAAATCTATCAAGCGGTAAAATGTCATCAATGTAATTTATAAACAAAATAATCAACAAAGGCTAGATCGCTAAGTAATTTTACTAAAAAAACTAAGGAAATATTAGAAAAATAAATCAACCTCTTTTCTAACCATTTATTTAGAAAATTTCATCGAAATTTCCCCTACACACGTTTAGTCATAAAATGAATTAACCAACATAAAGAACTTATAAAGTGCAAATCTTTCTATTTTTAACCCATGACGAATCAAGAAAACATCATAAATAAAACCATCATTTTTGTAAAAGAAACCCTTAAAGATGCTGAAGGTGGCCACGATTGGTTTCATATAGAACGGGTTTATAAAAATGCCTTATTAATTTCGAAAACAGAACAAGTTGATGGTTTTGTTGTTGCACTGGGCGCCTTACTGCATGATATTGCAGATAGTAAATTCCATAATGGCGACGAAACGTTAGGGCCTAAAGTGGCAGGCGATTTTCTATCGGGATTACATGTTGATGCTTCAACCATTGCACATGTTATAAATATTATTGAAAACATCTCGTTTAAAGGCGGAAATGAGACGCAGAAATTTACTTCTCCAGAATTAAATGTGGTTCAAGATGCCGACAGATTAGATGCCATTGGGGCTATTGGTATTGCGCGTTGTTTTAATTACGGCGGTTTTAAAAACAGAGCCCTTTACGATCCGGAAATAAAGCCAAACCTTAATATGACTAAGGCGGAATATAAAGCGTCCAACGCACCAACCATCAATCATTTTTACGAGAAGTTACTGCTTTTAAAAGATAGAATGAATACGGAAACAGGAAAGCTAATCGCAGAAAAAAGGCATGAATTTATGCTGCAGTTTTTAGAGCAATTTGATAATGAATGGGAAGGTGTTTTATAAATAAGCACCAAATATAGGAGTTGAAATAAAATTTCAAGCTAATAAGCCCATTTCTAAGCAATAGATATTTTAAACCAAAAAAACTCAGGATTAACATATAAGTTAATCCTGAGTTTTTAATTTATGCACTTTTTTAGATTTTTACTGAATAATATGCTTAATTTCCTTTCGATACTGCGAAGCACTTTTACCGGCAATTTCATTAAACTGCTTATTAAAATGCGAAAAGTTGTTAAATCCGCATTCAAAACAAACATCGGCAATACTCATTTTACTTTCATTTAAAAGTTTGGTGGCATGCACTACGCGATATTCATTTACTAATTGCGTAAAGGTTTTTCCTGTGGTTTTTTTAAAGTAACGGCAAAATGCAGGCACGGTCATACTCACTTCATTAGCAATATCATCTAACGCAATATGATCTTTAAAATTAGCATTAATATATTTATAGATAATATTAATTTTATCACTGTCTTGCGGATTGGTTTCTAAGGCAATTCCATCGGCATTTAACAACGTATAATCATCTGTTTTAGACAAATGGTTTAATATTTCTAAAAACTTCAATACGCGTTTTAATCCGTCGTATTCTGCAAGTTTTTCAATTTTTAGTCCAATTTTCTTCTTTGTATTAATTTGAAACCGAATTCCTTTTTTCGCTCTTTCAAATAAAGCTACAATACTTGCCATTTCGGGAACATTTAAAAAATCATTTCCTAAGAAATTAGAAGTAAATTGTACTGTAGTTTCTGTACCATTAGCTGTAAGTCGATCACTAAACCCGTTATGTGGCAAATTGGCTCCTATTAGTATAAGCTGACTATTATTAAAATAAGATAAGTGATTTCCAATATGTGTTTTCCCTTCTCCTTTATTTACATAAACAAGCTCTAACTCGGGATGAAAATGCCAATAGGCATTATTCTTATCGGCCTTTTCTCCATGCTGCCTGACCAAAATAGAACTCCCAAAACTCGGGCTAATTTTTTCTAGTGTAGGTTTCTTAATAATCATAGGGTGAATATTTGATGCAAAATTACGACATATTACGCATACATTATATATTTAATTACCTCAAACATATGCTAAATTAACTTTACATTAGATTAACATTCCATTAACAGATAATTTAGCATACATAGTGGTCAAAATTGTTGTTTTCTTAACTGTATTAGCCCTGTATCTTTGCCTTGGTAATCGAAATGAAAACCAAATTATGAAAAACATTATTAATAACGCTAAAAAACTTGTAATATTTACTACCATATGTGCATCACTAATGGTTCATGCAAATACTATAAAGAAAGAGGTTATTAAAACGTCCTTAATTGTTAATAATGTAAAAGCAGGAAACCAAGTAACTATACTAGACAATAACGGAAGTATTTTATATAAAGAATTTATTGAATCTAATGGAATTTACAAAAAAGGATTCGATTTAACGGCTTTACCTAATGGTGAGTATGCTTTTGAAATAAATAAAGATTTTGAAATTAACACTATTCCTTTTTCAGTAAACAACAATCGTGTTGTATTTAATAAAGATAAAGAGGAAACTATTTTCAAACCATTTATTAGAGAAAAAAACAATATAGTATACATTTCAAAACTTGCTCCTAATTATGCTAGTTTAAAAATTGATGTTTACGCAAATTACAATGGTGTGTTTGAACTTCTTCATACCGATAAGGTAGAGCATACGCAAACCATTGAAAAAATATATAAACTTGAAAAAGGAAATTATAAAATAACAATACACTCTGATAATAAAGTGTACACGAAATTCATTAATAATTAGTTTAATGTCTTATTTAGTTTAGTTTAGTTGATAAGTGGGCTGTGGTGGCCCACTTTTTTTTTGCTTTAAATTGGTCGACGCATTTAAATAATTTCCATAAATATTAAACACCACAATTCTATTCTTATTTAACCCAAAAATATGCTGTTTTAATTAACTAAAAATTAACCTAATAATAACGGTTAAAATAGCACATAAATACATCAAAATCAATGTTTTGAACTTTGGAAAACCCCTGTATCTTTGACCCAGAGAAACGTTAAAAAAACCAAATTATGAAAAACGTAATTAACTGCATAAAAAAAGCATTCTTAATGGTAACTATGTTTACTACTGTATTAAGTTTTGCTAACGAAAATTCATCGGTTATTATTAAAAACGATGCCGATAAAACATCGCTTACTTTAGAAGGAGTGAAAGAGGGTAACCAACTTTCAATTAAAGATCAAAATGGTATTACTTTATATAAAGAGTTTATCCAAAAATCTGGAAATTACACAAAAGGTTTCGATTTAACCAAACTTCCAAACGGTACCTATTCTTTTGAAATTGATAAAGATGTTGAAATTAGCATGATACCATTTACAGTAACATCTTCTGGAGTTATCTTTAATAAAGACGATGAAAAAATTATACACAAACCCGTAACCAGAGTAGTTGGTGATTTACTTTATGTTACAAAACTATCTTTAGATAAAACACCGTTAACTATAGATATTTATGCTCGATCTAGCGATAGCACATCTGAACCTATTTACTCAGAAACCATTGAAAACGCTAAAGTTATAGAACGTGTTTATAAATTAACCGATTTAAATTTCGCTAATTTTGAAATAGTTTACCATGCTGAGGGTAGAGTTTTTACAAAATCAATAAATTAATTTTACACAAAATTTACTCCATAATTACTGGAGAATACAATATTCATTATTAGTTTAATGTCTTATTTAGTTTAGTTTAGTTGATAAGTGGGCTGTGGTGGCCCACTTTTTTTTTGCTTTAAATTGGTCGACGCATTTAAATAATTTCCATAAATATTAAACACCACAATTCTATTCTTATTTAACCCAAAAATATACGCATTTAATTAACATAAAATTGATATAACAATAACGGTTAAAATAACACACAAATACATCAAAATCAATGTTTTACATAAGAAACTTCGGTTATATATTTGACCTATAAACGTTAAAACACCAAATCATGAAAAACGTAATTAAACACCTAAAAAAAGGATTCTTAATGGTAACTATGTTTGCTACCTTGTTAAGTTTCGCAAATGAAGTGTCATTTATTACAATTACAAATGGCGTAGAAAGAACCTCTCTTACTTTAACAGATGTTAAACAAGGAAACCTTCTGTCTCTAAAAGACGAAAATGGTATTATACTATACAAAGAGTTTATTCAAAAATCTGGAAACTACACTAAGGGTTTCGATTTGACTGAGCTTCCAAATGGCACCTATTCGTTTGAAGTTGATAAAGATGTAGAGATAAGCACAATACCTTTTACGGTAATTGAAGGCGCAGTTACTTTTAATAAAGAAGATGAAAAAACCATCTACAAACCCGTGACTAGGGTGGTTGGAGATTTACTTTATGTTACAAAACTATCTTTAGATAAAGCGCCTCTTAAAATTGATATCTACTATGATTCTATTAGTGATGGTAGCTTTTATGAGCCTGTTCACTCTGAAACTATTGAAAACACTAAAGTTATTGAACGTGTTTACAAATTAACTAATTTAGAACATGGTAATTTTGAAGTTGTTTATCAAACAGAAGGACGAACTTTTACCAAATCAATCCATTAATTTAACCTAACTTTTGTTGAAAAGGAGAGCTTTTAATAGTTCTCCTTTTTTTGTATTAATGACGTTATTCTCCAAGAAATTGCGCAGTACGTTTTTCTAAGAACGCAGTTGTTCCTTCTTTAAAATCGGAGGTTCCAAAACTTTTTCCAAATTGTTTAACCTCGGTTTTATAGCCATTTTTACCAGCTTCAAACCCTGAATTTACGGCTTTAATAGCCTTTGCAATAGCTACAGAAGAGTTACGCATTATTTTATTGGCTATTTTTTCAGCCAACGGAATTAAGGCTTCTTGAGCAACTACATGGTTTACTAATCCATAATTTTTTGCCGTTTCCGCATCAATCATTCCAGCCGTCATAATCATTTCTAAAGCACGTCCTTTCCCTACTAACTGTGGCAAACGCTGCGTTCCTCCATAACCAGGAATAACCCCTAAAGACACTTCTGGCAATCCCATTTTGGCATTATCACTTGCAATTCTAATGTGGCAAGCCATAGCCAATTCTAATCCTCCTCCGAGGGCAAAACCATTTATAGCAGCAATAACCGGAGTGGATAAATTGTCAACAAAATCGAACAATAGTTTTTGCCCTTTTTCAGCAAGTTGCTGACCCTTTTCTTCAGAAAAATTCGCGAATTCACTAATATCTGCACCTGCAACAAAAGCCTTTTCACCACGACCTACTAAAACAATCACCTTAGTGTTTCTATCCATATTAGCAACCTTAAAAGCATCATGTAACTCTGCAATAGTATCTATATTAAGTGCATTAAGTTTGCTTGGACGATTAATTGTAATTCGGGCAATACCATCTTGTGTATTGGTTAATATATTTTGGTAATTCATAATATTTTACTTAAAATTAAGTTATTTTCTAAAAATTTATAACCTTATGTTATTTGAGGAAAAACCACTTTAAAAACAGTGCCTCTGTCTGGTTCCGACTCGAAAGATATTTTTCCGTTATAGGTTTCTACTATATTTCTAACCATCGCTAATCCAAGCCCCATACCACTTGTTTTGGTTGTGAATTTTGGTTCGAAAAGCTTATTTCTATTTTCTTCCAATACCCCAGAACCATTATCCGATACCGTTAAAACCACATTACCACCATTAATACCGATATGAATTTGAATTTTAGGATCTTCCTTTTCTGGCATGGCCTGTATGGCATTTTTAACCAAATTAGTTACAACACGAATAAGCTGTGTTCTATCGAAAACGGCTATTATTTCTTCTTCTTCGGCAGTAAAATAAATATAATGTTCGTTAAAAATATCTAAGGCCAGCTTTACAATTTCAACAACATTTAAAGTTTCATTTTGTTGTGCAGGCATTTTTGCAAAGTTTGAAAATGCCGAAGCAATGGAACTCATAGTATCTATTTGCTGAATAAGCGTTTTACTAAACTCATCTAATTTAAAATGTATATTTTCATCTTCAGGATTAAACTTACGCTGAAAACTTTGTACCGTTAAACGCATAGGTGTTAATGGGTTTTTAATTTCGTGTGCCACCTGTTTTGCCATTTCTCTCCAAGCCTGTTCTCGCTCACTTCTAGCCAATTGCACAGCACTATCCTCAAGCTCATCAATCATGCTATTATACGAGTTTACAAGTGTTGAAATTTCCTCACTAGTATCACTAATTACAATTTTTTCATTTCGTTTTTCTAAACGTGTGGTATTTATTTTATCACTAATTGTTTTTAAAGATTTTGTAATGTATTTTGAAAGTAAAAAAGCGACTCCAATAGCCATAATAATTACAAATAAATACACATAAGCAACGCGCTCTAAAAACTCATCAAGCTCTTTAGCCAGAAAATCATCATTTTCTAAATACGGAATATTTAAAATAGCAATGGTTTTAGATTTATTGTCGGTAACATAGGTAAAAGACGACTGAAATGTTTGACCATTTTCAATATGTTTATCCACATATCTGTGGTCCGGAGTATTAGCTATAGCATTTAAAACTTCGGCACTTAAACATTTTTCTACCGCCGATTTTTGCAATCCTGCATTCGAGGCAATTAAAAGGCTTCCTTCCAAATCGTAAAGCACAATTTGAAGTTTATGAATATCGGCTATATTATAAATTTCTTCTTTAAATATATAGGGAATATTTTCAGTTTTTACTTCCCATGTGTTTTGTCTTCCGTTTACCACACGTTTAATATGTGTTTTAGTATTAAGTTCTTTACGTTTTAAGCGTGCGGTATGATAATCTTTAGTTTCTTCTTTATATTGATAGATAACTACAGCAGAAATAAGGACAGATGCCAATAAAACCAAGAGGATCATGGACAAAAATATTCGGGTACGAAGAGATGTTTTTTTTATTTTCATTAATAGAATTGTAGTGGTCTAAATATAACAATAATCGCACCAAAACCAGATTAAAATATAGTTTATACCAAATTATAAAATCTTTTATCTTTTTATAAAACTGAATTTCTATAAATGTAATATGAAAAACAAAAATACAAGCCAAACACAAACCACCAACACATTCTCAAGCATTTGTAAATAATTTCTTTGTATTAGCAAAACTTGTAATATCTTTGTTTATTAAATAAGATTAAAAATTATGAAAAAAAATTTAATTGTATTCGTACTTGTTGTACTTAGCGTTTCGTTTGCAAATTCGCAAGCATTTGTAGGTAAAGGAGATAACAAATTCCAGGTTGGTGCTAATTTGCAAGACAACGGAAGCGGCATTAATGTAAGTTACGACTTTGGAGTTGGAGAAAACATATCTTTAGGTTTATCATCAACATACCTTTTAGGGGTTAATGATGTTGTTTTAGACGATGCTTTCGATACACGTTTTGACCTTAGAGCACGCTTTAACGCAAACTTAGGAAATGTTATTAATGTAGACCCTAATTTTGATATTTACCCCGGCTTAAGTATTGGTCTTAAAAACTTTGGTGGGCATTTAGGAGCACGTTACTTTTTTACAGAAGGTTTTGGTATTTACACAGAGTTCAACACGCCATTTGCAAAGTATAAATCTGAAAACTTAACTGCCGCTGAAACTTTACATAACCAATTTACGGTTAATTTAGGTGCTGTATTTAACTTATAATAATCTTAAAAATTCTGATTTGTTTCAGTAATTTTTACGTAAAAAACCGATAGAAATTAATTTCTATCGGTTTTTTTATGTTTGTTTCTTTAATGGGTTTGTATATCTTGAAAAGTAGCGCGTAAGGAAACGAATACTTTTCCGATTAATACAACATTATTAAATAAGCAATGCAAATAGTTTTTAACACTTATTAAGCTGTTTTTCACAAACTGTATTTGGTGTAGTTATTTATTTTTACTACTTTTGCACTATAACAAATTAAAAGAATTGTTATTAAAAATATTAGGATTGGGGTGTCCCTGGTCGGCATAAAAGGTTGAGTTTTCTCAGCCTTTTTGTTTTTTAAGGAAATTTCTTAAGTCCGTAAACTCTTCCATTTTTTGTGTAAAAATTATGCTTGAATTTGGCAAATGATAAATTTACTCCTTGTGGATTTAAAATGCTCCTTGCAATCGGATAAGCGATTAAATCAGAAAGTTGAAGTCCATTAATATTTTCATTTTTCCAACTAAATTTAGACTTGAAACCGTAGTTTTTAATTCTTTCTGAATTGACATAGTACGTTCCAATTTGTCTGACTTTTTGTATATGTTCTCCTAATTTTGTATCCTCTTTTTTTCCTCGTCTTTCAATGATTATTTCTAACTCATTACAATTTCCAAGATCATCTAAACAAAAGACAGTTCTTTCGAGAATAAAAGAAAGAGATATTTCATAAACATCATTTTCTAATTTCCCATATTTTTTTATGAATTCAGTTTTACTTATTGAAGCGGCAATAATTTTGTATAAAGGTTTTTCTACTAATCTATTAATAGCTTCATAGAATTTATTTTTGGTGTCTAAATCAAATAATATTTGGAATTCGTTATTACATTTCCGAATATCTCTTGAATGAAATATTACATTCTTATTATTCCAAAATTCAGTTTTTATTTGATTAATTTCGGCTCTAATTGACTTATAATTTTCCTCAGAAATAAGAATCCCACACAATAAAAAAATCGGAAAGCTTTTGTCTATTGTCTTTAATCCGTGGTCTCCACTTTCATCAAGGAATAAATAGTATTTCAAATTGTGATTTTTTAGTAAATATACAAATAAAGTGATTTTCGGTAATTACAGCCAACACTATCATAAGCCCTACGCTTTCCCCCAAGCTATTACTTTTCAACCTCTACCCATTGCCCTTTGGTTCGTACTAAAAAGTCGTTATCATACATCGCTTCCGCTTGCACGCCGTATAAATAGTACGTTCCTAAATAAGACGCATTCAGCATCACATTAAACGTTTTGGTGCTGTACTTTCCTTTTTCGGGTAAATCGAAATAGAAATTTACACGATCGTCACGAATATCTGTAAAACGTGCTTGACTTGTTGTACTGCTACCAAAAGCGGTGAATCTCGTATTTACAATTTCCCATCCCGATGGGAATATTTGGGTTAACGCAATATCATTCACATCGTAATCTTTTAAATTACTCACCTGAACGGTAGCCACAAAATCCTGACCTTGCTGTAATTTAGAAACATCTATTTTGTTCCCTTCTAAATTTTTATAAACCACCGAAACACTTAAACCACGTTGTTCGGCCAATTCGCTACCCAACGGTAATTTTCCGGAATTTAAAACTCGAACATACACTAAGTTATCTTTTTGGTTGGTTAAAGTGATCGTGTTAGCGCCGTCATTTACTTGCAACTCGCGTTGTGCAATCGCGTTTTTAGACGCTATCGTTTCTTCTTTTCCGTTGATAGAATAACTTAAGTTTAGCGCTTTTCCGCCATTAACATTTACCATTTTGGCCATAGCCAATAAACTAAACGCCGAGGTTTGTGTACTCATCCAGCGATTGCTCGATAAATCTTTTGCAATGGTTTCTGCCAAATCGCGCATTTGTGTGTTTTTGGTCAGCACCATAGTTTCTAAAGCCATAGCACGGTTTCTATCCACCGATCCGTAGGTATAATAATTATTTTTTAACGGTTTGAAATTAATGTTTGCGGTTTTAGAAATAGCATCACTCGCCTCTTTTTGTCCCGCCAAAGCATAAGCCGCTGCTAAGCGCCATTTGGCTTCGTTAGAGATTTCGCTAAACTCGCGCAAACGGTTCATACTGGATAGATCTGGACTTCCCGCCAACGCCAACGTATATAATCGGTACGCTTGTGCTAAATCGGAATTATAACTTTGGTAGCTTGGTCGCCAATCCCGAGCCGATTGCGTTTGGTATTTTATCCAATTGCTTTTAAAAGTTAATGGCAATACAAAGCCTTTCTTTTCGGCTTCAATCATAAAATGCCCTGCATAACTAGTGCCCCAATCATCGGCGGCATTTTCGCCAATCCAATAACTTAAACCGCCATTTGGCCTTTGAAAATGACTTAAACGCTTAATCCCTTTTTCAATATTCGTTTGAATTTCGGTTTTCTTATCAAAAGTAAGATCGAAAATATCAACTAAAAACAACTGCGGAAACACGCTCGACGTCGTTTGCTCAACACAGCCATGCGGATATTGAATTAAGTACTGCAAACGACGTGAAAAGTCCATTGGAGGCAAAGTAGAGAACTCTACTGTCGCCGTATTTGTTCCCGCAACACCAAATGTTGAAAAACTAAGCGTTTCATTCGCATTTGCTTCCAAGGTTTTATCGATAGCTTTCGATGTTATCGGGTTGGGGTTCACCACATCCAATTCTACTTTATAGCTCGATTTTTCACCATGTCCAGTCGCAATAACCTCAACGGTATTGATCCCTTTTGCTTGACTGACATCCAGTTCAAAATACGTCATTTGTTCATCGGGCTGCGCAAAAGTCATGGTTTTATTTTGTTCACCAACCACTGAAATGCCATCGCTCAATTTCAAACTAATACTTACATTTTTAACTTTAGGTTCCATAGCAAAAACCGTTACCGGAAGCATCACTTTTTCACCCGGACTCAACTTCCGCGGAAGCGTTGCTAAAACCATTAAAGGTTTTTTAACTTCAACAGATTTATCGGTGCTACCGTAAGCCTCATGATCATTATCGCCTGCAACCACCATGGCACGCACGGCTCCAATATAATTGGGAAGTTTTACACTGTGGGTTTTGCTTTGGCCTGCTTCTAATTTAAAAGGGCCTAAATACGTAACCACGGGTTTAAAACGGTTGGCTTTTTTATTTTTTCCACCGGCTGCACTACCATCACCACCAATGGCAAAAACTTGATCGATACTTCCGGAATACGCGCCAATAACATCGTCGAAAACATCCCAAGTTTTTACACCCAAAGCTTCACGTTTATAGAATTCGTTCCATGCATTTGGGGTTTTAAATCGGGTTAAATCTAGCAAACCTTCCTCGACCACCGCAATAGTGTAAGTCATGGGTTTATTATTTTTTTCTGTAATTTTTATATCAAACTTTTGTTCCGGACGCAGTACATCGGGCATCTCTAATTCTGGCTCCAATTTAGTTGCGGGATCTTCCACCATTATTGGAATTACGCCATATAAACGAATAGGTAAATCGTTGGCCGAAATAGCATGTGGCTGTAATAATGAAATATTTACAAACACGTTTGGCGCCATTTGAGAAACTATAGGCACCTCGACTACCGTTTCGCCTTTTTGCGTTTTCACCCATTTGGTACTTAGCACTTCGGTACCGTTTTCAACACTCACTAAAGCGCGCCCCTCGCTACCCGAAGCAAAGGTTAATTTTGCTGTTTCACCAACATTATATTTTTCTTTATCGGCTGAAAAAACAAGCATTTTTGCAGCTTCCTTATCATTCGACCCGGAATTTTGCCACCAATTTTTATAAAAATAAGCAGTACGCCCTGTGGCATGCCCACTAACGGGATCGGAGATTCGTATTAAATAACGTCCGCGATCCTCATTAGGAATTTTTAAATTGAACGTGCCTTTTCCATTTGCATCCGTGTTAATTTTAGAATTAGAATATGGCTTGTGATAACTACTAGATACGTAACTCGATAAATCATCATAAGATGAATTCCACCACCAACGCCATTCTATTTTATACACTTTAACCTCAAGGTTATTTCGTTTTAAAGGTTTTCCTTGAGCATCCACAACAACCACATCGAAAGCTTGATTTTCATCTGTAAAAAAGGAACCATAAGCATTCCCTTTTGGAGAACGTAATCCCACAAAGGACTCATAAGGCGCATACTGTTTAGTAAAGGCATCCATGGAGAAATCGCCGCCATTTTCAAATGCTCGTACTAAAAATTGCGCATTCAGCATACCTGGTGCATTTTTACCAACAGCGAGTTTATTATTAATAGTTGCTAAACCATTTTCGTCCACTTTACCTTCAAAAACAATGGTTTCTTCAGTTTGAAAATTACGAGTAGGATCGTTAAATGTATATTGCTTATAGTTTTCAAAAGCCGTGTAAGCCGTGCTAAACTTGGCTTTAATTTCTGCTTTTAAGTTTTTTCCAACGGCCCCATGCAACCATTTTACATCTAATGTGCCTTTTAGTGGATTATTACTTGTTAAAATTTCATCTTCAAAAGCAACTTTAATTTTTAATCGGTTTGGTTTAACCGTTTCAATTTTTAGTCCTTTATAAAAGGTGGCACCACCAACAGAAACCTTAGCGTTATACTGACCGGTTTTATCTTCATCTGACGTTGGTACGGTGAATTTAAAAACATTGTTTAAATGATCTGCGGTTACCTTTTTATAAACTAGTTTTCCGTTGGGATCTGTAATTTCCAGTTTTACAGGGTGACCGCTTGGTAATTTATTGGTTTTATCATTCAGCATAAAAGTTAAATGCAAGGTATCTCCCGGTCTCCAAACACCACGCTCACCGTAAATATAGCCTTTAAGACCGCGTTGTAAACGATCTCCAGAAACATCAAATTTACTTAGCGATAACGAGTTGGCATCACTAAGTTTTATATAAGTTGTGTTTTTACCTTTGGAAACAATAGCAAAAGCAGCTTTTTTATCGGAATCGATTATGGTTAAACCTTCTTCATCGGTATTTCGACTGGCTAATTCTTGTTGCTGAAAATTATAAATAGTCACTTTAGCATTAGCCTCCGGGTTGGTATTTAAAATATTAGTTACCGCAAAGTAATAGGAATTATTCGCCCCTTGTTTTGCAATAACGCCTAGGTTTGAAGCCAATAAATTTTGGGATACTATTTTGCCTTCGCCGTAATAAGCCTCGTGGCAGGGATTGTTTTCTTCGCGCCAATTATAACTGTAATCTTTATAGCGATAGGTTAAATTATCCCAATAGGCTTCTTCGCGTAACTCTTCATCTTCGGAGTCCATATCAGCGTAATCGCCTTCGTAATAATCTTCCTCGTAATATTCATTATAACCATCATCTTCGGAATTTGAAGTTGTTGGATTTGCTTCGCAATCGTATAATGAATAGGCTTTTTCATAACTTAACTCCACGCGATAAATAGCACCAGGATCGGCTTGAAAAAATCGAGATAAATCGATGCTATATGCTTTCCATTTTCCAGTGTTTTCGGCAGCAGACTGCAACTTTATAGTTTGTTTTGCAATACGGCGACCAACCTTTTTTATATCGTATCTATTATTAGAATTCAAATTATTATCTTGAAGAAACTGCAGGACATTATCTTCAAAAATCTTGATAACTCGCACATCTACGGCACTTAAATTAACGGCTTCAAAATTAAATTTTAAGGCTTCGGAATTGGGCAAAATGGTGCCATTACTAATTAATCGCACTTGAGGTTTTAACTCTTCAAAAGCAATGGTTTCAGAAAAGGGTTGCTTCAATTTAAAATTATCGGTGTTTTTAATACCTTGAAAAACATCAACCTGAATATTCCCCACCAACTTACTGGATGGATACACTTTTAACACATTGCCATCGACAATATATTTTGGGTTTTTACTTTTCTGAATGGTTACTAAACCATCAAAATTTTGCTGTTTTTTTAAAGGATCGGAAAAGTTGATGGATAGGTGCTGTTCCGGCGATTGAATGACATCAACCTCAACAATAGTAAAATTATTAATACCAGGAATCGTCATGGTATTTTCACCTTCGTTGGATGCGTTAATGGCGCTCCCGTTCCATTTCACTTGAATAATATCGTCTTCAATTTTACGACTTATACTATCGATTTTAAATTCGAAATATTTAGCACTTTGGCTCGCTTCATTAAAAACAATATTTAATTTTTTACCGTTTTGCGATGCTTCAACTAAAGTTTTAGCATCGTTAAGTGCCATAATATCTGCCGATTTTATAACACCTTCAAGGTATTGCCAATTTTTGCTGTAGGACTGTAAATTATTAGTTTCAATATTAAAATTTGGGGTTATGGTTTTAAACTGAAATGTATAATTTTTATAACCTTCCGATATATCGTTATAGATTTCTCCAAGTTTCACGGTAACGGTGTATTCGGTGTCCGAATCTAAATATTCGTCAGGAGTAAAAAGTAATGTATGATTGTTTCCAACGATAAGCTTACCCTCAACATGCGGTTTTATGTCCAGAATATTATCGGTAATTTCTTGGTTCATTTCCCAACCTCCAACGGGTTTTGTTAAGTTAATTTGAATAGGCTTAGCCACCGAAGTCCGTCCCGAAGTGGTATAACTTATATAATCTCGAAATTTAAAAATATTATCGGTTTCTTCTACTTTCTTTTTACAAGATGCAAAAGTAATGACAAGCAGCGCGAAGGTTAAAAACTTTTTAAAAGACATAAATAGAGGTGTTAAATGAAAATAAACGCAGATTTAATAAAAAATGATCCTATTAATAAAAAGCAATGCTTCCTTTTAATATTTTAGGTTTCATTAAATTGTTTATAAAGTTAAAAGATTTTACTGATTTTGATAGTTTTATTGATCAAAAAAAGCAGGATTATTCTTAATCAAATTTAAAAACTTAAAGCTTTTTTGAGATATTTCCAAACCTGATGAATTCAACGATTAAAACACCCGATTAACCGTTATTTTATTATTTGATAAGCTTTGTCATAAACCAAATGAGATTCCCAACCACGGTATAAAAAATAGTCGATAAACTTTTTACGTTTTTTTAAAACGTTAGTTTCTTTTAAGGTCTCGGCTTTTTGTTCGGTTAAATTATTAAAAACCTCGATATACTCATCATCGGCGATTTCAGCCAGTGCTTTATTTATATTTGTTTTCCCGATATCTTTTTTTTTAAGTTCAAAAGACAAGCGTCCTTTTCCCCAATGTTTAATCCGGAATTTTCCGCGTACAAAGGCTTTTGCAAAGCGTTCTTCATTAAGAAAATTATGCTCTATAAGGTGCACCGTAATTACATCGATGATTTCAGGAATCATTTTCATCGCGATTAATTTTTGCTTAACCTCCAGATGGCACCGCTCCTGATACGCACAATAATGCTCCATTTTCCTGGTAGCTTCCTCCAAAGTATATGTTTTTATAGGGCGTTGCATAATCAATAAAAATTACAATGAAGTTAACTAAAATATTTTATACTGAATTTACAGCGTGTACTTTAATGCTAAAATGACATTTAATCCGGCAGCCGCAATTCCAGACGAATAGGTTTTATAACGTTGGTTGGTAATATTCTCAACACTTGCTGAAATGGATGTGAATTTATGGATTTGATATTGCATTCTAAAATTTAAGGTGTACCAAGCTGGCGAATACGGATTTCCATCCTGGTCTAACGCATAAATATAATCTTTTTCAATTTCGGAAGGCGCTAATTCATCAAACGATAATTCGGCATTATAATTAGTAAAAGCATCGAGTTTCAACTTGTCCTTCACCCATGTTATATGGGTATTTCCAAAATATGGTGCCACGTGCCTAGCGGGAACCTCAACACCTTCATCTTCCTCGGTACCGCGAACAATACTATATTGAGACGTGATATTTAATGCTTTAGAAATATTGTATTTCATGCCAACTTCAAAACCATAAATCCAAGCTTTGGATGCATTTTGAATGGCTTGCACGTTGCTCAATTCGCCATCGTACATAATTTCTGTCTCACCATTCAAACTATAATCTCTACGCACCAAAGCGTTATCTAAATAGGTATAATAGGTGTTTAAATCTAAAATAAGCTTATCCTTAAAATTTAATTTTAAACCTAACTCACCGCCATAGGCATATTCTGGTTTTAAATCGTCGTTTGGAACGACTACAGAACCCGGTTCGGAATCGAAAACTTTACCAATATCGTCAATGTTTGGCGCTCTAAATGCCGAAGACGCATTCAGCTTCCACTGCATAATATTATTTGGCGACCAACTCACTCCCGCGGTTCCGGTGAGCGCTCCAGCTTCGTTATTAGCCGTGGTAAAAGGTAAATTTAAATAGGCGTTATTATCGGTGAAATCGGCTTTAGAAATTACCTGATTAAAACGCAAGCCCGATTGCAATACAAACTTACTATTTGGTTTATATTTTATGCTAGAATAAACCGCAGCCGATTGCCATGTAGCGCCATTTGGGTAACGGGAAACGGTAGAGTCTACCGTATTTGTATCGACATTCTCATCCGTTCCAATTGATGATACTTTATTATAAATATATTCGAAACCATAAAAGAATTGCAATTTGGAATTTAAAGTTTTTTCTAAATCTAAATTAAATGAATATGCATCTACAGCTTCTTCCCGAACACTTCTAATAGATGATTGAAAATCGCGATCCATTCGGCTTTCTTCAAAATTTTGATACGCCACAGTAGCTTTTATTTTATCGTACAAATTAGAATTACTACTTAATTTAGTCACCTGCAAATTGGACATAAACCAATTTTGTGGCCCATAATTCCATTCTGCGGAACGCAGCGTTCCACTTCGGTATCGAATTAAGCGGTCGTATCTAGGAATATTTGACGATGTCGTGTAAAACAAACCTAAATCGAAGCTTAAATTTTCAAAAGGTTCGTAGCGTACTTTTTGCATTAGATTTAATTGATTGTAACCAGAATGTTTTTGCACTAACGGATTAGAATTTTCTTGAATACCATCTGTACCGTTTTCTACCACCACATATTCGGGTCTTAAATAATCGTCTGGGCCATTTTTTCCCATTTTTAAATCACCAAAATCGGTATAGCTCGCGCTGGTAACAAACCCCCATTTTTTATATCCTAAATTAATATCGAAATGCCCCGTGTTTTCATGACTTGCTGAAGCATATCGCGCCACAACATTCGATTTTATAAGAAGTGAATCTGTGTAAGATAATTGTGGTTTTTGTGTAAAAAAACTCATAACGCCTCCAATAGCATCGCTTCCGTAAATTACAGAGCCTGCTCCCAAGGTTACTTCGGTATTTTGAATTGAAAACGGATCGATGGCAATTACATTTTGAAGATTTCCACCTCTAAAAATGGCATTATTCATACGTACACCATCTACCGTAATTAATAATCTATTGGTTGAAAACCCACGAATCATTGGGCTACCTCCACCCATTTGACTTTTTTGCACATACACTTGCCCCGTAGTTACTAATACATCGGCACTGGTTTGTGGGTTTGTAAACTGTACATTTTTAGCGTTTAGACTTACTATTTTTTGAGGAATATCTCTTTTATTTTGTTCAAATTTTGAAGCCGAAATAACGATTTCTTGAAGTCCTTCGGTATTAGACTCTAAAAACACTTTATGGGATGTACCAATTTCTTGCTTTGTGGTTTGCTTTAAAACATGAGACAAATGCTTAAAATAAATAACTTCGGTGTCTTGAAAGTCGCTTAAAGAAACTTCTCCCATAAAGTTTGTAACTTCAAATTTGGATTTATCGACATTATAAATAGCAACTCCAAAAACAGGTTCTTGCGTGGTTTTATTAAGCACTTTTATATTTTGAGCACAGGCAGCCCATGTATATAAAAGGAAAAAAATATAGTAAAAACATTTCATGATTAACTAAAAACTTGATTGAAAATCTTCAATGATTTTGGTTGTTTAAAACTGCCCAAATGTAATTCAAAATACAGTAAAATCATATTTAAAAACGACTGCCTTTGTCGAGCATTAATCTTTAGATTTTGCAAGGTCTCAAAAGTAGTTTCTAATAATTTTTTTAGAAGGTTTAAATCTTCACCAGTAATGGTGTTTCTAAAATCTTGTTTTACTTGAAACTTACCTTCAACTAAATTAAAATGATCCAATTCACTATCGGTTACATCAGGATAAAAGCCTAAATATTTAGATAAATTCAGTAAAAACAACAGATGAAAATTAGCATAATCATTTTGCTCATCGAGCCACAATAAAGTAGTTTCCAGGTAACTAAATAAAGTTTCATTTTGTTCTTCTTCTCGCAAAGCGCTGCTTAAAACTTCGGATAAAAACATCACAATTGCGCTTTTTAACACATGGGTATGTAAACTACTATATAAATGATTTATGCGTACTTCACTTAAGTTTTGTAACGACCTGTTTTCTTTATAATTAACCGTTATTTCCAATTGAGAAAGTAATTGAAAATAAGCAACTTTGGTATTGCCTTTTTTACTTTTTAAAACACCTCGAAGCAAAAAACTAACAATTCCTAATTCCTTAGTGTAACATTTTACAATTAAATCGTTGTCTCTATATTTTAATTTAGACAATACGATAGCGGGGGTTTTAATAAGCATTATCTTATCACCATTAATTTTACCACTTTGGTTTCGAAAGTGTCTAAATCTGAAATCATAATTAAATACACACCAGAGGCTACAATATTATTTGCCATATTTTTACCATTCCAATATACGGTTCCTCCGTCTATTTCGAGGTTGTAATTATTATACCTAAGATTTATTCTGGATTGTGCCTCGGCGACTAAATTGCCTTCGATATCGGTGATTTTTATGTTTACATTATCGGAAATGTTTTTAATTTTCACCTTTTTTTCAACGATATCAAAATTAGGTCGAACTGGATTTGGATAAGCATAAACGGTTTTTAAATCGTCGGTTGACTGTGAACCACCAGACTTAAAAGACACCAAACCTTTACTGGTTGCAAAATAGATTAAGCCATTAGTTTCATCAATAGAGATATCTTTTACATCGTTAGACGGCAACGGAGAATTATCTGTAGTAAAATGATATATAGTTTCTTGCCCATTTGACGATAAATAAAAAACACCAGAATCCATAGTTGAAATCCATTTATTATTCGATCCATCGACTTTTATATCCGAAATAAATTGGTCTGCTAAAAGTTCTTTGGCAATACCATCTTCTTCAATAATTATTTCATCTGCACTTAAATTTTCATCTGTAAAAAAATTGGACGTATTGTATAATACTCTTAAACCTATTTCTGTACCAATCCATAGTTGATTTGTATTATCTATAGCTAAAGCTTTAATGGCTTTATCTGGTAAATTTCCGTCATCATCAATAATTTTTATTAATGAGTTTCCATTATTTTCATTAAAACCAATAAGCCCATTATCGGCACTTGCCATCCATTTGGTATTATCTCTACCTACAACAAGATCTCCATAGCCTCTATCTTGGATTAACTTGTCTGTAATTAAACTTTCAAAATCATAACTTACCCAAGTATTATTTGTTGGATTTAGTGATTTTAATGGGTTTGCTATTTTACTGTTAGTAACCCATAATATGCCATTTTGGTCAAAAGTTGAAGTACCAATACGAACATCTATATAATTTGGATTAGATATTTTTAAGGATTCTAAGGTACTATTTGTTTGATTATATATCTGTGCAGGAACATCGTCAATAAATTCAAGCATACCTCTAAAAAAGGAACTGATAAAAACTTGATTAGCATTATTTGGGTTTACAGATATATCATTTAATACCCGAGCACCAAAAACATTTTCATATTTAGTATTTATCCATTCTCCGTTATTTAAGTGACTCACTCCCCTAGCATTTAAGCCTCCGCTTCCATATGGATTATAAAATAAATCATAAGCACCATAGGTAACCCAAATACCATTGGGTTCGGCTTGAATAGAAAATGGAATATTCAACAACGGCCCATCGGGATGAATTTCCTCGTAATCCATAGGGTTTAAAATAGAGGTAGATAAAATTCCGAAATCGTTTGTTCCAATATAGATACGATCGGCATATATTTTAGCAGAATTAAAAGATGTTGAAAACTCTTCATTTTTAGAAGCCTGAACAATTAAATTAAAATCAATATCATAAACAAAAACGTCATTCTTAGTGGTAATAACCAATTTATCTTCTATGCTACTTGAACTAAGAGGTAAATTGGGTAGTAAAAACAAACGATTAAAACCTTGATTAGTAATTTCAAAAGACCACTTATTAAAAGCCACTGCAAACAATTTGTTTTGAACCACTTGCAAAGTATAAAATTCGGCAACATGTATCGTTTCCCAATTCTTATAATCGATTAAATTAGGGCTCGTAATGGGAGCTTTTTTAACGCCACCGCCATTACGGCAAGCAGCGTAAATATTTCCTTCAAAAATAGCTATTTGCCTCACTTCAATCTGAGCGCCCAAATTACCGATAAAATAAGAATCTCCAAACTCTAAACGCTCTAAATCGAAAGTAGAAATACCATACCCTGTGGATAAATAAATATAATTATGATACGCCGTAATATGGTTTATTTTTTTTTTATTATCTGTAATTGTTGTTTTATTAACAATATCAACCACTGATAATACCTCACCATTATCAAAAACAATCTCTATTAAACCATTATGATAACCAATGACTAATAACTCATACATTTCACTATAATATATAGTAGAAATCGTTTCTCCAGATAAACCGTTTACAGTTGTTATTTCTTCTAAATGATGTGTTTGAGTATCAAAAGTAAATATGGCATTCTCAGAAGCACCATATATTTTATTGTTACCAACGACTACATCGGTTACTTTATTATATGAAAAATACCCTTCCCAAAGATTGGAAAAATCCTGTGCAAACTGCAAAAGGGGCCACATATAGATTAGAAAAATTACAATTTTTTTAAACATCTTTTTTAGCGTAATTACTGTTTAATAATCCCCTGAATAAAACAACATAAAATGTATTCAAATTCAAATATATTCATATCTAACGAATTTAACTTCAAAAAAATATAATATGCTTATTAAAAAAGTTTCCACACACGTTTAAAAGAATACAAAAAAAGTACTAAGTTTTAGTTTAAAACCTAGTACTTTTTTCATAAAATTTGGTAAAAAGAAAAATAGAACTATATCACCGACTATACTTTAAGTAAGTTTACAGTTGAAAATTTATACTTAGAATTCACAAAATTAAACAATACCTTGTGCTAACATGGCATCGGCCACTTTAACAAAACCAGCTATATTGGCTCCACGAACATAATCAACATAACCATCTTTATCGGTTCCATATTTTAAACATGATTTATGAATATCGGACATGATTTCTTTTAACTTATTATCAACCTCTTCTCTAGTCCAGTTAAAACGTAACGAATTTTGTGTCATTTCTAAACCAGACGTAGCAACACCTCCTGCGTTTGAAGCTTTGCCAGGTGCAAATAATATTTTTGCTTTATGAAATATAGCAATAGCTTCTTTTGTTGATGGCATATTAGCGCCTTCACTCACACAAATACACCCATTACTTATTAGCAATTTAGCATCGGCTTCGTTTAATTCATTTTGGGTTGCACAAGGCAAAGCAATATCGCATTTAACGCCCCAAGGTGTTTTTCCTTTTTCAAAAATTGCTTCAGGGTAGCGCTCCAAATATTCACTAATTCGACCACGTTTAACGTTTTTAAGAGTCATGATAAAGGCTAATTTCTCGGCATCTATACCATCTTCATCATAAATATATCCAGAAGAATCTGAGAGGGTAAGCACCTTACCACCCAATTGCAGCACTTTTTCCGCAGCATACTGCGCTACATTTCCAGAACCAGAAACTAAAACAGTTTTACCTTTAAAACTCTCATTTTTAGTTTCAAGCATTTTTTGCGCAAAATAAACATTGCCATAACCTGTAGCTTCTGGTCTTATTAAGGATCCTCCCCAAGATATTCCTTTTCCAGTTAATACTCCTGTAAACTCATTTCTAAGCTTTTTGTACATACCAAAAAGAAATCCTATTTCGCGAGACCCCACACCAATATCTCCCGCCGGAATATCTGTATTTGAACCAATATGTCTAAATAACTCACTCATAAAAGCATGACAAAAACGCATAATTTCGTTGTCACTTTTTCCTTTAGGATCAAAATCACTACCACCTTTTCCACCTCCCATAGGTAAGGTGGTTAAACTGTTTTTAAAAACTTGTTCGAAAGCTAAAAATTTTAAAATACTCATATTTACAGTTGGGTGAAAACGCAACCCGCCTTTATAAGGACCAATGGCAGAATTCATTTGAATTCTATACCCACGATTTACTTGAATCTCGCCATCATCATCAACCCAACATACTCTAAACATAATAGCACGTTCTGGCTCCACCATACGTAATAATATATTTTTTCCGTAGTATATATCATGTTCAACAATATACGGAATTACAGTTTCTGCAACCTCCTCTACTGCTTGTAAAAATTCTGGTTCTTCACCATTTCTTTGCTTTACTATATCTAAAAATGCTTTAATTTTATTTTTCATTTATTTTGAATGCTATACAAATTATACAATATGTAATTCTACAACACAAATATACATTATTCATAATATACGTGTGCTAATTTTACGAATAATGTAAAACTAGTTTTTCCGTTTTTCTAACAACTATTTGTATTAATTGTTTGTTGTTATGGTTTTTATATCTTTGTTATATTAATACCTTAAAATTGAACATTAATTATGCTTATACCTAAGCGTTTAACTTTTTTGATTTGCTCTTTTTTTGCATTTCAGTCAATAATTGGCCAGTCCAACACATTCAATGAAATAGGTATTATTTTAGGGCCGGTTCAATTTCGATCAGACTACGGTGAACGGAAAAACAGTAAAACAAATGGAGGTAATTCTGGTTTTGGAATTGGTGTAGTGCATTATTTTAACTTTTCATACAACAGAAGTAGGAATGATTTCACCAAATACTTTATCAATCATTTTAAAATTAAAAATGAAATTTCATACAATAAAACCAATTTAGAACATTTAGGAAAATGGGTTGACGCTAGCAGAACATCTGATAACGCCAATAAATTAAGAGCACACAAAGGTGTTGCTGAAAATCTAGATTTTGGTTCTCAACTGGAATTTTACCCTTTAAGCATAAGAGATTTTCAAGTATATAGCCCTAGAATAGCTCCTTATATTGGTTTAGGAATTCATTACACCATATTTTCTCCAAAAGTAAGCACCAATTACGCAAACCCAGATCCTTCTGCTACTGGAAATGTATTAGATTCTAGCAATTTTTATTCCGGTTGGGAATCTGGCTCTGTAGATGCTAGTCCTGGAAATACATTTTCTATGGTTAGTAATGTTGGTATGCGCTATAAATTAAATCGGTATTCCGATTTAATACTCGACTTAAGATTTCAATACTATTTTAATGATTGGGTTGATGGACTTAACCATCAACTAGAATCGAACAAAAATAACGATTGGTTACTTTGGCTAAATGTTGGATATATATACTACTTTGATTAAAATCATATCATTTTTAATTCGGTATATCTAAACGCAATAATTATCTTTAATATTGCTAAATAACACAACTTATGTATAAAAAAAATAGTCTTATTATTATCTGCCTTTTAACCTTATTTTTTAGTTGTAAAGAAGATATAAAAATTACTTTTGAAGACTTAAATATTACTACCGAAAACAATACAATTGTAGAAGTTAACATCCCTAAAGCTCTAGGAAATAAATCTATTACCCACAATATTAACTCGGAAATAGAAAAAGCAGTTATAAGAAACCTGCATATTGGAGAACTTGATAGCATAACTTCCGCTTCTATTGAAGAAAGCATTACAGAATTTAATAAAGCGTTTATAAAATTTCAAAATGATTTTCCTGAAACTGCTCAAATTTGGGACGCTCAAATTGATGGTGAAACTATGCTCAACTCACCAGAAATCATCAGTTTAGCCTTAACATCCTATCTAAATACAGGTGGTGCTCACGGCATGTTGCACATTTCTTTTTTGAATTTTGAAACTTCAACAGGGAAACTAATTCCTAATGAAAATTTAATAACCGATACCGCTGCTTTTAAACAAATAGCACTTCCTTATTTTAGAGAAGCTACAAAAGAAAAATATCTCTTTGAAACGGAATTAGATACATTTACTTTGCCTGAAAACATAGGGTATAATGACGAAGGTATGGTACTTCTTTATAACGCATACGAAATTGCCCCATATTCTACAGGTATTATTGAGTTTGTAGTTCCTTTAAATGAAATTGAAAGTTGTATTAACTTTTAACAGCACGAGATAAGGCTAGAATATAACCTATATGCATCCCTTCGTGTACTAAGTTAAACTGTAACGCATCATCAATACTTGTTAATGTGTTTCCGGTGGTAGACACGGTATATTCGGTATAATTTTTAAAAACGCCATTTTTGTAATCGGCTTCTAGTTGGTTAGTAGTAAACACCAACAGTTTTTTAATGTCATCAACCTCAGCTTGAGTTACATCGCCCTCTGGTTTACTATCTTTTTTGTATTTACCAACCATTTCATCGCTTATATGCAGGGGTAAACCAGATAATTTATAAGCTAACAGCTCTGTTGTAACTAAAATATGAGCCACATTCCATATAATATTATTATTAAAGCCTTCTGGAATTGTATTTAATTGCTCTAGAGTATTGTTTTCAATATGTTTTTGTGCCATGGCACGAAGATTTGCTAATACGTCGAATGTGAATTGCATGTTTTTAAATTTTTGCATAAATATACTTTTAAAACTAAATAAAATCTAAAAATAAATGCAGTTTATTGAAAAACATCTTCCAAATGCATTGGTATAAAACTGAAAATTAATGTTATTTTGCTTCAAATAAAAAATTATGAAAAAAGTATATTATTTAAAAACTTGTAGCACGTGTGTTAGAATTTTAAAAGAGTTAAACCTGCCGCCAGATTTTATTCTTCAGGATATTAAAACAGAACCTATAACCGTAAAGCAACTGGAAGCCATGGAAAAACTTTCGGGAAGTTACGAAGCACTTTTTAGTAAACGCGCCAAGCTTTACAAAGAAATGGATTTAAAAAACCAAAACTTAACCGAGCGGGATTATAAACAGTATATTTTAGAGCATTATACCTTTTTAAGTCGCCCCGTAATTATAAATGGTGATGCTATTTTTATAGGAAATTCTAAAAAAGTAACTCAAGAAGCAATGCTAAGTTTATAGTACCTTCCCCATTATACAATTTAGGCACAACAACTTATTATACCAAACGGTAAACACTTTTTATTACCATAAAAATCTTTTTATACATTTACCGCAGAGCAAAACCTTTTGGGCCCCACCAAGGACGAATTTCAACCTCTAAGCGTTTCGCTTGCACCATGGGGTCGGCGTTAGCTAAACTATCGGCCATTTTTAAAGTTGGCACATTATAAACCGTTATACTTTGCATATCACTTTCATCGACAAATGGCCCAGAGATATCGGCATAACCCAACGCGTACATTTCTGATAAATGCGCTAAATGAAGCTTATGCAAACGTTCATTTTCCTCTTCATTCTGCATGTGGATAGCACTTTTTTTCAAAAATGCTAAAAAATACTGTTGCATAACTATAGTATCTTGTGTTTTTTCATCAATAAAATCAAAGCTTTTAATGCCTTTTGTTTTCAATTCTGCTTTTATTTCTTTTATTGTTTTTTTAATAGGCTCCACCGGAACTTCCACAATTATGGTATCTTTTTCTATTAAGCCAACTTCGCCAGTTGACGTTTGTTTTGTGTCGTTTTTACACGACCAAAATGCTAAAACACATAAAAATGGTAATATTATTCTTTTCATCATTAATAAGATTAAAGTTCTTTATTCCAAGATTTAAAAGGCTGTTTACTTAATAGCGAATTGTAATATTTTACATCTCCGGTAACCTCGTCTCCCAACCACTCGGGTTTTATATACGTTTCATTTTCACTATTTAGTTCGATTTCGGCGACGATTAAACCAGAATTTTCGCCATAAAACTCATCAACTTCAAAAATATGCTGTCCTTTTTTTATTTCATATCGGGTTTTATCAATAATAGACGGTTCGCATAAATCCAATAAGGCTTCGGCTTCTTCTTTTGGAATTTCCTTTTCCCATTCAAAACGAGACACGCCATTTTTAGACGATAGGCCTTTCACCGTAATAAACCCTTGCTCCCCTTTCAACCGCACGCGAACAGTTCTTTCTTTGTTCGTATTTAAAAACCCTTGACAAATACGGGTTTGTTTATAAGCCTCTGCTTTAAAAGCTTCCGATTTTACTAAAAATTTACGTTCTATTTCTACCATAGACTATTCCGCGAAAGCGAAAATGTTTTAAAAATATTAAGTTTAAGAATGGCACTTCACTGTGAATTGATAAATTTACGCTATGTTAACCAATTTACCAATAAGAAAAATTATTCATGTGGATATGGACGCCTTTTATGCTTCCGTAGCGCAGTTGGATAATCCCGATTTAATAGGTAAAGCTATCGCGGTTGGTGGCAGTGGCCGGCGTGGTGTAATTAGTGCGGCAAGTTATGAGGCCCGAAAGTTTGGAGTAAAAAGTGCCATGTCTGGAAATTTAGCCCTAAAACTTTGCCCCGAACTTATTTTCGTAAAAACCGATTTTGAACGTTACAGAGAAATTTCTAAAAAAATAAGAACAATATTTCTGGATTATACCGATTTGGTGGAACCTCTTTCTTTAGATGAAGCTTACCTTGACGTTACCGAAAATAAAAAAGGAAATCCGAGTGCCTCTATGATTGCAGAAGATATTAGAGCACGTATTTTTAATGAAGTGGGATTAACGGCTTCGGCAGGCATTTCTATTAATAAATTTATTGCGAAAGTTGCTAGTGATTATAACAAGCCTAACGGACAAAAAACAGTAAATCCCGAAGAAGTTATCCCGTTTTTAGAAACTTTAGATATTAGAAAATTTTACGGCGTTGGTAAGGTTACTGCCGAAAAAATGTACCAAAAAGGCATTTTTACCGGTATGGATTTAAAACTGAAATCTATAGAATTTCTAGAGGACCATTTTGGAAAATCGGGTTCCTATTTTTATAACGTCGTGCGTGGTATACATACCAGCGAGGTGAAACCTAACCGCATTAGAAAAAGTTTGGCAGCCGAGCGTACGTTTAGTGAAAATTTATCTTCGGAAGTTTTTATGATGGAAAAGCTAGATCAAATTGCTGAAGAAGTCTCTAAACGCTTATTAAAAAGTAACGTTGCAGGAAAAACGGTGACTTTAAAAATAAAATATAGCGATTTTAGTTTACAAACTCGAAGTAAAACCCTGCCCTATTATATAAGTGATGAAGATATTATTTTAAATACGGCTAAAGAATTATTGTATCAAGAAAAAATGAGTAATTCGGTTCGATTATTAGGTATTTCCCTTTCCAATTTAAATACGGAAACCAAGAAAATTGCGGAACAAAAAGCAATAAGTGTTCAGTTAAAATTTGGATTTTAATATTTTTTTCTTCCAAAAATATTTCAAATAAAATAGCTGAGCTTGCAATAATTACGTTTTTTTAAGTGATTTCACCCCTATTTTTAATCTTACAATTCGACCCTGCTATTTAGATAGATTAAAAATAACGCATAAAATTTTAATTATTTGTAATAAATATCTTAAATAAATAAACTAAAACGATTCTAAATAGACTAATCGTGAATTATCAACAATTACACTGTTCTTATTTGGACTTAGTATAAATAAGAGTATTTTTGACAAAAAAAATATTCATGTTTGCAACCAAAACATACACCAGCTTTCTACTATTAATTTTAAGTTTTTCTGTTTTTAGCCAAAACGGTGATATCTACGGTAAAGTTAAGTTTGATAATAACGACATTGTTTTGGGCGCTTATGTTTCTATAAAAGGAGATCGTTTTTTAAAAGAAACAGCGACTGGAATAGATGGCGAATTTTTGTTTAAATCTGTTCCTTATGGTAATTACACCATCGAAATCCACTCTTTAAATGCTAAACAAAAAATTATTCAGGTTTTAGTAGATTCAAATAAAAAGTCCTTAAAAATTACTTTACCTTATAATAATCTACAAGATTTAGACCAAGTCCTTGTAAAAACAAAAACTGAAAAACGAAAAACCGAAGAAAAAGGCTTTGCCGTTAATGTAATAGAAACCAAAGAAGCCAGCCTTAGAAACATACAAACTAACGAACTGCTAAACACTACTGTTGGCGTAAAAATTCGCCAAAATGGCGGTTTAGGTTCTCACGTACAATATTCTTTAAACGGCTTATCTGGAAATTCTATACGCATTTTTATCGATGGTATTCCAATATCCATGTATGGCTCTTCTTTTAGCTTAAACAGCATTCCACCTTCAATGATAAAAAATATTGAAGTTTACAAAGGTGTTATTCCAGGGCATTTAGCAGACGATGCTTTAGGTGGTGCAATTAATATTGTGTTACATAAAGGCACAAAAACAAATTTAAACGCCTCGGTTTCTTATGGTTCTTTTAATACCATTCAAACTAATTTAAATGGTTTATATCGTTTTGACGACTCTGGTTTTACGGTAAAAGCATCAATATTTAATAATTATTCGGATAATGATTATAAAGTTTGGGGCGGTCAAATAAAAGATATTGCACAAGATGGAAGTCAAACCCCAATAACAGCAAGACGGTTTTATGATGCTTATAGATCTACAGGAGGCATGGCGCAAATTGGTTTTACAGATGTAACATGGGCCGACCAATTTTTAGTTGGTTTTACAGCCTCTGAGGATTACAAAGAAATTCAACATGGTGCTTTTGTTACGCTTCATCCCTACTACGGAAGGTTTAGCGAAACAGAAGCCAAATTAGCCAATTTAACTTACCAAAAAAAGGATCTTTTTATCGAAGGTTTTGATGTAAATGTAACCGGTTTATACGGTAAAAGAAGCACTGTTGTAAATGATACCGTTGCTGCTGCATATACTTGGGCCGGAGAAAAACAAATTCGTTTTGATGGTGAAGCGCTTAATTACACTTGGGGCTCTCAACAAGAAGGTGGGCCAACCTTAACAACAACGAACAGAAATGTAGCCTCTATAAGAACAGGGCTTGCTTATGCCATTAATGAACATCACAAAATATTATTAAACCATATTTATAGTGGACTTGATAGAGATGATAGTGATGAAATGCAATCGCTACTAGAAAACACCTTTAAACAAACAAGTGACTTATATAAAAATATTTATTCCTTAAGCTATGAACTTAATCTTCTTGAAGATAAATTAAAACTTAATCTCTTTGGAAAGCACTACCGACAAAAAGTAAAAAATACCAAACCTGTATTTAATAGTGACGGAACTGAAGTAATTGATGAGATTTTTGAAAGTGATAAAGATTATAACGGTTATGGTTTTGCGGCGTCTTATGGCATTCTTCCAAATATCATGTTATTAACCTCGGCAGAAAAAGCCATACGTTTACCTAGTGAAACAGAAGTTTTTGGAGATGTAGCTGGCAATGTAGAAGCCAACTTAAATGTAAAACCAGAAATTAGCAAAAACTACAACATTGGGTTCCGATTCGGAAAATTCAAGATTAACAAACACGCCTTTACCCTTTCTACAACGCTTTTTTCAAGAAATATTGAAGATTTAATTGGTTTTGGTGCAAATGCCGACCGAATTGTAGAAAGTAGTGACGAACTTGTACAATATGAAAATTTTGATGAAGGCACGACATCGCAAGGCATAGAAGCTGAAATAAACTATAGCTACAACAATAACTTAGGTATTAACTTCAATTTTTCGCGTTTAACTTTAGAGTCTAGAAATAGAGCTGGGAATATAGTAGATATCCCTAACACACCATTATTTACTATAAATTCTGGATTACGTTATTCTATTAAAAACTTTCTTCAAGAAAAATCGCGCCTAAACTTATTTTACAACACCTATTTTACAGACGAGTTCTCTTATATAATGAGCCAAGGCACTAACGTTGGCGGTCTTGATGCATTTTTAGTGCCCACACAATTTATACAAGATTTTGGACTTAGCTATACCTTTCCTAAAGAAAATTTTGTAATAAGTTTTGATGCTAAAAATATTTTTAACGAAGCAGCTTACGATAATCGCTCTGTACAAAAACCAGGAAGAGCATTCTATTTAAAACTAAATTATATAATCAATAAATTTTAATATATCTAATAAACCTGTAATATGAAACATACTTTTTTAAATTTCAAAACAATAACCTTATTTACCGCAATTGGTTTAATGACCGCTTGTACAAGTGATGACAGCGATGGAATTGAAGCGCCAACACAACCTGAACAATCTGAAAGATGGATAACAGTAACTGGAGCTAGAATGGGAACAAACCCTGCCGACGGAAATGGTGGAACACTAATTTACGCTATTAGTAACGAGGATGCTAAAAACCCAGAAACAGTTGTAGATGTTTTTAATAATGGTTTTGTAGCACCTTCTAATAGAACGGCTAGATTACAAGCCTCTGAAGATGGAAATACTATATTCAACATTAGCTACGCAGGTGACACTGGTGGAAACTATACTAAATATACCGTAGAAGGAGGTAAAGATTTTATGCCAACAGGATCTGAAATAAGTATTGCAGAATATGTTGGTACAGCCCCAAGATGGATAAAATTATTTGATGGCGATCAAACAGGTTCTGCTGTATATGTATCAACCGAACACCAAGTTGATGATAATGATACCCCAGACGATGTAACAGATGACACCTATTTACGTACCGAAGCAAAAGTAGGTGTGGTTACTTTAGACTTAGTAAATTCTTCCATTAAAAACTTTAAAGAAGTTAGTGTGCCTTTAAACGCTGAAGAAGAAGCTGCTGGTTATTATTTTTCTAGAGTTGATATGCCTACTTTAAATGCTGCTGGCGATAAATTATATATTAGTGGCCGTTTAAGTAAAGTAGATCCTACGACTTTAGAAAGTGATAGTGGCTATGAAATTTTAGGTTCTAAAACAATTGTATTAGATTATCCAACACTAGCTAATCCAAAAGTAATCACTTCAACCGTAGGTCACGGAAACACCAACGGATATCGTAGTATAAATTCTTTTGAATACAACGGAAGTGTATATCAAGCTAACCAAGGCGATCCTAATGGTTCTCATATCTTAAAAATTGGAGCCAATAATGAATATGATGATTCTTACGTATTTAGCTTAGATGCAGCTTTAGGTTTAGAAGATACTTATATAGTAGCATGGAGACCTACAAGTCATGGGAAAGCTATAATAGCTTACGAGCATGCCGGATCTGCAACAGGATCTGCAGGAAAAACTCAAGGATTTTTTGCCTTGGCTGATTTAAACTCAAAAACCGCAACAAAACTTGACGCTATTCCTTCAAGTGACGATTTATATTTATATCAATATCAAGGTTTTGCTATTTATGAAAACGAAGTGTATTTAACAGTAGCCCCTGTTGGCCAAGACGGAAACATCTATGTGGTTGATACCGAAACTGGAGACGTCACTCAAGGTGCTCAATTAATAAACGCCACCGGAAGTCACTTTATTGGAACCTTCTAATACAATTTATTAAAACTTATAAGTAAAAAGGACGGCTTTAACACCGTCCTTTTTTTTGAAATTAACAAAGCTTGTTTGCAAAATTAAGAGCAACAAAAAGGAGATGTAAATTTTAATTATTTACATCTCCTTTTATATTAACCTGTAAAATAAGGCGCTTTATTATAAACTACAAGTTGTAATTTCTGAAACTCTTAACGTATTTACCATACCTTTATCTTGAATTGGCATGGCTGCTAAACTAATAACCATATCTCCAACTTCTACATATCGCTCTTTAGAAGCTATAGCATTAACATCTTCTATAGTTTCATCTGTACTAACAAACCTATCATAATAAAAAGCACGAACACCCCAAAGCAAACTTAAACGTGTTAAAATACGCTTATTTGAAGTAAACACTAAAATATGACAAGATGGTCTCCAAGCCGAAATTTGAAACGCCGTATACCCACTATTTGTTAAAGTAGAAATAGCACTCGCATCTATTTCGTTTGCCATTAAAGCAGCGTGATAACAAATCGATTTTGTAATATATCTATTGGTTCTAATATGCGGTGGTAATTGTGGTACTTGTATTAATTTAGAATCTTCAACACTTTTTAAAATGTTGCTCATTTGTCTTATAACTTCAACAGGGTATTTACCAACCGAAGTTTCACCAGAAAGCATAACAGCATCGGCTCCATCCATTACAGAGTTGGCCACATCATTTACTTCCGCTCTTGTTGGTGTTAAACTTTCTATCATAGTTTCCATCATTTGCGTTGCAATAATGACTGGAATTCTAGCTTTTTTGGCGCGTAATACCAATTGTTTTTGGATTAACGGTACTTCTTCTGCAGGAACCTCAACACCTAAATCACCACGAGCTACCATAATACCATCACAATGTGTCACGATTTTATCAATATTCTCTACAGCTTCGGGTTTTTCAATTTTAGCAATAATTGGAATTCTATGTGTTCCATGTTCTGCTATTAAATCACTTAATTGTATTAAATCTTCAGCATGACGTACAAAAGATAATGCAATCCAATCAACGTCTTGACTGATTGCAAAAATAGCATCTTCGATATCTTTTTCTGTAAGTGCAGGTTGAGATATGTTTGTATTAGGAAGGTTGACTCCTTTTTTAGATTTTAATGGTCCTCCTTGAACAACTTTGGCTAAAACTTCCGTTTTTCCATCGGTAGAAACCACTTCGAAATGTAATTTTCCATCGTCTAAAAGAATACGTTCTCCTGGCTTTGCATCTTGAGGAAACCTGTCATAAGTCATGTAAACCCGCTCTTTTGTTCCAACAAAACGTTCTCCTGTAGCAAAAGTAATTTCGTCGCCTGGATTTACAAACACATCATCTTCCATAACCCCAACACGAAGTTTCGGGCCTTGTAAATCGCCTAAAACAGCTGCAGTAAAACCAAATTCTTCGTTTAATTCACGAATCATTTTAATCCGTTCCGCAACATCGTTATAATCAGCATGAGAAAAGTTAATTCTAAATACATTAACACCTTCTTCAAGCATGCCTTTTAATACGTCTTTTGTGCTTGTAGCGGGCCCTAAGGTTGCTACTATTTTGGTTTTTTTTCTTAATGCCATTAGCTAAAAATTAAATTGTCTTTTGATTTTAATTGATTTATATCAATACTATAAGCTGTTGCTATTTGAGATATTTTCAATATACTATCTATAATATATTTTTCCCTACTTAAACTAAACTCGTTTTCAATTTTTAAAAAAAAGTTTACACGCTTATATTCTGGTATTAAATGCGTTGTTTTTATTATTTTTTCTTGGTTATCAAATAAAGAACCAAAACTAACTTCCTGAAAAACTTCTGTTTTACAACTATTAGACACTAAGTTCCAAGTGGTTAAGTGTTTTTTGTCTTCCCATTCAAATATAGAATAGTTAGATTTCCCATTGTTCAAGTCTAAATCATCAATTCTTCGAGCTAGCTTTATTTTTAATTCTTTATTAAGAAGATAAGCTAAACGATAGTCCTCAAGCGTACAATGTATTGCAATTAATGTGCATAACACATTATCAAAAACATCATCAAGAATCAGTTTATGAACAGCCATAACTTCTTTTTATTAAATGTAAATATAATATTTATAACAATTACCAAATACATGTTTTAACGTTTCTTAGTAAGAATCTATACTAAAACGTTATAGTTGTCGGTTTTTTATAATTAGAGAATAAATCTATATCTTTACTTTATTCTTAAATTCAATTTATTATGAGTACTATAACCAAATCTCACACCAAACTATTTAATATTATTGCTGGAATTAGTGTTTTAGGAGTACTTGCCTATTGTTTTGGATACTAAATAGGAAAATTCTTCTTCTATATTTTTGGCTAAAATTTAAAGCCAACCGATAAAAGAATAAATCGTTCAACAAGATTATGTTCAAAAAATGAGGTGGAAAATTCGTTGTTACTTATATTTCTATAAACTTTATTGTTCAATATATTATTAAACTTTAGCGCATATTCTATATTATTTTTCTTACAAATAAAAACACTGTCCAAAAACAAATCTCCAGAAATATTAGCATTTAAATCGGGATTAAAATATTGGCTATTCAATTTAAATTGAACATTATTTTTTATATGATTTATAGAAAAATCATTCTTAAATGTTGTAAATGTACTAGAATCAGAATTCAAAACAGTATAATTGCTCATATTAACTTCCACCTTATTCACAAAATTGATATTTCCAGAAAAACCTGTACGGATGTTTAATTCTCCTAAAAAGGATTTGTTTTTAATATTTCGTAAACCTGAAGTATTTACAATATTTTGATATGTATTAATATTATAAGAACTGTTTAAATTAAAAGTAGACTTTAATGGGTCTAAATATTTTTCGACACTCAAGCCAAAAGCTAGCCTTTTATTATTACTTACATTTAGTATTGAGGTATAGTAATCTCTGGTTTCGCTTAAATTTAATTTGTTAACATACCCATATTTTTGGAAATTATAATTTGTATAAATATTAAACTGAAAAAGATTATAAAAATCATTTATTCTATACCCTAAATTTAAGGAGTGATTTTTAAACACCTTGAACGTAAAATTGTTATTTAATAAACTTCTAGAATTTGTATGAATTAACCCGGAATAAGTTTTATCTGCATGAGGTGTTCGATTCGATAAACTATATTTAGAATATAAACTCGATTTTTTATTTAAATAATAAACAATCCCAAAATTTGGACTCACCAAAAATCTATTTTTACCGTAATTTTCTGTTACATTAAAATCGTTAAAGGTTGTGTTTAATAATTCGTTTTTAAAACTTACAGGAAACCCCCACTTTCCAACTTTATATTGATAATCAATATTAAAATACAGTTTAGACAATTTATAATACACATCATTAGATAGAAACTGATTGTCTATAGAAATATTATTTAATTCTGAATTAATAAAATTTTCATCAAAATTATATCCTGCAATAAACGAAACCTCTACATTTTTAAGTTTTGAAAGCAATTTAGCTTCTAAGTTTACTAAGTTCTTTTTTAATTTTATATCCTGATTAAAACTTTCTGTACCAGAAAAAACATCTACATTTTGAGGTAATGAATTCGTTGAAATATGAGATGACAGTTGAAACACTTTTTTAGAGTTTATCTTATAGGTATACTCTAAATTGTTTTTTAAAAACAAATTCTTACTAGCTGTTTCGTTTTCAAAAAAGTTTTCGTTATTAAAACCTATAGAAGTACTTTTAATATTTTGAAAATCTAATTTACCAGTGTTGGTTAATAGCGATTTTTTATTAATATGATAAATCAGCTCATAATCAAAAGTGTGTATGGACGGTTTTTTAACAAAACTTTCTTCAGTATTAACTGCATATTCAATAGTGTCTAAATAATAAAAACTACCTGTTCTTTCATTCCTTATAAGTTTATCGTTAAACATACTATAATTTGCTTTTAAAGACAGTTTTTTGTTAAACTTATACAAGCCGTTTACACTTCCAAAATAATTACTATTTACAGAAACTCTATTGTCTGTAAGTATAGAATTAAAATTATTCGTGTTTACTAAGTTTGTAGTTCGCTGGCTTATTTCTTTACTTTTAGAGATATCAAAATTATTAGTATTAAAATTATTTGGACTATAATTTTCGGCAATATTATTGTAACTTAAAGTTGAAAACCCTTTAAGAGTTTTTGAAACTGAAATAGCATTGGTTTTTAAATACGCTTTTTCCTTTAATCCTGCTCCTAATTCTATATCGCCAGAGACATCTGTTTTCCCTTTTTTTAGAACTAAATTTACCGCAATATCTTGAGATTTTTTAACTCCTTTTAATAATGGGTTTGCATTATAATCCTCAATGGCTTGAATACCTTCAACAATGTCTGTATTTATATTTTTCGTTCCAATAGTGTAATTTTGATTAAAAATATCATCACCATCAAGAAGCAAGTGAGTTACCTGATTTCCTTTAAATTTAAGCGCTCCATTATCACTTACCGAAATTCCTGGTAATTTTTTTAATAAATCTTCAATAGCGCGTTCGCTACCATCTTTAAACTTATTAATATTGTATGTTACCGTATCTTTTTTTACAATTACGGGCTGCTTTTCGGCTTTAACAAAAACTTCGTCTAGCTTTGTTAAACGCTCATCTAAGTTAAAATTAAGAGCTAGTTCTTTATTCGCTTTTAAATCATCAATTTTTATTTTTTCTACACCGTTAACATGTGTAATTATAGAGGCTTCAACAAAAAAATCTTTATTAGTTTTAGGCAATTCAACCGAGTAAAATCCAGCATCGTTTGTAATGGCATAACTCAACACAACATGATCTGTAGTCTTTATTAAAACACTACAATAAGGTATAGGCTCAAGGTTTTTAGTAGATTTTACATAACCACTTAATATACTTTGCGCATTTGTAAACCACGTAAAAAAAAGCAAAACCATAACTAAAAGTATGGTTTTGCTTATCTCAAAATAATTCAATATATTTAGATTCACTTAATATAAGTTTCTATTCCTCTTTTAGGTATTGTCATAGTACCCCCGTCAGGGGCTCGAAAATGTAACAGTTCATTATACTTTTTTTCATATTCGTCTGTAAACATATCCCAAGTAATTGTTTTTTTATCTAAATAAGGATTCTCTATTTTGGCGTTAACACTCTTAATTTCAAGTGTATTGGCTACAATTTTTAATGCATGACCATCATTAGAATATACTTCTAATATTAAACCAGGTAACCCTGTAAATTTCCATGGACCTGTTTGATAGGGTACATCTGTTGTGAAAAATGCAATATAATCCCTACCTCTATAATTTACAGTAGCCTTTTGACAACTATACCCAATAATATTTTTAAATTCATTTTTCATTTTCCAATTAAAAAGGGCTATAGTATCTCTAACTAAAAAAGGTTTCATTAAAATCCGTTCAACACTATAAATACTTCTTTGCTTATAGTCTTTAAAAATAAAATGATTGTTTTTGGGTTTTATAGATATTGTAACCCCTTCTTCAGAATCCTCTTCTTCTATAAAATTAGCATTGCCTAACACATCTTCTTCATATAATGCCGCATAATTATTTGCGCTTAACAATCCATTAAACACAAATGGTGTTGGAGCTCCTTCTCCTTGTAAAGAATGTGTATAATTTACTAATAATACATTTTTAGCTACATTAGCTTCTTGAGCTAACAACATACAAGGTACAAAAAATATAAAACTTATAATTTTTATCATTTTGTAATATTTAATTAATCATCAATATCATCACCACCATCACCTAAGTCTCCATCTTCATAACCAACACCTAAGTCTCCATCTTCATAACCAGCAGCTTCTTCTCCAACACCCATATCAGAACTCATATTGCTATCTTGCATTGACACCCACATTACAGCTGCCATCAGAGCTTGATCACAATTATCCCTAGTAAAACTAGCTACAGCATAACCTTGAAACCTAACAGTAACTGTACAACTAGAATAATCTAAACTCTCATAATTTAGATCCGTACTGTAATTTTCAAAATTGGACTCAATTTCATTTATGTCTTTATTACTTGTAAAAGACATAGTAAGTAATACTGTAACAAATAAAACAAAAAATTTTTCATAATAATTAAAGTTAAGTTAAAAAAGTTATTTTTATATCTTTCAAAAGTATATGTAACAAATACTAAAACCAATTAAAAAATTAATATTTTTATTAAAAACTTAATAAGTATGAGTATAGGTCTTAACATCAAGAAAAAACGCAATCAAAAAGGGGTGTCACAAGAATTACTAGCTGAAAAATTGCATATTTCTCAAGCCACACTAAGTAATATTGAAGCTGATAAATCAACTCCAGACGTTATTCTGCAACAACAAATAGCAAATACTTTAGACACTAATATTGATGAATTACTAAATGGAAAAACCATTTTTGTAAATAATAATAACCAACAAGGAAGGGTTGGTTACGCAGAAATTGTTAACCAACTATCTGAAAAAATCATTGAACTCTACGAGAATCAATTGAAAGAAAAAAATCAAGAGATTGCAGCACTAAAAAAAGCTTTAATGACTAAAGTATAGCTATCTATCTATTTCATTTTGAAATACAAAAAAAGCACGTTTTGAAGCCTTTTCTTCTGCTTTTTTCTTTGAAGTTGCTCGCGCCTTTGAGACCACTTTATCATCTATTGAAAGTTTTACTGAAAAATGCCTAACATCATCATTTCCTGTATCCTCATAAACATTATACCTGAAAATTTTCTTTTCTTTCTGGCACCATTCAATAAGTAAACTTTTATAGCTAATCACTTTTCCCTCCAAAGTGGTGATATCCACATGAGGCACAATGATACGGTGATAAATAAATTTTTCGCAATATTTATAACCTCTATCTAAAAAAATAGCACCAACCAAAGCTTCGAACAAGTTTCCATGAATATTATCACCAAACTGTCCTTTTGGAATTTTACTTTCTACTAAGTTTATTAGTTTTAAATCTTTACCCAACTCATTTAAATGCTCTCTACTTACAATTTTCGAGCGCATTTTAGTAAGGTAACCTTCATCTCCACTTGGTACTTCTAAATATAAGTGCGATGCTACAACTGCACTTAGCATAGCATCTCCTAAAAACTCTAATCGTTCATAATTAATAGCATTTCCTTCGCTATCTTTTATGTTCATCGACCTGTGCGTAAAGGCCTTATTGAAATACTTTATATCCTTAGGTTTAAAACCAAGGATTTTATTTATTTCCATAAAAAAATTCCCGTTGCGTTTAAAACGGGAATTTAATATGTTACGAATGTATTTCATTCGGGATTTAATCTAATTTTTTGAATACTACACAAGCGTTGTGACCGCCAAATCCAAATGTATTACTCATTCCTACTTTTATATCTCGCTTTTGCGCCTTATTCAAGGTTAAATTTAATTCTGGATCTATATTTTCGTCCACAGTACTGTGGTTTATGGTTGGAGGTACAATACCTTTTTCCATAGCTAAAATAACCGAAATTGCCTCAATAGCACCTGCTGCACCCAATAAGTGCCCGGTCATAGATTTTGTTGAATTAATATTTATGTTTTTAGCGTGATTTCCAAATATTTCTGATATTGCCTTAAGTTCTGCAACGTCTCCTAAAGGGGTCGATGTACCATGTGTATTAATATGGTCTACATCTTCCGGTTTAAGTCCTGCATTTTTCAAGCAATTTCTCATAACCGCTACAACACCAACACCGTCTGGATGAGGCGCCGTCATGTGGTATGCATCAGAAGATAAACCTCCTCCAATAAATTCCGCATAAATTTTTGCTCCTCTTGCTTTAGCATGCTCATATTCTTCTAGAATTAGTGCACCTGCACCTTCCCCTAAAACAAAACCATCACGCGTTCCATCAAATGGACGTGAGGCTGATTCTGGACTTTCATTTCTAGTTGATAATGCATGCATAGCATTAAACCCACCCATTCCTGCAATGGTTACTGCAGCTTCGCTTCCTCCTGTAACAATTACATCACAATGCCCTAAACGAATCATGTTTAAAGCATCAAACATAGCGTTAGCTGAAGATGCACATGCCGAAACCGTTGTATAGTTCGGCCCCATAAAACCATGTTTTATAGAGATGTTTCCTGGCGCAATATCTGCAATCATTTTAGGAATAAAGAACGGGTTAAAACGTGGTGTTCCATCTCCAGCTGCAAAGTTTAATACTTCATTCTGAAAGGTTTCCAATCCACCAATTCCTGCTCCCCATATAACACCGACTCTTAATTTATCAACAGCCTCTAAATTCAATTTAGCATCTGCAATGGCTTCATCTGCAGCAACCATAGCGTATTGTGCAAATCGGTCCATTTTACGAGCCTCTTTTCTATCAAAAAAATCTGTTGCATTAAAGTTTTTTAATTCGCAAGCGAATTTTGTTTTAAACTTTTCGGCATCATAATATGTTATAGGCGCAGCACCGCTTTTACCACTCATTAGACCATCCCAATATTCTTCTTTGGTATTGCCTATTGGTGTTAAAGCCCCTAATCCTGTGACTACAACTCGCTTTAATTCCATAAAGTATTTTGCTTATTTTGCTGCTTCGATGTATGATATAGCTTGACCTACTGTTGCAATGTTTTCAGCTTGATCATCTGGAATTTGGATATCAAATTCTTTTTCGAATTCCATTATTAATTCCACAGTGTCTAAAGAGTCTGCTCCTAAGTCGTTTGTGAAGCTAGCTTCAGTTACAACTTCATTCTCGTCTACTCCTAATTTATCAACGATAATAGCTTTTACTCTTGATGCAATGTCTGACATAATTTTTAATTTTAAGTTTTATTAGTTGGCAAAAATAAAAAACTTTATTTTTAAAACACACCTTTACCTTAAAAATGTGTGTCTAATTTACTAAAAATAGTTTTAAGTATTTCTGTTTTACCTTCTAATTGTTAATTTTTATTCTTTTTTTTGTTTGAATAATTATTAAACACATTGTCTGTAAATGAAACGAATTGTAATTTTTGCGTCCGGAAGTGGTACTAATGCTGAAAATCTAATAAAGTTTTTTCACAACAGAGAAAATGCTTCTGTTATTCAAGTTCTAACAAACAATCCTCGTGCCAAAGTTTTAGATCGTGCTAAACAATTAAACGTTAGTGCTTTTTCTTTTAATAAGGTAGCGATATCTAAAACAGAAGATGTTTTAAACCTATTAAAAGCATCGAAGCCTGATTTAATTGTTTTAGCTGGATATTTATGGAAATTCCCCGATAATATATTAGAAGCTTTTCCTAATAAAGTAATAAATGTACATCCTGCCTTATTACCAAATTACGGAGGTAAAGGGATGTATGGCATGCACGTGCATAATGCTATTGTTGAAAATAAAGAAAAAGAAACCGGTATTACCATACATTATGTAAATGAACATTACGATGAAGGTGCCATTATTTTTCAAGCAAAATGCCATGTAAATGAAACCGATACAGCCGATGATGTTGCCGCTAAAATTCATAAATTAGAGATGGAGCACTTTCCAAGGGTTGTAAACCAACTATTATCTTAATAAAATTTAAATATTAAAATGAGCAGATTTCCGCCTTCGCGGAAATGAAAAAAATGGCAAATTCTAAAAAGAAATACTACACCGTTTGGAAAGGAAAAAAAACAGGCGTTTTTAAAAAATGGAACGACTGCAAAAAACAAATAACAAATTTTGATGGCGCACAATACAAATCGTTTCCAACTTTAGAAGCTGCCGAAGCTGCACTACAAGGCAATTATTTTGATTATATTGGAAAAAGTAAAACTTTTAAAAGTGAGTTAACGCCCGAACAACTCAGGAAAATTGGACAACCTAATTATAATTCTATTTCAGTTGATGCCGCTTCTAGCGGAAATCCAGGCATTATGGAATACCGTGGCGTAGACACTAAAACGAAAAAACAAATTTTTATTCAGGGACCTTTTGAAGAAGGCACTAATAATATTGGTGAGTTTTTAGCGCTTGTTCATGGGTTAGCCATTCTTAAAAAAAATAATAGTGATCGTATTTTATATACAGATTCTCGAACAGCTATGAGTTGGGTTCGTAATAAAAAATGCAATACCAAATTAGAGCGCAATACCAAGAACAAACCAGTTTTCGATTTGGTAGATCGTGCCGTAGAATGGCTTAAAAACAATAATTACAATACGGTTATTGTTAAATGGGAAACTAAAGCTTGGGGAGAAATCCCTGCCGATTTTGGACGAAAATAAAACATACTATTAAAACCAATAACACGCTAATATTATGACTACTTCAAAAAGTTAACAACCATCTATTTTATATTACAAACAATAAACTTTAGGAAATATAGCATATAAAACAGATAAATTCTAATAATTTATTAGAGAAATGGTCCTTAAAAAAACCATATATTTGCAGAAAATTATCAAGAACTTTCATGGGTAAATTAGTAATAGTTGGCACGGTAGCTTATGATGCTATTGAAACGCCATTCGGTAAAACCGATAAAATATTAGGCGGAGCAGGTACGTACATTGGTCTATCGGCATCAAACTTCAATGTAGATTCGGCTATTGTATCTATTGTTGGCGGCGATTTTGAACAAAAATACTTAGACTTACTTTCTAGTAAAAACATCAATATTTCGGGTATTGAAATTGTAAAAGAAGGTAAAACATTCTTTTGGAGTGGAAAATATCATAACGATATGAACTCTCGCGACACGTTAATTACAGAGCTAAATACTCTTGAAGATTTTAACCCAATTGTTCCAGAAAACTATAAAGATGCCGAAGTGGTTATGTTAGGAAACTTGCATCCTCTCGTACAAGCTGGTGTATTAGATCAAATGACCACTAAGCCAAAATTAGTGATTTTAGATACTATGAATTTCTGGATGGATATTGCCCTTGAAGATTTACACAACGTTATAAAACGTATCGACGTCATCACCATTAATGATGAAGAAGCCCGACAATTAACTGGCGAATACTCGTTGGTTGTTGCTGCGCGTAAAATTCATGATATGGGACCAAAATACGTAGTTATTAAAAAAGGAGAACATGGCGCTCTACTGTTTCATAATGAGCAAATGTTTTACGCCCCAGCCTTACCTTTAGCAGAAGTTTTCGATCCTACAGGAGCAGGAGATACTTTCGCTGGTGGTTTTGCAGGATATTTAGCAAAAACAGGAGATGTCTCTTTCGAAAACATGAAAAACGCTGTAATTTACGGTTCTGCATTAGCATCGTTTTGTGTAGAAAAATTTGGAACAGAACGCATGGAGAATCTATCCCATAGTGAAGTACAAAAACGTTTGATGCAGTTTAAACACTTAACACAATTTGAAATAGAATTAACATAAACTAGCGCGCTCATAATTTGGGCGCGTTTTTAATTGAATATAAAAAAAGAGACCCGGTCTCAATATTACTATAAACACCATCTTTCTTGTTAAAACAAGAATAAAAAAAGCAATGCGGAAAGCATAAAACATATTTAAACTATGAGTGATGCCCTAAAACACGAATGTGGAATAGCTGTTATTAGACTATTAAAACCGTTAGAATTCTATAAAGAAAAATACGGTAGCGCATTTTATGGCGTAAATAAAATGTATTTAATGATGGAAAAACAGCACAATCGTGGTCAAGACGGTGCTGGATTGGCAAGCATTAAATTAAACACAAAACCCGGAGAACGCTATATTAGCCGTGTACGTTCTATTGCACAACAACCTATTCAAGATATTTTTGCTCAAATTAACGACCGCGTTAACGCCGAGTTTAAAGCACACCCCGAGTACATGAACGATGTGGCTGCTCAAAAAAAGAATATCCCTTATATTGGCGAGGTTTTACTAGGGCATGTTCGCTATGGTACGTTCGGAAAAAATAGCGTAGAAAGTGTTCACCCTTTTTTAAGACAAAATAACTGGATGCATCGTAACCTAATTATGGCCGGAAACTTTAACATGACCAATGTAAAAGAGTTATTTGGTAACTTAATTGAATTAGGACAACACCCAAAAGAATACACCGATACCATTACGATAATGGAAAAAATTGGTCATTTTCTAGACGATGCTGTTAGCAAAATATATCGCGATTTAAAAAAAGAAGGTTATAACAAACAACAAGCCTCTCCTTTAATTGCTGAACGTTTAAAGGTTGCCAAAATTTTAAAACGCGCTGCTAAAAACTGGGATGGTGGCTATGCTATGGCAGGATTAATTGGTCATGGTGATGCCTTTGTATTACGCGATCCAGCTGGAATTAGACCTGCTTATTATTATAAAGATGATGAAATTGTAGTGGTAGCGTCTGAACGTCCTGTAATTCAAACCGTGTTTAATGTGAAGTTTGAAGACGTCAAGGAATTAGAACCAGGGCAAGCTATTATTACTAAAAAATCTGGTGAAGTTAGACTGAAGCAAATATTAGCACCACTAGAACGCAAATCATGTTCGTTCGAGCGTATTTATTTTTCTAGAGGTAGCGATGCCGAAATTTATCAAGAGCGTAAAATGCTAGGTCGTTTACTTATGCCAAAAGTTTTAAAAGCTATTGATAACGACACCCAAAATACCGTATTCTCTTTTATTCCAAATACAGCCGAAACATCATTTTTCGGGATGATTGAAACGGTTGAAGATTTCATTAATAAAAGAAAAACAAATGCTATTTTAAATGGACAGCGCTCTATATCTGCGGAAGATGTAACCGATATTTTATCCGAACGTGCCCGTGTTGAAAAAATAGCAATTAAAGATGTTAAATTAAGAACTTTTATTACTGAAGATAGTAGTCGTGACGATTTAGTAGCACACGTATACGATGTTACCTATGGCGTTATTAAGCCTACAGATAATTTAGTAATTATTGATGATAGTATTGTAAGAGGTACCACTTTAAAGAAAAGTATCTTAAAAATGCTAGATCGCTTAAGTCCTAAAAAAATCATTGTAGTATCATCGGCGCCACAAATTCGTTATCCCGATTGTTATGGTATTGATATGGCCAACCTAGAAAGCTTAATAGCCTTTCAAGCGGCACTAGAGTTATTAAAAGACAATAACAAGTTTGATATTGTTGAAACCGTTTATCATAAATGTAAAGAACAAACCGAATTAAAAGATAAACACGTACAAAATTTTGTAAAAGAAATTTACGCTCCATTTACAGACGAGCAAATTTCAGATAAAATAGCAGAACTATTAAGCGATGAAACCATAAAATCTGAAGTAAAAGTTATTTTCCAGTCTGTTGAAAGTTTACACAAAGCTTGCCCAGAACATTTAGGCGATTGGTATTTTACTGGAAATTATCCAACCGATGGAGGAAATCGTGTAGTTAACCGTGCTTTCATTAATTTTTACGAAGGAAATAATGAACGCGCCTATTAATATTTTAAAATGTAATCCTTTTAAACAAAGTAGCTTACACATGTATTTCACCTTGTAAAAATGTATTTCATCTAATATAATATTGATTTAGAATATTTCCGCATACATTAGACCCACCATAACATAAGTAGGTTAAGTTCATGGTAGATTTGGGGCAAAAAGGTGAACATCTCTGTTCACCTTTTTCATTTTAAAAACCTTTCAGAATACTACAATTCAATAATTAACAACACACTCGTGTTTATTGTTTTATTGAAATTATATTAAATAAAAAAAGCCGCTTCTATTTAAAGAAACGGCTTTTCTAATAGTATATATTATTACTTACTTTGCTTCAGCATAACGTCTTTCAACTTCATTCCAGTTAACAACACTAAAAAATGCTTTAATGTAATCTGGACGACGGTTTTGGTAGTTTAAGTAATAAGCATGTTCCCAAACATCTAAACCTAAAATAGGCGTTCCTCCACAAGTTACACCTGGCATTAATGGATTGTCTTGGTTTGGTGTAGAACAAATTTCTATTTTTCCACCTTTATGTACACATAACCATGCCCAACCAGATCCAAAACGAGTAGCCGCAGCTTTACTAAACTCAGCAATAAACTCATCTTTAGATCCAAAAGTAGACTCAATAGCATCTTTTAATTCTCCTGATAAATAACCTTTATCTTCAGGATTCATCACAGTCCAAAATAAAGAGTGGTTAAAAAATCCACCTCCATTATTTCTCACAGCTGCATTATCCATATCTAAATTTGCAAGAATATCTTCAATAGATTTTCCTTCTAAATCTGTACCAGCGATAGCGTTATTCAAATTATTTGTATATCCTTGGTGGTGCTTTGTATGGTGTATTTCCATAGTGCGTGCATCCATATGCGGTTCTAAAGCGTCGTAAGCGTACCCTAATTCTGGTAATTCAAAAGCCATAATTTTTATTTTTATTTAATTAATATTTAATTTATTTCAAATTTACATATAAAACGGGGTAATTAAAAATAATAAATTGTTATCAACTCATCAAGAGTTTTTATCTTGTATCAAAATTTAAATTCATGCAAAGCAAAAAACCTTTTACTATTTACAACGCCTCGGCGGGCAGCGGAAAAACTTTCACCCTAGTAAAAGCCTATTTAAAAATCCTTTTTAACTCCAACAAACCCTATTTATTTAAGAATATTTTAGCAATTACCTTTACAAATAAAGCTGTTGCAGAGATGAAAGGACGTATTATTGATACGTTAAAGCAATTTTCAGATGAAGACATTCTCAAGTTGGAAAACCCGATGTTTTTATCCATTTGTAGTGAATTAGATTTAAAACCCGAACAACTTCATAAAAAAGCCCGTATCCTTTTAGAAAGTATTATACATAATTATGCCGCTTTCGATATTTCTACCATCGATGGTTTTACCCATAAATTAATAAGAACTTTTGCCCACGATTTAAAACTGCCTTTAAATTTTGAAGTAGAATTGGACCAAGATTCCTTGTTACGCGAAGCCGTAGATAGTTTAATCTCTAAGGCAGGAACCGATGATGTACTAACCAAAGTATTAGTCGATTTTGCTATTGAAAAAGCCGACGACGATAAAAGTTACGATGTCGCTTTCGATTTTAATAAAATTGCCAAACTACTCGTTAATGAAAATGATATTCCTTTTTTTGAAAAAATAAAAGATAAAACCTTAGACGATTTTAAAACTTTAAAAGCGAAGTTGAAAAAGGATATTATACAAGAGGAAGAATTTATTGCCGAAAAAGCCAAACTACTTTTAGCACAATTTGAAGCATCGGGATTAGAGTTTAAAGATTTTTCTAGTGGTTATGTGCCAAAACACTTCGAGAAACTGGCTAACAAAAATTTAAATGTTGCTTTTGGAAACAAGTGGCAAGAAAATCTAGAAAATGGCACACTATATCCAAAACGGGTTAGCCCAGAAACAGCCGGAATTATTGATAGTTTACAACCCGAAATAAATCTTGTTTTTAACATAACCAAACAAGCCGTTTTTAATCACAAATTTCTAAAAGCCTTTTATAAAAACATCACGCCATTATCGGTTTTAAGCGCTATTAATGCAGAACTTACTTTATTAAAAGAAGATCAAAACAAAATGCTCATTTCAGAATTTAACAGCATTATTAGTAAAGAAATTAAAGATCAACCTACGCCCTTTATTTACGAGCGTATTGGCGAGAAATTTAATCATTATTTTATCGATGAGTTCCAAGACACCTCAGAAAGTCAATGGAGTAATTTAATTCCTTTACTCGAAAACTCGGTAGCTTCGGAAAACGGAACAACTATGCTCGTTGGTGATGCCAAACAAGCTATTTACCGTTGGCGCGGCGGAAAAGCCGAACAATTTATAGAGCTATTCAATAAAAAGAGTCACCCCTTCCCTATTGAACAATTTGTGGATAATTTACCCGATAATTACCGAAGCTTTAAAGAAATTGTAGATTTCAATAATAGCTTCTTTAAATTTCTGTCTCATCAAATTTTCAAAAAAGAAGATTATAAAGATTTATACGAACATGCGGGCCAAAACATAAAAAAAGAAAACGAAGGTTATGTGGAATTATCATTTTTAGATTTTGAAAAAGAAGATGATAAAGATGTGCTTTTTCCAGAGAAAGTACACGAAAACATAAAAAACTGCTTAGCAAACGGTTATAAATTACAAGATATTTGTGTTTTAGTTAGAAAGAAAAAAGAAGGTGTGGCGGTTGCAAACTATTTGAGTCAGCAAAACATTCCTATAATATCATCGGAAACCTTACTTATCAATAATGCCCCAGAAGTTGTTTTTACAAATGCCGTTTTAGGTTATTTAATGCAACCAAAAAACGATGAGCTTAAAATGGAAGTTTTAGATTATTTAGCCAAACTCTTTAAAGTTGAAGATAAACATGGGTTTTTCGCAAATCATTTAAAACTTAATAGTTCAGAATTCTTTAAAAGCTTCGAAAACTATAACATTTTCATAAACGGCGATACACTTTTACAATTGCCGCTTTACGATTTAGCCGAAACTATTGTTAGAAGTTTCAATTTAGTAGAAACATCCAATGCTTATGTGCAATTTTATTTAGATATTGTTTTAGATTTTTCACAGAAAAAAGGCTCGGATATTTCGGCATTTTTAGAATATTTCGATAAGAAAAAGGAAAACCTCAGTATTATTTCCCCGAAAGGGCAAGATGCTGTACAAATTATGACCATCCATAAATCTAAAGGTTTAGAATTTCCGGTGGTTATTTTCCCTTATGCCGATTTAGATATTTACAGAGAAATAGAACCCAAAGAATGGTTGGAAATTGATAAAGAAAAATACAACGGATTCTCACATACGCTATTAAACTTCAATAAAGATTTTGAGTTTTTTGGTGAGCAAGGTCTGCACATATTTGAAAATCATAAAGCCGAACAGGAATTGGATAACATCAATTTACTTTATGTGGCGCTTACGCGTCCCGTTGAGCAACTGTACATTATATCTAAAAATGACAGTGCTTTAAAAGAAGATGCCAAATTGAAAAAATATTCGGGTTTACTTATCAATTATTTACAGCATGCTAATCTTTGGAACGCTAATGAATTAACTTATACTTTTGGTGATATTAAAAAAACATCGAAAGAAACCTCTACGTTAAAAGCAACCAATATTCAGCACGAATTTATTTCAACTTCCAAAGAACAACACAATATTAAAGTGGTTACAAAGTCTGGTTTCCTCTGGAATACCAACCAAGAAGAAGCTATAGAAAAAGGGAATTTAATCCACGATATTATGTCGCACATTAAAACAAAAGATGACGTTGATAAGGTGATTCAAGATTACATAACCACTTCGATAATAACCCCAAAACAAGCTACCGAATTAAAACCATTAGTTTTAGATATTGTAAATCACCCTAAACTTAAAACATTTTTCACTAAAAATAATACTATATATAATGAACGTGATATTATAACCAAAGAAGGTGTTATTCTACGTCCAGACCGTGTGGTTATCAACACAAAAAACGAAGCTACCATTTTAGATTATAAAACAGGGGCCGAAAATAAAAAACACGAACAACAATTACAGCTTTATCAAAATATTTTAGAAAGTATGGATTTCAAGGTGAATAATAAATTTTTAATATATATCAATGAAAAAATTCTGGTAAAAGAACTTTCTTCTTAAAAACCTACTTTTCAAACGTAATATTAACAGGATTTATACTACAAAAAATACAAATAATCATTTTTAAAAAAGATATAATCGGTTATATATCAAGAAATATCACCACCGCTTTTTTTTACCTTTTTATCTTTGTTAATAAATATTAACAACTTACTTTTGTATTTAATTTAACACTTAAAATTAAACTTTATTAAATATGAAAAATCTTAGCAGATTATTATTCGCTATGTTGCTGGTACTTAGTTATAGCAATGTTAATGCGCAAGACAAAAACAATCCATGGCAAATATTCATTGGTGTAAACGCAGTTGATGCTTATCCGTCTGGTGATGGTAGTTTATTTGCCGGAGGTGGTTTCGCAAGTGATACGTTCGGTGATGAATTTGTTAACACTTCAGATCACTGGAATATATTACCTTCTTTATCTACCATTTCTGTATCAAAATATTTAGGTGATGGTTTCTCTTTTGGAGTAACAGGATCTTTAAATAAAATTGATAAATGGGGAGATATCTCTTCTAATCCTGATACAACCAACAAGGTTTCAGACTTGTCTTATTACGGTGTTGATGGAACCTTTAAATATAATTTTTTAGATGGTACTACCGTAGATCCTTTCTTAGGTGTTGGTGGTGGTTACTCTTGGGTTAACGACATTGGATCGGGTACCTTAAATGGTACTGTAGGTTTCAATATTTGGTTTAATGATAATATTGGTTTTACACTTCAAACAGGATATAAACATTCTTTCGAAACCTACCTAGATTCTCATTTCCAACATTCTGCTGGTATTGCAATAAAATTTGGAGGAACAGATACTGATGGTGACGGCGTATTTGATAAAGATGATGCTTGTCCAGATGTTGCTGGTTTAGAAGCTTTCAATGGTTGTCCTGATACTGATGGCGATGGCATTGAAGACAGTAAAGATGCTTGTCCAAACGAAGCTGGAACAACTGAATTTAATGGCTGCCCTGATACGGATGGTGACGGTATTGCTGATAAAGATGATAAGTGTCCTACAGTAGCTGGTTTAAAATCTTTAAATGGATGTCCAGATGCTGATGGTGACGGTGTTACTGATGCTGATGATAAATGTCCTTCTGAAGCTGGCCCTGCTGCAAACCAAGGTTGTCCTTGGGCTGATAAAGACGGTGACGGTGTTTTAGACAAAGATGATAAATGTCCTGAAGTAAAAGGTACAGTTGCTAATGCTGGTTGTCCTGAAGTTACTGAAGAAGTTCAAAAACAACTTAACAGTTATGCTAAAACCATCTTATTTGATACAGGTAAATCTACAATTAAAGCACAATCTGCTGCTGTATTAGCAGATATTATTTCTATATTAAAAGAATATCCAACTGCGAAATTTACTGTTGAAGGACATACTGATAGTGTTGGTAGCGAAACTCTAAACCAAAAACTATCGGAATCTAGAGCGAATGCTGTTAAAGATTATTTAACTTCAAAAGGTATTAATACAACTAGATTATCTGCCATTGGTTATGGTGAAGCTAAACCAATTGACACTAACATGAACAGAGCTGGTAGAGCAAATAACAGACGTGTTGAAATTAACTTAGCTAAATAATTTTAGATCGAGTTAACTTTAAATAAAATAAGTTTACAAAAAACGCTTCGGATATCCGAAGCGTTTTTTATTTTTATAAAATGATAACAACTTTCATTTTTGATGTTTTAAGTGATTTAAAAAAGAACGATTATAACCTTTCTAAAATCACCTTTGTATTACCCAGTAAAAGAGCTGGACTCTTTTTAAAACACCAACTAGCGCAAGTTTCGCAACAAACTATATTTGCTCCAGAAATAATAAGTATTGAGGAATTTGTTGAAGATTTATCGGGACTAAAAACCACATCGAACACCGAGTTACTTTTTGAGTTTTACAACAGTTATTTAGCACTTACAAAAAAAGAAGATCAAGATACTTTTGAGTCTTTTTCCAAATGGGCGCAAATACTCCTTCAAGATTTTAACGAAATTGATCGTTACCTCATTCCACAGGAAAACATTTTTAATTATTTAAGTGATATTCAAGAATTAACCCATTGGTCCGTTGAAGCAAACCAAACCGATTTTGTTAAAAAATATTTACAATTCTGGAATAAACTTCACGACTATTACAAACACTTTACCGCACAGCTTTTAAGTAAAGACATGGGCTACCAAGGTTTAGTTTACAGAAAAGCAGCCGAGTTTTGTGAGACATACATAAACAGCAATCCCGAAAAACAACACGTTTTCCTTGGGTTTAACGCATTAAACACAGCCGAGGAGACCATTATCCAAAAACTATTAGAAAGTCGCTTAGCAAAGGTATATTGGGATATTGATAGCGTTTTTATAAACAATCCCAAACACGATGCTGCATTGTTTACAAGACAGCATAAAAAAAACTGGAACTATTTTAAAAAACAACCTTTTGAATGGATAACAGAAAACTATTCCAAAGAAAAAAACATCAATATTTATGGGGTTCCAAAAAACATTGGGCAAGCCAAATACATTGGTACGCTTTTAAAAAATATTGAAGCCGAAACCAAATCCCTACAAAGCACTGCCGTTGTTTTAGGGGACGAAAACTTATTGATTCCCGTATTAAATTCAATACCTGCATCGGTAGACGCCCTTAATATCACTATGGGGTTTCCGTTAAAATCGATACCGTTGGCCTCATTATTCGAAAGCCTATTTCACATCCATAAAACTTCGGGCAACGCCTTCTATTTTAAAGATGTGGTTAATATATTATCGCATCAATTTATCCGTCCGTTATTTTATAAGGACAACATAGATTATGCCGCAAAAATAATTGAAACCATTGATAGTAATAACTTAGTTTATCTCACTGTTGGACGCATAAAAGACATAACAAATCCATCGAATGATATTCTAGATTTACTATTTTCAAACTGGAATACCACTATAGATTTAGCATTAAAAAACTGCGCACAAATTATTTCTAAAATAAAATATTATTTAGATGAAAATAAAGACGCGAATCTCCTTTCGCTAGAATATCTCTTTCGATTTAATGAATTATTTAACGCCTTATCACTACTAAATTCCGAGTACAACCACATTAAAGATATTTCAACTTTATTTGGCGTTTATAAAGAATTATTAAGTTCGGAAACTTTAGATTTCCAAGGCGAACCTTTACAAGGTTTACAAATTATGGGAATGTTGGAATCTCGTGTTTTAGATTTTGAAACTGTCATTATTTCATCGGTTAACGAGGGTATTTTGCCATCAGGAAAAAGCAATAATTCTTTTATTCCATTCGATGTTAAAATAGAAAACCAATTACCAACCTATAAAGAAAAGGACGCGGTTTACACTTATCACTTTTACAGATTGTTACAACGCGCAAAAAACGTGTATATTCTTTACAACACGGAAGCCGATGCATTAACTGCCGGTGAAAAAAGTCGTTTTATTACCCAATTAGAATTAGAAAATATCCACAATATTCATCACGAAATTATTGCACCACATGTGCCTGTTATTACACCCGAATTAAAAGTGGTGGAAAAGACCGAAGATTCGCAAAACAGACTAAAAGACATCGCTGCAAAAGGATTTTCACCATCGTCTTTAACAAACTATTTTAGAAATCCGATGGATTTTTATTATCAGAAAATTTTAAAAATTAAAGAACACGACGAGGTTGAAGAAACCGTTGCCGCCAACACGTTGGGAACAGTGGTACACAACACCCTCGAAGATTTTTACAAACCTTTAATAAACTCGTATTTATCGGTTGATATTATTAAAAAATTAAAAACTCAAATTAATGAAAAGGTTACTTTTCATTTTAAAAATGAGTTTAAAGAAGGGGATATTACCAAAGGAAAAAACCTTATTATTTACGAAATAGCAAAACGCTATGTTTCAAATTTTTTAAATCTAGAAATTGAAGATTTAAAAGCTGGAAACGAAATAAAGATTATCGCGATAGAATCTAACAACAACGTTTTAATCGAAATTCCAGAACTCGATTTCCCTGTGAAATTAACAGGAAAAGTGGATCGTGTGGACGAGTATAACGGTGTGACCCGAATTGTAGATTACAAAACGGGGCGCGTAGATTCTGGTAAAGTTGAAATAGTAAATTGGGAAGATCTCACCACAGACTACACCAAATACAGCAAAAGTTTCCAAGTGTTAACTTATGCGTATATGATGTTACTTTCCAATGAAATTACACTACCTGTGGAAGCAGGGATCATTTCATTTAAAAATTTAAAAGCAGGATTTTTAAAGTTTTCGAAAAAAGATAAATCTGGAAACGGCGCTAAAAAAGACAGCCTAATAACGCAAGACACACTCGATAATTTCTATATTGAATTGAAAACATTGATTTTAGAAATTTGCAATCCTAATATTCCATTCACCGAAAAAGAAGTTTAAAATGGTTTTAAAAGATACACATATTATTGAAGGCAAGCATGATAAACCCATTTTAATCGATGTAAGTTTTAGTGCTGAAAAACAAAATCTACCCATCATTATTTTTTGCCATGGCTACAAAGGTTTTAAAGATTGGGGCGCTTGGAATTTAATGGCAAACGCTTTCGCGGAAGCGGGATTCTGTTTTATAAAATTCAATTTTTCGCATAACGGTGGCACTATGGAACAGCCTATAGATTTTCCCGATTTGGAAGCCTTTGGAAATAACAATTACACCAAAGAATTAGACGATTTAGAATCGGTTATCGATTGGGTTTGCACCAATGAAACTATAAAATCTGTTGGGAATTTAGAAGCCATAAACCTTATTGGCCACAGCAGAGGTGGCGGTATTGTTGCTATAAAAGCCGAAGAGGATCACCGTATTAAAACAGTGATTAGTTTAGCTGGCGTATGCGATTTAGGTAAAAGAACCGCAACTATTGGCGATTTAACCGATTGGAAAAACACAGGCGTAAAATATGTTTTAAACGGACGAACAAAACAGCAAATGCCACATTTTTATCAATTTTATGAAGATTTTATTGCAAACGAAGAACGATTAACTATTAAACGAGCCGTTTCAAATTTAAACATACCGCATTTAATTATTCACGGAGATGCCGATACCAGCGTACTCATTGAAGAAGCCGAAAATCTTCATGAATGGAACCCCAAAAGTGAATTCCAAATTATTGAAAACGCTAACCATGTTTTTAATGCCAAACATCCTTGGGAAAGCGCTATTTTACCTAAAGAACTTCAGTCTGTTATAGACGTATCAATTTCATTTATAAATCGAGCTATGTAGCTGTTCTTTTCAATTTGAAAACCCTTGAAATAGACCATTTAATTCTTTTTAAATAAAGTATTTTTTACATTTGTTTTATGGAAAATAGTAATGTACCCTTAAATGATATTTACGCTCCAGAAAAACGCATTTATGTTGCTACAGACTGTATTATTTTTGGCTTCGATAAAGGTATTTTAAAACTATTAGTCTTTGAACGACGCGTTGAACCCTTAAAAGGTAAACTCTCGCTTATTGGAAGTTTTGTAAAACCAAATGAAAGCGCCTACAATGCCGCTAATAGAGTTCTAAATGAAATTACTGGCTTAGATAAGATTTTTTTGGAAGAGCTAAAAACCTATTCTAATACGGATAGAGATCCAGGTGCGCGATGTATTTCTATTGCTCACTATGCATTAATTAGAATTGATGATTATGATAAGGAATTAGTTGCAAAACACGATGCCATTTGGTATGAAGTAGACAAACTCCCGAGTTTAGTTTTAGACCATGATTTAATGGTTGAAGATGCGCTTAACCGATTACGAAGAAAAGCACGTTTCTACCCTATTGGTTTTGAATTACTACCTAAAAAATTCACTATCCCTCAGTTTCAAACTTTATATGAAGCTATTTTTCAAAAAAAACTAGATACACGCAATTTTAGAAAAAAATTAATGTCTCTAAAATTACTTATTCCGTTGAATGAAAAGGATAAATCGGCTTCTAAAAAAGGGGCTTTTTTATATAAATTCGATTATAAAAAATATAAGCGGTTGGAGCAACAAGGTTATAATTTTTCTTTGTTTAAAAATTAAACTAACGTAAAACACTTCATTTTTGGAAGACTAAAATCCTCTTTAAAAATAAAATCCCTTTAAGTATAATTACTCAAAGGGATTTTAAATATATTCTAAGTATACTAAATTTTAATTAGCCACCTCTTCATTTATAAATTTAATTATTTAATGCTTCTGCACCACCAACAATTTCTAAAATCTCGTTGGTAATAGCTGCCTGACGTGCTTTATTATAAGTTAATTTAAGCTGATCTCTTAATTCAGTTGCGTTATCAGTTGCTTTGTGCATAGCCGTCATACGAGCTCCATGTTCACTTGCAAAAGAATCGCGTATACCTTTGTATAATTGTGTTTTTAAAGACTTAGGAATTAACTCTTCGATAATTTCTAATTTCGATGGTTCGAAAACATAATCAGAGTTATTAACAGCAGCACCTTCCACAGGTACAATTGGTAAAAATTGCTCTTTGGTTACAATTTGCGTTGCTGCATTTTTGAATTTATTATAAACAATATCAATTTTATCAAATTCAGCAGCAATAAATTTCGTCATTAAAATCTCTGCAATTTCCGCAACATTATCAAAAGTTAAGTCATCAAAAATATCACTTTTATTATCGATAACCTTATTTGTTTTAGCAAAAGCATCATTCCCCTTTTTTCCTATAGTAAGATAAGACACCTCCATATCGGCATAAGTTTCAGAGGATAATTTAGACACTTCTTTAATAATGTTAGAATTAAAAGCACCTGCCAAACCTCTATTAGAGGTTATGGTTACAATTAACACTTTGTTCACTTCACGTTGCGTGGCATATGCGCTTCCAGAATCAGCATCTAAAGTGGCACTCAAACTTTGTAAAAGCTCGGTTAACTTATCTGAATAAGGACGCATTGCTGTAATAGCATCTTGTGCCTTTTTTAACTTTGCCGCCGATACCATTTTCATGGCACTGGTAATTTGCATCGTTGAAGATACTGATGATATTCTGTTACGTATTTCTTTAAGATTAGCCATTCTTTATTTTATAAAGACTCTGCGATTGCCCTCAGAGTGACGTTAATGATATAATTAAAGTTTAAAAAGCTATGAGTTAAAGATCTAACTCATAACTTAAAACTAATTTATGCGTTATATTTAGCTGAAAGCTCCTTACATACTGCTGTTAATGTATCGGTCACCTCATCTGTTAATTTTCCAGATTTTAAAGTATCTAAAGCACCTCTATGTTTAGCATTTAAGAACTCAATAAAATCTCTTTCAAATTCCTTTATTTTATTTACAGGAACATCTTTTAATAAGTTTTTAGATCCTGCATAAATAATTGCAACTTGATCTTCAACAGTAAAAGGATCGTTCTGAGCTTGTTTTAAAATCTCCACATTACGTTTACCCTTTTCAATTACATTTAAAGTAACCGCGTCCAAATCTGATCCAAACTTAGCGAAAGCTTCTAATTCACGGAATTGTGCTTGATCTAATTTTAAGGTACCTGATACTTTTTTCATTGATTTAATCTGTGCGTTACCTCCAACACGAGATACAGAAATACCTACGTTAATTGCTGGACGAACCCCAGAGTTAAACAAATCGCCATCCAAGAAAATTTGACCGTCTGTAATTGAAATTACATTGGTTGGAATATATGCTGAAACATCGCCTGCTTGTGTTTCAATAATTGGTAAAGCTGTTAAAGAACCTCCACCTTTTACCAATGGCTTTAAAGCATCTGGTAAATCGTTCATATCCTTAGCAATATCATCATTATTAATGACTTTTGCAGAACGCTCTAATAATCTAGAGTGTAAGTAGAAAACATCTCCAGGATAAGCTTCACGTCCTGGTGGACGACGTAATAATAAAGATACCTCACGGTAGGCTACGGCTTGTTTAGATAAATCGTCGTAAATAATTAATGCTGGACGGCCAGTATCTCTAAAATACTCTCCGATAGCAGCACCTGCCATTGGGGCATATACTTGCATTGGAGCTGGATCGGAGGCATTTGCCGCTACTATTGTAGTATAAGCTAAGGCTCCTTTTTCTTCCAACACTTTAGCAATGTTTGCAACAGTAGATGCTTTTTGCCCTACAGCAACATATATACAATATACAGGTTCACCTGCATCGTAAAATTCTTTTTGATTTAAAATGGTGTCAATACAAACGGTTGTTTTACCTGTTTGACGGTCACCAATAACCAACTCACGTTGTCCACGTCCTACAGGAATCATAGCATCAATAGATTTGATACCTGTTTGTAATGGCTCTGTTACGGGCTCACGAAAAACAACACCCGGTGCTTTACGCTCTAGTGGCATCTCGTAAGTATCTCCAGTAATAGGTCCTTTTCCATCGATTGGGTTTCCTAAGGTATCAACAACACGACCTACAATGCCCTCTCCTACTTTAATTGAAGCGATGCGTTTTGTACGTTTTACTGTCGATCCTTCTTTTACCCCAGATGAACCACCTAATAATACAATACCAACATTATCTTCCTCAAGGTTAAGTACAATACCTTCTAAACCGCCTTCGAATTCTACTAACTCACCATATTGTGCGTTAGCCAAACCGTAAGCACGTACAATACCATCACCTACAGTTAATACAGTTCCTACCTCATCTAATGAAGCACTTGCTTCAAAACCTGAAAGTTGTTTTTTTAAGATTGCTGATATTTCAGCTGGATTTACTTCTGCCATCTTTTTAAATATTTAGACCCTTCGACAAGCTCAGGGCAAGTCTTAGTTTAATGTAAATTCTTGTTTTAATTTATTTAACTGATTTGCAACACTTGCGTTATACTGCATATCACCAATTCGTAAAATGAAACCACCTAAAATGCTTTCATCTATAATATTTTTTACTTCAATATTCTTTCCTGTAAGTGTTTTAGCTTTTGCTAAAACAATTTCCTTTAATGCTGATGTTAGTTCTACTGCTGTAGTAACTGTTGCCATTTCAACCCCTTTCGAATTATCTAACAATTGATTATACTTTACAGCTACCTCACCTAAAATATTAATTCTATTATTAGCGATTAAGGTATCAATTAAGTTATTAGTTAATACATTAGAGTTTTTAAAAACCTCTAACAAAGTTGATTTTTTAATTGAAGAAGGAATTACAGGGCTTTGAAGTGCTTCGCTTAAATCTTTACTTGTAGCCAAAGTATTAGCGATTAACTTCATATCATTACCAACAATATCTGCTGTATTTTGATCTGATGCTAAACTTAATAATGCTTTTGCGTAACGTATTGCTGCTCTTGCTCCCGCCATTATAACTTAGTTTAAAGATTTTTCAGCTAACATCGTTTCAACCAATTGTAATTGCTTGTCTTTGTTAGATAATTCTGTACGCATTACTTTTTCGGCAATTTCTAAAGAAATGCCCGCAACCTGATTTTTAAGTTCGGCCAAAGCGGCTTTCTTTTCACCTTCAATAGCAGCTTGTGCTTGAGCTATCATTTTGTTAGCTTGACCTTCTGCTTCAGATTTAGCGTCTTCAATCATTTTGTTTTTCATCTCGCGTGCTTCTTTAAGCATGTCTTCGCGTTCTGCTCTAGCTTCTTGTAATAACTTTTGGTTATCAGCTTGAAGGTTTTGCATTTCTAATTTTGCTTTTTCGGCAGCATCTAATGCGTTTTGAATACCATCTTCTCTTGTTTGTAAAGAGTCTAAAATTGGTTTCCAAGCAAATTTTCTCATTAATACAATTAATATTAATAAAATAATGGCTTGCATAAAAAATAAGCCTGGCGAAAAATCATGTAATAACTGATCCATGTAAAACTATAAATTAGTTGTTATTTGTTTTTGTTTAATTTAAAAAACAGGCCCTGTAACCAACCGTTACAGGAATCTGTTCTTTTTTGTTTTTTAGGAAATTCTTATTTCCCTAAGATTAATGCACCGAATGCTAAACCTTCTAATAAGGCTCCAATGATGATCATTGCAGTTTGGATTTTTCCAGCTGCTTCAGGTTGACGAGCAATACCTTCCATTGCTTTACCACCAATTTGACCTAATCCGATACCACCACCGATAACGATTAATCCTGCTCCAATTAAATTGTACATACTAATTTGATTTTTATAAATATTAATTAAACAAATTCTTTGTTGGATTTCAATTCACGTTGAAATCATACTTTTTTATTTACTAGTGGTGATCGTCGTGTTCTTCAACGGCCATACCAATAAATAACGATGATAACATCGTAAAAATAAATGCTTGTAAAAAGGCTACTAATATCTCTATTACCATTATAAACAAAGATAATACAAGTGACATCCCTGTAGAAACCACAGGCCCAAAAGATACTTTTAATGTAATGGCTAAAGCAATTAAACTCATTACAACAAAATGACCTGCTGTAATGTTTGCAAATAAACGTATTAATAATGAGAATGGCTTGATAACCACAAAACCTACAAGCTCTATAACAGCTAATATTGGGCGTAATATATAAGGTACTCCCGGCATCCATAATGTGTGTGCCCAAAAATCTTTAGAACCACTAAACATATAAATTACTACTGTAAATATAGCTAAACATGCTGTTACAGCAATTTGCCCTGTTACGTTAAAACCTAGAGGTGTTAAACCTAATAAGTTTAAAATCCAGATAAAGAAGAATACCGTTAATAAGAAGCCCATAAATTTACGGTACTTTTTCTCTCCAATATTTGGTTTTGCAATTTCGTCCCGAACGTAGATTACTAAAGGTTCTAATACTCTAGAAAACCCTTTTGGAATCATTTTTCCTTTTTTATAACCTCTTGCTAAAGCACCAAAACCAAGCAGCATTAAGATACCAGCCAATAACATTCCAAAAACAGATTTTGTTATAGAAAAATCTAAAACCTTATGAGCGTTGGTTGCGTGGTGATGTTCATCAAAATTAATTGTTGAAGCACCACTTTCTAATTCGTATATTTTACTGTGAAGTTTTACTAATTTAACATCTCCTTTTTCAACTATCACCTTTCCGGCATCATCATGATGAAATTCCGAAGACATAAATGTTTTTAAACCATTACTAGTCCAAACAATTACAGGCAAAGGAAAACTATAATGTGTTCCCGATTCGTTGTGTGTGTAGAAATGAAAATCGTGCGAATCCTTTAAGTGATGTGCAATATAGTCATTAATTTCTTCTGCTGTATCTACTTTGTTTCCTGGTTTATGTTGTATTTCATCTCCATAAGAAAACATAGAAAACAACGCTAAAACTAAAACTGCTATAAAATTGATAGATTTTTTTACCACCACCATACTTTTTCTAACTAATAAATTTATGCTCTGTAAATTTTGTGCAAATGTAAGTAATAATTTAAAAAAGCAAAGCCTTTTTTTTAATTAGATTTCCTAAGAATAGAAAATTCTTAAAGAATTCTTAAAAAGTTAGTAATTACTTACTATTTAAGAGCTTTGAAACCACTATCGCTTCGACGATTAAAAACAGAACTAAGGGAATTACTAACCCAATACGTTCCATTTGGGATAAATTATCATTAACAAAAACCGACGATTGAAAAATTAAAACAAAAGCGCCAATTTTAAAAAACATTAAAGTTAAATAGGCATAACCGGCCTGGTTGGGGAGTTTTTCTGCAACTATTTCCACAATAACATAAACCAACATTGCAGCCACTGTATGAAAAAGATATATAGAGAGCAGTGAGAACGAAAGCGTTTTGGTTGTTAAATAGTTTTGAAGATTGTACGCTATTAAAAATAAAACTAAAAGAATAAAAGATACAATTGAAATACGCTTAATCATTAAAGTTTGTTTTTGTTTTGGTTACTTGTTTAATAACAGCATACATAGCAATAAAAACGGCTATTAAAGTAACTGTTTTGTAATAGAGTTGGTTGGTGTTATTAAATTTTACATCGAGCCATTCGCCCAATTTACTTCCTAAATAAATTGTTACCCCCATTTGTAGTGCAATGGATGAAAACCTAATAAATGGATTAAGCTGTTTTTTTGGCTGTTTTTTGTTGTCCAGCATGTTGTAATTCTTTTTTATATCCTTGCATGGCACACGATACATTAAAAGTTGCACCAGGCTCAACAGCTAATTTACCAATCTCCACTTCGCCTTCTATAACAGCTGTTGATTTTAAAGTTAATGTTCCAGACAACGCAAGTTTACCTGAAAAAAAACCTTCAAAATAAGCATCGGTACCTTCTAAAACCCCTGTTATAGAGCCCGACTTACCCACCACAACTTTACCTCTAGTTTTAATACTACCGTTTACGGCTCCATCAATTCTAAAATCACCCTCACTCACTAAGTCGCCAACAATTTTTGTTCCTTTGGCTATTATGTTTTGACTGGAAGTTACTTCTGCCATTTGTTTATTTTTTTTACTATCTGAAAACATGAACGTTTAAAGTTTTTGATTATTAAGAGCTAAATAAGTTTCTAAATTTTTATGAACTTGGATGATACTATAATTCTCTGACGAAATCACAAAAAACGGCTTAGCAATTTTGTTTTTATCTTCATCAATTAATAATTGCTCAAATGTTTCAGCGACCACTTCATTTTTTAAACCATGCACCAAAACAAATGTGGTTTCAGGATTATATACATCTACCGACGATGATAACCGATAATATTTAACATGTTTTAAAACAGAATCTAATGATGTTTTAAACTCAGGAATATTTGTTTTTTCAGCATTTTTAAATTGAAAAACAATTTTATAATTTATTTTTACTCCTTCTACAGCATCGATAAAAGTAGAATCTTCGAGCTTTGGAAGCATTTCGGATTCTATTTTTTGAGCCTGCTTGCCTTCGTCTGTATTTGCATAAGTTATTGCTAATTGGTTTATTCCTTTTTTATAAGCTTCAAAACCATATAAACGCCCATTTGCCGTAGCCTTTAAAAGTTCCAACTTGGCAACAATAGGTTCGCCATCAAAACGTTTTATATAATCTTCACTTTTAGAAATAACCTCGGCATAATTTTGATTTTCATGTAAATCGTAAAGCGCTTCATATAAACTTTCAGGGCTATTTTCATCTTTATCTGAAACTAATTCTGGGTGTTCTAAAATAGAAGCATAACGAGACTTTGGATAGTTTTTTATAATCTCTGTTTTTGCTATTGAAGCCTCTCCATTTTCACCTAAAAGTTCGTAAATCTTGTATAGATTATATTTCGATGGCAGAATTAACCGCTCCTCTGGATTACTTTCTAATAAATTCTGAAATTTAGCTTTCGCTAACTCGTATTCTTTAAATTTCTCTTTATAAATTAACCCTAATTGATAATAAGCATAGTTTCTTTGTTTTGAAATACTATCTATTTCCTTTTGTTCTGTTGGAATTTTAGATATATAAAACTGTGGATCATATTTTTCCTCATCTGATGCTAAAGCTAATAAATCGTTGGTTGAATCGGTTTTATATTCACCTGAAATAGTTGTACTCTTACTAGACCATCGCCAATTATCTTCCAAATCACGATTCCCCCAAATTTTTGCAAATTCATTTTTACCATAAGCTACCGTGGTTGGATTATAAAAATAAAACAATGCTGCTTCTCCCGTGGAACTATTTCGTGATTCCTTAGTATTGCCAGAACCTGAAAATCCATTATTTACAGTAATTAGCCCCGCATTAGCACCGCCTTTTTCTAATTTAGCAGCTTCTTTTTCTGCTGCTGCTTCCTCTATTTTAAGAGCTTTTACAAAATTTTCAAAAACAAGTAATCGTTCCGCTTTTGGCAAACGTACCAAATTTAAAATACTGTCATTATTTTTCGCAATAGCTTCGTAATAAATAACATCTTCCAAATTATCACGCTTACGTTTAATAATTCTGAAGGGTTTAGAATTTAACTTCAAGTTACTCATTGTACTATCAAAATAAGCCCCTGCCTTAGCATATTCCGAATTATCGAAAAACATATCCCCAAGTATCTCGTAGTTTTTAGATTTTAAAATCTTGTCTTGAGAATCACTGCGCAATGATTTATTAAAATAGGAAATAGCCAAAGAATCCGATCCATTATTTAAGTGAAAATCTCCAATTTGATGATAAATTTTATCTAAAAACGGCCGGTTTTCACGATTTTCCTCCAATTTGGTAAGCAACTCCATGGCTTCAAATTTATTCCCGTTTTCAAAATCGAAATTTTTAAATTTTTCGAGATAGGCGCTAATCATATAAATTCTAGGCGTTCTTCGGTTAAGTTCAATAACCTTATCGAAGGCAAAATTAGCACTATCTTTAATACCTAATACATTGTAAAGTTGCCCTTGAATAAAACGATACCGCCCTCTTTCATCATTATTCTTTGTTTCATTAGATGCAATTTCTAATTGCGTAATAGCACTATCTACGGCTTTTATATTTAAATACCCTTGAGCTAACATGGATGTGGCATCGGCTAAATCTTGCCCTTTTAATTCTTCTAGCTCTAAAAGGCGCTTTAAATTTTTAATAGCCAATTCATTATTATCCAAACGAATATTCGTTTTTTCTCGCCAAATTCTAGCCTGATTTATCTTGTCGCTTAACGGATATTTATAAAGAATATAATTAAAAGCCTCTATCGCCGGCACAAAACGTTCATCGAAATATCGGGCTTTACCAAGTAATAAATAAGCTTCGTCCATTTGCGGATTTACCTCTTTACCCTGAATATTCATACTATGTTTCTGTATGGCTTTTACAGCTTTTTCTTCAGCGCGCGAAAAATTTTCATTCTTAGATTGCCCGGGCAGCATGACTTCTTCCGAAATTTGCATACGCTCTATAGGCAACACATCCCAATAATTATCTTGATAACTATCGTTTAAACTTCTTTTACCGTCTTCTAAAGCGTTATAACCATTATAAATAGGATTGAACTCCGCCGTTACTGCGTGGAAATTCCGGCTAATAAATTTGTCTTTTTTTCGCGAACAGCTAACTATTAAAATAGTGGCTATTAATAAAGATAATATAGTTTTAAACGATGTTTTCAATGCTGGTGTTTTTAGTCAAAAATAATAACAAGAAACTCAGGCTATTATTATATAGCGTCGTAAAAATAAGCATCTTTTTGGATTTAAACCGCTTAACTACAGAAATTACTTCTTTTTTAGCTCGACACTTAAACCTTAATTATTTGGTATTTAAAGTTTAATAACCAAAGAGATCTTTTTAATCAAAAAGCGCTTTGAGTTCAGACGCTTCGCTTGGTTTTATTTTTCCAGCAAGTAATAAACTCAATTGTTTACGTCTAAGCGCTGCAACAAAACGATCTTTTTCAAGCTTGGTTTCTGGATGTACTTCAGGCACAGGAATAGGACGACCTGTCTCATCTACGGCTACAAAGGTATAAATAGCTTCGTTAGCTTTACTTCGATCTCCAGATTCACGGTCTTCAACCCAAACATCGATAAAAACCTCCATTGAAGTTCTAAACGCTCGAGACACCTTAGCCTCCACACTTACAACACTTCCTAATGGTATAGCCCGATTAAAAGCAACGTGATTTACTGAGGCCGTAACCACAATACGTCGTGAGTGTCTACGGGCAGAAATACTGGCTGCTCGATCCATTCGAGCCAATAATTCGCCTCCAAATAAATTGTTTAACGGGTTGGTTTCACTTGGTAAAACCAAATCTGTCATTATAGTTCTAGACTGTTGAGGTGTTTTTACTTGCATCAAAAAAATTAAGGGTTACAGCGAAACAAAGTTAGGGATTTTTATAAAAGCCAAAGAACACTGTGTATTTTTAAAACTTAGTCTAGCTTTTTAACAAGCAACCAAGCGTCATTATTATGAGAAGATTTAATTGTTCTCAAGGCTTTTTGAGCTTCTAAACGCGTTTCATAACTCGCATAAACCACTTGATGCAAACCATACTTGTTAGTTCCTATTTTTCTAGCATTAAAACCTTCAGATTTTAGTTCCTTTACAATTTTGTTACAGTTTTCCTCAACCCTAAAAGCACCAGCTACAATATGAAAATCACCTGTTTGTTTTGTAGCATTTAAAGTAATTGCTGGTAATGGATTTAAACCAAAAGTCGCTTGTTGAATTTTTGCATCCAATTCTTTTTCAGCTTTTTGCTGTGCTAATTGGTTATGCGTTTCTATTTGATTTACATAAAAATTAGAAGCAACTACCCCCCCAAGAGTTAACGCCAATACGGCAACAGCTGCATATTTTAAATACGATCTGTTTTTACGTTTTTCGGCAGTAACCCCAATTGGAATTACGTTTTCTATTCGCTCAGCTTCGGCTTTGTAAACTTCACGTGATACTACAGTAGTTTCAAATTGTGATAGCCCAAAAGCATCAGTTAAATAATTTAATTTATAAGATGGTTCAAATAAAATTTTACCTTCCTTGTTAAAAACAATAGTTCCTATATTTTCAAAAGATAATGTTTCGCCTTGCTCCAAACTTTCTTTTAAAACCTTAACACGTTTTGCTATTTTTTTATTGGCAAGCTCAAAGGTTGTATCTTCTACATCTGCAATATAATGCGCTAATAACCCATCATTTTTTTGAATTTGCTCATTAAAAGACAGCTCTTTTTTAGGAGGAAAAAACGTATTGTTTTTTTCATTTATCGAGGCCGAGACAGATTGTGTTAAAAATGAGCCCAACTCAGGGATGGTAACACATTCATATCTATATAGTAAGTCGCTTACGTAAGTTTCTAATTGCATAAAGACAAAGTTAGAAAATAATAGTTTTCGATAAAATTTATGTCAATATTTTTATTAACAGATTAAAAATTCTTTTATTGTATGTTGAAAACAAGCCATTTACAATGACAAAAAACAATTTACTCTACACTTTAGCTTTGCAACATATCCCAAATATAGGCGATATTACTGCTAAACGATTAATTTCTCATTGTGGTTCTGCAGAAGCTGTTTTAAAAGAGAAAAGACAAAATCTACAAAAAATTGATGGTATTGGCAGCGTTATTTTAGATAGCTTGTTTAAACCACATCATTTAAAAGAAGCTGAAAAAGAAATCCGCTTTATTGAAGACAACAACATTCAAGTATTTTATTTTGAAGGTGATGATTATCCAGAAAAACTAAAACACTGTATCGATGGTCCCATTTTATTATTCCAATCGGGGAAAGTTAATTTAAAAAAACAACGCCTTATTAGTATTGTTGGCACACGAAAAATTACAACAAACGGCATTGCTTTTTGTGAAAATCTTGTAGAAACATTAAAACCTTTCAATCCTGTAATTATTTCTGGTTTTGCTTATGGCACCGATATTACAGCACATAAAGCCGCCATAAAAAACAACTTACAAACCGTGGCATGTTTGGCGCACGGCCTCGACCAAATTTACCCCAAAGCACATAAAAAGTATATGGTTGACATGGAGAAAAACGGTGGTTTTTTTACCGATTTTTGGAGTACCGATAATTTTGATAGAAACAATTTTTTAAAACGAAACCGAATTATTGCGGGTTTAAGTGAAGCGACTATTGTGATAGAATCTGCCCAAAAAGGTGGTAGTTTAGTAACTGCCGATATTGCGAACTCGTATAATCGTGATGTATTTGCTGTACCCGGCCGCACTACCGACAACCAAAGTCTTGGATGTAATAATTTAATTAAGCAACAGCGTGCACACATGCTTACTACACCGTTAGATGTGCCTTATATTTTAAATTGGGAATTAGAGGATGCTAAAAAACCAGCCATACAAAAACAGTTATTTGTAGAACTGGACGCTACCGAAAAAGTGATTTACAACTATTTAAAAGAAAACGAGAAACAGCAATTAGACATCATTGCTATTAATTGCAACTTACCCATATTTAAAGTGGCTAGTATTTTATTAACTATGGAATTAAAAGGCGTTGTAAGACCATTACCGGGTAAACTATTCGAGATTATTTAGTTTTAAAACCCGTTATTAATAGGAACTACCACCAAACTAAAAAGCATTTTTTTAATTCACCATTTGGTAATTTTAACCAAAAAAGTGGCGAAAATTGGCGTTCTAAAATAGGGTTCGACAATTCTATAAACGCTGAATAGGTTAGCCAATCTACTTGTGTATGTGGTGCAATAATCCAATCTATTTTTTTAGGAATATAAAATTTACAGTTTGAAAACTCAATAAGACTTTCCTTTTTGATGTAGAATCCAACAATACAATCTTGATTTAATGTTTTTAGAATGATTCTTTCTCCAAAAGGAATAAATAATTGGGCTTTAAAATAGACTTGCTGAGTAATTTCTGAAGCTTTTAAACTGAATGTTTCTAAGTAAGATTCACAGTGTTTAGAATAAAGTAGTGGTAATTGCTTTTCGCTAAGTTTCTTAAGTTTTTCTACTAAGGCATCCTTTCTGTTTGGACCAATAAAATGATCTATTTCTGAAGTTCCTACGGAAGCATCATAAACATAAAACTTATAAATAACCTCTAAATGAATGGGCTTTTTATCTTTTAGAAGCAAACAATCTATTTCACCTAAGGTGGTTTTTCCGTTTTGAATTTGAAGATTTTCAGCAAGAATTTTAACAGCTGTATTCCGGCTTAATTCAAAAGAAACTAAACGCTCAATATATTTCCCGAGGCGCAACTTATCATCGATATCTAAATCTATTTTATCCGATTTAGAATCTATTTCAAATTGATACATATTAAAAACCACATCCTTTTTCCATAAACGTGGCGTTTTTAGGAAACCATCGTATCTATTCTGTACGTCTTTGGTGTGTTTTGCCACGGATTTTTGTAAAGTATGTTAAACCTATTAGACTATAAAAATCTAATAGGTTATTTTATAAAGTATCGTATTAATACCCAACCTTTTCGCGAACTCTGCTTAAAACATCATTTGCTACCAATTTTGCTTTTTCAGCTCCAATAGCTAAAACAGCATCAATTTCTTCAAGATTATTCATATAATAATTATAGCGTTCGCGTTGCGTGGCAAACTTTTCAACTATCAATTCAAACAAGGCTTGTTTGGCGTGGCCGTAACCATAATTCCCATTTTCGTAATTGGCTTTCATGGTTTCAATTTGAGCATCGTTTGCCAATAAACTATAAATAGCAAAACAGTTGCAAGTGCTCCAATCTTTTGGATCTTCAAGCGCTGTACTATCGGTTTCAATAGACATAATTTGCTTGCGCAGTTTTTTATCTGGTAAAAATAAATTAATGGTGTTATTGGCACTCTTACTCATTTTCCCTCCGTTGGTTCCAGGAATGAGCATGGTATTTTCTTGTATTTTACCTTCTGGCAATACAAAAGTCTCCCCCATTTTGGCATGAAAACGCGAAGCCACATCACGGGTCATTTCTATATGTTGTAATTGATCTTTTCCAACCGGAATAATATTAGCATCGTATAATAATATATCGGCAGCCATAAGCATAGGATATGTAAATAAACCTGCGTTTACATCCTCTAAACGATCGGCTTTATCTTTAAAACTGTGCGCTAATGTTAAACGCTGATAAGGAAAAAAGCAACTTAAATACCATGACAACTCTGTGGTTTGAGGAATATCACTTTGACGATAAAACACCGTTTTTTCAACATCTAAACCAAAGGCAAGCCAAGTTGCAGCCGTAGAATACGTGTTTTCTCTTAAAACTTTAGCATCTTTAATTTGCGTTAAAGTATGCAAGTTTGCGATAAATAAAAACGAATTATTTTCAGGGGCTTCAGCCATTTTTATTGCTGGAATAATAGCGCCTAAAATGTTTCCTAAATGTGGTGTTCCTGTGCTTTGTATGCCTGTAAGTATTCTTGCCATGTGTGCGTTCCCTAAAATGCGGGAATCTTGTTAAAATTAAACTCAATTTTTGATATATGAGCAAAGGTAATTTTTTTAATAGAATTGCTCAATACAATTATGTATTTTTGAGGACGATGAAAATTTTTAAATACATATTTTGGGTATTCTACCGTATTTGGTTTTATATATTGGTAGCTATACCAATACTTATATTATTACCAATTCTATTAGTTTCTATTGCTAAAGAAGCCTGGTACCCCCTGTTTTTTAGGTTGGCGCGGTTTTGGGCCAAAATAATTTTGGTAGGCATGGGCTTTGCGTATAAAATTGATCGTGAACAAAAACCAGATCGCTCGAAAAGCTATATGTTTATTGCCAACCACACCTCCATGGCAGATATTATGCTTATGCTGGTTTCGGTTAGAAATCCCTTTGTATTTGTTGGAAAGGCCGAATTGGCAAAAATTCCTTTATTTGGTTTTTTCTATAAACGCACTTGTATTTTGGTGGACAGAAGTTCGGCTAAAAGCAGACAAGCCGTGTTTTTAAGAGCACAGCGCAGACTACAAACAGGAGTAAGTATTTGTATTTTTCCTGAAGGCGGTGTACCCGAAGAACATATTGATTTAGATACATTTAAAGACGGCGCTTTCCGCTTAGCCATAAACCACCAAATTCCTATTGTACCTATCACTTTTGCCGATAATAAAAAACGTTTTTCTTATACTTTCTTTAGTGGAAGCCCTGGTAGAATGCGCGTAAAAATCCATAAATTTTTACCAACCGAAGGTTTAACAGCAAAAGACACGAGAACCTTGAATGATACGTCTCGAAACATTATATTCAACCAACTACAAGCTTTTAAAAAATAAAAAACCGCCCTAAGTAGAGCTGCTTTATTCACTATTGATTTTCGAGTTTAAAGAAAATCAAGATTTAACCAAAAACCTAAAATTTAATTGCAACACCAGTATACACCCCAACATAATAAGGTTTAAAATCGCCAAACGTATTTTTAAACGTATTAATTTGATATTTTATCATAGGCTCCAAATTAAGATCAATAGTTTTGTTAAGTTGATAATTTAAGCCCAATCCAAAATTAGCACTATAACTAACTTCATTAATATTGCTGGCCTCTCCTGAAAAGTAAGATTTTGTTCTTTCGGTATCTGTAAAAATCTCGTTTCCATTTAAAAACAAAGAACTAAAACCTCCAATAACATTTAACCCTATTTTTTTATTTACTAGTGCATATTGTAATTCTACTGGCACTTCAACATATCTTAAATTTTGACTAATTGATGTTCGCGAATCATCTATAAAATCGGCTTGTATATTAGCATCCAGCCCCTCACCACTAACCAGCAAAACCTGTGATGACACCCTAACCGTAGAAAGTTTGCTAGTGCTTACATTTTGCAACGGTTTACTACTAACCGAACTTACTCCTGCAGCCTCATAGACCACCACATTATCAATATTATACCCTAAACTTAAATTACTAATCCCCGAACGAACACTTAGCCTATCTGTTAAAGCATAACGCGCCGAAATACCATAACTTATATAAACTTCACCCGATTTTGAATTACTATTAAATTGAGGATCAATAGCAGACCCTTCACCCGATGTATTAAAATAAACAGGGGCCGCATTAGCAGCAATACTCCAACGGCCATCCTTTTCTTTTTTTTCTATAATTATACTATGTGCTTTTGCTAGAGCTTCCTCAATGGTTAAACTTCTATTTTTAGTATTAGCTACAATTTCATTAGGTATTACTTTTTCTTCTATTTTTGTTTCTGCTACAACATCCTTAGTCGCTGTTGGCGTTAAATTATTTTGAGCTTTATAAGAAGAAATAACGGTGTTTTTTTCACTCTCGGAATCTGTTACAATGTTTGTTTTAGCAGGATCTATTGGGCGATTTTCTTCACTTAATCTATTGGATGAAGCCAAAGAACGCTTTTTGATTGTATTGACATTCGAATTAATCGGACTATCTTTTTCTTTTGATGCTGTTTTAACAATTTCCGACTTTTTATTCACCGTTTCTTTCTGAATTTCTTCATTTGAAACTACTGTTTTAATCGAACCAGAGGTATTATTCCCCGAAATACTTTCACCTCCTATTTTAGAGGATCGTGTCGTTTCGGTATCAACAACCTCTTGTTGCTCTATATCTTCAGAAGAGTTAAAAACACCATTAATCCCTAAGCCTAAAAAGAGCAACAATAATGCTGCTACTCCAGCGTAGCGCCACCAAATTGGAATAATTCTACGTGTGTTCTTACTTGTATTAAGTTCGGCCTCAATTTTCTTCCAAACCGCATCACTAGGAACCGGTTCAAAGTCTTTTAAACCCTCCTTAAAAAGTCTGTCTATGTGTTTTTTGTCACGCATTTATAATGATTGCAAATAAGTTGTTTTTTTATGAGTTTCAATAGCTTGCTTCAAAATCTGTCGGGCTCTCGCTAAATTAGATTTCGAAGTTCCTATATTTATTTTCAGCATTTCGGCAATGTCTTTATGCGAATAATCATCTAATACATACAAGTTAAAAACAAGCCTATACCGGTCTGGCAATTCTTGAATGATACGAAGTAAGTAATCTATAGAAAGCTGTTCCTCTTCAATTTCAACTTCAACATTTTCAAGAGTTTCTTCATTAATAATATCAAAAACCTTTTCGTTTCGGTAGCGTTGCATTACGGTATTAATGGTAATACGTTTTAACCAACCTTCAAAAGAACCTTTGTGTTTAAATTGATCTATTTTTTTAAATATGGTTAAAAAAGCGTCTTGTAAATTATCTTCCGCTTCGGTATAATTTCTAGAATACTTTAAGCACACGGCGAAAAGTTTACTCGAAAAGAGTTTATACAGCTCACCTTGTGCTTTAGTATCGTTAGTTTTACAATGTTCTATGAGTTGCTTTAAACTCAAAATTATACACGTGTTAGTTAGTTTCTTCTTCTACAACAGGGACTTCAATAATTAAATATTGATCTTCACCATCGGCATCTTCGCCTTGCCAAAATTTAAAAATATATGAGTCGCTGCTATTAGTGACTATAAAATTAAATGTATCTTCAACTAATTGATCCTCTAGTGTTTCGCAATTATCATCTTCCAAAACATAATTAATTGGAGCTACAATACGTTCATTATCATTTTTACGATAATAAAATTCACTAAAAGAATAGCAGCTAGACGGTTGATAATATGAAACCGTAATGGGATAGGTTTCACCTAATGTAAAAGTTTCTGGAATATCTACACTTTCTACCGGTAAAATATCAAAACTATAATTAGGACTATCATCATTCACACTACAAGAAGCCAAAATTAGTGCTAAACAAATTACAAGCATTTTTCTCATTTCAATAATTTTTTTAGTTAAAATTTACGTTTTGTTTTATAGATGCTCTTTTTACAAAATGGTTGCGTAGACTACTAAATATAGCGCAAAAAAAATCCCGAACACCTCGGGATTTTATATTTTTAAAAGAAAATACTATTTTAATTAACACCTTCTTTAATAGCTACTTTTATTTTTTGTTCTAACTCATCAAAAAGCTCTGGATTGTCTTTTATAATGGCTTTTACAGCATCACGACCTTGGCCAAGCTTGGTATCTTCATAACTAAACCAAGAGCCGCTTTTCTTAACAATTTCGTATTCTACGGCAACATCAAGAATTTCACCAACTTTACTAACACCTTCCCCGTACATAATATCGAATTCGGCCATTTTAAATGGTGGCGCTACTTTGTTTTTCACCACTTTCACTCTAGTTTTGTTACCTAAAACATCACCATTACTACTTTTAATTTGTGTAGAACGACGAATATCTAAACGTACCGATGCGTAGAATTTTAAGGCATTACCACCCGTTGTTGTTTCAGGATTACCAAACATAACACCAATTTTTTCACGCAATTGGTTAATAAATATTACGGTACAATTTGTTTTACTAATAGACCCTGTAAGTTTACGTAAAGCTTGAGACATTAAACGGGCATGTAATCCCATTTTAGAATCTCCCATTTCACCTTCAATTTCACTTTTTGGGGTTAATGCCGCAACCGAATCGACCACAACAATATCAATAGCACCAGAACGAATTAAATTATCGGCAATTTCTAAAGCTTGCTCCCCATTATCGGGTTGAGAAATAATTAAATTATCGATATCGACACCAAGTTTTTCGGCATAAAAACGATCGAAAGCATGCTCAGCATCAATAAAAGCAGCAATACCACCCGCTTTTTGAGCTTCGGCAATAGCGTGTAATGTTAATGTGGTTTTACCCGATGATTCTGGTCCGTATATTTCAATAACACGGCCACGTGGATAACCGCCAACACCTAAGGCGATATCTAATCCTAGTGATCCGGAAGGAATAGCTTCGACATCTTGAATAGCGGCATCGCTCATTTTCATTACTGTCCCTTTTCCGTAGGCTTTATCTAATTTATCTAAAGTAAGTTTTAGTGCTTTTAATTTCGCTTCTTTTTCGCTGCTCATTATATATTTTTTATCTGAAGATTTATTTGCTAAATTACTACATCTTTTGTGAGGATACAATAATAGTTTTCAACATAATGGAGATTTCCATAAAGCTGATTAATTGGTATTTAGAAGAAATTAAGCCTCCCTACGCAACCATTTTACTTATTTTACATCTGTTATATGAAAAAGGGAAAATTGTTTGCTATGAAATTTATCAAAAAAAACAATTATTATTAACTAATTCGAAGAGCGCTTAAATATGTATTATTTAGGCGTTTTTTTTTATGATGCCCTTATTTATGAAAATACACTTATACATTGAATTAAGAAAAAACATAAGCAAACACACGCGCTAGGGATAGTAGTGAAAAGCCCACAGCCCGACGCAAGGAGGTGCGCGGACTTGTAACGAATAGCCCGACCCTTTTCGGGGAGCGCCCAAAAGATTTTCATTCTAAGGCTGAGTTGCTTTGAAAATATTATCTTTGCCGCTTAAAATATTTCTTAACCTTAAAACTTAGTATAGCATGCAACTGTACAACAAATTAAGCGCAGAAGAAAGGGCCGAATTAATTGACAACGCAGGAAAAAGTCGATTAACACTTTCTTTTTATCAATATGCCAAAATTGGCAATCCACAAATTTTTAGAGATCATTTGTTTTTAACTTGGGACGCGATGGACGTTTTGGGTAGAATTTATGTGGCTCATGAGGGAATTAACGGACAATTATCTTTACCAGCCGACCGATTTAATGAATTTAAATCGCATTTGGATACCATAGATTTCTTGAAAGATATTCGGTTAAATATTGCTGTTGAGCAGGATAATAAATCCTTTTTGAAGTTGAAAGTGAAAGTGCGTAACAAAATTGTTGCCGATGGCTTGAATGACGATACCTTTGATGTGCGTAATAAAGGTGTACATGTGGATGCTGACAAATTCAATGCATTAATTGAAGATGAAAATACCGTTTTGGTGGATATGCGAAACCACTACGAGAGTGAAATTGGGCATTTTAAAAATGCTGTAACGCCTGATGTGGATACCTTTAGAGAATCTCTAGATATTATTGAAGACGATTTAAAATCTCACAAAGAAGATAAAAATTTAGTAATGTATTGCACCGGTGGCATCCGTTGCGAAAAGGCGAGCGCTTACTTTAAACATAAAGGTTTTAAAAATGTGTTTCAGTTAGAAGGTGGTATTATTGAATATACACGCCAGGTGAAAGAACAGAACCTAGAAAATAAATTTTTAGGTCAGAATTTTGTGTTCGATGAGCGCCGTGCAGAACGTATTAGTGATGACGTAATTGCGAATTGCCACCAATGCGGCACCCCTTTCGATGTGCACACCAACTGTGCAAACGAGGCTTGCCATTTATTATTTATTCAGTGCGACACTTGCAAGGAAGAAATGAATAATTGCTGTTCTACAAACTGTAAAGAAATTCATGCTTTGCCATACGAAGAACAAAAAGCATTGCGAAAAGGCCAAGGTAATAGTAACGATATTTTTAAGAAAGGTCGTGCCGACCACTTACCATATAAAAAGGATTTACGTAACATTTTTGAGACTTTAAAAGTCGATAAAATCTAAATCTACAGTTATGCAAAACATAGAATTAATGGCGCCTGCCGGTAATTTTGAATCGCTACAAGCAGCTTTAGATAATGGTGCAGATTCGGTTTACTTTGGTGTAGAGCAATTAAATATGCGTGCTAGAGCTTCGGTAAATTTTACCTTAGATGATTTACCAGAAATAGCAAAACGTTGTGAAGCTAAGGGCGTAAGAAGTTATTTAACTTTAAACACTATAATTTACGATCACGATTTATCCATCGTAAAAACCCTAATTACACAAGCTAAAGCAGCCAATATAACGGCTGTGATTGCTATGGACCAATCGGTAATTGCGATGGCCAGAGAGCAGCAAATGGAAGTGCATATTTCTACCCAAATTAACGTAACTAACATTGAAACGGTTAAGTTCTATGCTATGTTTGCCGATACTATGGTTTTAAGTCGTGAGTTAAGTTTACGCCAGGTTAAAAAAATTACCGAGCAGATTGAAAAAGAACAAATAAAAGGCCCATCGGGAAAACTGGTTGAGATAGAAATCTTTGGTCACGGTGCGCTATGCATGGCGGTTTCCGGTAAATGTTATATGAGTTTACATTCGCAAAACTCATCGGCAAACCGAGGGGCTTGTAAACAAAATTGCAGAAAAAAATATACCGTAATCGACCAGGAAACTGGTTTTGAAATGGAGTTGGATAACGAGTATATTATGTCGCCTAAAGATTTATGCACCATCGATTTTTTAGATGAAGTGGTCGATGCTGGTATAAAAGTTTTAAAAATTGAAGGTCGAGGTCGCGCGCCAGAATATGTGGCAAAAGTGATAAAATGTTACCGCGAAGCTATTGATAGTATTGAGAACGGAACTTATAATAAAGAAGAAGTAATAAGCTGGATGCAAACCCTAGAAACGGTTTACAATCGTGGTTTTTGGAGTGGGTATTATTTGGGGCAAAAACTTGGAGAATGGAGTAAAGGTTCTGGATCGCACGCCACACAAAAGAAAGTCTATATTGGAAAAGGTACACACTTTTTTCCTAAAGCTAATGTGGGTGAGTTTAAAATTGAAGCTTACAATATTAATGTTGGCGATACCATTTTAATTACCGGACCAACAACAGGTGCGCAAGAATTAGTGGTTGAAGAATTTTTAGTAAACGACCAAAAATTAAGTGAAGGCACAAAAGGCGATTTGGTAACTATAAAACTACCGTTTAGAATCCGCCAGTCTGATAAACTATATAAAATTGTTGAAAATAAAGTAGAAGCCTAATGGTTGTTATCACGCTACAGCGGAAAAAATGTATTGGTTGTAACTACTGTGTCGAGTTGGCCCCAGAACAGTTTCAGATGTCGAAAAAAGACGGAAAAACCGTATTGCTGCATGGTCAAGATAAAAAAGGATTTTTCACTTTAAAATCTAACGATGAGCTTATTTTTGAAGCTGCGGATCATGCAGCTAAAGCCTGCCCGGTTAAAATTATTTCGGTAAAACAGGTTTAGTGTGTTTTTTGCCACAAATTCACGAATTTATTTTTAAAGCGTATGTGTTAAATTACACGAAATTTGAAACCCCTGGTTTCCGTAAAAAAAATAGAGTTTACTTTTTTAATTTTCGTGTATTTACAGCTATTTAATTAGTTTAAAATAAACGTGTAATCAATATCTTTTAAGTTTAAAACACTTATTCCTGTACGATTTTCTAGGTTAAACAGCGCTTGTAATTCTTTAATTTCTTCCCGTTTAAACATAAGCACCAAATTAGATTGCATGGACGGAATTGGAATTTTACGCTGCACCTTGGCACAAGCGTATTTATTTTCCCAATAATCGATTTCTATATTGATTATATAATCTTTAAATTGCTTAAATTCACTCTGTTTTAATTCTAAATATATATTATTGAATTCCAAATGATACACCCCACATTCACTACAAAAAGAAAGCTCTCCCGAAGGCACTCTAGATAAAATTTTAATACTATTTCTACACATAATCTATCTTTTTAATAGCAGTCCGTTTTTATTTGATTGTTATCTTGAAAAGCACTTAAAGGTAAATTTAACTCCATTGACGTAATGTCATCAAGAACGGCTAATACACCGTTTTGCATGGCAACAGAACCACAAATCATGATAACTCCACCTGTTTTTAAAACTCGTGAAATAATAACTGCTTGTTCCATAATTAAATTCTGAACATATTTTTTCTGATTTTCCTCCTGAGAAAAACTCACATAAAAACCAGAAAGCCCTTTGCTATAAAAAGCACGATCTATTAGTGGTGCATATATTTTAAGTGATGCTTTGGTTCGCCCGCCCCAGAACAGATATTTTTTTGTCAATTTGGTCTCATCATTTAACATACCTAAAAATGGAGCAATACCTGTCCCATTGCAAATCATAACGACTTCTTTAGCTTTTTTGGGGATATAAAATTCGGCATTTAGTTTTATGCAAGCAGTAATCATGTCGTTTATATTTAAGGTGTTAAAGAAATTTGAAACCAATCCGAACTCATGTTTTTTAATACTTAACAGTACATTATCATCCAGTTTTGCAATAGAATACAAGCGTTCTACCGTGTTATTTTCGGGATAAATTGAAAGTAAATCACCCGATTGAAATTTTATTTTTTTATTCGGTTTTAAATGAAGCAAAAAAGATTGATCTTTATTTATTGCTGTACGTTCAACCAACTGAAACGTTATTTGCTTTTTAGAATCTATTCTACTTACAGGTTCTTTTATATCGAGCTTTAAACCTTGACTCTCACTCCATGTTTTTACCCAAACATTAAAATCTGAAAACGATTGATTATTAATTTTTTGAAGTGGAATAGTTGGAATAAAATTTTGATGTAATTGCAACATCGCATCTACCATAATAGCATATTTACAATAATCTGGATAAGCCAAAGAACCGAAACCAACCACAGCATATTGTATGGTATTTGTTTGATTAATGCTGTGAACTAATTTTTCAAAATTACTGGCATTTGTAGGCGCTTCACCCTCGCCGTAAGTCGATGTAAAAACAATAAGATGTTTGGCTTTTTTAAAACTTGAATATTTGTTCAATTCAGTAATAAAAACGGTTTTTCCTGTTTCTAAAAGCGCATTAAAAAAAGCATTTGCTAGTCTGAAGGTGCTTCCTGTTTCCGATCCAATAAGAATAATATATTCCGATTCGTCTTTTTTGAATTTATTTTTTGGCACCACCCTGTTTTTTGTACGCCTAATACTCATAGCAAAACCAGAATAAATAAAAAATAAAATAGCGATACAAGTTAATAGTAAAACAAGAGACCACCATACACTTCCTTGCCCAGTATGCAAGACAAAACTAAAGTTTGAGGCTTGTGTAATTAATGGCTTTTTTTGATTACTAATTATAGCACCCGAAAACTGATTTACAAGTATTTCTTTATCTTTTAATTTTAAGGTAAAATAGTCTTCAATATCATCAGAAAAAGGGAATTCCAAATGCTCGACCTCTTCTAAAGTTGTATTTTGAAATATTTGAAAATCTGAAACATCAAGTTTTTGGGTTTCAGCAAAAGATTCATCTGGAAATTGATGCGCAATTTTTTCCGAAGGTAATAATGAAAACTTTTCTAAAGACAAGTAAACACCGGTAATGGTAACGATGATTATAGGAATAAGCGTGTAGCGACCAATGATGATGTGATAATATTGATTAAACGCTTCTTTTACAATTTTAGAGAAAAACTTTAGAGCACCACCTTGACGTTTAGCTATTAAAACAACGCCCGTTATCGCCATTAAAAGCAATAAAAAAGACACGATACCAATAATAGCACGCCCCGTAGATTTTAAAAATAACGACCGATGTAAATTAGTAGCAAATTTAAAAATAGGTGCTTTTTCAATAAGTTCTCCAATTTTTTTTCCGGTAAACGGATTGATATAAAACGTTTCATTATCGCCATCTTTTGTTATCACCGATGCACTAACAAAATTATTATTGTCTATTTCTATGTTGATGAGTTCATTGTATTCCGTTTGCAACGCACTAATGGTTGTCGCCAAAGACAGCGTTTCCCCATTTTGAACAGCATAAGGTTTTAGCTGATTCGAAATAGGTTCGAAAGCTAAAATTATCCCCGTAACAGAGGCTAGTAAAATAAATAAAGAAGAAGATATAGCCAGAATAAGGTGGCTATATCTCCAAATAGAAATGGTCATTATTGCAATATTTTTTGTTTTAAAGAGTGCTGTACCTTTTAGGTTTTATTGCGGTATCATACGCACGTAACGGATGTATCCTGTCCCCTCATGTTTAAGTTTTACGTTTTCAGATGTTAGTAAGAATTCTACATCTTTGGTATAGTATTCTTTATCTTCTACGGCCGTTTCAAAACGGATACTATAACCAGCATCTATTTTATCGTTATCAATTTCAATCACATTTATAGCGCGTTCGCCTCCTCCAATAGTTGCTCCTGTAATAGCGTCGATATCCGTTCTAGTTTTTCCGTAAAAACGCCACCATTCCGAAATATCATGATACCATTCGTCATCGTCGCCTTGTATATACAAGGTTTTTTCGTACTCGCCTTCAGGGTTAATTAAGGAGATAACAACATAAGCCCCTTCACCTGAATAATTAATCATTTGCACCATGTATTTAAAGGCGTTTGGTTTAGCTGAAAATGCAAAAGTGGCTAATAGCGTTACCGCAAGAAGCGTTAAAAAAGTGTATGATTTAATATTTTTTTTCATGTTTTTTATTTTAAGAAGTTAATATCGCTACCACTAGCTTTTAGCAATTCATTTTCTTGTGCTAAATCGAAAACCGACTCATCGAACTCGGTTAATGCCTTTTTATCTGCACCTTGAGCGATGAGATATTTTAAAATGGTAGTATCTTTAGATTTCATAGCAGCAATATGAAGCACGGAAAGGCCGTCGTTATTCCTTGCATTAATATCTATTTTTGAAGGTTCTAAAAATTTCAATAGATCTAAATCTAGTTTTTCAATCGCGATGTGGTAAAGCGTATTGTTATCTGCTTGTTTAGATGAAAAATTAACGTTATGCGCCTTTAAAAGTTCTGCTTTTTCATAAAACCCAGCTTTGTTTCTTCTGCTAAAAGCATTCACTAAATAATAGGCCAAATTATTGCCTTTAGCATCTATAATTGTCGCATCGGCATTATTGGCTAACAAGTATTCAATAACCTCCGGTTTATTACGTTCAACTGCCAATGTTAATGCCGATTGACCGTCTTTATTCTTTAAATTAATGTTTTTATTATGCTTTGCTAAATGTTTTACAATGTCCAAACTATTAGATTGAGCCGCTTTCATAAAGGGCGTGTTTCCTTTTTTATCAGCTTGATTAACATCAATACCTTTACCAATAAAATAATCTATAATATTAATATCTTTTGTGCTAGACACTACATTAAGCAACGGGTTTACACCTTCTGTAGTGGTTACATTTGGGTTTATCCCTAAGCTTTCTAAATAATTAAAAACATCCATACCGTTAGAATGTCCGCGACCACCCTGACTAGCAAAAATAAAAGCGTTGCCGCCTTTTTTATTGGTGGTATTATATTCAATGCCTTTAGCGACAAGCTTTTTTAGCATATCGATATTTCCAGATTTAGCCGTGTAATTAAACACACCATTTCCGTAATGATCTTTGCTTTTTAAACTGACACCTTTAGTTTCAAAATAATCGACAATATCAAAATTAGACACCTTCGGAATTAAAAGTAAAAGGGCATTGGCGCCATCTTTACTGGTTTCGGTTTTTACATTAGCGCCTTTGGCAATTAGGGCATCATAAATTTTAGTATTTGTTTCTCCTGCTGCTGCTGCAAAAATTAAGGGCGAACTTCCTTTATCATCAATAATATCTACTCGCGCTCCGTTTTCTAATAAATAATTTACAAGCTCTAAGTTTCCAGAATATGAAGCCCAAAACAGGTATGTTCTTCCATCGTGAGTGAGTTTATTAACCTCGTTTTCTTTAAAACTTAAAAGGTGTTTTACAATTTCGAAATCGGCCTTTGAAAAAATAGCACTGGTTACAGCATCGAAACCAGAAGAGGTCAATGCTGTTGGGCTGTTCCCTGCCTCTATGGTTTGTTTTATAGTTTCTAAACTGGGTTTAGAACTCCAGAATTTTTTATCGTGTAATAGGTTTGCATCTTGTGCCGTAATTTGCAAACTAAAGACTAATAAGAGTACTGTATTTAATATTGTTTTCATGAGGGGTTTATTTTACGAATGATTCTATTACTGGATTTATTTTTTCGGGAGTACTGTAGTTTTCTTCATCAAATAAAAATTTGTAAAGTGGTTTGTTGTCTACCTTTTCTTCAAGAATTAGGTTTTTGTTTCTGCCATAAATATCGTCCCATTTATTACGAACTAAAGCCCATTTTTCTTGATGTTTTACCCACCAATCTGCAGCCGCTTTACATTTACTATCCGCTACTTTAACGTAGGTGTTGTAGCCTTTTTCTTTTGCTAAAATCACATCTGCTTTTCCAGCTTCGCGAATAACTTTAGCATTGTCTTGGTCGTGTACCCAACCAGTACTTGTAATTTCATGTCGGTTACCACGCGTGGTTACATTGTAATCGCTACGCTTGGTGTATTCACGTCTTGGCAATGGGGCGTCGGTGGTGTTTTCCCAATAATTTTTACCATCTACATGCACCCAAGTTCCCGAACCTTCGTAACGTGGACTATCATCTACTTGATATACTTTTTGTGTCCATTGCCCTTTAACTTCGGCCTTTGGTTTAGTAACAAAATTCCAAGTATTATCACCATTAAACATATAAAAATCGGTGTTTTCATAAAGCCAATCTTGTCTCCAGTGCTTCACAATATAAGGGCTGTTTGGCGGGCCAACTTGCAATAAGTGCTGAATAGAAATTTTGTTTTTGTCATCTTCAACCAATTGCGCCCATTCCAAACCTTTATCAATTTTGGTCTCCGATGGTTTGTAAAGCGAGTCTTCACTATAGTTAAAAGTTTCTGCAAAATTGAAAGTCACTTCAAAACAGCCACACATCTTTTTAATGGCTGCGGCATCTTGTTTTTTTTTGTTTTGAGCAAATCCAGCAAAGGATGTTGTTAAGGAAATTAAAGTTAATAGTGCTAGTTTTTTCATTTTGAAACGTTTGTTATCGAGGATTAAAAAATAATTGAAAATTTGTTGTTCTTATTTAGACTGAATTAAGATAACTTATATATTTGCAGCAAATTTATATAGAATGAATCTAAATAAAAACAATATTGTAATCTTTTTTCTAATATTTTTTTGTCTCATTGGATTTTCTCAAACAGAAAACGAAACTGCTCAAGACATGAATAGCTTAGAGGAAATTGTGGTGACTGGGCAATACAATCCGCAATCTATCCGAAAATCGGTTAACACTGTTATTGTTATAAATCGTGAACAAATTGAAAATCAAGCAGCCAATAATTTAGCCGATTTACTGAATTATAATTTAAATCTAACCGTAATTCCGAATTCGAAAAGTGGAAAATCGACCATTTCTTTTTTTGGTTTAGACGCCCAATATTTCAATGTTTTGATTGATAACATTCCATTGGTAAGTGATAATGGTTTTGGAAATAATATTGATTTAACGCAAATAAATTTAGATGATATTGAGCGTATAGAAATTGTAGAAGGCGCTATGGGTGTGGAATACGGCGCCAATGCTGTTTCGGGCGTGATTAACATTATCACCAAAACATCAATAGATAACAAATGGCGCGTTCAGGCGCTTTTACAAGAAGAAACGGTTAGCGATGAGTATACGTGGTTCGATGAAGGCCGGCATATTCAGGGTTTAAATATTTCGCATAATATTAATGAGCATTGGTTTAGTAGAATTGGTATAAACCGAAATCAGTTTGCGGGTTTTTACAATAATCAATTGGGTAAAAACCATTACCAAAACGACAGTTTAAGAGGCCACAGTTGGCTACCTAAAACACAAATAAACACCAATGCCTTTTTAAATTATAAGAAGAACAATTTCCAGCTTTCGTATAAAACGGAATATTTTAATGAGGTGATTAATTATTACGATGCTGCTGTTCGAGCCAATATTGATACCGACTCACAGACTAGTAATCCGTCGGCAACCGATAGAATTTTCACTACCAATCGTTTTGTAAATAACTTAAACATTAACGGACATTTTACCTCTGGAGCAAATTATGGCTTATCACTTTCTTACCAACAGCAAACCCGCGATTTAAACCAATTTACTTACTACATCCTTACTCAAGAACGAACAAACGAAACCGATGAAACCTACCAATCTAGCAGCGTGTTTTTTGGAAAAGGCTTGGTTAGTAATTTGGTAAAAAGCGATGTTTTTAATTTTCAATTGGGTTTTGAAAGTCGCATAATGAAAGGTTTTGATACCGAAGCTTCGGGAGATGTTACTCAGTTAGACAAAGTGCAAAAACAAAATAATACAGCTGTTTTTGGTTCTTCGGAATTTAATTTGAGTGAAAAATTCTCAATACGTCCAGGAATTCGATATGAGTACAATTCCTTATTTCATTCCAAATTAATAAATTCTTTTAGCACGCGCTATTTAATGAATCATGGTTTTGAATTACGAGGCAATATTGGTACATCTTACCGTACGCCAAGCTTTAGCGAGTTGTACTACTATTTTGTAGATTCTAATCATGATGTGCAAGGCAATGAAAATTTAAATCCTGAAAACGGGTTCTCGGCCGCTGTAAATCTTAAAAAACGCACTTTGATAAATACGGTTTCACTGATAAATACTTTTAAAATCACCTACCTCAATGTTAACGATAAAATAGATTTAGCCGTTGTAAATTCTTCACCTTTACAATATCAGTATATCAATATTGATGCTTATAAATTATGGGGGATCACTTCGGAAAATAAAATTAAAACCAATAATTGGTCTTTTAATTTGGGCGCTACGCTTCAGGGTATTTCCCAAATTGCAAATAATGAAGTGAATGCTAACAATGATTTTCTGTATTCGTTTCAAATAAATACCAGTGCGAATTACTTCATTAAAAAATGGAATACTAGTGTAACGCTGCTTTTAAAACACAACGGTAAACAAAAAGATTATGTGGCCTCGGGAACCGATTCCAATAAAAATGCTCTATTCGAAAAAGCAACAACCAACGCTTATACCTGGCTAGATGCTTCTGTTAAAAAATCTTTATTCAACAATAAAATTCAAGCGACCCTGGGAGGTCGAAACTTGCTAGATGTCACCAATGTTACCGTTAGCGGTTCTTCTACCGGCGCTGTACATTCAAGCGCTAACAGTTCTTTATTGTTGGGTTATGGCCGCTCTTACTATTTAAAACTTTTATACAATCTTAATATTTAACCAATAAATACTTTTAATTATGAACAACAAATTTTCAACTTTAATATTATGCGTTTTTGCTCTTGTTTTATCAAGTTGTAGCAGTGATGAGACGCCCAGCGACCCCATAAAAATAGTGATAGAAGGCGCTTCCATTTCACCAGAAGTTGGTGGGCCAAATGAACAAAACCAAGTTTATATTGACTTAAGTACCAATACAACTACTGCCATCCAAAGAGATACTTGGGATTTAGGGTTTTATTCTGGAACAGAATTTAGAGTAGCAATAAATGGTTCAATTTATATGGCCGTAGCCGAATTAACTGAAACAGATATTGATGCCGTTTCGTCGTTATCAACCGAAGTTCAAGAGTTACAACCTAGTGTCGCTGTAGGAACTTACAAGGCTGAAAACATTATTTATGTAGACGCTCCGGATGGAACTATTTCAGAAACAGCTATTTCAGAAATTTCTGCTACCGATGTTGATAACAAAGTGTATCTAGTAAACTTAGGAAACGAAGTTGGAACGGAAACCCCTTCTACAGGTAGTGTAGAAATTTCTGGAGATTCTAGAGGCTGGAAAAAAATACGTGTTCTAAAAAATGGAGACGATTATATTTTACAATATGCCGATTTAGATGCAACCACTCACAAAGAGGTTACAATTTCTAAAAATTCAAATTACAACTTTACATTTTTTAGTTTCAATACCGAAACTGTAGTAAATGTAGAACCTGAAAAAACCGAGTGGGATTTAAATTTTACTGTTTTTACTAATGAAATTGAAGGTTACGGCTCTTATGGTTATTCAGATTTTGTTGTAAATAATGTAAAAGCCGATGCTAAAGTATATATGATTGACACCGATATTGACGCGTTTACTTATGCCGATTTTGCTTTAACCGATGTAGTTGATGCTAATTTCACTAACGATCAACGTAGTGTTGGAAGCAGTTGGAGAAATGGTGGCGGCCCAGGATCTCTACCTTCTTTAAAAGACCATGTATTTTACGTAGTAAGTGATACAGACGGAAACCTATATAAACTTAAATTTTTAGCATTAACCAACGCCGATGGCGAGCGCGGTTACCCAGAGTTTATTTATAGCTTGTTACAATAAAGTTTTATATTTATTCCTAATTTTTAATTGAGTTTAGTGAAAAAAGCCACTTTTAAAAGGTGGCTTTTTAATATCCTTTAAACAGTCTTCTATCACTTAATCCAAGTGATAAATTTCCATAATATCATGCAAATACTTTTCGAAATCAATTTTTAAATCGATTAATTTTCCCGTGTGTACATCGAATACCCAACCGTGCACTGTTAAGCCGCGATCTCTATAAGCCTTTTGTACCGCTGCCGTTTTAATAAGATTAACGCACTGTTCTTTAACGTTTAACTCCACTAAACGATCGTATCTTTTTTCTTCACATTCAATGCTATTTAATTCTAATTTATGAATTCTATAAACATCACGAATATTACGTAACCAAGGATTTAAAATACCTAAATCTGCCGATTGCATGGCGGCTTTAACGCCTCCGCATCCGTAATGTCCACAAACCACAATATGATTCACTTTTAAATGATCTACAGCGTAGTTTACTACAGACATAACATTCAAATCGATACTAATCACCATATTAGCGATATTACGGTGCACAAAAACTTCACCAGGACCTAACCCCATTAAATCTTCCGCCGTTACCCTACTGTCACTGCAACCTACATATAATAATTCTGGTTTTTGTCCTTTTCCTAAATCGTCAAAATAATTTTCGGAAATCGCTAATTGTTTTTTAATCCAACTTTCATTGTTTTCAAATACTTTCTTTAAATCCATATCTTATTTTTTAATTCTACAAAGGTAAAACAATCTAATTTGCATCCTTCACATAACGTTTCACCCATTGCAAACAAGATTTAAAATCTTTAAAAATATGTTCATTAGGTATAAAATCTGGAATAATATCTATGCGCTCCATCATGTACCGCGGTTGTTTTAACAAACCGACAAATAGTACTTCAACATGATTGTTTTTTAATTCTTGTAACATATCTTCCATAGCATACAAACCAGATTGATCCATATATTGCATGCGCCCTAACCTAATAATAACGGTTTTTGCGGTATTTGGGATTTGTAACGATAAGGCTTGAAAATCGCTAGTTGAACCAAAGAATAATGGCCCTTTTAAATGTTTGATAAAAACTTCATTTTTTAAATTTTCTGGAAAACCTGCTTCATCATCCCACATCTCTTCTTTTAGAGATTTAACATCGGAACGCTCCGCGGTTAAATCTCCTATTTTTTTCATAAACATTAACGACGCAATAATTAAACCAATACCAACAGCATAAATTAAGTCCCAAAAGGTTGATAAAAGCAACACAACAATCATAATTAAAACTTCCGAACTCAGTTTTACAGGCCCAAATTTTATATCTTTTGGTAAACTAGGAATTGCTTTTAAGCCTTTATAATCCATAACACCAATACCAACAGTAATTAAAATACCCGCTAAAACGGCTGCTGGAATTTTGGAAGCGACAGGTCCTAAAGCAAGCATGATGACAAGTAATATGACGCCTGCAATCATTCCAGAAAGCTTAGTTTTTCCACCAGCATTAATATTTACAACCGTACGAATAGTAGCTCCTGCTCCAGGAATTCCACCAAAAAGAGCCGCAATACTATTACCAATACCTTGCCCTATTAATTCTTTATTCGGCTTATGCTTTGTTTTTGTCATATTATCAGCAACTACACTCGTTAAAAGAGAATCTATAGCTCCTAGTAAAGCTAATGTAAGTGCTGTAAAAACATAAGGTGTTATACTACCCAAACTAAAACTTGTAAACATTTCTAGTTTTGGTATTGGGATACCGCCCGGGATTTGAGAAATAGGTCGATACCCTAAATTAAATCCATAAGCTACCCCTGACACCACGATTAATGCGACTAATGTACTTGGTACAGCTTTAGTAATACGTTTAAAACCATAGATTATAAATATAGTGGCTAAAGCTAAAACCAATTCTAACCAATTTATATTTTGCAAAGCACGAGGCAACACTTTTATAGCTCCAACGGTTCCAGAGGCTTCTTTTCCTGCTAGAGTTTGTGCTTCATTTAATATTTGTTCTGCTGAAATCCCTTCAGCTTTAGCAATAGTTTCTTTGAAATTTTCGAGCACCAAAAGGCCTTCTCCTGCTTCTTCTTTTAAAATATTTTCAAGTAAAATTTCTTTGGCTTGCGGTTTAAATTGATCTACAAATTCCGCGTCTTCTTTTGGGTAATAACCAATAGATGGGAGAATTTGAGTTAAAAGAATAATGACTCCAATAGCCGTCATAAATCCAGAAACCACGGGATATGGAATATACCGAATGTATTTACCTAGCCCTAAAAGCCCTAACCCCACTTGCATAAATCCTGCTAACATAAAAACCGTTAAAATAGCAGGTAATGCTTTTTCTACACTACCATCGTTAGCAGCAACAAGACCAGCAATAACTACCATACTTACAGCAGTCATAGGAGCAGTAGGTCCTGAAATCTGCGTGCTAGTACCTCCAAAAAGAGCCGCAAAAAAGCTAATAAAAATAGCGCCATATAAGCCAGCCTCAGGCCCTAAACCTGACGACACTCCAAAAGCTAAAGCCAGTGGGAGCGCCACTATTCCTGCCGTAATGCCACCAAAGGCATCGCCCTTTATATTTGAAAATAAACGCTTCATATACTGGTTTTAAGTATTTCTCTAAGTTAACTTAAATTTTTAACGATTTAAAAAATTTAAACCGCCTTTTGTTAGAAATTTACAAACGCAATAATATTCACTTGATCTCTGCCTGAGGTTTCAAAAAACTGATTCATATACCCCAATTCTAGTCGTAGTTGTTCAGAAAAGGTATATCCTAAACCGCCATAAACCCGATTTCTATCAAACACCGACGATTTAGTATTTAAAAATATTTCGTTATAGGCCGAAAGATATAATGGATTATTCCCTTCTTCGTTATACTGAAGTGGGATTTTTACGCCTAAAAAATAACGAAAACGCATTTTAAAATCAGCTTCAACAAAACGTTGTTCAAAACGATAGCGATGGCTTAACCCTACTTTACCAATACTTTGTTTAGTTGTGAATTGCTGAAAAATACGATGCTCGTTTACAGATACTTTTTCATCGGTTTCTCCAACATAATTTTCGGATAATATATAACCATATCCTAATAATATATTGTTTTTCTCTGTGATATTATATCCTAAACCGGTACGTAAAAGCAATTGCTCTAAATCACCAACAACATTATAATTTCGGTACTGTACCTCGTTATGAATATTCCACTTGCTATTTATTTTTTTGTTTCCAATATAAATCAACCAGTTTCCTAAATCGCTATCTTGGGCTTGAGCAAATATTGGTAACATTAACACTAATATTAATGCTACCATATTTACCTTCTTCCTTTTTACTTTTCTATTCATAAAACTTTACTGCACCTGTATTAACATCATACATAGCACCAATTATTTTTATGGCGCCGCTTTGCTCCATTTCTGTTAGTATTGGGCTTTCGGCATGAATTCTATCAATCATTAACTGCACATTCATGTGAGATACTTGGTCAACAAATTCTAAGTTCTTAGAATTTCTTAAACTTTCATCTTTAGGTTCTGTAACGGCATGGACTGCAGGGTTTATTTTTTGAACTAACTTTGTTAAATTACCCATTTCGGCACCATCGCAAGCACCTTTTACAGCACCACAACTAGTATGCCCTAAAACAACAATAAGTTCTGTACCGGCTAGCTTACATGCAAACTCCATACTCCCTAAAATATCTTCGTTTACAATATTTCCTGCAATACGAACGCTAAAAATATCGCCTAATCCTTGATCGAAAATCAACTCGGCAGAGACTCTCGAATCGATACAACTTAAAATAGTTGCAAAAGGAAATTGTCCAGAGCTGGTATCGTTTACTTGTTCTAAAAGGTTTCGGTTCGCTTTTAAATTTTGTTGAAACCTTTGATTACCTTCTTTTAAATATTGTAATGACTTTTCAGGTGTCATTGTTGCCTGTGTTTCTTTTGTATGTGCTTTCATAATATTTTCTTTTTTTTTAAACAACCTGTTTTTGTGTGCTACCGGTTATAAATAGCGACACCTTTAAATTGTTAATTACATTTTTAATATCCGATGTATTATTAGAAGTTAAATCGGCATTATCCGCACGATTTACAAGCAGTAAGTTCACTTGATTTTTTTCTAAATAATTGGATAGATTTTTTATGGTATTATCATTTTTTTCAAATACAAAATCAATGGTTTTATTTACATCAATCGTATTCATTTCTTCTGATTTATCAATACTTTTTACAATATTGAAGGTTTTTAAGTCCCCAGATGTTTTAGTCTTTAAATCTTCCGTAAGGACTTGATTAAAACCTTGCGATTTCCCATTTAGCAATCCAATATGCACATCGTTTTCTGGAACTAATCCAGGTTCACCAGAGATTATCACCACTGGGCCTTCATGTATTTTTAAAACAAAATCAGCGATATGGTCTCGTGTGAGCTTGATAAGTTTAGAATTCCGTTTTCCTAACACAATAATATCTGGTTTTGTCGCTTTTATATAAGCTTCGATTTCAGACTTCAGATGACCAATACGAAAATTTGACGTGATATGAACCCCATAACTTTTAATTAAGGGCTTTATCGTTTCTTGAATTTTATTTCGTAATAGATTTTGCTCGTGATTTAGAGACCGGATAGCCGATAACTGACTATCAGTTGCGATAACTTCGGTTGGTTTTTTCACATAAAACAAATCCACCTCGGTATCTAACATTTTGGATAAACTAATCGCACTTGTTACGACACTGTTAGCATGTTTCTTTAAATCTGAAAGTACTAAAATTTTAAATTTATTACTTTTCATAGCCTTTAGCTTAAACTTAAACTCGACTTCTTTCTTTCATTAAAAAACTTAATAAAACTTGCAGGGTTTTCTACAATACCGCGTTTAGAAACCAACTTAATATCAATATTTCGTTCCTCTGCTTTGAAAAGAAAATCTTCAAGAATTTCAATAATATCGTTATCTAAATACCTTGTTTTAATAAGGTTAATCTCCAAATAAGTGTCTTTAGGTAAACTATCCAATTCTTTTAAAATAGCGCCTTTATTAAAAAAGGTTACTTCTTCCGCTAAGGTCATTTTTATTTTATGCTTTCCGTTGCTGTTATCTTCAATATGAAGAAAATGAGAGTTTTGGTAACTTTTTAAAAGAATAACCACAATACCAACGGTAAGTCCTAATCCAATACCCCAAAGCAAGTCGATAAACACAATACCTAAAACAGTTGCGGTAAACGGAATAAACTGTTTCCAACCCATTTTATACATTTTTAAAAACAAACTAGGTTTTGCTAATTTATAGCCTACAACTAATAAAATGGCTGCTAGAACTGAAAGAGGAATCATATTCAATAATCGTGGGATGGCTACAACTGATATTAATAATAAAAATCCGTGCAAAATAGTTGATAATTTTGACATTCCACCCGATTGAATATTGGCCGAACTACGCACAATAACTTGTGTTATTGGTAACCCTCCAATTAAGCCCACGACAATATTTCCTGTGCCTTGGGCTAATAATTCACGATTGGTAGGGGTTACATTTTTATGAGGGTCTAATTTATCGGTAGCTTCAACACTTAATAAGGTTTCTAAACTAGCCACTAAAGCAATAGTAAACGCTACAATCCATACATCTGGATTTGTTATGGCTGAAAAATTAGGAAAACTAAACTGACCCAAAAATGAAGAAAAATCTTCTGGAATTGGCACACTAACCAAATGAGATGATGCAATGCTTAAGGTATCACTATCTTTAGTGAAAACAAAATAAATAATACCCATAACAACCGCTACGAAAGGTCCTTGAATAACTTGAAATATTTTAGCTTTTTTTGCTAATACTTTGTCCCAAAACAATATAATTCCTAAACCTATTAGGCCAATGAGTAGAGATCCTAAAATAATATGATCTGTAATATTGAATAGGGCTGAAAAAGTATTTTCACCAGAACTTTCAACAAAACTATCGGCACCTTCAAGCTCCGCATCATAACCAAAAAAATGTGGAATTTGTTTTAAAATAATAATAATTCCAATACCAGTTAACATGCCTTTAATTACAGAAGACGGGAAATAATACCCTATAACCCCAGCTTTTAAAACTCCAAAAATAATTTGAATAATACCCCCTAAAACAACAGCCACTAAAAAATTCTCATAGCCTCCTAAAGAACCAATAGCCGTTAAAACAATGGCTGCTAATCCGGCAGCAGGTCCACTAACTCCAAGGTTAGATCCACTTAAACTCCCAACAACAACACCTCCAACAACACCAGCAATAACTCCAGAAAATAGTGGCGCACCACTAGCTAATGCAATACCTAAACATAATGGTAACGCAACAAAAAACACGACAATACTCGCGGGTAAGTCGCTCTTAATATTTTTAAACATAGATAAATTCACTTTAGCCGAAGTGTTATGCTTCAGCGGTTTTAATAATTTTTAATAATCGAATAATATTGAACAAAACTGTTCAACAACGGAAAAATTATTAAGCGAATTTTGGAGGTGGAGAAATTAAATTAAGGTAAGGTTTTGAATAATTTTTAACATAATAGCTTAAATGACTTATTGCTTCTTTTAAGCTAACAAAAACATCGTTATCTTGATTTTCTAAAATAATATCTTTTACTGTTTTAACTTTTGGCTGTCCATTTTCTTCTTCTTCTGCCATTGAGAAAAACAACGAAATATCAACAGAATTGTCAACCATAGCAATTACAGTTGGAGCCGTTAAAAACACCAAAAAAGAAAATAAGAAGAAAAAAGAAACGATGTTTCTTGACATTTATTTTAAATTTTATCGATTGCTAATATACCATTAAAATCTTATGCTTATAAAAAACACGCTATTAAAATGCTGTTAATGTTTTAATATCTTCGGAAGACAGCCATCCCGTTTTTCCATCGGATAGCTTTATTTTTCTCCAATTATCAACAGAATCTACAACCTGAACTTTTGTGCCTTCATGAAGTCTAAAGGCTTCTTCACTTCGTAAATTTGGTTCACTTTTTACTCGAGATTCTTGTGCAAAAACAATCGCTGGTTTGTCTTTTTTATCTAATGCATATTTCTGAAAAGCAAAGGCCAACGCAACACACAATAGTATAAAAGACAGTGTACTCCCTATAAAAGCTAAACGTTTTCTACCCGAAGAATAAGCAAAATAATACATTAAAAATAACAGTACAAAAACAAATACAAGTACTACAGCGGCTTTGGCCCAAGCATCAAAACTCATGCTGTGTGTTATGCTTTTAAATAATTTTGAAAAACCAACATCGGGCACAACTTCAATTGCATCGATAGTCATGTTTTTAGCAAAAGCTAAGTTGTTTTTAATCTCTTTATCATTTGGTGCTAACTGCAGCGCCTTTTCATAATAAAAAATACTTGGAGCTATATTATTTAGCTTGTAATGGGCATTAGCAAGATTGAAATACAAATCCGCGGAATGGTTTTTAGTATCCAAAATAGATTCATATTTTGAAATAGCTTCTGCATATTTACCCTCGTTATAAAGGGTGTTACCTTGTTCAAAAAGGATATTGTTTTGGGCAATTAATCCAAAACTGAACAAAAACGAAAGTATGTATAGTAAATTCTTCATATTAACGTGCTTGTTTATCAATTAACGAAATGGTTTTAGCCGCTTTACTATAATCTTCCTGCATGGTTATAATATCTATTGGCGTATAACGTGCTAACTCGCAGCTTTCTAAAATACTTTTAAAATCCTTTATAACTTCGGCATCGACTCGCTTTTTCGATAGTAATTCGTTTATTTTATCTTTACTTAACTCGTTAGTTTCAATGTGTAACTTCGCTTTTAAATAATTGTGTAATGCTTTTTCCAAAGCAATATAAAAGGCTTCTTTTTGCCCTAAAGATTTTTTAGCACTGCTTAAATATTTCTTCGCTAATTTATCGGCTTTTCTAATACGATTTCCGAAAACATCGGCATCCCGTGTTGCTTTCTTATTACGAAAAACAATAGCTATTGGAATCACTAAAAATGGCAACAACAGCAAGCCCCAAAACAAATTGGTTTTAAAGAAATAATGAGGTTTTATACTTGTAAAATTGGTTTTAGTTTTTATGAATGCAAATTGGTCGTTATTTAAAACCACCGCTTGTTTAATAGTGTTTGCTGTTGCATTGTTAACGCTTTCATTGGGATTATTTAAGGGGCCATTTTGAACATCGATAACAATCTCTTTGGAATTTAATCGTTTGTAACTTTTCGTTTTTAAATCGAAATATGAAAAGGAAATACTCGGAATTGGATATTTACCTTTATACTGTGGCACCACCGTATAACTATCGGAAATATCACCTTGCATACCTATAGAATTAGTTTTAATGTTTTCGGTATGTTCTGGTTCGTAAACTTCCAAAGAACTTGGTAACGACAACTTAGGAAGTTTAAACAATTTTAAATTCCCATTTCCTCTTACAGCTACTTTTATTTGGAGCGATTCTGAGGCATCAAGTTCTTCTTTAGAGCTGGATACATCAAAACTATAACTTCCTACGGCACCAGTAAAATCTGCTGGTTTACCTTGTTCTGGCAGCGGCTTAACCGTAATAGTTTGGTTGCCGGCCGATATGGTTTTACTAACACGAGACATTAAGGCGTTTCCAAAAAAATCACGGCGGTTTGTTGGCACCCGCATAGAAATATTTAAACTTAATGGCTCGATATTTAATTTGCCGGTTTTTTGTGGGTATAATACTGTTTTTCTTAAAACTAAAAATCTATAACTTTCGCCTTTATACGTGCCATTTTCTACTTTCTGACCTTGAGTGTTTATAGTTTGACTCCAAAAATCGTTATAACGCGGACTATCAATTTCATTCCAATTATCTACGGCTAATTTTGGCGATACGTAAAGCTTGTAAACCACAGTAATGGCTTCATTTAAATACGGATTAGTTTTAGAAATTTCGGCTACTAAATGAATATTTTCTGAAGCAATATAATTAGGATCGTTTGGATCCTTAGGTTTATCTACTGCGGCAGTAACCTCAACTTTTACAGGCACCGTTTTATAAACTGTCCCATCAATAACAATGGTGGCTTGAGAAATAGTAAACTTTCCGCGTTGTTTTGGGGTTAAAAAATAGGTGTATGTTTTTTTATAGGTACGCACACCATTAATCCAAGAATTACTCACAGATTGGTTGGGTCCACTCACATTAAAGTTTGAAAAATCGGGTGGATTAAAATTATCACCATCCTTATTCATTTCAAAATCGACTCGTAAACGTTCGTTTATACCTAATACCGTCTTACTGACTTTGGCTTCAAATTTTACTTGAGCAGAAGCTAAACTAGTAATAAGTACAAAAAATAATATGTATATATGTTTTACTACTTTCATGTTATAAATTTAAAAACCTATCGGAATTTTAAAATCTTTTTAGATACCGAAAACAAATTGCTAAACTACCAATCCTTATCGGTTTTAACCTTAACACCTTGCACTTTTTCTGCATTCATTTTTTCTTGAACTTTTTGTTCTTGGTTATTCATGGCTTCCAGCAAGTTTTTTATTTGCTGTGGAGACATTTGCCCCGGCTGAGGTTTAGGCTGTTGCTGCTGTTTATCCTCTTTATCGCCATCTTTACCTTGATCTTCTTTTTCGTCTTTAGGCTTGCCATCTTCATCTTTTTTATCGTCGCCTTCTTTCTTATCTTGATCGCCTTCGTCTTTTTTATCTTCTTTATTATCGCCGTCCTTATCTTTGTTATCCTTATTTTCTTGGTCGTCTTTTTTATCCTTGTTATCTTTTTGATCTTCGTTCTTATCTTGTTTATCGTCCTTATTTTCGTCGTCTTTGTTTTGATCTTCTTGTTGCTTAGCACATGCTTTTGCCAAGCCTAAATTGTAACGCGTTTCATCATCGGTAGGATCATTTCTTAAGGCACTTTTAAAAGCTTCTACAGCTTCTTTACATTTTTTACCTTTCATTAAAATGGTTCCAATGTTATGAAATGCTTTATGTTTTTCAGATTTAGACGTTGCTTTCGTTGCTGCTTCCTCTAGCCTAAATACAGCTTCGTCTAAACTTCCTTTAGTATAATAAGCGTTTCCTAAATTGTAAGCGCCTGCAATACTATTAGGATTTTCAGAAATGGCTTTTCTATATTCCATTTCGGCCGAAACATAATCATCTTCATTTACCAAGTTATTACCTTCATAAACGTAATCGTTCGCTTTTTTAAGTGCTTGTAAATGTGCCTTTTCTTCATCTTGTGAAAAAGAAAAAAAGGTTACAAACAAAACTATAAATGTAATTAAGTATTTCATTTTTAAATTCTTATACCTAAGATAAAAAACTTAGATTTTTTTGTTGTTAACGAAATTATAAATTCTCATTAAATAAATTCAACTTTTTCAACCAACCAGTTTTTCGTTCTAATAAGAAAACATCTATTAGTAAAAAGAAAATACCCAAACCTAAAAACCATTGAAACTGATCTTCAAAATCGGCAAATTGTTTGGCTTCAAATTCGGTTTTGTCCATACCGTTTAATATCTCTCGAATATTTTCAACGACATCATTGGTGCTTTTTCCGTTAATATACACCCCATCAGCTTCATCGGCAATCTTTTTTAAGGTGTCTTCATTTAAACGTGTAATTACCGTTTCGCCTTGGCTATCTTTTTTATAGTTTAAAACAATGCCATTTCTTTTAATAGGAATGGGGCCACCTTTTATATCGCCAACACCAATGGTAAAAATCCGAATCCCTTCGTCGTGTGCTTGTTCGGCCACAGCAACGGCGTCTTCACTATGATCTTCTCCGTCGGAAATTATAATTAAAACCCGGTTGGTTTGTTCTTCATTATCAAAATATGTGGTAGCTAATTTAATAGCCTCATTGATTGCTGTTCCTTGTGAGGAGAGCATATCGGTATTCATATTATTCAAAAACATTTTAGCCGAAGCATAATCTGTGGTTATTGGTAACTGCGGAAAAGCCTTTCCGGCGTAAGCGATAATCCCAACACGATCGCTGGCTAAATTATTGATGATTTGCGTCACCAATTGTTTCGATTTTTCCAATCGATTTGGCGCAATATCTTCGGCCAACATACTTTTAGAAACATCGACAGCAAATACAATATCCACACCTTCACGCTTTACCGTTTCTAGCTTTGTCCCTATTTTAGGATTTACCAATGCAATGGTTAAGCATAAAAATGCTAAACATAACACCACCACTTTTAAAATGGATTTAAACAGCGATTTATTTGGGCTTAAACGTTTTAATAACGCTTTATCGGCAAACTTTTTTTGTGTTCGGTATCTCCAAAATTGAAGTAGCAAAAACAGGACAATTATTACAGGAATAATTGCCAAAGTCCAAAACCATATTTTTTCTTCTAATTGAAACATTTTTTTTAGTTTTCAGTCTCGGTCACAGTTTTAAGTTAGCGACGAATCTTAACTGCATTTTTTTGTTCTAAATTATTATTTATTTATATGAAACTTTTAAATAATGTATGGCGCAATAGTAATTCTAACAATAATAAAAAGCCTGCTAAAAGCACTAATGGTCTGTATTTTTCTTCGTAATTATAAAATTTAAACTCTTCAACATCTGTTTTTTCAAGCTTGTTAATTTCGCTATAAATTTCTTCTAATTTCTTGTTATTTGTAGCTCTAAAATATTTTCCACCGGTTACATTGGCTATTTCTTTCAGTAAAGCTTCGTCTATTTCCACTTTAATTCTTCCGTATTGAAATTGGCCTGTTCGAGGATCGATAGCTACTGGCGATAAAGCCATACCATTAGTTCCTAAACCAATAGTATAAGTTTTAATACCATATTCTACAGCTAATTCACTGGCGATTTTAGGATCGATAAAACCCGAATTATTAACCCCATCGGTTAATAAAATAATGACTTTACTTTTGGCTTTACTATCTTTTAATCTATTTACAGATGTTGCTAAACCCATACCAATAGCGGTTCCGCCTTCAATAATATTATTGTATTCAATACTTCTTAATGAGCGTAATACAATAGCTTTATCGCTGGTAATTGGTGTTTTTGTATAGCTTTCCCCTGCGTATTCAACCAAACCTATTCGATCGTTTGGACGACCTTTAATAAACTCGGCTGCCACTTCTTTTAGTGCATCTAAACGATTGGGACGTAAATCTTTCGCCAACATACTGGCCGAAACATCAATGGCCATAACGATATCGATACCTCGTGTGGTTTTGGTTTTAGAGGATACATCTACCGTTTGCGGTCTTGCCAAAGCCATAATTAATAAGGCCAAGGCCAATAAACGCAAAGCAAACATAATGGGTTTTAATTTTGTTAACCAAGAACTGGTTACTTTAAACCCTTTTAAACTCGACATTTTTAACTCTGCCGTTTGTTTATTATGCTTAAACACATACCACAATATAGCTAGCGGAAGCAATAGCAACAACCAGAAAAATTCCTTATTTACAAATTCGATGCCTTCAAACATTATTCTTCTGCTTTTTTAAGTTCAACGGAATTTATAATACGTTCCACAATTTTATCGGCATACGGATCTGTTTTATTCCAAACAATAGAAATACGCTGTAAAATATTGTTAGTTGAAAATTGTAAAATCACATATTTACCTTCATAAAATTCTTTGGAATTTAAAATTGGGAAATTTGCCGTTCCATGTGTTTTTAATCCTTCTGCACCATTAGGTGTTGTAAATTTATCGCTTAGAACTGCAATATCGGTAACTCCCGCCTGCTCCAATTGTTTTATAGCACCATCTTGAGCTTGCTTTAAATCGATATTTTCATCCTGCTTAGCTTGCTTTAAAACTATTGTAGATACATCGACACTAAAGAAGTTTAATAAACTTCCGTAATTAAAACTTGTAACACTCATTTGAGCCTGCGCTTCCTCTGGAAGTTCAACCGAACTGCGTTTTAAAACCTTTGGCGTTGTAATAGTAATTGGAGGAACCCCGTAGGCACTAGTTACCCAATCGCCCTCTAAAAGCTCGATACTATCATGCCCGATAAGCGTATCTTTTACATAACCAAAACCATATTTTAAAGAGAAACCTACAAAGGTCGCTATCAATAAAAACAAGGCAATAACTACGGTTAAAATTACTTTATTACGCTTCTTTTTACGGGCTTGTGCTTCACGATACTGTTCATCAAGAAGTTTTTCTTCTTCTGTTGGTTCTGGCAAGGCTTCTTTTACATTATCAATTTCAACATCAATTGTGCTTCGGTCTAATTTTGCTAACTCAATATCTGGCGCAGATTTGGCAAACTTTACTAAATCGGCACGCTTTAAAATACTTTCAATATTTTTAATATCCTCTTTACTTAAATCAACCTGATTGCCTTCTTTAAGTATATTTAATCGTGTAATTAACTCATCCGTGGTACTTTCTAAGGCGCGATCGTAAACTTTTTCATCTAAATATTTACGGATAATAAACGTTAATTCAGAATAATAATCTTTTAAATTTTCTTGTTCTAAATACGGACTTTCATCAAGAGTTTTCAAGGCTAATTTAGCACGATCGTATGGTGGAAGTAAAGCAATTTTTTCCTCTTCGGAAAGTGGTTTTTTACGCCAAATAAACCAATACAACAGAAAACTAATGGCAGCAATAATTAACAACACTATTAACGCTGTTTTCCACCAATCGCTAGGCGATTTTTCAACTTCAATAATAGGCTTAATATCATAAAGCCCTTGTTTTGTAGTATCTATTACCACATTGTTTACTTCAACTTTTAACGAATCGGTAAAAAATGTTTTGGTACCAATAATTACTTTTTGGCGTGGAATAGTGTACGATCCCGAATCGAATTGGGTTAAACCATATTTTTTAACAAGGTTGTATTTGTCGTTCTTTTTTAAGGTATCAACCGCATAAGATTCTATCATTTCTAAAGGCGAAAATGATTGCCCTTCGGGGAAAACCACTAAACTCGTCGTATCGGTTTCTACCTGAATATGATAGGTAATTTGCTCACCAATTTTTATGGAAGTGGAATCGATAGCCGATGTCACTTGCGAAAATGAGAAAAAAGAAAACAAAGAAAAGAAAATAGCCAGCATAACGGAATTTCGCCCGATAGCCAACACTTTGTTTGATGTATTTATATTTCCTATAGTATGTTGTTTCACTTTCAATTTTTTTAATTCTTATTTAGAATTATGCGCGGTGTTTAAAATAGCCTAATAGCTTTTTAACGTAACTTTCATCCACTCTACAATCTATAGCACCTGCACCCGATTTGGTAAAACTCTCTTTGTAATACTTTACTTTTTCGTGATAGAATTTACTGTAGTTTTTACGTACCGATTTTGATGATGTATTTACCAACATGAGTTCGCCCGTTTCTTCATCCTGCATTTGCACCATGCCTAAATTCGGAATCTCTTCTTCACGTTTATCGAAAATTCGAATACCGGTAACATCGTGTTTTTTAGCCACAATTTTCATGGTTTGATGATAATCGTCGGCAATAAAATCGGACAACACAAAAGCAATCACTTTTTTCTTCATGACATTTTGCATGAATTTTAAAGCTTCGGCTAAGTTAGTTTGTTTACTTTCTGGTTGAAATTCGATTAATTCTCGAATAATACGAAGCACATGCGAACGTCCTTTTTTAGGCGGAATATATAATTCTACTTTATCTGAAAATAAAATAAGCCCTATTTTATCGTTATTCTGCGTTGCTGAAAAGGCTAAAGTTGCAGCAATTTCGGTAACTACTTCATTTTTAAACTGGCTTTCGGTACCAAATAATTCCGATCCCGAAACATCAACCATAAGCATCATGGTTAATTCGCGTTCTTCTTCAAAAACTTTTACGTAAGGTTCGCTATAACGCGCGGTAACATTCCAATCAATGTTACGAACATCGTCCCCAAAATTGTATTGGCGTACTTCACTAAAGGTCATACCACGACCTTTGAAGGTAGAATGATATTCACCTCCAAAAATATGATCAGACAGTCGCCGTGTCTTAATCTCTATTTTTCGTACTTTTTTTAGTAATTCTTTAGTATCCATGTATTCAGTAAACAGTTTTCAGTCGCAATATTCAGTTATCATTAAACCGTTGAGTTTTTAGTATTCAGAAAAATAAGTCACTACCCACTAAAGCTGAATACCGAAACCTTTTTATGGCACTTCAATCTCGTTTACTATCTTATTAATGATATCTATAGAGGTTACATTTTCGGCTTCAGCTTCGTATGTAATACCTATTCTATGGCGTAACACATCGTAAACAACAGCACGAACATCTTCTGGAATAACATAACCACGACGTTTAATAAACGCGTAACATTTTGCTGCTGTCGCTAAATTAATACTACCACGTGGCGATGCCCCAAACGAAATTAAAGGTTTTAAATCGCTTAGTTTATATTTTTCTGGATAACGCGTTGCGAAAATAATATCTAATATATATTTTTCAATTTTCTCATCCATGTACACCTCTCGAACCGTTTCCTGCGCACGCAAAATTTGCGACACCGAAACTACAGGATTTACTTTTTCCCAAGAGCCTTTTAAATTAGAGCGCATAATTAATTGCTCTTCATCTAATTTTGGATAATCTATTACGGTTTTTAACATAAAACGATCGACCTGTGCTTCCGGTAACGGGTAAGTTCCTTCTTGTTCCACAGGGTTCATTGTTGCCATTACTAAAAATGGTTTATCTAATTTATATGTTTCATCTCCAATAGTAATTTGCTTTTCTTGCATCGCTTCTAATAATGCCGATTGCACTTTGGCTGGCGCACGGTTTATCTCATCTGCTAATACAAAATTTGCAAAAATAGGCCCTTTTTTAATCGAAAAATCATTAAGCTTCATGTTGTAGATTAACGTCCCTGTAACATCGGCCGGTAATAAATCTGGCGTAAACTGGATACGGCTAAAACTACCATCTACGGCTTGTGCCAACGTATTAATCGCTAATGTTTTCGCTAACCCAGGAACACCTTCTAATAAAATGTGTCCTTGCCCTAATAAACCTATTAGTAAACGTTCCACCATGTGTTTTTGGCCTACGATTACTTTGTTCATTTCAAGCATTAATAAATCAACAAAAGCACTTTCCTTTTCAATTTTCTCGTTAATAGACTTAATATCAATTGTACCTGTTTCTTCCATTATTTTCTTGTAATTTAAAAGCCGAATATACAGCCCTTATTTGAGGAGTGCAAATTGTTAATTTTTTTCGGTTGACGCTGTTAAAAATTGGTTAAAAATTAAACAAAATGCAATGTTTTCGGACTTTAACCTATTATTATGATAAGTTTTTCTTAATTATTTTTTTATTTCTTTTTTAATGCAAGTTTTTAACTATAATTTATTATTAATACCTGCACCATAAACTTGTTTTTAAGTATTTTTATAGATGAATTAATTATGAATACACAACAGCATGACAAAAACAGCCCTAATTACAGGTGCCACTAGCGGAATTGGAAAAGCAACAGCCTTTGAATTCGCTAAACATGGTATTAAATTAATACTCTGTGGCCGACGATTAGAACGCCTAAACACCATACAAAACGCACTAAAAGACCTAACCGAGGTACATATTTTGAATTTTGATGTACGAGATAAAGAAGCGACACTCAATGCCATTAACAGTTTACCTGAAAATTTTAAAACCATCGACATTTTAATAAATAATGCTGGAAACGCCCATGGATTAGACCCCATTAACGAGGGAAACATTGACGATTGGGATGCCATGATGGATATTAACGTTAAAGGTTTACTCTATGTTAGTAAAGCCGTTATTCCACAAATGACCGAAAGACAATCGGGGCATATTATAAACATTGGCTCATCGGCAGGAAAAGAAGTTTATTCAAAAGGCAATGTGTATTGCGCAAGCAAACACGCCGTTTTAGCCATTACAGAAGGCATGCGTATCGACTTAAACCCTTACGGTATTAAGGTGGGCGCCGTAAACCCAGGACTGGTAGAAACCGAGTTTTCGGAAGTTCGTTTTAAAGGCAACCCCAATGCCAACAATACCTACAAAGGCTTTAAAGCTTTACAAGCCAAAGATGTTGCCGACGTTATTTATTTTGCCATTTCACGACCACCACACGTTAATCTGGCCGATATTTTAATGTTCTGTACCGCACAAGCAAACAGCACTATCGTTAACAAAGAAGCATGATTAACAAACGCCTCCTCATAAAACACCTTTTGGCTCACAACGATGAGAATAGTTTTTATGACAAAAAGCGTAAAATTGATATTGGGTATAAAGAAGGGAAAGCCAAGTTTTTAAAACATGTTTGTGCATTATCAAACAGCAACCCAAAAAACAACGCATACATTGTTATTGGAGTAGAAGACGAAGAAAACAATATTGTTGGCGTCGATTTTTTTGATGATAGTAAAATTCAGAATTTAATAAACGCCTATTTAACCAACCCACCCATTGTGCAGTATGAAAACATCCCATTTCCGCATCTGCCGGACCACAAAGTTGTGGGTTTGGTTACCATTAGACCAACAGGAAAACTAACATCCCTCCGAAAAAACGTTTGGAAATACTACGGAGGCTCCATCTTCTTTAGAGAAGGCAGCATTAGCATGCCTAAAGTTTTTGAAAGTGACATAAAAGATGTTAACTCCAAAATTGTTGAAGCCATAGAAAAAAATGCGCAAAACAATATTGAACACACCCTCGACGGCGTTTTCGATTTCATGAAAACTCGTGTGGACTACAACCCACAATACAAAGTGTTTCAAGAGTATTTTGTAATCTGCTGGGCTGGGCAAAAAAAAGTCACCAAAAATCAAATTTACTACTCACGGGTCGATATAAAACTGATTAACGAACAAGTTCTTTTATTTTTTTCCGCCTTAGACGAGGTCTCCATATCAATAACCGATGAGACCTTTAAAATTATTGAATATGTCAACTTAGCATTTCAAAATTCAAACAAATATTACCCCTTAGAAGAAACCCTTATTAAATTTGAAAATAACGCGAGTTACACCATAGAAACCAAACTTTTATTCGAGCCACCACAGTACGACAAAAAAGTTTTACACCACATTTACAACAGCAATAACAGCATTCTAGAAAAACTAAAAAAAGGCCTATCATTAACCCAACAAGAAGAAAACGATTTAAAAAACCTCCCCGTTACCTACTTAATTTGCTACCTTAATTTGTTTCACGAAGCCATCGACAAACTAAACGAAGCCAAACCTTATTTAAAAAAACACAACACCGAAGTTTATACTTTATACAAAGAAACCGTACGTATTTTAAGAAAAATAAAATATAGTTAACCTTAAGGTAATACTAAAACCAACACATTTCCCAAATTATTTTTAAATTTGCAATGCTATTAATCTTTTTAAGAAATTAACCTTGATGCTTGTTTTCATTTCAGCCGGAAACAGTTCAAGGTTTTTTTATACTAACAAACACCAAAACTCCAACAGCTCGTTTTTTTTTGCATAAAAAAAGCGTCCTAAAAATAGAACGCTCATTATATTATATAACATCTAAGAATAAAATCTTTATTTATTCATATTTTTTATTTCATCAACAAAAATATCCAAATCCACACCTCTTTCTACTAATTTCAGTGCTTTATCTACAATATATTTCACATTATCAGAATGAAAACCAAGTCCTAATGCTATTTTCTTCAGCAAAATCACTTCTTGTTCACTTTTAATTTCATCCACATAAACCATACGGGTCAAATCATACAAACGCTCTAAACGACGATCGTAAGATACCGGCGGATTAATTGGATGATTTTTATAATCCTTCAATATAATCTCAAAATCACCTTCACTAATATCCAATTTATGTGCTAAACGTTTTAAAAACGCTTGCTCATCATCCGTAATAATGCCATCATTCATTGCTACTTTTACAATCGCTGCAAAATGGTCCTCGTTACGTTTTTTAAAACCACTATCAAATAAATCTGAAAATGACATATCTTAATTTCTTTTAGTTAGTGCTGCAAACCTACATCTTTTTTTTAAGATTTTAAACCTTAAGTTTATTTTTTTGGGCGTTCCCCAAGGGTCAGGCTTTCCTCTGCAAGTCCTCGCGTTGCTGATTTCCATCAGCAACGCTGTGGGCTTTCCGTTGCAATCCTTAACGCAAATACAGAAATGCCTCAGATAATTTAGTCCAAAAAATTTAACATTTTTGGCAAATTCAAACCCCTCATAAACCCATCTAAACCTTATATTTGCAAACGTAAAACCATAATTACGTGAGTAAATCTATCCTCTCGCAAACTTATTTACAGACTTTGCAAACGCAAAATCTGCAAACTGCTATTGCCAAAAATCAAAACAAAATACATTTAAAAGGTCTTGTAGGCTCATCACTATCTTTCGTTATTGCCAATGCCTTTAAACAAGAAGACAAACCTTTTCTACTCGTTTTTAACGACAAAGAAGAAGCCGCCTTTTACCTCAACGATTTAGAACAACTTTGCAACAACAAAGATGTTCTATTCTACCCAGGAAGTTATCGTCGCCCTTACGAAATAGAAGAAACCGATAACGCCAACGTATTACTCCGCGCCGAGGTTTTAAACCGTATCAATTCGCAAAAAAAACCGGCCATTATTGTTACCTATCCCGATGCCCTTTTCGAGCAGGTGGTTACCCGCAAAGAACTGGAGCGCAATACACTAAAAGTAGCCGTAAACGATAATTTATCCATAGATTTTGTAAACGAAGTCCTTTTCGAATACCAATTTAAACGCGTCGATTTTGTTACCGAACCCGGCGAATTTTCAGTTCGTGGCGGTATTGTCGATGTCTTTTCATTCTCTAACGACTTGCCTTATCGTATCGAGTTTTTTGGAGACGAGGTGGATACCATCCGGACTTTCGATGTGGAAACCCAATTATCCATCGATCAAATAAAAAAAATAAACGTTATCCCTAACGTTGCCAATAAATTATTCGAAGAAAAACGTCAAAGTTTCTTAAAATACATAGCTCAAAAAACAATTATTGGTTTAAAAAATGCCGATATACTCTTTTCAAGAATCGACGATTTTTACAAAAAAGCCGAGGATACCTATAAAAATCTATCTTCCGAAATAAAACAAGCCAAACCAAATGAGCTGTTTTGTAATTCCGCCATCTTAAAAAAACAATTACTCGACTTTTCAATTATAGAATTCGGAACCAATTCTATCATGTCTAAAATTGGAAACGCCGTTCAAATTATAGAGTTTAAAACCACACCGCAACCATCTTTTAATAAACAATTCAATTTATTAATAGAAGACTTAAACAGCAATCATAACAAGGGTTATACCAATTATATTGCCTGCGTTAGCGAACAACAAGCCAAACGTTTTCACGATATTTTTGATGATGTGGAAGGCGACGTTTCTTATCAAACCATCGTATTATCTTTACATCAAGGATTTATAGATCACGATACTAAAATAGTGTGTTATACCGATCATCAAATTTTTGAACGTTACCATAAATTCAACGTAAAAAATGGCTATGCAAAAAAACAAGCCATCACTTTAAAAGAACTCACCAATCTTGATATTGGCGATTACGTCACGCATATCGATCATGGTATTGGACGTTTTGGCGGACTTCAAAAAATAGATGTTGAAGGCCAAAAACAAGAAGCTATTAAATTAGTTTATGGCGAAAGAGACGTGCTTTATTTAAGCATTCATTCCCTGCATAAAATCACAAAATTTAATGGAAAAGACGGCAAACCTCCTAAAATTTATAAATTAGGTAGCACCGCTTGGAAAACTTTAAAACAAAAAACCAAAGCACGGGTAAAACACGTGGCTTTTAATTTAATAAAACTTTACGCCAAACGTAAAACTAAAAAAGGCTATCAATACAAACCCGATAGCTATATGCAACACGAGTTGGAAGCTTCGTTTATTTACGAAGACACCCCCGACCAAAGCACCGCAACAGCCGATATTAAAATGGACATGGAAAGCGAACGCCCCATGGACCGTTTAGTTTGTGGCGATGTTGGTTTTGGTAAAACAGAAGTCGCTATTCGCGCGGCTTTTAAAGCGGTAGACAACGGAAAACAAGTGGCCGTTTTAGTACCAACAACCATTTTAGCATACCAACATGCACGTACTTTTCGTGAACGTTTAAAAGATTTCCCGGTTACGGTAGATTATGTAAACCGCTTTAGAACCGCTAAAGAAAAACGCACTACCCTAGAGGGTTTAGAAAACGGTAACGTAGACATTATTATAGGTACCCACCAAATTGTAAACAAAAACGTAAAATTTAAAGATTTAGGACTTTTAATAGTCGATGAAGAGCAAAAATTTGGAGTTGCCGTAAAAGAAAAACTAAAAACACTAAAAGAAAATGTCGATGTACTAACCTTAACCGCAACACCCATTCCAAGAACCTTACAGTTTAGCTTAATGGCAGCCCGCGATTTATCGGTTATAACAACACCACCACCAAACCGCTATCCTATTGAAAGCCACGTGATTCGTTTTAGTGAAGATGAAATTCGAGATGCGGTGAGTTATGAAATTCAGCGTGGCGGACAAATTTTCTTCATTCATAATAGAATAGAAAATATAAAAGAAGTAGCTGGCATGATCCAACGCTTAGTACCCGATGCCAAAATTGGCATTGGCCACGGGCAAATGGATGGCAAAAAACTAGAACAACTCATGCTTGCTTTTATGGATGGTGAATTTGATGTTTTGGTAAGCACCACCATTATTGAAAGTGGTTTAGACGTGCCCAATGCCAACACTATTTTTATAAATAACGCCAATAATTTTGGCCTAAGCGATTTACACCAAATGCGCGGCCGTGTTGGGCGAAGCAACAAAAAAGCCTTTTGCTATTTTATAACCCCAGAATATTCGGCCATGACCGACGATGCCCGAAAACGCATTACCGCTTTAGAGCAATTTACAGAATTAGGTAGTGGGTTTAATATTGCCATGAAAGATTTAGAAATTCGCGGCGCTGGAGATTTACTCGGTGGTGAACAAAGTGGATTTATGAACGATATTGGTTTTGACACTTATCAAAAAATATTGAATGAAGCCATTGAAGAACTTAAAGAAACAGAATTTAAAGACCTTTATGACGAACCCGAAGAAGATCGCGTTTATGTAAAAGATGTCACTATAGACACCGATTTTGAATTACTTTTTCCAGATGATTATGTTAATAATATCGCTGAAAGATTAATCCTATATACGCAGCTAAATAATTTGAAAACCGAAGCCGAATTACGTACTTTTGAAACGGAATTAATCGATCGTTTTGGAGAACTTCCAAAGCAAGTGACCGATTTACTAAATAGTGTCCAAATTAAGTGGTTAGCAACCAAAATTGGTTTTGAGAAAGTCGTTATGAAAAAAGGGAAACTTGTTGGTTATTTTATAAACGACCAACAAAGTAATTTTTATCAAAGTCCGAGTTTTACCAAGGTTTTACAGTTTGTACAAACACACCCTGGAGCTTGCACAATGAAAGAGAAATCTACCCGAAATGGCTTACGACTTATGCTAACTTTCGAAAACATAAAAACAATAAAGCAATCTTTAAGCGCATTGCAACCCATCGTGGCTTAATTTTTGTTTCATTTTAAAATTAAATAAATACATTTTCAAAATTGTGAAACGTTTACTCTATTTAATCCTCTTATTACCTAGTTTTTTATTTGCCCAACATAGCATAAAAGGCACATTCTCTCCTGCAAAAGATTACAATTTTGCTTTACTTTACAAAGTAACACCAACCCTATCTGCTTATATTGCTAATTCCGAAGTGGATAAAGAAACCGGGGGTTTTGAATTTCAGTTAGATTCTACACACACAAAAGGCATATATCGTGTGGTTTATGCCGTACCACAAGAGGATTACAATTTCGACGTGATTTACAACGGCAAAGAAGATATTGAATTGACTTTTAATTCTGAAACTGGGGTTATGTTTCAAAAATCTTCCGAAAATAAACTTTTAGCTTCCTACACCAACAGCATGTCTATGGTAACCCAAAGCATTGGTAATTTCTTTAGATCGGGAAGTAAAAAAACAAAAGCTTTAAAATCTATTTTTAAAACACAACAAGACACACAACACGAGTTTGAAAAAGCAGCCCAAGGCATGATTGCTTTAGAATTTATAAAAGCCAATAAACCTTTTGTTCCAAGCGATTTTGAAGATTTGGAAACCTATAAAAACCAATTAAAATCGCATTATTTCGATTATGTAGATTTTAATAATCCAACATTACAAAGCTCCAGTTTTTTAGAAGAAAAAATGCTGAATTACGTATTTGGAATGTCATCGGAAGCAGAAGATGATGCCACCAATTACAAAAATAATATAAACGTTTTTTGCGACGCTTTAAAAATAGCGCCTTACGGTGTGCAACGTATTTTACTGGTTGATTTATGGGAACAAATGGCCGATTTAGGTTTCGAGTCTGTTGCCAATTATATTTCAGACAATTATTTAATGACCGTAGCAAAAGCGCTAAATGACAAAGAATTAATTAGCGGCTTAACTATCTTTAAAACCTTATCGATTGGTAAAAAAGCTCCAGACTTTCCTCTTAAAATAAAAAAAGAAGGTAAACTTATTGACACCCAATTAAGCAAACTAGATCTTGCAAAAAATTACATTGTAGTCTTTTGGAGTAGTACTTGCTCACATTGTTTAGATGAAATTCCACAACTAAAAACCTTTGTAAATTCTTTGGATAAAGGTTTGGCAAAAGTTGTTGCTATTGGTCTAGAAGATGAACCTTATAATTGGAAAAGCCTCACCTACGATTACCCGAATTTTATACATGTTTACGGCGAAGGAAAATGGGATAATGAAATAGGCGATGCCTATAACGTTACAGCAACACCAACCTATTTTATTTTAGACAAAGACAAAAAAATTATATCAAAACCCGAAAATTTTAAAGCTTTACAAGCCTTTTTCAACACAACAGAAGAATAGTATAAAACAAGCAACATAAACACAATTTTAAAGACCACAACTTTAGTGGTCTTTTTTTATTTTAAAAAATTAATGTTTTAAGTATAATTCCTTAAATTCGCATCCTTACTAGAATTAATGATAAATGAGCGCTAAATTTCCTGAATACAAAGGACTTGACTTACCAAATGTTGCAGACCAGATCTTAAACTATTGGCAAGAAAATAACATATTTGAAAAAAGTGTAACCACCAGAGAAGGTCACAAACCTTTTGTGTTTTTTGAAGGCCCACCTTCGGCAAACGGCTTACCAGGGGTTCACCATGTTTTAGCACGCGCTATTAAAGATATTTTTCCGCGTTATAAAACTATGAAAGGCTACCAAGTAAAGCGTAAAGCTGGCTGGGATACCCATGGTTTACCTATTGAATTAGGTGTAGAAAAAGAACTCGGCATTACCAAAGAAGATATTGGTAAAACCATTTCGGTAGAAGATTACAACGCAGCCTGCCGAAAAGCCGTTATGCGCTACACCGATGTTTGGAACAACTTAACTCAAAAAATGGGATACTGGGTAGATATGGACGACCCGTATATTACCTACGAACCAAAATACATGGAAACCGTTTGGTGGCTATTAAAAGAAATATACACTAAAAATTTAATGTATAAAGGCTATACTATTCAGCCTTATTCACCAAAAGCAGGAACTGGTTTAAGTTCGCACGAGGTTAACCAACCTGGAGCTTACCAAGATGTTACCGACACCACTATTGTGGCGCAGTTTAAAGCCATAGAAAACACCTTGCCCGATTTTTTACAAAACGAAGGCGACATCCATTTTATAGCTTGGACTACCACACCTTGGACATTACCAAGTAATACCGCACTAACCGTTGGACCAAAAATTGATTATGTTTTAGTTGAAACTTATAATCAATACACATTCAAACCTATGAATGTTATTTTGGCAAAACCATTGGTTAACAAACAATTCGACGGAAAATTTAAACGTGTAGAAGAAAAATCGGCTCTTTTAGAATATAAAGATGGTGATAAAAAAATTCCATATTTTGTTGTAAAAGAATTTAAAGGAAAAGATCTTGTTGGTATTAAATACGAACAATTATTACCTTATGCTTTACCAAACGATAACCCCGAAAATGCCTTTAGAGTTATTGCTGGAGATTTTGTAACCACAGAAGATGGTACCGGAATTGTACACACCGCACCAACTTTTGGAGCAGACGATGCTTTGGTTGCCAAACAAGCAACACCAGAAATACCACCAATGCTTGTAAAAGACGAAAACGACAATTTAGTACCACTTGTAGATTTACAAGGTCGTTTTAGACCAGAAATGAAAGAGTTTGGTGGTAAATATGTTAAAAACGAATATTATGATGACGGTGAAGCTCCCGAACGCTCTATAGACGTTGAAATTGCTATTAAATTAAAAGAAGAAAACAAAGCCTTTAAGGTTGAAAAATATAAACACAACTACCCACACTGTTGGCGTACAGATAAGCCAATTCTATATTACCCATTAGATTCTTGGTTTATTAAAATTACCGATGTAAAAGGGCGTATGCACGAGCTTAACACAGGCATCAACTGGAAACCAAAAGCTACCGGAACTGGCCGTTTTGGTAATTGGTTAGCAAATGCAAACGACTGGAATTTATCGCGTTCACGCTACTGGGGTATTCCATTGCCAATTTGGAGAACCGAAGATGGTAAAGAAGAACTTTGTATTGGTTCTGTTGAAGAATTAAAAGCCGAAATGGCAAAAGCCGTTTCCGCAGGTGTTTTAGCTGAAGATATTTTTGCAGATTTTGAAGTTGGAAACAATTCCGAAGAAAACTATGCGAAAATAGATTTACACAAAAATATTGTTGACAAAATAACTTTAGTTTCGGCAAGCGGACAACCTATGAAACGCGAAAGCGATTTAATTGATGTTTGGTTCGATTCTGGGTCTATGCCTTATGCGCAATGGCACTATCCTTTTGAAAACAAAGAAAAAATTGACGACAACAAATCCTTCCCAGCCGATTTTATCGCAGAAGGTGTCGATCAAACTCGTGGATGGTTTTACACACTCCACGCTATAGCTTCTATGGTTTTCGATTCTGTGGCTTACAAAAACGTAGTCTCTAACGGATTGGTCTTAGATAAAAACGGACAAAAAATGTCTAAACGTTTAGGGAATGCCGTCGATCCATTTGAAACTTTAGGAACTTATGGTGCCGATGCCACCCGTTGGTACATGATTGCTAACGCAAATCCTTGGGATAATTTAAAATTCGATTTAGAAGGTATAGAGGAAGTAAAACGTAAATTCTTCGGAACACTTTACAACACCTATTCATTCTTTCAGCTTTATGCTAATTTGGATAACTTCAACTATAGCGAAGCCGATATTCCATTAAACGAACGCCCGGAAATAGATCGCTGGATCCTTTCAGAATTACACACTCTTATTCAGAAAGTAGATGCGTTTTATGCCGATTACGAGCCTACAAAAGCAGCGAGAGCCATTTCAGATTTCACACAAGATTATGTAAGTAACTGGTTTGTACGTTTAAGTAGAAGACGTTTCTGGAAAGGTGATTACCAACAAGATAAAATTTCGGCATACCAAACACTTTACACCTGTATGGAAACTATTGCGAAGTTAGGTGCCCCTATTGCACCGTTCTTTATGGATAAACTGTATTTAGATTTAAATTCGGTTACTAAAAAAGAATCTTTTGAGAGTATTCACTTATCAGAATTCCCAGTATTTAATACCGATTTTGTTGATAAGTCTCTAGAAAACAAGATGGAAAGCGCTCAAATTATTTCCTCTTTAGTACTTTCATTACGTGCAAAAGAAAAAATAAAAGTAAGACAACCTTTACAAAAAATAATGATTCCTATTGATAGTGAATCTCAAAAAAATGAAATTTTAGCCGTTGCAGACCTTATAAAATCAGAGGTTAATGTCAAAGAAATTGAAGTTTTAGAAGATGCTTCGGATATTTTAGTAAAACAAATAAAACCAAACTTTAAAGTCCTTGGCCCCCGTTTTGGAAAAGACATGAAAGCCATAGCGCAATTAGTTAATAACTTCACAGCGAACGACATAAAAGACATTGAGCAAAATGGTATTTTGGACGTCGAAATTAACGGAAAAAGTATTACCTTAGAACGTGCAGATGTTGAAATAACATCGCAAGATATCGAAGGGTGGTTGGTTGCAAACGAAGGTTCATTAACAGTAGCTTTAGATGTTACAATTTCTGAAGAATTACGTCATGAAGGTATTGCGAGAGAATTAATAAACCGCATACAAAATTTACGAAAAGATTCAGGTTTTGAAGTTACAGATCGTATTAATGTTACTTTTCAAAAAGACGAACATATTGTAAAGGCCGTAGAAACAAACCTTGCGTATATTAAGTCTGAAACACTAACAAACGAATTAATAATTATTGATAAATTAGAAGATGGTATAGAAATTGCTTTCGATGAAGTAAATACCAAATTATATATCGAAAAAAACTAAAATTATGGCAGAAAATACGGTAAGATACTCGGATGCTGATTTAGCAGAATTTAAAGTACTAATTACAGAAAAAATAAAAAAAGCACAACACGATTTAGCCTTAATACAAAGTGCGTATATGAACGACCATAGCAATGGAACCGAAGATACATCGCCACAATTTAAAGCTTTTGATGAAGGTAGTGCGGTAATGAGTAAAGAATCGAACTCGCAGTTAGCCATTCGTCAAGAAAAATTTATTCGCGACTTAAAAAACGCTTTAATTCGTATTGAAAATAAAACTTACGGTGTTTGTCGTGTTACAGGGAAATTAATAAACAAAAAACGTTTAGAACTTGTACCACATGCCACATTGAGTATCGAAGCTAAAAACATGCAATAATTCGTAATTAAAATTTTATATTTGAAACGTCTCATGCTTTCATGAGGCGTTTTTATTTTTTAAACATGTCTTTAAAAAAATCTATTATACTTATTATTTCCATTTTATTAATCGATCAGATTAGTAAAATTTATATTAAAACCCATTTTGCCCTTCACGATAGTGTCGAGGTTTTTACATGGTTTAAAATATATTTTATTGAAAATGATGGTATGGCCTGGGGTACAAAAATTAGTGATTTTGCTTCATTTATAAATGACAGAACTGCAAAAATAGCTTTAACATTATTTAGAGTCTTTGCCATTTTTGGTATTGGCTATTGGCTAGTAGATACCACCAAAAAACAAGGTTCTAAAATACTAATAGCCGCTATTGCATTAATCTTTGCTGGTGCCTTAGGAAATATTATAGATTCGGTATTCTACGGCGTTTTATTTGACAGCAGTTTTAACCAAATAGCTTCATTTTTACCTGAAACAGGTGGCTATGATGGTTTTCTACACGGAAAAGTAGTAGACATGCTTTATTTCCCATTATTTAGTGCAGACCTACCCAAGTGGATTCCTTTATATGGCGGACAACGTTTCAATTTTTTCGAACCCGTTTTTAATGTTGCAGATATGGCCATAAGCACGGGTTTTTTAATGCTTATTGTTTTTAATAAGAAAGCGTTTAGTAAAAACTAAAACCGATAAACCCGCTCCGGAGTCACACAATAATCCAAACGCACATCACTTTCAAAAACATCGGTAATTTCCGCGTCAGCATTAAAAAAAGACAAGCCAATTTTAATAGTTTCAGGTTTACATTTGGCTAAGAACCTATCATAAAACCCTTTACCGTAGCCCACGCGATTACCTATTTCATCGAAAGCTAAAAGCGGAATAAAAACCACCTCAACTTTGTCGTCCAAAATCTCAATACCATCAACAGGCTCAGGAATATTATAACTATTTTTTTTAATCACGGTATTATCGGTAAGCAAAAAATGCATCATTGCTCCCGTTTTAAAATCACTTTTAGAAATTAAAATATTTTTATCTTTTCCAGATAGAATATTAAGAATATAATCGGTATTGACTTCCTTATGTTCTTCAATAGCAAGAAAAACATGGTAAAATGAATAATCCCAAACAGGCAATTTTAAAAGCTGATTAGCAATAGCCAAACTAAAATCGTCTATTTGATTTTCAGATAGCGCCTTCCGAAGTTTTTTATACCTTTTACGTAATTCGTTTTTAGTCATATCCTATTCAGAATTTGTAATCAAAAATACGTAAAATTTAATGTTTCAACCGTGTAGAAATATGAAATAAAGCATCCCCTTGATACACAATCGGCGATTCGTTTACATTAATAATATATCCTGAATTTGGTGCTTTTACAGCATAGTCAAACTTTCCATAAGGATCGGTAATATTCCCCAGAACATCACGCTTATCCACATACGACCCTATGGCTACGGATGCTTTAAACATACCCGAAAATTTGGCTCGTTGCCATTTACTATCATCAATAAAAATACTGCCTTTTCTAGGGCTAGACGATTTAAAATTAACCCCTAACATCCCTAAATGTTTTAAAACCCGTTTACAACCATTTACTCCAGAATTAGTAACAACATCATCAATATGGTTCGACTTTCCACCTTCAAAAAGCAACAAAGGCTTTCCTAATTTAAAACAGGTCGTTCTAAAAGATTTAGATAAATTTTTAGAGTATAAAACAAAAGGCGCAGCAAAGGCTTTTGCTAATTCATTAAGTTGAATATCACCTTTAACATATCGTAATTGCGGTGCATTAAAACGGCCAGAGCCTCCGGTATGAAAATCTAATATAATATCCACATGGGGTAAAATATCTGTCACCAATTTATAAGCCACACGCCCTGCTAACGAACCCGTAGGACTTCCCGGAAACACGCGGTTTAAATCCCGACCATCGGGAAATTCTCGTTTTAAATTTATAAATCCGAACACATTAATAACCGGAATGCAAATAATGGTTCCAATCTTTGGTTTATTAATGCCTTTAGCAATAAGTTGACGTACAATTTCCACACCGTTCACCTCATCGCCATGAATTCCCGCAGTAAAAAGCACTGTGGGCCCAGGTTTTTTAGCACGCTCAATAATAACCGGCACATTTACCGGTGTTGAAGTATGCAAATTAGCAACATCAAAATTAACCTCTCTACGTTCTCCTGGGCGTATATCCTCTCCTAAAATAGTTAAAATGTTATTACTTAATTCTGGCATTTATTTGGTGTTTTTTTCAATATAAACAATAATATTTTTTGCAATATTGCGTCCCGTAGCGCTTTCAATACCTTCTAAACCAGGCGTGGAATTTACTTCCAAAAGTAATGGTCCACGTTCCGACTGTAACATATCCACACCACAAACGGGTAATTTTAAGGCTTGCGCTGCATTCATCGCCACCTTCAACTCATCGTGATTTAATTTTACAATCACTGCCGATCCGCCACGGTGTAGATTAGAACGAAACTCGCCTTCTTTCCCTTGGCGTTTCATAGCGCCAACCACTTGGCCGTCCACCACTAAAGCCCGTAAATCTGCACCTTTAGCTTCTGCAATATATTCCTGCACCAAAGCACGAGCTTGCAAGCCATTAAAAGCTTCTAAAACCGATTCGGCTGCATTTTTAGTTTCCGCTAAAACCACCCCCAAACCCTGAGTTCCTTCCAAAAGCTTAATAATTACAGGTGTTCCGCCAACATGTTTAATAACACGTTCCACATCGCGAGAATAATTGGTAAACACGGTTTTTGGCATCCCAATTCCGGCTTTAGACAACCGCTGGAAACTACGCAGTTTTGTCTTGTCCTGAAATATGGCTACAGGTTAAAAATTGAATTTAGGCTGATAATTTGTATACCATATTAGGTGTTTTATAATCTAAAGATAAGTGT